>NZ_JBIAOF010000001.1:569640-1193022 GCF_042878785.1 Nonomuraea sp. NPDC003560 | reverse complement strand
AGGATCAAACTCTCCAAACAATGCTTGGAAAAGTGGTTGAACCCAACCAAAAAGGAATCCGTCCATCCGAAGATTTGGACGGGGTTATGCATGTGTTTCATGCACTGGCTTTTAACACACTGTTGAGTTCTCAAGAAACGGACGCGTACTTCCTCACCAGAACCCGTTCCCGGATCCCCGCTCGGAGGCGTTCATTCCGTCTTCTTAATCTTAGCAGGCCCGCCGATTTCGTGTCAAATCCGGAGACTTGAACAAACCGGGCCAAACCTGTCTAGGATTGGATGCCCCGCTTCCGAGGCAACCCTCGTAACTTACCGTGTCATCCGGCACTTGTCGAATCAACCGATTATTCGGCGTGCTTCGGGCGCCAGAGGACAACCCATGCCAAAGCGCGTTGAAGCGCCTCGACCGAGGTGGCTTGTCATCTCAAGGGGCTTGTCCTGGGGCCCGTCCGCCTGATCGGCGTCCGGCTCGCTCCCGGGACGAAGTGAAAGATTAGGTCGCGATCCGCGACACGTCAAATCGACGGACGGGAGCATGGCGGAACGCGGGATGACCGTGCTTGTCACGCGTGCTGCGCGAGCCATCGTCGGCGAGGGCTGGTTGCGGGGTGGGGGCGATTGGTGGTGGGAGGGAGTGATCAGCGGTTCGAAGGGGGTTGGAGAAGGGCGGTAGGGGGTGAGGTCGGCCCGATGTGACGGAGGCAGTGCAGAGGCAGTGGAGTGGCGTGGTTCGTTCGGGCTCTGCGGGGCGGGGAGCGGGAGAGACTGCAGTACTTGCTGCTCTGAGGTGCGGGGTTGTGTTGTATGGCCGGTGCTCCAGCGCGTTCGCGACGAAGGCAGTGACTGGCGTGTGGAGGCTGTGGTGAGGGCAGGTCGCTCGGACGGTTGTCGGGTTCAGAGTGCAGGGCGGGGGTTCGGAGGGGCGCGTATTCTGCCCCGGTGACCACTGCCGCCACAATTGCCCCCTCGGTTCGACCTGTGACCCGTCTGCGTTCCTCTGCCCCTTGGTGGATGGCTTTGGTCGCGGGGGCGGTGGCGTTCTCGGGGACGGGGGCGGCCACCCTGAACGGTGACGAACTGGCCACCATCAGCGCGGCTTCCCGGTCACTGGCGGGGTTGTGGGAGTTGGCCCGGAACATCGACGGGCACTTCCTGCCGTACTACCTGTTCATGCACTTCTGGATTAAGGCCGGCACGGCTGAGCTGTGGTTGCGGCTGCCGTCGGCGGTGGCGATCGGGGTGGCGGCCTGGTTCCTCGCCGACCTCGGAAGGCGGCTGCACAGTGTGCGGGCGGGCGTGATCGGGGCGGCGCTGTTCGCGATCCTGCCGTCCGTCTCCTATTACGGGGCTTTCGCCAGGTCCTACGCGTTCGCGGCGGCCGCGGTGGTGTTCTCGTTCTGGGCGCTGCACCGGGCGGTGGAACGGCCGAGCGGGCGGCGGTGGGTGGCGTACGGGGTGGCGGTGGCGCTGGTGTGCTGCACACACCTGTTCGCGGTGCTGGCGCTGCCCGCGCACCTCGCCCTGGTGCGGCGTGGGGTGCTGGTGCGGATGGCGGTGGCGCTGGGGATCGGAGGTCTGCCCGCGGTCGTGCTGGGACTGGTCGGGTTCGGGGAGCGGCACGCGATCAGCTGGATCCCGCAGCGGGGGCCGGAGGTGTGGCTCAAGTTCCCGAAGATGGCGGCGGGCTCGACCGGGGCCGGGGTGCTGCTGTTCGCGGTCGCGCTGGCCGGTGCGGTGGTGCTCTGGAAGTCGACGGCGGGCCGTGATCGGGTGCGCGACGACGGGAGCCGGTCGGCGGGGGCTCGTCAGGCTTGGGGGCAGGGTGACGGTTCCGCGGGGCCTGACCAGGTGTGGGGGCTGGGTGACGGTTCCGCGGGGGCCGAGCAGGTGTGGGGGCGTGGTGACGGTTCCGCCGGGCCTGACCGGGTGCGGGGGCTGGATGACGGTTCCGCGGGGGCTGAGCGGGTGCGGGGGGAAGGTGACGGTTTCGCGGGGCTTGATCCGGGGGCCGGGGAAGGTGGTCGGTGGGCTGTTGCGGGGGTGGGGTGGCTGGTGTTGCCGCCGCTGCTGCTGCTCGCGGTCTCGCAGCTGGTGACGCCGGCGTACGTGGACCGGTACCTGTTCGTGACGGCGCCGGCGCTCGCGCTGCTGGCGGGGGTGGCCGTGGCGGGGGTGCCGCGGTTCCCGGTGCCGGCGGGGGTGGCCCTCGTGCTGGTGGGGGGTCTGCTCGCGGCTTCCGAGCATGTGACGGTACGCGAGGAGAACGGGCGGTTCGAGAACATCCCGTGGGCGTTGCGAGTGGTCAAGGCGGAGCCGGAGGACGCGATCGTGTACGGGCAGAGCCAACTCCGGGCCGGGTTCGACTACTACGCGGACGCGGCGATGCCGGACGACGTACTGAAGACAGGGGACGTGCCGGACGCCGACGGGTTCGGCTACCCCGAAAGGTCGGAGGTCGCGGCGGCGTTGAAGGGGCGCGACCGGGTCTGGGTGGTGTGGCGGGGTACCAAGCAGGCGGGGTTGCAGGGCGACTCCGTGCCGCGGGTGGCGCAGGTGAGGCAGGCGGGGTTCGAGCCCGTGTCGGTCAAGCACTCGGCGGATCTGCCGGGGCTGACGGTGGCCCTGTTCGAACGGAAGCCAGAACGGAAACCAGCACGGACGCCCACGCGGACGTCAGCGCGAACGTCAGCGCGGAAGTAAGATAGACGGGCCTCCCGGGGGGCCACCTCGCCATGGACAGTGGGCCTCTCAGGGCCCGCCTTGCCATGCCGCAACTGGCCCCGCAAGAGCTCGCCTCGCCATACAACAGAGTAGGCCGCAAGACCCGCCCGGCCGTACGAAAGGCGGGCCCCGCAAGACCCGCCCGGCCATACGGAAGGCGGACCCGCAGGACCCCGGCCATACGGAAGGCGGGCCCCGTAGGGCCCGCCTCGCCGGTCGTGATCAGGCGACCTCGACGCCGCCGATCGACTTCTTGCCGCGGCGCAGGACCATGAAACGGCCCGCCAGCAGGTCGGACGCCTCGGGCACGTACGCCTCGTCGGTGATCTTGACGTTGTTCAGGTAGGCGCCGCCCTCCTTGACCGCGCGCCTGGCCGCCGACTTCGACTCGACCAGCCCGCTGTCGGCCAGCAGGTCGACGAAGGAAGCCCCGAGCTCGGCGACGGTGGCCTTGGGGACCTCCGCCAGGGCGGCCTCCAGCGTGGCGGCGGGCAGGTCCTCCAGCGACCCCTGTCCGAACAGCGCCTTCGACGCGGCCATGACCGCTTCCAGCTCGGCGCGGCCGTGGAGCAGCTCGGTGAGGTCTTCGGCCAGCGTGCGCTGGGCCTCGCGGGCGAAGGGACGCTCGGCGACCGCCTTCTCCAGCTCTTCGATCTCCTCGCGGCTGCGGAACGTGAACACCTTCAGGTAGTGGATCACGTCCCGGTCGTCGGAGTTGAGGAAGTACTGGTAGAAGGCGTACGGGGAGGTCATCTCGGGATCGAGCCAGAGCGCGCCGCCCGCCGTCTTGCCGAACTTGGTGCCGTCGGCCTTGGTGATCAGCGGCTGGGTCAGGACGTGCACGTGGCCGCCCTCGATGCGGCGGATCAGGTCGGCGCCCGCCGTGATGTTGCCCCACTGGTCGCTGCCGCCGATCTGCAGGGTGCAGTTGTAGCGGCGGAACAGCTCCAGGTAGTCGTTGGACTGCAGGATCTGGTAGCTGAACTCGGTGTAGCTGAGCCCCTCCCCCGCGAGCCTGGCCGAGACCGACTCCCTGGCGAGCATGCGGTTGACCGGGAAGTGCTTGCCGATGTCGCGCAGGAAGTCGATGGCGCTGAGCTCACCGGTCCAGTCGAGGTTGCTGACCAGGCGGGCCGGGTTGGACTCCGCGTCGAAGTCGAGGAACTTGCCGACCTGGCCGCGCAGGCGTTCCACCCACTCGGCGACGATCTCGCTGGAGTTGAGCGAGCGCTCGGTGTTGCGGCCGCTCGGGTCGCCGATCAGGCCGGTGGCGCCGCCGACCAGGCCGATCGGGTTGTGCCCGGCGAGCTGCAGGCGGCGCAGCGTGAGCAGCGGCACGAAGTGGCCGATGTGCAGGGACGGCGCTGTGGGGTCGAAACCGGAATAGACCGTGATCGGTGCCTTGGCCATGGACGCGCGCAGGGCGTCGAGGTCGGTGGACTGGGCGATCAATCCTCGCCACGCGAGGTCGTCGATGATGTCGGTCACGGTGATGTGGCTTCCCTGAGTCGGAGTCGGTGCCTTTAGCCTGCCCGATCGGTGTGCCGGCGCGCCACTTGGATACGCTCGGTGTCCATGTGGAGGGTCCGTCGCGAGCTGGCCGTTTTCAAGATCTTAGGGGCTCTGGCGTGCGCCGGGCTCGCCGTCTTCTGGTGGGTGGACGGGGACGTGCGCGGGGTGATCCTCGCGGTGCCGGCGGCCGTGCTGGTGGGCGGGATGGGGCTGCGCGACGTGCTGGTGCCGGTGCGGCTGTCGGCCGACGCGGACGGGATCACGGTGGTGCACGGGTTCGCCGGCCGGCGGCACGTGCCGTGGGCGGCGATCGAGGACGTCACGGTGGACGTGCGCAGGCGGTTCGGGGTGCGCAGCGAGATGCTGGAGATCGACACCGGCGACCACCTGCACGTCTTCAGCGCTCACGAGCTGGGCGTCTCCCCCACGGAGGTGGCCGCGGAGCTGCGCCGGCGCGGCACGTGAGCCCGGTACGGCGAGACGGTCGGGTCGCCGTCGATCCAGAACCGCCACGGGGTCTCCTTGGCGGTCGAGACGCCGGTGCGCGGGCCTGACCTGATCGTGCCGGGGTCGGCGGGCCGGCCTTCGAGCACGGCGGCCGACCCGTGGGGCAGGCCGGTGAGCCAGGTCGCGTGCTCCGGCCCGTGACCGAAACGCCCGGAGTGCCCGGTGAGGGGATCGAGGGCCGCGGGTGCGCCTTCCCAGATCGCGTCGAGGCCGTTGTGCTCGCGCAGCAGGCCCAGCGCGACGGCCAGCCGGGCGGGGCCGCGGGCGAGGTCACGGTCCGGGACCCGCCCGCCCCTGCCGGCGGCGGGGGTGCGGCGGGTGCGGGCCTCGTCCAGGCCGGCGACGATCTCGCCGGCGCGGACCAGCACGGCCGAGCCGTGGCCCTCGGGCAGGCAGACGAGGTTCGCGCAGAAGTGCATGCCGTAGGTGAAGTACACGTACAGGTGGCCGGGCGGGCCGAACATGACGGCGTTGCGGGGGGTCCTGCCGCGGTAGGTGTGGGCCGCCGGGTCCTCGCCGGGGCCGCCGTACGCCTCGACCTCGGTGAGCCGGACGGCGACCGGGCCGTGCACGAGGACGCGTCCGAGCAGGTCGGGCGCGACCTCGTGCGAGGGCCGGTCGAAGAAACTCCGCGGCAGCGGCGCGGCGCTCAGTTGCCCGAGGCCCATGCCGCCTGCGCGTCGACCGCCTCGCGCAGGGCGACGAGCTGGTCGCGTACGCGGTCGGGCGCGGTGCCGCCGTGGGCCTTGCGGGCCGCGAGCGCGCCGGGCACGTTGAGCACGTCGCGGACGTCGGGCGTCAGGTGCGGCGAGACCTTGGCCAGCTCGTCGTCGCTCAGGTCGCCGAGGTCCTTGTCGTTGACCTGGCACCAGACCACCAGGTGGCCGACGGCCTCGTGCGCGTCGCGGAACGGCACGCCGCGCCGCACCAGCAGCTCGGCCAGGTCGGTGGCCAGGGCGAAGCCGTCGGGGGCCGAGGCCTCCATGCGGGCGGTGTTGACGCGCATGGTCGCGACCAGCCCGGCCATCGCGGGCAGGACGAGCAGCAGCGTGTCGACCGAGTCGAACACCGGCTCCTTGTCCTCCTGCAGGTCGCGGTTGTAGGTCAGCGGCAGGCCCTTGAGCGTGGTGAGCATCGACATGAGGTTGCCGATCAGGCGGCCGGACTTGCCGCGGGCCAGCTCGGCGACGTCGGGGTTCTTCTTCTGGGGCATGATCGACGAGCCGGTGGAGTAGGCGTCGTCCATCTCGATCCAGCGGAACTCCTGCGAGGCCCACAGGACGATCTCCTCGCCCAGCCGCGACAGGTGCACGCCGATCATCGCCGCGTCGAACAGGAACTCGGCGGCGAAGTCGCGGTCGGCGACGGCGTCCATCGAGTTGGGCGCGGCGGCGGAGAAGCCGAGCTCCTCGGCCACGGCCTGCGGGTCGAGCGGCAGCGAGGAGCCCGCCAGGGCGCCGGAGCCGAGCGGGGATACCGCGGCGCGCTTGTCCCAGTCGGTGAGGCGGTCGATGTCGCGGGTGAAGGCGTGGACGTGGGCCAGGAGCTGGTGGCCGAAGGAGACGGGCTGGGCGTGCTGCAGGTGCGTCATGCCCGGCGCGGCGGTCTCGGCGTGCTGCTCGGCCTGGGCCATCAGCGCGGTCTCCAGCTCGACCAGGCGGGAGACGATGCTGCGCACGTGGTCGCGGAGGTAGAGGCGCAGGTCGGTGGCGATCTGGTCGTTGCGGCTGCGGCCCGCGCGCAGCTTGCCGCCGAGCGAGCCGAGCCGCTCCAGCAGGCCGCGCTCCAGCGCGGTGTGCACGTCCTCGTCGGCCACGGTCGGGCGGAACTCGCCCGCCTTGCAGGCGGCCTCCAGGTCGTCGAGCGCGCCGATCATGCGCTCGAGCTCCTCGTCGCTCAGCAGCCCCGCCCTGTGCAGCACGCGGGCGTGCGCCCTGGACGCCGCCAGGTCGTACGGCACCAGCCGCCAGTCGAAGTGCACGCTCACCGACAGCCGGGCCAGCGCGTCGGACGGACCGCTCTCGAAGCGCCCGCCCCACAGCCGCATCGGCTTGCCATCACTCACCGTCATCTCCTCCATTTCCCACGCGACCATAGTGCAACTCAGCCCTTCTTTGCGTCAGGGGCGGCCGCGATCCCGGCGACCGGTTCAGCCACGCCGGTCCGCCACGCGCAGCAGCGCCTCGGCGACGGCCTGGCCGCCCGCCGGATCCCGGCTGATGACGAGGATCGTGTCGTCGCCCGCCACGGTGCCGAGGATCGACTCCCAGTCGGCGTGGTCGATGGCGGAGGCGAGGAACTGGGCGGCGCCCGGCGGGGTGCGGACCATGACCAGGTTGGCCGAGGCCTCGGCGGCCACCAGCAGCTCCTCGGCGATGCGGTGCAGCCGCGCCGCCGGGGTCTCGCCGCCGCCGCCGGTCCTGGTGAGCGGGATGCGGTCGCCGCCCTCGCCGGGCAGCGCGTACACCAGGGAGCCGTCGTCGGCGCGCAGCTTGAGCGCGCCGAGCTCGTCCAGGTCGCGGGAGAGGGTGGCCTGGGTGACCTCGACGCCGCTCTCGGCCAGCAGCTTGGCCAGCTCCGGCTGGGAGCGCACGGCCTTGCGCTGCAGCAGGTCGGTGATCTTCGCCTGCCGCGCGGCCTTGGTCATCGGGATGGTCATCCGCGGGTCACCAGCCAGTGGAGCAGGGCCTTCTGGGCGTGCAGCCGATTCTCCGCCTGGTCCCACACGACGCTGGCCGGCCCGTCGAGGACGTCGGCGGTGATCTCCTTGCCGCGGTAGGCGGGCAGGCAGTGCAGGACGATGGCCTCGGGCGCGGCGTGCTCCAGCAGCCCGGCGTTCACCTGGTACGGCGCGAACGCCGCCGCCCGCTCCTGCTCGCCGCTCTGTCCCATGGACACCCACGTGTCGGTGGCGATCACGTGCGCCCCCTGGACGGCGGCGGCCGGGTCGGTCATCGCGGCCACCGATCCGCCGGTCCTGGCCGCGACGGCGGCGGCCTGGCCGAGGATCACCGCGTCGGGCTGGTAGCCGGCCGGGGCGGCGATCCGGACGTGCATGCCGGCCGTGGCGCCGCCGAGCAGGTAGGAGTGGGCCATGTTGTTGGCGCCGTCGCCGACGTAGGTCAGCGTCAGCCCGGCCGTGCCGCCCAGCCGCTCGCGGACGGTCTGCAGGTCGGCGAGGATCTGGCAGGGGTGGAAGTCGTCGGTGAGCGCGTTGACGACGGGCACCGCCGAGGCGGCGGCCATCTCCTCGACGAGTCGCTGCCCGGTGGTGCGCCACACGATGGCGGCCACCTGGCGGTCGAGCACGCGGGCGATGTCGGCGGTCGGCTCGCCCCTGCCCATCAGCACCGCGACGTTGTCCACGACGAGCGGCAGGCCGCCGAGCTCGCCGATGCCGGTGTGGAAGGAGACGCGGGTGCGGGCCGAGGGCTTGTCGAACAGGACGGCGACGGTCTTCGGACCCTCGAACGGCCGGTAGCCGAACCGGTCCTTCTTCATCGCGGCGGCCAGGTCGAGGACCTCCGCCTGCTCCTCCGGCGTCAGGTCGTCATCCCTCAGGAAGTGTCTGACCTGCGCCGAGTCCGCGCGGTGCCGGGTCACGCCGACGCCTCCTCAAGGATCGCGGGGAACGCCTCGACGAAGGCGGTCACCTCCTCGTGGGTGACCACGAGCGGCGGCGCGAGGCGTACGGCATCCGCCTGAACGGCGTTGACCAGGAAGCCCGCCTCGGCGGCGGCCTGCTGCACGCGCGCGGACCGCTCCTCCGTCAGGACGGCGGCCAGCCACAGCCCGCGCCCGCGCACGCCCTTCAGCAGCGGGTGGCGGACGGCCTCCAGGCCGCCGCGCAGCCCGGCGGCGACCGACTTGACGTGGTCGAGGTCGAGGTTGTCCAGCACGGCCAGGGCCGCGGCGCACGAGACGGGGTTGCCGCCGAACGTCGAGCCGTGGTCGCCCTTGTCGAACAGCCGGCCGGCCTCGCCGAACCCGACGCACGCGCCGATCGGCAGGCCGCCGCCGAGGCCCTTGGCCAGGGTCAGGATGTCGGGGGTGACACCGTCGGCCTGGTGGGCGAACCAGTGGCCGGTACGGCCGATCGCCGACTGGATCTCGTCGGCGACCAGCAGCGCGCCGGTGGCGTCGCAGATCTCGCGGGCGGCCTCGAAGTAGCCCTCGGGCGGCGGGACGACGCCGGCCTCGCCCTGCGTCGGCTCCAGGAACACCGCGATGCAGTCGCCGGTCACCGCCTCCTTGAGCGCGTCGGCGTCGCCGTACGGGACGAAGCGCACGTCGACGGGGAACGGGCCGAACTGGTCGCGGATGGCCTTCTTGCCGGTCAGCGACAGGGCGCCGATCGTCCGGCCGTGGAAGCCGTTCTCGGCGGCCACGAAGTAGGAGCGGCCCTCGCGCCGGCCGTACTTGAGGGCGAGCTTGTAGGCGGCCTCGTTGGCCTCGGTGCCGGAGTTGGCGAAGAAGATCCGGGCGGGCGCGTTGAGCAGGCCGAGCAGCCGCTCGGCGAGCAGCACCTCGGGCTCGTGCAGGAACAGGTTGCTGGTGTGGGCGAGCGTGGCGACCTGCTTGGAGACGGCCTCGACCAGGGCGGGGTGGGCGTGGCCGAGCGAGCTGACCGCGATGCCGCCGATGAAGTCGAGGTACTCCTTGCCGTCGACGTCCCAGACGCGGGTGCCCTCGCCGCGGGCCAGGGCGATCGGGGGGACGCCGTAGTTGGGCATGAACGCCTGCTCGAACCGCTCGTGGAGGCTCATGAGGGCATCACCATGGTTCCGATTCCTTCGTTGGTGAAGATTTCCAGCAGCATCGAGTGGGGCACGCGGCCGTCGAGGACGTGCGCCTGGGGCACTCCCCCGCGCACGGCGGTCAGGCACGCCTCCATCTTGGGGACCATGCCGCTGGACAGCGTGGGCAGCAGCTTCTCCAGCTCGTCGGCGTCGAGCTGGTCGATCACGTCGGTGTCGTCGGGCCAGTTGGCGTACAGGCCCTCGACGTCGGTGAGGACGATCAGCTTCTGCGCGCCGAGCGCCACGGCCAGCGCGGCGGCCGCGGTGTCCGCGTTCACGTTGTAGATCTCTCCGTCGACGCCGGCGGCGACGCTGGAGACGACCGGGATGCGGCCGTCGTCGATCAGCGCGCGCACCGCGCCGGGATCGACCTTGACGATCTCGCCGACCTGGCCGATGTCCACCGGCTCGCCGTCGACGAGCGCGGGCTTGCGCTCGGCGGTGAACAGGCAGGCGTCCTCGCCGGACATGCCGACGGCGAACGGGCCGTGCCGGTTGACCAGGCCGACGATGTCGCGGCCCACCTGGCCGACCAGGACCATCCTGACGACCTGCATGGCCTCGGGCGTGGTGACGCGCAGGCCGGCGGTGAAGGTGGACTCGATGCCGTGTCTGTCGAGGGCGCTGCTGATCTGCGGGCCGCCGCCGTGGACGACGACCGGGCGCAGGCCGGCGTGGTGCAGGAACACGACGTCCTCGGCGAAGCCCTCCTTGAGGGACTCGTCGGTCATGGCGTTGCCGCCGTACTTGATGACGACGGTCGCGCCGTGGAAGCGGGTCAGCCAGGGCAGCGCCTCGATCAGCGCCTCGGCCTTGGTGGCCGCGGTGACGGCCCTCACGAGGAGTACGCCGAGTTCTCGTGGACGTACTCGGCGGTCAGGTCCGTGGTGTGGATCGTGGCGCTGTGGCGGCCGGCCGACAGGTCGATGGTGATCGTCACGTCCCTGGGGCGCATGTCGACCTTGGAGCGGTCGTCGCCGACGGAGCCGTCGCGGCAGATCCAGATGCCGTTGATGGCGACGTTGACGCGGTCGGGCTCGAAGGCGGCCTTCGTCGTGCCGACGGCGGCCAGGACGCGGCCCCAGTTGGGGTCCTCGCCGTGGATGGCGCACTTGAGCAGGTTGGATCGGGCGACGGTGCGGCCCACCTCGACGGCGTCGTCCTCGGAGGCGGCGCCGACGACCTCGACGGCGATCGCCTTGGAGGCGCCCTCGGCGTCCACGAGCAGCTGCCTGGCCAGGTCGGCGCAGACCTCCTGCACCTTCTGCCCGAACTCGGCCAGGTCGGGCCTGACCCCGGCGGCGCCGCTGGCCAGCAGCAGCACGGTGTCGTTGGTGGACATGCAGCCGTCGGAGTCGAGCCGGTCGAAGGTGGTCGCCGTGGCGGCGCGCAACGCCGTGTCGAGCTCCTCGCTGGTCAGGTCGGCGTCGGTGGTGATCACGCAGAGCATGGTGGCCAGGGCGGGGGCGAGCATGCCGGCGCCCTTGGCCATGCCGCCGACCATGTAGCCGTCGGCCCGCTTGAAGGAGATCTTGGAGACGGTGTCGGTGGTGCGGATGGCGTCGGCGGCGGCCAGGCCGCCGTCGCGGGAGAGCTGGCCCGCGGCGGTCTGGACGCCGGTCAGCAGGGCCTCCATCGGCAGCCGCTCGCCGATCAGGCCGGTGGAGCAGACCGCGATCTCGCCGGCGCTGTCGCCGATGACCTCGGCGACCTTCTCGGCGGTGGCGTGGGTGTCCTGGAAGCCCTCGGGGCCGGTGCAGGCGTTGGCGCCGCCGGAGTTGAGCACCACCGCGCGCAGCCGCCCGCCCGCCAGGACCTGCTGCGACCAGAGCACGGGAGCGGCCTTGACGCGGTTGGCGGTGAAGACGCCCGCGGCGGCGCGGCTGGGCCCGTCGTTGACGACGAGGGCCAGGTCGCGGGCGTCGCCGGACTTGATGCCGGCGGCGATGCCCGCGGCCCGGAAGCCCAGTGGGGCGGTGACACTCATGGAGCAACTCCTGTCAGGGGAAGGCCGAGCTCTTCCGGCAGGCCGAGGGCGAGGTTGACGCTCTGGACGGCGCCTCCGGCCGTGCCCTTGGTGAGGTTGTCGATGGCGATGACGGCGACCACGCGGCCGGCGCGCTCGTCGAGCGTCACCTGGAGGGCGGCGGTGTTGGCGCCGTACGTCATGGAGGTGGCCGGCCAGACGCCCTCGGGCAGGAGCCGGACGAACGGCTCGGCCTTGAGCGCGACCTCGTAGGCGGTGCGCAGCGACTCGCGGGTGAGGCCGGGGGCGGCGGGGGCGGTGCAGGTGGCCAGGATGCCGCGGCTCATGGGGGCCAGGGTGGGGGTGAAGGAGACGCGTACGGGGGCGCCGGCGACGGCGGACAGCCCCTGCTCCATCTCGGGGGTGTGACGGTGGACGCCGCCCACGCCGTACGCGCTGACCGAGCCCATGACCTCGCTGCCCAGCAGGTGGGCCTTGGCCGCCTTGCCCGCGCCGCTGGTGCCGCTGGCGGCCACCACGACGACGTCGGGGGCGGCCAGGCCCGCCGCGAAGGCGGGCCACAGGGCCAGCAGCACCGAGGTCGGGTAGCAGCCGGGGACGGCGACGCGCCGGGCCGTGCGCAGCACCTCGCGCTGGCCGGGCAGCTCGGGCAGGCCGTAGGGCCAGGTGCCGGCGTGGTCGCCGCCGTAGAACTCCTGCCAGGCCGCGGGGTCGGCGAGCCGGTGGTCGGCGCCGCAGTCGACCACGATCGTGTCCTCGCCGAGCTCGGCGGCGACGGCGGCCGAGTGGCCGTGCGGCAGCGCGAGGAAGACCACGTCGTGCCCGGCGAGCACGCCGGGCGTGGTCTCCTCCAGGACGCGGTCGGCGAGCTGCGGCAGGTGCGGCTGGTGGGCGCCGAGCAGGCTGCCGGCGTTGGAGGCCGCGGTGAGCGCGCCGATCTCGAACTCGGGATGGCCGAGCAGGAGGCGGAGCAGCTCACCTCCGGCGTAGCCGCTGGCTCCCGCGATCGCTGCTCTCATCCGGCCCTCCTGCATAACTATGCACCCTATCTCATGACCTTGCTTGTGAAGATGATGCACTCAAGAGGATGATTATGCAAGCCGGGACGGCCCGCGCCGGTGACGGGTCCATGTCCCAGTCCTTTCCAGGCCAATCCCAAGTGGCGGGCGGGATGCTGCCGGGCATGAGCGACTTCCTGCCCGATCTCACCTTCGTCACCCCGTCGCGCGGGCCCGGTCCCGGGCCGTTCGGGCGCGCCGTCATCGTGCTGCTGTGGGTGGGGATCTGCGTGCTGCCGGCGGTGCTGTCGGTCCAGGACTTCCGGCTGGCCACCGGGCGGACCGGCACGCCGGGGACACTGACCGTGCTCTCCTGCGCCGATCTGGGCCAGGGGCGTTACGACTGCAAGGGGCGGTTCACGCCCGACTCCGGCGGCCCGTCCGTGCCGGTGGACGCCTCCCCCGACTCCGCGGCGGGCGACGTGACGCGGGCGCAGCTCACGCCCGAGGGCGACCGCGCGGCGCCGGCCGGGACCAGGGGCGTGCTGGCCGCGATCGCCCTGCCCGCGGTGGGGCTGGGCGGGATCGGGTTCCTGCCCTACGTGCTGCTCCACTGGGCCGGGGCGGGGCGGCGGGCCAGGCGGGCGGCCGTGGCGGCGGGCTGCGTGGTCACCGCCGCCGGGGCGCTGCTGATGGTGGTGGGGGTGGTGGCGGCCTACTCGTGAGGCCGCCACCCGGGCTCACCTGAGGAAGGCGGCGGCGACGCCCGCGTCCACCGGGACGTGCAGGCCCGTGGTGTGGGTCAGGTCGGAGCCGGTGAGCGCGTAGACCGCGGCGGCCACGTGCTCGGGCAGGACCTCGCGCTTGAGCAGGGTGCGCCGGGCGTAGAACTCGCCCAGGCGCTCCTCCTCCACGCCGTACACCGCCGCGCGGTTGGCGCCCCAGCCGGAGGCGAAGATGCCCGAGCCGCGCACCACGCCGTCGGGGTTGACGCCGTTGACGCGGACGCCGTGCTCGCCCAGCTCGGCGGCCAGCAGGCGGACCTGGTGGGCCTGGTCGGCCTTGGCCGCGCCGTAGGCGACGTTGTTCGGCCCGGCGAAGACGGCGTTCTTGGAGGAGATGTAGACGATGTCCCCGCCCATCGCCTGATCGATCAGCACCCGGGCGCATTCGCGGGAGACCAGGAACGAGCCGCGCGCCATCACGTCGTGCTGCAGGTCCCAGTCGTCCAGGCTGGTCTCCAGCAGGGAGCGCGACAACGACAGTCCGGCGTTGTTCACCACCAGGTCCACGCCGCCGAAGGCGAGCACGGCGGCCCGTACGGCGGCCACGACCTGCTCCTCGGAGGTGACGTCCACCTCCACGGCCACCGCGACGTCGGACGCCCGGTACGCCCCGGCCCCGATCTCGGCGGCGACCTTCCCTGCGGCGGCCTGGTCGCGGTCGGCGAGCACCACGCACGCGCCCTCGGCGGCCAGCCGCCGCGCGGTCGCCGCGCCGATGCCCGAGCCCGCGCCGGTGACCAGCGCCACCCGCCCGGCCAGCGGCTTCGGCTTCGGCATCCGGCGCAGCTTGGCCTCCTCCAGCTCCCAGTACTCGATCCGGAACTTCTCCGACTCCGGGATGGGCGCGTAGGCGGAGACGGACTCGGCGCCGCGCATGACGTTGATCGCGTTGACGTAGAACTCGCCGGCCACGCGGGCGGTCTGCTTGTCCTTGCCGAAGGAGAACATGCCGACGCCGGGCACCAGCACGATCGCCGGGTCCGCGCCGCGCATCGGCGGCGAGTCCGGGGTGGCGTGGCGCTCGTAGTAGGCGGTGTAGTCGGCGCGGTAGGCGGCGTGCAGCTCGCGCAGCCGGGCGACCGCCTGGTCCAGGGGCGCGTCCGGCGGCAGGTCCAGGACCAGCGGGGCGACCTTGGTGCGCAGGAAGTGGTCGGGGCAGGACGTGCCGAGCGCGGCCAGGCGCGGGTGCTCGGCGCGGGAGAGGAAGTCCAGCACCTCCGGGGTGCCGGTGTAGTGGCCGACCTGCCGAGTGTCCGAGGAGGCCAGCCCGCGCACGACCGGGAACAGCGCGGCGGCCCGCGCGTGCCGTTCGTCCTCGGGCAGCGGCTCGTGGAGCACCGGCCCGAACGGGTCGGGACGGCCGTTCGCGGCCAGGTACTCCTCGGCGGTGCGGATGATCTCCAGGGAGCGGGCCTCGCACTCCTGCGAGGTGGCGCCCCAGGCGGTGATGCCGTGGCCGCCGAGCACGCAGCCGATGGCCTGCGGGTTGGCCTCCTTGACGGCGGCGATGTCCAGGCCGAGCTGGAAGCCGGGCCGCCGCCACGGCACCCACACCACGCGGTCGCCGAAGACGCGCCGGGTCAGCTCCTCGCCGTCGCGGGCGGTGGCCAGGGCGATCCCGGCGTCGGGGTGCAGGTGGTCCACGTGGGCGGCCTCGACCAGGCCGTGCATGGCGGTGTCGATCGAGGGGGCGGCGCCGCCCCTGCCGTGCAGGCAGTAGTCGAAGGCGGCGACCATCTCGTCCTCGCGCTCGACGCCGGGGTAGACGGCGGCCAGCGCGCGCAGGCGGTCCAGGCGCAGGACGGCCAGGCCCGCCTCCTTGAGCGTGCCGAGGTCGCCGCCGGAGCCCTTGACCCAGAGCAGGTCGACGTCCTGGCCGGTGACCGGGTCGGCGGCGCGGCCCTTGGCGGAGGTGTTGCCGCCGGCGAAGTTGGTGTTGCGCGGGTCGGCGCCCAGGCGGTGGGAGCGGTCCAGGAGCTCGTTGATGACGTCCATGATGGTCAGGCCCCCCAGCCGGCCTGCGTGCCGCCGACGCGCTCGGCAGCGATTTTCTCGAAATATCCGGACTTGGCGTACGCGGCCATCGGGTCGGGCGCGAGGCCCGTCTCCTCGCGCAGTTCGGCGAGCAGCGGCCGCACGTCGGTGTTGTAGGCGTCCATGAGCACGGCGTTCGCGCCCAGCACGTCTCCCCCGGCCTGGGCGGCGGCCAGCGCGTCCCGGTCGACGAGCAGCGCCTTGGCCGTGGCCTCCTGGACGTTCATGACCGAGCGGATCTGGCCGGGGATCTTGGGCTCGATGTTGTGGCACTGGTCGAGCATGAACGCCACGCCCGCGGCCAGGCCGCCGCCGCGCACGACCTCGTACATGATGCGGAAGAGCTGGAACGGGTCGGCCGCGCCCACCATGAGGTCGTCGTCGGCGTAGAAGCGGGAGTTGAAGTCGAAGCCGCCGAGCTTCCCCTCGCGCAGCAGGAACGCCACGATGAACTCGATGTTGACGCCCGGCGCGTGGTGGCCGGTGTCCACGACGACCTGCGCCTTGGGGCCGAGCCTGAGGCAGTGGGCGTAGGCGGTGCCCCAGTCGGGCACGTCGGTGGTGTAGAAGGCGGGCTCGAACAGCTTGTACTCCAGCAGGAAGCGCTGTCCCTCGCCGAGCCGGGCGTACACCGCGGACAGGGCCTCGGCCAGGCGGTCCTGGCGGGCGCGGATGTCGTCCTGGCCGGGGTAGTTGGTGCCGTCGGAGAACCAGAGCTTGAGGGTGTCCGAGCCGGTGGCGTCCATGATGTCCACGCACTCCAGCAGGTGCGCCAGCGCCTTGCGGCGGACCGCCGGGTCGGGGTTGGTGACGCTGCCGAGCATGTAGGCGTCGTCCTGGAAGACGTTGGAGTTGATCGCGCCGATGCCGACGCCGAGCTCGCGGGCGTGGGCGGCCAGGTGGCCGTAGTCGGCCACCTTGTCCCAGGGGATGTGCAGGGCGACCGTGGGCGCGACGCCGGTGTGGGCGTGCACCTGGGCGGCGTCGGCCAGTTTCTCGTACGGGTCGCGCGGCACGCCCCGCTGCGCGAACACCTTGAACCGGGTGCCGCTGTTGCCGTACGCCCACGAGGGCGTCTCGATGTGCAGCGCGCGCAGGGCGGCCTTGATGTCAGTGGTCATGACTTCCCGATCAGTCCAGGTGGAACACTTCGTCCAGCGGCCGCATGCCCTCGTCGGGCCGGCCGTCGAGGTCTTCGAAGAAGGGCGCCATCTCGGCCTGCCAGCGGGCGTTGACCTCGGTGGCCTCCATCGCCTTCCTGGCGGCCTCGAAGTCGGCGGTCTCCAGGTAGCCGACCAGCAGGCCGTCGTCGCGCAGGAAGAGCGAGTAGTTGTGCCAGCCGGCGCGGCGCAGCGCGTCGAGCATGTCCGGCCAGACGTCCCGGTGGCGTTCGCGGTACTCCGCCAGCCGCTCGGGACGGACCTTGAGCAGGAAGCAGACGCGTCGCACGGTCACCCCTCTTCAAAACGTTTTAATCTGTCGCGGAGGAAACTACGATCACACGGGGACGCTGTCAATGCGTCGCCCGGTCAGATCGGCGGCACTGGCCAACATCACCGTTGGTACGTTTTAATGTGGCGCCATGGCCATGGTCAGCATCAAGGACGTCGCCGCCCGCGCCGGCGTCTCCCCCGGGACGGTCTCCAACGTCCTGAACAGACCGGCGAAGGTCGCCCCGGCGACCCGCGAACGGGTGGAGGCCGCGATCCGGGAGCTCGGCTTCGTCCGGCACGGCTCGGCCTCGACCCTGCGCGCCGGCCACAGCAGGACGATCGGCCTGAGCGTCATCGACATCGGCAACCCGTTCTTCACCGAGGTCGCCGCCGGGGTCGAGGACGTCGCCAGCGAGCTGGGCTACGCGGTGATCCTCGGCAACTCGGCCGGCTCCCCGGACAAGGAGGAGCGCAACCTCGGCGTGCTGGCCGAGCAGCGGGTGCGCGGCGTGCTGATCACCCCGTCCGGCGAGGACCCGGCCCGGCTGGACCGGCTGCGCGAGCGCGGCATCAGCGTCGTGCTCGTCGACCACCCGGCCCACCGGCCCGACCAGTGCGCGGTCGCGGTGGACGACGTCGCGGGCGGCCGGGCCGCGGTGCGGCATCTGCTGGCCAGGGGCGGGCACGGCGTCGCGTACGTGACCGGGCCGCTGACCATCCGGCAGTGCGCCGAGCGGCGGCGGGGCGCGGCGCAGGCGCTGGCCGCGGCCGGGCTCGACCCCGCCTCGCTGCGGGTGGCCGGGGCGGCCGCGATGACCGCCCGCGCGGGCGAGCAGGCCGCCGCCGACCTGATGGCGGACGGCCTGCCCGAGGCCGTGTTCTGCGCCAACGACCTGCTCGCGCTGGGCGTGCTGCGGGCCCTGCTGCGCGCCGGGGTGCGGGTGCCCGACGACGTGGCGCTGATGGGCTACGACGACATCGAGTTCGCCGCCGCCTCGGCCGTGTCGCTCAGCTCGATGCGGCAGCCGACGTACCAGCTCGGCCGCATCGCCACCGAGCTGCTGCTGGACGAGTGCGACAACCCGGCCGAGCACGCCCACCAGCACATCATGTTCCAGCCCGAACTGGTCGCGAGGGAGTCCACCCAATGAGCCGATTCGCCGCCGTGGACCTGGGCGCCTCCAGCGGCCGGGTGCTGGTCGCCGACCTGTCGGACGGGCTCGCCACGTCCGTGGTCCACCGCTTCCCCAACGGCCCGGTCCGCCTGGCCGGCCGCCTCCACTGGGACGTCCTGGGCCTCTACCGCGAGATCCTGGCCGGTCTGCGCGCGGCCGGGCCGGTCACCTCGATCGGCGTCGACTCCTGGGCCGTCGACTACGGCCTGCTGGACGAGACCGGCGCGCTGCTCGGCAACCCGGTCCACTACCGCGACGACCGTACGCGGGGGGTGGCCGGGCAGGTGGCCGAGCTGATCGGGGCAGAGGCGCTGTACGCGGTGTCCGGGCTGCAGGTGCTCCCGTTCAACACGATCTACCAGCTCCTGGCCGACCGGCTGGACGGGGCCGCGACGATGTTGCTCGTCCCCGACCTGATCGGCTACTGGCTGACCGGCGAGATCGGCGCCGAGGTGACCAACGCCTCGACCACCGGCCTGCTCGACGTGCGCACCCGGTCCTGGGCGGTGCCGCTGATCGACCGGCTGGGCCTGCCGGAGGGGATCTTCCCCCGGTTGCGGCAGCCGGGCGAGCCGATCGGCGGGGTGCGCCGCGAGGTCGCGGCGGAGATCGGCTTCTCGGCGCCGGTGCGGGCGGTGGCCTCGCACGACACCGCCTCGGCCGTGGCCGCCGTGCCGGCCGCCGGGCCCGCGTTCGCCTACGTCTCGTGCGGCACCTGGTCGCTGGCCGGGGTGGAGCTGCCCGCCCCCGTGCTCACCGAGGCGGGCCGGGCGGCCAACTTCACCAACGAGGCCGGGATCGACGGCACCGTCCGCTACCTGCGCAACGTCATGGGGCTGTGGCTGTTGCAGGAGTGCCTGCGGGCCTGGCCCGGCTCCTCGCTGGACGACCTGCTGGCGGCGGCGGCGCGCGAACGTCCGTTCGCCGCCGTGGTGGACCCCGACCTGCCGGTGTTCCTGCCGCCGGGCGACATGCCCGCGCGGATCGCCGCCGAGTGCCGCCGCACCGGGCAGCGGCCTCCCTCGACGCCGGCGGGCATCGTCCGCTGCGTGCTGGAGAGCCTGGCGCTGGGGCACCGCAACGCGATCCGGCAGGCGATGGAGCTGTCCGGCCGCGAGGTGGAGGTCGTGCACCTGGTGGGCGGCGGGTCGCGCAACGAGCTGCTGTGCCGGTTCACCGCCGACGCCTGCGGGCTGCCGGTCGTGGCCGGGCCGGCCGAGGCGACCGCGCTCGGCAACGTCCTGGTGCAGGCGCGCACGGCCGGGCTGGTCGCCGACCTGGCCGGGATGCGCGCGCTGGTGGCCGACACGCAGGAGTTGCGCCGGTACGAGCCCTCCGGCGACGCCGCCGCCTGGACGGAGGCCGCCACCCGCCTGGCCTGACGCCAACTGTCCCCCAAGTGCGCCTTTGACCTGGGACTTCGGGTTTCCTCCTGCCTGCGAAGGGGAGGACCGGAACCGGGGGGCACGGGCGCCGGGGGGAACGATGCCGAGCAAGGAGCGGGTGCTGCGGCTGCTGTCGCAGGGGCTGGACTACGCCGAGATCGCCAGGTTGCTGGGCGTGCCCGCGGGGCGCGCGTACCTGATCGCGACGGGCGTGCCGGCCGACGGGAGCGACGCGGTGGCGCGCCGGCGCGGACGGCCCGGCCTGCTGGCCGGGCGTACCCAGCACCTGGTCAACCCGCGCGAGGTCGGGCCGGTCGAGCGCGGCGACGTGCGCGCCTGGATGCGCGAGCGGGCCTGGAGCGACCGGCGCATGCGCCAGACGGGCGCGTGAGCGGCATGGGGTTCTCCTGGCCGCTGCTGCGGCAGCTCACCGGCAAGGACAAGCTCGGCCGGGCCGCCGCGGTGAAGTCGCCGCGCACGGGCGCGCACCCGGCCCGGACGGCCGCCGCCGACCGCGTGGTCAAGTCGGTGTGCCCGTACTGCGCGGTGGGCTGCGCCCAGAACGTCTACGTCCGTGATGAGAAGGTCGTGCACATCGAGGGCGACCCCGACTCCCCGATCAGCCGGGGCCGGCTGTGCCCGAAGGGCGCCTCCAGCCTCCAGCTCACCACCGGCTCCGGACGGCTGAGCAAGGTCCTGTACCGCCCGCCGTACGCCGCCGACTGGCAGGAGCTCGACCTGGAGACCGCCATGGACATGGTGGCCGACCGGATCATCGCCACCCGCCGGGCGACCTGGGAGTGGGAGAACAAGGGCCGCCGGGTGGCCCGCACGATGGGCATCGCCAGCCTGGGCGGCGCGACGCTGGACAACGAGGAGAACTACCTCATCAAGAAGCTGCTCACCGCGCTCGGCGTGGTGCAGATCGAGAACCAGGCGCGGGTGTGCCACAGCTCGACCGTGGTGGGGCTCGGCACGTCGTTCGGGCGCGGCGGGGCCACGACGTTCCTGCAGGACCTGCAGCACTCCGACTGCGTGCTGATCCAGGGGTCGAACTTCGCCGAGGCGCATCCGGTCGGGTTCCAGTGGGTGATGGAGGCCAAGGCCCGCGGCGCGGTGGTCATCCACGTGGATCCGCGGTTCACCCGCACCAGCGCGCTGGCCGACCTGCACGTGCCGATCAGGGCGGGCTCGGACGTGGCCTTCCTCGGCGCGATCGTCAACCACGTGCTGGAGAACGAGCTGTTCTTCCGCGACTACGTCCTGCACTACACCAACGCGGCGACCATCCTGCGCGAGGACTACCGCGACGCCGAGGACCTCGACGGCCTGTTCTCCGGCTTCGACGCCGACAACCGCTGCTACGAGGACGACACCTGGCAGTACGAGGGCATGCACACCGTCGCGGCCTCCGGCGAGCGGGACGAGGACTACGACCGCCCGGCGGGCAGCATCCCGGCCGGCCGCGCCGAGGTGCAGGGCGGCACCGGCGTGCCGCTGGGCGGCGAGCCGCGGCGGGACGAGACGCTGCGGCACCCGCGCTGCGTGCTGCAGGTGCTGCGCCGCCACTTCGCCCGCTACACGCCGGAGATGGTCCAGCAGGTGTGCGGGGTGCCGCCGGAGCTGTTCGCCCAGGTCTGCCGCCACCTGACGGAGAACTCGGGGCCGGAGCGGACCGCCGAGTTCGTCTACGCGGTGGGCTGGACGCAGCACAGCGACGGCGCCCAGTTCATCCGCACCGCCAGCATCCTGCAGCTCCTGCTCGGCAACATCGGCCGCCCCGGCGGCGGCATCCAGGCGCTGCGCGGGCACGCCAGCATCCAGGGTTCCAGCGACATCCCGACGCTGTTCAACCTGCTGCCCGGCTACATCCCGATGCCGCACGCCCACGAGCACGAGAAGATGCGCGACTTCCTGCGCGCCGACGCCTCCTGCCGCGGCTTCTGGGCGAACATGCCCGCCTACCTGGTGAGCCTGCTCAAGGCGTGGTGGGGGCCGGCGGCCACGCGCGACAACGACTTCCGGTTCGACTACCTGCCGCGCCTGACCGGCTCGCACAGCACGTACGACACGGTGCTCGCGCAGCTCGACGGCACCTGCAAGGGCTACCTGCTGCTCGGCGAGAACCCGGCGGTGGGCTCGGCCAACTCCCGGATGCAACGCCTGGGCATGGCCGAGCTCGACTGGCTGGTGGTGCGCGACCTCAACCTGATCGAGAGCGCCACCTGGTGGAAGGACGGCCCCGAGATCGAGACGGGCGAGCTGACCACGTCCAGGATCGGCACGGAGGTGTTCTTCTTCCCCGCCGCGGCCCACACCGAGAAGAGCGGCAGCTTCACCAACACCAACCGCTGGCTGCAGTGGCACCACCGGGCCGTCGAGCCGGCCGGCGACGCGCGCAGCGACCTGTGGTTCATGTACCACCTCGGGCGGATCATCCGGCAGAAGCTGGCCGGTTCCGCCGACCCGATGGACCGGCCCCTGCTCGACCTCACCTGGGACTACCCCGTCGAGGGCGAGACGGCCGAGCCGGTCGCCGAGGCGGTGCTCGCCGAGATCAACGGCTGGGACGCCGAGGGCCGGCCGCTCGACGGCTACAGCCAGCTCAAGGACGACGGCTCGACGGTGTGCGGTTGCTGGATCTACTGCGGCGTGTACGCCGGCGGCGTCAACCGGGCCGCCCGCCGCAAACCGGCCGCCGAGCAGGACTGGGTGGCCGCCGAGTGGGCGTGGGCGTGGCCGGCCAACCGGCGGGTGCTCTACAACCGGGCCTCGGCCGCGCCGGACGGCCGTCCGTGGAGCGAGCGCAAGAAGCTCGTCTGGTGGGACGCGGACGCCGGCCGCTGGACCGGCCTCGACGTGCCGGACTTCGAGGAGCGCAAACCGCCGTCCTACCGGCCCGAGCCGGGGGCGCAGGGACCGGCGGCGTTGTCGGGCATCGACCCGTTCATCATGCAGGCCGACGGCAAGGGCTGGCTGTTCGCCCCCTCGGGCGTGGTGGACGGCCCGCTGCCCAGCCACTACGAGCCCCAGGACTCGCCGGTCGCCAACCCGCTCTACGGGCGGCAGCGCAACCCGGCCCGCAAGCTCTACCGGCACGAGGACAACCGGTACCAGCCGAGCGGGGCCGAGCCGGGCGCGTCGGTCTACCCGTACGTGGTGACCACGTACCGGCTGACCGAGCACTTCACGGCGGGCGGCATGAGCCGGCACACGCCGTACCTGGCCGAGCTGCAGCCGGAGATGTTCTGCGAGGTCTCGCCCGAGCTGGCCGCCGAGCGCGGGCTCGTGCACGGCGAGTGGGCCACGATCATCACCGCGCGCAGCGCCATCGAGGCCCGCGTGCTGGTCACCGACCGGATGGCGCCGCTGCACCTGGACGGCAAGGTCCTGCACCAGATCGGGCTGCCCTTCCACTTCGGCCCCAACGGCCTGGCCACCGGCGACGCGGCCAACGAGCTGTCGGCCATCTCGCTCGACCCCAACTCCCACATCCAGGAGGTCAAGGCCCTGTCGGCGGACATCCGTCCCGGGCGCAGGCCGCGCGGCCCGGCCCTGCCGGAGCTGGTGCTGGCCTACCGGCGGCGGGCGGGCGTGACCGAGCACACCGGAACGGAGGTGTGAGCCGTGGCCTTCGACCTCGACCGGGCGCCGCTCGACGCCGGCTACGACGACCCGCCCAGGCGCATGGGCTTCTTCACCGACACCAGCGTCTGCATCGGGTGCAAGGCGTGCGAGGTGGCCTGCAAGGAGTGGAACGCGGTGCCGGAGGACGGGCTGCTGTTCACCGGCATGTCCTACGACAACTCCGTCGGGCTCGGCGCCGACACCTGGCGGCACGTGGCGTTCGTCGAGCAGCGCAAGCCGCTGGGCCACCAGGAGACCGGCGCCCGCGACCTGGACTTCCGCTGGCTGATGGCCTCCGACGTGTGCAAGCACTGCACGCACGCGGCCTGCCTGGACGTCTGCCCGACCGGCTCGCTGTTCCGCACCGAGTACGGCACGGTCGTCGTCCAGGAGGACGTCTGCAACGGCTGCGGCTACTGCGTGCCCGCCTGCCCGTTCGGGGTGATCGGCCGGCGCGCGGAGACCGGCACGGCCGCCAAGTGCACGATGTGCTACGACCGGCTGGAGGTCGGCCAGGAGCCGGCCTGCGCCAAGACGTGCCCGACGGACTCCATCCAGTTCGGCGAGCTGGACGAGCTGCGCGAGCGCGCCGACCGCCGTCTGGAGCAGGTGCGCGCGGCGGGCGTGTCCTCGGCCCGCCTGTACGGCCACGACCCGGCCGACGGCGTGGGCGGCACCGGCGCCTTCTTCCTGCTGCTGGACGAGCCCCAGGTGTACGGCCTGCCGCCGGACCCCGTGGTGACCACCGCGGACCTGCCGTCGATGTGGCGGCACGCCGGCGCGGCGGCGCTGGTCCTGCTGGCCGGGATGGCCGCCGCGGCGGCCTGGAGGAGGGGCGGATGAGCAACCAGACCGACGTGCGCCTGGACGACGCGCCCGGCCTGCGCACCGAGCGCGAGGCCACGCCCGGCTCGGCGGGCCGCGGCAGCCGCTCCCTGCGGCCGCCGGAGCCGGAGGCGGATTCCTACTACGGCCTGCCGGTGCTGAACAGCACGCCCTGGAGCGACCACGACATCGCCGGTTACCTGTTCCTCGGCGGCCTGGCCGGCGCCTCCTCCACGCTGGCCGCCGCCGCCGAGCTGACCGGACGCCCGGCGCTGGCCCGCGCCGCCAAGGTGGCCGCCCTGGGGGCGGTCGGCGGCTCGCTGTACTCCCTGATCCACGACCTGGGCAAGCCGTCGCGCTTCCTGAACATGTTGCGGGTGTTCAAGGTGACCTCGCCGATGAGCGTCGGCACCTGGATCCTGACCGCGTACGGGCCGCAGGCCGGGCTGGCCGCGCTCACCGGGGTGACCGGGCGGTTCCCCCGGCTGGGCCGGGCGGCCACGGTGGGGGCCGGGCTGACCGGGCCGGCGCTGGCCACCTACACCGCCGCGCTGATCTGCGACACCGCCGTCCCGGCCTGGCACGACGGGTTCAGGGAGATGCCGTTCCTGTTCGCGGGCTCGGCCGCCGCGTCGGCGGGCGGGCTCGGCATGCTGGCCGCGCCGGTCGCGCAGGCGGCCCCGGCCCGGCGGGCGGCGGTGCTGGGGGCGGCCCTGGAGTGCGCGGCGGCCGTCCGCATGGAACGCCGGATGGGCCTGACCGCCGAGCCGCTGCGGCGCAGCCGCCTGCTCAGGACGGGCCAGGCGCTGTCGGTCGCGGGCGCCCTGCTCGGTCAGGGCCTGGGCGCGCGCAGCAGGGTCGCGGCGGTGGCCGCGGGGGCGGCCCTGCTGGCCGGGTCGGTGTGCACCCGGTTCGGGATCTTCCACGCCGGGACGGCCTCGGCGTGCGACCCCCGGTACACCGTCGAGCCGCAACGCCGGCGGCTCGCCAAGTCGAGAGCGGAGCGTGATCTGTCATGAGAAGAGTCGCCGAGTACCTGCCGTTCATGGGCATCGTGCTGGTCGTCTGCACGGCGTCCTGGATCGCGGGCAGGAGCAGGCCGGCCCGGCGGGCCTGACCCCGTCCGGGGATCGGTCGGTGGGGCTTACGCTGTCAGTGGCGGCGCGGGGCATACGATCGGCAGATGACCGAAAAGACCGAAACCGCGCCTGGATGGCTGGCACCCGAAGAGCTCGAGTCGGTGCGCGGCCAGTTGCCGATCCTCTACATCGACGCCGTGCCGGTGCGCGTCGACGAGACCGGCGTGGTGACCCGCGTGGGCCTGCTGCTGCGGATCGCGGCGGACGGCACGGTCAGCCGGGCGCTGGTCTCGGGGCGGGTGCTGCACCACGAGCGCATCCGCGACGCGCTGCTGCGCCACCTGGAGAAGGACCTCGGGCCGGTGGCCCTGCCGCGCATCCCCGTCTCGCCGCAGCCCTTCACCGTCGCGGAGTACTTCCCGACGCCGGGCGTCACGCCGTACCACGACCCGCGCCAGCACGCGGTGTCGCTGGCCTACATCGTGCCCGTGGCCGGTGACTGCCGGCCCCGGCAGGACGCCCTGGACCTGGTCTGGTTCACCCCGGAGGAGGCGTCCTCGCCGGCCGTGCAGCAGGAGATGACCGGCGGCCAGGGCGTGCTGCTCAAGCAGGCGCTGGCCCACGTGGGCCGGCTGGTCTAGCGCCCCGCCTCTCGTCGCGCACGCGGTGACCGTCGAGGCCGCCATGGACGTCCATGGCGGCCGCCGCTCGCGGGGTGTCCTCGGGACGCATGCGGCTCAGGGGCGTTCGGCGCCCCCTCGCACCCAGTGGTAGAGCGGGTCGCCGGGGCAGTCGGTGTCGTAGCCGTCCCGGTGGCCCTTGACCTCGTCGCCGGCGTCGCCGTGCTCGCGCAGGTACTCGATGGCGTCGACGAGGGCGTTGAGCAGGTCGTCGTTCGGTTCGGTGAACCCGGTGTTGCCGAGCAGGGCGAGCACGGCGTAGTGGCCGGAGTTGAGCCCCGGGCCGTTGGCGGCGGGCAGGACGTGCGGCCCCCGGCCCATGAAGGTGCGCCGGTGCGGGCAGCACACCATGTTGTAGCCGAGGTCGATG
Source organism: Nonomuraea sp. NPDC003560 (assembly GCF_042878785.1). Taxonomy (NCBI): domain Bacteria; kingdom Bacillati; phylum Actinomycetota; class Actinomycetes; order Streptosporangiales; family Streptosporangiaceae; genus Nonomuraea; species Nonomuraea sp. NPDC003560. The sequence goes on along the minus strand of NZ_JBIAOF010000001.1, from coordinate 1,167,103 downwards.
TAGGTCTCGCCGCGCCCGCCGGACATGTGCATGCGCTGGATGTCCCTGACCAGGTCGACGCACTTGTCGTGGTTGTCGGCGTCCGGCAGGTCGGATGGCACCTTCCCGCCGGTGTAGTGGATCTTGACGCCCCTGGTGGAGGCCAGCCGGGTGTAACTGGTCGTGGGCTTCTTGGCGTGCCAGTCGGCACGGGTGATCAGCTGCATGTGGTGTCTCTCCTGGTAGACGATGCCTCGCCACCAGAATGTCAACTTAAAGTAGCCGTGTCATCACTTTTTGTCACTAGATTCACGTGCCGCCAAAGAAAGACTTCCATGCTGGTCAGGCCGGTTCACCCCCGCTTGTGCACCGTCCGGTCGTGGACGACCGCGTAGGTGTTGCGCAGGGCCGCCATCGACTCGTCGTAACTGGCCGCGGCCACGCCGGTGAACAGGCAGTCGACGACCATGAGCTGGGCGATGCGGCTGCCGAGCGCGCCGGAGCGGAACTGGGTCTCGCGGGCGGCCGTCGTCAGCGTCACGTCGGCGGTGGCGGCCAGCGGCGAGTCGCGGAAGTTCGTGATCGCCACCGTGGCCGCGCCGGACCGGCGGGCGATGGCCAGGAACTCGACCGTGTCCACGGTCGCGCCGGTGTGCGAGACCGCGACGGCCACGCAGCCGGCGTCGAGCGTGGCCGCCGACGTCCAGGCCGAGTGGGCGTCGTGCCAGTTGATGGCGGTACGCCCGATGCGAGAGAGCTTCTGCTGCAGGTCGAGGCCGACCAGCGCGCTCGCGCCCACGCCGAAGGTGTCGATCCGGCGCGCGGCCAGCAGCAGGGCGACCGCCCGGCCCAGGGCCCGCATGTCCAGGGAACGGGCCGTGTCGGCGATGGACAGCGTCTCGTTGGTGGCGACCTTGGAGACGATGCCCTCCAGGCTGTCGTGGCGGTCGATGTCGCCCGACACCTCCGGCAGGCTCGACGTGGTCAGCTCCTCCCGGGCGGCGGCCCTGGTCAGGTCGATCCGGAAGTCCTTGAAGTGGGCGTATCCCATGCGCTGGTAGAAGCGCACGACCGAGGTCGTCGAGGTGGCGCAGCGGGCGGCCAGCTCGGCGATGGACAGGTTCGCGGCGGCGGCCGGGTCGCCGGTGAACGTCTCGGCGATACGCCGCTCCGACGGCCGTAATGCGGGCATGGCCGCACGGATGCGGATCAGCAGGCTTCCGTCGTCCTCGACCATTCGTCATCCATCCCTGTTGAGGAAATTTAGTACACCAGTGGTAGGGTCTGCGTAATTTTATGACCTACTGCCCCTGAGGAGACCACATGCCCCGTGGCGCGCTCTCCGCGATCGGCGCCGCCGCAGTGCTGTCCATCGCCCTGACCTCCTGTTCATCATCTTCCGGGCCCGCGACCAGCACCGGCGCCACGGGCAAGTCCGGCGGCGCCCTGGTCGTCGGCGTGACCTCCGACCCCGACACGCTCTTCCCCTGGAAGGCCACCCAGTTCACGGCCGTGAACGTGTTGCAGAACATCTACGGCACCCTCACCGAGTTCGACAAGGACCTGAACGTCGTGCCGGGCCTGGCCGAGTCGTGGCAGGCGTCCGAGGACGGCAAGAAGCTGACCCTCACCCTGCGCAAGGGCGTGACCTTCGGCGACGGCAGCGCCTTCGACTCCAAGGACGTCAAGGCGTCCCTGGAGAAGATCATGGACGAGAAGACGGCGGCCGTGGCGCGGGCGTCGCTGGCGTCGGTGAAGTCCGTCGAGGCTCCGGACGAGAGCACGGTGGTGCTGGAGCTGACCGGCCCCGACGCCGCGCTCCCGGCGAACCTGGCCACCGTCAACATGGCGATGCTCTCCTCCGACGACACCGAGGAGAAGCTCAACGCCACCCCCAACGGCACCGGCCCGTTCACGCTGGGCAAGCGCGTCCCGAGCCAGTCGCTGACGCTGGCCAGGAACGACAAGTACTGGGGCGCCGAGAAGCCGAAGGTGGGCAGCGTCGAGTTCCGGGTGATCCCGGACGAGTCGTCCATCGTCTCGGCCATGCAGTCGGGCAACGTGCAGCTCGCGGTCTTCAACGACCCGCTGGTCGCCCAGACCGCGCAGGGCGGCGGCACGATCACCGTCACCAAGACGCCGCAGCTCAGCTACCACGCCCTCCAGCTCAACGCCCAGCGCGGCGACCTCAAGGACGTCAACGTGCGCCTGGCGATCCAGTGCGCGATCGACCGCAAGCAGGTGCTCGACACCGCCGCGCTCGGCGAGGGCGAGGTGACCGGGCCGATCACCGCCCCGGCCTTCAAGTCCGACCCGACCAAGCGTCCCTGCCCGACCCGCGACCTGGCCAAGGCCGCCGAGTACCTCGGCAAGGCGGGCAAGTCCGGCGGCGTGACGGTCAAGGCCATCGTCTCCCAGGGCGAGTACGCCACCTCCGTGAACGAGGCCCAGAACCTCAAGGCGCAGCTCGCCGAGGCGAAGATCACCCTGGACCTGGAGGTGCTGGAGTCCGGCGCGTTCGTGGACCGCTGGGTGGCGGCCGACTTCGACGCCGCCGTCGCGCTCAACGGCGGGCGCCCGGACCCCGACGGCTCCTACGGCCGCTACTTCACCAGCAAGGGCAACCTGAACAAGGTCGCCGGGTACAGCTCGCCGGAGCTGGACAAGCTGTTCGCCGAGGGCAAGGCCACGACCGACCCGGCCGCCCGCAAGGCGATCTACGAGAAGGTCTCGGCCGAGCTGGAGGCCAACGCGCCCTGGATCTGGCTGTTCACCAGCTACACCTACACCGGCACCACCTCCAACGTGTCCGGGTTCGTGCCGATGGTCAGCGGGTCGCTGCAGTACCTGCGCACGACGTCCGTCGCCTGATGCGCCGGATCCTCGCAAGCCGGGCCGTCCGGCGCGTGGCCTCGACGATCGGCACCCTGTTCGGGGTGGCCGTGTTCGTCTTCGTCATGCTCCGGGCGATCCCGGGCGACCAGATCACCGCGGGGCTCGGCACGGAGGCGGCTGCCCTCACCCCGGCGCAGCGCGTGGCCCTGGAGCAGTACTACGGGCTGGACCAGTCGCCGGTCACGCAGTTCTTCTCCTGGCTGGGCAACATGCTCACCGGCAACTTCGGCTACTCGGCCCGCTCGCAGCAGGGCGTGCTGGAGATGACGCTGCACTCGCTGCCGGTGACGTTCGAGCTGGCGGTGTTCTCGATCGTGCTGGCGCTGCTGCTGGGCGTGCCGCTCGGCATGTTGTCGGCGTCCAGGACGAACTCGCCGCGGGACGCCTTCGGCCAGGTCGTGAGCCTGGCCGGGCTGTCGGTCCCGGCGTTCCTGCTGGCCACGACGCTGCTGTCGATCTTCGCGGCGTCGTTCGGCTTCAACCCCAACGGCCAGGGCTTCGCCACGCTCGCCGAGGACCCGCTGCTCAACCTCCAGCAGATGTTCCTGCCCGCGCTCGTGCTCGGCTTCGGCATCGCCGCGCCGATCCTGCGCACCACCCGTACGGCGGTGCTGGAGGTGCGCTCGGAGGACTTCGTGCGCACCGCCCGCGCCAAGGGCGTGCCGCCGCGCCGCCTGCAGGTCCGGCACGTGCTGGGCAACGCGCTGGTGCCGATCGTGACGATGACCGGGCTGCAGTTCGGCTACCTGCTCGGCGGCGCGGTCGTGGTCGAGCAGATCTTCTCCGTGCCCGGCGTGGGCCGGCAGGTGCTGCTCGGCATCCAGCAGAAGGAGTACGCGGTCGTGCAGAGCACGGTCCTGGTCATCGCGCTGGCGTTCGTGCTGGTCAACCTGCTGACCGACGGGCTGTACCGGATCATCGACCCGCGGGTGAGGGCGTCGTGACCGCGCTGCGCAGGAGCCCCGCCATGCTGGCGGGCACGATCGTGCTGCTGGTGCTGGCCGTGGTGGCGGCGCTGTCGTACGCCGGGCTGCTCCCCTACGACCCGATCGCCCAGAACCCGCCCGAGCGGTTCCTGTCGCCGTCCGGGACGCACCTGTTCGGCACCGACCAGTTCGGCCGGGACGTCTTCTCCCGGGTGGCGGCCGGGGTCGGCAACTCGGCGCTCATCGCGGTGGTCGCGGTGGCCTTCGCCACCGTGGTCGGCACGCTGGGCGGCCTGGTGTCCGGGTTCTACCGCGGCTTCGCCGACGGCGCCATCGGCGGCGTGACGAACGTGCTGTTCGCGTTCCCGCCGCTGCTGCTCGCGCTCTCGCTGGCCTCGGTGCTGGACCGCAACTGGTTCACGGTCGCCGTCGCCATCGCGATCGTGTACGTCCCCATCTTCATCCGTGTCACGCGCGGCCCCGTGCTCTCCCTGCGGGAGATCGAGTACGTCAAGGCCGCGGTCTCCACCGGCCAGAGCCGCTGGCAGATCATGCTCAGGCACGTGCTGCCCAACATCACCTCGATCATCGTCATCCAGGTGGCGCTGTCGTTGTCGTGGGCGGTGCTGACCGAGGCGTCGCTGAGCTTCCTCGGCCTGGGCACGCCGCCGCCCGCCCCCTCGCTGGGCTCGATGATCTTCGAGGCGCGCAGCCTGGTGTTCGTCGCCCCCTGGACGCTGATCGCGCCGGGCGCGGTCGTCGTGCTGCTGGTGGTGGGCCTGAACCTGCTCGGCGACGGCCTGCGTGACACTCTCGACCCCAGAACCCGAGGCAAGCGGTGAACCTCTCAGAACTGACCACGGAATCGGCCGACCCGCGCTTCGCGGGCATCGACACCATGAGCGTGGCCGAGCTCGCCGCGACCATGAACGCGGCCGACGCCACCGTCCCCGCCGCGGTCGCCGCGGCGCTGCCGCAGATCACCCCGGCCATCGAGGCCGCCGCCGAGCTGGTACGGGCCGGCGGCCGGCTGGTCTACGTGGGCGCGGGCACGCCGGGCCGGCTCGGCGTCCTGGACGCCTCCGAATGCCCGCCCACCTTCAGCACCCCGCCCGAGCAGGTCTTCGCCGTCATCGCCGGCGGCGAGCGGGCGATCGTGCACCCGTGCGAGGGCGCCGAGGACGACGCGGGGGCCGGCGCGGCGGCGATCGACGCGGCCGGCGTCGGGCCGCTGGACACGGTGGTGGGCATCGCCTCCAGCGGGCGCACGCCGTACGTGCTGGGCGCGGTGCGGCGGGCCCGCGAGCGCGGCGCGCTGACCGTCGGGCTGTCCTGCAACCCGGGCACCCCGCTCAGCGGCGAGGCCGAGCACGCGATCGAGGTGCTGGTCGGGCCCGAGGTGGTCAGCGGCTCGACCCGGCTCAAGGCGGGCACGGCGCAGAAGCTCGTGCTCAACATGTTCTCGACCATCGTCATGGTCCGGCTCGGCAAGACGTACGGAAGCCTGATGGTCGACGTCAAGGCCAGCAACGGCAAGCTACGGGAACGGGCGATCAGGATCGTGCGCACGATCGCCGGTGTGGACCGCGAGGAGGCGGAACGGGTGCTCGACCAGCACGGTTTCAACGTCAAGCAGGCGGTGCTCGGCGCCCGGCTCGGGCTCGGGCCGCAGGAGGCGGCGGCGCTGCTGGACCGCAGCGAGGGACGGCTGCGCGTGGCGCTGGGAGAGCCGGCGTGAAGATCCTCGGCATGATCTCCGGCACCTCGCACGACGGCATCGACGTGGCCCTGGTCGACTTCGGCCTCGACGGCGACGTGCTGACCGGCCGCGTGCTGCACGCCGCGAGCACCCCCTATCCGGACGAACTGCGCGCCCGGCTGGTGGCCGCGCTGCCGCCCGCGCCCGTCACGCTGGCCGAGGTGTGCGTGCTCGACACGCTGATCGGCCAGTGCTTCGCCGAGGCCGCCGCGGCCGCGGCCGGGCAGGCCGGTCCGGCCGACCTGATCGTCTCGCACGGTCAGACGGTCTTCCACTGGGTGGAGGGCGCGCACGCGCGCGGCACCCTGCAGATCGGCCAGCCCGCCTGGATCGCCGAGCGCACCGGCGCGCCCGTGCTGTCGGACGTGCGCATCCGCGACATCACCGCGGGCGGGCACGGCGCCCCGCTGGTCTCCGTGCTCGACGACCTGCTGCTCGGCGGCCTGCTGTCGGACGGACACCCGGGCGGCACGGGCGGCACAGGTGGCACGGGCGGCGCGGCGGCGCTCAACCTGGGGGGCATCTCCAACATGACCGTCGTGCGCGACGGCGGCCTGAGCGCCTACGACATCGGCCCGGCCAACGCCCTCGTCGACGCCGTGGTGGCCGGCCGCGGCCTGAACCCGCGCGGCTACGACGAGGACGGCCGGATCGCCGCCTCCGGCCAGGTGGACGAACGCCTGCTCGACGTGCTGCTCGACGAGCCGTACTACCGGCTGGCCGCGCCGAAGAGCACCGGCAAGGAGCTGTTCCACCTGGCCTACGTCGAGGCGGCGATCGCCAGGGCGGGCCGCGAGCCGTCCGGCCCTGACCTGGTGGCGACGCTGACCGAGCTGACCGTCCGCACGGTGGCGGCCGACGTCGCCGCGGCGGGCGTGGACGTGCTGGTCGTCTCCGGCGGCGGCTGCCGCAACCCGGTCATCATGGACGGCCTGCGCGCCGCCCTGCCCGGCGTGCGGGTGTCGCTGTCCGACGAGCTCGGCGCCCCGGCCGACGACAAGGAGGCCATCGCCTTCGCGCTCATCGGCTGGCTGACCGCCCACGGCCTGCCGGGCACCGTCCCCGGCGGCACGGGCGCGAAGGCCGCCCGGGTGCTCGGCACGCTGACGCCGGGCGCGGGCCCGCTCGTCCTGCCGGCCCCGCTGCCCACGCCGCCGCGCTCGCTGGTGCTGCGCCGATGACCCCGGCTCCCGCCGCGCCGCCCGGTCCCGGACCGGTGAGCCCTGAGCCCGGTCCGCCCGCGGGCCTGGTCCGGGCGGCCCGCACGCCGTGGTTCGACCTGACCGAGTGCACCGGCCACCGCACCGTGCGCCGGGCGGACGGCGGCGCACTGGCCGGCGAGGCCCCCATGACCCTCGGCACGCACCACGACCTGGCCTCGGTCACCAAGGTCGTCGCCACCACGACGGCCCTGCTCCGCCTGGTCTCCGACCGCCTGGTGGACCTGGACGAGCGGGCGGCCGCGTACCTGCCGGAGGGCTGCCCCGACCAGGTCACCGTGCGGGACCTGCTGCTGCACCGGGCCGGGCTGTGGGAGTGGTGGCCGATGTACCTCGACCCGCGGATGCCCGCCCCGCGCTACGCGCCCGGCCGCGAACGGCACTACTCCGACCTGGGCTTCATCCTGCTCGGCCGGGTGGTCGAGAGCGTCACCGGCACGTCGCTGGACCGGGCGGTGGCCGAGCTGGTCACCGGGCCGCTCGGGCTGGCCGGCACCACGTACGCGCGGCCGGCGGGGCCCGAGGTGGCCATGAGCGCCCTGGACGACCGGGTCGAGATGCGCATGCTCGACACCTCCGAGCCGTACCCGGTGCCCTTCCGCAGCGCGGACTTCGCCGGCTGGCGGCACGAGCCCGTGCTCGGCCGGGTCGCCGACGGCAACGCCTACCACGCCTTCGGTGGCGTGGCGGGCCATGCCGGGCTGTTCTCCACCGTCCCGGACCTGCTGCGGTACGCCACCGCCCTGTCCCGCTACGAGGAGCACGACCGGCTGTGGCGGCCCGAGGTCGCCCGCGAGTTCTTCACCCCCGGCCCCGACCCCGGCCAGGCGCTCGGCTTCCGCACCTACCGGCTCGATCTGCGGGAGGAGACCGTCACCGTGCTCGGCCACCCCGGCTACGTCGGGTGCGCCGTCGGGTTCGTCCCCGGCCGGGACGTCGCGATCGCGCTGGCGAGCAACCGCCTGCTGACGACGGCCGCGCCGACGCCCACCGACGCCCTCTGGACCGGCCTGCTGCAGGCCATCACCCACCGATCGAGGACCGCATGACCCCGCTCCTGGAGATCCGCGACCTCTCCGTCGCCTTCCGCACCCGCAAGCAGGACGTCACCGTCGTCAAGAACGTCTCGATGGAGATCCTGCCGGGACAGACCGTGGCCGTGGTCGGCGAGTCGGGTTCGGGCAAGTCCACCACGGCCGCCGCGGTCAACCGGCTGCTGCCCGCGGGCGGCCGCATCACCACCGGCCAGGTGCTGTTCGACGGCCGCGACCTGGCCGGGGTGAGCGAGCGCGAGATGACCGCCGTCCGGGGCGCGGGCATCGGCCTGGTGCCCCAGGACCCGATGTCCAACCTCAACCCGCTCATGCGCATCGGCGACCAGATCGCCGAGGCCCTGGAGGTGCACGGCCTGGCCGCGGGCAGGACGGCGCGCGGGCGCGTGACCGAGCTGCTGGAGATGGTCGGCATCCCCGAGCCGGAGCGGCGGGCCGGGCAGTACCCGCACGAGTTCTCCGGCGGCATGCGGCAGCGGGCGCTCATCGCCATGGGCCTGGCCTGCCGGCCCAAGCTGCTCATCGCCGACGAGCCGACCTCGGCCCTCGACGTGACCGTGCAGCGGCGCATCCTCGACCAGCTCGGGCAGCTCACCGCCGAGATGGGCACCGCCGTCTTCCTCATCACGCACGACCTGGCGCTGGCCGCCGAGCGGGCCGACGTGGTGGCCGTCATGTACCGGGGCGAGATCGTGGAGACCGGCCCGGCGGCCGAGCTGCTGGCCGACCCGCGGCACGAGTACACCCGGCGGCTGCTGAAGGCCGTGCCGAGCCTGTCGTCGGTGCGGGTGGCCGAGCCCGGCCCGGAGGAGAGCGCCGAGGACCTGGTCGTGGTGGAGGACCTGCGCAAGGTGTTCCCGCTGCGGGGCGGCGCCGGGGAGTTCACGGCGGTGGACGGGGTCTCCTTCACGATCCCGCGCGGCCGTACCGTCTCGGTCGTGGGCGAGTCGGGCTCGGGCAAGTCGACCACCGCCAACCTGCTGCTCGGCCTGGACGGCATCACCTCCGGCCGGATCCTGTTCGACGGCACCGACCTGACCTCGCTCGGCCGCCGGGAGCTGTTCGCCTTCCGCCGCCGGGTGCAGCCGGTCTTCCAGAACCCGTACGCCTCGCTCGACCCCCGCTACACGGTCGAGAAGTCGATCGCCGAGCCGCTGCGCGTGCACCGGGTGGGCACCCCGGCCGAGCGCGCGCGGACCGTCGCCGAGCTGCTGGAGAAGGTGTCGCTGCCGGCGTCGGTGGCCGAACGGCTGCCGCACGAGCTGTCCGGCGGCCAGCGGCAGCGGGTGGCGATCGCGCGGGCGCTGGCGCTCTCCCCCGAGCTGGTCGTGCTCGACGAGGCCGTCTCCGCGCTGGACGTGCTGGTCCAGGCCCAGATCCTGGAGCTGCTCGCCGACCTGCAGCGCGACCTCGGGCTCAGTTACCTGTTCATCAGCCACGACCTGGCCGTCGTCCGGATGATCTCGCACCGGGTGCACGTGATGCAGGCGGGCCGGATCGTGGAGAGCGGCACGGCGGCCGAGATCTTCGGCTCGCCGCGCGCCGACTACACCCGCGAGCTGCTCGCCGCCATCCCTGGACGGGCCGCCTGATGGTAAGTTGGAAATCCGGACCTACCTGAGCGGAGGGCCCTTGTCCCGCCCGAGAGAGTGCTCGATCGCCAACGCGCTGGCCGTCGTGGGCGAGCGGTGGAGCCTGCTGGCGATGCGCGAGATCATGCTCGGGGTGCGCCGCTTCGACCAGATCGCCCGCAACACCGGCGCCAGCCGCGACATCCTCACCGCCCGGCTGCGCAAGCTGGTCGAGGTGGGCCTGCTGGAGCGGGTGCCGTACGAGCGGCACCCGCCGCGCCACGAGTACGTCCTCACCGAGTCGGGCCAGGCCTTGCACACAGTCCTGCTCGCCCTGATGGACTGGGGCGACCGGTACGTCACCGAGGGCGAGCCGCCCACCGTGTGGCGCCACTCGTGCGGCGAGCCCCTGGAGCCGCTCACGGTGTGCGCGCACTGCCGGGAGCCGGTGCGTCCGCAGGAGCTGACCGTGATCCGGGTGGACCAGCCGCTGTAGCGGGGACCGTTTCCCCAGGGGTCCGCCGGGAGGCGTGGTAGGGCCTGCCCTACCACGTAGTGGCCCGCCGCCAGGATCGAGCGCTCCCTTGCCGGGCCCGTAGCGTCGTAGCCATGACAACCCTCCGGCACCGCGTCGCCACCGACACCCGGTACACCCTGCTCGGCCTCCCCGCGGCCGCCGCCTCCTTCACCCTCGCCGTCGCCGGAGTCTCGGCCGGTCTCGGCTCGGCGGTCGTGTTCGTCGGGCTGCCCGTCCTGGCCGCCACCGCCGCCATGGCCCGCCACTTCGCCGACCTGGAGCGCGCCGCGCTCCCCGGAGTGCTCGGCCACCCGATCGCCCGCCCCCGCTACGCGCAGACCCCCGCGGGGGCGGGTTCCTTCCGCCGCATGATGAACCCGCTGGCCTCCGGCCAGGCGGCGATGGACCTGCTGCACGCGATCATCACCTTCCCGGTCTCGCTGGCCGCCGCCGTCGTGAGCGCGGTGTGGTGGGCGGGCGCGCTGCTCGGCCTGACCTTCCCGGTCTACGGCTGGGCGATCGCCGCGATCCCCGGCGTGGACGGCGGCCTGCCCGCCCTGCTCGGCCTCGGCACCGGAACCGTGCCGTTCGTGGTGTTCAACACGGCGGTGGGCCTGCTGTTCGCGCTCACTCTCGTCCCGGTGGTGCGGACGGCGGCCCTGGTGAAGGCGAGCGTGTCCCAGGCCCTGCTGACCCGCGCGCACGTCCCGTCCGTGGAGGCTGCGTCCCCGGTCTGGGTGACAGCGCGCTGAGGACGGGGTTACCCTCCCAAGTGCCGACGTTTCCGATCTTGTGAGGGCAGGAAGCCGTGCCGTCGTGGGCAGAGCTGCCGATCGGCCAGGTGGTACGGCTCGACGCCGACCCCGACGCCGTGGCGCCGGCCCTCGATCCCCTGCCGGACGACGCCCCGGCCGTCGTCACCTACTTCGCCGCCGAGGAACGTTCCGTCGCCGACCTGGCCGCCTCCGTCCTGCGTGAGCTGGACAAGGCGGCCATCGCGCTGTTCCCGGCCTGGTTACCGGGGGCCGAGGGCATCGAGGGCCCGTCCGGGGTGAACGTGGCCGCGGTCCAGGCGCTGGCCCTGCGCAGGGCCTCGGTGACCGGCCACTTCGGGCCGTTCCTCGCCGAGCTGGCCCGGCGGGCGCTGACGGGCGCACCCAGCGCTCTGGCGCCGGAGGTCCGGGCGGCGGGGCTGGTCAGGGTGCTGGCCGACAGCTTCGGCCGGGCCCGGCTGGCGGTCCTGGTACGGGTGCCGGACGGGCTCGGCGCGGCGGCACGGGAAGTGCTGGTCGCCGGGTGCGAGTGGCTGGCGCACCGGGGCCGGGCCGGCGTCTGGCTGGCGGGCGCGCCGCTGCACGACGACCGCGTGCGGACGATCGCCACCCCGCTCCCCGCAGCCGTTGGCGACGCCCGCGAAGCCGTCCCGGTTCCCGCGACCGCCGATCGGGCGCCCGCCGTCGCGTATCCGCCGGTGGCGGGCAGGCCGCATCCGGGCAGCGCGAGCGAGCGGGCGCTGGAGGCCGCCCTGTCCGCGCGGGCGTGGGCCGGGGGCCGGGCCTGGAACCAGACGTACCGGCCGGGTCCGCTGGCCGTGCCGATCCGGGTGGACCTGCTCTGGGAGCGGGAGCGGTGCGTCGTGGAGATCGACGGTCCCGACCACCGGGCGCCGGCCAAGTTCGCCGCGGACCGGCAGCGGGACGTGCTCCTCCAACTCGACGGTTACGCCGTGCTGCGCTTTCCCGATGCTCAGGTGATGACTGACATGGACACCGTCGTCCGTCAGATCGGCCAGTTTCTGCGGAACCGCCGCAGAGCGGAAGGATGAGATATGCCGGACAAAGGGCTGACCCTGCCCGAGTTCACTGCCCTGCTGGTGCTGGCCGTCGAAGCCCGCGAGGTCTCCAACAGCGAGCTCAAGGAGCACTACAGGCTGACCATCGACGGTCAGCGGCGGCTGAAGCTGAACGACCTGAAGCTGGTCGAGAGCCACCGGCCCAGGGGCGGCCGCGCCTTCGTGCACGTGCTCACCGACTCCGGGTGGGCCAGGCTGGCCGAGGACCTGCGGGCGGGGGCGATCCCGCCGCAGACCGGCTCGTCGGGGGCCATCGCGCGGGCCCTGCTCGAATGGCTGCCCCGGTTCATGCGGCGCACCGACCAGCGGCTGTCGGAGATCTTCCAGCCGGAGCCGGACGTCGTTCCCGCCGGTCTGGAGTCCCGCATCCGGGCCGCGTACGCCGAGCTGGCCGCCGCGCCCGGCTCGTGGGTGAGCCTGACCCCGCTCCGGCGGCTGCTCCCCGCCGTGCCGAAGCACGAGGTGGACGAGGCGCTCGTCCTGATGGAACGCCTCCCGGACGTGAACCTGGTCCCGGAGTCGAACCAGAAGACGCTCACGCCCGAGGACCGCGAAGCGGCGGTGATCATAGGCGGGCAGGACAAGCATCTGCTGTGGATCGGCGAGCTGTGAGCGGCGGCGGCATCGCGGACCTGGCCGCGCTGACGTTCAACTACACCGAGGGCGCCGACGACGTGTGGCGCCGCTCCCCCTTCCACGTCGAGGGCCTGCACGGCGCGTCGACGAAGATCCTCCTCGACGGGCTGGCCGAGGCCGCCCACCGGCCGGAGAGCAGCCCCATCGGCGTGGTCGTGCAGGGCCAGCGCGGCACCGGCAAGACCCACCTGCTCGGCTGGCTGCGCGAACGCGCCCAGCGCGAGGACGGCTACTTCGTCCTGGTCGGCCTGCTGGACGCCAAGGGGTTCTGGGAGAGCATCGTGGTCTCCCTGCTGGACAGCCTCTCCCGGCCCCGCCACGACGGGCAGACGCAGCTCACCGTGCTCCTGGACCGCCTGGCCATCATGGCGGGGCTGTCCCGCATGGCCCGCCGCTCGATCACCGGCAAGCGCGGCCTCACCCGGGACGAGCTGGACGCCTTCGTCACCGCGTTCCGCCGCGTCGGGGGCCAGGTCGGCCGCGACAGCCAGGACGCCGCGCGCGCCCTGGTCCTGCTGGCCGGCGACGATCCGGGGCTGCAGGACCTCGGGGAGTCGTACCTGTCGTCGGCGCCCGAGGGCGAGCCGGGCGAGCGGGCCCGCTGGGGCATCCGGCAGCTCGGGCGCACGCCGCAGGAGATCGTCAGGGACCTCTCGCGGCTGATGGCGCTCACCGGCCCCACCGTCGTCGCGGTGGACCAGATCGACCCGCTCGTCGCCCAGTCCCGGGTCACCACCTCCGGCCGCGCCGGGCACGACCCGGCCGAACAGCTCATGATCGAGCGCATCGCGGGCGGCCTGATGGCGCTGCGCGAGGTCACCCGCCGGACGTTGACGGTGGTGACCTGCATCCCCGCCACGTGGGCGCTCATCGAGCAGGTCGCGGTCGACACCGTGCGCGACCGCTTCCGCCAGGCGGTCCCGCTCATGACCATCCCCGACGCGGCCACCGCCCGCTCCCTGGTCGCCACGCGCTTCGAGGTGCAGTACGGCGAGGCGGGCGTCAAGCCGCCTTACCCGACGTGGCCGGTCCGGCCGGAGGCGTTCGAACAGGCGCCCGGGATCACCCCGCGCGATCTGCTCATCCGGATCGACCGGCACGTCCGCGCCTGCCTGCTGGACGGCGAGGTCAGGGAGCTGACCGGGTTCGCGGCGGAGACGACGCCGCGTCCGCAGCCGCCCGCCCGCCCCGCCGACCACGCCCGTCCCGCCGACCACGCCGGCCCTGTCGCGCCGGCCGGCGCCGCCGATCTCGCCGCGCTCGACGCCCGCTTCGCCGAGCTGCTGGCGGCCGCGCGGGCTCCGGTGATCGACCAGGCCAGTGAGGACACCGCGATGCCCGCGCTGCTGGCCGCCGGCCTGTCCGCGTGGATCGCCGAGCAGGGTGAGGCCGCCCGGGCCTTCAGCCTGGACCCGCCGCCGAGCGCCAAGCCCCCGCTGCACGCCCGGCTGCGCCGCACGCTCGACGAGAGCAGGGAGGACGAGGTCCACTGGGCCTTCCGCGCGGTCAGCGCGACGCACGGCAACGCGGCGCTGAACCGCCTCCGCAAGGCGTGCGTGGCGGCCGGACTCGACGCGGAGGTGCCCAAACGGCGGTTGTTCCTGCTGCGCGACACCCCGTGGTCGCCAGGGCCGGCGACGCGGGAGGCGATCGCGGCGTTCGAGCGGGCGGGCGGCAGGACGCTGCGGATGAGCCGCCAGGACCTGCTGGTCCTGGCCGCGCTGCGGTCCCTGGTCGCGGAGAGCCCGCCGGAGCTGGCCGCCTGGCTCGCCGCGCGGCGGCCGACGTCCGGGATCGGCTTCCTCACCGAGGCATTGGCCGACGCGTGGAGCGTTCCCGCCGTACCGGCCCCCGGGATCCCCGTCGCGGCGCGGAGCCAGGACGGCGACGCCCAGGACCACTCCCTGACGATCGGGCGGCGGATCGCGGACGGCGAGCCGGTGCGGATCGCGCTGGAGGCGCTGCGCAAGCACACCGCGATCTTCGCCGGTTCCGGCTCGGGCAAGACCGTGCTGATCAGGCGGCTGGTCGAGGAGTGCGCGCTGCGCGGCGTCTCCTCGATCGTGCTGGACCCGAACAACGACCTGGCCCGGCTGGACGAGCCGTGGCCCGAGCCGCCGCGCACGTGGGCGGAGGGCGACGCCCGCCGCGCCGAGGAGTACCTGGCGGCCACCGAGGTCACCGTCTGGACGCCGGGACGGACGGGCGGACGCCCGCTGACCTTCCAGCCGCTGCCCGACCTGGCGAGCCTGGCCGGCGACCCCGACGAGTTCGCCGAGGCGGTCGAGGCCGCGGTCGCCTTCATCGTGCCGCGGGTCAGGCTGGACGCCAACACCGAGAAGGCGCTGCGCGGGCAGGCCGTGCTCAGGCGGGCCCTGGCCGCCTACGGAGGTGGCGGCGCGACCAGTCTGAGAGGGTTCGCGGCGTACCTGGCCGACCTGCCCGACGGGGTGAGCGAGCTGGCCAGCGCCCGGCGCATCGCGGCCGACCTGTCCCAGTCGCTGACCGCGGCGATGGACAACGACCCGCTGTTCGGCGGGGCCGGCGAGCCGGTCGATCCCGGGTTGCTGGTGACGCCGCCGCCGGGCCGGCGGGCCCGCGTCTCGGTGATCAGCCTGGCCGGGCTGCCGGGCCTGGAGCAGCGGCAGAGCTTCGTCAGTCGGCTGCAGATGGAGCTGTTCGTCTGGTTCAAGCGGCACCCCGCCCAGGACCGTCCGCTGGGCGCGCTGTTCGTCATGGACGAGGCGCAGACGTTCGCCCCCGCGGCGGGCGGCGCGTCGGTCTCCACCCGCAGCACGGTGCTGCTCGCCTCCCAGGCCCGCAAGTACGGCCTGGGCCTGGTCTTCGCCACGCAGGCGCCCAAGGGGCTGCACAACCAGATCCCCGGCAACTGCGCCACGCAGTTCTTCGGCCTGCTGAACGCGCCGGTCCAGATCAGCGCGGCCAGGGAGATGGCCCAGTTCAAGGGCGGCGGCGACGTGCCGGACATCTCCCGGCTGGGCGCTGGCGAGTTCTACGTGGCCGGTGAGGGCGGCGGGTTCGCCAAGGCGCGCGTGCCCATGTGCCTGACGCACCACCCGAAGGCGCCGCTCACCACGGAGGAGGTCGTCGCCAGGAGCCGCGGGGGCGCCTGATCGCCACGGTCCCGGCCGCGGAGGGGGCGGCCGGGACCGCGCCCTACGTCAGCCGTCTCAGGAGGACGGGCGAGCCATACTGCGGGTGGAGGCGAGCAGGCGGCGGCCCAGGACGGCCAGGTAGAGCGCCCAGCCGGCGCCGACCACGGCCAGGGCGGCCACCGGCTGCCAGCCCGGCAGCTCCTCGACGGCCCGGCGGCACACGGCGACCGTCACCGGGACCGTGTAGAGCGCGAAGAAGGCCAGCCCGAGCACCCGCCCTGCCACGAGGAACCAGGCGTACACCCGGACGCCGCGCGGCGCCGTACGGGTGCGCCGCGCCCGCAGGTACGCCTGCGCGTCGGCCATGAGGTTCTTGTTGCCGCCGGCGTTGGCGATGGCGTAGTAGACGTCGGTGCGCATGAAGAACAGGAACTGCCAGGCGATCTGCGACAGGCAGATGACCACCACCAGCCGCACCACGGGCAGGTCGGCGGCGTACAGGACGCAGGTCCCGGCGCAGGCGAGGAACCAGTCCACCCGCATGCCCGCCAGGTGGGCGCGGTAGCGGGCGCGCCTGGGCACGCCCCAGATGCCGGTGATCCTGGTCTGCACGACGAGGAACTGCAGGCGGGTGCCGAGCGACAGCTCGGCCCGCACGCCGAGCGACCGGGCCGCGGCGATGTGGCCGAGCTCGTGGACCAGCACCAGCAGCCAGGAGCCCGCGGCGAAGGCGACGGTGAAGGTGAGGCTGTCCGACCAGACCAGCGAGGAGAACGACGGCAGCACGCCGGGCCTGGCGACCGCCGCGGCCAGGGCGCACACGGTCAGCGCGGCCAGCACGGCGTGCGCCGGGCGGGAGAACAGCCAGGCCACGTGGCCGGGCCTGATCCGGTCCCACAGGTTGGGCGGACGCCGGGGCCGGTCGAGCAGCCCGGCCGCGCCGAGCCCGGTCACGAACTCGGCGACGTCCACGTCCAGACCGCTTTCGGCCAGCACCAGGGCGCGGGCCTCGGCGGCCGTCCTGGTGCCGTCGAGCGCCTCGACCACGGCCGCCGCCACGCCGGGCACGTTGACGAACGTCTCGCCGTTGCCGATGACGTAGTCGTCCGGGCCGTCGGCCACCACGCTGAGGAACGACAGGTCCGTCAGCGGCTCGGCCTTCACCCGCACACCTCGCAGCCGTCGCGGCGGTCGAAGTCGTAGGCCGTGGTGGTCAGCGTGAGCAGGTCGAGCCAGAGGCTGCGGCCCTCGACGGCGGGGTCCCCGGTGCCGGTCAGGAAGCGGATCACCTCGGACGCGAGCATGCCCGACACGATCCCGCACAACGGCCCGAACGACGGGATGGCCCGTCCTGGGTTGTCGTTGGCCGGCAGGACGGTGGAGCCGTACCGCGCGGCCAGGGCGGCCTCCTGGCAGGCCAGGCAGCCGGTCTTGCCGGGCACGACCAGCGGGCCGAGCAGGCCGACGTGCTGATTGAAGCCGCCGGTGACGAACGGCGTGCCGGCCCGCACGCAGGCCTGGTTGACCCAGCGGCGGATGTGCGGCTGCGGGGTGTCGACGGTGTTGACCACGAGGTCGGCGTCGGTGACGACGTCGGCGGGTCCGGTGATGCGCCGCTCGACGCGCGTGACGCGGACGTCCGGGCAGTGCTCGCGCAGCCGGCGGGCGGCCGCGGCCGTCTTGGGCTCGCCGAGGTCGCGGACGGTGTAGAGGTGCTGGCGGTGCAGGTTGCCGATCTCGACGCGGTCGTCGTCGAGCAGGGTCAGGCGGCCGACGCCGGAGGTGGCGAGGTGCAGGGCGACCTGGCCGCCGATCGCGCCGGCGCCGAGCACCGCCACGTGCCGGCCGGCGAGGTCACCGAGCACGGCCACGGCCCGGTCGGCCGGCTGGAACATGGCCATGAACAGCGCGAACCTGGACAGTCTGGCGTCGGCGGCGAGCGTGACCAGCTCGGCGTCGGTGACCAGGAAGCGGGCCGCGCGCAGCTGTTCGACGGCCGAGTCGATCTCGGCGGGGGTGAGGTCGTCGAGGAGGTCGTACAGGTCGGACTGCTCGACGGGGGTCTCGGCGCACAGGCGCAGCAGGCGGCGCAGGGGTGGCGGCGCCGGGTCGAGGATCTGGCCGGTCGGGGGGAAGTCGCCGAGCCGTACGCGCCCGCGGGCGTCGTCGATGAACAGGGGGAAGACCGGATTCACCTGAATCCTGGGCATGAAGGCGGCTCCCGGGCGAGTGAGGGCCTCCCGCGGGGTCGGGCCGCGTCGCGGGAGGCCCGAAGAGGTCAGCAGCTGTTGCTGTTTCCGGTGGTCTCGACTTCTTCGACCTTCTTGATCTCGATCGTCATGAGCGATCCTTCCGTCGATCTTGATGGGCCGATGAGATCATAAAGTAAAGATCGCCCCTTTTGATAGACCCAAGTACGAAATATCCGCGAAATCGTCTTATATCCGCGCAATAAAGTCGCGGGATCGTTTCCACATAAGCGCCGCCGACTCTTCGGAGTATCCGGGAAGATCGGGATCGGCGAACAAGTGCACATTTCCCGGATAAATGAAGCACTCGAATAACGGCCCGAGCTCCGTCCGCAGGCTGCGGACGTCACCGGCGTCCACCCACGGGTCGCCCTCCGCGTAGTGGAGCTGCACCGGCACCGAGACCGGCCACCCCTGCGCGCTCACCTCGGCCACGGCCGCGCAGCCGTGGTAGAGCAGCAGCCCCCGGGCCAGCGGGTGCGTGGCGGCCAGGAGCTGGGCCCCGAACCCGCCCAGCGAGAACCCGGCGAACACGACCGGCCCGCGCACCTGCGCGGCGATCTCCCGCCAGCGGCGCGCGAGCTCGTCGAAGCCGATCGCGTCCCGTTTGCGCAGTCCGGATTCGAGGTCGTCGAAGACCTCGCCGTCGTAGTAGTCGGGCGTGCGCACGACGTGCCCGCCCGCGCGAAGCGCCTCCGCGGCCCCTATTACCCCCGGTCGCAGGCCCTGTGCGGAGTGCAACAGGATGATCTCTGCCATGTGCACTGTGTACCACCGCGCGCAGGCCCCACCAAGGGCCCCGTTCGGGCACCCTCCCGCGCCCCCGCCGCGCCGGCCCGCGGGTCCCCGGGCGGTGGCCATGTCCGCCCGGGGAGGTCGCGCGGTCAGGCGCAGGTGTAGGCGGACGGCGTCGCGGTGTCGCCGCCCGGCCTGCTGACCTGGAACCCGAAACTGGTGCTCGCGCCGGGCGCGAGCGTGCCGTTGTACCCGGCGTTCCTGGCGGTGACGCTCTGCCCGCTGACGGTGACGGCGGCGTTCCAGGAGCCGGTCAGGGTGTGCCCGGCGGGCAGGGTGAAGGTGACCGTCCAGCCGTTGATCTGGGACGTGCGGGTGTTGGTGACGGTCACGGGCTGGATGACGTACCCGCCGCTCCACTGGGTCTGCACGGTGCCCGCGGCGGTGCAGCCGCCTCCGCCGCCCCCGGTGAGGGTGGTGAAGGTGACCGACGGGGACTCGCCGGACAGGTTGCCCGCGCCGTCGCGCGCCCGCACGTAGACCTGGTACTGGGTGTCCGCGGTCAGGCCGGTCAGGTTGATGCTGTTGCCGGTGGACTGGCCGAGCCGGGTGTCGGTGCTGCCCTGCTCGCGGTAGACGTCGTAGCCGGCCAGGCCGCTGCCGCCGGTGTCGGTGGAGGCGGCCCAGCTGAGGGTGGCCGAGCTCGCGGTGACGTTGGCCGCCGTGGGGGCGCCCGGCGTGCTGGGCGGGGTGGTGTCGGTGCCGGCGCCGCCGGCCAGGGCGTCGTGCACGGCGGTGTACGACGGCTTCTGCTGGTAGCTCTCGTTGTAGATCAGCGCGGCGCCCTGGCCGGGGAAGGTGTCGGGCACCCAGGAGTACTTGTCGGTGAAGCCCCAGATCGTGACGCCCTGGCAGGCGGTCACCGCGAGGCAGGCGTTGACGACGTTGCGGTAGTAGGTGGCCTGGGTGGCGTCCTTGCCGGCGTCCCTGGGGGTCTGCATGCGCACGTCCAGCTCGGTGATCCGGACCTGGACGCCGAGGGCGGCGAAGCGCTGCAGGTTCTGCTGGAAGTCGCCGGGGAAGCCGTACTGGATGGCCAGGTGGGACTGGAAGCCGACGCAGTCGATCGGCACGCCCTGCTGGCGCAGCGAGGAGACCAGGTTGTAGATCGCCGTGCTCTTGGCGTTGATGCCCTCGGTGTTGTAGTCGTTGATGCACAGCTTGGCGTCGGGGTCGGCGGCGCGCGCGGCGCGGAAGGCGTCGGCGATGTAGCCCGAGCCCAGCGTGTTGTACCAGAACGACGTGCGCAGGTTGCCGTTGTCCTCGAAGACCTCGTTGACCACGTCCCAGGAGACGACGGCCGGGTTGTCGGCGAAGTGGCCGACGACGTTGGCGATGTGGTTCTGCATGGCCGCGCGCATCGCGGTCGCGCTCAGCCCCTGCACCCAGCCCGGCGTCTGGTTGTGCCACACGAGGGTGTGGCCGTGCACCTGCTGGTCGTTCTGGGCGGCGAAGGCGACGATCGCGTCGGCGCCTGAGTAGTTGAACTGGCCCTGGCTGGGCTCGGTGGCGTCCCACTTCATCGCGTTCTCCGGGGTGACCTGGCTGAACTCGGTCGCCGCGATGGTGCGGTAGGAGGTCTCGCCGGACAGCGGGGTGGTGGCGAGCGCCGTGCCGATGAACTTGCCCTTGGCGGACGCGTGCGTGCGCAGGGGCGCCGAGGCGTCGGCCGCGGTGGCGGGGAGGAGGAATGCTGCGAGAATCCCCAGCAGCGCGAGGACTCTGACGGACAGGGACGAGAGCACGGGCATCTACCTCCGGAGGCAGGCACTCGATTCCGAAATCTTTCGATCCCCAGCGGATCGCATCGCAGACGGTATTGACATGCAAGGGGACGGTCAATGCCGATCGCGCGCCGCCGCCAAAAGAGCAGTTGGCAAGCGAAAAATATCGGCTTCTATATGAAACTTTCACGGACACCTGTCGCCAGGGTTTTGGCTGCTCTAGCGCGACGTACCTACCGGTCGGTACTGTGAAAGTCCAGAAGAATCGTCTGATGCGGGAGTTCTGCGCATGTCCCTTTCGCACGCCCAGGTCCAAGCCCAGCTCACCGGCCCCGGCCAGCTTTTCGAGACCGAGGAGATCGGCGACACCGGGGTACGCACGTGGAAGCACGCGCCGGCACACTTCCGTGCCTTGCTGGAGACCAGCAGGTTCCACGGCGAGCAGGTCTTCCTGGCCTACGAGGACGAGCACATCACCTTCGAGGAGCACTTCCGCCGCGCCGCCACCCTCGCCCGCCGCCTGGTCGAGGAGTACGGCGTCACCAAGGGCGACCGCGTCGCCATCGCCATGCGCAACTACCCGGAATGGGTCGTCTCGTTCTCTGCGGCGCTGGCCGCCGGAGCCATCGCCGTACCGCTGAACGCCTGGTGGACGGAGGCCGAGCTGGCCTACGGCGTGCGCGACTCGGGGGCCAAGGTGCTGATCGCCGACGGCGAGCGGGCGGTCAGGCTGGCCTCCACGGGCGTGCCGATGATCGTGACCAGGGGCGAGGCGCCCGAGGGTGCGCGGTCGTTCGGCGACGTGCTGGGCGAGGTCACCGCCGACGTGCGGCTGCCCGACGTCGAGCTGTCCCCCGAGGACCCGGCGACGATCTTCTACACCTCCGGCACCACCGGCCGGCCCAAGGGCGCGCTGGGCAGCCACCGCAACCTCGGCCAGTCCCCCATGACCGTGGCCTACGGCCTCGTCCGCTCGGTCACCATGGCCGGCAAGGACGCGGGCGCGGCGGCGAGCGTGCGCCGGGTGACGCTGCTGACCGTGCCGCTGTTCCACGTCACCGGCTGCTTCTCCGCCATGATCACCTCGATGTTCACCGGCGGCGGCGTGGTGCTCATGTACAAGTGGGACCCCGAGCAGGCGCTGCGGCTGATCGAGCGGGAACGCGTCACCACGATGATCGGCGTGCCGACCAACGCCTGGCAGCTCATGTCGCACCCCGACTTCGGCAAGTACGACCTGTCGTCGCTGACCACCCTCGGCTACGGCGGCGCCCCCGCCCCGCCCAAGCTGCTGGAGCGCATCACCACGAACCTGCCCGACCGCGCCCCCTCCAACGGCTACGGCATGACCGAGACGACCGCCCTGGCCATCGGCAACGGCGGCGCCGAGTACCACGCCAGGCCCGACAGCATCGGCATGCCCTCGGCCGTCGTGGACGTGCGCGTGGTGGACCCCATGGGCGCCGAGCTGCCCGCGGGCGAGGTGGGCGAGCTGTGCGTCCGCGGCCCGAACGTGATCATGGGCTACTGGAACCAGCCCGAGGCCACGGCGCAGACGTTCGTGGACGGCTGGCTGCACACCGGCGACCTGGCCAGGATCGACGAGGAGGGCTTCGTCTACATCGTGGACCGCGCCAAGGACATGGTGATCAGGGGCGGCGAGAACGTCTACTGCGCCGAGGTCGAGGCCGCCCTGTTCGAGCACCCGGCGGTGGACGACGTGGCGGTGATCGGCGTCCCGCACGACGAGCTGGGCGAGGAGGTCGGCGCCGTGGTCCGGCCGGCGGCGGGCCGATCGGTCACGGCCGAGGAGCTGCGCTCGTTCCTGGCGGACCGGATCGCCAAGTTCAAGATCCCGGCGCACGTGTGGTTCCGCGAGGGCGAGCTGCCCCGCAACCCCGGCGGCAAGATCCTCAAGACCCACCTGCGCCGCGAGGTCCTCGGCTCCTGACCCCTCGGCAGACCCCGCACAACCGGAACGCCACTCCCGGACCCCGCTTCCGGGACGCGACCCGCTCCCGGGCTCCGCACTCACGGCCCCCGCCCACTCCCGGACGCCACACTCCCGACCCCGGCTTCCGGGACCCGCACCCTCCTGAAACCCCTCCGGGGCGCCTCCGCAAGGGGGCGCCCCGTTCTTTTTCTCCGGAGAACCCGCAGGTCGGCGGCCGGTTCGCGGACTTCATTACCTGGCGCGTAATCGCGGCCCCTACGCCCCGGCTGACATCGTTCAAGTGTCGCAACCAGCACTTGAAGGAGCCAAGATGACCGCCCTCACCGTCACCGCCGACCGGACCAGGTTCCTGCGCCTCGCTCTTGTTGCGGACGCCGTCGTCACCGGCGTCAACGGGCTGGTCTACCTGGCCCTGGCCGGCCCCGCGAGCGACCTGCTCGGCCCGGGCGCGGGCCTGCTGCGCGAGATCGGGATCTTCCTGCTCGTGTACGGCGCCGCCGTCGGCCTGCTGGCCTCCCGCCCCACGATCAACCCGGCCGCCGTCAAGGCCGTCATCGGCCTGAACATCGCCTGGACCCTGGGCAGCGTGGCCGCCGTCGTAACCGGCGCGCTCGACTTCAGCACGCTCGGCGCCGTCTGGGCCATCGCCCAGGCCCTGGTCGTGGCGCTGTTCGCGGAGCTGCAGATCACCGGCCTGCGCAAGGCCCGCCGCTGACACCTCTCCTGAGAACCGTTTCCGGAGAACCGTCTCCGGAGAACCGTTGGAAGAACTTCTGGAAGAAAGCGAGATCATCATGACCGCCGAACTCGTCGAGCGCTACATCGCCGCCTGGAACGAGACCGACGCCGACGCCCGCGCCAAGGCCGTCGCCGAGCTGTGGACCGAGGACGCGACCTACACCGACCCGATGGCCGACGTGGCCGGGCACGCCGGGATCGCCGCCGTGATCGAGGGCGCGCAGGGCATGTTCCCCGGCCTGGTGTTCACGCCGGGCGAGGTGTTCGACGCCCACCACCACATCGTCCGCTTCACCTGGCACCTGGGCCCGGCCGGCGAGGAGCCCCTGGCCGTCGGCTTCGACGTGGTCGAGCTGGCCGAGGACGGCCGGATCCGCAGGGTCCTCGGCTTCCTCGACAAGGTGCCCGCCGCCTGACACCCCTCCCGCCAAGGCCCCCGGTTCCCCCGGGGGCCTTCGCCGTGCCTAAATGATTTGCCCTCGTCGCGGACGTGGTCGGACAATCAGACTTCGTGCCCGCACCACTCATGCGCCTGCTCCGTCATCTCTCCCCCGACCTGGGCCCGCTGCGCGACTCCCGCGACTACCGCCTGCTGTTCGGCGCGGGCGTCGTCACCATGTTCGGCACGATG
Organism: Nonomuraea sp. NPDC003560; assembly: GCF_042878785.1. NCBI lineage: Bacteria > Bacillati > Actinomycetota > Actinomycetes > Streptosporangiales > Streptosporangiaceae > Nonomuraea > Nonomuraea sp. NPDC003560. The sequence continues at coordinate 1,143,489 of NZ_JBIAOF010000001.1, read as the reverse complement.
ATCACCATGGTGGCGCTGCCGTACCAGATGAAGGAGCTGACCGGTTCCTACGTCGCGGTCGGGATGATGAGCCTGGCGGAGTTCGTGCCGATGGTGGTGTGCGGGCTGTGGGGCGGCGCGATCGCCGACGCGCTCGACCGCCGCCGGATCATCGTGCTGAGCGAGCTGGGCCTGCTGGTCACCACCGCCGCCCTCGTGGTCAACGCGATGCTCCCCCACCCGCAGGTCTGGGTCTTGTACGTGATGGGCGCCCTGTCCACCGGCATCGCCTGCCTCCAGCGTCCGAGCCTGGAGGCGGTGATGCAGCAGGTGGTCCGGCACGACCAGCAGGCCGCGGCGGCGGTGCTGAACAGCCTGCGCTGGAACGTCGGCGCGATCGTCGCCCCGGCGCTGGGCGGCCTGCTGCTGGTGCACCTCGGCACGCACGTCGCCTACGCCATCGACACGGCGACCTTCGTGCTCTCCCTGGCGCTGCTGTGGCGCATCAGGTCCCTGCCGCCCGTCGAGGACGCCGCGCCCGCCTCGCTCAGATCTCTGGTCGAGGGCGTGCGGTACGCCACCGGCCGCGGCGACCTCATGGGCACGTACCTGGTGGACATCGCGGCCATGGTGTTCGCCATGTCCAACGCGCTGTTCCCGTTCCTGGCCGACGAGCTGGGCTCGCCCGAGTCGCTCGGCCTGCTGTACTCCGCCGCCGCCGTGGGGGCCCTGGCCGCCTCGGTGACCGGCCGCTGGACGGCCCGCGTCCAGCGGCAGGGCCTCGGCGTGATCGTCGCGGCGGCGCTGTGGGGCGTGGCGATGACGCTGACCGCGCTGGCCCCGAGCGTGTGGCTGGTCTTCCTGTGCATCGCGCTGGCCGGCGCGGCCGACATGATCAGCGGCATCTTCCGTACGACGATGTGGAACCAGACCATCCCCCAGGAGCTGCGCGGGCGGCTGGCGGGCATCGAGCTGCTGTCGTACGCCAGCGGCCCGATGCTGGGCAACGCCCGCGCGAGCCTGATGGCCAACTTCGGCGGCACCCGGTTCTCTCTCGGCGCGGGCGGCCTGCTGTGCGTGGGCGCTGTCCTGGGCCTGGCCGCAGCCCTGCCCGGATTCCGCCGCTACGACGCCAGAACCGACGAACACGCGCTCGCCGAACGCGCCCGCCGCGTCGAGCAGTCATCCGACCACCCCACCCCGGCCTGACCGGCCGACCGCTCCGCCCCACCGGCGGGAGCGGGACCCTACTCCCGCTCCCGCCAGCCGTCGTACCGCTCCACCAGCTCATCCACCTGGCCGAGGGCCTGCTCGTCGAGCCCCTCCACGACGACGAGCCACTGGGCGTCCTCGGCATCGTCCTCACCGGCGAGCGTCTCCCGTACCACCCGCGGCACCCCGAGCCCCGGGAACCACTCCCCCAGCGTCTCGGCGACCTCCTCGGCATCCCCACGCTCGCCGAACACCAACAGCTCCCTCATGCCCCACATTCTCCCGCGAGTTGCACGCGTGTACGTTCGTTCACCGAGCGTGCACGGAATACATTGGTTAGCGTTGGACCATGACTGCCGAAGCGGTGATCCTCAAGATGGAGTCCTCTTCTTCACTCCCCGACTGGGCCTTCCCCCCGCCGCAGGGCTACGTCGCCGAAGACCTCGATCACATTCCGGATCTGCCTGCGCACACAGAGTTGATTGATGGAAGCTTGGTCTTCGTGAGCCCCCAGCGCGACTTCCATCACACAGTGATCTTCCAGCTGCATCTCCACCTGCGAGAGGCGGCCCCCGAAGGCTACCGACTTCGCCAGGAGATGAGCGTGAAACTGGGGCCCGAACAACGGCCTGAACCGGATCTCATCGTCCTGGGCCCCAACGCCGTCATTCAGCAAGACGTCACCTACTTCGAGGCCAAAGACGTCCTTCTCGCTGTCGAAGTCGTCGCTCCTGATTCGGTGGTCCGCGACAGGAAGCGCAAGCCCACTCTCTACGCCGAGGCAGGCATCCCCCACTTCTGGCGCATCGAAGAAGCCTCGGGCCTGCCGGTGGTCTACGTCTACGAGATCGACCCTGCCACCAACAGCTATGCCAACACCGGCGTCCACCACGACCGGCTCAAGCTGACCGTCCCGTTCGACATCGACATCGACCTCACGACGCTCTACACCACATGACAAAGGGGGCCGGTACGGCGATCCGTACCGGCCCCCTCTGATCGGCTCAGGCGCTGCGGAGCTGGGCTCCCACGCGGTCGGCCGCCATCGCCACCGCCGCGTCCCTGGCCGCCGTCGTCTCCTCGACCGTCAACGTACGGCCCGACGCCCGGAACCGCATCGTGTAGGCGAGCGACTTGTTCCCCTCGCCCACCTGCTCACCCGCGTAGACGTCGAACAGCCGCACCGACTCCAGCAGCTCGCCGGCCCCGTCGCGCAACGCCGCCTCCACGTCGGCCACCGGCGTGAAGTCGGGCACGATCAGCGCCACGTCCTGCGTCGCCACCGGGTACGGGGACACCGGCGGCGCCTGCACCGGCCCCGGCATGGCCGACTCCAGCCGCGACAGCTCCAGCTCCATGGCCGCGGTGCGCGGCGGCAACCCGTACGCCTCGATCACCCGTGGGTGCAGCTCACCGGCGTGCCCCACCAGCGTGTCGCCCACGTAGAGGGCGGCGCACCGGCCCGGGTGCCACGGCTCGTGCTGGTCGGCGCTGATGGACAGCTCGACCCGCGACTCGGCGGCGATCAGCCGGGCGGCCTGCACGGCGTCGGCCCACGAGGCCTGCCTGCCGGAGCCCCACCAGCCGGACCGCTCGAACTCCCCGGCCAGCACGACCGCGACCCGCAGCGGCTGGTCGGGCAGCGCCGCCTCGATCGAGGCCAGCTCCTCCTCGGTGGGATGGCGCGAGACGCCGAGCACCGGAGCGGCGGCGGGGGCGTTCTCCCGGGGCCGGTAGACCGCGCCCGTCTCGAACAGCGCCACGTCGCCGAAGCCGCGCCCGACGTTGCGGACCAGCGTCTTGAGCAGGCCGGGCAGCAGCGTCGTGCGCATCAGCGGCTCGTCCTCCGACAGCGGGTTGGCCAGGCGCATGGCCCGGCGTCGCGCGTCGTCGGCGGGCAGCTGCAGCCGGTCGAAGTCGTCGGCCCCGATGAACGGGTAGCTCAGCACCTCGACGTAGCCGCCCTCGGCCAGCGCCCGGCCGACCCGCCGGCGCAGCCGCTGCCCCTCGGTCAGCCCGGCGCCCGCCGGGGCGCTGGGCAGCACCGACGGCAGCCGGTCGTAGCCTTCGAGCCGGATGACCTCTTCGGCCAGGTCGTTGGGGTCGGTGAGGTCGGGCCGCCACGACGGCGGGGTGACCGTGATCATGTCGGGGCCGGTGACGGCCAGCCTGGCGGCCAGCTCGCCGCCGGTCACGACGCCGGTCGGGTCGACGCCGCCCTGGCGCACGGCCGGGTCGTCGCCGTCGGTCACGAGGCAGCCCACCTGCTCCAGGCGGCCGACGACGACCTCCTTGGAGTACGGGACGCCCGCCACGGCCGACGGATGACCGGCCGGGATCGCGATGCGCGCCGGCGTGACGTCGACCTCGGCGTGCGTCACGCCGGGCTGCACGGTCGCGCCGCCCAGCTCGGCCAGCATGCGCACCGCCCGCCACGAGGCGACCAGCGGCAGCTCGCGGTCGACGCCGCGCTCGAACCGCTTGGACGCCTCCGAGACCAGCCCGTGCCGGCGCGACTCGCGCGAGATGCCGGTGGCCGAGAAGTGGGCGGCCTCGATGACGATGTCGGTCGAGCCGTCGGAGATCTCGGTCTCCAGGCCGCCCATCGTGCCCGCCATGGAGATCGGGCCCGACTGGTCGGTGATGAGGATGTCGTCGGGGTCGAGCTCGCGCACGACGTGGTCGAGCGTCTCCAGCCGCTCGCCCTCCCGGGCCCGCCGGACGACGATCTCGCCGGTCAGCTTCGACCGGTCGAAGGCGTGCAGCGGCTGGCCCAGCTCCAGCATCAGGTAGTTGGTGATGTCGACGGCCAGCGACACCGGGCGCATGCCGGACCGGCTCAGCCGCACCCGCATCCACAGCGGGCTCTGGGCGGTCGGGTCGAAGCCGCGCACCTCGCGCAGCACGAACCGGTCGCAGGCCGTCGGGTCGCCGATGGAGGCCGGCCAGGACGGCTCGCTCTCGGCGGGCACCTCGACGTCGGCCGGGTCGCGGAAGGCCACGCCGAACGCGGTGGCCACCTCGCGGGCCACGCCGCGGACGGACAGCGCGTAGCCGATGTCGGGCGTGATCTCCAGCTCGATCACGTCGTCGCGCAGACCGAGCAGCTCGACCACGTCGGTGCCGATGGGCGTGCCGGCGGGCAGCACCATGATGCCGTTGTGGTCGTCGCCGAGGCCCAGCTCGCGCTCGGAGCAGATCATGCCCTCGGACATGCGCCCGTACGTCTTGCGCGCGCCCACCTCGAAGCCGCCCGGCAGCACGCCGCCGGGCAGCACGACGGGGACGCGGTCGCCGGCGACGAAGTTCGTGGCGCCGCAGACGATCTCGCGCGGCGTCGCCTCGCCCACCTCGACCTTGCAGTGCCTGATCGGCTTCTTGAAGCCGGTGAGCTCCTCGATCTCCAGCACCTCGCCGACGACGACGTTCTTGACGTCGTGGCCGTAGGAGGTGATGGCCTCAAGCTTGAGCCCGGCCATGGTGAGCCTGTCGGCCACCTCGTGCGCGGTGGCCGCCGGGAGATCGACGTACTCCCGCAGCCAGGAGAGCGGGACCTTCATCAGATCTCCATTCCGAACGGGAGCGTGAAGCGCACGTCCCCCTCGATCATGTCTCGCATGTCTTCGGCGTTGTGGCGGAACATCAGCGTGCGCTCGATCCCCATGCCGAACGCGAACCCGGAGTAGCGCGAGGGGTCGACGCCGCAGGCGATGAGCACCCGCGGGTTGACCATGCCGCAGCCGCCCCACTCGATCCAGCCCTCGGACTTGCAGGTGCGGCACGGCGGGTTGCCGGGGATCGCCGAGGCGCCGCGGCAGACGAAGCACTTCAGGTCCATCTCGGCGGACGGCTCGGTGAAGGGGAAGTAGTTCGGCCGGAACCGGGTGGTGATGCCCTCGCCGAACATGACCTCGGCGAACCTGTCGAGCGTGCCCTTGAGGTGGGCCATGGTCAGGCCCTCGTCGACGGCCAGCCCCTCGGTCTGGTGGAAGACCGGGGTGTGGGTGGCGTCGAGCTCGTCGGTGCGGAACGTCTTGCCCGGCGAGATGACGTAGACCGGCAGCTCGCGCTGGAGCAGCGCGCGGATCTGCACCGGCGAGGTCTGGGTGCGCAGCACCATGCCCGACTCGGTGGAGTCCACGAAGAACGTGTCGTGCTCGGAGCGGGCGGGGTGGTCGGTGGCGATGTTGAGCGCGTCGAAGTTGAACCACTCGCCTTCGAGCTCGGGGCCCTCGGCGACCTCGTAGCCCATGGCGACGAACGCGTCGGCGACGCGCTCCTGCAGCGTGGTCAGCGGGTGACGGGCGCCGCGCGGCCGCCGGTCCCACGGCAGGGTGACGTCGACGGTCTCCTCGACGAGCACCCGGGCGTCGCGCTCGGCCTCCAGCTCGGCCTGGCGGGCGGCCAGCGCCTCGTTGATCGCTCTGCGGGCGCCGCCGACGCGCTTGCCGGCCTCGGCGCGGGCGGCCGGCGGCAGGGCGCCGATCTCGCGGTTGGCCAGGGCGATGGGCGAGCGGTCGCCCGCGTGCGCCAGCCTGGCCTGCTTGAGTGCGTCGAGGCTGTCGGCCGCCTTGATCGCCGTGAGGGCGTCGGCCTCCATGCGGGACAGCTCGTCGGCATGCAACGGCGTCACCTCGACGGGGTCGTAGTCAGACAAGAGTGAGCTCCGTATCCAGGGCTTGAGCGGAAATGAGTCTAGTGGGGCCCGCCCACCGGACCGACTTCGACGGGTGTCGAGCCGCTCGGGGCTTCAGACCGTGGCGAAGTCGGGTGTGCCGGTGGGCACGGTAAATCGGAACTCCGCGCCGCCCTCGGGCGCACGCTGCACGGTGATCGTGCCGCCGTGCGCCTCGACCAGGCCCTTCACGATGAACAGGCCGAGCCCGGTGCCGCCGCGCCGGCGGCTGTTGCCGCCCCGCCAGAACTGCCGGAAGACGCGCGGAGCCAGCTCGGGCTCGATGCCCTCGCCCTCGTCGCGCACCGACACGGCCACTCCCCATCCGACGGACTCGATCTCGATCGTCACGGTGCCACGCCCGTGGCGCACCGCGTTCTCCACCAGATTACCCAGAATCTGGTCGATCTTGTCCTGGTCGAGCCACATCTCCGGCAAACGGTCGCCGACGATCAGGCGGTAGCGGTCTTCCGAGTCGCCCGCCGCGACCCGGCCGGCGACCAGCCGGCGCGCCCTGGCCGGCACGTCGACGACCTGGCGGCGCACCTCCAGCCGCCCGGACTCGATGCGCGAGACGTCGAGCAGCTCGGTGATGAGCCGGGTGACGCGGTCGGCGTCGTTGTTGACGGTCTCCAGCATGACGCGCTTCTGCTCGTCGGTGAAGCGCGTCCACTTGGCCAGCAGGGTGGCGGTGAAGCCCTTGACGCTGGTCAGCGGCGAGCGCAGCTCGTGGGCCACGGTGGAGACCAGGTCGGCGCGGCTGCGCTCCAGCCGGGCGCGGGCGCCGCCGTCGCGCAGGGTGATCGTGACGCGCTCGACCTCGCCGCCGCGCTCGGGCTCGCGCACCAGCCGGGCCGCGACGTAGAGCTCCTGGCCGCCCGGCAGGTGCAGCGGCCGCTCGGGCACCCTGGTCCTGGTACGCAGCCCGCCCTCGGGGTCGAGCGCCTTCCACCACTCGCGCCCGTCGTGGTCTCGGAAGGGGAAGACCTCGTTCATCTCCCGGCCCACGGCGCGCTCCATGGCGACCCGGGTGAGCCGGGCGGCGGCCCGGTTGACGGCCAGCACGCACCCATATCGGTCGGTCACGATAAGACCGTCGGGGAGGTCGTCGATGGAGATCGTGCACGCGGCGGCCACGACTCGCCCGTCGGTTTCTGCGCCGTGCACGACCTCGCCTCCTCCGCCTACAACGCCGACAATAGCGGGTTTCCGGCCGCCTAGGGCACTCGCTGAGCCCTGGCGGAGGAGTAAAGGCACACCGCCGCGGCGGTGGCCAGGTTGAGACTTTCAGCCTGTCCGTAGATGGGCACTCTGACCACATCGTCCGCCTCGGCGCGTATCTCCTCCGGCAGTCCCCAGGCCTCGTTCCCGAAGATCCACACAGTCGGTCCGGAAAGATCCACGTCGTCGAGCGTGTGCTTGCCCGCGCCGTCGGCCGCCAGCACGCGCATGCCCCGCTCCCTCAGTTGACGCACGGCGGCGGCGACCGGTGCACCGATGACGACCGGCAGATGAAACAGGCTGCCCGCGCTGGCGCGTACGCACTTGCCGTTGTAGGGGTCGACGGAGGCGTCGGTGAAGATCACCGCGTCCGCCCCGGCGGCGTCGGCCGCCCGCATGACGGTGCCGGCGTTGCCCGGGTCGCGTACGTGCGCCAGCATCGCGACCAGCTTCGGCTCCCCGGCCAGCGCCTCCTCCAGCGGCACGTGCACGAGCCGGCACACCGCCAGCAGCCCCTGCGGGGTCACCGTCTGGGACAGCTCCGACATGACCTCGCCGCTGGCCCGGTGGACGGGCACCCCCTGCAGCGTGGCCTGGGTGATGAGCTCGGCGTGCCGCAGCTCGGCCTCGGCGGTGGTGAACAGCTCCAGCGTCACACCGTCGAGCTTGAGCGCCTCGCGCACCGCCTGCGGCCCTTCGGCCAGGAACCTGCGGTCCTGCTCCCTGAAGGCGCGCTTGGTGAGCCTGCGTGCGGCCTTCACCCTCGGCGACTTCACGTTGGTCAGCTCGGACCCGGCCATGCTCTCCCCCTGATCGTGCGTGGATACAGCAAAAGGGCCCACCGTGACGGTGGGCCCTCTGTGTCTGAAGGCGACCTCAGCTCGCGGTGGCCGGAGCGTTCACGTTCGCCGGGAGCGCCTTCTTGGCGGCCTCGACGAGCGTGGCGAAGGTCGCGCCGTCGTTGACCGCGAGGTCAGCGAGGATCTTGCGGTCGACCTCGATGTTGGCCAGGCGCAGGCCCTGGATCAGGCGGTTGTAGGTGATGCCGTTGGCGCGGGCAGCGGCGTTGATCCGCTGGATCCACAGACGGCGGAACGCACCCTTACGGTCCTTGCGGTCCCGGTAGGCGTACGTCATCGAGTGGAGCATCTGCTCCTTGGCCTTGCGGTACAGCCGCGACCGCTGGCCACGGTAACCGCTCGCCCTGTCGAGGACGACCTTGCGCTTCTTCTTGGCGTTGAGCGCCCGCTTCACGCGTGCCATGTTTCTTCTCCCCGGGGGTTCGCGCTACTTGGCGAGCAGCTTCTTGATCTTCTTGGTGTCTGCCGGCGAAACGACGACTTCACCCTTGAGACGACGCGTCAGCGTGGACGACTTCCACTCGTTGTAGTGCGCGCGGCTGGCGCGGCGGCGCTTGAGCTTGCCGGTGCCGGTGAGCCGGAACCGCTTCTTCGCACCGCTGTGCGTCTTCATCTTCGGCATGTCGCCGTCTCTCCTCAATTCGGTCGTGCCGGTGGCCGGGCCGGTGCTGGCCGGCCCGGTCGCGGCTTGTTCGTCTGCCGGTGGCTGCCGGGGCGCGTGGTGTAAGGCCAACCCCAGCCGCGGGTCACGCTTCCTGTACGGAAGGTTCCGCCGCCTGCACGGAAGACTCCTCTTCCGATGCGGGAAGCTCCTCGCCGCCACGCTGCGCCTTGGCGGCAGCCTTTTCGGCCTTGGCCTCGGCCTTCTTCTTGTGCGGACCGATCACCATGATCATGTTACGGCCGTCCTGCTTGGGCTGGGACTCCACGAACCCGAGCTCCTGGACGTCCTCCGCCAGCCGCTGCAGCAGCCGGAAGCCGAGCTCCGGCCGGGACTGCTCACGTCCGCGGAACATGATCGTGACTTTGACCTTGTCCCCCGCCTTGAGGAACCGCACCACGTGACCCTTCTTGGTCTCGTAGTCGTGCGGGTCGATCTTCGGCCGGAGCTTGATCTCCTTGATGATCGTGTGCGCCTGATTCTTGCGCGCCTCGCGCGCCTTCATCGCGGACTCGTACTTGAACTTGCCGTAGTCCATGAGCTTGCACACGGGCGGTCGAGCCGTGGCCGCGACCTCGACGAGGTCGAGGTCGGCCTCCTGGGCGAGCTTCAGCGCGTCGTGAATGCTGACGATGCCGACCTGCTCGCCGTTCGGGCCCACGAGGCGAACCTCGGGAACTCGGATACGCTCGTTGATGCGGGGCTCAGTGCTGATGGGGCCTCCTAGGTTTGCGATCCCTACGTGCTCGTCGTGGCGGGGGCCTTCCGCGCCGAAGACGCGAAAAGCCCCGCACGTCGCGCATGCGGGGCCACTGAGCTCTGTGGCTTCGTGGCCTCGAGCTCCCCGGAGAGTCCGGCGTGATCCTGGACCCGGCCACCTTTCGGCGACTCGGGTGGGAGGGAGACCTCCGCTTGCGCGTCCAGCAAGGCATGCCGGACCGATCAGAGAGCTACATTACCACAACCACGCAGGCGCCTCGAATCATCCCGCCGGCGCGGGTAATCGCCGGGAAGATCACTGCGGACGGGCCGCGGCCCGGCGGGCGATCTCGGCCTCGCCCGCCGCGCGCATGGCCTCGACCGGCACGTCCGCGCGGCCGGTCATCAGCTCCACCTGGCGCGCCGCCTGGTGCAGCAGCATCGCGAAGCCGCCGACCACCGTGCCGCCCGCGTCGCGGACGGCCGTGGCCGCCTTGGTGGGCCAAGGGGCGTAGACCACGTCGAACAGCGCCGGCACGCGGGCCAGCCGTCCGGCGAAGGCGTCGGCGGCTCCCGCGGGCAGCGTGGAGACCACCAGGTCCACCCCGGTGTACGCGTCGAGCTTGTCGAACGTCTCCACCGCCAGCGCCACGCCCAGCCGTTCGGCCACCTCGGCGGTCTCCCCCGCCCTGGCCGGGTCGCGGACCAGCAGCGTGGCCGCGAACAGCCCCAGGTTGCGCAGGGCCGCCAGCCCCGAGGCGGCCGTGGCGCCGCCGCCCAGCACGGTCGCCGACCGCGGCGCGGGCACCCCCGCCTCGGCCAGCGCCTGCTCGATGCCGTGGACGTCGGTGTTGTGCCCGTGGCGCAGGCCCTCGGCGAAGACCACGGTGTTGGCCCCGCCCACCTCGACGGCCAGGTCGGAGACGGTGTCGAGGAGCGGCAGCACGGCGCGCTTGAGCGGCATCGTCAGCGACAACCCGGCCCAGACGCGCTCGCCGCCCTGCTCGGCGCCGTGCTCCTCACCGTCGCGCTGCCCGCGCACGGGGGTCAGCCCGGCGAGCAGGCCGGGCAGCCGCGCCTCGTCGCACTCGATCGCCTCGTAGCTCCACCCGTCGAGCCCCATCGCCGCGTAGGCGGCCCTGTGCAGGTGGGGCGAGAGCGAATGCCCGATCGGCGAGCCCATGACCGCAGCCCGCATCGACACTCCTTCCGGAAACACGGTCCCTACTCCTACCACGCCGCGGGGCCGCCGGTCGTCGGACGGCTCCCGCGGCGGAGGTCAGCCGCCGTTCCGCTTGTACTCGGCCAGCAGCGCCTGGCGTTCGGCCTCGGTGGTGGCGAACTTGGTGACGCGGCTGTTGGGGTCGGTGGCGACGAAGTACAGCCAGTCGCCCTTGGCCGGGTTGAGGGCCGCCTCGATGGCGTGCTGGCCCGGGTTCGAGATCGGGCCCGGCGGCAGGCCGAGGTACATGTACGTGTTGTACCGGCTCTTGGTCTTCGTCTCGGCGATGGTGGCGGCGGTGCGGTACTTGTTGAGCGCGTACATGACCGTGCTGTCCATCTCCAGCTTCATCTCCGGGTCGCGGTCGAGCCGGTTGTAGATGACGCGGGCGATCTTGGGCATGTCCTCGAACCGGCCAGCCTCGGCCTGGATGATGCTGGCGATGACCACGATGTCCTGGGGCTTGCGGCCCAGGGCCTTGGCGCCGCCTTCGAGGTCGACCTCGTCGGCCGTCTGGTTGAACCGCTTGACCATCGCGCCCAGGATCTGGGCCGGGGTGGCGTTGGGCGGGAACTCGTAGGTGGCCGGGAAGGCGTAGCCCTCCAGCTTGCCCTTGGCGTACGACGGCAGGTCGAGGTCGGCGGTGTCCTTGGCCGCGGCCGCGAAGCCCTTGGCCGGCTTGCCCGTCGCCTTGGCCAGCGTGGTCAGCGTGTCGGACAGCCGCAGGCCCTCCTTGACGCCCACCTTGGCCAGCAGCTTGTTCTCGGGGCTCAGCATCGCCACCGCGTCGGCCGCCGCCATCTTCTTGCGCATCTTGTACTGGCCGGGCTGCAGCGAACCGCTCTTGCCGGCGTTGCCGATGGCGGTGCTGAACGCCCTGGCGCTGGCCACGACGCCGAGGCGCACCAGCTCCTCGGCGACCTCCGACGCGCTCTGACCGTCCTTGATCTCGACGATCACCTCGCCGGTGCCCTGGCCGGTGTAGTCGTCGGGCACGAGGGCGTCGCTGACCCACAGGTAGCCGTAGTAGCCGCCGCCGCCGATGATGCCCGCCAGCACGACGAAGGCGAGCAACGGCGCGATGAAGCCGCCGCGGTTACGACGTCTGCGCCGCCGGCGGTTGCCGCCGCGCTTGCCGGAGCCGCGGGCACGGCGCCGGGACCGGCCCTCGTCGTCCTCGGTGCCGAGCAGGGAGTTCAGGTCGAGATCGCTCATAGCTGCGCTGGCCAATCTCCCGGTACGGCCCGTTCGGCGTCAAGCGGTTGTGCCGAACCGGCGGAGCTCACCGGGCGAAACGGGGGGATCCGCCGGGCATGCTCCCACGACCAGCGGAGATCACTCTGGGTAGCCATGCTAGGGGATGGGAAGAGGGCGCATGACCCGGTATGGGGCTTTTGCGCGGGCACAGGGGGGGTCCCGCCGAACATCAGTCCGTCCCGAGGTTCTTGTTCAACTCTTCCCGGTATCTCACGAACTCGCTCTCTTTGTTGGTGAATTTGGTGATTCTATGCGCCGGATCCGTCGTCACAAACCAGTGCCAATCACCCGCGGCCGGATTCAGGGCCGCCAGCAGCGCCTTCTCCCCCGGATTCGCGATGGGCCCCGGCGGCAGCCCGCGGCGGTGGTAGGTGTTGTAGGGCGAGTTCACCTTGGTGTCGCTCTCGGTGACCTTCAGTGACCGGCGGTTCTGCGCGTACAGGACCGTGGTGTCCAGCTCCAGCGGCGTGTTGCTCTTGAGTCTGTTGTAGATCACTCTGGCGATCTTGGGGTAATCGGCGTCGGTGCCGCCCTCCGCCTGCACGAGGCTGGCGACCGTGAGCGCCTCCAGCGGGGTCAGGCCGAGCCGGCGGGCCCCCTCCGCCAGGTGGATCTGCCGGGCGGCCACCCCCCACCGCTCGACCATCGCGGCCAGCACGTCCACCGCCTTGTCGCCGGGCTCGACGTCGTACGTGGCGGGGAACAGGAAGCCCTCGATCCCGGGCGCGTACGAGGGCAGCCCGAGCAGGCTCTTGTCCACGCTCTGCAGCTCCTTCAGCGGCAGCGCGGCCAACTGGGCGACGCGCCGCAGCACCTCGCCCGCGCGCAGCCCCTCCGGCACCGCCACCCGCCTGACGAGCCGGGAGGCGGGCGCGAGCAGCAGGTCGAGCGCCGCGCCCGCGGCCATGCCCTTGCGCAGCCGGTAGTGGCCGGGACGCAGCCGGTTGGCCACGGCCCGCTCCTGGGCCGCGTTCACGAACGAACGCGAGCTGGCCACGACGCCGGCGTCGGCCAGTGCCGTGCCGATCTCCTCGGCGTTCGCCCCGGGCGGGATGCGGACGGTGACCGTCCCGCTGCCCATGCCCTCGAAGTCCTCGGGGCTGAGGTACGGCCTGACCACCGTGAGCACGCCCGCGCCCGCCGCCACCAGGGCGGCGACCAGCGCGGCGGAGACCAGCCCCGCCTTGCCCAGGGCCCGGCCACGGCGCGACGACCGACTGCCCCCGGCAGCCTCCTCAGCCACCGGGCGCGGGCCACTACCGGCAGACTCCTCGCCTGCCGGGTGTGGCATGCTCCCGGCAGACCCCTCACCCAGCGGGCGGGGCATGCTCCCGGCGGCCCCCTCACCCACCGGGTGCGGGCCGCTGTTGGCAGCCCCCTCACCCACCGGGTGGGGCATGCTGCTGGCAGGATCCCTATCCGCCGGCCGCGGGCCGCTCCCGGCAGGGTTCTCGCCCGCCGGTCGCGGGCGGTGTCCGGGGTGCTCCTCGGCCGCCGGGGGCGTCTGCTGCTCGGAGTCCGCCCGTAGGAACGGGATCACCTCGCCGCCGTCGTCGTCGGGGGTGGTGTTCACGCGGCCACCTCGCCGGTCGGACGCCCGGCGGGCGAGATCGGGGCCTGCGCACGAACCATGCCCTCACAACGGGCCTCGTGACGGGCCTCGTGACGGGCCTCGTGGTGCCGCCCGGTCATGAGGCAGGTCCGTCGGCCGCCGCGGGGGGCGGTTCGACGGGCCTGCCTGGTGGTCTGTCGGTGGCGCGTTCGGAGTCGAGGGCGTCCTGGAGCAGCACCACGGCGGCCGCCTGGTCGACGACCCCGCGCTGCTTCTTGGCGCGTACGCCGCTGGCCCGCAGCCCGTGCTGGGCCGCGACCGTGGTGAGCCGCTCGTCGAACAGCCGCACGGGCGTGGGCGCCAGCCGGCCGGCCAGCTCGGCGGCGAACGCGCGGGCCAGCCCGGCCGCCTGCCCCTCACGCCCGGACAGCGACGTGGGCAACCCCACGATCACCTCGATCGCCTCGTGCTCGGCGACGATCTCGGCGAGGCGGTCGAGGTCGCCCCTGCCCCGGCGTACGGTCTCGACCGGCGTGGCCAGCGTCCCGCTGGGATCGCTGCGCGCCACGCCGATGCGGACGGAACCGACGTCGACGCCGATCCGCGAACCGAACCTCATGTCATCCGATCTGCTCGCCGATGGCCTGTTCGACCAGGCCGAGCGCGTCGCCGATCGCCTCGGGCCGCGTACCGCCGCCCTGCGCGACATCGTCCTTGCCGCCACCGCCACCCCCAAGAGCCTTGGCGGCGACGCCGACCAGCCTTCCGGCCTTGAGCCCCCGCTCGCGCCCCGCCTCGTTGACCGCGGCGACCACCACGGGCCGGTCGGAGGGGGCGCCGGCGATCACCACGACCGCCGGCCGGTCGGCCGGGAATCTGCCACGCACATCAAGCGCGAGCTTACGCAGGTCGTCGGCGCCGGTGCCATCAGGCGCGCGGTGTGTCACCACGGAGACTCCGTGCAGGTCACGGGCCTGGGACGCCAGCTCGCCGGCCACCTGGAGCACCTGCGCCGAGCGGACCTTCTCCAGCTCCTTCTCGGCGGTGCGCAGGCGGGTGACGATGCCCTCGATGCGCTCGGGCAGCTCCTCGCGGCGCGCCTTGAGCTGCTCGGACAGCTGGGCCACCAGCACGCTCTCGCGGGCCAGGAAGCGGAAGGCGTCGATGCCGACCAGCGCCTCGACCCGGCGCACGCCCGCGCCGACCGACTGCTCGCCCAGCACCTTGACCAGGCCGAGCTGCCCGGAGCTGTGGACGTGGGTGCCGCCGCACAGCTCGCGCGAGTAGTCGCCGATCTCGACCACGCGGACCTCGTCGCCGTACTTCTCGCCGAACATCGCCAGCGCGCCCATCGCCCTGGCCTCGGCCTGGGAGGTGTAGAACGCGTTGACCTTGAGGTCGTTGATCAGCACCGCGTTGACCTCGTCCTCGACGTCGCGCAGCACGCTGGCCGGGACGGCGCCCGCCGCGGTGAAGTCGAAGCGGAAGCGGCCCGGGGAGTTCTCCGAGCCCGCCTGCGCGGCCGTCTCGCCCAGCGCGTTCTTGAAGCCGCGGTGGACCAGGTGGGTGGCGCTGTGGCTGCGCGAGATGGCCCGGCGGCGCTCGACGTCGATCTCGGCCTGCGCCTCGTCGCCCGCCTTCAGCTCACCGCTGCGGACCTTGCCGCGGTGGACGATCAGGCCCTTGAGCGGCGACTGCACGTCGAGGATCTCGACCTCGGCGCCCGCCGTGCGGATGACGCCCTGGTCGGCGAGCTGGCCGCCGCCCTCGGCGTAGAACGGGGTGCGGCCGAGCACGATCTCGACGGTCGTGCCCGCACCGGCCGCCGGCACGCTGACGCCGTCGACCAGGATGCCGACGACGGTGGTCTCGGCCTCGGTCTCGTCGTAGCCCAGGAAGTCGATCTTGCCGGCCTTCTCCAGCAGGTGACCGAAGACGGAGATGTCGGCGTTGCCGGTCTTCTTGGCCGCCGCGTCGGCCTTGGCCCGCTGCCGCTGCTCCTTCATCAGGCGGCGGAAGCCCTCTTCGTCGACCTTCAGGCCCTGCTCGGCCGCCATCTCCAGGGTGAGGTCGATGGGGAAGCCGTAGGTGTCGTGGAGCTGGAAGGCCTGGTCGCCCGAGAGCGTCGAGCCGGACTTGCGCTTGGTCTCCTCGACGGCCACGTCGAAGATCGCGGTGCCGGTGCGGAGGGTGCCGAGGAAGGACGTCTCCTCGGCGTCGATGACCGCGTGGATCTGCGGCGCGTCGACCTTGAGCTCGGGGTACTGCTCGCCCATCACGTTGATCGCGACGTCGGTCAGCTCGTGCATGTAGCGCTCGTCGCCGGAGCCGAGCAGGCGCAGGTTGCGCACCGAGCGGCGCAGGATGCGGCGCAGCACGTAGCCGCGGCCCTCGTTGCCGGGCATGACGCCGTCGGCGACCAGCATGGTGCCGGTGCGCACGTGGTCGGCGATCACGCGCAGGCTCACGTCGGCGCGGTGGTCGCGGCCGTAGCGGGTCTTGGTGAGCTCGGCCGCCTTGTCGAGGATCTTGTAGGTGGTGTCGATCTCGTAGAGGTTGTCGACGCCCTGGAGGATCGTCGCCATGCGCTCCAGGCCCATGCCGGTGTCGATGTTCTTGGCCGGCAGCTCGCCGGAGATGTCGAAGTCGACCTTGGTGCGGACCTGGCTGAGCTGGTACTGCATGAAGACGAGGTTCCAGACCTCGAGGTAGCGGTCCTCGTCGGCGACGGGGCCGCCCTCCTTGCCGTACTCGGGGCCGCGGTCGTAGTAGATCTCCGAGCAGGGGCCACCGGGGCCGGGCACGCCCATGTGCCAGTAGTTGTCCTCCAGGCCGCGGCGCTGGATGCGGCTCTCGGGCACGCCGACCTTGTTGCGCCAGATGTCGTAGGCCTCGTCGTCCTCAAGGTAGACGGTGGCCCACAGCCGCTCCTCGGGGAAGCCGAAGCCGCCGTCGGACTCGGACCTGGTGAGCAGCTCCCACGCGAACGGGATCACTTCGGACTTGAAGTAGTCGCCGAAGGAGAAGTTGCCGAGCATCTGGAAGAAGGTGGCGTGCCGGGTGGTCTTGCCGACCTCTTCGATGTCGGGCGTGCGCACACACTTCTGCGCGGTGGCCAGCCGTGACGCCGGAGGCTTGCGCTGCCCCAGGAAGTACGGCTTGAACGGCACCATACCGGCAGGAACCAGGAGTAGCGTGGGGTCCTCAGCGATCAGGCTGGCCGAGGGCACGACCTTGTGCCCACGCTCCTCGAAGAAGCGCAGGAAGCGGCGGGCTATCTCTGCCGACTCCATTGTGGCCATCCTTTGCTGGTAGTCAGTTGTCGATTTCAGCGTTGTCGAGCCCGAAGCGCGCCCGCAACTGGGTTTCGCGCTCGGCGGCCTCGCCGAGCGCGTCAGAGGTAAAGTCTCTCACCCGCGCGAGCATCCCCGCCGCGCCGTCGGCGGTGCGCCGCACGACGTGGGTCGGGTGCAGCGCCTGCAGCCTGCGCATCACCCAGAAGGCGAGGAACGCGCCGAGCGAGAGGTAGAACAGCCGTCTGATCACCGGGACCGCCTCACCCGGGCGGGCCTGCGGGCCTCGATGGCGCGCCGCACGCCGTAGCCGAGCGACGACACCTTGATCAACGGGCCGGTGAAGATGGTCTGCGTCACCGCGCTGAGCTTGGCGGCGTGTGCGCTGACCTGCTTGACGTCCTGGGCGATGGCCTCGACGGCGACGAGTTGCCTGTTGGTCTCGTTGACCGTGACGCTCACGTCGTCGAGCAGCGGCACCAGGCGGTTGTTCAGGTCGGAGACCGCCTTGGTGGTCTCGGTGAGCAGCCTGGCGAGCTTGACGAGCACCATGGCGAGAACGCAGACCAGGACAATCCAGCCCGTGGCCGCGATCAGCCCGGCGACCTCTCCAGCGGTAAGCATCCGCTCATCTCCCTCGTACGCTGGGCCGGAACGGCATGAACCCTATCGCGTCCCGGCGACAAGGTTAGTGAGGAAAACGGGCCGGATCCGGCGGCGAGGCCACCTGTGGACACTTCCGTGACCGATCACATGCCGCTCCGACCAGGCGTTCCGCCGCCCGGCCCGCCTCCTGTAACGCCTCCTGTCACGCCTCGGGGACGCGGGCGAAGGCGCGTACGGGAACCCGCCCGACGCCCTCCAGGAGCGGCGGCGCGGCCGTGAACAGGGCGCCGGTGGGCGGCAGCCGGTCAAGCCCGGCCAGCCGCTCCACGACCGGCACGCCCGCCGCCAGCAGCACGTCGAGAGCCGCCGACCCTCCGACGCCGTCGAGGCCGTCGAATCCGTCGAGGCCGTCGGCGTCGGTGCCGACCAGGGACGCGCCGCGCCCGGCCAGCCACGAGGCGGCCTCCGGGGTGAGCCGCCCCCCGCCGAGCGCGCCGGTGTGCAGCAGCACCGCCCTGCCGCCCACGTCGAAGGCGGCCAGCGCGCCCACGCCGATCTCCCGCGCCTCGGCGCCCGCCACGCGCACCACCACGGCGGGCAGTTCGGCGGTGCGGGTCAGGGGCAGGCCGGTCAGGTCGCCGCCGGGCGCCACCAGGTACGTGCCGCCGTCGGCGGGCGGGCGGGCCAGCTCGACCAGCGCTCCCCCGGCCGCCGGCGCGGCCTGCGCGGCGCGGTCGGAGGGCCCTCCCCTGGTGCCCTTGTGCGGCTCGGCGAAGATCTCGACGTTGTCCAGCTCGACGCCGTCGGTCATCAGCAGGCCGAGCGAGGCCACGAACAGCGCGGCGATCTCGTCCTCGGCGGCGTCGGGGCCGGGCAGGTCGACGCGGAAGCCGTGGACGGCGAGGTCGCCGCCGTTGCCGAAGGTGATGCGGGCGTCGAAGCTCGCGCGGTGGTCGGTCATGATGGCGCTCAATCTAGCGCGGCGGCCAGGGCTCAGGATCCGCGCAGGAAGTCGCGGATCCGGGCCCAGCGGTCGGCCACCGGGGCCTCGGCGCCATGCCTGGTGGGCTCGTAGTAGCGGCGGTCGCGGACCTGCTCGGGCGCGTAGTCCTGGCGCACCAGGCCGTGGTCGAAGTCGTGGGGGTACTTGTAGCCGCCGCCGTGGCCGAGCTTGGCCGCGCCCGGGTAGTGGGCGTCGCGCAGGTGGCCGGGGACCTGGCCGATCAGGCCCTTGCGGACGTCGCCGACCGCCGCGCCGATGGCCTTGACGACCGCGTTGGACTTGGGCGCCATCGCGCAGTGGATGACGGCGTGCGCCAGGTTGATCTGCCCCTCGGGCAGCCCGATGAGCTGCACGGCCTGGGCCACCGCGACAGCCGTCTGCAGGCAGGTGGGGTCGGCCATGCCGACGTCCTCGGAGGCGAAGATGACGATGCGGCGGGCGATGAAGCGCGGGTCCTCGCCGGCCTCGATCATGCGGGCCAGGTAGTGGAGGGCCGCGTCGGCGTCGGAGCCGCGCATCGACTTGATGAACGCGCTGATCACGTCGTAGTGCTGGTCGCCCTGGCGGTCGTAGCGCACCGCCGCCTTGTCGGCGGCCTTCTCCACCACCTCGACGGTGATGTCGTCGGTCAGCAGGGCGGCGGCCTCCAGGTAGGTCAGCGACCTGCGCGCGTCGCCGCCGGCCAGGCGCACCAGGTGGTCGAGGGCCTCGGGCGCGAGCCGGGCCCGCCCGCCCAGGCCGCGCGGCTCGGCCACCGCCCGCTCCAGGACCGCGCGCACGTCGTCGTCGGACAACGACTCCAGCGTGAGCAGCAGCGAGCGCGACAACAGCGGCGAGATGACGGAGAAGTACGGGTTCTCGGTGGTGGCGCCGATGAAGGTGACCCAGCGGTTCTCCACCGCCGGCAGCAGCGCGTCCTGCTGGGCCTTGTTGAAGCGGTGGACCTCGTCGACGAACAGCACGGTCTGCCGGCCGCTCATGCCCAGCTCGCGGCGGGCGTTGTCGATGGCGGCGCGGACGTCCTTGACGCCGGCCGAGACGGCGGAGATCTCGACGAAGCGGCGCTTGGTGACGTTGGAGACGACGTAGGCCAGGGTCGTCTTGCCGGTGCCGGGCGGGCCCCACAGGAACAGCGACATGGGGGCCTCGCTCTCGACCAGCCGCCGCAGCGGGGTGCCGGAGCCCAGCAGATGCCGCTGCCCGATCACCTCGTCGAGGGTGCGCGGGCGCATCCGCACCGCGAGGGGTTGCGGGGTGGCCTCCTCAGCCGCCGAATCGAACAGGCTATCCACAACGCGAGATTACACGCCGGTCAGACCCGCCGCGGCCCACACGGCCCTGGCCCCGGAGTCGCCCGCCCGGAAGCAGAAGTAGCCCGCCACGGCGGCCAGGACGACCGTCAGCGCCGACAGCGCCAGCGTGACGGGTCTGCCGAACCGGTCGCGGGTGAGCGAGCCGCGCGCGGGGGTGGTGGCGTACACCAGGGCCAGGCAGGCGGCGGCGAGCCCGGCCGCCGACAGCAGCAGCGGGGTCGCGAAGCCCTCGTGGACGGCGACCCGCGCGCCGAGCGGGCCCTCCACGCCGGTGAAACGGGCCCGTTCGAGGCTCTCCCCGCTCTCCTTGGCCGCCAGGACCGCCACGGGGGCGGCCACGGCCAGCAGCACCACCGCCCACGCCGTCACGGCCCGCACGCGAGGCGCCAGCGCGTACGCCCCGCCCACGAGGACGAGCAGCGGCGTCAGCACCACGGCGAGGTGCACGATCAGCGGATGGGCCGGCAGGCCGAGGATCTGGTCGAACACGGTCACTCCTTGGAGGGCTCACCTGGACTACGTATCTGCCTGCGAAATGGTTCTCTCCTCACTTGCCCCACTCTGCGGCTTCCGCCACTTACGCCCGGCACATATCGGAGGCCGGTAGCATTCGCGGAGTTGTTTGGTCATGTGTCGGCAAAGATGAAGGAGACAACCGGTGAGCGGCGACGACCGCCAGAGCGAGCTGGCCCGGGAGCACAAGGAGCGGCAGGCGAGGCGCGCGGCCGAGCAGACCGCCAAAGCCAGGCGGAACACCTTCATCGGCGCGGGCGTGGCCGTCGTCGTGGTGGCGGGCGGCATCTTCGCCGCGACCACCCTGATGGGCGACGACAAGAAGACGGCCGCGGCGGCGAGCACGCCCTCGCCCTCCGCCAGCACCAGCATCCCCGCGCCGACGTCGCTGCCGAGCACCACGCCGCCGAAGCAGGCGGGCAAGGTGTCGTGCACCTACAAGCGGGACGAGTCCGCGCCCAACAAGTTCGTCGGCCTGCCGGGCAAGCGGCCCAACCTCAAGCTCAAGACGATGACCGTGAGCACCAACCACGGCGACATCGTGATCGACGTCGACGCGAACGCGACCCCGTGCTCGGTCAACTCGATGGCCTTCCTGGCCAGGAAGGGCTTCTACAACAACACCAAGTGCCACCGGCTGGTGACCCCGGAGACGGCCGGCCTGTTCCTGCTGCAGTGCGGCGACCCGCAGGCCAAGGCCGACGGCAGGAACCCGACCGACGGGCAGGGCACGGCCGGCTACGTGTACGGCGACGAGGCCGTCGGCATGCCCTACACCAAGGGCGTGGTGTTCCTGACCCAGCCCGACGGCGCGGCGGGGCAGAACAGCAGCCAGTTCGCCATCTCGCTGTCGGACGAGAACGGCCAGCTGGAGCCGCAGTACTCGGTGCTCGGCATGGTCCGCTCGGGCCTGGAGATCATCGAGAAGGTCGCCAAGGACGGCGTCATCGTCAACGGCGACGACATCGTGGGCGACGGCGGCTCGACCGCGCCGAAGAACCCGATCATCATCAAGCGCGTCACCGTTCGGTAGCACGCGGAACCCGACGGCGGGCGCTCCCCTGCGAAAGGGGGGCGCCCGCCGTCGTCGTGTCAGGACTCGGACTTGGGCTGGGCGTCGACGCCCGCCTCCTTGCGCTGGTCGGCCGTGATCGGCGTCGGCGCGCCGGTCAGCGGGTCGAAGCCGGAGGCGGTCTTCGGGAACGCGATCACGTCACGGATCGAGTCGCCGCCGGACAGCAGCATGCAGATCCGGTCCCAGCCGTAGGCGATGCCGCCGTGCGGGGGCGGGCCGTACTTGAACGCCTCGAGCAGGAAGCCGAACTTGCTCTCGGCCTCCTCCTTGGAGATGCCGAGCACGTCGAAGACCCGCTGCTGCATCTCGGCCCGGTGGATACGGATCGAGCCGCCGCCGATCTCCATGCCGTTGCAGACCATGTCGTAGGCGTAGGCCAGGGCCTCGGCCGGGTGGTCCTGGAAGTTGTCGGCCCATTCCGGCTTGGGGCCGGTGAACGGGTGGTGCACGGCCGTCCAGCCGCCCTCGCCGTCCTCCTCGAACATGGGGGCGTCGACCACCCACAGGAACGACCACTGCGACTCGTCGATCAGGCCGCAGCGGCGGCCGATCTCCAGGCGGGCCGCGCCCAGCAGGTCGCGGGAGGCCGAGCGGGCGCCGGCGGCGAAGAAGATCGCGTCACCGGGGGCGGCGCCGACCTTGGCGGCCAGGCCGGACAGCTCCTGCTCCGACAGGTTCTTGGCGACCGGGCCGCCGAGCGTGCCGTCCTCCTGGACCAGCACGTAGGCCAGGCCCTTGGCGCCGCGGCTGCGGGCCCACTCCTGCCAGCCGTCGAGCTCCTTGCGGGTCTGCGAGGCGCCGCCCGGCATGACCACCGCGCCGACGTAGTCGGCCTGGAAGACGCGGAAGGAGGTGGCCGAGAAGTAGTCGGTCATCTCGACGAGCTCCTGGCCGAAGCGCAGGTCGGGCTTGTCGGAGCCGTAGCGGGCCATGGCGTCGGCGTAGGTCATGCGCGGCAGCGGCATGGGGATCTCGTAGCCGAGGATCTCCCGCCACAGGCGGCCGACCAGCTTCTCGCCGACCTCGATGACGTCCTCCTGGTCGACGAAGGACATCTCGACGTCGATCTGGGTGAACTCGGGCTGGCGGTCGGCCCGCAGGTCTTCGTCGCGGTAGCACTTGGCGAGCTGGTAGTAGCGCTCCAGGCCGGCGACCTGGAGGAGCTGCTTGAACAGCTGGGGCGACTGCGGCAGGGCGTACCAGTTGCCGGGCTGCAGGCGGACCGGCACCAGGAAGTCGCGCGCGCCCTCGGGGGTCGAGCGGGTCAGCGTCGGGGTCTCGACGTAGACGAAGCCGAGCTCGTGCATCACCTCGTTGGCCAGGTAGGTGGCCTTGGAGCGGGTGCGCATGGCGGCGGCGACCTGCTGGCGGCGGATGTCGAGGTAGCGGTACTTGAGCCGGGCCTCCTCCGACACGCCGACGTTGCCCTCGATGGGGAACGGCAGCGGCGCGGACTCGCTCAGCACCTCGACCCGCTCGGCCACGACCTCGATCGCGCCGGTGGGCAGCTCGGGGTTCTCGTTGCCCTCCGGGCGCACCCTGACCTGGCCGACCACCTGCACGCAGTACTCGGCGCGCAGGTCGTGGGCGTGGTCCTCCTCGCGGAAGACCACCTGCGCCGAGCCGGAGGCGTCGCGCAGGTCGATGAAGACAACGCCGCCGTGGTCACGGCGGCGGGCCACCCATCCTGCGAGCGTCACCTGCTGCCCGGCGTGCTCCTCACGGAGCGACCCGGCCGTATGCGTGCGGATCACTGCACTTTCCCTTTCAAAACGTCGGCGACCTGGGCCAGCGGCACCTGGGTCTGTTCTGCGGTGGTCAGGTCCTTCAGTTGCACGGCCTCGGCCGCGAGGTCTCGCTCGCCCAGGATCAGCGCGAAGCGGGCGCCGGATCTGTCGGCGCCCTTCATCGCTCCCTTGAGCCCCTTGCCGCCGAAGGCCATGTCGGCGCTGACGCCCGCCTCGCGCAGCTCGGAGACGAGCAGGAACATGCGGCGGCGCGCGTCGTCGCCCAGCGGGACACCGTACACCTGGACGCGGCCCGGCGCGGCCTCGCCGAGCAGACCCTCGGACTCCATGGCCAGGTACGTGCGGTCGGCGCCGAGCGCCCAGCCGACACTGGGCAGCGGCGGGCCGCCCAGCATCTCGCTGAGCCCGTCGTATCGGCCGCCGCCGCCGACGGCCGACTGGGAGCCGAGCCCGCCGTGCACGAACTCGAACGTGGTGCGCGTGTAGTAGTCGAGCCCGCGCACCAGCCGGGGGTCGTCCTCGAAGGCCACGCCCGAGGCGGTCAGCAGCGAGCGGACCTCCTCGTGGTAGGCCTTGCAGGCCGCGCACAGGTGGTCGACGACCAGCGGCGCGCCGGTGAGCTGGGCCTGCACCTCGGGCCGCTTGTCGTCGAGTACCCGCAGCGGGTTGATGTCGATGCGGGCCCTGGTCTCCTCGTCGAGGTCGAGCCCGCGCAGGAAGTCCTGGAGCGCGGCCCGGTAGGCGGGGCGGCAGTTGCGGTCGCCGAGCGAGTTGAGCAGCAGCCTGACCTGGCGCAGGCCGAGCGAGGCGAAGCCGCGCGCGCCGAGCAGGATCAGCTCGGCGTCGAGCGCCGGGTCCTCCGAGCCGAGGGCCTCGGCCCCGACCTGCCAGAAGTGGCGGTAGCGGCCCTTCTGGGCACGCTCGTAGCGGAACTGGCTGCCGGAGTACCACAGCTTGACCGGGAGCTGGCCGTTGTGCAGGTTGTGCTGGAGCACGGCGCGCACGACCGAGGCGGTGCCCTCGGGGCGCAGGGTCAGCGACCTGCCCGCCTTGTCGGGGAAGGTGTACATCTCCTTCGACACCACGTCGGTGGACTCGCCCACGCCGCGCTTGAACAGCTCGGTGTCCTCGAAGACCGGGGTCTCGACGTAGCCGTAGCCCGCCTGCCGCAGCGGCGCGGCCAGTGCCTCGCGCACGGCCAGGATGGCCTCGGAGCTGGGCGGCAGCCAGTCGAAGGTGCCTTTGGGTGCTTGGAAGCTCATTAGATCCCTCGTGTGGGACCGGCCTGCGGCGCCGCTTCCTTCAGGTAAGGGTTGGTGGCGCGCTCGCGGCCGATCGTGGTCTGTGGTCCGTGGCCCGGCAGGACGACCGTATCGTCAGGCAGCGGCAGGCACTTGGTGGCCAGGCTGCTCAGGATGGTCGCGTAGTCGCCGCCGGGAAGATCGGTGCGGCCGATGGAGCCGGCGAACAGCAGGTCGCCCGAGAACATGATCTCGTCGCCGGGCAGCCGGAAGCTCACCGACCCCCTGGTATGGCCCGGGGTGTGGTCGACCACGAGATCGAGGCCCGCCAGGCTGAGCGCGGCGCCGTCGGACAGCTCGCGCACGTCGTCGGGCTCGCTCAGCCTGATGTCGCCGAACAGCGAGACGCCGCCGCCCCAGCCGGCCGAGGGGTCGCTCAGCAGGTGGCGGTCGTCGGGGTGGATCCACGCGGGGACGTCGCGCGCGCCGCAGACGGGGGCGACCGACCACACGTGGTCGAGGTGGCCGTGCGTGAGCAGCACCGCGACCGGCTTGAGCCGGTGCTCGCGCAGCAGCTCGTCGACGCCTTCGGCCGCGTCCTGGCCCGGATCGACGATCACGCACTCCTCGCCGGCCGCGGGCGCGACGACGTAACAATTGGTCTGGAGGGCCCCTGCGGGGAAGCCTGCGATGAGCATCTGCCTCAGGTGATCTCGTCGAAAAGCCAATGGGAATGTAACCGAAGGGTACCGGTGCGGGTCGCCGGGCTGCGAATCATTACCCATTGGCCGATACGATTCGCCCACCTCAGTTGATTGACTATGGGAGGCAAAGCGGTGGCCACGGGCAAGGACCGGCAGAAGCAGCTGGCACGTGAGCACTACGAGCGGCAGATGCAGCGCCGCATCGAGCGCGAGCAGAAGGCCAAGCGCACCGCGATCATCGGCTCCACGGTCGGCGTGGTGGTCGTGGTGGGCGGCATCGTGGCCGCGGTCGCGCTGCTCGGCGGCGGCGACTCGACGACCGAGGCGTCCGCCTCGCCCTCGGCCTCGGCCCCGCAGGACACCGCGTCGGCCGCGGCCAGCACGGGGCCGAAGCCGTACAACGCGGCGACCGGCACCTGCGACTACGTCAAGGAGGCCGCCGGCGGCCAGGTCAAGGACGTCGGCATGCCGCCGACCAAGGTCAAGACCGAGCCGGCCAAGAAGACCATGACGCTCGCCACGAACCTGGGCGACATCGTGGTCGAGCTCGACAACGCCAAGGCGCCGTGCACGACCAACTCGCTGGCCTTCCTGGCGAGCAAGAAGTTCTACGACGGCAGCAAGTGCCACCGGCTCGGCAGCGACAAGTTCCCCATGCTGCAGTGCGGCGACCCGACGGCCAAGGCCGACGGCAAGAGCCAGGACGGCGCGGGCGGCCCGGGCTACGTGATGGCCGAGGAGAACCTCCAGGGGGCCACGTACAAGCGCGGCACGGTGGCGATGGCGAAGACCTCGGCGCCGGGCAGCACGGGGAGCCAGTTCTTCCTCGTTTACGGCGATCTCGGACTCACCCCGGATTACACGCCGGTGGGTACGATCACCAAGGGGCTCGACATCCTGGACAAGGTGAACAAAGCGGGCGTCATCGCTGACATGGGAGATGGGACCGGAGCACCGAAGCAAACCCTCGAAATCAAAGACGTGACAATCGCCGGCAAGAGCTGACGTAATACAAACTAGGGACGAAGTAGTCCCGAAGGGTCTGATGGATAGTGCGGGAGGACACGGTGAGCACCGACCCGTGGGGCCGGGTAGACGACGACGGCACCGTCTACGTGCGTACGGCTGAGGGAGAGCGGGCCGTCGGCTCCTGGCAGGCCGGTGAACCCGAAGAGGCACTGGCCTACTTCCATCGCAAGTACGACGAGCTGTCCGGCCAGGTACAGCTCCTCGAACAGCGGGTCAAGGGCACCGACCTGGCGCCCGCGCAGGCCGAGGCGAGCATCGCCAAGCTGCGCGAGGCCGTCGCCGACGCCCACGCCGTGGGCGACCTGGCGGCGCTGACGGCCCGCCTCGACGGGCTGACCGAGCTGGTCGGCCATCGCCGCGAGGAGGTCAAGGCCGCCCGCGACCAGGCGCGCGCCGAGGCCAGGGCGGTCAAGGAGCGCATCGTCGCCGAGGCCGAGCGCATCGCCGACGAGACCACCCACTGGAAGTCGGGCGGCGAACGGCTGCGCCAGCTCGTGGAGGAGTGGAAGGCCGCCGACCGGATCGACCGGGTCACCGAGGCCGCGCTGTGGAAGCGGCTGTCGGCCGCCCGCACCGCCTTCGCCAAGCGCCGCAAGCAGTACTTCGCGGGCCTGGACGAGCAGCGCGAGGGCGTCCGCTCGGCCAAGGAGCGCATCGTCGCCGAGGCCGAGGCCCTGGCCGGCTCCACCGACTGGGGCACGACCGCGGCGATCTACCGCGAGCTGATGCAGCAGTGGAAGACCGCCGGGCGCGCCTCGCGCGAGGCCGAGGACGAGCTGTGGGGCCGCTTCAAGGCCGCCCAGGACCAGTTCTTCCAGGCCCGTTCGGCGGTCTTCGCCGAGCGCGACGCCTCGCTGGCGGCCAACGCCGAGGTCAAGGAGGAGCTGCTGGCCGAGGCCGAGAAGATCCTCCCGGTCACCGACGCGCGCACGGCCAGGGCGGCGCTGCGGCACGTCCTGGAGCGCTGGGAGGCCGCCGGACCGGTGCCGCGCGAGCAGCGCGACCGGCTCGAAGGCGGGCTGCGCAAGGTCGACGAGGCCGTGCGCAAGGCCGAGGACGCCGAGTGGAAGCGGTCCAACCCCGAGGCCAGGGCCCGCGCCCAGAGCACGGTCGACCAGCTGCGCGCCTCCATCGAGCAGCTGGAGAAGCGGCTGTCCAAGGCGCAGGCCGCCGGCCGGGCCAAGGACGTCAAGGAGGCCGAGGAGGCGCTGGTCGCCCGCCGTTCGTGGCTGGAGGAGGCCGAGCGCACGCTGACCGAGTTCAGCTGAACCGATCTTCGGAAGGCGGCCGGGGTCCTACGCTGACGGCATGGACCCCGTCAGCGTCGCGCGCGCCCTCGTCGACGAGCTGTTCCCCGGCGCCCTGTACGCCTTCGTCGGCGGCAGCGTGCTCACCGAGCGCCGCACCAGCACCTCCGACCTCGACGTCGTGGTGGTGCTCGACGGGCTGGCCGTGCCCTACCGCGAGTCCCTGCGCTGGCACGGCTGGCCCGTCGAGCTGTACGTCCACAGCGAGACCAGCCTCGACGCCTACGTCGACCGCGACCTGGCCGAGCGCAAGCCGGGCGTGGCCCGCATGTGCGCCGACGGCGCGGTGCTGGTCGACCGCACCGGCGGCCGGGCCAGCGACCTTCAGGCGGCGCTCGGCGACCGGCTGGCCGCCGGTCCCGGCGGCCTGGCCGCCGCCCGCGCCGACCAGGCCCGGTACGCCCTGTCCGACCTGCTCGACGACCTGGCCGGCGCGACCGACCCCGGCGAGCAGCTGTTCATCCGCTGGCAGGTGGTCCAGGAGACCGCCAGGCTGGCCCTCGACGTGGGCGGCAGGTGGCGGGGCAACGGCAAGTGGCTGCTGCGCGAGCTGCGCGGGCACGACCCGGCGCTGGCCGACGAGCTGCTGGCGGCCCATTCCGACCCGGAGCTGCTGACCTCGGTGGCCTCAGGCGTCCTGGAACGGGCCGGAGGGCGCCTGTGGGAGGGCTACCGGGCCGAGGGCGACCCCTTCCACCTCCCGCTGCGTCACATCGCCTCAGACGCGCTGTCGGGCGACACGGCGCAGAGCGCCGGGATGCGCAGGCTGGCCGCCGTCAGCGGGGCCACGGCCGGCTCCTCGGCCCTGTGGATGGGCCAGACGCACGTCGCGCCCGCCACCCGCTCCTCCGACCACCACCACGGCGCCTCCGAGACCGCCATCTACGTCGTCAGCGGCACGCCGCGCTTCGTCTTCCTCCAGGACGGCCGCGAGCGGCGCATCGAGGCGGCCCCCGGCGACTACGTGTACGTGCCGCCCTACACCCCGCACCGCGAGGAGAACCCCGACCCGGAGCGGGAGGCCGTCGTGGTGATCGCGCGCAGCACGCAGGAGGCCATCGTGGTCAACCTGCCGGACCTGAAGGGCTGACCCGCCGCCGGCCGCTCAGCTGCCGGCGCCGCTCACCCGGTAGACGTCGAAGACGCCCTGGATGCTGCGCACGGCCTTGAGCACGTGGCCCAGGTGTTTCGGGTCGCCCATCTCGAAGGTGAACTTGCTGATCGCCACCCGGTCGCGCGAGGTCGTCACGGACGCGCTGAGGATGTTGACGTGCTGGTCGGACAGGGTGCGCGTGACGTCGGACAGCAGGCGCGGCCGGTCGAGGGCCTCGACCTGGATGGCCACCAGGAACACGCTGTCGTCGCCGGGCGACCAGCTCACCTCGACCAGCCGGTCGGGCTGCTCCCTGAGCTGCTGGACGTTGGTGCAGTCGGCGCGGTGCACGGACACGCCGTGGCCGCGGGTGACGAAGCCGACGATCTCGTCGCCGGGCACCGGCGTGCAGCACTTGGACAGGCGCACCCACACGTCGGCGTCGCCCGCCACGACCACGCCCGCGCCGCCGCCGCGCGGACGGCCGCGCAGCCGGGTCGGCAGGGACGTCTCGGCGATGTCCTCCTCGGCGCTCTCGACGCCGCCGATCGAGGCCACGAGCTTCTGCACGACCGCCTGCGCGGCGATGTGCCCCTCCCCCACGGCCGCGTAGAGCGCCGAGACGTCGGGGTAGCGCAGGTCGCGGGCGAGCGCCAGCAGCGCCTCGCCGGACATCAGGCGTTGCAGCGGCAGGCCCTGCTTGCGCATGGCGCGGCCGATGGCCTCCTTGCCCGCCTCGATCGCGGTCTCGCGGCGCTCCTTGGAGAACCACTGCCGGATCTTGTTGCGGGCCCGGCCGGACTTGACGAACTTCAGCCAGTCGCGCGACGGCCCGGCGTCGGGCGACTTGGAGGTGAAGATCTCGACCGTGTCGCCGTTGCCGAGCCGCGACTCCAGCGGCACCAGCCGCCCGTTGACGCGCGCGCCGATGCAGCGATGACCGACCTCGGTGTGGACGGCGTAGGCGAAGTCGACCGGCGTGCCGCCCTCGGGCAGGGCGATGACCTGGCCCTTCGGGGTGAACACGTAGACCTCGGAGACCGACAGGTCGAAGCGCAGCGACTCCAGGAACTCGCCGGGGTCGGAGGTCTCCTTCTGCCAGTCGAGGAGCTGGCGCAGCCAGGCCATGTCGCTGCCCGGCTTGACCTTGCCGGTGGGCCCCGGCGCGCCGACCTCCTCCTTGTACTTCCAGTGGGCGGCCACGCCGTACTCGGCCCTGTGGTGCATCGCGTGGGTGCGGATCTGCAGCTCGACCGGCTTGCCCTCGGGACCGATCACCGTGGTGTGCAGCGACTGGTACATGTTGAACTTGGGCATCGCGATGTAGTCCTTGAACCGGCCGGGGACCGGGTTCCAGCGCGCGTGGATCGTGCCCAGCGCCGCGTAGCAGTCGCGCACGCTGTCGACCAGGACCCGGATGCCCACCAGGTCGTAGATGTCGTCGAAGGCGACGTCGCGGGCGATCATCTTCTGGTAGACGGAGTAGTAGTGCTTGGGCCGGCCCTTGACCACCGCGCGGATCTTGGCCTCGCGCAGGTCGCCGGAGACCTTCTCGATGACCTCCTGCAGGAACAGGTCGCGCCGCGGCGCGCGCTCGGACACCATGCGCGCGATCTCGTCGTAGCGCTTGGGGTAGAGCATGGCGAACGCGAGGTCCTCCAGCTCCCACTTGATCGTGTTCATGCCGAGCCGGTGGGCCAGCGGCGCGAAGATCTCCAGCGTCTCGCGGGACTTCTGGTGGCGCTTGTGCTCGGGCAGGTAGCGCATGGTGCGCATGTTGTGCAGCCGGTCGGCGAGCTTGATGATCAGCACGCGGATGTCGCGCGACATCGCCACGACCATCTTGCGCACGGTCTCGGCCTGCGCCGCGTCGCCGAACTTGACCTTGTCGAGCTTGGTGACGCCGTCGACCAGCGAGCCGATCGTGTCGCCGAAGTCGGCGCGCAGCTCGTCGAGGCTGTAGGCGGTGTCCTCGACGGTGTCGTGCAGCAGCGCGGCGCACAACGTCTCGTCGTCGGTGCCCAGCTCGGCCAGGATCGTCGCGACGGCGAGCGGGTGGGTGATGTACGGGTCGCCCGACTTCCGCTTCTGGTCGCGGTGGTGGTAGGCGGCCATGTCGTAGGCGCGTTCGATCAGGCGCAGATCGGCCTTGGGATGGGTGGCCCGGACCGTGCGGAACAGCGGCTCCAGCACCGGATTCATGGCCCCACCCCCAAACCGCCGTCGACGCACCGCAGGAACGCCGGGCGCGTCGGCATTACCAGCGTCGGTTACGTCGGGCGCGACCACATCACGGGGCACTCAGACTCCTCACGATCGAGTCCAGATCCCCCCAGTGTATCCAGGCTGGGAACCCGGACTCGCTCGGGCCGTCTCAGACGATCACCAGGGAGTGCAGGTCGACGGCCGGCAGACGCTCGCGCCCCTTGAGAAAAGCCAGCTCCATCAGCACCGCGATGCCGACCACGTGCGCGCCCGCCCGCTCGACGAGCTCGATGGTGGCCTTGGCCGTGCCGCCGGTCGCCAGCACGTCGTCGACGATGAGCACCCGGTCGCCGGGCGCGAAGGCGTCGCGGTGCACCTCGATGGTGGCCGAGCCGTACTCCAGGTCGTAGGACTCCTCCAGCGTCGCGGCCGGCAGCTTGCCCTTCTTGCGCACCGGGACGAACCCGGCCGCCGCCCGGTAGGCCACCGGCGCCGCCAGGATGAAGCCCCTGGCCTCGATGCCGACGATCTTGTCCACCTCGGTGAGGCCGGCCAGCTCCTCCACCACGGCCGCCATCGCGACGGGGTCGCCGAGCAGCGGGGTGATGTCCTTGAACAGCACGCCGGGCTTGGGATAGTCGGGGACGTCCCTGATCCGGTCCAGGATCAACTGGCTGAGCTCGCTCATCGTGCTTCCATCGCCTTCCTCGTGGGTGCCGCGCTCCATGATGGCCTACTCCGGACCCTCCTCGGACCGCGCGACGTCCCGGACGGCCTGTGACGGGCCTCAGACGCCCGCCGGGAACGAGCCCGCCCCGTGGTGCCCCACGCCCCCATCCGGCGCCGCACGGCCCCCTTGAACGCGACGGCGCCCCCGCCCTGACGGACGGGGGCGCCGGGACGAGCCACGGACGGGGCTCAGCCCTTCGCTACGGCTGCGCTTTTGGAACCCTTCGCCCCCTTGCCGGTGGTGGAGGCGAGCCGGCGCGCGATGGCCTGGTACTTCGGCTCCCGCTCCTTGAGCGTCACCAGCATCGGGGTGGCCACGCACAGGGACGAGTAGGTGCCGACGATCATGCCGACGAACAGGGCCAGCGACAGGTCCTTCAGCGTGCCCGCGCCGAGCAGCGTGGTGCCGATGAACAGGATGGCCGCCACCGGCAGGATCGCGACCAGCGAGGTGTTCAGCGACCGGATCAGCGTGTGGTTGAGCGCGTTGTTGGCCGCCATGGAGTACGTCATCTTGGAGGTCGTGCCCAGCTTGGCCGTGACCTCCTTGATCATGTCGAACACCACGACCGCGTCGTAGAGCGAGTAACCGAGGATGGTCAGGAAGCCCAGCAGCGTCGCCGGCGTGACCTCGAAGCCCGACCAGGCGTACACGCCGGCGGTGATGACGAGGTCGTGGATGAGCGCGACGATCGCCGACAACGCCATCTTCGGCTCGAACGCCATCGACAGGTACAGGATGATCGCCAGCATGAAGACGCCCAGGCCGATCCAGGCCTTCTGGGAGACCTCACCGCCCCAGGAGGCGCCGATCGACTGGACGCTGACGTCCTTGACCGGGACCTTGTACTCCTTGGCGATCGTCGTCTGCATCTGGTTGAGCGTCGACTCCGTCAGGGTCTCGGTGGTGACCCGCCAGTTGTCGCGGGCCCGCTGCACGATCACCTGGTGGGCGCCCTGCGTGCGGAAGTCCTCGCGGACCTCCTCGACGGTGCCGCTGCTGGCCGGGAACGTGAAGACCGTTCCGCCCTTGAACTCGACGCCCAGGTTGAGCCCGTTGAACAGGATGCCGGCCAGGGAGACGGCCAGCAGCAGGCCGGACAGGCTGTACCAGAGCCTCCACTTGCCGACGAAGTCGACATCGATCTCGCCGCGGTAGAGGCGACGCCCCAGTCCCATCTCAGGCCTCCTGCGGAGTGGTCGTGGCGGCCGGCTCGGTGCTCATGCGCTCTGCGTCGAGGCCGGACAGCGGGTGGCCCTTGGCGAAGAACTTCAGCCTCGCCAGCAGGGCGATGAACGGCTTGGTGAACATGAACACCACCACGATGTCGATCAGCGTGGTCAGGCCCATCGCGAAGGCGAACCCGGCCACACCGCCCACCGCCAGGAAGTACAGCACGATGGCGGCGATGAACATGACGGCGTCGGCGATCAGGATCGTGCGCCGGGCACGGACCCAGGCCACCTCGACGGCCGCGCGAAGCGTCCGCCGGCCTTCCTTCATCTCATCACGTATGCGTTCGAAGTACACGATGAAGGAGTCGGCGGTGATGCCGATCGAGACCACCAGGCCGATGATGTGCGGCAGCGAGAGCCGGAAGCCCGCGTTGTGGCCGAGCACGACCACCGCCGTGTACGTCAGGATCGAGGCCACGACGAGGCTCAGCACCGCGACGATGCCGAGGCCGCGGTAGTACAGCAGCGAGTAGACGACCACCAGGCCGAGGCCGATGATGCCGGCGATCAGGCCGCCTTCGAGCTGGTCGGCGCCGAGCGTCGAGGACACGGTGTCGATCGAGCTGCGCTGGAACTTCAGCGGGAGGGCGCCGTACTTGAGCTGGTCGGCCAGGTTGGTGGCGCTGACCTGGTCGAAGCCGCCGGTGATCTCGGCACGGCCGCCGGGGATCGGGCTGATGATGTTGGGGGCCGTGATGACCACGCCGTCGAGGACGACCGCCACCTTGTTGCGCGGCTCCTGGGCGTTGTAGGCGGTGGTGGTGAGCTTGCTCCACTCGCCCGCGCCCTTGCTCTTGAAGTCGAGCTGGACGATCCACTCCACGGTGCCCTGGCGCACGCCGGCCGAGGCGGTGTCGATGTCGGTGCCGACGACCTTGGCGACGTCGAGGACGTACTTGTAGCTGCCGTCGGTCTCGCAGGCCGCGTACTGCTTGTTCGGGTCGTCCTGGACGCCCTGGCCGCGGTTCTTGGGGTCGGAGCAGTCGAGCTTGTGGAACTGCTGCAGCACCGCGGGGTCGATGCCCTGCGTGTTGATGCCGGCGTTGGGGTCCTGGTTCGGCTGCGTGGGCGGCGTGCTCGGCGACGGCGTCGGCGTGGCGTTCCTGCCCTTGGTGTTCTGCTTCTGACCCGTCTGGTTCTGGGTCGTATGGCCGCGGCCGGTCTGCGTGGCCTCGGGCGTGGCGCCCGGCGTCGGCGCGGTCAGCGCGGACGACAGCGCCTTGCCCGTCGGGGACGCGCTCGGCGTGGTCGCCGACTGCGTGCCGGACGGCTTGCCCGACGGCCTGGCGGTCGAGGACGGCTTGGCAGACGGCGAGGCGCCCGGCGTGGGCGCCTCGGTGGTCAGGTTCTGCGGGACCTGCGTGGCCTCCATGGCGAGCACCTGGCGGAAGCGCAGCTCCGCCGTGGTGGCGACCAGCTTGATGGCCTCGCTCTGTCCGACGCCCGGGATGGAGATGATGATGTTGTCGCCGGACTTGGCGACCTCCGCGTCGGAGATGCCGGTGCCGTTGACCCGGTCGCGGATGATGTTGACCGCGCGGTCGAGGATCTCTTCAGGCGGAGACTGACCGGACTGGGTCACGGGTGACAACGTCACCGTCGTTCCGCCGGCGAGGTCGAGTCCCAGCTTCGGCGTGAACGCCTTCTGCAGGAACATCGTCCCGCCCAGGGCGAGGATGAGCGCCAGCAGCACCAAGAGCGTGCGCCCTGGTCGGCTGTGGCGGCTGGTCGGTCGGGCCACTGGTCGTCGATTCTCTCAGATAGGGGTTTGTCGCAGAGCTTAGTCAGGACTGCTTGCTGCTGGAGCCCTGATCGCCGTTGGGCTCGACGGTCGTGTCGGACTCCTTGGCGTCACCGTCGGCCACGTCGGTCACGACCGGCTCGTCGGCCACCACCGGAGCGTCACCGGGCTGGACCACCCGGCCGATGGCCGCCTTGACCCAGCGCGTCTCGATGCCGGGCGCGACCTCCAGCACGACGTCCTCGTTGTCCACCGCGACGACCGTGGCGAACAGGCCGGTCGTGGTCATGACGCGGGCGCCCGGGGTCAAGGAGTTCTGCATCTGCTGCGCTTCCTGCTGGCGCTTGCGCTGCGGACGGATCAGCAGGAAGTAGAACACCACCACCAGAAGGATCAGCGGCAGGATGCTTCCGAGTTGTCCCATGTCCATAGGGGCGACCTTCCATAGTCGTTCAAGAATTTGACACCGGCCTCGCGCCGGAAATTCCGTTGCGTAGCTCTCGGGCCGCGCCGCTCAGCCCGTCAGCCTACACAGCCAGCCAAGGCACGGAGTGTAGGCGGTTGTTATGAAACGCGGCAACGAGGCAGCGATTCGGCGCGCGGGGAAGTTCCCGATTTGAAATGGTTGCAACCGTTTCGTGATCACGGTGAAACGGCGGCCCCGAAAGCGTCCGGCGGTGGTGTCATACCCAGGTGTGTCCAGGCGGAAGCGGTCGCGACCCGGCCGCGCGGGGTCCTGGCCAGCAGCCCCTGCCGCACGAGGAACGGCTCGGCCACCACTTCGACGGTCTCGGGCTCCTCCCCCACGGCCACGGCGAGCGTGGAGAGACCGACGGGACCGCCGCCGAACTTGCGCAGCAGCACCCCGAGCACCGCCCGGTCGAGCCGGTCGAGCCCTTCGGCGTCGACTTCGTAAAGATTGAGCGCGGCCGAGGCAATGTCTCGATCGATCACTCCGTCGGCGCGCACGTCGGCGAAGTCGCGGACGCGGCGCAGCAGCCGGTTGGCGATACGGGGCGTGCCGCGCGACCGCCGGGCGATCTCGTGGGCGCCCTCCTCGGGCAGGACGACGCCGAGCAGCCGCGCCGACCGGTGGAGCACCTGCTCCAGCTCGCCGACCTCGTAGAAGTCCATGTGGGCGGTGAACCCGAACCGGTCGCGCAGCGGCGCCGGCAGCAGGCCGGCCCGCGTGGTGGCGCCGACCAGCGTGAACGGCGCGATGTCGAGCGGGATCGCGGTCGCGCCCGGCCCCTTGCCCACGACGATGTCCACCCGGAAGTCCTCCATGGCCAGGTAGAGCATCTCCTCGGCGGGCCTGGCCATGCGGTGGATCTCGTCGATGAACAGCACCTCACCCTCCGTCAGCGTGGACAGGATGGCGGCGAGGTCGCCGGCCCGCTCCAGGGCGGGGCCGGAGGTGATGCGGAGCGGCATGTTGAGCTCGGCCGCGATGATCATGGCCAGGGTGGTCTTGCCCAGGCCGGGCGACCCGCTCATCAGCACGTGGTCGGGCGGACGCTGCCGGCGCATGGCGCTCTCCAGCACCAGGGACAGCTGCTCGCGCACCCGGCCCTGGCCGATGAACTCGCCCAGCCGCTTGGGCCGCAGCGCCGCCTCGATCTGCAGCTCGTCGCCGCCGGCGTCGGCGGAGACCAGCTCGCGCTCATAGTCCATGGCCACCGCTCCTTCCCGCGCGCCGGGACGTCGTCTCGGACTTCATGATCATCGTACGCTGAGCGACCGGAGCGCGGCCTTCAGCAGCGCGGCCACCTGCGGCTGGCGCCCGGCGGCGAGGTCGGCCTCGGCCTCGGGCGCGACCCCGGCCACCGCCTCGTCGGCGTCCTTGCCCGAATAGCCCAGGCCCACCAGGCCGGAGTGCACCTGCTCGCGCCACAGGGCGGCCCGCCGCTCCCCGCCGATCGCCGCGTTGACGGCCTCCTCGGGGGTGCCGAGCCGGCCCTTCAGCTCCAGGACGATGCGCTGGGCGCCCTTCTGCCCGATGCCCGGCACCCGCGTGAGCGCCTTGAGGTCGGCGGCGGCCACGGCCACCCGCAGCGCGTTGGGCGTGTGGACGGCGAGCATCGCCAGCGCCAGCTTGGGGCCGACGCCGCTGGCGGTCTGGAGCATCTCGAAGACGGCCCGCTCGTCGTCGCCGGCGAAGCCGTAGAGGGTCAGCGACTCCTCGCGCACCACCAGCGAGGTGGCCAGCCTGGCCTGCTCGCCCACGCGCAGCGTGGCCAGCGTGCCGGGGGTGCAGTGGGCGAGGATGCCGACGCCCCCGACCTCGATCACGGCTCCGTCGGGCGCGACCGACGCCACCCTGCCCGCCACCGACGCGATCACGACTCGATCTCCTTCTCCACGAACTCCACGAAACGGCCGGCCCGCGCTTGCCGCACGGGTCAGCGCCCCTTGCCGGCGCGGGCCATGGCCTCGGCCAGCCGGTGCTGGGCGCCGCCGCGCCAGATGTGGCAGATGGCCAGGGCCAGCGCGTCGGCGGCGTCGGCCGGCTTGGGCATCTCGGCCAGCCGCAGCAGCCGGGTGATCATCGTGCCGACCTGCTTCTTGTCGGCCGTGCCGCTGCCGGTGACGGCGGCCTTGACCTCCGAGGGCGTGTGCAGCGCGACCGGCAGCCCGCGCCGGGCCGCGCACAGCACGGCGATCCCGGCCGCCTGCGCGGTGCCCATGACCGTGCGGACGTTGTGCTGGGCGAAGACCCGCTCCACGGCCACGGCGTCGGGACGGATCTCGTCGAGCCACCGCTCGATGCCCGCCTCGATGCCGACCAGCCGGGTGCCGAGATCTTCGTCGGAGCCCGTGCGCACCACCCCGACGGCCACCAGCGACAGCGGCGCGCCCGGCCGGCCCTCGACCGCGCCCAGGCCGCACCGGGTCAGCCCCGGATCGACGCCCATCACCCGCACCGGCTTGCCTCCCGCGCCGCCGAACATCTGTTCGGCACGAGACTCTACCCCGGCTGAGCTGGCCGCGCACCGTGAATCGCCCGCCGCGAACGGCGGGCGGGCCCGTCAGAAGTAGTCGAGCATGTACGGCTTGGCGGCGAAGGCCGTGTCGAGCAGCTCGTCGTGACGGTCGTCGCCGGACATCAGGCCGGTCCTGCGCAGCGTCGCGGTGGGCACGCCCGCGTACAGGGCGGAGAAGCCGCCCACGCTCAGCGCCGCGCCCCCGCCGTCGGCCGGGGTGGCCGGGACGGCCGTGCCGGAGCCGCCGGAGAACTCCAGCCGGAAGGAGCCGCCGCCGCGCAGCGGGTCGTCCACGGAGACCGCGGCCCCGCCCGTGACGGCGGCGGGGAAACCCCTGCGCGCCACGGCCGCGGCCACGTCGAGCACCCTGAACATCCAGCGCACCTGCGTGACGCGGTCGGTGGAGCGCTCACCGAGCAGCCACAGCACCGGGTCGTCGGGGGCGACCGGCGCGGTGACCTTCCTGGCGATGGACGACGAGCTGCCCACCATCGACCACAGCGCCCTGGCCGTCTCCCCGGACCCGGCGACCAGGTTCTCGACGTGCATGTCGTCGCCGTTCCAGCGGTAGACGAGGTAGCCGTCGGGGGCCAGGTAGAGGAAGTCG
The DNA here is from genome assembly GCF_042878785.1 of Nonomuraea sp. NPDC003560. NCBI lineage: Bacteria > Bacillati > Actinomycetota > Actinomycetes > Streptosporangiales > Streptosporangiaceae > Nonomuraea > Nonomuraea sp. NPDC003560. The sequence goes on along the minus strand of NZ_JBIAOF010000001.1, from coordinate 1,105,724 downwards.
TCCTCGTTGGACAGCCAGACGCGCCAGGCGTTCTCGTCCCAGGCGACGGGGCCGCTGGAGCGGGCCGCCTCGTGCGTGCGGTGGAGCAGGGAGACGACCTCGGCGGCGTCGCCGGGGCCCATCCTGCGCAGCTTGACCTCGCCGGACGGCCTGATGCGGCGCAGCGACTCGGCGGGCAGCGTGATCATGTGCCGGGCTCCGGCGTGCTCGTAGCCGAGCGAGCGGTACAGGGGCGTGGTGGCCGGGTAGAGCGCCGAGACGGCGTCGCCGTGGGCGGCGGCGCGGTCGATGACGGCGCGCATGATGGCGGTGCCGACGCCGTGGCCGCGGTCCTCCGGGTTGACGGTGACCCCCGCGACGCCGGCCATGGGCTGCGGACGGCCGTACCACCATTGGGTGAAGCCGCGCAGCCGGGCCGACGCGGCGAGCCTGCCGCCCTCGAACGCGCCCAGGTAGCGGCCCTCGCCGAGCGTGGGCGTCACGGTGCGGCGCCACCGCTCGGCCTCCGCGCCGGAGATCGGGCCGAAGGAACGTTTACGCAGGTCGAGAACGTCGTCGAGGTCGTCAGGGGTGAGATCGCGAATTTCCACAACCACTCAACCTACGGGCTGGTACGGGCGGGTCGCGATCCGTTTACGCTGACGGCGAGCCTGTCGAGATACCGCAGCTGGGCGGCCACGACGGCGGCCAGCGCGACCACGACGACGACCAGCGGGGTGCTCGCGCCGACGTCGGGGACGCCGTGGAAGCCGCCGAGCCGGCCCATCTGCGCGACGGGGACGGTGAACAGCTCCGGGCTCTGGGCCACCAGCAGCGGCCAGAGCACGTCCTGGGCGTTGACCAGCGTGACGGCGCCGGCCAGCACGCCCGCCATCGGCAGGGACGGCAGCAGGACGCCGCCGAAGAAGTCCCGGTCGTTCCGCTCGGCCAGCCCCTTGCACAGCAGCGTCAGCACCAGCAGCGCCGGGACGCTGACCAGCAGCGGCGGGAACAGGGCGAAGAAGGTGTCCACGAGACGCAGGTTGCGCATGTTCTGCCAGTCGGCCACGCCGAGGGGGCCGGTGCCGACGAACAGCCAGGGGGCGAACGGCAGCAGCAGCCACTCGCTGCGCGCGCCCAGGGGACGCAGGCCGCCGATGCCGAGGGCGGCCAGGTAGGCCACGCCGACCGACACCAGCGCGCCGGCCACGGCGGGGACCCAGGTGTTGACCTGCGCGCGCAGCCCGCCGGACGCGGCGCCGTCGCCGCCCGCGAGCACGCCGGAGATCCACGGCCAGGCGCAGACCAGCCCGACGGCCACCACCAGCACCAGCGCGACGGCCCCGGCGACGACGCCGCCTCCGGCCCGCGCCCGCCCGGGATCCGAGCCGGGGAACGCTCCACGCCGATCCCGCTTGGGGAGCACGGTGACACGGAGGCGGGCGGCCACCGCGACGACCACCGCGACGACGCCGAGCACGCCGAGGAGCACGCCCGTCAGGGCCGCGACGGCCGCGCCAGGGCCGAACTGGGCCATTCTGAAGGCGAAGTCGTACTGGAGGCCCGCGAGGGTCTGTGTGGCGCGCTCAGGGCCTCCCCGGGTGAGCGCCATGCCGATCGAGAACGCCTGCGCCCCCACGGCGACGGTCGCCAGCGCCACCAGCACCGCCACCACGACCGTGGCGCGCCCGGCGGCGCCGCCGCGCAGCGCGGGCAGGAACGCCGTCAGCGCCAGCGCGCACACCACCCCGAAGGTGGCGGCCACGACGACGAGCCGCAGCGTCCCCGGGGCCGTGGCGGGGTCGCGCAGTCCCTCGGCCAGCGTGGCGATGCCCGGACCGTCGGGCGACGTCCCCCGCAGCCAGGCCGCCGCCACGCCGATCGGCGAGAACGTGACGATCGCCAGCGAGGACACGACCAGGCCCGCGCGCCGCGGCAGGGCGCCGCCCCGGTCGAGCGCCAGGGCGAGCAGCGGCCCCACGACCACGGCCACCAGCAGCGGCCCCACGGTCAGCGAGAGCGTGAAGCCGAGCGCCCGCCAGAACTCCTCGCCGCCCAGCACCTTGCCGTAGTTGTCCAGGCCCACGAACCTGCTCGGCTGCAGCACGCCGCCGCTGTGCAGGCTGAGCACGATCGTCTGGACCGTCGGCAGGACCAGCGTGATCAGGGTGCCGAGCAGCGCGGGCACGGCCAGCAGCCAGCCCAGCGCGCGGTAGGACGCCGGTGGCCGGGCGGCCGGGGGCACGGGGACAGGAGTCGGTGGGATGGGGGAATTCACGTCGCCCGACCCTAGCCGCGTCAGGGCGCGGGCGCACGCGTAACGGCCGGGTGGGCATTTGGTGTCGAACACCCGCGGGTCCGGCAAGTGCCAGGTCAAGGGCGGAAACCGGCCCCGGGAAAGAGTGAGGGCCCGGGGGTCGCCCCCCGGGCCCTCGGTGGCGCGGGATCAGTCGAGGGCGGCCAGGACGTCGTCGGAGACGTCGAAGTTGGCGTAGACGTTCTGGACGTCGTCGCTGTCCTCCAGCGCGTCGATCAGGCGGAACACCTTCTTGGCGCCCTCCTCGTCGAGCGGCACGCTCATCGTCGGCAGGAAGCTCGACTCGGCCGAGTCGTAGTCGATGCCGGCCTCCTGGAGCGCCTTGCGGACCGGCACGAGGTCGCCGGCCTCGGAGACGACCTCGAAGGAGTCGCCCATGTCGTTGACCTCTTCGGCGCCCGCGTCGAGCACGGCCATCAGGACGGTGTCCTCGTCGAGGCCGTTCTTGGGCACGATCACGACGCCCTTGCGGTTGAACATGTACGACACCGAGCCCGGGTCGGCCAGCGAGCCGCCGTTGCGGGTCAGCGCGACGCGGACCTCGGAGGCGGCGCGGTTGCGGTTGTCGGTGAGGCACTCGATGAGCACCGCGACGCCGCCGGGCGCGTAGCCCTCGTACATGATGGTCTGCCAGTCGGCGCCGCCGGCCTCCAGGCCGCCGCCGCGCTTGCGCGCCCGCTCGATGTTGTCGTTGGGCACGGAGTTCTTCTTGGCCTTGAAGATGGCGTCGAAGAGGGTGGGGTTGGCGTCCGGGTCAGGGCCACCGGTCCGTGCCGCCACCTCGATGTTCTTGATGAGCTTCGCGAACAGCTTGCCGCGCTTGGCGTCGAGCGCGGCCTTCTTGTGCTTCGTCGTCGCCCATTTGGAGTGGCCGGACATTACCTAGAGCTCCCTCACCATGTCTACGAAGTAACGGTGCACGCGCGTGTCCCCGGTCAGTTCGGGGTGGAACGAGGTCGCGAGCAACGGCCCTTGACGGACCGCGACGATCCTATCCCCAGGCTCGGCCGTGCCCAGCACCTGAACGTCAGTGCCGATCGATTCCACCCACGGAGCACGGATGAACACAGCGTGTACGCGTTCGCCCGCGAAGTCCAGGTCCGACTCGAACGAGTCCACCTGGCGGCCGAAGGCGTTGCGCCTGACCACCATGTCGATGCCGCCGATGGTCTGCTGGCCCTCGATGCCGTCCTCGATGCGGTCGGCCAGCATGATCATGCCGGCGCACGAGCCGTAGGCGGGCAGGCCCTCCTTGATCCGCATCCGCAGCGGTTCCAGCATGTCGAAGGTGTCGGCGAGCTTCCACATGGTGGTCGACTCGCCGCCGGGGATCACCAGGCCGTCGACCGCGTCGAGCTCGGCCGGGCGGCGCACGGCGACGGCCGACGCGCCGGCCTCCTGGAGCATGCGCGCATGCTCGCGCACGTCCCCCTGGAGAGCGAGTACACCGATCGTGGGCACAGCGATCCTTCCGTTAAGGTCCGGTTTCCGACAATTCAACACCATGATGGCCCGGCATCTTCCTACCAGAGCACTCTGGCGTAAAAGCGGTCAGGCGGCGGCCTGGACGGCGTCCACGCGGGCCAGGGCGCTCAGGTGGTGGCGGCGGGCGTACAGGAAGGCCATGCCGATCGCGCAGCAGGCGGCCCCGACGACGTAGGGGACGGCGATGCCGATCTCCTCGCCGAGCTTGGTCGCGACGAACGGCGCCAGCGCGCCGCCCATCCAGCGCACGAAGTTGTACCCGGCCGAGGCGACGGGCCTCGGGGCGTCGGAGACCTCCATGGCCGACTCGGTGAAGACGGTGTTGTTCAGCCCGATCGGGATGCCGGACAGGACGGTGAACACGATGATCCCGGCGTGCGCCCCGGCCGTCCCCGACACGGCGATGCCGACCTGGAAGAGCGCGAGCAGGCCCAGGGCCAGGTGCAGCACGTTCACCGAGCCGATCCCGCGCTGCAGCGGCGGCGCGCCGAACACCGAGGCCAGCGCCACGCAGACGCCCCAGCCGAAGAACACCGCGCCGATGCCGTACGGCGACATGTGCAGGATGAACGGGGTGAAGGCGAGGATCGTGAAGAAGGCGAAGTTGTAGAACAGGGCGGTGAAGGCGGTCGTGGACAGCCCGCCGTGGGCCAGGGCCCGGATGGGGGCGCTGAGCCTGGTCTTGACCGCGGGCCTCGGCCCCGTCCTGAGCAGGGTGGCGATCAGCACGAAACCGGCGGCCATCAGCGTGGCGGTGCCGAAGAACGGCGCCCGCCAGTTCCAGTCGCCGAGCAGCGCGCCGACCAGCGGGCCGGCCGAGATGCCGAGACCGAGCGCGGCCTCGTACAGGATGATGGCCGACTCCGCGCCGCCGCTGGCCGCGCCGACGATGACGGCCAGCGCGGTGGCCACGAACAGGGCGTTGCCGAGACCCCAGCCGGCGCGGAAGCCGACGAGCTCGGCGACGCTGCCGGAGGTGCCGGCCAGCGCGGCGAACAGCACGACCAGCGCCAGCCCGGCCAGCAGCGTGCGCTTGCCGCCGATGCGGCTGGAGACCCAGCCGGTGATCAGCATGGCCACGGCGGTGACCAGGAAGTAGCTGGTGAACAGCAGGGACACCTGGCTGGGCGTGGCGTGCAGCCCTTGGGCGATGGAGGGCAGGATGGGGTCGACGAGGCCGATGCCCATGAAGGCCACGACCGCGGCGAACGCGGTGGCCCAGACGGACATCGGCTGGCGCAGGATTCCGCCGCCGGTTTGCATGTTGTCCCCTTACTGGGTGGTTCTGTCGATGCCGAGCTTGGCCAGGACGGGCAGGGCCGCCGCGAGCACGTCGCGCTCGTCGTCGGTGAGCGCGGCCAGGTCCTGGGCGAGGCGGGCGATCCTGGCCCGGCGCACGGCGTGCAGCCGGTCGCGGCCCTCGCCGGTGAGCTCGACCGTCCTGACGCGGGCGTCGGCCGGGTCGGAGCCGCGCGCCACCAGGCCCGCGTACTCCAGCCGGTTGATCTGCACGGTCATGGTCGGCAGCTGGACGGCGTGCTCCTCGGCCAGCTCGGTCATCCGGCGCGGGCCGTGTTCGAGCGAGCCGAGCACGGCGTACTGCTGGGTGGTGACGGGCTGGCCGGCGCTGGAGCGCCGCAGCAGCAGGACCAGGTGGCGCAGCACCTTGGAGACCTGCTCGGCCATCTGGGTGGGATCGTCCCTCATACTTAGCCCAACTAACTTAGTCTGGCTAATATTCCGGGCGAAGAAAAGGCGGCGTCCCAGCCCCCGGGGACGCCGCCTGCCTCAGGGCTACGGGCGTTCGGTCTCCAGCCGGACGGTGTCCTCCACCGTCACCTGCTTCCTGGCGCCGATCGCCGGGTCCAGCGGCCGCAGGTACGTCTGCCGCACCCCCGGCACCCGGTCCTCCACCACGAACGTCGCCCGCGTGTACGCCTGCGCCCCAGGCTCGCGCACCTGCGGCACGACCTTGAAATCGGCCGTGAGCAGGTCGCGCTCGATCTTCGTCAGCACGTATCCGCGCTGGTTGTTGTAGAACTTCAGATGCGGGTTGATCGTCAGGTACGGATGCGTCGCCGGGTCGGAGTCCGCGCCGTCGCCGCCCGTGGTGATGGAGGTGGCCACGAGTTCCGAGCCCACGGTGGGCCCGGTCGGGTCGTCGTAGTCGAGCTTGAGGTCGCTGGCCCAGTGGGCGTGCACGTCGCCGGTCAGCACCACCGGGTTGCGCACCTCGGCGTCCACCCAGCCCTGGGTGATGCGCCGGCGGGAGGCGACGTAGCCGTCCCAGGCGTCCATTGAGGTGATCTTGGCGGGGCCGGCGTTGTTGTCGCGCTGGGCGAAGAACACCTGCTGGCCCAGGATGTCCCACTGGGCGCGTGAGCGGTGGAAGCCGTCGATCAGCCACTGCTCCTGCGCCGCGCCGGTGATCGAGCGCGCCGGGTCCACGGCGGCCGGGCAGTCGCGGTAGCCGTCGCCGCAGCCCTGGTCGTCGCGGTACTGGCGGGTGTCCATCATGTGGAAGGTGGCCATCCTGCCCCACCGGATCCGCCGGTAGAGCTGCATGTCGATGCCGCGCGGGATCGACGTGCGGCGCAGCGGCATGTTCTCGTAGTAGGCGCGGAAGGCGGCGGCGCGGCGGGCCAGGAAGTCCGGCTGGGGCACCTCCGGCTTCTCCGGCACCTCGTCGGCCCAGTTGTTGTCCAGCTCGTGGTCGTCCCAGACGACCAGCCAGGGCGCGGCGGCGTGCGCGGCCTGCAGGTCGGGGTCGGCCTTGTACTGGGCGTGCCGCTGGCGGTAGCCGGCCAGGGTCTCGGTCTCGGGGCCCTCGTGGTCGCGGACGTTGCCGCCCGGGATGGTGTAGGTGTCCTTGGTGTACTCGTACTGGTAGTCGCCCAGGTGCAGGATCAGGTCCGGGTGCTCCTCGGCCAGCCTGCGGTAGGAGGTGAACCAGCCGTGCTCGTACTGGGCGCAGGAGACGAAGGCCATCGACAGCGCGCCGCCGTAGGACAGCGGGTGGGGGGCCGTGCGCGCCCGTCCCATGGGCGAGACGTACGGGCCGACGCGGAAGCGGTACCAGTAGTCCCGGTCCGAGCTCAGCCGGTCGACCTCGACGTGCACGCTGTGCCCCCACTCCGGCACGGCGACGGCCACCCCCGACCGGACGACGCGGCGCCCGCGCTCGTCGGCGTAGACCTGCCACTGCACCGGGAACGGGCGCTGCGGCATGCCGCCGAAGCCGTCCTCGGCCAGCGGGTTCTGCGCCAGCCTGGTCCACAGCACGAACCCCTCGTGGTCGGGGTCGCCGCAGGCCACGCCGAGCGTGAAGGGGTCGGTGGACAGCCCGCGCGAGGCCAGTGCCTGCGCGGTCTCTGCGGCGGGGTCCGGCTCGGCGCTCGCCGCGGTGGCGGGGATCGCGGCGGCGGCGCCCGCCGCCAGGCCGGTGACCAGGAAGTGCCGTCGGTTCAGCTGGGACACGGTGCGCTCCTCGGGACGATCAAGGGTGAGGGACGCCCGTAGCCTGACCGAGTCGCATGACAGGCCGGTGAACCGCGGACAACACGAAAGAGGCGACATCCTTCGCGAATGCCGCCTCTTACGAAGCTTTTCATCGTCACATGACGATCATGGACCTACGGCGGGCCGCCGACCTGCGACGACGCGCCGGTTCACCAGCCGCGCTCGGCCAGCCGGTGCGGCTGCGGGATCTCGTCGACGTTGATGCCGACCATGGCCTCGCCGAGACCGCGCGAGACCTTGGCGACGACGTCGGCGTCGTCGTAGAACGTGGTGGCCTTGACGATGGCCGCGGCGCGCTTGGCCGGGTCGCCCGACTTGAAGATGCCCGAGCCGACGAACACGCCCTCGGCGCCGAGCTGCATCATCATGGCGGCGTCGGCCGGGGTGGCGATGCCGCCCGCGGTGAACAGCACGACCGGCAGCTTGCCGTTCCTGGCGACCTCGGCGACCAGCTCGTAGGGGGCCTGCAGCTCCTTGGCGGCCACGTAGAGCTCGTCCTCGGCCAGCGTGGTGAGGCGCCTGATCTCGGCGCGGATGGTGCGCATGTGGGTGACGGCGTTGGAGACGTCGCCGGTGCCGGCCTCGCCCTTGGAGCGGATCATGGCCGCGCCCTCGGTGATGCGGCGCAGGGCCTCGCCCAGGTTGGTGGCGCCACAGACGAAGGGCACGGTGAACTGCCACTTGTCGATGTGGTTGGCGTAGTCGGCCGGGGTGAGCACCTCGGACTCGTCGACGTAGTCGACGCCGAGCGACTGCAGGACCTTGGCCTCGACGAAGTGGCCGATGCGGGCCTTGGCCATGACGGGGATCGACACGGCGGCGATGATGCCGTCGATCATGTCGGGGTCGCTCATCCTGGACACGCCGCCCTGGGCGCGGATGTCGGCGGGCACACGCTCAAGGGCCATGACGGCGACGGCGCCGGCATCCTCAGCGATCTTGGCCTGCTCGGGGGTGACGACGTCCATGATGACGCCACCCTTGAGCATCTCGGCCATGCCGCGCTTGACGCGGGCCGTTCCGGTGACGGGGGTGCTTTCAGGCGTGCTGGACACGGTCTTCCTCACGGGCTCTCAGGGCGGACGGTAAGTTATCAAACCCATCGTAGGTCCTGATGGACCCCTCCCCCGACATGCCACGATGTCAGGATTTGCCGCTCAACTTATACAGAACGGTCTATCAAGGGGTGACGGGCTTGCGGCTGGCGAGCGCGATCCAGACCTGGCCGGGGGCGAAGTTCATCGGCTCGCCGCTCTCAGTGGTGAACGTCGTACCGGTCTCCTCCGATTCCCGTTCCCAGTTGGCCGCGTAGGCTTTGCCGTCGCGCAGCACGACGGCCTTGCCCTTGCCGGTGGTGTGCACGAGCGGGGTGTAGCTCTGGTGGAAGTCGTGGAACTGCGAGCGCTCGGTCTTGGTGTACTGCACGACGATCGTGGGCGCGCCGAGCTGGCCGCCCTCGGCCGCCATGTCCTTCTTGCCGTCCTGCCAGATCAGCCACTGCTTCTTGGCCTCCGACCAGGCGAAGGTGAAGCGCGCCGCGGGCCACCTGACGGTGTACGACTTCTTGTCCACGCCGCCCTCGGCGGGCGCGTCGCCGAAGGTGAAGCCGATGTCCTTGGCCTCGGTGGCCTTGGGGGCGCCCGACAGCAGCTTCTTGGTGTTGGCGAACAGGTTGTAGGGGGCGTAGCGGCCCGGCTGGCGGAAGTAGGCGCCGGGGTTGCGGGTGTCGCCCACGTCGTACAGCGGGGCCTTGGCGATGAACGGCAACATCTTGGTCTGCGCGCCGGAGTAGGCGAACGCCGGCTTGCCGAACTGCGGGACGATGTGCAGGTCGGAGATGCGGGCGCTGCGCACCGGGCCCACCTTGGCCGGGATCTTCGAGGAGAAGATCGCCATGAGCCGGGTCAGGCCGGCCTCGACCTGCTCGACGTAGACGACGTCCGCGCTCTTGAGCCCGAGCTGGGGCTTGCCCGCGGCGGTGTTCTCGATCTTCACCGCGAGCACCGGCTTGAGCTCCTCGAAGGGCTGCCCGGTGAACGGGTGCCCCTCGGCCTGCTCGGTGGGCTCCTCCGAGGGGGCGGCGGTGGCCGCCTGCGGCGCCTTGCCGGACGCGGGAGGCTCGTCGGACGAGCAGGCCGCGACGGGCCCCAGCACGGCCGCCCCTGCCAGAGTCACCGAGATCATCCGGGATAGCCGCACCTTGCAACAACTCCTCGCCTTTGCCCAGAAATCGGGAGAAGCTTACCGGCCTCCCCACATTTGGTCATTCAGGCGACATAGTTGCGGGCGGATTGTCATCAATCTCGAAGAATTCCGGGAACTCGGTGTGACCGGCCAATCGCAGCGTCCTGGCCAGCCAGCGCCGCTGCGCCGTACGGGTGACTCCGACCGCGTTGTTGTAGAACCGGCGCGAATAGACGACCTTGGCAACCGCCGCGTCGAGCTCCTCCAGCAGGTCGCCGCCCCCGGGCGCCTCGGCCAGCTTCTCCCGGAAACGCTCCTGGTCCACCGCGGCCCGCAGGGCCCGCGACAGGTCGCTCTCGGCGTGCTCGCGCTCCTCGGGCCCGGCGATCCTGGCCTCGTGGGCGGCGGCCGCCAGCACCAGCGAGGTCGCGGGGTCGAGCAGGCGCGAGCCGGCCAGTTCGAGCACCACGGCCCGGCGCCGCATGAGCGCGGCGTCCAGCGCCTCGCGGGCCAGTTCGAGCCGGATGTGCAGGCGGTCGAGCCGGCCCGCGCGCCAGGAGATGTAGACGGCCGTGAGCACGACGACGATGCCCACGATCAGCACGATCATGGTGGATGTCACAGCGGTTCCCTACAGGAGCTCTCGGCAGGCGGTCACAGGTCTTCCTCCACCCGGCCCGCGCCGCCGGTGGTCACCGTCTCGTAGACGCGCACCACGTCGCGGGCGACCGTGGACCAGTCGTACTTCCTGACCGCCACCAGGGCCTCGGCGGCCAGTTTGGCGCGCCGCTCGGGCGCGTCGAGCAGCGCGGCGGCCTCGCGGGCGAGCGAGGCGGCGTCGCCGTTGGCGAACAGCGCGCCGGCCTGCCCCTCGCCCAGCACCTTGCGGAAGGCCGGGATGTCGCTGGCCAGCACCGTCGCCCCCGAGGCCATGGCCTCGGCCAGCACGATGCCGAAGCTCTCGCCCCGGGTGTTGGGGGCGCAGAACACGTCGACCGAGTGGTAGGCGCGGATCTTGTCGGCCTCGCTCACCATGCCGAGCACGGTGACCCGCTCGTGGAAGGGCTTGGGCACCTTGTCGTAGACGTCCTTGGCGTCGCCGGGCCCGGCGATGAGCAGCTTCAGGCCGGGACGCTCGGCGGCCAGGGCGTTGAAGGCGTCGAGCAGGATCGGCAGGCCCTTGCGCTCCTCGTCCATGCGGCCGAGGAAGCCGATCGTGGCGCCGTCGGGGCCCCAGCCGGGCAGCGGCTCGGCCTCGGTGTAGCGGGCCACGGTCACCCCGTTGGGGATCAGCACGGTGTCGCCGCCGAACTGCTCGACCAGGCTCTTGCGCGCCGCGTCGGAGACCGCGATGCGGCCGCTCAGCTTCTCCAGCGCGCTGCGCAGCAGCGGCTCGGCCACCGCGATGGCGCGCGAGCGGGTGAAGGAGGCGTGGAAGGTGGCCACGATCGGCCCCTTGGCCGCCCAGCAGGCCAGCACGCCGAGGCTCGGGATCAGCGGCTCGTGGATGTGCAGCACGTCGAAGTCGCCCGTACGCACCCAGCGCCGCACCCGCGCGGCCGACAGGAACCCGAACGACATCCGGGCCACCGACCCGTTGTAGGGCACCGGCACCGCCCGGCCGGCGCCCGTCACGTACGGGGGCAGCTCGTCGTCGTCGGCGGCGGGCGCGATGACCGAGACCTCGTGCCCCTGCGCCATCAGCGCCTGGGCCAGGTCGTCGATGTGCTGCTTGACCCCGCCCGGCATGTCCCAGGAGTAGGGGCAGACGATGCCGACCTTCATTTCGGCAGGTCCTCCAGCCAGAGCCGCTGCAACATGTGCCAGTCCTCCGGGTGCTCGGCGATGCCCTTCTCGAAGACGTCCGTCATGGCCTGGGCGACGGCCGCCACCTTCTCCTGCCGGGTGCCCTCGGCGGGCACCGGGATCTCCTCGTGGATGTGGATGCCCCAGTCGTCGCCCACGAAGTAGACGGTGGCCGGCAGCAGCGCGGCGCCGGTCTGGACGGCCAGCAGCGGCGGGCCTGCGGGCACCTTGGTGGTGGCGCCGAAGAAGCGCACCTCGATGCCGCTCTTGGTCAGGTCGCGCTCGGCGGGCAGGCAGACCACGCCGCCCTTGCGCACGCGGCCGGCGAGGGTGCCGAAGTTGTGGCCGTCGCCGCCGGTGAGCGGCAGCACCTCCATGCCGAGCCCCTCGCGGAAGGCGACGTAGCGCCGGAACAGCGACTCGGGCTTCAGCCGCTCGGCGACCGTGGTGAACGGGTGGCCGACGCCGACCAGCCAGGCGCCCGCCGCGTCCCAGTTGCCCATGTGCGGCAGGGCCAGCACCACGCCCCGGCCCGTGGCCAGGGTGTCGTGGATGTGCTCGGCCCCGATGACGTGGGTGCGCCGGACGATCTCCGGCCGCGGGATCGAGGGCAGGCGGAAGACCTCGTGGAAGTAGCGGAAGTAGGAGCGCATGCCGGCCCTGCTCAGCTCGCGCAGCTCCGCGCTGCCGGCGTCGATGCCGGTGACCCTGGCCAGGTTGGACTCCAGGCGGCGCACGGACTTGCCGCGCTTGCGCCACACCCGGTCGGCCAGGAGGCGGAAGACCGCCGCCGTGGGGCGCTGGGGCAGCAGCGGGACCAGTTTCCAGCCCGCCGCGAAGCCCGCCGCCACGATGCGGTCGCCGATGGAGGTCTTCTCGCTCATCGCTCCCTCGTCTGCCGGTGGACGTGCACGACCCGCTGCACGACGGTGATGGTGGAGGCCGCCGCCAGCAGCCACATCCCGAGCGGCAGCACGTACGGCACCCCGACCCCCGAGAAGAAGGTCGCGACCAGGGCCACGACCAGCCGTTCGGGACGCTCGGCCAGCCCCACGTCCGCGGTGAGCCCGAGGCCCTCGGCCCTGGCCTTGGCGTAGGAGACCAGGGACCCGGCGACGAGGCAGGCCAGCGTCACGCCGGCCATCAGCGTGTCGCCCCCGGCGACGAAGTACAGGATCAGGCCGGCGAAGATGGCGGCGTCGGCCACCCGGTCGAGCGTGGAGTCGAGGAAGGCGCCCCAGACGGTGCCCCCCTTGCCGCCCAGCCGGGCCACGACGCCGTCGAGCAGGTCGAACAGCACGAAGACGGTGATGAGCAGCGCCCCCCAGGCCAGCTGGCCCAGCGGGAACAGGAGCAGGGCCGAGATCACCGTGCCGAGGGTGCCGATCGCCGTGACGGCGTTCGGGCCGATCCCGCGGCCGACGAGAGCCCTGCCCAGCGGGGTGAGTATCCGGGTCATGGCCGGTCGCAGGAGTTTGAGCATCGCGGTCCGATCGTAGGCCATCACGTGAGCGGCCACTTTCTTTGCCCCGCACCCCTTGTGATATTCGCCACAGGGGTATTTGGTGAACACACCGCGTCCATGCGGTTCCTGACACCCTCCGCGCGGGCGCGGCGTTGGATGCACCGACGACGTGGGAGGCGAAGTGGCGGAAAGGAACTCCGGCGGGGCCATGGGAGCCGCGGGCAGGGCACCCACGGCCGACAGGGCGGACGCGATACGCAACGTCGTGCTGGTCGGCCACTCGGGAGCGGGCAAGACCACCCTGGTCGAGCAGCTGCTCGCGGCGACGGGCACCGTCCAGCGGCCGGGCCGGGTGGAGGACGGCAACACGGTCACCGACTTCGACGAGGTCGAGGTGCGCCAGCAGCGGTCGGTCAACCTGGCGCTGGCGCCGCTCGTGCACAACGGCATCAAGATCAACCTGCTCGACACCCCGGGTTACGCCGACTTCGTCGGCGACCTGCGCGCCGGGCTGCGCGCCGCCGACGCCGCCCTGTTCGTCGTGTCGGCCTCCGAGGGGATCGACGGGCTCACGCAGATGCTCTGGGAGGAGTGCGCCCAGGTCGCCATGCCCAGGGCGGTCGTGATCACCAAGATCGACCACCAGCGCGCCGACTTCGACGAGGTGCTGGCCACCTGCCAGGACGTCTTCGGCGACGGCGTCGCGCCGCTCTACCTGCCGGTGATCACCAACGGGCACGTCAACGGCCTGATCGGGCTGCTGTCGCAGAAGTTCTACAACTACGCGACCGGCGCCCGCACCGAGAAGGAGCCGGGCGCCGAGTACGAGGCGCAGATCGACGAGCGGCGCGGCGAGCTGATCGAGGGCATCATCCAGGAGAGCGAGGACGAGTCGCTCATGGACCGCTACCTGGCGGGCGAGCCCATCGACACCAAGGTCCTGGTGGACGACCTGGAGAAGGCGGTCGCCCGCGGCAGCTTCTTCCCGGTGCTGTGCAGCGGGCTCGGCGACGGCCACGCGGTGGGCATGACGGAGCTGCTCGAGCTGGTGACCCAGGGCTTCCCCTCGCCGCTGGAACACCCGATGCCCGAGATCACCGACCTGTCCGGCAAGCCGGTCGGCGGCATCGCGTGCGACCCCGACGGCCCGCTCGTGGCCGAGGTCGTCAAGACCACCAGCGACCCGTACGTGGGCCGCATCAGCCTCGTCCGCGTCTTCTCCGGCACGCTGCGCCCCGACATGACCGTGCACGTCTCCGGCCACGGCCTGGCCGACCGCGGGCACGAGGACCACGACGTCGACGAGCGCATCGGCACGCTGACCAGCCCCCTGGGCAAGACCCAGCGCCCGGCGGCCAAGGGCTCGGCCGGGGACATCGTGGCCGTGGCCAAGCTGTCGCGGGCCGAGACCGGCGACACGTTGTCGGAGGTGGACCGTCCGCTGCTGATGACGTCCTGGCAGATGCCCGAGCCGCTGCTGCCGGTGGCGATCAGGGCGAAGTCGAAGGCCGACGAGGACAAACTGGCCCAGGCGCTCGGCCGGCTGGTGGCCGAGGACCCGACGCTGCGCCTGGAGAACAACGCCGAGACCCGGCAGCTCGTGCTGTGGTGCATGGGCGAGGCGCACACCGACGTGCTGCTCGACCGCCTGGCCAACCGGCACGGCGTCGAGGTCGAGCGGATCGAGCTGCGGGTGCCGCTGCGCGAGACGTTCGGCGGCCGGTGCCAGGCGATGGGCCGCAACGTCAAGCAGACCGGCGGCCACGGCCAGTACGCGATCTGCCACCTGGAGGTCGAGCCCCTGCCCTCGGGCGGCGGGTTCGAGTTCGTGGACAAGATCGTCGGCGGCGTGGTGCCCCGGCAGTTCATCCCGTCGGTGGAGAAGGGCGTGCGGGCCCAGATGGAGCGCGGCGTGGTGGCCGGCTACCCCATGGTGGACGTGCGCGTCACGCTCTACGACGGCAAGGCCCACTCGGTCGACTCCTCCGACATGGCCTTCCAGATCGCGGGCCAGCTCGCGCTGAAGGAGGCGGCCTCGAAGGTCCCGACCCTGCTGCTGGAGCCGGTGGACGAGCTGTCGGTGCTGGTGGCCGACGACCACGTGGGCTCGGTGATGTCCGACCTGTCCTCGCGGCGCGGGCGCGTGCTCGGCACCGAGCCGGTGGGCACCGGGCGCACGCTGGTCAAGGCCGAGGTGCCCGAGCTGGAGATCACCCGCTACGCCATCGACCTGCGCTCGATGTCGCACGGCACCGGGACGTTCACGCGCACGTTCCTGCGCTACGAGCCGCTGCCGCCGAACCTGGCGAGCAAGGTGGCGGCCACCGAGTAAGGGGTACGGACTGAGCGGCGCTGAGCCGGGAGGGCGGCATGTCCCTCCCGGCCCGCACGTTTGATCACGCATCTACCGTTTCGTAACAGAAGCATCACGACTGCATTTCTTTTTTCAGGTCCGATCACGCGGGAGCAGCTGCCAGACTGGTTTGCACTATGCGAACTGGACGCCCACTCCTAGCCGCTGCAGCCCTCGCGGTCGTGACCACCAGCGCCGCCTACGTGTTCGGCCCCGGCGCGACCGAGAGCCCCGCAGCGACCAAGAAGACGACGACCACCGCCCCCGCCACCGCCGAGGCGACGGCGGCCTGCAAGCCCGACCCCCGCTACCCCAAGCGCCAGCTGCGCGGGGTGTGGATCGCGACGGTCAAGAACATCGACTGGCCCTCGCGCGCCGGCCTCGGCCAGGCCCGCCAGAAGGCCGAGTACGTCAAGATCCTCGACAGCGCGGTCAAGCGCAATCTCAACGCCGTCTTCGTCCAGGTCCGGCCCGCCTCCGACGCGCTCTACCGCTCCTCGCTGGAGCCCTGGTCGCAGTACCTGACGGGCACCGCGGGCAAGGACCCGGGCTGGGACCCGCTCCCGTTCCTCATCGACGAGGCCCACAAGCGCAACCTGGAGTTCCACGCCTGGTTCAACCCCTACCGCGCGGCCGAAGGCGCCGACCTGTCCAAGCTCCCGGCGAACCACCCGGCCAAGCAGCACCGCGACTGGACGGTCAAGTACGGCGGCGGCCTCTACTACAACCCCGGCCTGCCGCAGGTGCGCGAGCACGTCACCAAGGTCATCACCGACGTGGTCAGCCGCTACGACGTCGACGGCGTGCACTTCGACGACTACTTCTACCCCTATCCGGGCGGCGGCGGCACGTTCGACGACAAGGCCGCCTTCGCCAAGTACGGCGAGGGCCGGAAGCTGGCCGACTGGCGCCGCCACAACGTGAACAAGCTGGTGGCCAAGGTCGACGCGGCCGTCCACGACACGAAGAACCACGTGAAGTTCGGCATCAGCCCGTTCGGCATCTGGCGCAACAAGTCCAACGACCCCGACGGGTCGGCCACGGCCGGCATGTCCGCCTACGACTCGATCTACGCCGACGCCCGCTCCTGGATCGAGGACGGCACGGTCGACTACGTCGCCCCGCAGCTCTACTGGCCGCGCGGCTTCAAGGCGGCCGACTACAAGACGCTGACGGCCTGGTGGGCGGGCGCGGTCAAAGGCACCGACGTCCAGCTCTACATCGGCCAGGCGCTCTACCAGGTCGGCACCAGGACCAACGCCGCCTGGGCCAACCCGGGCGAGCTGTCGGCGCACCTGACGGTGAACCGGCGCTACGAGCAGGTCGACGGCGACATCTACTTCAGCGCCAAGCAGCTCCTGACCAACCCGCTCGGCGCGATCGACCGGGTGGCCAAGGAGCACTACAGCCGTCCGGCGCTGCTGCCGATCATGGAGGACCGCGGCGGCGAGGCCCCCGGCAAGCCGGCCGGCGTCAAGGCGAGCGGCTCCACCGTGTCCTGGACGCCGTCCGAGGGGGCGCGGGCCTACGCGGTGTACCGGGTGCCGGAGTCGGGCAAGGACTGCCACACCACCGACGCCCGCAACCTGGCGGCCGTGGTGACGACGGCGTCGTACCCGGCCAAGCCGGGCACGTACCTGATCACCTCGCTCGACCGGCAGCACCACGAGAGCAAGCCGGTGAAGGTCAAGGTGGGCTGAGCCGAGGCCCGTCCCGCCACGTTCGTCCGCCGACGCCACGCCGGATCACCGGCGTGGCGTCGCCGTGTTCCGGGGCCGGGGGCTCAGCGGCCGGTCTGCTGCCAGGCGCGGACCAGGGCGGCGACCGCCTGGTCGAGGAGGGCGGGCGGCAGGGCGAAGCTGAGGCGCAGGCGGTCGCGGTGGCGGCCGTCCGGGGAGAACAGTGAGCCGGGGGCGACGGCGACGCCCTGCTCGCGGGCGGCGGCGGCGAACCTGTCGGTGTCGGCGCCCGGCAGCCGGACCCACACCGACAGGCCGCCCTGCGGGCGTGACCAGGTCCACGACGGCAGGCGCGCGGACAGCGCGGCGGTGAAGTGGTCGCGGCGGCGGGCCAGCTCGGCGAGCCAGGCCGGCACGGGGTCGCCGTCGAGCAGGTCGGCGGCCAGCCGCTGGGAGACGGCGCTGGTGGCCAGGTCGGCGTCGAGCTTGGCCTCCAGCAGCCGGGCCAGCAGCGGCTCGGGGGCGGTGAGCCAGCCCACCCGCAGGCCGCCCCACAACACCTTCGACAACGAGCCCACCGTCACCGTGCCGTGCGGATGGGCCAGAGCCAGCGGCTCCGGAGGCGTCCGGCCGTCGAACACCACGGGCGCGAGGGTCCGGTCCTCCACCAGCGGGACGTCCGCCGCCGCGGCCAGCTCGGCCACGTGCCGCAGGTCGGCCAGGCGGCCGGTCGGGTTGTCCACCGGCAGCGCGTACACGGCGGCCGGGCGGTGGCGGGCCAGGGCGTCGCGCACGGCGTCCGCGTCGGCGAGGTCCACGGGGACGGCGTGGGCCCCGGCGCGCCGGAACACGCTGAGCGCGCCTCCGTAGGCCGGGTCGCCGACCAGCACGCGGTCGCCGGGCCGCAGCAGCACCCGGGCCGCCAGGTCGATGCCCTGCTGGGCGCCCGAGGTCACCAGGATCTCGCGGTGCGGCCCGGCGTCCAGGGCGGCCAGCACGGCGCGCAGCCGCGAGTCGCCCATGGCGTCGTAGCCGTGGCCGCTCGGCGCGCGCATCAGGGCCGCGGCGTCCAGCGGGGGCACCGCCAGGTGCGAGGGGTCGGGGACGACCGCGGTCGACAGGTCGGCCAGCACCGCGCCGCCCTGGAGCAGGCCGCCGAACGTCGGGACGCCCAGCACGTACGTGCCGCTGCCGTGCCGGCGTTCGCACAGGCCCTCCTCGCACAGGGCGTTGAAGGCGGCGGCGACCGTCCCGCGGCTGAGCCCGACCGCCTGGGCCAGGTCGCGCTCGGAGGGCAGGCGGGTGCCCGGGGCGATGGCGCCGGTCTGGGCCAGGTCGGTCAGCGCGCCCGCGAGCCGCCGGCTGGCCGTGCCCTCGTGGAGCCGGAGCCGGTCGCGGACCAGGGTGACAAGGTTTTCTTCTCTTCCCACGCCACTATTATCCGGTTACTGTGCCACTTATCAATGAATTGGCCTACATCTTGTGATTGTTGGCGGCCATTTACGGAGAGGAGCGGCACGATGCGCGAAGCCGAGCACATCTGGATGGACGGCGAGCTGGTGCCCTGGGGCGAGGCCCGGGTGCACGTCCTGACGCACGCCCTGCACTACGGCACCGCCGTGCTGGAGGGCACCAGGGCCTTCGACACGCCGGACGGCCCGGCGGTGTTCCGGCTGGACGAACATCTGCGGCGGCTGGCGCGCAGCGCGCGGATCATCGGGATGCCGCTGCCGTACACCCTGGAGGAGCTGCGCGCGGCCACGCTGGCCACGGTCGCGGCCAACGGCCAGTCCTCGTGCTACATCCGCCACCTGGCCCACCGCGGCTACGGCGAGATGGGCGTGGCGGCGCGCGGCTGCCCGACGGTGGTCTCGATCGCGTCCTGGGAGTGGGGCGCGCTGCTGGAGGCGGGCGTGCGGCTGATGACCAGCTCGTGGCAGCGCAACGACCACCGGGTGACGCCGACCGCGGCCAAGGCCACCGGCCCCTACCTGAACTCGGTGATGGCCAAGTCCGAGGCCATGCAGGCGGGCTTCGACGAGGCGGTGCTGCTGAACGCGGCCGGCAACGTCAGCGAGTGCACCGGCGCCAACGTCTTCGTCGTGCGCGACGGCGTGCTGACCACGCCTCCGCCGCACGCCGGCGCGCTGGAGGGCATCACGCAGGACACCGTCGCGCGGCTGGCCGCCGACCTGGGGCTGACGGTCACCAGGGAGGATCTGCTGCGCACCGACCTGTACACGGCCGACGAGATCTTCGTCTGCGGCACGGCGGCCGGGATCGTGCACGTCAGCGCGGTCGACCACTGCGAGTTCGGCGGCCCCGGACCGGTCACCGGCAAGCTGGCCGACGCCTACGAGGCCGCCGTGCACGGGCGCGACGACCGCTACCGCCACTGGCTCACCCCCGTGCGCGGCTGACGGACCGTGCCCGCCGCCGCCCGTGAGAAGGTAGGGGAATCGGTGGCGCCGGATCGCGACGTGCTCTAGCGTGCCACGGACGTCATCGATCGCGGGAGGTCGTCGGGGTGAGGCGCGCGCTCGTGGTGCTGGCCGTTCTGGCCGGTTCCGTACTGCTCGGCCTGCAGGGCACGGCCACGGCCGGCGGCTCGGCTCCCGGCGCGGGCAGGGTGGCGCTCATCGGCGTCTCCGGCCTCAGCTGGGACGACGTCAACCAGGCCGACGCCCCCAACCTGTGGGAGCTGACGCGTGGCAGCGCGATCGGCTCGCTGTCGGTGCGCACGGTCAGCAACATCACCTGCCCCTACGACGGCTGGCTCACGGTGTCGGCCGGCACCAGGTCCGCCGCCGGTTACGCCTGCGGCGCGCCTCCCGCCCCCGAGACCCGGGGCGCGGGCGCGGCCATCCCCGACTACCGCTACCTCATCGACGTGGCCGGGCAGCGCAACGCCGGCACGCTGGGCGAGGCGCTGAAGGCCGCGGGCCGGTGCTCGATCGCGATCGGCCCCGGCGCCGCGCTCGCGCTGGCCGACCGGCAGGGCGCGGTGCAGCGCTACCACGCCTCCCCGCTCCAGGTCCGCACGGCCGACCTGGAGCAGTGCCCGCTGATCGCCATGGACGTCGACGACCTCGTCCACCCCTACCTGGCCAGTGGCAAGCTGCCCAAGGTGCCCGAGCAGCTCGGTCCGAAGGAGCGCCGCGACGCGCTGCGCCTGGCCGACGCCAAGGCCGGCGCGCTGCTGTCGATCCTGCCGCCCGGCACCACCGTGCTGCTCGCCGGCCTGTCCGACCACGGTTCCGTGCCGCACCTGCGGGTGGCCGCGCTGCGTGAGCCGGGGGCGCAGGGGCGGTTGCTGGGCGCGGCCTCGACCCGCCGCGCCGACATCTCGATCCTGCCCGACCTGACCGCGACCGTGCTGGCCCGGCTCGGCGTGCCGGCGCCGGCCACGGTCGTCGGGGTGCCGCTGCAACTGGGCGACGCCGGTGCGACGATCGACCGGCTGCGCCGGGCCGACGCCACCGCGCAGGCCATCCGGTCGGTCAAGGGCGTCTACTTCACCGTCGTGGCGGTGTTGCAGGTGCTGTTCTACGTGGTCGCGTTCCTGCTGCTGCGGCGGCGCAAGGGCCTGTCGCCGGTGCGCCTGGCCGCGGTCGCGCTGGCCGCCCTGCCGGTCTCCAGCTACCTGGTCAACCTGCTGCCCTGGTCCACCCTGCCGCAACTGGTCGCCGGGGTGATGGGCTGGGTCGTCGTGGTCACCGCGCTGGCCTTCGGCGGGCCCTGGCGGCGTCGTCCGCTCGGCCCGCTCGCCGTGGTGGCCGGCATCACCGCGCTCACGCTCGCCGGCGACCTGCTGACGGGCACGACGTTGCAGCTCAACAGCGTCATGGGCTACAGCGCCGAGGTGGGGGCCCGCTACTACGGCCTGGGCAACATCCCGTTCGCGCTGCTGGCCACCGGCACGCTGCTGGCCACCACCGTGATCGCCCACCGCTGGCCGGGGCGGCCGGGGGTGGGTGCGATCGTGGTGCTCGGGGCGTTCGCGATGGTGCTGGGCGGCTCGGGCATGGGCAGCGACTTCGGCGGCGTGATCGCGTTCGTGCCGGGCATCGCGGTGACCGCGCTGCTGGTGGCCGGCAAGCGGGTGTCGATCGTGAAGCTGGGGGCGTTCTGCGTGGCCGGGGCGGTGATCGTGATGACGTTCGCCGTGCTCAACTACCTGCGTCCGCCCGACGAGCAGACGCACCTGGGCAGGTTCGTGGGCCAGGTGCTCAGCGGCGAGGCGTTCGAGGTGATCTTCCGTAAGCTCCAGGCCATGCTGGCCACGCTGCTCAGCCCCAACCTCATGCCCATCGTGATCGCGGCCGTGGCCTTCCTCGTCTACGCGATCCTGCGGCCCGAGCAGGCCAGCGCGGGCGTGGTGCCCGCGGCGTTCCGCCACTCCCCCGCCCTGCGGGCCGGCCTGATCGGCACGCTGGTCAGCGGAGTGATCGGGATGCTGGTCAACGACTCGGGCGCCGCGGTGTTGTCGATGGCTCTGGCGCTGGCCGTGCCGCTGCTGCTCGCGGCGGGCATCGGCGCGCTCGGCCGCGAACACCCGGCCGAGGCCGCCGCCCCCGCCCACCTGGCCCACGCCGGCGACTGACGCCTCGGGCGGCGGGCCCGGGATCGACGCCGCCGACCGCCGCCTCAGGCCGACGCCGCCTCGGGTGGCGGGCCCGCGACCGGTGTCGTCAGTCCGCCCAGGCGTCGGCCAGGAGTTGCCGGGTGTCGTGCAGGAGCTGGGGCAGCACCTTCGTCTGAGCCACGACCGGCATGAAGTTCGTGTCGCCGCCCCACCTCGGCACGACGTGCTGGTGCAGGTGGGCGGCGATGCCGGCGCCCGCGACCTGGCCCAGGTTCATGCCCACGTTGAAGCCCTGCGCGCCGCTGGCCTTGCGCAGCGCGCGCAACGACCGCTGGGTGAACTCGCCCAGCTCGGCGACCTCGGCCTGGGTCAGCTCGTCGTAGCCGGACACGTGCCGGAAAGGCACGACCATCAGGTGGCCGGAGTTGTACGGGTAGAGGTTGAGGACGGCGTAGACGACCTCTCCCCTGGCCACGATCAGGCCGTCCTCGTCGCTCATCCGGGGGATCTCGTCGAACGGGCAGCCGTCGCCCGGCCCGGTGCCGGTCGGCTTGTTCTCGCCCTTGATGTAGGCCATGCGATGCGGGGTCCACAGCCGCTGGAAGTTGTCGGGCGCCCCGGCTCCTGCCTGATCGTGCATACCAAGCAGCATAGGACCCCGCGCCGAGGGGCCGCTCTTCCGGCGTGATCCTCCGCCCTCCGCGACGGGCCTAAGGTGAGGGCATGGCACAGCGACTCGAACCCATGCCCGCCGACTGGCAGCGCGCCCTGGCCGTCGTGGCCCACCCCGACGACCTGGAGTACGGCTGCGCCTCCGCCGTCGCCACCTGGACCGACGCCGGGCGCGAGGTCTCCTACCTGATCGCCACCCGCGGCGAGGCGGGCATCGACACGCTCGACCCCGCCGCGTGCGGGCCGGTGCGCGAGCGCGAGGAGCGGGCCAGCGCCGCCGTGGTGGGGGTGACCACCGTGGAGTTCCTCGACCACGCCGACGGGGTCGTCGAGTACGGGACGGCGCTCAGGAGGGACATCGCCGCCGCCATCCGCAGGCACCGCCCGGAGCTGGTGATCACCCTCAACCCCGACGACACGTGGGGCGGCACGTACTGGAACACGCCCGACCACCGGGCGGTGGGCCGGGCCGTGCTGGACGCCGCCGGAGACGCCGGAAATCGCTGGATATTTCCTGACACCGACGCCGCGCCCTGGAACGGCGTGCGCTGGGTCGCCGTCGCCGGCTCCAACTCCCCCACCCACGCCGTGGACGTCACCGACGGGCTGGAGCGGGGCGTTCGGTCGCTGCTGGAGCACCGCGCCTACATCGAGGCCCTGACCGACCAGGCCCCGGAGGTCTACGCCCGCGAGCTGATCGAGGGCTCCGCGCGGGAGGCCGCCGAACGCTTCGACGGCCGCCCGGCGGTCGCCTTCCGCCTGTTCCCCCGCTGACGCCCGGCCAACGCTGACACCCTGCCGGCACTGACACCCGGCCAGGGCCTGGGCCGCCCGGAGCACGGCTCAGGCCCGGCAGGCCGGGAAGGCTCGCCGGGCCTGGAGCGGCGGCTCAGACCTGGACGCGGCGTTCCACGGCGTTGACGATCTCGGCGATGGCCTCCTCGACGGGCACGCCGTTCTTCTGCTCGCCGTTGCGGTAACGGAAGGACACCGCGCCGTTGGCGATGTCGTCGTCACCGGCCAGCAGCATGTACGGGACCTTCGCCTTCTGGGCGTTGCGGATCTTCTTCTGCATGCGGTCGTCGGCCGCGTCGACCTCGACCCTGATGCCCCGCTCGCGCAGCCGCTTGGCGACGTCCTGGAGGTAGGGCACGTGGGCGTCGGCGATCGGGATGCCGACCACCTGCACCGGCGCCAGCCACGCGGGGAACGCCCCGGCGTAGTGCTCGACCAGGACGCCGAAGAAACGCTCGACCGAGCCGAACAGCGCCCGGTGGATCATGACCGGCTGCTGCCGGGAGCCGTCGGCCGCCTGGTACTGCAGGTCGAACAGCTCGGGCAGGTTGAAGTCGAGCTGGATGGTGGACATCTGCCAGGTGCGGCCGATGGCGTCGCGCACCTGGACGGAGATCTTCGGCCCGTAGAAGGCCGCGCCGCCCGGGTCCATCACCAGGTGGAGGTTCTCGGCCTCGGCCACCTCGCGCAGCGTGGTGGTGGCCTCCTCCCACACCTCGTCGGAGCCGACGAACTTCTCCGGGTCCTTGGTGGACAGTTCGAGGTAGAAGTCCTCCAGGCCGTAGTCGCGCAGCAGGTCGAGGACGAAGCGCAGCAGCGAGGTGAGCTCGTCGCGCATCTGCTCGCGGCTGCAGTAGATGTGGGCGTCGTCCTGGGTCAGGCCGCGCACCCGGGTCAGGCCGTGGACCACGCCGGACTTCTCGTAGCGGTAGACCGTGCCGAACTCGAACAGCCGCAGCGGCAGCTCGCGGTAGGACCGCCCGCGCGCCCTGAAGATCAGGTTGTGCATCGGGCAGTTCATCGGCTTGAGGTAGTAGCGGGCGCCCTCCAGCTCCATGGGCGGGAACATCCCGTCCTTGTACCAGTCGAGGTGGCCCGAGACCTGGTAGAGGTTCTCCTTGGTGATGTGCGGGGTGTTGACGAACTCGTAGCCGGCCTCCTCGTGCCTGCGCCGCGAGTAGTCCTCCATCACCTTGCGGATCACGCCGCCCTTGGGGTGGAAGACCGCCAGGCCCGAGCCCAGCTCGTCGGGGAAGGAGAACAGGTCGAGCTCGGCGCCGAGCCTGCGGTGGTCGCGCCGCTCGGCCTCCTCCAGCATCTTCAGGTATTCGTCCTGCTTGTCGCGGGACTCCCAGGCGGTGCCGTAGATGCGCTGGAGCTGCGGGTTCTTCTCGCTGCCGCGCCAGTAGGCGCCGCCGGAGCGCATGAGCTTGAACGCCGGGATCGACCGGGTGGAGGGCACGTGCGGCCCCCGGCACAGGTCCTTCCAGCACAGCTCGCCGGTCTTGGCGTCGAGGTTGTCGTAGATCGTGAGCTGCCCGGCCCCGACCTCGACGCTCTCCTCGTCGGCCGCGCCGCCCTTGAGCCCGATCAGCTCCAGCTTGTACGGCTCGCCGGCCAGCTCCTCGCGCGCCTCGTCGTCGCTGACGGCCCGGCGGGAGAACAGCTGCCCCTGCTTGACGATCTCCCGCATGCGCTTCTCGACGCGCTTGAGGTCGTCGGGGTTGAACGCCTGCTTGACGTCGAAGTCGTAGTAGAAGCCGTTCTCCACGGGCGGGCCGATGCCCAGCTTGGCCTCGGGGAACAGCTCCTGCACCGCCTGCGCCATGACGTGCGCGGTGGAGTGGCGGACGATGGCCCGGCCGTCTTCGCTGGAGACCTCGATCGGCTCGACCACGTCGTCCTGGGCCAGCGGGTGGGCGAGGTCGCGCGGCTCGCCGTTGACCCGGGCCGCGATGACGGTGCGGCCGTCGGCCTCCAGCGCCTCACCGGCCGTCGTGCCGGCCGCGACCACACGCTCGGCTCCGGCGAGGGTGATGCGTAGCTCGGCTGACACGGTGTCTCCCTTGGATCGCGCTCGATGTGCGGCACCGAGGCTGGTTCGATGGTGAACACCGATGCTATCGCGGGTGAAACCCCAGCCTTGTCAGGTCCTGGCGGGTGCCATGGAAGATGTTCCGGTCGAGCGGACTGCTGGCATATTGGTGGATTGTCCAGTCGCGCCACGGCGGCGGCACGAGGGGGTCGCCGCGCGGCCTCTCCGGGGAGGCGATCCACAGCGGGTAGTCGGCCAGGCCGGCGCAGTTCCCCGAGCGGGCGAACCAGTGGAAGGTGTAGATGAAGGGCCGCAGACCGGCGTGCCGCTCGACGTGGTGGCACCAGCGGCGCGCGTACCTGGCGACCTGCTCGGGGCGCTGCCCGTCGCCGGTCTCCAGGTCGAGCGCCACCAGGTCGCCCCTGCGCAGGCCGCCCGCCGACCTGAGCACCGCCAGGAAGTGCCGGGCGTGCTCGATCGGGTCGCCCTTGGGCCGGGCGAAGTGATACGCCCCGCACACCAGCCAGCTCTCGCGCATTCCTGACCAGTTGCGGGCGAACCACCGGTCGGTCCAGTCGCCGCCCTCGGTGGCCTTGGCGAAGGCGAAGGAGACCCCGGCCTCGGCGTGACCGGCCCAGTCGACGGAGCCCTGCCAGTTCGACACGTCTATGCCATGCAGCAAGCGCTTCACCTTGCCGGAGTTTATTGAGATGTCCCCCTATGAACCCTTCGACGCGCCGATGAGCAGCTCACGGGTGCGTTCCCGCTCGGCGAACGTCGCGCCGACGAAGTCGGTCACCCCGGCCTGGCGCAGCCGTTCGAGCTGGGCCAGCACGGACTCCTCGTCGCCGACCACCGCGACGTTCCCGGGCCCGGCGGCGCCCTCGCGGTCGAGCATGGCCCGGTAGGAGGGCAGCGTGCCATAGACGGCGAAGATCTCGTTGGCGCGCTCGACGGCCGCGGCGGGGTCGTCGGTGACGCAGACGGGCAGCGCGCAGACGATCCGCGGCGCCGGGCGGCCCGCCTCCGCGGCGGCGGCGGTGATGGTCGGGGCGACGTGCTCGGCCACCGTCCTCGGGCCGGTCATCCACAGCACCGTGCCGTCGGCGACGGTGCCGGCCAGCTTCAGCATGCGCGGGCCGAGGGCGGCGATGAGCACCGGGAAGCCCGCGCCCGGCGTGGTGAGCCGCACGTCGGCCCTGATCGTCTCGCCCGCCGCCTTGACCTGCTCGCCCCGGCTGGCCGGGAGCAGCACGTCGAGGTACTCCTTCATGTGGCGGTAGGGGCGCTCGAAGCTGAGGCCGAACATGTGCTCGATGACGACCTGGTGCGACAGGCCGATGCCGAGGGCCAGCCGGCCGCCGAGCGCGGCGTTGGCCGTCATCGCCTGCTGGGCCAGGGCCGCCGGGTGGCGCGGGTAGGTGGGCACGACGGAGGTGCCGAGCTCGATGCCGGGCACCTGGGAGCCGGCCACGGCCAGCGCGGTGAGGGCGTCGAGGCCGAAGATGTGGGACAGCCAGGCGGAGGCGAAGCCGTCCTCGGCCGCCTGGGCGATCTCGTCGCGGAGCGCGCCGAGCGGGTCGGGCCCTTGCCGTTCATTCAGGAAATATCCGAAACGCATGGAAACAGAACTCCGTTCTGGAGGCAGACGCGCCTGTATCTTCCCACGCCGCCGGGCGCGCTCACCCGTACGAAGGGGGCGGATTTGTAAAGTGGCCTCATGACGCACGATCGCGCAGGACAGCCCGCCCAGCCCGCCGACCTGGTCGACGTCGCCCGGCTGGTGACCTCCTACTACGCCCTGCACCCCGACCCCGCCGAGGTGGCGCAGCGGGTGGCGTTCGGCACGTCGGGCCACCGCGGGTCCTCGCTGCGGACGGCCTTCAACGAGGACCACATCCTGGCCACCAGCCAGGCCATCTGCGAATACCGCGCCTCCCAGGGCACCGACGGGCCACTGTTCCTGGGCATCGACACGCACGCGCTGTCCGAGCCCGCCCGCGTGTCGGCGCTGGAGGTGTTCGCGGCCAACGGCGTCGAGGTGCTGATCGACTCCCGCGACGGCTACACGCCGACCCCCGCCGTCTCGCACGCCGTCCTGCGGCACAACCGGGGCCGCACGTCCGGGCTCGCCGACGGCGTGGTGGTGACGCCGTCGCACAACCCGCCCTCCGACGGAGGCTTCAAGTACAACCCGCCGCACGGCGGCCCCGCCGGCACCGACGCCACCTCCTGGATCCAGGACCGCGCCAACCAGCTGCTGGCCGACGGCATGAAGGGCGTGTCCAGGATCTCCTACGCCAAGGCCCTCGACGCGGCCGGCCGCTACGACTTCCTCGGCGCGTACGTCGACGACCTGCCGTCCGTGGTGGACCTCGACGCGATCAGGTCGGCCGGGGTGCGCATCGGGGCCGACCCGCTGGGCGGGGCGAGCGTGGCCTACTGGGGCGAGATCGCCGAGCGCCACCGCCTCGACCTGACCGTGGTCAACCCGCTGGTCGACCCCACCTGGCGGTTCATGACGCTCGACTGGGACGGCAAGATCCGCATGGACTGCTCGTCGCCGTACGCGATGGCGTCGCTGATCGCCCAGCGCGACAGGTACGACATCGCCACCGGCAACGACGCCGACGCCGACCGCCACGGCGTCGTCACCCCCGACGGCCTGATGAACCCCAACCACTACCTGGCCGTCGCCATCTCCTACCTGTACGCCCACCGCGAAGGCTGGCCCGCCGCGGCGGGGGTCGGCAAGACGATGGTGAGCAGCGGCGTCATCGACCGGGTCGCCGCCTCGCTCGACCGGCGCCTTTACGAGGTGCCGGTCGGTTTCAAGTGGTTCGTCCCCGGGCTGCTCGACGGCTCGCTCGGGTTCGGCGGCGAGGAGAGCGCCGGGGCCTCGTTCCTGCGGCGTGACGGCTCCCCCTGGTCCACCGACAAGGACGGTCTCATCCTCGCCCTGCTGGCCTCGGAGATCCTGGCGGTGACCGGCGAGTCGCCGAGCGCGCACTACCGCCGCCTGACCGAGCGGTTCGGCGAGCCCGCCTACGCCCGGGTCGACGCGCCCGCCACCCGCGAGGAGAAGGCGGTGCTGGCCAAGCTGTCGGCCGATCAGGTGACGGCGTCGTCGCTGGCCGGCGAGCCGATCACGGCGGTGCAGACGGCGGCCCCCGGCAACGGCGCGGCGCTCGGCGGCGTGAAGGTCTCGACCGAGAACGCCTGGTTCGCCGCCCGCCCGTCGGGCACCGAGGACGTCTACAAGATCTACGCCGAGTCCTTCAAGGGCCCCGACCACCTGGCCAAGGTGCAGGAGGAGGCCCGTTCACTGGTCTCGGCCGCGCTGGGCTGAGCGGCTGGGCGGCTGGGCGACTGAGCGGCTGGGCGACTGAGCGGCTCAGCGGGGCAGTTCGCGGGCGGTGGCGGTGGGCATGCCGGTGCGTCCGAGGTCGGCGTGCCGGCCCGCCAGCACGCCCGCGCGGTAGCCCGTGCCGCTGGTCGTCGGGACGGACATGCGGATGCGCGGATAGTGGGCGGCCACCGCCAGGTCGACCTCGGCCCGGCGGTCGGCCAGCACCAGCGCGGTGCCGGCCCCGGCGGCCTCGGCCTCGGTCGCGGCGCGCGACTCGGCCTCGCGCAGCAGCCGGTACACCTCGTCGGTGAACCCCAGCAGCCACGAGCGCCGGTAGGCCCGCGCGGCGGCGAGCTCGCCCGGCGGCCGTACGCGGGCCAGGCCGGAGGCCATCTGCAGCAGCAGCGACGTGGCCAGCACGTCGGCGCGTTCGAGGTCGGCGGCGAAGCCGAACACGTGCACCCGCTGGCCGCCGTCGCCGCGGCCGATCAGCAGCGGGCGGCAGCGGACGGCCTGGGCCACCAGGCTGACCAGGCGGGCCTTCTCCCTGGCCCACGGGGCGGGCAGGGTGACGATCCGGTCGCCGGGGGTCTGGCGGGTGCCGGGCGGCGGGAGGGTGTCGATGCCGTACTTGGCCATCAGGGCGGAGGCGGCCGCCAGGAAGGTGGCCCGCTCGTGCTCGTTGTCCGTGCGTTCGGCCTTGGCCAGGAGTTTCCTGACGCGTTCGAGCGTGCGCTCCCGCAACCGAGCTCCCCCTACTTGGCCAGCACCCGCCCGTCGTCGGCGATGGCCGGGAAGGCGCCGGTGTCGACGATGCCGTGCTGCTGGTACAGAGCCTCGATCAGGGCGTGCGCCTGCGGCTCCAGCTTCCACAGGGCACGATACTCGCGCGCGGTGGCCAGCGGGACGCCGATCTCCTGGGCGATGTCCACCGAGCGCGGCACGATGCGCTTGGCGATCTGCCGGTCCCAGAACTCGCGGGCGGCCCTGATCTGGGCGGCGCGCTGGGCGGTGTCGACGACCTGGGGGGTGGCGTCGAACACCTCGACGTCCTCGTCCTCGTCCTCGACGAGCTGGGCCAGCGCGGGCGGCAGCGCCGGGCGGGCGGGCACGGGACGGTGATCGGCCTCGGGCTCCCACGGCACGCGCGGGTCGGCGTCGATGAGCGCGGTGGTGTTGTACAGGGCGGCGATCTGGGCCAGCAGCGCCTCCTGACGCTGCTGGTCGACGGCCAGCCCGGTGTGCTCGACGGCCTGGTCCATGGCCTTGTCGAGCCTGGCCAGCGCGCCGCGCATCTTGCGCTCGGAGGCGCCGCTGTCGCGCAGCGCCTTGGCGCGCTTGGCGGCCAGGGCGACGCGGGTGAGCCGGCGGTGGGCGTCTACCTCGGAGGCGGTGCGGTCGCTGACCTCGGCCAGGCCCATGCGGACGAGCAGGCGTTCGGGGGTCAGACGCCAGTTGATGCGGCCGGTGCCGCGGATGCGGTGGCGTTCGATGGCCATGCCGCGTTCCCAGAGCCAGGCGGCGACCAGCGGGGCGGCCAGGCGGAAGACGGCCTCGGGGAGGCTGCGGGCGTCCATGCTGGACAGGACGGCGGTCAGGCAGGTCAGTGCCCAGACCGCGATGCCGTCGATGCCGGCGGAGAAGTTCTCCCGCATGTTGCGGCGGGCGCGGACGGCCGAGGTGATGATGGCGACCTCGATGAAGGCGAACAGCAGCAGCCGGAGCGGTCCGTCCAGGCCCAGCACGTCTCCGGAGAAGCGCCACATGCCCTGGGCGGACACGCCGGTGGCGATGGAGGCGGCGACGACGGTGAGCACGTCCTCGACGGGACGGGGGGCGACGTAGCGGGCGAACAACCAGGTGCCCGCGCGCCAGGCCATCCGGAGCACCAGGAACGCCAGCACGAGCCCGGCCAGGCCCAGCAGGGCGATGACGGCGGTGGCGAACGGCTTCTCGGCGACGAAGGCTGCTATTTCCTCAAATGTCGGCATCAGTCACTATCCGCGAGGCTCAACTCCAGCTTGTCTTGGGACGAGATCATCGCAGACTGTCGCCCCCTTGTACGCCAAACGCCACCGATTTCCCCTGTCTCCCACCGGTTCCTGTGACACACGCCGTACCAGAAGGGGGTTGTGGCTAGTCGGCGGCCCGCGACCCGGCGCACAATGAGGCGCACCCCGGCCTCCCGCACGGCCTCCCGCACGGCCTCCCGCACGGGACCACGCGGCGGGCGGCCGGACGCGCGGCCAGATGGACGATCGGGCGGGTGGCCAGGTGGGACGTGAGAGTGAGCGGCAATTTCGTCCTTTCGGAGGGCAACAGCCGCCTGTCCGGATGGGACCATCTACCGAGGGATTTATCCCAACATAGTGCGATGTATCCCAGCAGGACGGATATCCATGTCTGACTCAGAGTTCCCCTTCGTCCAGTTCATGCGCGAGGACTTCGACCCGGTCGCCGAGCTCGGCCGCATCCGGGCCGAGCACGCCGTCTTCCCCATGAAGATCCCCGGCGACCAGACCGTGCACCTGGTCACGCGCTGGGAGGACGTACGCGGTGTGCTCGGCGACCACGAGCGGTTCAGCAACGACTTCGCCGGCATCTCCGGCCTGGGCTCCAACCAGGAGGACCCCGGCGGCCTCGGCTTCCGGGACCCGCCCGAGCACACGCGGCTGCGCAAGTACCTGACCCCCGAGTTCACCATGCGCCGCCTGCGCCGGCTGGAGCCGCGCATCGAGGCGATGGTCGAGGAGCACCTGGACCGCATCGAGGCCAAGGGCCCGCCCGCGGACCTGGTCGAGGACTTCGCGCTGCCGATCCCGTCGCTGGTGGTGTGCGAGCTGCTCGGCGTCCCGTACGAGGAGCGCGCCGACTTCGTCAGGATCAGCAAGGACCGGTTCGACCTGTCGGCCGGCCCCGAGGCGTCCCTGCAGGCGATCAACGACGCGATGGCGTACCTGGTGGACCTGGTCGCCCGCGAGCGGCGCGATCCCGGCGAGGGCCTGCTCGGCCAGCTCCTGCGCGAGCACGGCGACGACCTCGACGACCGCACGCTGGCCAGCATGTCCGACGGCCTGCTCACCGGCGGCCACGACACCAGCACCAGCATGCTCGCGCTCGGCGCGCTGTGGCTCATGCGCCACCCCGAGCAGGCCGCCAAGGTGCGCGAGGTGGACGGCTACGTCACCGACGTCGTCGAGGAGCTGCTGCGCTACATGACGGTCGTGCAGGTGGCCTTCCCGCGCTTCGCCCGCGAGGACCTGGAGCTGCACGGCGTGCCGATCAAGAAGGGTGAGATGGTGCTGTGCTCGCTGACCGGCGCCAACCGCGACCCCTCGCTGGGCCCGGACATGGACGAGGTGCGTCCGGGCCGCGAGACCGCCCGCTCGCACCTGGCCTTCGGCCACGGCATCCACCGCTGCATCGGCGCGCCGCTCGCCCAGATGGAGATGCGCATCGCCTTCCCCGCCCTGCTGCGCCGCTTCCCGGACCTGCACGTCTCGGGCGAGGTGCCGTTCCGGGAGCTGGCCATCGTGTACGGGGTCAAGGAGCTACCCGTCGCCTGGTAGAGCGGTTACGTTCACAGTGTGAACGAGCCCGTCATCGATCTGGCCTCGATCCGCGCCGTGGTGTTCGACATCGACGGCGTGGTCACCGACACCGCCCGGGTGCACGCGGCCGCCTGGAAACACGTCTTCGACGCCTTCCTGCGCGGCCGCTGCGACCCGTTCGACATCCGTGACGACTACCTCCGGCACGTCGACGGCCGGCCGCGGCTCGACGGCGTGCGCACCTTCCTCGCCGCGCGCGGCCTCACCGCGCCCGAAGGCGGTCCCGAGGACGAGCCGGGCGCGCCCACCGTGCACGGGCTCGGCCTGGCCAAGGACCAGATCTTCCTCGCGCAGGTGGACAAGTACGGCGTGGCCGCCTTCCCCGCCACCGTGGCCCTGCTGCACGAGCTGCGACACCGGGGCGCCCGCACGGCCGCCGTCTCGGCCAGCCTGCACGGCCGCCGGCTGGTCGCCGCCGCGGGCGTGGCGCACCTGTTCGACCTGGTCGTGGACGGCGGCGACGCGGCCCTGATGAACCTGCCGGGCAAGCCGGACCCCGCCCTGTTCCTGGAGGCCGTGCGGCGCCTGGCGCTGCCCGCCGGACGGGCCGCCGTGGTGGACGCGGCGCTGCCGGGCGTCCAGGCGGGCGGCAAGGGCGGATTCGGGCTGGTCGTGGCGGTCACCCGGGACGGTCCGGGCGACGCCGCCGCGCTGGCCGGGCACGGCGCGCACGTCGTGGTGCCCGATCTGGGCGAGCTCGGCGTGCGCGGCAGGGTCCTACCCTTGAGGGCGTGACGGTTCTGATCGATCCCCCCGACTGGCCGGGGCCGCGCGGCCTGATGTGGTCGCACCTGGTGAGCGACAGCTCGCTGGAGGAGCTCCACGCGTTCGCGGCCCGGCTCGGGGTGCCGGGCCGGGCCTTCGACCGGGACCACTACGACGTCCCGGAGACCGTGCACGCGCGGGCGGTGTCGCTGGGCGCCGAGCCGGTCAGCTCGCGCGAGCTGCTGCGCCGCCTGATCGCCGCCGGTCTGCGCCGCCGCAAGCGCCACGACGCCGGCGCGCCCTAGCCTCCCGCCAGGCGGGCCAGCTCGGCGGTCATGTTGGCGCGGGCGGGTTCCTCCCACAGCTCGCGGGCCCGGTCCGTGCGGTAGAGCCGCGGTGCGGCCAGCAGCCTGCGCAGCACCTGCGCGCGGCCCTGCCGGAACAGGTCGTCGGGCACGTGGGCGTACTCGCGGCGGATGTCGGCGGCGTAGGCGTCGTAGCCGGGGCGGCCCAGCACGGCCAGGTCGGCGTCGCACAGCACGGCCCCGTCGCGGTCGCCGGCGGCCACCGTGTCGTGGGCGGCGGTCAGGCGGACCAGGCGGGCGGTCGCGGCGACCCGGCCGGGCGGCACCCCGCAGCGCGGCAGGCGCGCCTGGGCGAGCTGGGCGCTGCGCTCCTCGTCCCAGCCGGGCCTGCCGTCGTAGACGGCGTCGTGGAACCAGGCGGCCAGGCGCACGGCGGCGGGGTCGGCGGCCTCCCCGGCCAGGTCGTCGACGGCGGCCAGCACGGCGGCGAGATGGGCGAGGGTGTGGTAGCGGCGGTGGGGCTCGGCCCAGCGGGCGATCAGCTCGGCGCCGGCGGCCCGCGCGGCCGGGGAGCCGCCCGCGAGCGCGAGCCACCCGGCGGCGAGCCGGGCCTTCGACGCGGGGTCCGGGCGGTCGTCGATCACGCCTCCACCGTAGTGGCCGGGGCGGTGCGTCCCGGCATTGTGTCCTTGAATACACCCGGTATTTACCCGGCTGTCCCACCGCTCTGCCTCTCCGTACGGGGACCTGGTTCCCCCCGGAAAGGAGACAGCGACATGGCGACCGGTGAGTTCCAGGTGATGAAGGTTCCGGCCGAGCAGTTGAGCGGCGTGCTGCACGGTCAGGTTGTGGACCCGGGCGCCCAGCCCACGAACGTCGTGAGATGCGGCGAGGGCTGGACCGTTGACGTGAGCTGGGAGGTCGCCGGCGAGCTGGTCGACTGGCTGGCCGGACGGTGGCATGTGGAGATCATCGCCGACCTGCTGGGAGGTGGTGAGACCCGTCATCCCTCGCCTCCCGTGGAGATGACGTTCACCCCTGGCTCGGGACGGTACACCGCGTCGGTCCCGATGCGCGGCCAGCTCGGCCCGGGCACCTATGACCTGGTGGTCAACCTCACCACGACGACGGCCGCCGGCTCCGCGGGGGCGCTCGGCGGCTTCGTCGTGATCAGCAAGATATCGGTGCAGGAGTAGCCGGCCGCCGCCCCGGGCCCCTCCCGGGGCGGCGGGCGCTC
This sequence comes from Nonomuraea sp. NPDC003560, assembly GCF_042878785.1. Classification (NCBI taxonomy): domain Bacteria; kingdom Bacillati; phylum Actinomycetota; class Actinomycetes; order Streptosporangiales; family Streptosporangiaceae; genus Nonomuraea; species Nonomuraea sp. NPDC003560. The sequence continues at coordinate 1,071,643 of NZ_JBIAOF010000001.1, read as the reverse complement.
CGGCAGGGGCTCGGATCGCCCTGCAACCGCACCGCAAGTCACCCGCCCTACGCTCCGGGCGGCGGTCACGGGGAAAGCGGGACCGCCGCCCTGTATCTCACGTCACCGGACGCGCTCTGACCCGGTGAGGATCGACGGTCCCAGGGGGGACCACTGACGGGAGACCTCATGTCCGAAGTGGAACAAGCGCTTGCGCCAGGCGCTCCGATGACGGCGGACGACGTGCTGCGCATCGCCGCCTGCAAGGACAGGAACCCTGCGCTTGAGGCCATGGTCATCGCCCATGGCTACCACCGTGTCGCCGGGGACCTCGCCCAGCACCTGGGCCAGGACGCGACCAACTGGTACTGCTACGCCAAATGGACCTCCAAGGCGGTCGCCGAGAGCCTCGACCTGACTCCGGGCTCGCCCTTCCTGACCGGTTTCGGCGACCGGCTGCACGTGCCCGCCCGCCTGCGCCGCCTGTTCCGCGCCATGTTGCTGACCCTGCTCGGCCCCAGCTACCGGCTCGGGCTGGCGCTGGCCAACCGGGCGATCTTCCTGGAGACCGCGAGCCTGGCGGCCAACCTGTGGAACGGCACGCCCGACTGCTACGTCAAGGTGAGCCCGGAGTCGGAGAACACGCCGATGCCGCCGGAGTTCCTGTCCGGGCTGCTGGAGGAGGCCGACGAGCGCTACCTGCGGGACGCCGCCCTGCTGCTGCGGCAGGCGCGCGCGGCCACCGACCCCGACGAGCGGGCCGAGCTGATGTTCGGGGCCGGCGTGGCGCTGTCGGCCTACGAGCAGAAGCGCGCGCAGAAGGCTCTGGAGCTGGTGCTGTACCGGCCGGTGCGGTGGCTGACCCGGATGTCGTGGCGGTCGCTGCGCTCGCTGGTGACCCGGCGGCCCTACCCGCGCTTCCCGCTGTTCAGCGCCCGGCACGAGGACCAGCCGTGGCTGACGCGCGTGCTGGAGGCCAAGTGGTCCTCGCTGTACACCCGTCACCTGTTCGCCGTGCGCACGCCGCTCAGCGACGTCAGGGTCGGCCGGCCGCTGGCCCCGCCGCCGGGCGTGGACATGGCGCTCGCCTGGCGGCCGATCAGGAACGAGAAGGTGCGCAAGCTCGCCGAGGAGTTCATCCCGGACGACGTCGAGCAGGCCACCGCCGGGGTGACCGACTGGGTGTCCTACCCCGACCGTATGCGCTTCATCGTCGGCTACTTCCGCACCTACCAGCGGGTGGGCGCGCTCTACGACCCGCCGTTCGGGCCGGAGCTCACCGCGGCTCTGGAGGCGGAGACGGCCCGCGGCACGCTGCCGGAGCCGGTCCCCGAGGCTCCGCGGGCCGACCGGCTGCTCCCCGGGACGCGGCGCAAGATGTACGCCTTCCCCGAGGAGACCGATCCCGACGCCTACGAGATGGCGCGCTTCGACTTCGAGCCCTTCCTGGAGGCGATCCCTCTTGACCGGTCAGGAAACTAGGACTCAGTCCAGGAAGTCCCTGGTGATCTCGCGGTCCTGCAGGAGCCCGCGCAGCCTGGCGAAGCAGCGGGCGCGGGTGGGGCCGATGCTGCCGACCGGCCGGCCCAGCCGGCGGGCGACGTCCACGTAGTGCGGCTCGGAGGTTTCCGTGAGTGCTCGAAACAGCACGCGCTGGGCCGCGGGCAGCTCCTCGACCAGCTCCTCCAGCGTGCCGGCCAGCCAGATCCTGGCCAGTTCCCTGTCCACGTCGTCCGTGCTGCCGAGCGTGTCGAGGTCGGGCGTGCAGATCTCCCGGGTGCGCCTGGTCAGCTTCAGGCACTCGCGGAAGGCGATCGTGGCCAGCCAGCCGGGCATGCGCTGGGGGTCCTCGACGCTCTTGAGGTTCTGCCAGGCCAGCAACCAGGTGGTCTGGAGCACGTCCTGGGCGTCCTCGTGGCCGAGCCGGAAGCGGCGGATCCTCGACCGCAGCATCGGCGTGAACTCCTCGACCAGCCGCTCCCACGCCTGGGCGTCGCCCTCCTGGGCGTCCGACACGAGGGTGGCGGTGTCGCGGCGCTCCAACGTATCCAACTGCATCATCGTCTCCCCGCCGGCCGGGGTCCTCGGGGGTCAACCTCGTTCGACCGGCCCCCCAACGGTGCTCCGGGCGGCCTTCGCGCACTGTCGCGGACGACACAGTGCGGGTGTGGCGCTCGTCACATTCGGGAGATCGCTTACCACTTACTGCCCGATCGGCGTTCGCGTCCTAAAGTTCTTCCATGAGCGCCAGCAGCGGGGCGGTTCCACACGACGTCCAGGCGGTCGCCGCCGTGCTGGCGGAGGTCCCGCTGTTCCGCGTGCTCGGACCGGCCGGGATCACCAGCACCGTGCGCGCCGGGGTGGCGCGCAGATACCGCAACGGGCAGATCATCCTGCACCAGGGCGATCCGGGCGAATCCCTGTACGTGCTGCTCGACGGCCTGGTGAAGGTCGTCTTCACCACCGAGCACGGCGACGAGATCGTGCTCAACATGCTGGGCCGGGCGGAGACCTTCGGCGAGATGGCGCTGCTGGACGACTCGCCGCGGTCGGCTTCGATCATCGCCGTGCGCCCCTGCTGGATCTTCGCGCTGCCCAGGGCGCGGCTGCTGGAGCTGATGCGGGAGCATCCCGGGCTGGCCGACGAGTTCCTGCGCATGCTCGGGCAGATGGTGCGCAGGCTCACCGGGCAGGCCGCCGATTTGGCCTTCCTCGACCTGGGCGGACGCCTGGCCAAGCTGCTGCTGCAACTGTCGGTCAAGCGCGGCCAGACCCAGGGCCCGGTCGTGGACATGCCGGGGCTGACCCAGTCGGACCTCGCCGCGCTGATCGGCGCGTCCCGCCCGGCGGTCAACCGGGCCCTGCAGTCGCTCGCCGCCCGCGGCCTCATCGCCATGAAGGGGCGGACCATCACGTTGCTGGACGTCGAGGCGCTGCGCAAACGCGGAGGTCTCTGACCGGATCTGGAGTACGGGGAACATGAACGAGCACGACAACGGCCCCGCCGAGCGCTGGCCGGCGGAACGGTTCCGGCAGTTACGGCAGCAGGCCGACCCGGACATCGACAAGATCGTGGCCGGCTACCTGGAGACCAGGCCCGAAGGGGAGAACGCGCTGTCCCTGCTGCGCGCGGTCGTGGTGGAGCTCGGCCGGGCCAAGCGGGAGGCGCGGGCCCCCTCGGGCGAGACCGGCCCCTCGGCCATCTTCGACGCCATCGACTTCGGCAAGGACCTGCCCGAGTGGAGCGAGGACGCCGAGCTGCTGGCCCGCGGCCAGGCCGTCTTCTCCGACTACGGGCTGTACCAGTCGGTCGCGCTGTTCTGCAAGTGCCTGCCCATGGCCTACGTCGAGATCTCCAGCGCCAAGGTGCTGGCCGGCGTGTCCGACCTGGCCACCCACAGCCTCACCCGCCGGGTCGCCGAGACCGGCCAGATGCTGGTGGACGTCATGGGCCTGAAGGCCACCGACAGCCTGACGCCGGGCCGTCCCGGGCACACGACGGCGATCGGGCTGCGCATCCTGCACTCGTTCGTGCGCGCGCTGGCCACCGAGCACTTCGGCGACGACTGGGACACCGCCAGGTTCGGCCCGCCGGTCAACCAGGAACTGCTGCTGGCCACCATCTTCGACTTCTCGGTCGTCACGTGGGAGGCTCTGGAGAGCATGGGGGTGCGCCTCAGCGACGACGACAAGGCCGCCCACCTGTACACGTGGAGCGTCTTCGGCCACCTCATGGGCGTCGAGGCGTGCCGCGACCGGCCGCTCACCCTCGACGACGTGCCGCCGGTCAGCGAACGGCTCGGCCGCCTGTACGAGTCGAGCGACGAGGGCCGCAGGCTGATGGCCGTGCTGCTGGCGGAGATGGAGGAGTTCATGCACCTGGGCTGGCGCAAGCTGCCGCGCAGCCTGGTGCACTGGGTCTTCCGCGACGCCCGCCACAACGCCGCCCAGGTCCCGGCGCTGCTCGACGTGCCGCCGCCGGCGTGGTGGTTCAACGCGCTGTTCGCCGCGGCCAGGGCCGGCAACCGGTACGGCCGCCTGATGGGCCCGGTCGACGCGGTGGTGCGCTGGCTGGTGCGCCGGGCGGGCAAGCACATCGTCATCGCCATGATCGACCGCTACTCGGGCGGCCACGCCGCCTTCCAGATCCCCGAGGAGCTGGCCGCCCAGTGGCGCGTCCGGCAGTCGAAGACGGCGCGCCGCACGCGCAGGCTCCGCCACAGCGTCCGCAAGGGCGTGCGGAAGGGCGTGGGCAAGGCGGCCAGGGCCCCCGTGCGGAAGGAGGGACCACCCGCGTGAGCACCCCGCACGAGCCGGGCACGCTGACCACGGCCACCATCCTGTTCACCGACGTGGTCAGCTCCACAGCCCTGCGGATCAGGCTGGGCGAGGAACGCGCGAACGTCGTCTTCCGCCGGCTCTACCAGCTCCTGCACTCGGTGGTGACGGCCAGCGGCTCGACGTTCACCAAGAGCCTGGGCGACGGGCTGATGGCGGTGTTCGGCTCGGCCACGGCGGGGCTCGACGCGGTCATCGCCGTCGAGCAGGCCGTCGCGGCCGAGAACGAGCGGGCGCTGGAGAAGATCTCGATCAGGGCCGCGCTGGCGGCGGGCGACGTGTGCTGGGGCGACGACGACGTCAGCGGGCTGCCCACGGTCGAGGCGGCCCGGCTGGTCGCGGTGGCCGAGGGCGGCCAGGTGCTCTGCACCGACCTGGTGCGCCGGCTGGCCCAGGGCCGCAGCCGGCACGAGTTCAAGGACCTGGGCCGGCTGCCGGGCAAGGGCCTGCGGGAGCCGATGCACACCTACGAGCTCCACTGGCAGAGCGCCGACAACCAGCACGCCGGCGGGCTGGCGCCCTGGCTGGACAGCGGGCACGTGCTGCCGTTCGTCGGCCGGGACGAGGAGCTGCGGGCGCTGGAGGAGGAGCTGGGGGCGGCCGAGTTCGGCAGCGGGCTGGTGATCCTGCAGGGCGATCCGGGCGTCGGCAAGACCCGGCTGGCCTCGGTCGTGGCGCGGCGGGCGCTCAAGCGGCAGTTCACCGTGCTGGCGGGGCGGTGCACCGATCCGGCGCGGCAGGCGTACGAGCCGATCGCCGGGGCGGTCGAGCGGCTGTCCCGCACCTCGCCGGCGCTGTTGTTGCGGGCCGGGGTCGACCAGCAGTGCGGGCAGCTCGTCCGGCTGGCGCCCTCGCTGGCCGCTCCCCCGCTGTCGCTGGCCGTGCCGCCCGCCACCGAGCCGGTCTCCGAGCGTTACCACCTGATGGCCGCGGCGCGCACGCTCATCGAGCGCCTGGCCACCGTGCGGCCGGTGCTGCTGGTGATCGACGACCTGCAGTGGGCGACGCTGGAGTCGCTGCAGATGCTGCACTCCCTGATGTGGGACGCCGACTCGCTGCCGCTGCTGATCCTGGCCACCTCGCGCCCGGTGCCCGTCGAGTCGGCGATGCCCGAGCTGCACAAGCTGACCGCCGGCGGCCGCCTGGTGCAGGTCTCCTCCTTCGGCATGGACGAGGTCAGCCGGGCCCTGTCGGAGGTGCGCAGCGACGGCGACCCCGAGCTGCTGTACCGGATCACCGGCGGGAACGCGTTCCTGGTCACCGAGGTGGCCAGGGAGCTGGCGGCGGGCGCCGACCTCGACGCGCTGACCGTCCCCGACTCGGTCACCCGCATGGTCCGGGCGCGGCTGGCGCAGCTCCACCCCGACGCCCGCGACCTGGTCAGCCTGCTGGCCGTGGGCGAGCGCATGGAGTCGGCCGCGCTGCGCCTGGGCCTCGGCCTGGACGAGGCGCGCTTCGTGGCCGCCGTCGAGGAGGCCATGGGCGCGGGCCTGGTGACCATGGCCGACGGCGGCCAGTGCCAGTTCTCCCACGAGCTGACCCGTACCGCCCTGTACGCCACGCTGTCGGCCCCCCGCGCCGGGCTGCTGCACGGCCGGGTCGCCGACGCCCTGTGCCAGGCCGACCCGCAGGCCATGGAGTCGCGCCCGTACGTCGTGGCCACCCATCTGCTGGCCGCCGCCGAGCACGGCCGCGATCCGCGCCGGACGGCCGAGGCCGCCGAGGCGGGCGTGCAGGCGGCCCGCCACGCGCTGGCCGGGCTGGCCCACCGTGAGGCGGTCACCTGGTACCAGCGGGTGCTCGGCCTGCTGGCGGACTTCCCCGGCGCCTCCCCGGAACGGCGCGCCGAGCTGCTGATGGACTGCGGCCGGGCGATGTGGCTGGCCGGGCACCCGGAGGCGCGCGAGACCCTGCACCAGGCCGCCGAGCTGGCCAGGGAGTGCGGGCGCGACGACCTGATCGTGGTGGCCGCGCTCGGCGGCGACCGCGGCTTCTCCAGCATCTCCGCCGCCCCCGACCAGCGCCGCATCGCGCTGCTGACCGAGGCGCGCAAGCTGGTCGACTCGACCGACCTCAGCACCCGGGCGCTGCTGGCCGCCCTGCTCGCCTCCGAGCTGATCTGGGCGCCCGACGGCGAGCGGCGCTTCGCGCTGAGCGACGAGGCGGTGGCGCTGGCCCGCAAGTCGGGCGACCCGCGCACGCTGGCCAGCGTGCTCGGCATGCGCAGCCTGACGATCATCCCGGCCGACCCGCTGCACCAGCGCCACCGCGACGGCGACGAGATGCTGGAGGCGGCCCGCCGCACGGGCGACGACCTGGCGCTGTTCCACGCCTACGTCCAGCGCACCCCGCCGGTGCTGGACAGCGGCGACACCGCGCGCGCCGCGACGCTGCTCGACCAGGCCGACGAGCTGGCCCGCCGGCTGGCCCAGCCGCAGCTCAACTGGCTGATCGGCTACTCCAGGGCGGGCCTGACGCTCATGCAGGGCGACCTGGCCCAGGCCGAGACCGAGGCGCTGTCGGCCATGCGGCTCGGCAGTGAGATCGGCCGCCGCCTGGAGGCCGTGGCCATCTACTCCGAGCAGATCTCCGAGATCCGCCGGCTCCAGGGCCGGTTGTGGGAGCTGCGCGACCGGCTGCGCCGTGCCGCCCAGGCGCCCCGCGTCGACCCGGTGCACGCCGTGCTGCGCTACCTGTGCGAGATGGGCGATGAGGAGGCCGGGCCGCTGCTCGACCGCATCCTGGCCGACCGCGGCGGCGTGCCGCCGCGCAACATGGCCCACCGGCCCGCCCTGGACAACCTGGCCGTGGCCGCGGCGCACCTGCGCCGTCCCGAGCTGGCCGAACGGCTGTACGCGTCGCTGGCCGCCGACGGCGAGACCTTCGGCCACGGCACGGTCGCCCACCATTGCGGCCACCACTACCTGGCCCACCTGTGCGTGACGATGGGCGACCCGGCGCGGGCGAGCGAGCACTTCGAGGCCGCCGCCGAGGTGCACGAACGCAGCGGGGTGCCGCTCATGCTGGCCGAGTCGCTGCTCGACTGGGCCGACCTGCTCGGCACCGCCGACGTCGGCGGCCCCCGGCCGGCCGCGCTGCGCGAGTGGTGCGCCTCACTGCTGCCGGGCCGCGGCGCGCTCCTGCTCGACCGCCGGCTGCCCGCGCACCCCGTTTAACCTGCGGCGACATCGGGCAACCCGGCACGGGGGGCGCGATGAAGAGGTACGGGGTGCACGGATGGCCGGGGGATTTCCACCGATCGGGGCGTACGCGTTCCTGTCGGACTGTCACACGGCGGCACTGGTCGCGCCCGGCGGGGCGGTGGAGTGGATGTGCGCGCCGCGCTTCGACGGCCCGAGCGTGTTCGCGCGCATCCTCGACCGGCGGCTCGGCGGGGCGTGGGAGTTCGACGTGGCCGGCGCGCGGGTCGAGGCGCGCGGTTACGTCGAGGAGACGCTGGTGCTGCGCACCCGCTGGGTCGGCCGCGACTGCGAGGTCGTGGTGCACGACTTCTTCGCCACGTCGCCGCCGGGGACGGGCGGCAGCGGCGTGGTGCCCGTCCGGCTGCTGGTGCGGTGGGCCCGGTGCGAGCGGGGGCGGGCGGTCGTGCGCTCGCGGGTGCTGGCCAGGCCCGACTACGCCACCCGCGAGGCCCGCTGGACGCCGCGCGACGGCGTGCTGGCCGAGGAGTCCGGCCTGCTGCTGACCGGCATGGCGGAACCGGCGGAAGGGCCGACGACAGGGCTCATGGCCGAGACCACGCTCGGCGCGGGCGAGTCGTGGGCGGTCGCGCTCGACTACGCGGGTCAGGGGCACGCGCCCGTCGGCGACCCCGAGCGGCTGCTGGCCGATACCGTGCGGTCGTGGCGGTCGTGGTCGTCGCGGTCGGCCTACGACGGGGTGGGGGCGCGGCAGGTGCGGCACAGCGCGGTCGTGCTGCGCGGGCTGCTGTTCGACGAGAGCGGCGGGCTGCTCGCGGCGCCCACGACGTCGCTGCCGGAGTGGCTCGGCGGCCAGCGCAACTGGGACTACCGCTACGTGTGGCACCGCGACGCCGCGCTCATGGTGCTGGCGCTGCTGCGCCTGGGCCATCGCGAGGAGGCGGGCCGCTACCTGACGTTCCTGCTCGGCCAGTGCGCGATCCACGAGGGCGACCTGCCGCCGGTGTTCGGCGTCGGCGGCGGGCCGGTCGCCGGCGAGACCGTCCTCGGCCATCTGGAGGGGTACGCGGGCTCGCGTCCGGTGCGCATCGGCAACGGCGCCGCGGGTCAGCACCAGCTCGACGGTTACGGCCACATCCTGGACGCGGCCATGGCCTACCACGGCGTCACCGGCGAGCTGAGCGGCGGCCCGGTGTTGTGGCGGCTGGTGGAGCGGGCCCGCGAGCGGTGGCGGGAGCCGGACGCCGGCATCTGGGAGGTGCGCGGCGGCGAACGTCACTGGACCTACTCCAAGCTGTACGCCTGGGTCTGCTTCGACCGCGCGGTCCGGCTGGCGGAGGCGACCGGCGAGCCCGGCCTGCCCCTGGCGCAGTGGCGGGCCGAGCGCGCGGCCGTCCGCGCCGAGCTGCTGGAGCGCGGCTACAACGCCGACGTCGGCGCCTTCACCCAGTCCTACGGGTCCGAGCAGGCCGACGGCTCGCTGCTGCGGCTGCCGCTGCTCGGCTTCCTGGACGGCGACGACCCCCGCGTGCTCGGCACCCTCGACCACATCCAGGCCCGCCTGGGCGAGGGCGGCGCGCTCGTGCACCGCTACGACCCCGAGACCACCCGCGACGGCGTGGACGGGCCGGAGGGGGCGTTCCTGATGTGCTCGTTCGAGATGGTCTCGGCGCTGGTGCTGGCCGGTCGGACGGCCGAGGCCCGCGACCGGTTCGAGACGCTGTGCGCGCGGGCCGAGCCGCTCGGGCTGTTCGCCGAGGAGATGACCGGCGACGGGCACATGGCGGGGAACTATCCGCAGGCGTTCACGCATCTGGCGCTGATCGAGGCGGCGCTCAACCTCGACGCCTCCGGCACCGTCGACGCCCTGCACGACTGGGCCGAACACGGCGGCTGACCCGGCGCCTGCGGGGCCCGCGGAAGCCTTCGGCGGGCGGCTGCTAGGGTGCGGCGGGTGAGCGGTCGCGCGGTACTCGTCACGGGAGCGTCCAGGGGCATCGGCAGGGCGGTGGCGATCGCGTTCGCCGCCCAGGGTGACCGGGTCGCGGTCCACCATCGCGACTCGGCGCGGGCGGCCGAGGGCGTGCTCGGCGAGCTGGCCGGTTCGGGGCACGTCGTCGTCCAGGCCGATCTGGCCGACCCCGAGGGCGTGCGGCGCATGGCCGACGAGGCGGCGGGGGCGCTGGGCGGGCTCGACGTCCTGGTCAACAACGCGGGCGTCTACCATCTTCACCCCATCGCCACGACGTCGTACGAGGAGTGGCAGGCCGCCTGGCGCCAGGCGTTCGAGGTGAACCTGATGGGCCCGGCCAACCTGGCCTGGTGCGCCCTGCGCCACATGCGCGCCGGCGGCCGCATCGTGAACGTCAGCTCCCGCGGCGCCTTCCGCGGCGAGCCCGACGCCCCCGGCTACGGGGCCAGCAAGGCGGGCCTGAACGCGATGAGCCAGTCGCTGGCCGTGGCCCTCGCCCCGCACGGCATCGCGGTCGCCGCCGTGGCCCCCGGCTTCGTGGCGACGGACATGACCACCGAGCACCTCAAGCCGCCCGCGGGGGACGCGATCCGCGCGCAGAGCCCGTTCGGCCGGGTCGGGGAGGCGGACGAGATCGCCGCCGCCGTGCTCTACCTGGCCTCGCCGGCGGCCGAGTGGGCCAGCGGCACCGTCCTCGACCTCAACGGCGCCTCCTACCTTCGTTAACGCCCGGAAATATCGGAAACCCCCCATTTTTCGGCCTGGCCGGGTAGCTTGCCGCACGGAGATTCCCGAAGACCGAGAGGACGACCGGTTTCGATGAAAACGCGCAAGCACATCGCACGGCTCATCGTCGGCACGGGCACGCTGGCGGCGGTGCTCGCCGTGAGCGGCGGGGTGGCCCAGGCCGCCGGACCGTACCCGTACGCGGGGGCGGACGACGTCGGCCGCCGGCTGACGGTGTGCGCGGACGACCTGATGGTCCGCGACTTCGTCGGCACCCTCCACCGGGGCCAGAGCTTCACCGTCAAGGGCTTCGACGGCGCCTACAAGGAATGGGTGTACGGCTTCGCCTACGGCAACGTCAACGCCAACGGCTGGGTCGAGAACGGCTGGTTCTGCGACGCCTGACGGCCCCGCGTACACCTCGGCCCGTGACCAGGAACGCCCTGGTCACGGGCCTTTTTACGGCGCCGGTGGTACGGCGCGGTAGCGCGGCACTACATCCGTCGTCGTAGACGCGGCCGGCATTTGATCCCGCTGGGGTAGCGGCAGATGAGTCCGCCGGTGGGACGCCACGGAGCCCCGGCCGGACGACGATTACCAGACATGAGAACCCGAGTCAGGTACCTCCAGGGCGCCGCGCTGCTGGCGACCGGGCTGCTCGCGGGCGCGTTCGGATACGGCGCCGCCAACGTGGTGCCCACGTTCGGCGCCGTGCCGCTGGACGTCCGCCTGACCTTCCACACCACGATGATGAAGGTCAACGAGCCGGTCATGCAGAGCGCGATGGCCCTGGCCATCCTGACCACCCTCGGGCTGGCGCTCGCCGGTCGCGACCTGCCGCGCCGGCTGGCTTCCGGCGCCGCCGCGCTGGCGGTGGCCTCGCTGCTGATCACCGTGTTCGGCAACGTCCCGCTGCACGCGCGGTTCCGCGAGTGGGCCGCCGGCTCCGTGCCGGCCGGTCACGCGGAGGTCTTCCACCGGTGGGAGCTGTTCCACACCCTGCGCACCCTGACCGCGCTGGCCGCCTTCGTGCTGGTCGTCGTCGCCGCGGTCGCCGCCCGTCCCTCGACCTCGTCCCGTTAGGAGAACCGTCATGTTCCTGCGTATCGCGCTCGCCGCGCAGACCGTCGCCCTGCTGCTGCAGGCCGTCACCGCCGGGCTGCTGCTCAGCTCGCCGGGCGGCCGGGCCGCCCACAGCGCCACGGCGATGGCCGTCGCGGCCACCGTGCTGCTGTACCTGGTCGCCGCGGTGATGACCAAGCAGCGGGCGGCCATCCTGGCCGCCGTCGGCATGCTGGTGGCGACGCTGGTCCAGATGGCGCTGGGCATGGCGCACGTGAAGGGCGTGCACGTGCCGCTCGGCGTGCTGATGTTCGGCGGCAGCATGGTGCAGACCGCGCGGGTCTGGTCCGCCGGCCGCCTCCGGACGACGTCGGCATGACCGGCATGACCGGCATGACCAGGCGGCAGGCGCTGCGGCTGCTCGGCGTGGGCGCGGCGCTGGGCGTCTCGGGCGTCTCGGGCTGCTCGCTGCTGACCCGCACCCCGCTGCCCCAGCTGATGACCAGCCAGGCGCCGCTGCCCGCGCCGTACGCCGTGCCGCTCCCGCGGCCCGCCGTGGCCAGACCGGCCAGGACGGACGCGGGCGCCGACTACTACGAACTCCTCCAGCGCCCGGCCGAGGTGGAGATCCTGCCGGGCCTGCGCACCCCGGTCTGGGGGTACGACGGGCAGTTCCCCGGCCCCACCATCCGGGCGCGTTCCGGCCGCCGGACCGTCGTGCGCGTCGGCAACCGGCTGCCCGCCCCGACGGTCACCCACCTGCACGGCGGGCACACCCCGCCCGAGTCCGACGGCTTCCCCACCGACCTGGTGCAGCCGGGCGCGCACCGCGACCACGTCTTCCCGCTGGAGCAGCGCGCGGCCACGCTGTGGTACCACGACCACCGCATGGACTACACCGGGCCGCAGGTCTGGCGCGGCCTGGCCGGCTTCTTCATCGTGGACGACGACGAGCAGGACCGGCTGCCGCTCCCGTCGGGCGAGCGGGACGTGCCGCTGCTGATCTGCGACCGCGCCTTCCAGGCCGACGGGACGATGCCCTACCCCGGCAGGCAGGACGGCCCCGGCGCCCGCGAGGCGTTCATGGGCGGCGTGCTGGGGGACGTCATCCTGGTCAACGGCGCGCCCTGGCCGCGGCTGGGCGTGGACCGCGCCCGATACCGGCTGCGACTGCTCAACGCCTCCAACGCCCGCACGTACGAGCTGGCCCTGTCGCCCGGCGGCACCCTGACCCAGATCGGCAGCGACGGCGGCCTGCTGGCGGCGCCGCGTCCGCTCCAGCGGATCCGGCTGGCGCCCGGGGAACGCGCGGACGTGATCGTGGACTTCGCCGCCTACCGGGTCGGCGACCACGTCGAGCTGCGCAACCTGCTCGGGGAAGGGCCGCAGGCCCGGGTGATGCGGTTCACCGTCGAGCGCGACGCCCGCGACGACTCGGCGATCCCCAAGGTCCTGTCCACCGTCGAACGCCTCGACCCGGCCGCGGCCGCGGTGACCCGCGACTTCGAGTTCAGCAGCGGCGACCTGCGCGGCCACACCGGCTGGCTGATCAACGGCAAGCCCTTCGACGTGCGCCGCGTCGATGCCCGGCCCAAGCTCGGCCAGGTCGAGATCTGGCGGGTGACCAGCGACGTCGCCCACCCCGTGCACCTGCATCTGGCGCCCTTCCAGGTGCTCTCGGTCGGCGGCGAACGGCCGGACGGCCCGCCGGAGTGGAAGGACACCGTCGAGCTGCGGGAGGCGCAGACCGTGGAGATCATCACCCGTTTCACCGGCTACCGAGGCCGGTACGTCCTGCACTGCCACAACCTCGAACATGAGGACATGGCCATGATGAGCACCTTCGAGGTGGTCTGACCCCGGGCCGCTCGCCCGGTCGCGTCAGCGGGGGTTGCGGGCGCGCCAGGCGACGTAGTCGGCGACCGCCGCGGCCAGGTCGAAGGCCGGCTCGAAGCCGGTGTCGCGGGTGAGCCGGGCGATGTCGAGGCAGGGGTCGTCCCCGTCAGGGCCGGATCGTCCGGACAGGAGGCCGGGCCGGGAGCCGGGGACGGCCGCCCGTACGGCGTCGGCCAGGTCGCGGTTGGTGAACGGCCGGCCGCTGGAGACGTTGTAGACGGTGTGCGGCAGGGCTCGCGCGGTCATCAGCAGGGCGATCGCGCGCCCGGCGTCGGGCGCGTAGCAGGTGTCGCCGCCGTCGCCGGCGTGCAGCGGCGGCGGCCGCTCGCCCCGCAGGGCGGCGCCGACGTACGGCGGGATGTGGTTGAACGGCGACTCCGGGTCCATCAGCGGCCCCCACACGCTGCCGATCCTGAGCACGACCGGCTGGACCCCGCTGCCCTGGAGGCCGTGCGTGGTCAGGGGCTCGGCGGCCTTCTTGAGGGCGACGATCGGGTGCGGCAGGTCCGCGGCGGGCAGCGGCAGCTCCTCGTGCCACCGGGTCTCCGGCCGCCCGGCGTAGACGCCGAGGCTGCTCGCGATGGCGAACCTGCGCACGCCCCTGGCCCGCGCCACCTCCAGCGCGTTGAGCAGGCCGGTGGTGTCCGCGCGGAAGAAGTCCACCGGGTCCGCGCCGGGGATGCCGCCGGCCAGGTGGACGATGTCGCCGACGTCGTGGCGGGCGGCCAGGGCCAGGAAGGCGTCCCGGTCGGTGACGTCCAGCGGCTCCACGGCGACCCGGCCGGCCAGGAACGAGGGGACCTCGGCCCGGCGGTGCGCGGTGACGACGACCCGGCGTCCGAGGTCGGCGAGCGCGCGGGCGGTGTGCGCGCCGATCATGCCGAGCCCTCCGGTGACGAGGATCATCGGGCCACCTCGTAGCGCAGGTGGGTCACGCCCGGCGCGGGCACGGCCTCGACCAGGCGCAGGCGTACGTGCTCCGGCAGCTCACCGAAGAACGGCCGGCCGCCGCCGAGCAGGACGGGCACCTGGTGCAGGACCACCTCGTCGACCAGGCCCGCCCGCAGCGCCTCGGTGACCACGCCGCCGCCCATGAGGCCGACGTCCTTGCCGCCGGCGGCCTGGCGGGCGGCGGCGATCGCGTCGTGGACGCCGGTGGTGACCAGCGTCTGGCGGCCGGTGATCTCCGGCGCCGGGCGGTGGCTGAGGACGATCAGGGGGACGCCCGGGTGGGGGCTGCCGCCGCCGAAGTGGTCGGAGTCGTCGTAGGTGCGGCGTCCGGCGACGATCGCGCCGACGCGGGCGGCCAGGGCGTCGAAGAGCCGGGCGCTGGGCGCGCTCAGCTTGAACCCGTCGAAGACCTGGCTGGGGGTGTCGCCGTCGAAGTACCAGTCGAACAGCATGGACGCGTCGCCGAGGCCGCGCCCGGCGCCGGGGTCGCGGCCGGTGATGAAGCCGTCGACCGACACCGCGTGGGCGCAGATGACCTTGCTCATCGGAGTGTTCCCTTCCGGAGTGCTCAGGCTTCGAGGCCCCTTCTCTCCGGGAGGATCCGAAGGGGGCACGAAGTCGCCGTCGCCGGAAAGTCTCCGCCGCGCCGCCGTCCGACCGGCAGATGCGGAAGTGGACGATCGGCGATGACGAACGTCATCGCCGATCGGGGGCACCCGGTCCGTACCGGGAGAACCCGCCCACGCGGTCACTCCCCCGCCAGCACCTCCGCGCCGAACTTCACGAAATAGGCGGCGGTCTCGGCGTCGGCCGGGTAGTACGACTCGATCGAGATCTCGTCCAGCGTGATGTCCATCGGGGTGCCGAACGTGGTGGTGGTCGAGAACAGCCGCAGTTCGGCGTCGCCGAACCGGAAGATCATCGGGACGGTGACCTCCGACTCGGCCGACCGGCCCGCCTCCTCCAAGCCCGGCGCGAGCAGCTCCTCGTAGATCGCCTGCAGCTCGGCGTCGGGGGCGACGGCGAGCTGGCGTGAGATCCGGGCCCGGAGCACCGCGCGCACCTCGGGCAGGTTGACGATCCGGGGTGCGAGCCCGCCGCGCTCCAGCCCCAGCCGGACGATGTTGACCGGCGCGCGCCGCAGGTCGGGCGCGACGTCCACGAGGAACGGGTCGATGGCCCGGTTGCTCATCACGATGTTCCACCGGCGGTCGAGGACGACCGCCGGGTACGGCTCGTGGGCGCGCAGCACCCGCGCGATCGCCTCCCCTGCCGTCGACAGCGCGTCCCCGGTGAGCGGCCGCTCGGCGTACCGGGGGGCGAAGCCGGCGGCGAGCAGCAGCCGGTTGCGCTCCCGCAGCGGTACGTCCAGCCGGCCGGCCAGCCGCAGGATCATCTCGGCGCTCGGGTTGGACTTACCGGTCTCCACCAGGCTCACGTGCCGGGCCGAGACGCCGGCGGCGAGCGCGAGATCGAGCTGGCTGAGCCGCCTTCGGTGCCGCCATTGCCGCAACATGTCCCCGACAGTCCGCATGGCCGCCGAGACTACTGGACGTCCGCCATGAAATCCCTTTTCATCGACATCCCCGGCAGGGCTGGCCAGAGTGTCCCCATGACGAACGACAACAAGGCCGTCGTGCAGCGCGCGCTGACGGAACTGATCGGGACGGGCGACGTCGACGCGCTCGCGCCCCTGCTGAGCGACGACTTCCGCCACCACCGGCCCGGTTCGGCGGCCTCGACCAAGACGGAATGGCTCGGCGCCGTGCGTGCCGCGCTCGTCCCGCTGGCCGGCATGCGCGTGGAGATCGACCACGTGCTGGCCGACGGCGACCACGTCGTGATGCACTCGCGCCGCCAGGCGCCGGACGGCGGCCCGGAGATCGTGGTCGTGGACATCTGGCGCCTGGACGGCGGCCGCATCGCCGAGGCGTGGGAGATCATCGAACCGGTGTCCCAGGCCGCCGCCAACCTGACCTGGTGGGATCCGCCCGTCCGCTGACGTGCGCCGCCGTATCGGCCGGTCAGCCGGTCAGCCGGTACGGCGGAGGGCGCGGCGCACGGCCAGGCCGCCGAGGGCCGCCGACAGGAGCACCAGGATCCCCGCCTCGGTCCACTGGAAGCGCCAGAACCTGGACGGCGGATGGTGGTACACCGCGTACCGGTACCCCTTGCCGAACAGGCACGCCTGCCAGGCTTCTGCGTTCTTGCCGCTCTGGCCGACGTCGACCCGGCGCGGGCAGCCGGTGCCGGCCGGCTCGGCGACCTCCCTCCCGGACGGCTCCACCCAGGCGGCGCTCACCAGCCGGGCGTCGGGGTCGTCCAGCACCACGGTGCCGGACAGCACGGCGCGCGCCGGCTCGGCGTAGTGGTCGCTCAGCTGGAACAGCGTGAACATCGTCACCGTCACCCCCGCCACGACCAGCGCCATCGCGGGCAGCGTACGGCGGAACAGGGTGCCGGCGGCGGTGCCGAGCGCGAACGCGTACAACCACCACGCCGCCGGCTCCACCCCGACCATGTTGAACGTCCCGAGGTTGCCGAACGTGGAGTCGACCCCCTCCCTGAACACCGGCCGCCACAGGCTCACCATGATCGACAGCAGCAGGCCGCCCGCCACGACCGCGCCGCCCAGGATCGACAGTTTGACCGCCAGCCACCGCCACACGGGCACGGCCTGGGTCCAGGCCAGGCGGTGGGTGCCGCGCTCGTACTCCCGGCCGAGCAGCGGCGCGCCCCAGAACGCCCCGATCAGCGCCGGCGCCACCAGCGGCATCCAGCCGAACACCGAGTACACCGCGTCGTAGCGCTCGCCGAGCGCCACCGCCAGCTCTCCGCAGGCCACGGCGGGCCCCGGGCAGCCGGGCGGGGCGTGCTCGGCCACGTACCAGCCGGCCTCCGCCGCCGAGCCCAGCAGCAGCAGCCCCAGCAACGCCAGGAACCCCGCCGTCACGACGATCTGCGCCCGGTGCTGGCGCCACGTCACCCAGATCACGCGTCCACCTCCGTCAGGTGCGGCAGCGCCGCCGACCCGGGGCTGCGCAGGTAGCCCATGACGAGCTCGTCCAGGCCGGGGCGGCGCGCCTGCCAGCGCGGATCGAGCGGCGGCCCGCCTCTCACCAGCAGCGCGGCCTGTCTGCCGGTACGGCTCTCGGCCACCACCCGCGTCCCCGCCGTCGACGCCTCCTGCGGTCCGGTGAGCACGAGATGCCCCTCCAGCAGTTCCTCGATGTCACCGCTGACCTGCACCCGGCCCCCGTTCAGCAGGATCAGCCAGTCGCAGGTGTCCTCCAGGTCGGAGACGACGTGCGAGGACAGCAGCACGGTCAGCGCCCGGTCCGCGGCCTCGGCCATGATCGAGCGCATCACGTCGTGGCGGGCCAGGGGGTCGAGGTTGGCCAGCGGCTCGTCCAGCACGAGCAGGTCGGGCCGGCTCGCCAGCGCCAGGGTGACCGCCACCTGCGCCTGCTGCCCGCCCGACAGCGCGCTCACCTTGCGCCCCAGCGGGACGCCCAGCCGGGTGAGCCGGTCGGCGGCGGCCGCGTCGTCCCAGCGGGTGTTCATGCGGCGGCCGAAGGCGAGCATCTCGGCGACGGTGAAGCTCTCGTACAGCGGCTTGTCCTGCGCCACGAACGCCGCCTCGCCGGTCACGCGGACGCTCCCCGCCGCGGGCCGCAGCAGGCCGACGACCGCGTGCATGAGCGTGGTCTTGCCCGCGCCGTTGGGCCCGACGAGCGCCGCCACGCGCCCCGCGGGCACGGCCAGCGAAAGGTCGCGTAACACCCAGGTACGGCGATGACGCACCCCCAGCCCGGTCGCCTCCAGCGCGGGGCTCATGCCACTTCCTCCTTCGCGGCGTCGGCCAGGACCACGGCGAACAACGCCCGCAGGTCCTCCTGATCGAGCCCCGCCGACCGGGCCTGCCGCACCCACGCCTCCAGACCGCGTCGCAACCGCGTGTGCTCGGCGAGCGTCGCCCCCGCGACGCCCTTCCGGACGAACGTGCCCATCCCCGGCCGCCCCTCGACCAGCCCTTCGCGTTCCAGCTCCCGGTACGCCTTGAGCACGGTGTTGGGGTTGATGGCCAGGCTCTCGACCACCTCGCGGGCGGTCGGCAACTGGTCGCCGGGCCGCAGCGTGCCCAGCCGGAGCGCCTGTTTGACCTGGTGGACGAGCTGAAGGTAGCGCGAGACCCCCGAGCCGCGGTCCAGGCTGAACTCGATCAACGGACCACCCTTTCACTAATTGAATAGTGAAAGGGTGGTGGCTGAAACCGCCTGTTGTCAATTTCCTTGGGGGCATAAAGTCTGGAACAGCTAACCCCTATGGGTGTATAGGTAGGAGATAACCCGCCGATACCCCCAAGGCTGGAAAGGCGTCGCCATGCCGAAGATCAACGTGTACCTCCCCGACGAGCTGGCCGAGGCGGTCAAGGCCGCCGGCGTCCCGGTGTCGGCGATCTGCCAGCGCGCGCTGGAGCAGGCGGTGCGCAGGATCACCGCCATCCGCCAGACCGCCCTCGGCGAACTGGACGCCGGCGACCTGGCCGAACGGCTGCCACGCTTCACCGACCGCGCCCGCACGGTCGTCAAGCTGGCCATCGACCGGGCCCGCGCCGACGCGGCGCCGGCCGTCGGCACCGGGCACCTGCTGGCCGGGATGCTGGCCGAGGGGCAGAACCTGGCGCTGCACGTGCTCAGAGCGGTCGACATCGACCCCGCCCAGGTCCAGCGCGACCTGGACCGGCAGCCGGCCGGCGAGGAAGGCGGAGCCGGCGGGAACCCGGTGGTGCACTTCAGCGACGCCGCCGCCGGCGCCCTCGAACTGACGGTCACCGAGGCGACCGCGATGGGCCACAACTACGTCGGCTGCGAACACCTGCTGCTGGGGCTGATCACCGAGCCCGACGGCACCGCCGGCCGGGTCCTGCGGGCGCTGGGCGCCGAGTCCCGCCTGGTCCGCCGGGCCGTCACGGCGGCCCTGGCCGGCTACGTGCACCTGCGCGCCCAGACGTCGGCCGCCGGCGATCCGGCGCAGGCGCTGGCCGTGGCGGTGCGGCAGCAGTTGCAGCCGCTCATCGAGCGCATCGAACGGCTGGAGCAGCACCTGGGCTCCGCGTCCGAGCCGCGGTGACCAGGGCCGTGGACACGCCGATCCGCCGGCGGCGAGCCCCGTCACGCCTCGCCCGCACCCTGATCAGCTGCGCGGCCGTCGCCGTCTTCTGGCTGCTGATCCTGCCGCCGCTCCTCCTCGACGGCCGGTGAGGCGTGCGCGCTAGCCCTGGAGCCGCATGAGCTGCCACTGGGCGAACGAGCTGACCTCCTCGTCCTTCACCCTGGCGGCGAGACGCAGCAACGCCGCGTCGTCCTCGGCCATGCGCGTCGCGATCGCCGCGGCGAACAGGCGGGCCACCGGGTCGTCGCCCTCCAGCGCGGCGACGACCTCGCCCGGGTCGGGGTCCTCGGTGTCGGCGGCGACCAGCCCGGCCGCGAGCCGTCCGACCTCGGGGTCGGCCAGCCGGGACAGCCCCGCCATGAGCTGTTCGGTCGAGGCCATCGCCAGGAAGTGCAGGACCTTCCACCGGATGGCGGTGTCGGAGGTCCGGCTCAGGGCGAGGGTCTGGGCGATGACGCCGGCGTGCCGCTCGTCCGCGGCGAGCAGCACGAACTCGACGGCGAAGAACCGCACCTGGGTCCGCGGGTGGGCCAGCAGGGCGGGGACCTCGTCCAGCAGCGGCTCGGCCGGCTCGCCCAGCTCCGACAGCAGCCAGGCGCCGGTCTGCACGGCGTCGTCGTCGCCGCTGCGCAGCAGGACGCGCAGGTTCTCGACGGGATAGCCGTCGAACAGCTCGTCGAGCAGGTCGTTGGCGGCCTGGCCGCGGGCCTCGTCGTCGGCGGGGCGGGCGAGGATGCGCGCCATCAGGTCGTCGCCCGTCTGTGTCTGCATGTGGTGCTATTTCCCCTCGTTGGCCTTGCGGCGAAGGTCATTCAGGAGCTGCTGCTCCTGCCTCAGCCGGGCGGCGTGCCCGGGGTCCGTGCCGAGCCGGGCCTCGTTCATCCTCCGCGTGAGGATGCTGTCCTCGACCTTGGCCGCCATCTGCTTCGCCTGCTCCGGTGTCATCTTGCTGACGTCGTTGCTGTTGGGCAACCTGCCGTGCATCCGCTGCGCGGCGTTGTCGAAGCTCGCCGAGGCGTTCGGGTCGTAGCCGCCGCCGCCCTTCCCGCCCTTGCCGCCGCCGCCCCCGCCGCGCCTGCGCCCCATCTGGAGCATGCCGTCGCGGGCGTGCGGCCGCTTCTCCATCTCCTTCATGATGCGGCGCATGGTCTCGGTCACCCGGCCGCTCAGCACCGGGGCCAGGCCCCTGGCGGTGCCCTCGGCGCCTTCGAGCGCCACCCTGCCCACCGCGTGGCGGGTCATCTGCATGCGGGCGAGCGCGATCATGCCGCCCGCGGCGCCGCCGAACAGCAGCGCCTGGGTGGCGGCGGTCAGTCCGTACGCGGCCTGCGTGCCCACGGCCAGCTTGACCGCGCTGACCACGTTCGCGGTGCCGTCGAGGACGGCCGGCGCGACCTTCGCCGCCGAGGCGGCCTGGGAGATGTGGCCGCCGCCGTCGCCGACCTGGTTCCAGTGGCCGGCCAGGTGCGTGGCCGAGTCGCCCTGGTAGGACTGCCCCGCGTTGCGGACCGACTCGTCGGCCGCGGCGCCCTGGGCCGACGACGCCGCGAGGACGACCCGCCAGTCGTCGGCCTCAAGACGCCACTCGTCCTCGTTGTCGTTCGGCCAGGGGAAACCGATGAGGTTGAGGAAGCCCGCCACGTGCGGGTCGAGCGTCACCGCCATGCGGGGCTCTCGAAGCTCTCGACGGTGGCGCTCTCCGCCGCGCGGGTGTTCCTCGCCACCGTGCGCAGCCCCTCGCCGGTCTCGGCGATCTGCCCGCCGATCCCCGTCAGCGCGTCGAGCGAGGTCTGCAGGCACTCGTTGTAGGTGGCGATGATGGTGGCGAACAGCCCCTCGCCGCCGAACGTCCGGGCGCCGCTCCCCCGCTGCCGCAGCCGCGTGACCGCGGCGTCGTAGCTCGCCCCATGGCCGGTGACGTACGCGCCGTCACGACCCACCGCCCCCGCGGCGATCTCAAATCCCGTCATGCCCAGAAAGCATATCCAGTCAATTCCGGCACAGAGGTTTACCTCTACACTGAACGTTCACGTGACTGACTGTCGGGGGTTCGACATGCGTTCACCTGCTCCTGAGGACGACGCCGAGTACCTGCACGAGTACGTCGCCCACAGCCGCCGCGCCATCCGGGCGCTGCACGACGCGCGGGCGTCCATCGGCCGGGTGGAGGGCCGCGCGGAGAGCGACGACGGGCTGGTCGAGGCGTCCGCCGACGGCAACGGCGTCCCCACCCGCCTGCGCATCGACCCGCGGGCGCTGCGCCTGGACGAGGCCGCGCTCGGCAGGAAGACCGCCGAGGTGCTGCGGGCCGCGCAGGACGACGCCGCGCGGCAGGCGCGGGAGATCGCCGACGGGGTGCGGGACGCCACCGCCGCCGTGCCCGCGCCGTTGGACGAGACCTTCGTGCGCGCGCGGGTCGAACAGGCGATCAACGACCTTTACTAGGAGGCGAAGCGTGTTCGGGCCCGAGATCGACCCCGCCAACATCAGCGAACGCGAGCTGGACGAGGCCGCCCGCCGGGGCGAGCGCATGCTGGCCTGGCTGGAGTCGGCGCAGGAGGACTTGCGGGCCGTCATCGGCACCGGCGAGGGGCCGTCGGGCCACGTGCGGGTGACCGTCGACGCCGACGGACGCGTCCTCGACGTCCGCTACGACCAGCGCGCCCTGCGGCTGGGCGGCCAGGACCTGGCCGAGGAGACGCTGGCGGCGGTACGGGCGGCCGCCGCCGACGTCCAGCGGCGCACCCACGACCTCATGCGCGAGGCCGTCCCCGGCTACGACCCCGACCGCACGCAGGCCGAGCTGGAACGGCTGCTCGGCGCCGAGTGGGCGTGAACCCGCACGCCCGGGAACCTCACTGTGCGGCGGCCCGGCCCCCGGCGCGCGAGCGCCAGAGCAGCCACACGAAGTACGGCGTGCCGAGCAGCGAGGTGACCAGCCCGGCCGGCACCTGGGCGGGCGCGATCACGGTACGGCCCAGCGTGTCGGCCAGGCTCACCAGCACCGCCCCCAGCACCGCCGCCGCGGGCAGGAGCCGCACATGCCTGCCGCCGACCAGCGCGCGGGCGGCGTGCGGGGCGACGAGCCCGACGAACCCCACCACGCCGACGGCCGAGACCGCGGTGGAGGTGACGAGCACGGCGCCGCCCAGCGCGAGCAGCCGCACGGGTTCCAGCGGCACCCCGAGCACCCGGGGCGTGTCCTCGTCGAGCGCGAGCAGGTCGAGGTCGCGCCGCAGCCACAGAGCGAGCGGGAGGAAGAGCGCGAGCGCCACGGCGACCGGCAGGAGCTGGGCCGGAACCCGCCCGTAGGTGGAGCCGGAGAGCCAGGTGAGCGCCTTGGCGGTGTTCCACGGGTCGGACTTGACGATGATCAGCACGGTGACTGCGTTGAACAGCGCGTGCGCGCCGACGCCCATGAGCACGAGCCGGTCGGAGCTGAGCCCGCCGCGCCAGGCCAGCAGATGGACCAGGGCGAAGGCGGCGAGCGCGCCGGCCCCGGCCGCGCCGGACACCACCGCGATCCCGGCCATGGGCACGAGCGTGAGCGTCGCGACGGCCGCCGCGCCGGCGCCCGCGGTGACGCCGAGCACGCCCGGCTCGGCCAGCGGGTTGCGGGAGACGGCCTGGAAGGCCACGCCGGAGACGGCGAGCGCCGCACCGGCCAGGACCGCCGCCGCGACGCGCGG
This sequence comes from Nonomuraea sp. NPDC003560, assembly GCF_042878785.1. Taxonomy (NCBI): domain Bacteria; kingdom Bacillati; phylum Actinomycetota; class Actinomycetes; order Streptosporangiales; family Streptosporangiaceae; genus Nonomuraea; species Nonomuraea sp. NPDC003560. The sequence continues at coordinate 1,048,694 of NZ_JBIAOF010000001.1, read as the reverse complement.
CCAGCGCTGGTCGAGCACGTACGTCAGCGCCCTGCCGGTCCTGCCCCGCAGCCAGTTGGCGACGTCGCCGAGCAGCAACCAGGTGTCGCCGCCGAGCAGGCCCAACACGACGGCGACGACCAGCAGCGCCGTACCGGACAACAGGATCACCGCGAAGGCGGCGCGGCCGGGGTCGGCGGCGCGGACGGTCGGCGGCCGCCGAGCCGGACCGGCGTCGCGGTGCCGGCGGGCCAGCCACATGAGCACGCCCGCGCCCAGCATCGCGGTCACCACGCCAGGCGGCACGTCCACCCCGGCCCGCGCGCCGAGCACGAACCGCAGCGCGACGTCGGCGGCGAGCAGGACGACCACGCCGGCCAGCGCCGAGAGCGGCACCAGGACGCGATGCCGGCTCAGCCCGGGCAACCGCCGGGCCAGCAGGCGGACGACGACCGGCGCGCACAGCCCCACGAAGCCGACGGGCCCGGCCACGGTGACCGCGGCGGCCGAGAGCAGGACGGCCAGCACGACGACGGTCAGCCGCAACCGCCGGACGTCGACGCCCAGCACCGAGGCGGTGTCGTCGCCCAGGCCGAGTATGTCGAGGCGGGAGCCGAGGGCGACGGCCGCCCCGACCGCCACCAGGATCACCGGGGCCATCTGGGTGACGCCACCGAGGTCGCTCTGCACGAGCGAGCCGCTGCCCCAGGCGAACAGGCCGGTGTTCTCCTCCTGGAAGAGGATCATGAGCAGGGTGGTCGCCGACTGCAGGGCCAGCGCGGTCGCGGAGCCGGCCAGGATCAGCCGGGTGGTGCCGGTCCTGCCGCCCGCCGACAGGGCGAGCACCAGAGCGGCCGCGGCCAGGCCGCCGAGGAAGGACAGGCCGCCGGACAGGAAGGCCGGCAGGCTCAGCCCGAAGGTGGCGGCCAGCACGACCGCCAGGTACGCGCCGTTGCTGACGGCGAGGGTGTCGGGCGAGGCCAGCGGGTTGCGCGCGACCGACTGCAGCAGCGCGCCCGCCGCACCGAGCGCGACGCCGACGCTGACCGCCGCCAGCAGCCGCGGCAGCCGGGAGGCGACCAGCACGTTCATCGCCTGCTCGTCGAGGGCGAACAGGTCGGTGTCGGAGGTGCCCTGCGTCAGGTGCAGCGCGGCGAGGGCCGCGATGACGGCCAAGGTCACGAGGAAGGCCCCCGCGACGCCGAGCCTGCGCAGCGGCGTCGCGGGGGCCTCGACTGCGGTGATCACCCGGCGTAGGCCTTCACCAGGGCGTCGGCGTACTGCCGGCACGACAGGGGGCCGCCGAAGGTCCAGATGCCGTCGGGCAGTTTGGTGATCTGGTTCCGCTTGACGAAGCTCAGCGACCTCCACAGGGAGTTGCCCGCCAGCCCGGCGAAGACGTCCACGCCGTCGGAGGCGTTGTAGAAGAAGCGCAGGTTCTCGTCCTTGACCGCGGTCATGCCCTCGACGTCGGTGCTGCCGAGGCCCCACTGCGCGTCCACCTGGCCGGTCCAGGCGTTGGCGAGGCCGAGCCGCTCGGCCACGTCGGAGACCAGCGAGCCCTTGCCGAACGGGCGGATGGAGATCTTGCTGCCGTCCTTCCAGCCGTCGGCCATCATGAACTTCTGCCCGGCCGAGCCGGAGGCGGCGATCCTGGTCCTGCCGTCGGCCATGGCGGCGTCGAAGTCGGCCATCACCTTGGTCGCCTGCTCCGTCCTGCCGACGGCGGTGGCGAGCAGGGTGAGGTCGTCGCGCATGCGGGTGAGGTTGGCGGCGGCGTCGCTGCCCTTGGCGACGATGACCGGGGCGATCTTCTCCAGCTGGCCGACGAGGCCGGCGTCGTCGGACTCCATGACGACGAGGTCGGGCTGGAGGGCGGCGATGGAGTCGACGCTGGGCTCCTGTCGGGTGCCGACGTCCTTGACGGAGTCGTCGAGCGGGGCCGCGGTGACCCAGGTGCCGTAGCCCTTGACGTCGGCCGCGCCGACCGGCTGGACCCCGAGTGCGACCAGCATCTCGACCTCCCCCCATTCCAGGCCGACGACGCGGGTCGCGGGCCTGTCGAGGGTGACCCGCTTGCCGCGGGCGTCGGTCACGCTGATCGGGGCCGCGGCGCCCGCCGACGGCTCCCGGGCCGCGGGGGCGGCGGGGGGCTCCGTCGTGCCGCAGGCGGTCAGCAGCAACATGGCGGCCATGACCGCCGGGAGGGAACGCATGGGGATCTTTCAGCCTTTCATCGCCAGGTGGCGGCCCAGCGGCCTGGTGCGGACCAGTCCGGTGAGCGGGTCGATCGTGGCCTCGACGCGGATGCCGTAGGCCTCGGTGAGCAGGTCCTCGGTGAGCACCTCAGGCGGCGCGCCGTCCGCGCGGACCCGGCCGCCCTGGAGCAGCACGACCCGGTCGGCGATCTCGGCGGCCTGGTTGAGGTCGTGCAGGACGACGCCGACGGCCACACCGTGCCGGTCGGCCAGGTCGCGCACGAGTTCGAGCAGCTCGACCTGGTAGCGCAGGTCGAGGAAGGTGGTGGGCTCGTCGAGCAGGAGCACCCCGGCGTCCTGGGCCAGGCAGGTGGCCAGCCACACGCGCTGCATCTCGCCGCCGGACAGCTCGTCGACGGCGCGTGCGGCCATGGCGCGCACGCCGGTCAGCTCCATGGCGTGCTCGATCGCCGCCTCGCCGCCGGGGTCGCCCGCGCGCCAGCGGCCGCGGTGGGGGTGGCGGCCGTAGCCGACCACGTCCTTGACGCGCACGCCGGTCGGGGTGGGACGGCTCTGCGCCAGCAGCGTCACCCGGCGGGCGAAGTCGCGGGCGGACAGGGCCAGGGCGTCGGCGCCGCCGGCCAGCCGGACCTCGCCGGAGTCGGGGCGGTGCAGCCGGGCCAGGGCGCGCAGCAGGGTGGACTTGCCGCTGCCGTTCGGGCCGACCAGGGCGGTGACGGCGCCGGTGACCAGGCTGATGCAGGCGCCGTCCACGACGGGACGACCCGCGTAACCGAGACACAGGTCAGTGCCGGTGAGCTCCGGGCCGGAGCGGTCCGGGGGCAGGGGGGCGGTCGTCATGGCGGGCTCACGCGTCCTCGGAGCGGCCCTGACGCCAGTAGCCCATGAAGGCCACGGCCCTGCGGTCCATGCCGCGCTCGGAGACCAGGTGGCGGCGCAGCCGCTTGATCACGGCCGCCTCGCCGGCCAGCCACGCGTAGCAGGGGCCGTCGCCGGTCTCGGGGATCTCCCAGAGGATCTCGGCGTCGACGTCGATCTCCTCGGGCTCGGCGCCTGCCGCGCCGGCCGGAAGGAGCCTGGCGGCGGCCTTCGCGACGGCGGGCTCCAGGCGGGCGCCCCAGGGAGCGTCACCGCGGGCGAGCCAGGTGACCCGCACGCCCGGCGCGCCGGCGACCGGGAGGAAGTCCTCCTCGCGCGGCACCTCCAGCAGGGCCTCGCCGGTGACATGGGCGGGCAGCCGCTCCAGGATGCCGACGATCGCCGGGACGGCGGTCTCGTCACCGGCGAGCAGCACGGTGCCGAAGCCTGCGGGCGGCCGGAACTCCAGGCCGCCGTGGAAGCCGTCGTAGAGGCCGTTCGGGCCGAAGATCGCCGCCTGCGAGCCCGGCTCGCAGGCGGCGATCCAGCGGGCGGCCGGCCCGGCGGGCCCGGCGCAGTCGTCGTGCAGGACGACGTCGATGTCGACCTCGGCCGCCTCCGGGCGGACCGCGCGGACGGTGTAGGTGCGCAGCGGGTTGCGCTCGTCGCCCTGGGCGTACCACTGCTTGAACCAGTCGGCTCCGCGCGGGAAGCGCGTGACGCCCGCGCCGGGGGTCGGCAGGACCAGCTTGACGCGCTGGTCGTACCCGTTGTCCGCGAACTCGTGCAGGTCATCCCCGGTGAAGGTGACACGGAGGAACGACGGGCTCAGCCGCCGCAGGCCCCGAACCCGGACGTCGAAGGCACGAAAAGGATCAACCACCACAGAGCTCCTTAGTTAGGTTAGGCTAACCTACATTGAATCCTCCCATCGGGAAACCCGCCCCCAGAGCCGTCGCCTTTACAACGTAGATCACAATCAGGGCGGAAAATTATCGGCCGGAGTTGTCGGATCCGGGCCGCGTCGTTCGTAGCCAGGGTGAACAGTCGCCACGAGGGGCTGTCACGACCAGCACGACCGAGGGAGACGCCGACCGATGCAGCACCACCCGCAGGCCAGGATCCACCGCATGTTCGAGCTCACCGAGCCGATCGCCACCGCCACCTTCTCCGAGGTGGCCAACGAGGCGTTCCTGGCCGTCGGCATGCGCAACTACTGGGACGGCTACTTCGCCGGCCGCGCCGCGCCGCTGGGCCTGGCACCGGCCGAGGTGGTCCACGCGGTCTTCTACAACTTCGCCGACGGCGAGGTGGCCCGCCACATCCCCTGGGTGTGGGGGAAGATCACCCCGCAGGAGGCGATCGCCGTGCGCGAACAGGGCAGCACCGCCGCCCTGCGGCAGATGATCGGGGAGCTCGCCGGCTCGCCCGGTCTGGCGCGGGCCGCCGACCTCGCCACCCGGGCGGCGCTCAGCGCGCCGGCCGAGGGCCGGCCCCTGTACGCCGGGCTGCGGGCGCTCGACGTGCCCGAGGAGCCGGTCGCCAGGCTCTGGCACGCGGCGACGCTGCTGCGGGAGCACCGCGGGGACGGCCACAACGCCGCCCTCGTCGCCCACGGCATCGGCGGCACCGAGGCCCACGTCCTCATGGCCGTCTCCCTCGGGATGCGGGCGGAGGAGTTCGGCCGGATCCACCACCTGCCCAAGGCCCGGCTGACCGCCGTGGTCGACGGGCTGCGCGACCGCGGCCTCGTGGACGCCGCCGGCGGGTTCACCGACGCCGGCCGCGAGACCAAGCAGCGGATCGAGGCGCTCACCGACGAACTGGCCGCGCCGGCGTACGACGTGCTCAGCCCGGACGAGCTCGACGAGCTGGCCGCGGAGCTCGAACCGATCGCCGCCGCGGCATCGGCCTCCGACCACTGAAAGGACCCGGCCATGACCAGCACTGCGGACTACCGGACGACCATGCGGGTGAAAGCCTCTCCCGACGCCCTCTTCGACGCGCTCACCACCGTCACGGGGCTCGCGGCATGGTGGAACCCGGCGACCGGGTCCGGCACGACCGGCGGCGAGCTCCGGTTCCTCATGAACGCCCCCGAGCCGCTCGTGATCCACGTCGAGGAGGCGACCCGGCCGACGTCGGTGCGCTGGACCGTCGTCGACTGCCCCTTCCTGCCCGACTGGATCGGCACGAGGCCCACCTTCACCGTCACCCCGGTCGACGGCGACACGTCCGAGCTCGTCTTCCACCACCGGGGCCTGAGCCGGGACCTGGAGTGCTTCGGCATGTGCAGCCGTAGCTGGCGGCACTACATGACGAGCCTGCGCGACCACCTGGAGGCCGGGGGCGGAAGCCCGTTCGGCAGCCCCGCGGACAGGGCGCGCCGGCGAGCGCAGGCGGCCGGCCCGGCCTCAGGGGTTCTGGAAGGCCACTTCCGGGTTGGCGGCGGACGGGCCGTCCAGCAGGGGCTGCTGCTCGCCGCGGAGGTGCCTGCCGAAGAAGGCGCCGACGTACGACGTGGTGATCTCGCCTGACCGCTTGCCCGACAGGGGCGCGGCAGGGTCGACGATCCCCACCTGGGCGCCCAGGATGGGCAGGTCGATGAAGGTGAAGTGGCCGGAGTCGGCCACGGTGAGCCAGCGCTTCCAGCCGTCCAGGCGGGGCCAGTCCCGGGTCCAGGTGGTGTCGGCGGCGCCGGGTGAGTGCTGGACCTTGGTGCCGAGCATGAGGAACGGCCGCCCGCCGAGGCCGGAGACCGCGACCGGGGCGAAGAAGGAGCCGTCCAGGTTCACCCCGGCGCGGACCCGCCGGTCGGCGGCCATGACACTGGCCGCGGCGTTGCCGCCGAGCGAGTGGCCCGCGGCGCCGATCCGGCGCGGGTCGATCATCTGCCAGTGCCGCCAGGCGGGCGCGGACCGTGCGGGACGGGTCAGCCGGTCGATCACGAAGGACAGGTCGGCCGCCCGGTTGACCGCGGCCTTGGCCATCAGCTCCTTCTCCGCCTCGTCGGAGGGGGCGCTCTCCACCGTCTCGCACGCGACGCAGGTCAGGGTACGGCCGCCGGGGAAGGTCGTGCCGAACGACTCGTAGGCGTGATCGACGAGGGCGACGACGTAGCCCCTGGAGGCGAGGTCCTCGGCGAGCGTGGTCAGGGTGGCCCGGTTGAGGGTGAACCCCGGGGAGAGCACCACCAAGGGGTGCCGGCCGCCGACGGGACGGGCGTTCAGGTGCGCGTTGGTGCTGACGCCGGCGAGTTGCCCGGGCTTGAAGACGGCGTCGAGCCGCTGCCCCTTGAGGAGCAGCCGGGCCTCGTCGACGGTCATGTACGGCGCGGCGCTCCCGCCGGTGCGCGCCGGGAAGTACACCGAGACCATCAGCTCGCGTGCGGCTTCCGGCATCCACGGGTCGCGGCGGTCGGCGTCGACGAGATGCAGGGTGTCGCGGCCGACTTCGTACTGGCCGGTGGGGTGCGGGATCGCGACGCGTACGTCGGAGGTGCCCCCGGTGGAGGCGGCGGTGGAGGCAGCGGCGGGCGCCGCCGCTGCGGCCGCCGCCGGGAGGGCCAGGGTCAGGGCGAGGAGGAGGGGGGCGGGGTTACGGCGAGTTCTGATCATGCACAGAACTGTAGAAATGACGCCACCACCCCCCACATGCCCGAAAGACAGGCTCGGACCCTTACTTTTGTCAGGGGTCAGGACCGATGCTTGTGTCAGGAGTCAGGGCCGATGCTTTTGTCAGGGGCCAGGGCCGAGCAGGCCGGTCAGCCGGCTCGGAGCGGGCCGTGCGCCTCGATCGACAGGTCCTGCCAGTCGGCCCAGGTCTGGAGCCGGTCGGCGTAGGCCTGCTGGATCAGCGGGTGGAAGCCCTTGCCGAACAGCACCCGCATTGGCGGGTTGGCGGAGTCGACGAGCTTCAGGAGCGCCTGCGCCGCGGCGGCCGGGTCTCCCGCGGGCATCTTCCCCGCCATCGCACCGAGGCGCTCGCGGAGACCGTCGTAGGCCGGGTCGGTCGTGGCCATGTGGCCGTTGGCGAGCGGGTCGGGGTTGTTGCCGTTCCGGGTGGCGAAGCCGCCGGGCTCGACGATGGTCACCTTGACGCCGAACTCGGCGACCTCGCCGGCGAGCGCCTCGTTCAGGCCCTCCAGGGCCCACTTGGAGGCGTGGTAGGCGCCGCCGAGCGGCATGGCGATGACCCCGGCGGCCGAGGACAGCTGGATGATGTGCCCCGAGCGCTGCTCGCGCAGGTACGGCAGAGCTGCCTGGACCACCCACACCGCGCCGAACAGGTTGGTCTCCAGCTGGCCGCGCAGTTCCTGCTCGGTCAGCTCCTCGACCGCGCCGACCTGGGCGTAACCGGCGTTGTTCACGATGACGTCGAGCCGGCCGAAGTGCTCCTTCGCCCGCCGCACGCTCTCGAAGACCGCGGCCCTGTCGGTCACGTCCATCTCCAGCGGGAGCACCGCGTCGCCGTGGACGTCGACCAGCTCCTTCAGGCTCGCGGTGCTCCGGGCGGTGGCGGCGACCCGGTCACCGCGGGACAGGGCGGCCGCCACGAAGTTGCGGCCCAGGCCGCGGGACGAGCCGGTGACGAACCAGACCTTCTGCATGTTGTACTCCTCTCACCTGTTACACCCCATGGACGAGACAGCCCCGCACGGATGTGAGCTCGGGCGAGTGTGACCTGCGACACTTTGTCGCCTTTGTCCGGCCATGGTGGTACCAATGGTCGGCGTGACCCGCACCGAGGAGTTCCAGGAGCTACGGCCGTTGCTGTTCGCGATCGCCTACCGGATCCTGGGCAGCGTGAGCGAAGCCGAGGACGCCGTCCAGGAGACCTGGCTGCGTTACGAGGGCGCCGCATCCCAGCCCGACTCCCCCAAGGCCTTCCTGTCGGCGACGGTGACCCGGATCTCGATCGACGTGCTGCGCTCGGCCCGCGTCCGGCGCGAGGCCTACGTCGGGCCGTGGTTCCCCGAACCGCTGCTGACCGACCCCTACCAGGACCCGGAGCGGTCGGCGGAGCTGGCCGACTCGGTGTCGATGGCGGCGCTGATCCTGCTGGAGCGGCTGAGCCCGCTGGAGCGCGCGGTCTTCGTGCTGCGCGAGGTGTTCGCCTTCAGCCACCGGGAGATCGCCTCCGCCGTGGAGCGGTCGGAGGCGGCCTGCCGCCAGCTCGCGGTGCAGGCGCGCCGCCACATGGACGCGGGCCGCCCTCGCTTCCAGGCCGATCGCCGGTCCCAGGACCGGCTTGCCGGGCGGTTCTTCGGCGCGCTCAGGGAGGGGGACGTCGAAGGGCTGCGGGAACTGCTGGCCGCCGACGTCCGGCTGGTCAACGACGGCGGCGGCAAGATCGGCAGCACGCTGCCCGTCCTCGGCCTCGCGAAGGTGGCGCGGGTGCTGTCCGCCGCCGTCGCGCCGTTCGCCCGGATCGGCGCGGCGCTGGAGGCGCACGAGGTGAACGGCCAGCCGGGCGCGATCATCCGCGACCGCGACGGCCGGATCGTCAGCATCTGGACGCTCGACATCCTGGACGGACGCATCCAGACCATCCGCTCGATCGTCAATCCCGACAAGCTCCGGCACCTCGGCCCCGTCGCCGACGCCCACGCGGTCATCCGCGAGAAGAAGCAGCGGGCACGCGCGGCGGCGCAGGGCGGCGTGCCGGTCACCGGCGCGCCGGACGAACCTCGGTGACCGGCGGCCCCACCGGCGCAGCGGTCCGCCGGGCTCGCGCCAGGACGGCCGGACCGCTGCGCCCGGCGTTCTAGTCGGTGAGCAGGATGTCGTCCAGGCACAGCGTGTACGGCGCGTCCGCACCGCCCACCTGGAACAACACCTGGGCCTCCTGGTCCGAGGTCTTGGCGGTGTTCTGGTAGGCGTAGGTCCTGGACCCGGTGCCCACCTCGGGGTAGCCGTCCACGATCGCGGCGGGCTTCGAGCCGCCGCCCTGGACCACCGACCTGATCCTCACCGGCCGCGTCGCCGACGCCTTGAAGCTCAGCCGGTACGCCTTCCCGGCCTCCACTGCGATGCCGCTCTGCCCGATCATCGAGGCCCACACGTTGTCACCGCCCGCCGGGACCTGGGCGCACAGCCGTCCGCCCGTCACCTCGATCGGCGTGTTCTTGGACGCCCACCAGCCCTTGACCCCGTTGTCCAGCGAGCCGTTCACCACGCTCTGGTGCACGGGCACGAGAGAGACATTGTCCAGGCACAACGTGTACGGCGCGTCCGCGCCGCCCACCTGGAACAACACCTGAGCCTCCGAGTCCGACACCTTGGCCGTGGCCGCGTAGGTGAACTTCTTGGAGCTGGCGCCGACCTCGGGGTAGCCGTCCACGATCGCGGCGGGCTTCGTGCCGCCGCCCTGGACCAGCGACCTGATCCTCGTCGTCTTCGTGGCGGTCACCTCGAAGCTCAACTGGTAGGTCTGGCCGCCCCGGACCTCGATGCCGCTCTGCCCCACCATCGCGGCCCACACGTTGTCACCCCCCGCGGGCACCTCGGCGCACAGGCGCCCGCCCGTCACCTTGATCGGCGTGTTCTTGGACGCCCACCAGCCCTTGACCCCGTTGTCCAGCGAGCCGTTCACCACGGCGTCGCCGGCGGGCGCGGCGGCGTACGCGGGTGTGGCCGCCGCGGCCATCGCCACGAAGGCGCCCGCGGCGATGAGACGCATCGGAAGAGAATTCATGATCGTGGATCTTAGGCGGGCGACATCAGCGTCAACCTAGAGCCAATTCCCGGTCATTTGGATGGGCCAAATCGCCGCGGGCGGCCGTCTCGGCCTGGCGCTCGGACGGACGCCACCGGCACGTCAGTGCCGCCGGGCGCAGCGTGAATCATCGGGTGCTCCGGAAGCTCCGGGCCCAGCGGCGGAGTTCGGTGGCGGCCTCGTCGCGGGTGAGGGGACCGCGTTCCAGGTGAACCTCCTGCAGATGCCGGATCGCGGCCCCCACCGTCGGGGAGGGCGGGAGTCCGAGCATTCGCATCACCGTCCTGCCGTCAAGCACGACGGGGACGTCGTCACGCCTGGCGTACCTGTCACGTTCGGCGGCGGCGCGGGCGTCGGCCTCCTGCCTGGCGCGGCACGCGGCCTCCCACCCGTCGTAACCGGGGGCGTCCAGGGCATCCAGGGCCGCCCGGCGCCACCCTTCCAGGTCGCGTTCCCGCCCGAGGCCGACCGCGTCGAACAGGTCCGCCGCACCGGCTCTGACCGCTCCGAGGCGCGCGAGCACGGCGTTGATCGGCCAGTCGTCGCGCGGCGGTCCGGCCTGGATCGAGGCGTGCTCGGGCCCCCAGCTGCGACAGCCGTTCTCCCACAGGACGGCGGCCTGGCTGCCGCGGCCACCCCAGAAGTCCGCTTCCACGTAGGCGACCTGGCCGCCGCGGGACCAGTCCTTCAGCCTTCCGGCGAGCCCCGGGGACATGAGCGTGAACGGCCCGCTCTCCTGCCGCGCGCCGGTCGGCTCGCCGAAGATCTCGTCGGTCACCGGCAGCAGCCCCAGGCGTTGCCCGAGAGGCGCCACCACAGCCTGCAACACTTCGCCCGAAAGGGAGCGGAGACGGTCGAACTCACCGACGACACCGTGGAGCACGTACGACATGCCCGCACTTTAGATCGCGCAGCGGCACAAGGGCCCGCGCCTGCTTCATGATCCACATCGCGCACACCGCCGTGGCCGGCCCGTCTAGGGTGGGCGCATGGCGGAACGGCGGCCCTTGATCGCGCGCAGGCTGCGGCCGGGACACTGGGTCGCCGTCGACGTGTTCGCGGCCGTCGCCCTGGCCGCCGGGTTCTCGGTGCCGGCGGTGCTGGCGCCCGAGTCCGCCGGGGCGCCGCCCTTCGTGGCCGTGCCGGTGATCGCGCTGGCCTGCCTGCCGACGGCGGTGCGGCGCCGTTGGCCCGTGCCGGTGTGCGCGGTGGTCCTGGTGGCGGCGGTGATGGCGCCGTTCGCCGGGTGGCAGGAGGCGTTCGTGCCCTTGGCCGTCGCACTGCACGCGGTGGCGCTGCTGCAGGCACGCCGGACGGCGGTGACGGCGCTGGTGTCCGCGCTGGCGGTGACCGCCGCCGGCGCCGCGATCGGCGCCCCCTCCTGGACGGAGGCGGCCTCGGCGTGCGGATTCGCCTGGCTGCTGCTCGGCCTGGCCTGGACCATCGGGCTCGCCGTACGGGAGCAGCGCGCGTACGCCGCGCAGGCCGTCGCCCGGTCGGCGCAGGCCGCGGCGACGGCGGAACGGCTGCGGGTGGCTCGTGAGGTGCACGACGTCGTCGCCCACAGCATGGGCCTGATCTCCATGCGGGCCGGCATCGCCAACCACGTCGCCGCCACGCACCCCGAGGAGGCCGGGGAGGCGTTGTCGATCATCGAGGAGACCAGCCGGAAGGCGCTCACGGACTTGCGCGGCCTTCTGGGCCTGCTTCGCGACACCCCGGAAGATCGGGACGACGGCGCGCCGCGCATGCTGGACACGCTGCGCGAGCTGGTCGCGGCGATCCCGGACGGTCACGTGCGGGTGGAGCTCGACGTCCAGCCCGGCCTCGCGCTCGGCGGCGAGGCGGCCCTGGTCGTCCATCGCCTCGTGCAGGAGTCGCTGACCAACGTGCTCAGACACGCCGGCCCGGCCCGGTGCCGGGTGACCGTCGCCACCCGGGCGCGGCGCGAAGTGGTGGAAGTGGTGGTCGAGGTCGTCGACGACGGTCGCGGGGGTGCGCCGCGTACGGGAGGACACGGGCTGGCCGGACTGGAAGAGCGGGTGACCCTGCACGGCGGGACGTTCTCGGCCGGGCCGGAGCCCGGCGGCGGCTTCGCCGTCCGCGCGAGACTGCCCCTGCCGAGCGAGTCCGGGTCCGGGGAGGACGACAGGTGAGCACGTTCACGGTACTGATCGCCGACGACCAGGCGTTGCTGCGCGCGGGCCTGCGCAGGCTGATCGACACCGCCCCCGGCCTGACCACCGCCGGCGAGGCCGGCACCGGGCAGCAGGCCGTGGAACTGGCCCGCGACCTGCGGCCCGACCTGGTGCTCATGGACGTCCGCATGCCCGGCCTCGACGGGATCAGGGCCACCGAGCTGATCCGGGCCGACCCGGCGACCGCCGGGACGCGGGTGCTGATGCTGACCACGTTCGATCTCGACGAGTACGTCTATGGGGCGTTGCGCGCCGGAGCCAGCGGATTCCTGCTCAAGGACACCGGCCCCGGCGACCTGCTGGCGGCGCTGCGCATCGTCGGGGAGGGGCAGGCGCTGCTGGCCCCGTCGGTCACCACGCGGCTGATCGCGGAGTTCGCCCGGCGCGAGCCCGCCGCGATCCCGGCCGGGCTGGCGGCGGGGCTGGCCCAGGTGTCCGGACGGGAGCGCGAGGTGCTGGTGCTGGTGGCCCGGGGGCTGACCAACCCGCGGATCGCCGAGCGGCTCGGCATCGGGGAGTCGACGGTCAAGACCCATGTCCGCAGCCTGCTGGCCAAGCTCGCCGCGCACGACCGGGCGCAGCTCGTCATCGCCGCCTACGAGGGCGGCGTGGTCACGGCCGGCGGGCGGGCGCCGTCAGCGGCGGTAGGAGACCTCGGGGAAGGCGGCTGACGGGCCCCGCAGCAACGCCTGCGGACGGCCGCGCAGCGTCTGCTCGAAGAAGGCCAGCGGGTAGGCGCGCTGGAAGGCCAGGGCCCGCTCGGCCGGGATCGTCCCGACGACCTCCTGCAGCTGCTCCTTCCCCAGCCCCAGCGGCCCGGCCGACATGGGGATGAGCAGAACGTCGTCGCCGAAGGAGTTGTGCGCCGCCCCCTTGAGCGTCACGTTGAGCCGCCATCCCCGCAACCCGTCCCAGAAGGCACGCAGTGTCGGATTGGTGGCCATGCCGCCCTTCCCGTCGGTGTCGACGACCATGTACGGCCGGTCGAGGCCGGACTTCGCCACCTTGCCGAAGACGGCGCCGTCCAGGCCGAGCCCGGCCTTGATCCGCGGGTCGGCGTACATGGCGGAGGAGGTGGCCGCGCCGCCGAGCGAATGCCCGAACATCCCGATCCGCGCGAGGTCGAAGATCGGCTTCCCGGCACGGCCGGGCACCTTCTCCTCCAGGGCAGGCAGGCTGTCCAGGACGAAACGCACGTCGGCCACCCGGACATCGACCGCCTTGGCGAAATCGGTCACCTCGGCCCCCGTCTCCACCCGGCCGCCGGGGAACTCCACCACCGCCGCGTCATAGGGGTGATCGACGGTGACCACCGCGTATCCCCGGCTGGCCAGCTCCTCGACGACGCCGGTCCCGTACGCGCGCGAGGCGTTGGCGCCCGGCGAGTACAGGACGACCGGCAGCTCGCCCAGGCTCGTGTCGGCGGGCGCGCCCTCGTGGCCGTCGGTCCTGTCCAGCAGCACCGAGCCCGGCTCCAGGTCGTTCATCTTCAGGTACCGGTCCGCCGCCGCCCTCGGCATCCAGGGGGCGACCGGGTGGGCCTGCACGTCCCGGGCCGGGTACCACAGGCTGACCATCAGCTCCCGCCTCCTGCCGGAGCCGTTCCAGGGATCCGGACGGGACTGATCCACCAGGTGGACCGAGACGGTCCCGACGGGATGCGGACCCGTCGGCTTCGGGACGGTCAGGCGCTGCGGCGGGGTCGATCCGCAGCCGGCCAGCGTGAGAGCCAGGGCGGTGATGATGAATGCACGTTTCACCCCCTTCACGCTGCCAACCGCGCACGCCCGCCGCCTCTGACGTGCGGAGGACCTCCGGCTCAACCCAGGAGGGTAGAGCTCGCCCGAGATCGTCCTCAGGAATGACACCCACGAACGAACCACGCCCGCTCTCCGAGCCACTCGTCCCGAGCAGGTCACGCAGAACGCCGCAACGGGACGCCAGGCTCGACGCGGAGCCACCGGCGGCGGCGGACCAGCCCCTCCCCCGAGACGCGGAGCATGCACTTGTTGGAACCCCTCGTAGGGGCGATGAGGACCGCGGTCGTAGCCATCTCAAGGACGTGTGCAGCTCAAGCCCTGTGCGACGGGTTCGACGCGGTGCGGGGCGCAGGGCGGAGTTCTCATGCGACGCCGGTCTGGGCGCGTACCATCCGCGCGTACCACCCGTGGCGGTCGCCGAGCAGGTCGAGGCGATCTCCGTGTTCCGCCACCCGGCCGCCGTCCAGGGCCACGACGGTGTCGAAGGACTCCAGGACGCCGAACCTGTGGGTGATCATCACCGTCGTCCGTCCCGCCCGCTCGGCCAGGATCGCCTCGACGACCTCCAGCTCGGTCATCGGGTCGAGGGCGGAGGTGGCCTCGTCGAGTACCAGCACCGACGCGTCGGCCAGGAGCGCGCGAGCCAGGGCGATGCGCTGTCGTTCGCCGCCGGACAGCAGCGCTCCCCGCTCTCCCACCAGCGAGTCGTAGCCGTCCGGAAGTGCCGTGATCCGCTCGTGGACGCGGGTGAGCCGGCAGGCCCGCACGAGATCGTCCGCGGTGGCGTCGGGGGCGGCGTACCGGAGGTTGTCGGCGATCGACCCCTGGAAGAGGAAGGGCTCCTGGGTGGCGATGCAGACGCGTCCGGGTGACGGACGGGCGATCTCTGCCCCGTCGACCAGGACCGACCCCTCGGTGGGCGGGTGCAGGCCGGCCAGCAGGTGGCCGAGTGTCGTCTTGCCCGAGCCGCTCGGGCCGACGACCAGCGTGGTGGATCCGGCCGGCAGGGTGAGATTCACACCGTCCAGCGCCGGACGGTCCCGCTCCCCCGCGGCGTACCGGAACACGACCTCATGGACGGCGAGCGCGCCGGGCCCGGAGGCGAGGTCCGGGGGTGGCTCGGGCCCGGGCTCCGGCTCGGGCTCGGGCCGCATGTCGAGGTAGTCGAAGACCCGCTCGAAGGCTCCTTGGGCGGAGCGGAAATCGGTGGAGATGTGCAGGAGTTGCCAGAGGGGCTGGTAGAGCCTGGCCTGCAGCACGGTGAAGGCGACCAGAGTGCCCGGGGTGATCCCGTCGGACAGGCCCGCCGCCACGAACACCAGGTACGGGGTCAGCACGAAGAAGACGTGTCCCGCGCTCAGCACCCCTTGGGCCACCAGCCCGGACCGCACCCCGAGCCGGATCAGCCGCCGGCTCTCCGCGGCGAATCCGCCGGCCTCGTCCGCGCTTCTGCCGTGGACCCTGGCCAGGATGACGGCGCCCAGGCACAGCCGCTCCGCCACGATGGCCGACAGTTGTGCGCGGGAGCGCTGGCTGACCTCCGACAGGCTCTTGAGCGCTCGCCCGGAGCGGGAGGCCACCCAGACGACGACGGGTGTGAGGATCAGGGCGGCACCCGCGAGCTGCGGGGACAGTGCCACCATCGCGCCGGCGGCGGTCACGAATCCGAGCACGCCGGACAATGTGCTGGGCAAGGTGTCCTTGACGGCGTTCTCGATCTGGACGGTGTCGTTGGCCAGCCGCGACTGGATCTCGCCGCCTGGTGTCGCGGCGAAGAAGGCCAGCGGCATGCGCTGGAGACGGCCGAACAGCTCCACGCGCAGCGCGTGCACCACTTGTTGCGCGACGCGGGCCGACACCCACGTCTGGCCGAGGTCCACCACGCCCACCGCGCAGGCGGTGGCCGCCGCCAGTCCGGCGATCAGCGCGAGCAGCGGCAGGTCGGGACCGCCCGCGCCGAACAGCGCCCGGTCGAAGACCAGCTGGGTCAGCAACGGGACGGCGGCGTTCAGTGCGGAGTAGGCCACGACGAGCAGGACGACGAAGCAGATGGCGAGCCGGTGCGGCATGAACAGCCGTACGACCCTGCGCCAGGTCCCGGGGGCGGGAGGCTGCTCCGAATCGAAGCGGGAACGATCGTGCACGGGCCGGGCCTGTCCTTGTCTCTTGACCGAACGCTGTCGACCAGACGTCTGGATCGAACAGGGCCCCGCCCGCCCGGGTCCGGGCGGGCGGGTTCGGCTGTCAGTTGTCGGTGCAGCCGAAGTGCTTGATGCAGTTGGTCAGCCGGAGCGCCTCGTTGGCGCCGGGCTCTAGCTCCTGGAGCGCCTGCAGGTCCTCGACGTCGAAGGACATGGTCGTCACCTCCTTGTGAATGCCGGGGCCGCCTGTGGTGCGGCCGTCTGTCATCGCCGTCCCGCTGCGGGAGCGGCGAGTCTGGGGGCCTCCTGCGGCATCCACAACCGGGCGCACCGGTCGCGCAGCCGGAGGAGGAAAGCGACGATCCCCGCCGTACCGGCGAGAAAGGTCGGCGGGAAGTCTCCCTGGGGGCCGGGGACGAGCAGGCGGCCGCGACGATCGGTCGCGCGCAGCTCCAGACATCCGGCCAGATCTCGCGCCCACCGCCGGTAGCGGTCGTCCCCGGTGAAGTCGGCCATGTCGAGCAGGAATTCACCGTCGCCGGGCAGCCCGTGGCACGGCACCGGCCCTGACTGCCATCGAGTACGGTGCACGGCCGCCGCGGCCTTGCGCGCCAGGTCCAGCGCGGACGGGTCGCCGGTGGCACGCCAGTACCTCACGAGGAAGGAGCCGATCCCGGAGGAGCCGCTGCACCAGTACGGCCGGCGCGGGCGCACCGTGGACAGGTCGCCGCGCTGCGTCGGCCACCAGGCGGTGTCGCCGTCCACGTCGGCGTGTTCGCGGAGGGTGCGGGCGATCTCGTGGACGGTCGCCGTCCAGTCAGGCCGGTGGAGGGCCCGGCCCGCGTGGAGCAGCGCGGTCCCGATGCCGGCGATGCCGTGCGCGAAACCGAAGTGGTTGGCCCCGGCCAGCCCCGAGTCGAACGTCTGCGGCGTCGGCCACTGCGGGTGGCCGTTGCTGTACGACCGCGCCTGGTGCAGGTTCTGGAAGGCCTCGGCGGCCCGGTCCCGTAGCGCGAGATCTCCCGAGGCCAGGGCGATGTGCAGGAGCGCCGTGCCGCATCCGGCCAGTCCGTGCGTCATGTCGGAGCTGGGGTGGTCGGTCGGCAGCCGCCGCGCTGTCCGCACCGCGAACCGGGCCAGCTCGGCGTCGCCCATGGCCGTCGCCGCGTCGTACAGCGCCCACACCGCGCCGGAGCGCCCGAAGTGCAGGCCGGGCGGCCAGACGTCCTCGGCCGCCAGCCGCCGCCTCAACCAGCGGGCGAGTTCGGCGGTCGCCGGGACGTGCGGTTCGGCCCGCGTCAGGACGCCGAGAACTCCGGCCGCGCCGCCGTTGACCGAGCACGGATCGGCTTCGACGCCGTCGGCGGTGTCGGGCCACGGCGAGGGGGCGTCCTCGCTCGCGTCCATCGTCTCCACCAGGTGCGCGATCCCGTCGTCGATCAGGCGGCCGATCCGCCGCGGCGTCCGGGACCGGTGGTGGGGAGCGGCCCGCTCCGGGGCGAGCGCGGTGAGGAAGCGGAGGCACCTGTCCAGCGACCAGCGGCGCTCCGGCACCGTCGCCAGCAGGCCCTCCACCAGCGGTCGCAGCAGAGCGAGCGTGGGGTTGGCCGCTGCGACCGCCGCCACCCTGGCCGCCTGGTCGGGGCCCGGCGGGTCCAGGTGGGCCCCGACCGCCAGGAAGTACGCCATGGCGCCGAGGCTGTAGAGGTCGGCGGCTGCGTGCGGGGCGGGCCGGAACTCCCCCGTGTGGCCCGCCAGCTCCGGGGCGAGGTAGCCGGGGGTCCCGCCCACCATGACGGTGGTGCCCGGCACGGCCGCGTGTTCCAGGTCGATGAGCCGTAGCTCGCCGCCGGGCGAGATCATCACGTTGTTCGGCGACAGGTCGCCGAACACGTAGCCTCGCCCGTGCAGCGTCTTCAGCGACGCGATCAGGCGGCTCATGACGGGCAGGACCTGCGCCGGCGCGCTGCCGAACCCGTCCTCGCCCAGGGGGCAGGCATTCTCGTCCGACCAGCGCTGCAGCGTGATCCCCGGCACGAACTCCTCGACGAGGAAGGTGTGGCCGCCCTGCTCGAAGAAGTCCACCACGGCCGGCGTGATCCCGGCCGTGGCGAGGTCCTCCAGGCAGGAACGTTCGGCCGCGATCCGATCCCGCGCGTCGCGGCCGCTCAGATCGGCGCACGCGTGCGGACGCCCCTCCTTGACGACGACCTCGTGGCCGGTGGCGGTGTCCTCGGCGAGGTAGACGCCGCCCCGGTTGGCATGCCGTACGGCCTTACGGACGATGAACCGGCCATTGAGCATCACCGCAGACGCCCGCGGGCGCCCGCTCACCGCCGGAACCTCGAACGGGCAGATCGCGAACGGTGGCGGGGAGAAACTCGGCCGCCGTTCGTCGGGAACGAGCCGGCCCTCCGGAGAACGCAGCCGAATCTCGTAGAACCCATCGTTGCCGAGCACACGATGCCCGCTGAAGGCGCCGTAGCGGTAGTGGACGATCCCGCCTGCCCGGTACGGACGATCGGAAAGGATCACCGGGCCGGGAAGTCCCCGGGTGACGTCATCGAGCAAGGCGGCCAGGCGTACCGACTCGGCGTCGTCGAGGGGATAAGCGGTGATGAACTTCCCGGCCTGCGCCCGGCTGCAGTGCGGTTCGAGGAATTTCCAATAGTCGCTCAGCCGGGCGGGGAACTTGAAGGCGCAACGGGCCTCGGTGAGCACTCGCGAGACGCGGGCGAGCGCCACCGGGGCGGAGAGCATCGTCGCGGAGACGTGCAGCTTCCATCCCTGGTCGGGCATCGGGTAGACGTCGGGAGTGACCTTGCACCACAGGTCGTCCTCGGCGATCGACCACTCCCGCGCGGCCGCGCGCCCGAGTTCGGCGGTCACGATGTCGCGCAGAATGGCCGGGTCTTCCGAATGCGTGCCCACGTAACCCGCTTCCGCTGTCGCCGCTCTCCTGCGAACCGAGAGTCGCTAAATGCTCTTGCAGATGAATGGGAAATGAATTGAATGCGAGGTGAAAGCTGGTTTCCCGGCCGAAGGGGAGCGTGACCCGCTTTATCGGTCGCATTTATTTGCCTTTTTTGTTCCGTCCGTTGAATGACTCTCGAAGCGGGTTCACGGCGTTCCGGGGCAGCCTGGATCCTGGATTCAGGTCCCGTGCTCTTCGGCATCGCATCCGACACGGCATCGACCTCGGCCGCCCCGCCGATCGTGTTCGTTGGAGCGTTGAGCGCGGCGTCCAAGGACACGTCGTCCACGGCGAGCCGCACTCACGGCGTGCCCCTGGATGCCGCCCACAGCCGGCTCGGAACCAGGCTCGGACACCGTCAGGACGACCCGGCCGAAGACGGCGCCGACCGGCTGGTCATCCTGCGCACCCTGACGGCGCGCGGCCTGTCCGGCATCCAATTGGTCGTCTCCGACGCCCACCACGGGCGGGTTGGAGGCCGTCGGCGCCGCCTCGCCCGGCGCGGCCTGGCAGCGCCGCTGCACCCACTACCTGCGCAATCTGCTCACCACCGTGCCCAAGTGGCCTGCGGTTCTGTCTCCAATGCGGCGATGCGGCGATGCGGCGATGCGGCGCTTGGCGGCCACCAGCTCGGCCTGCTCGCTGCTGGTCAAGCCGGGCTCCAAGCCGCGATCGATGCGGGTCTTGCCACCGCCAGGTATAGATCGTCTGAGTGTTGATCTCCAGATCGTGCGCCAGGTCGGTGACCTTACGCCCCGCCTCGAGAAGGTTTAGCACCTTGCGCGGGAGCTCTGGCTGGTAGCCCCGTCGTCCCATGCCACTTTCCTCTCATCAAGTGACGCTTGATTCCAGTAACCCACCTCTCCGCATATTGACAAGGTGATCAGGCGTATTTGCTCCTCAGGTCCACATTTGGCGGGCACTCATGTGCATGGTCACGCTGCGGCGGGCCTCCCTGACGTCAGTCAATTTGTCACTCAATCTCTCGATCCCCGGCTGCCGTAGTCTCACCGAAAGAGGTAGTGGGTCAGCTAGGCAGCCTTTCGCCCGGTAATAGGGGTCATGGAGTCGGCTCCCCTTGGCCAATCACGGCTCGGCCCGTTTCAGGTCAGCGTGCAGGCCGTGTTGCACACTGCGTATCTTGACAGTGGCCCGCTGGAAGCGGTTGTTGTCCCACTGCGCCCGCGGGGCCAGCACGTTCCAGATCAAGGACGCCAAGCCGGCGACCAACGCGAGCGCTCCGACTGCGTGCCCGGCCAACGCCAACCCCAAGCCGACGGCGGCGCACCCGTATCCCAGGGCGCCGCTGACACGCAGGATGAGGACATGTCTTCGGGTGCCTCCCAGGGCCGGAGAGAGCAGGAGCACGACCCCGAGCATCGGCGCGAACGTCACCACCGCCACCCACGGGGACCAGGTCGTCAGGAACGGGGTGACCAGGACGGACGCCGCCGCGACGGACAGCACCACGCGCAACCGCATTGCGTCCCGGTCCTGCTCCGCCAGCGGCCCAGTCAGCGGCCCGTGCAGGAACTCCCCCAACGCCCAGGCCACCACCAGTTCCGCCAGGATCAACAGGAGCACGTTCGGCCACGCCACCTGGACGCTCGCGTCCGGTTCGGCGAACAACGTCATGCACCACAACGCCCCGAGATCACCGGCGGCCAACGCGACCACCACCGGGACGGCCAGCGCGGAGAGGTAGACGCTTGTGGCTATGAGGGCGGGAATGCCGGCACGGTGACGACAGATCGCGTGACACCTCCCGGAGGACGGAAGGTGACGGGGCGCCTCACCCTAGTGAGCCGGGCACTCGCAATCATGCGCGGGCCTCACCGGAGGTCGGCGTGACGATCGGCCCCATTGCCTTGATCCAGGAAGGGAACCTGAGTGGTGTGTGCCTCAGCTCGAACGGTTGGGAGCACGAAGACTTCGCCGTCCATGTCTGGCGGTCGGTGCGTGCCGGCGGGAACACCAAGGCTCCCAAGTCGCGCCGTACGCTCCGGCTTCCCCGTCGATGCGTTCGGGCCCTGGTCGCGCTCTGGGATCATCTGAACGTCCGTGGGGCAGCCCCAGGCCAAGGTCAGGATGCGGGACTGGTCTTCGCCACCCGGAACGGCACCATGATGAGCGCAGGCAACGTGCGTCGCGAGTTCCGCCGGGTGATCACGCGGGCCGGCCTGGTCGGTGCCGACCGGACGCCTCGGGAGATGCGGCACAGCTTCGTGTCACTGTTGTCCGCAGACGGTGTCCCCATCGAGAGCATCGCGCGGCTGATCGGACATGCCAGCGGATCAGCAGTCACCAAGAAGGTCCATCGGCACCAGATCCAGCCCGTCATCCAGGAGGGCGCGACTGTCATGGATCGATTCTTCCCTGGTGACGCCCCTGAGCGGGACAGTCACCCAGCCAGTCACCCGAAAGATCAAAAGGGCCACTTCCCATGTTGGGATGTGGCCCTTGACCTTGGTGGGCGATACTGGGATCGAACCAGTGACCTCTTCGGTGTGAACGAAGCGCTCTCCCGCTGAGCTAATCGCCCGCCCTGTCGGCGCCTTGCGGTGCTGACGGGGAAAACCATACCGCACTCTCGGGGTGGTGGCGAAACGGAGCGGTCGCGGGGCGATCTTCGGGAGCTCCTGGCACGAGGGATTCGAGCGAAAGGCGGCGGTTGCCCATCGGCGTGGTGGGTCGGTGTCATACCATCGACGTGTCCCGGAAGACACCGATCGCGATCTTTTCGGTAGAAACGTTCTTGGTCGAGCCCGTCGGGGCAGGCTCTACAACAGCAAAACCCTCGCAAATACGACCCGATTGATGCCGTTTAGCCAGGTAGATGCCTAAATGTCCAGCTGTGATGTGCGTTACAGAAGGCCCTTGAGGCGGAATCTTTCCTACAGGTTTCTTCGTTCCGCGTCATAGCTCAGGACGAAGTCCGTCAGAGCAGTGAAAGCCCCGAAGAGGGGACCTACGACGAAAAGGTTTGGCTGACGATGAACAGCACCACCGTCTCCGCCGAGCTTGGCCTTCGGCTAGTGGTCCCCGACCGTACTACCGTCCCCCTGCTCGCCGGACTGAGCTACACAGCCGACGATCCGTATGCCATCCGCATGGCCTTCCACGTAGGGAACGACGAGCCGGTCGAGTGGATCTTTGCTCGTGAACTGCTGACCGTAGGCATCGTGCGGCGGGTCGGCGACGGCGACGTGCAGGTATGGCCCGCACGCGCCGATGGCGAGCGCACCCTGCACATCAGCCTCACCTCGCCGTTCGGGCAGGCGCTCTTCGAAGTGCCGCTGGCCCCCCTCACGGAGTTCCTCCACCGGACGTACGAGAAGGTGCCCGCGGGGCGCGAGACCGATTTCATGGACCTGGACGCCGAGCTCACCAACATGCTCTGGCCGTCCTGAACCGTCGCCATCCGAGGCCCCGGCGTCCACCCCGACGCCGGGGCCTCGGCATGCGCGGCGTCAGGACGGGAGGGACGGGAGCGTGGTCGCGGCCTGGCGCATGCGTTCGATCTCGATGCTCTGGCCGGAGTAGACGTCCCTGGCCAGCAGGCGCATGCGGTAGTCGCGGCCGCCGGCCAGCTCCTCCCCCGCCATCTTCACCGCGCCCTGGTGGTGCCGGGTCATCAGGCGCAGGAACAGCTGGTCGAACGCGGCCCCCCTGGCCCCTCGCAGGGCGTTCAGCTGCTGTTCGGTGGCCATGCCGTAGCCGGCCGCCGCGCCGTGGTCGTGGCCGGCGGGGGCCGGGCGGCCCAGTTCGGCTAGCCAGACGGTCATGGACCTGATCTCGGGGGTCTGGGCGGCGGTGATCGAGCGGGCGAGCGCGCGGATGACCGGGGTGGTCGTACGGGCCTCGACCAGGGAGGTCATCTCCAGCGCCTGCCGGTGGTGCGGGATCATCGCCTCGGCGAAGCGCACGTCGGCGGCGAGGGTGGGGGCCGGGCTCGGGCCGACGCGTTCCCCGGGGGTCGCCGTCCGGGCCGGGGCTCCGGGGCCGGCGGGCACCAGGACGGGGGCGTCCGTCCCGACGACCGGGATGTCCGGGGCAGGCGGCTGAGAACAGGCCGAAAGCGCAAATGTCATCACAACTGTGATGGAGATCGTACGCGGCCACCAACGTGCTGGCATAACTTCCATAGTGAGCCACGAGAGATAAAGGGGACGCGTGTTGATCTTCGCCAAGTTGCGCGGAGCGGTGTTGTGCGCGGCGTTGTTGCTGGCCTCGGCGTGCGCGGCGGAACCGCCGTCGGCCGGTGATCCGGGGCCGGCCTCCTCGCAGGAGAACGGCACGGCGTCAGGCACGGCGTCAGGCACGGGCGAGGTGCTGACCAGCGCCAACGTCAAGCACGTGGCGAACGTCCCGCGCTCCGGCCCGTTCGCCGGGGACGACAACTTCAACACCGACCTGGCCTTTCAGGGCGATTACGCGTTCGTCGGGAACTTCGCCGGGTTCACGATCTATGACATCAGCGACCCGGCCAAGCCCAAGACGGTGAGCCAGGTGTCCTGCCCGGCGCAGCAGAACGACGTCAGCGTGCACGGCGACCTGCTGATCCTCTCGGTCGACGAGCCGCGCGGCAGCGCGGGCTGCGATTCCAACGAGGAGACCCGCGACTGGGAAGGTCTGCGCCTGTTCGACATCAGCGACAAGAAGCGCCCGCGCTACGTCGGCGCGGTGCTGACGGACTGCGGCTCCCACACCCACACCATGGTTCCCACCGACGACAAGCTCTACGTCTACGTCTCCTCTCCCGGCCCCGAGCCGGACTCGCGGACCTGCTCGCCGCCGCACCAGAACATCCAGATCGTGGAGATCCCGCTGGACGACCCCAAGTCCGCCAAGGTCGTGGCGCAGCCGAACATCTTCCCCCAGGAGCAGAACACCGAGATGTTCGCCGGCTGCCACGACATCACCGCCTACCCGGAGAAGAAGCTCGCCGCGGCGGCCTGCTTCGGCGACGGCGTGCTGCTCGACATCTCCGACCCGGTCAACCCACGGGTGATCCAGCAGATCCGCGACACCGAGAATTTCCAGATCTGGCACTCGGCGACGTTCAACAACGACGCGACGAAGGTCGTCTTCGGGGACGAGCTGGGCGGCGGCAGCCAGGCCACCTGCGACGCCGGCACGCCGCGCACCAAGGGCGCCGACGCCGTGTACGACCTGGTGAACGGCAAGCTGGAGCGGCGCGGCTACTTCAAGATCCCGCGGAACCAGGAGCCGGACGAGAACTGCGTGGCCCACAACGGCTCGCTGATCCCGGTGAAGGGCAGGGACGTCATGGTGCAGTCCTGGTACCAGGGCGGGGTGTCGATCTGGGACTTCACCGACTCGGCCAACCCCAAGGAGATCGGCTTCTTCGAGCGGCGTCCGTACCCGGAGGGCGGCATCGCCGGCTCGTGGTCGGCCTACTACTACAACGGCTACATCTACTCCAGCGACATGCGCGAGGGCCTGGACGTGCTGCGCATCGACGACCCGATCACCGATCCGGCCAAGCAGGTGAAGATGGACGAGTTCAACGTCCAGACGCAGAAGTCGTACTGAGGGACGAAGGGACAGGGCCCCGGAGGCGGGGCCCTGTCGAGGGCGGGTCAGGGGTTGAGGTCGGCGGCGGCGCGCTCGGCGAAGATCCGCATGGCCTTGGCGGTGATCGGGCCGGGCGCGGTGGGCAGCTCCGTCCGGTCGACCAGCCTGATCGGCTGGATGTCGCGGGTGGTGGAGGTGAGGAACGCCTCCTCGGCCTCGTACAGGGCCTGCAGCGGGACGTCGGTCTCCTCGCCGCCGCACCATTCGAGCACCAGCGCGCGGGTGACGCCGGCCAGGCAGCCGGAGGCGAGCGTGGGGGTGATCAGGCGGCCGTCGCGCACGATGAAGATGTTGGAGCCGGTGCCCTCGCACAGGTCGCCCGCGAGGTTGCCGAAGATCGCCTCCCCGGCGCCCTGGTTCTTGGCGTGCAGCAGGGCCTTGGCGTTGTCGCCGTAGGAGGTGCTCTTGACGCCGGACAGCGCGCCGCGCTCGTTGCGCGGCCAGGGGACCACGGCCACGTTGGCGGTCTCGGGGAACGGCTTCTGCTCGTCGACGATGACGATCGAGGTGGTTCCCTGGTTGCCCCGGTCGGAGCCGAGCGGGCCAGGACCGCTGGTGTAGGTGATGCGGATGCGGCCGAGCGGCCAGGCGGGGGCGGCCGCCAGCAGCTTGCCGACGCCTTCGGCGATGGCCTCGACGTCGGGCTCGGGCAGGTCCATGCGCTGGGCCGAGAGGGTGAGCCGGTCGAGGTGCCGGGTGAGCGCGAACGACTCGCCGTCGACGATCTTGATCGTCTCGAAGACGCCGTCGCCGACCATGAGCCCGTGGTCGAACACGGAGACGGTCGCCTGCGCGGGGTCGATCAGTTCCCCGTTGACCCAGACAGGGATGTTCATGCGTTTCCTCCTGAGGATGCCAGTGAGATGAGCCTGGACGCCTTCAGCTCGGTCTCGGACCATTCACGCGCGGGGTCGCTGCCCCACGTGATGCCCGCGCCGGTGCCGAAGCGGATCTCGCCTGCTGAGATCCAGAATGTTCTGATGCCCACGGCCAGCGCCGCCCTGCCCCGGTCGGCGTCGACCCAGCCCACGGCACCACAGTAGGGCCCCCGGGGGACGGGTTCGAGCTCATTGATGATGCGCAGAGCGGACGACTTGGGCGCGCCCGTGACAGACCCGGGCGGGAAAGTGGCGGCGAACAGCTCCGGCCAGCCCGCTCCTGGCGCGAGCCTGGCCCGCACGGTGGAGACGAGGTGGACGAGACCCGGATGCTCCTCGACCGCGCACAGGGAGGGCACCTCGACCGAGCCGACCGCCGCGACCCGGCCCAGGTCGTTGCGGACCAGGTCGACGATCATGACGTTCTCGGCGTAGTCCTTCTCCAGCAGGTCGGCGGCGGTGACGCCGGTGCCCTTGATGGGGCCGGACTCCACGACGTCGCCCTCGCGCGACAGGTAGAGCTCCGGCGAGGCCGACACCACGCTCAGCCCGGGCACGTCGACGACGGCGGCGTACGGGGCCGGGTTGCCCTCGGCCAGCCGCGCGGCCAGCGCCAGCGGGTCGGCGCCGGGCGGGACGGGGGCGGACAGGACGCGGCAGAGGTTGGCCTGGTAGACCTCGCCCCGCTCGATGTGGTCGCGGATCGCGCGCACGCCGCGTTCGTAGGCGGCCCGGTCGAGCGAGGTATGCCACTGGCCCGGATGTGGACCGTGCCAAGGGCTCCTGGGCGAGGGCAGCGCGGACGGGCGCACGCGGTCGAAGCGGGCGCAGGTCGCCGTGCCCTCGTAGTCGACGACGACGGCCCACCAGCCTTCGCCGTCGAGGGCGGCGAGGTCGGTCGTCACGTCGCGGAGTCCGGTGGCGAGATGACCGTTTAAGTGGGCGAAACCGTCGTACACATCTCCCATTGTCCCAGCATCTCGACCAGTTGCAGCGCGGAGGGCAGGGGAACCTCGGGAAGGGCCGCGTACACCGTGCGGACGGGGGTGGCCTCGCGCAGCGGCTTGAGCACCAGGTTCGGCGGCACCGCCCGCGCGGCCAGCTCGGGCACCAGCGTCACGCCGAACCCGGCGGCGACGAACCCGAACTTGCCCGACCATTCGGCCACCCGCAGCCCGCCGCGCGGCGTGAACCCGGCGGCGGCGCACGCGGCCACCAGCGGCGTCGGCTGCCCGCGTGGCGCGGCCTCGATCCAGCTCTCCTCGGCCAGGTCGCGCAGGTCCACGTCGGGCTCGGCGGCCAGCGGGTGGCCGGCGGGCAGCGCGACGAGCAGCCGGTCCTGGCAGAGCCGGACGAGCCGGGCGTCCTCGGCGGGCAGTCCGGCCGGGTAGTCGCTGATCACGGCCACGTCGAGCGCCCCGGCGTGCAGGCGTTCCATGAGCCGCGAGGTCAGCGCCTCCGTCATCCGCAGCTCGACGCCGGGGTGGGCGGCCAGGAAGCGCTTCAGCGTGGAGGGCATGAGGTCGACGTTGGCGGTGGCGAACGCGCCCACGCGCAGCGTGCCGCCGCGCCCGGAGTGGATGGCGGCCAGTTCCTCGCCGGCGCGGGCCAGCCGGTCGAGCACGGCGACGGCGTGCCGGTGCAGGGCCGTGCCGGCGGGGGTCAGGCGCACGCCGCGCGCCAGGCGTTCGAACAGGGGGCCGCCGCCGGCCCGTTCCAGCGCGGCGATGCGCCGGGAGACCGCGGACTGGGTGTAGCCGAGCAGCTCGGCGGCGGCGGTGAAGGAACCGCTCCTGGCCACCTCGTCGAAGAGGCGGATGGCTTGGAGGTCGAAGGCATTCGTCTCATGCATGGCTGCCATGCAATCTAGTCGGTGGTGGAATACCTCGCATCCCTGTTCACTGTTCCCGTGATTGCATTTCTCGGACAGGGACGCATGGGCGTCCCCATGGCTCGGCGACTCGTGGAGGCCGGGCACAAGGTGACGACGTGGCGGCGCGGGACCGGTGTGACGGCCGCCGAGGCGGTGGAGGGCGCGCAGCTGGTGATCAGCATGCTCAGCGACCCGGCGGCGGTGCGCGAGGTGCTGACGGCCGCGCTGCCCGGTCTGCGGCCCGGCGCGACGGTGGTGGAGATGTCCACGATCGGCCCGGAGGCGGTGCGCGAGCTGCGGGAGCTGCTGCCCGCGTCGGTCGCGCTGGTGGACGCGCCGGTGCTGGGCAGCGTGGGCCCGGCGGCGGACGGCTCGCTGGTGGTGCTGGCCGGGGGCGACGTGTCGGGCTGCCGCGAGGTGTTGTCGGTCTTCGGCGGCGTGCGCGAGACCGGGCCGCTGGGGTCCGGCGCGGCGATGAAGATCGCCGTCATGAGCGCGATCGTGCCCGCGCAGGTGCTGGTCGCCGAGACGCTGGCGTACGGGGCGGCGCACGGCGTGGACCGGGACACGCTGCTCGACGTGCTGGCCGGCACGCCGCTCGGCCAGGTCGCCGAACGGCTGCGCACGCCCGCCGCCGAGACCCGGTACTCGCTCGGCCTGGCCGCCAAGGACCTGGAGCTGGCGGCGTGGGAGGGCGCGTCGATGGCCACGGCCGCCCGGCGACGCCTGCAGGAGGCGCGGGCGGCCGGGCTGGGCGAGCGCGACCTGACGGCGGTGGCCGAGCACGTCGGGGGCGCCCCGGCCGCGCGCGCGGTGCCGCTGAACCTGTCCACGATCCCGGCCACGAACGGCGCGTACTCGCACGCCGTCCGGGTCGGCGACATGCTCTACGTCTCCGGCCAGGCCGCCTTCGACGAGCAGGGGCGCGTGGTCGCCCCCGGCTCGCTGAAGGACCAGGCCGAGCACATCTTCGCGGTCACCACGCGCATCCTGGCCGACCAGGGCGCGACCTGGCAGGACGTCGCCTTCATCCGCACGTACCTGACGGACATGGACGACATCCTCCAGCTCAGGGACGTGCGCAACCGGTACGTCACCGGCACTCCCCCGGCCAGCACGACCGTCGAGGTGTCGAAGCTGTTCCGGCCGGGGCTGGTGATGGAGATGGACCTGATCGTCGCCCTCCCCCGCTGAGCCGGGGTTAGTCGAGCGGCCCGGTGACCGACTCCACCGCGGCCACGACGCCGCCCTCGGCCACCAGCCGCACGGCGGACTCGATCTCCGGCGCGAGGAAGCGGTCGGGGCCCGGCGCGGGCACGTTCTCGCGCAGCGCCCTGACCACGGCCGCGGTCGCCGGCGCGGGCTCCAGGGGGGCGCGCAGGTCGAGCGCGCGGGCCGCGGTGAGCACCTCGACGGCCAGCACCCGCGTCAGCCCGTCGATCGACCTGCGCAGCTTGCGCGCCGCCGACCAGCCCATGGAGACGTGGTCCTCCTGCATGGCCGAGCTGGGGATGGAGTCGACGCTGGCGGGCACGGCCAGCCGCTTCAGCTCCGAGACGATCGCGGCCTGGGTGTACTGGGCGATCATGTGGCCGGAGTCGACGCCGGGGTCGTCGGCCAGGAACGCGGGCAGGCCGTGGTTGCGGGCCACGTCGAGGAAGCGGTCGGTGCGGCGTTCGGACATCGAGGCCAGGTCGGCGGCCACGACGGCGAGGAAGTCGAGCACGTAGCCCACGGGCGCGCCGTGGAAGTTGCCGTTGGACTCCACCCGGCCGTCGTCGAGCACGGCCGGGTTGTCCACGGCGCTGGCCAGCTCCCAGCCGGCCACGGTGGCGGCGTGCGCGATCGTGTCACGGGCGGCGCCGGCGACCTGCGGGGCGCAGCGCAGCGAGTACGCGTCCTGGACGCGGGTGCACGCCTGCGGGTCGCGGTGGCTGGCCATGACCCCCGAGCCGGCCAGGATCCTGGTCATGTTGGCGGCGGACCTGGCCAGGCCGGGGTGCGGGCGCAGGGCCTGGAGCTCCGGCATGAAGACGCGGTCGGTGCCGAGCAGCGCCTCGACGCTCATCGCCGCGCTGATGTCGGCGGTCCTGACCAATTTGGTGAGGTCGGAGATGGCCAGGATGAGCATGCCCAGCATGCCGTCGGTGCCATTGATCAGGGCCAGGCCCTCCTTGGCGGCCAGCTCGACCGGCTCGATGCCGGCCTGCTTGAGCGCCTCCCCGGCGGGCCGGAGCTCCCCCGCGGCGTCGCGGACGACGCCCTCGCCCATCAGCGTCAGCGCCACGTGGGCCAGCGGCGCGAGGTCGCCGGAGCAGCCGAGGCTGCCGTACTCGTGCACGACCGGCGTGATGCCGGCGGTGAGCAGCGCGGCCAGGGTCTTGGCGGTGCCCGGCCTGATGCCGGTGTGGCCGGTGGCCAGGGTGTGCAGGCGCAGCAGCATGAGCGCGCGCACCACCTCGGTCTCCACCTCCGGGCCGCTGCCCGCCGCGTGCGAGCGCACCAGCGAGCGCTGGAGCTGGGCGCGCAGCGCGGGGTCGATGTGCCGGGTGGCCAGGGCGCCGAACCCGGTGGAGACGCCGTAGGCGGGCACGGGGCTCTCGGCAAGTTCGTCCACCCGCTGGCGGGCGGCCGCCATGGCGGCCACCGCGTCGTCGGTGAGCTGGACGGCGGCGCCGTGGCGGGCCACCTTGATGACGTCGTCGAAGCTCAAAGGCTCGGGGCCGACGTTCACGACTCCGTTGTCGCGCATGATCGTCTCTCTCGCTTAGGTAACCGGCGTACCCGATGTTAGCTCCTTACTCGGGAAGATCGCCGCCAGCCCCTCCCTGCCCTCGTCGGTGAGGACCACCGCGCGCGGCACCGATCCGCGCCGGTACCAGCCGCGTTCCAGCAGGACGTCGGTGATCGCGGCGCCCAGGGCGCCGCCGAGATGCGACCGGCGTTCGGTCCAGTCGAGGCATTCCGAGGCGAAGCGCCGCCTGGTCCTGCGGGCGCCCTCGACGTCCACACCCAGGCCCGTCAGCAGCCGTTCGCCGTCGGAGGTGAGGTCCTGGCGGTCGTAGAAGCCGCCGTCCCTGAGCCGGTCGAGCAGGGCGACGCCGGCGCGTCCGGCCAGATGGTCGTAGCAGGTGCGGGCCTCCTCCAGCAGGCGCGCCTGCCGGGACTGCCGCAGGGAGCGCACCGGCGGGCGGGCGCTCACCCTGGCCAGGGTCTCCAGCACCTCGGCGATCTCGTGCCCGGCCAGCCGGTAGTAGCGGTGGCGGCCCTGCCGGACGACGTCGACCAGGCTGCCGTCGAGCAGCCGGGCCAGATGGGCGCTGGCGGTCGCGGCGCTCACCCCGGCGACCCTGGCCAGCTCGCCGGCGGCAAGGGTCCGGCCGCCGAGCAGCGCGGTGAGCATGGCGGCCCTGGTGGGGTCGGCGATGAGCGCGGCGACGGGCGCGATGTCGGCGTCACGGGCGATGTGCTCCATGCCCCCGACGCTAACGCACCGACATTTCGTCCGGGGACGAAGTGTCAGCCGCTCCCCAGGGCCTTCCTGATGATCTCGCGGGCCCGGTCCATCAGCGCGAGAGGCGTGCCGATCAGCACGTTCTTCGTCGCCGACTCCACGCCCGGACGCGGCCGCAGCGGCCCGACCGCCTCGGCCGCCCGCACCGCCGCCGCCATGGCCCGGCGTTCCACGACGGAGGTGCTGTGGCGCAGCTGGGCGAACTCGTAGCGCTCCTCGCTGCGGGCGTGCATGGTGACCGCCGTGCGCAGCTCGGCCAGCTTCTCCCAGAACGCCGGGTCGTCCACGCCCGCCCGGTCGATCTCGACGAGCAGCCGCTTGGCCCGGTTCTCCTCGGCCAGCCGGTCGGCCACCACGCCGGGGCCGCCGTCCACCTTCCTGCGCGCGTAGGGGTGGACGATCTCCTCCTCGGCGGTCTCGTGCACGGCCAGCAGGCGGATCAGCCGCTCGAACGCCTCCTCCACCCGTTCCGGCGGCGCCTGCTCCACCTCGTCGAACAGGTCCCTGATCTGGCCGTGCTGGGCCATCAGCACGTCGATGACATCGTGTTCAGCCACGTCCAGCGGCCTACCCGGGCGCCGGTCGGGCACGCGCCTCCTTACCGAACGCGGATCGTTCGGCGACGCAACGCGGAGGTTGCCCCACCAGGCCGCGGGTAGGCGCAGCGACATGGCCTTCGACCCACTTCAGGAGCGGGGCATCCCGCTGGACGAGCAGCTGCGCGACTGGCGGGAGCTCGACGTCTCGCCCATCGATCCCGACCACGCCGACCCGTACACCCGCTGCCGGATCATCACGATGAACGGCATCGAGACCGAGGCGGTCCTGTTCAGCCACCAGCTCGCCCGCCACTGCACCGACCTGGAGCTGAAGCGGCAGCTCGCCCAGGTGCGCCACATCGAGGCGCAGCAGCAGAAGGCGGTCAACTGGCTGCTGCCCGGCGTCGCGTCGGTGCTGGAGACCACCATCGCCTACGAGCAGGTCGCGGTGGACCTGACGGCGTGGGTGGCGCGCATGGAGCCGGACCCGTACCTGACGCAGGCGTACCAGTTCGGGGTGCTGGAGGACTTCGACCACCTCTACCGGTACGCCAACCTCTACGAGATGATCGAGCACCGCAAGGCCGAGAAGATCGTGGACGGGGTCACCGAGGTCATGCCGGGGCGGCCGACGTACCTGCACCACCGGGACCCGGTCGACAACGTGCGCGAGCCGTACGACCGGCACCGCACCGAGCCGCTGTCGAAACTGCACGCCCTGACCGTCATGGCGGCCGAGCAGCAGACCATGAACTTCTACATGAACGTCGGGCCGCTGGCCATGGAGCCGATCGCCCGGCAGCTCTACCAGGAGATCGCCATGGTGGAGGAGGAGCACGTCACCCACTACGAGTCGCTGGTCGACCCGGGCGAGAGCTGGTGGGAGATGCTGCTCAACCACGAGTACAACGAGTGCTACCTCTACCACTCGTTCATGGAGACCGAGTCCGACCCCAGGGTGAAGGCCGTCTGGGAGCTGCACCTGAACATGGAGATCGAGCACCTGCGGCTGGCCTGCGAGCTGTTCAAGCGGTTCGACGGGCGGGATCCCGACCAGGTGCTGGCTCCCGAGCTGCCGCCGCCGGTGACGTTCGAGCCGAACAAGGCGTACCTGCGGGAGCTGCTGGCCACCCAGATCGACTGCACCACGCTGGGCACCGGGTACGTCCAGGAGGCCCACGAGCGCTTCACGCGCATGCAGGAAGCGGTCCTGGGCGGGGAGAAGCCGCCGTCGGAGCGGGTCATCGACGACAACCGGGCGGTGTCGGGGCGGGAGTACCGGCTTGAGACGGAGGGGCCGCATCCGGCGGGCATGCAACTGGGCCGCTGACCCCGCCGTGCCCTCCTTGCGCCTCCGCCCCGGGTCCCGCCCCGGGGCGCGGCCGGGCCGCACCTGGGACGACCTGCGCGGAAGCGCTCCGGTTTGGGGACTCGGCGAGGATTCGCTAGAGTTCTCTCGTCGCCCGGCACGAGCGGGGCGCACGCGGAAGTGGCTCAGTGGTAGAGCATCACCTTGCCAAGGTGAGGGTCGCGGGTTCGAATCCCGTCTTCCGCTCGGAGCTTCCGGCTCGGTGGCGTGGCCGAGAGGCGAGGCAGCGGCCTGCAAAGCCGTCCACACGGGTTCAAATCCCGTCGCCACCTCTACGAAGGACGATTAGCTCAGCGGGAGAGCGCTTCCCTGACACGGAAGAGGTCACTGGTTCAATCCCAGTATCGTCCACCATCTCTCATCAGCCAGGTCGGCGGGTCGCCGGCCTGGCTGATGCTTTTTCGCGCCCCTTCCCCGGCGCGGGGGCCTGGCGCTTGTAGCAAGCGTTTGGTTCGATCAGGGGCATGGACGTTCAGGAGATCGCCGACCGTCTGGAGATCACCGACCTGCTGGCCCGGTACTCGCGGGCCGTCGACTCCGGCGAGTGGGACCTGCTCGACGAGGTGTTCAGCCCGGAGGCGGTCATCGACTACCGGTCCGCGGGCGGGATCAGGGGCGGGCTGGCGGAGGTCAAGAGCTGGCTCGCCGAGGTGCTGCCGCACTGGCCCGGACGCCTGCACCTGATCGGGGCCCCGCGGATCGTCCTCACCGGAGACGAGGCACGGGTCAGCGCGCCGTTCACCGACACCCTCGCCCCGACGCGCGACATGTCCGCGGCCGACGCCAAGGGGTTCCTGCACGGCGGCGGCTGGTACCACCACCGCCTGCGGCGTACCTCCGGCGGCTGGCGCAGCCAGGAACTGGTGGAGGAACAGAGCTGGCGCACAGCCCGGTGACCCCACTCCCGGACCCCGGGCCGCGACGGCCTCCTGCCCCGCCCGCCTCCCGACCGCCCGGTCCCCTGGCCCGCCGCTTCCCGACGGCGCCGTCCCCCGGCCCGACTGCGTCCCAACGCGGCCGCCTCCCGAGCGGGCGGCTTCCTGGTTTGGCCGCTTGCGGGCACGGCGGGCTCAGTGTGGCTGTTCGGGGTGGGTTGTGGTGAAGGCGAGGAGGGGGATGGCGGTCTGCTGGGGGTCCTCCAGAATGGGGGTGTGGCCGAGGCCGGGCAGGAGCTCGATCTCGGCCCCCGGCACGACGCGGTAGCCGGACGCGGACGAGGCGCGCCACCGGCGGTCGTCCGCGCCGAAGATCACCAGCAGCGGCTTGCCCAGGGGCGCCAGCCGCTCCGGGAGCGGCCGTTCGTGCAGGTAGTCGCGGGTGCCCTGCATGGTCGCGGCGAGCGTGTGGAGGGTCATGCATCGCACCTCGTCCAGCAGCTCGTCCGGGGGCTGGTAGCCGGGACGGCTGAAGCCCGGGCTCGCGAACAGGCGGATCTGCTCGTCGGTCGGCGGCCACTGCGAGGGGGCGAACGCGGCCGACGCCGGGGCGATGAAGGCGTCCAGGGCAGGCCCGGTGTTGATGAGGACGAGCGCCGTCACCAGGCCGGGACGCTGTTCGGCCAGGGCGGTGGCGACCGCGCCGCCGCTGGAGTGGCCCGCGACCACGGCCTCCCGCACGCCGAGCCGGTCCAGCGCCTCGCCGACCCGGCGTGCCTGGTCGGGGGTGGTGTAGCCGCGGTCGTCCGGTTTGGCGGAGCGGCCGTGGCCTAGCAGGTCGATCCGGATGACGCGATGGGAGCCCGTGAGCAGGGGGACCATCTGGTCCCAGGAGCGGGCCGAGGACGCCGAGCCGTGGATGAGGAGGAGGGCGGGGGCGTCGCGGGGGCCGTCCTGGCAGACGTGGAGGTCGCCGTCGTCAAGGGAGAGGATCGTGCTCTCGGTGGTGTCGCCGTGGGAACTGGTCATGAGGCCACTGTGGCGGCCGTCCCGCGCCGGAGGATTGGACGAATGTTCCCTCTTGTTGCTGCCGGGCTACACGTTCGCCGACATCGAGAACCAGATGTAGCCGACAGTGGCCAGGAGCTCCGTGGGCATCCAGCCCAACCGCCAGATGCTCCAGGCCACCAGTCCGTAGCCGGTGAGGGCCGCTGCGCAGAGCACGGTCAGCCCGAGGGCGGCGTACCTGCGCGTGCCGGGATCAGGGAGGGACGTCACGGGCCGATGATCGCACGGCGTCGCGGCCGCCGGTAGACGCGCCGGAGGCGGGAGGGCGGATGGGGTGTGGCGCCCGGACGGAGGGGTGGGGTCACGTGCGGGTCAGGGGGCAGTGGGTGGCGTCTGTGGCGTAGGACAGGAGGAGGTCGCGGGCCGTCTCCGTGTCGAACGGCTGCACCGCGTCCAGCAGGTGCAACCCCAGCCCGTCCTCCAGCGCCACCAGGTTCCGGGCGATCGTCATGGCGTCCCGGGTCAGCGTGAAGACGCCGGTCGCCGACCCCGCCTCCAGGATCGCGGCGTACAGGGCCACCTGCCGCTCGTACAGCCTGATGTGCTGGGCCGCGTACGCCGGGTCGCGCCGGGCGTGCGCCCCCAGCTCGTACAACAGCACGCACAACTCGTCGCCCGGACCCGCGGGCAGGCCGCTGCCGATGGTGATGACCAGGCGCCGCCGCAGGTCGGGCTCGCGGGCGGCGGCGGCCTCGCGGGCGGCGCAGAACCGGTCGACCGCCTCGCGCTGCACCTCCTGCAGCAGGCCGGCCATGCTCGGGAAGTAGTACAGCACCGACCCCGCCGACATGCCGGCGACCTCGGCGACGTCGCGCAGCCGCAGGTCGAGGATGCCGCGTTCGAGCACCGCCCGGCGGGCGGCGGAGACGAGTTCGGCCCGCTTCTCCCGGGCCCGGCTGGGTCGCGCCATGGCCGCGATTCTTCATAGACACTTCAAAAAACGCAAGCCATCCTTGACGAACGCCCCCGATAGTTCTTTGATACTCGCTCAAGGAACCCCCCAAGGAGGCGTCGTGGCATCAACGGCCGCCCATCCACACCTGCACCGGGGACTCAAGCTCCTCGGCACCCTCCTCCTCACCCTGTCCGCCATCACCCCCGCGTCCTCGGTCTTCATCATCGCCCCCGGCGTGATCTCCCAGGCCGGCAGCGGCGCGATCCTCAGCTACCTGGCCGGCGCCGTCGTGGGCGTGTTCATGGCCTTCGTCTACGCCGAGCTGGGCTCGGCGTTCCCGCTCACCGGCGGCGAGTACGCCATCACCGCCCGGACGCTCGGCCGGCTGCCCGGCTTCGTGGTGCTCGGGCTGATCCTCATCACGCAGCTGCTCATCATCGCCGTCATCGCGCTGGGCGTGGGCGCTTACCTGTCGGTCGTCCTCCCGGGACTGGACGGGCCGCTGGTGGCGGCCGTGACGTGCCTGCTCACCACCGTCGTGGCGGTCTTCGACATCAAGCTGAACGCCTGGGTGACCGGGGTGTTCCTGGCCATCGAGATGATCGCGCTGGTGGTCGTGGCGGCGCTCGGCCTGTTCAGTCCGCAGCGCTCGCCGGTCGAGCTGATCACCCATCCGGTGGTGGCCGGGGACGGCGGCGCGCTGGTGCCCGCCTCGCTGGGCCTGATCGGCGCGGCGACCGCGGTGGCGATCTTCTCCTACAACGGGTACGGCTCGGCGGTCTACTTCGGCGAGGAGGTGCACGACGCGCCGAAGAGCATCGCCAGGACCGTGCTGTGGGCGCTGGGCGTCACCGTGGCGGCCGAGCTGGTGCCGGTGACGGCGGTGCTGGTGGGCGCGCCGTCGCTGGAGGGCCTGTTCGGCGCGGAGAACATGATGCAGTACTTCGTCACCGCCCGCGCCGGGTCCGTGGCCAACACGGTGATCTCCCTGGCCGTGGCGCTGGCCATCCTCAACGCCGTGCTGGCCATCATCCTCATCACCTCGCGCATGTTGTTCAGCACCGGACGGGACCGCGCCTGGCCCGCGCCGGTCAGCCGCCTGCTGTCGTCGATCCACGCCCGGTACGGCTCGCCGTGGGTGGCCACGGTGCTGACCGGCGTGGTCAGCGCGGCCTGCTGCTTCATCGACGAGCGCTTCCTGCTGGTGGTGACCGGCACCTCGATCGTGGCCGTGTACGCGGCGCTGTGCCTGGGCGCGATCGCCGGGCGGCGCAACGGCACGACCGGCCACGCGGCGTACCGGATGCCATGGTTCCCGCTCGCGCCGGTGCTGGCGCTGGCCGCGCTGGCGTACGTGATCTACCTCAACGCGCTGGACCCGGCGATCGGCCGGCCCAGCCTGTACGTCACCGCCGGGATCGCGGTGGTGTCGGCGGCGTACTATCTGGGGGTGCTGCGGCGGCGCGGCGGGTGGGATCTGGCTGAACCATGAGAGTGATCATCTTCGGGGCGACCGGCATGGTCGGGCGCGGCGTGCTCAGGGAGTGCCTGCTCGACGAGCGCGTGACGGCCGTGCTCACGGTCGGCCGGTCGCCCACGGGGACGGTCCACCCCAAGCTGCGCGAGCTGCTCCATTCCGACCTGTCGGACCTGTCGGCCGTCGAGGACGAGCTGTCCGGCTACGACGCCTGCTTCTTCTGCCTCGGCGTGTCCGCGGCGGGCATGAGCGAGCAGGAGTACCGGCGGGTCACCTACGACTACACGCTGGCGGCCGGCACCACGCTGGCCCGGCTCAGCCCGTCCTCGACCTTCGTCTACGTCTCGGGCGCCGGCACCGACGCGCACGGCCGCGCGATGTGGGCCAGGGTGAAGGGCGCGACGGAGAACGCGCTGCTCGCGCTGCCGTTCCACGCCTACATGTTCCGTCCCGGCTACATCCAGCCGATGCACGGCGTGACCTCGCGCACCCGCTGGTACCGGCTGGCCTACGTCGTGGCCGCGCCGCTCTACCCGCTGCTGCGGCGGCTGTTCCCGGCGTCGGTGACGACGACCGAGCGCATCGGCCAGGCGATGATCACCGTGGCCGAGCGCGGCGCGCCCGAGCGGATCCTCGGCCCGGCGGCGATCAACGCCCTGTGACGGCGGCCCGCGGCACCGGCCGCACGGCCCCCGGGATCAGCGGCACGGCCAGCAGCGAGGCGAGCGCGGCCAGCCCCCACACCGCCTCCCACGAGGCGAGGCCGAGCACCACCGGGACGAGCAGCGGGGTCACGAAGCCCGAGGCGAAGCAGGCGGTGCCCTCCAGGCCGAGCGCGGTGCCCGCCCTGGCCGCGCCCGCCATGGCGGCGATCTCGGTGTAGGCGATGCCGTGCCAGGAGTTGGCCAGCAGGCCGCCGATCGCCAGGGCGGCGACGGTGAGCGGGGTGGGCGCCGAGGTGAGCACCGCGGCGGCGGCCATCGCGACGCCGGACAGCGTCCCGATGGCGCGGATCCAGGTGCGCCGCCCGCCGCGGCGGTCGGTGCGCCGGCCGGTCCAGATGCGCGCCGCGCCGCCGCCGAGCTGGGCGACGAGCACGGTGAGGGCGGCCAGGCCGGCGCCGGCCCCCTTGACGTCGTGCAGGAAGATCGCGGTGAAGGACAGCACGGCGAACTGCGGCACGGTGAGCAGCCCGCTGGCCAGCGCCACCCGCCACACGTCCCAGCGGCGCAGCGGCGAGGGGCCGGGCTCCGGGGCGGCGGCCGCGGCGGCGGGCGCCGGCTCGTGCAGCCAGCGCCAGGTGGCCGCCGCCGCCAGCAGGCAGAACACCGCCGGTACGGCGTAGACGGCGCGGAACCCGTACCGCTCGGCGAGCCAGGGCAGCAGGGCGACCCCGACCGCGCCGCCGACGGGGATGGCCGTCTGGCGGACGCTCATGGCCAGCCCCCGCTCGCCGTCGGCGAACCAGGTCATGACGGCCCGCCCGGAGGCGCCGTTCACGCTGCCGCCCAGCGCCCCGGCGGCCAGCAGGCACGCCGCCAGCAGGGCCACCCCGGCGTGCTCGGCCGGCGTGACGGCGGCGGCCATCACCGCCAGCAGCGCGCCCGTGGCGGTCAGCCCGGCCAGCAGCACGCGGCGGTCGCCCCAGCGGTCGGTGAGCATGCCCCACGCGATGTCGGAGGCCGCCACGCCCAGCCCCAGGCAGGACAGGACGAGGCCGAGCGAGCCCAGCGACAGGTGGTAGCCCGAGCGCATGGAGACCGCGGTCAGCGGGATGCCGGAGAACATGGCCGAGAAGCTGGCCTGGGCGCCGACGCCCACGGACAGCACGACCCATCGGTGCCGCGCGCCGAACCGGCGCGTCCCGCCGCCGACGGTGATGAGTGTCGCCACGATGCCCCCAAAGTAACCGGATTCAATGGTTAGAAACCTTGGCAGCGCCGGAAGTAACTTGTCAACGCGGTTACGATGGGCGTCGTGGACTTCACCTTCGTCAGCGGCAACCTCGGCCTCGACCTCGCCGGCACCATCGGCCACCGCCGGGGCGCGCGCATCGACCTGCTGGCCTCCCCCGCCGACCTGGCCCGCTGGACGGTCGCCGCCGGGCTCCTCGACGAGCCGCCCGAGACCGGCGACGACGCCCTGGCGCGGGCGACGGCCCTGCGCGAGGCGATCTACCGGCTGGCCGCGGCCGCCCGCGAGGGCAGCCCGTACGACCGGGCCGACCGCGACCTGCTCAACGAGACCGCCCGGCGCCCGCCCGCGGACGTCGCGCTCGAAGAGCGCGGCCTGCGGCGCGGCGGCGGCCTGCCCGGCGCGCTGTCCACGACGGCGCGCGCGGCGATCGAGCTGCTCGGCGGCCCGCAGGCGGAGCTGATCCGCGAGTGCGAGGCCGACCCCTGCACCCGCCTGTACGTCGACGCCTCCCACCGCCGCACCCGCCGCTGGTGCGACATGCGCGGCTGCGGCAACCGCGCCAAGGCCGCGGCCTTCCGCGCCCGCGCGGGCGCCTGACCGGGATGATGGAATAACGGCGGAGGCCGGGACGCTACGGTACCTGTCAAAGATTCAACAGTCATGGATGGTGACTAAAGTGCAGTTCGGAATCTTCAGCGTGGGCGACGTGACCACCGACCCCACCACCGGCAGGACCCCGACCGAGCACGAGCGGATCAAGGCGATGGTGGCGATCGCGCTCAAGGCCGAGGAGGTCGGCCTCGACGTGTTCGCGACGGGCGAGCACCACAACCCGCCGTTCGTGCCGTCCTCGCCGACCACCATGCTCGGCTACATCGCGGCCAGGACCGAGCGGCTGATCCTGTCCACCGCCACGACGTTGATCACGACCAACGACCCGGTCAAGATCGCCGAGGACTTCGCCATGCTCCAGCACCTGGCCGACGGCCGGGTGGACCTCATGCTGGGCCGTGGCAACACCGGGCCGGTCTACCCGTGGTTCGGGCAGGACATCCGCCAGGGCATCCCGCTGGCCGTGGAGAACTACGCGCTGCTGCACCAGCTCTGGCGCGAGGACGTCGTCGACTGGGAGGGCCGCTTCCGCACCCCGCTGCAGGGGTTCACCAGCACGCCGCGCCCGCTCGACGGGGTGCCGCCGTTCGTGTGGCACGGCTCGATCCGCAGCCCCGAGATCGCCGAGCAGGCCGCCTACTACGGTGACGGCTTCTTCGCCAACAACATCTTCTGGCCCAAGGAGCACTTCATCCGCCTGATCAACCTCTACCGCCGGCGCTACGCCCACTACGGGCACGGCACGCCCGAGCAGGCGATCGTCGGCCTGGGCGGCCAGGTGTTCATGCGCAAGAACTCCCAGGACGCGGTCCGCGAGTTCCGCCCCTACTTCGACAACGCCCCCGTGTACGGCCACGGGCCGTCGCTGGAGGAGTTCACCGCCGAGACCCCGCTCACCGTGGGCAGCCCGCAGCAGGTCATCGACCGGACGCTGGAGTTCCGCGAGTTCTTCGGCGACTACCAGCGCCAGCTGTTCCTCATGGACCACGCCGGCCTGCCACTGAAGACCGTGCTGGAGCAGCTCGACATCCTGGGCGAGGAGGTCGTGCCGGTGCTGCGCAAGGAGATGGCCAAGGACCGCCCGGCCGGCGTCCCGGACGCGCCGGCGCACGCCTCGCTGCTCCAGGCCCGTACGTCCCAGGCCGTCGAGGTCTGACCCCTCCAGGGAAGGAGATCCCCCCATGAAGCTCGTCGTCGTCACGGCCGGCCTGACCCAGCCGTCCTCCACCCGCCTGCTCGCCGACCGGCTGGCCGAGGCCACCCGGCGGCGGCTGGACGGCGCGGCCGAGGTGCGCGTGGTCGAGCTGCGCGACCTGGCCGTGGACATCGCCAACAACCTGGTGACCGGCTTCCCCGGCGCCCGGCTGCGCGAGGTGGTCGAGGCCGTGACGCAGGCCGACGGGCTCATCGCGGTCACGCCGACCTTCAGCGGCTCCTACAGCGGGCTGTTCAAGTCGTTCTTCGACGTCCTGGACAACACGGCCCTGGCGGGCACGCCCGTGCTGATCGCCGCCACGGGCGGCACCGCCCGCCACTCGCTCGTGCTGGAGCACGCGCTGCGCCCGCTGTTCGCCTACCTGCGGGCCGTGGTCGTGCCCACCGCCGTCTACGCCGCCTCGGAGGACTGGGGCGGCGGCGGCGACTCCTTCACCGACGGGCTCGGCGAGCGCATCGACCGGGCCGCCGGCGAGCTGGCCGGCCTGCTGGCGGGCCGCGCTCCCCGCCCGGTCACGGCTGAGGAAGAAGGCGGGGGCGGGGCTGACGACGAGGTCGTCCCGTTCGCGGAGCAACTCGCGGCTTTGCGCCCACTGCGCTAGTTTGCAGCGGTGCTGACCGCTACATGCCTCTCGCTGTCCCTTGCCTTGACCTGCGTCTCCCCCGCAGACCTCAACAACCCACACAAGAAGGACATCGCCATGCAGCTGGTGTCCAGCGCGGAGAACTCCTCGCTGGACTGGAAGGCCCAGTACGGCTACATCGAGGACATCAAGGACGAACGCGGCTACACCGCGGGCATCATCGGCTTCTGCTCCGGCACCGGCGACATGCTGGAGCTGGTCGAGCTCTACACCAGGCGCAAGCCCTCGAACGTGCTGGCCAAGTACCTGCCCGCGCTGCGCAGGGTCAACGGCACCGACTCCCACGAGGGCCTCGGCAAGCCGTTCGTCAAGGACTGGAAGAAGGCCGCGGCCGACCCCGTCTTCCGGCGGGCCCAGGACCACGAGCGCGACCGCGTCTACTTCGACCCGGCCGTCCGCCGGGCCAAGAAGGACGGCCTGCGGGCGCTCGGCCAGTTCGCCTACTACGACGCCATGGTCATGCACGGCCCCGGCTCCGACAAGCTCAGCTTCGGCGGCATCAGGAAGGCCGCGCTGGCCAAGGCCGCCTCCCCCGCCCGCGGCGGCGACGAGGTGGCCTACCTCAACGCGTTCCTCGACGCCAGGAAGGCCGCGATGAAGGCCGAGGACGCCCACGACGACACCACCCGGGTCGACACCATGCAGCGCGTCTTCCTCAGGAAGGGCAACCTCGACCTCAGGCCGCCGCTGACCTGGAAGGTGTACGGCGACAAATACACGATCAAGCACTGATCCGGCGATCAGGGTAGGTTGGTGCACAAGCCGAACAAACGGGGTTAATCATGTCCAACGGTGCCCGTCATGGTCTGGGAGTGGTCGCGGGGCTGCTCCTTCCCCCGCTGATCGCCGCCTGCCTCATGTACGGCATCGGCGAGCTCGGCCTGACCATGGCCACGCGGTTCAGGGTCTCCTGGATCGGGCTGGCCGTGATCGCGGCGGCCGGGGCCGGTCTGGCGTTCCTGGCCGGCTCGCGCCTGTCACCGATCGCCTCGCTGCTCGGCGGACTGGCCTACACCGCGCTCGGCCTGGTGCCCGCGGTGGAGCTGGGCGCCGGGTTCCGCGTCCTCCCCGACGGGCTGGTCACCGGCAGCCTGGGTGCGGGCCTGCAGACCACGATCTACACCGGGGTCATGCTGTTCCTCGGCGTGGCGCTGCTGGTCGTGTCGGCCTTCCCCTCGCGGTGGCGGTCCCCGGAGCGGCCGTCGGCCTACGCCTCCGAGTACGGCTCGGCGGGCTCGCCGTACCTGCCGCAGGGCACGCCGCACGACGTCACCAGGCCGATGCACCGCGAGTGAGCCCGGCCGGGCCTGGCAGAATGCGGCCATGCGCGACTCGAAGATCGTCGACTTCCTGGCCGAGCTGGCCGACAAGGTGCCCGCCCCCGGCGGCGGGGCCACCGCCGCCCTGCACGCGGCCCAGTCCGCGGCGCTGCTCGGCATGGTGGCCCGCTACACCACCGGCGAGCGGTACGCCGAACACGCCCAGACGGTCGCCGCGGTGATCGAGGAGACCGACGCCCTCCGCGCGCGGACGCTGCGGCTGGCCGAGGAGGACGCGGCCGCCTTCACCGCGGTCTCCGACGCCTACCGGCTGCCCAAGGGCGAGGAGCGCAGCGTCTCCATCGCCCGCGCCCTGGCCGGCGCGGCCGAGCCCCCGGCCCTGGTGGTGGCGGCCGCCACGCGCCTGGTCGAGCTCTGCGAGCTGCTGCTGCCGATCGGCAACCGCAACGTCGTCACCGACGTCGCCGCAGCGGCCGAGGCCGCCCGCGCCGCGCTCACCACCGCCCGGGTGAACGTCGAGGTCAATCTGCGGGGCATCAAGGACGAGCAGGTCCGCGAGCAGCTGACGGCCCGCCTGGCGGGCGTCGAGGCGGCCGTCGCCACGGCCGACCGGATCACCGCCGGGGTACGCGAGGAGATCGCCCGATGAGGACGCTGACCGGCCGCGACCTGGCCACCGCGATCAAGGCCCAGACGCAGGCCGAGGCCGCCGCCGGGCCGCAGCCCAGGCTGGCCGTCGTGGTCGCCACGGCCGACGAGGCCAGCCTGTGGTACGTCCGCTCGATCGCCAAGGCCGCCGCGGGCGTCGGCGTCGCCTGCGACATCGTCGACCTCGGCGCCGACGCCGACCCCGGCAGGATCCACGAGACGCTGGCCGGGCTCAGCGCCGACGACGCCGTCCACGGGGTCATGCTCCAGACGCCGCTGCCCGCCGGGGCCTCGGCGCAGGAGCTGGCCGCCGCCATCGACCCGCGCAAGGACGTCGACGGCGCGAACCCGCTCTCGCTCGGCCGCCTGGCCGCCGGGCTGCCCGCGTTCCCGCCCGCCACGGCGGCGGCCGTCATGGCCCTGCTCGACCACTACGAGGTGCCGCTCGAAGGGCGGCGGGCGGTGGTCGTCGGCCGCTCGACCGTGGTCGGCAAGCCGCTGGCCCATCTGCTGCTCGACCGGCACGCCACGGTCACCGTCTGCCATTCGCGCACCCGCGACCTGGCCGCCGTCACCGCCGGGGCCGAGGTGCTGGTGGCCGCCGTCGGCCGCGCCGGGCTGATCGGCGCCGCGCACGTCGCGCCGGGCGCGGTGGTCATCGACGTGGGCACCAACCCGACCGACGACGGCGGGCTCACCGGCGACGTCGACTTCGCGGCGGTCGCGGAGGTGGCCGGCGCGCTGACCCCGGTGCCCGGCGGCGTCGGCCCGGTGACGACCGCGCTGCTGCTGCGCCACACCGCCCGCGCGGCGAACCTGCCCTGAGCCCCGACATCCGAGAGTGGAGACCATCGATGGGTGACGTCCTGATCGTGCAGAACAGCAGGAGCGGCGGCCCGAGCCGGCTCGGCGACTGGCTGGAGGAGGCCGGGTTGCGGCTCGACGTGGTGCTCGCGCACGAGGGCGCCCCGCTGCCCGACCGGCTGGACCGGCACGACGCCATGATCATGCTCGGCGGCGGCTACCTGCCCTCCGAGGACGACCGGGCCCCGTGGCTGGCCGATGCCCGCCGGCTGGTGGGCCAGGCGCTGGCGGACGGCGTGCCGCTGTTCGGCATCTGCCTGGGCGGCCAGATGCTGGCCGAGGTGGCCGGCGGCGAGGTGACCGGCGACACCGGCGCGCCGGAGAACGGCAGCCTGCCGGTCACGATCCGGCCCGAGGCGGCCGACGACCCGCTGTTCCAGGGCCTGCCGCCGGTGGTGCCCGCGATCGAGCACCACAAGGACGCCGTCACCCGGCTGCCCGCCGGCGCGGTGTGGCTGGCCGAGACGCGCGCCTGCCCCTACCAGGCGTTCCGGGTGGGCGAGCGGGCGTGGGGGGTGCAGTTCCATCCCGAGGTGCTGCCCGCGCGCGTGCGCGAGTGGACGCCCGACGACTTCGACCCCGCGGAGGTCTACGCGGGCGCGGTGG
Organism: Nonomuraea sp. NPDC003560; assembly: GCF_042878785.1. Lineage (NCBI taxonomy): Bacteria > Bacillati > Actinomycetota > Actinomycetes > Streptosporangiales > Streptosporangiaceae > Nonomuraea > Nonomuraea sp. NPDC003560. The sequence continues at coordinate 1,003,976 of NZ_JBIAOF010000001.1, read as the reverse complement.
CCGACGAGCCGGTCTCCACGCCGATCTGGCGCGAGGTGGCGACCCGCTTCGCCAAGATCGTCCACGCCTGACCGCCCGCCTTCGCAGTCGGAGGCGCTCTGCGGCCCTGCGTGCCCGATGGCCGGGGGCGGGTGGGGCGGGCGGCGGCCGGGGCGTGGGACGAATGGCCCTAACGTGGGGGAATGCGGGTAGACAGACTTCACGCCTGGCCGGCCGACGCGGCCGAGGCCGAGGCCGTCCAGGACCGGTTGCGCGGCCGCGTGGAACTGGCCGGGCCCACGGCCTTCCCTCTGGTGGCCGGTCTCGACGTGCACTACCACGGCGACGACGAGGTGACGGCGGCGGTGGTCGTCCTGGACGCGGCGACGCTGGAACCGGTCGAGCGGGCGGTGGCCCACGGCCGGGCCGCCTTCCCTTACGTGCCCGGCCTGTTCGCCTTCCGCGAGCTGCCCACCCTGGTGGAGGCGCTCGAACGTCTCGCCGTGACTCCCGACCTGCTGGTCTGCGACGGCCACGGGCTGGCCCACCCGCGCGGTTTCGGCCTGGCCTGCCATCTCGGCGTGCTGACCGGCCTGCCCGCGCTCGGTGTGGCCAAGACGCCGTTCGTGGGCGAGCACGAGCCGCCCGGCCGGGAGCGCGGGGACTGGACGCCGATCGTCCACGAGGGCGTCACGGTGGGCAGGGCACTACGCACGCGGCGGGACACCAAACCGGTCTACGTCTCCCAGGGCCACCGGATCGGCCTGGACACCGCGACGTCCCAGACGCTGCTGCTCACGCCGCGCTACCGGCTCCCCGAGCCGGTGCGCCAGGCCGACCACCTGGCCCGCCACCCCGCCGGGACCTGACCGCCCCCTCGACCGGCCCCGCCAGGAAGGCCGGGGCCCGAGGGCCGGCGCGGTAAGGCCGGCGCGGTAAGGCCGGCGCGGTAAGGCCGGCGCGGTAAGGCCGGCGCGGTAAGGCCGGCGCGGGGGTCAGTGTGGGGGGCGGCGCAGGTCAGCGGCGCCAGGCCCAGACGACGAGCCACACGCTGAGCCCGAAGATCGTCATGCCCAGTGGCACGTGCGCGGCCACCGCCCCCGACCCGCCGAGCATCGACTGCAGGAACCCGAGCAGCAGCACCCCCAGGCTGGCCAGCGCCGGCCAGCCCGCGCCGCGCCCCGGCCGCCACAGCAGCACGGCCGCGACGAGCTGGAGCAGCCCGAGCAGGTGGACGGCGCCCGCCCCGGCCCCGTGCAGTCCCGCGCCGGCCCCGCTCATGAGCTGCCCCGCCGTGACGGCCTGCAGGAGCACCGACAACATGCTGAGCGTGGCGAGGGCCTTGAACGCGGTCGGATACCCGCTCCCCTTGACGACCTGGGTGACCACTGGACTCTCCTTCGACCTCGGGTGGACGCCCCCCAGGATCGCGCCGCCGCCGGAGCCGGGCATCCGCCGCCCGTCGTCATCCTCGCTACGCCCAGCGTCGTACGCTCACGCCGGGTCGTACGTTCACGCCGGGTCGTGCGCCCCCGAGGAGGCCAGCGGGGGCAGGATCGCCTGGGCGTCCGCGCCGCCGAACCAGAGCCCGATCACGAACGCGGCCGTCGCCTCCAGCTGCACGGCCCGGTCCAGGCCGCCGCCGTCCAGCGGGGTGCAGCCCAGGTCGCGGACCAGGCCCCGGACCAGGTCGAGCGCCCGGACGTCGTCACCGCACAGGGGCACCGCCAGCGGGCGGCCGCCGAACACGGGCGGCGTCATCCGCCACACGTCCACGTGGCACAGGTTGAACGCCTTCACCACGTGCCCGCCCGTGAGGTCGGCGATCCGGCGGGCGAGCGGACGCGTGACGTCGTACCTGTCGGGGGCGGCGGCGTTCGTCACGTCGATGATCGGCTTGCCGCGCAGGGCCGGGCCGGCGGCGGCCAGCACGTCGCCCAGCCCCGCCTCCCGGACGCCCACCATCACCACCTCGCCGGACGCGGCCGCCTCCGCCCAGCTCCCCGACCGCGCCCCCGGGCGGCCTGCCTGGGCGTTCATGCTCTCCGCGCGGGCACGGGCGCGCTCGGGGTCGCGTCCGCTGACCGTCACCTCGTGCCCGGCCCTGATCCACTGCGTGCCGAGCGCGTCGGCCATGCCGCCGGCGCCCAGGATCCCGATCTTCATGTCGTCCTCCGTGCTGCGAAAGGGCTTTACTAGGACAAGGACTCTAGAAATCCCGTCACGCACCGATCGGTGCCTATCGGAGGCGTTACGTGTTCCTCGCCGACTGCCAGGCCAGACTGGCCTTCGACCTGATCGCCAACACCTGGAACGCGGTCGTCGTCTGGTCGCTGCGCCACGGCCCGCGCCGTCCCGGCGAGCTGCGCGCGCAGATCGGCGGCATCAGCCCCAAGGTGCTCACCGAGACGCTGCGCCGCCTGGAGTTCAACGGGCTGGTCGCCCGCCGCGCCTACGCCGAGGCCCCGCCCCGCGTCGAGTACGCGCTGACCGACCTGGGCCGCTCCCTGCTCGGCCCGATCGAGGCGTTCGGCGTGTGGGCCCACGACCACGCCGAGGACGTCATGGACGCCCAGGACCGCTGGACGGACTCGAACTCCCCCGCTTCATGAGGATTCTTTAACGCAGCGTTACTGAGTAATTACTCTGGGTAGCAAGTCGGTGGTTGATCCCACCATCCCCAGGAGGTACTCATGCCTGACGTCCAACGCCGACGCGCCGCCGTCATCGGAGGCGCGCTGACCGCGGCCCTCGCCGCCGCCCTCTTCGCGGCGCCCGCGTCCGCCGTCGTCGATCCCGCCACCGCGGTCCCGTGCGCGGCCGAGGCCGCCGCGGGCCTGGCCGCCCTGGTGGACCCGGCGGCCCCCCAGGCGCCGACCGAGATCCCCGCGGCGGGCTGCCTGCATCCCTGACCGGCCGGCCACCGCGCGGGCGGTGCGGCGAGCCACGCCGCACCCCCGCCACCGGCCCTGCCCCTCCGACAGCTCCGACAGCTCCGACAGCTCCGACAGCTCCGACAGCTCCGACAGCGCAATCCCCGTGCCCGACCAGCAGCAGTCGAGGAGTCCCCATTGAAGTTCCGAATCCTGACCAGCGCAGCGGTCCTCGCTCTGGCGGCGGCGGCCGCCGTTCCCCCAATCGCCCTCGGGTCAGGGGGCCGAAACGATCCGGGGAACATCAATGTCCAGGCCATCGTCGACCGGGTCAACATCTTCACGTCGTAGTGAGGCCACCACAGTTGACCGTGGCCGAGTCCGGGTCCGCTCCCCGGCCGCGGAACACGCTGGACCACATCGGCTACGTCATGTTCCTCAGCCGGTGGATACAGGCGCCGCTCTACCTCGGGCTGATCGTCGCCCAGGTCGTCTACGTGTGGCGGTTCATGGTCGAACTCGCCCACCTGGTCGAACTCGGGTTCGGCGGCAACCCCCCGGAGACCACGATCATGCTGATCGTCCTCGGGCTCGTCGACGTCGTGATGGTCTCGAACCTGCTGATCATGGTGATCATCGGCGGCTACGAGACCTTCGTCTCACGGCTGCGCATCGACGGCCATCCCGATCAGCCGGAGTGGTTGTCCCATGTCAATGCAAACGTCCTCAAAGTCAAGCTGGCCATGGCGATCATCGGGATCTCGGGGGTGCACCTCCTGCAGATCTTCATCAACGCCGCCCGGCCGGCCATCACCGACAGGGAACTCGTATGGAAGACATTGATCCATCTCACCTTCGTGGTCTCGGCGCTGGCGCTGGCCGTGATGGATCGCATCATGGCGGGCGGGCGGCACGTCCAGCAGGCGCACCGGGACCAGCAGCCCGGCGGCGTCGCACAGGAGCGGGTCGCCGCCGCCTAGCGATCGCACTGGCGGCCGGCGCGGGGCTGCTGGCCGGCGCGGGCTGGGCGGCGTCGGCGGCACCGGCGTACGCCTCGGCCGCGGCGCCTGCCCAGGGGCCGCGGCCGCTCATCGGCGACGTGGTCGTCTTCAACGACGAGATCGTCGAGCCGGTGTCGCTCCCGGTGAGCACCTGCGGCGGCCTGCTGCCGGTGCTGAGCGGCGCCCCCACCGGATGCGAGGGCACGTCCAGGGTGTCGGACGACGACGCCTGACATCCCCGGCGCCCGCCCGCGGGGGCGGGCGGGCGCCGGACCCCGGCCGGGTCAGCCGTAGAGGCGTTCGAGAACCTCGGCCGGGTCAGCCGTAGAGGCGTTCGAGAACCTCGGCCGGGTCAGCCGTAGAGGCGTTCGAGGACCTCGGCCACGCCGTCCTCGTCGTTGGAGGACGTGCGGTGCCCGGCCGTGGCCAGCACCAGCGGGTGGGCGTTGGCCATCGCGTAACCGGCCCCGGCGAAGGTCAGCACGGCCAGGTCGTTGGGCATGTCGCCGAACGCCACCACCTCGGCGGGCGCGACGCCGCGTGCCAGGCACAGCTCGGCCAGCATGCCCGCCTTGGTCACGCCCAGCGCGCTGACCTCCAGGAGCCCCGGCACCCCGGAGTGGGTGACCTCGGCCAGCTCCCCCACGGCCGCCGCAGCCAGGGCCGACATCTCGTCGAGGGTGTGCGCGGGCGAGAGCACCAGGAGCTTGACGATCGGCTCGCCCGCCTCGCACGCCGAGGCCACCTCCCGGTAGTGCGCCACGTCGTGCTCGACCCGTCTGGTGTAGCCGGCCTCGGTGAGCACGCCCGTGCCGGTCTCGACGGCGAAGGCCGCCCCGGGCAGGGCCGCGGCCAGGCTGTCGGCCACCTTCCTGGCGGCCTGCGGCTCGATCGTGCGGCTGGCCACGATCCGCGCGGCGGCCAGGTCGTACAGGAGGGCGCCGTTGCTGCAGATCGCGAGGCCCGTCAGGCCCGCCTGGCCGGCGATGGCGCGGATGGAGCGCGGCGGGCGGGCGGTCACGAAGACGATCTCCGCTCCGGCGGCGCGGGCCAGGCCCAGGGCCTGCCGGGTGCGCGGGGAGACGACTCCGGCGGAGGTCAGGAGGGTGCCGTCGAGATCGGTGGCCACGATGCGGGGCGGGGTGGCGGAGGTCACGTCCCCACCGTAGATCCCGGCCGGGAGGGGGGCAGGAGTAGGGTGCCCTCGTGTCTTCCAATTCGGGGCGTTTCGCCCGATCCGGCCCGCGTCCGGACGACCGGGTCGCCTCCGCCTTCCGGTTCGCGTCGGAGCTGGTCGCCTGGGTCGCGACGCCGTGGGCGCTGCTTCCCGGTTCGGTGTGGCTGGCCGTGTTGTCGGTCGTGGTGCTGATCGGCCTGCCGACGGTGTTCGCCACGCCCGGCGACAAGCGGAGCGTGCTGGTCGCCGTGCCCGGGTTCGTGACGGTCGGGCTGGTCGCCCTGCAGCTCGTGGTGGCGGTGGCGGCGGCGTGGGTGGCCTGGCACGCGGTCGTGGCGGCGGTGGTCACCGTGCTGGCGGTGGTCACCGTGGTGCTGGAACTGCCGCGCTGGCGCTGGCTGCTGACGGGCTGAGCGGCCGCGCGTCCGGAGCTCTCAGAGGCGCATCTCGGCGGGGAGGCGGGTGGCGGCGTTGAGCAGCTCCAGGCCGAGCAGGTCGCCCGAGGCGCCGTAGTCGAGGACGACGTCCTCCGAGACGGTCTGCCGTACCGCCTCACCTGGCACGATTTCGTGTTTCATCGCGATATAGGCGATGTCTTGTTCCTTGTTCCAGCTGACGTACACGGTCCGGGTGAGCTGGCGGTCCGGCGGGGCGTCGTCCGGCCGGAGCAGGCCCTCCTTGGCCTCGTGCGACCCGGCCAGCGCCGCGCGTACCATGGCCAGCGCCACCTCGACCGCCTCCAGCGAGTCGCGCCCGGTCGCCCGGCGCTCGTGCTCCCACCCGGCCAGCCCGTCGATCCGGTACGGGCACGACCACTCCCCCGCCTCCTCGTACGGCATGCCGACGGCGACGGTCACCTCGCGCGGCGGGACGGTCTCCAGCACCAGCACCCGCTGGGCGATCTCGTACATGCCGCATCATCTACCCAGGCGCCCGCTTCCGGAAGACCCACGGCACGAGCCATATCATCCGGGGCCGATGCGTTCCGGCTTCCGGCGGCGGCGGGTTAGTGTGCGTTAGGGTCGCAAGGGGGCCTAGATGAACGAGTCGTTCGGCACACGCCTGCGTGCCAGGCTGGACAAATTCGGCCCGCTCTGTGTGGGCATCGATCCGAGCCCGGCGTTGCTCGACGCCTGGGGCCTCGACGACTCACCGGGCGGCCTTGAGCACTTCAGCCGCACGGTGGCCGACACGATCAGCGACGTGGCCGCCGTGGTCAAGCCGCAGTCGGCCTTCTACGAGCGCTGGGGCAGCCGCGGCGTCGCCGTCCTGGAACGCACCATCGCCGATCTGCGCGAGGCCGGCACGCTGGTGCTGCTCGACGCCAAGCGCGGCGACGTCGACACCACCATGGCCGCCTACGCCGAGGCTTACCTCGACCAGGGCAGCCCGCTGGCCGCCGACGCGGTGACGCTCAGCCCCTACCTGGGGTTCGGCTCGCTGGAGGTGGCGATCACCTCGGCGGTGGCCAACGACGCCGGCGTCTTCGTGCTGGCCCGCACCTCCAACCCGGCGGCGGCCGGGCTGCAGCAGCGGGTGGCCGACCTGGTGATCGCCGGGGCCGCCGCGGCCAACGCGGGTCACGAGCCGTTCGGGCCGGTGGGAGTGGTCATGGGCGCCACGCTGCCCGCGCTCGACCACTCCCTGGCCGACCTCAACGGCCCGATCCTGGCTCCCGGGCTCGGCGCGCAGGGCGCCTCACCCGCCGACGTGGCCCGGCTGTTCGCCCCGGTACGCGGCTCCGTCGTGCCGTCGGTCTCCCGGGCCGTGCTGGCCGACCCGCGACGGCTGCGGTCGAGGACCCTGCAGTACCGGGACGAGTGTGTCACGTACCTGACGTACTGAGCCGTTCGACGGCGGCCAGCACCGCCCGTACCGACGCGGTGAGCACGGAGGTGTCCTGACCGGCGCCCCAGCCGGTCACGCCCCCGACCCGGGCCTCCACGTACGCGACGGCGCTGCTGCCCGTCCCCGGGTCCACGGCGTGCTCGGCGTAGTGCAGGACGTCGACCTCGACGCCGTCCCCGGCCAGCGCGGCGGTCAGCGCGGACAGCGGCCCGTTGCCGGTGCCGCGCAGCACCCGCCCCGACTCCAGGACGCCCTCGAACTCGTGCGTCCCCGGCGCGGTCTCGGCCGTGCGCCAGGAGGCGAACCCGGAGCGCTCGCCGGGCGCGATGTAGGTGGCGTGGAAGAGCGTCCACAACTCGTCGGCGGTGATCTCCTCGCCGCTGTCGTCCGTGGCCCGCTGCACCGTCGCGGCGAAGTCGATCTGCAGGCGGCGCGGCAGGTCGAGGCCGTGGCGGGCGCCCAGCAGGTACGCGATGCCGCCCTTGCCCGACTGGCTGTTGACCCGGATGACCGCCTGGTAGCCGCGTCCCACGTCGGCCGGGTCGATGGGCAGGTACGGCACCTCCCACGGCGCCTGCTCCGGCGGCACGCCCAGCTCGGCGGCCCGCGCGGCGTGGTGGGCCAGGCCCTTGCCGATGGCGTCCTGGTGGGTGCCGGAGAAGGCGGTGTAGACCAGGTCGCCGGCGTAGGGGTGGCGGTCGTGCACGGGCAGGCGGTTGCAGTGCTCGACGACGCGCCGGATCTCGTCGATGGCGGAGAAGTCGATCATCGGGTCGACTCCCTGGGAGTGCAGGTTGAGCGCGAGGGTCACCAGGTCGACGTTGCCGGTGCGCTCGCCGTTGCCGAACAGGCAGCCCTCCACCCGCTGCGCGCCGGCGAGCACGGCCAGCTCGGCGCAGGCCACGCCGGTGCCGCGGTCGTTGTGCGGGTGCACCGACAAGATCACCGAGTCGCGGCGGTCGAGGTGGCGGTGCATGTACTCGATCTGGTCGGCGTACACGTTGGGGGTGGCGATCTCGACGGTCGCGGGCAGGTTGTGGATCACCGGGCGGTCCGGGGAGGCGTCCCAGAGGGCGGTCAGCTCGTTGCAGATCTCCAGCACGTAGTCGGGCTCGGTGAGGTTGAACACCTCGGGCGAGAACTCGAAGCGCACCGGGAGCCCGTCGGCCAGGCGGGCGACCTGGCCGGCCGCGTCCAGGACGAGCTTGCGCAGGGCGTCGCGGTCGTGGCCGAGCACCACGTTCCGCCAGGTGGGCGCGGTCGCGGTGTAGAGGTGCACGACCACGTCGGGCAGGCCGCGGATCGACTCGAAGGTGCGCTCGATCAGGTCCTGCCGGGCGGCGGTGAAGGCCACCACGGTCACGTCCTCGGGCACCGCGCCGGGTTCGGCCAGCTCCCTGAGGAAGTCGAAGTCGAGCCTGCTGGCCGACGGGTAGCCGACCTCGATCTCCTTGAAGCCCATGCGCACCTGGAGGTCGAACAGGCGGCGCTTGCGCGCCGGGTCCATCGGCTCGGCCAGCGCCTGGTTGCCGTCGCGCAGGTCGACCGGGACCCAGAGGGGGGCGGCGGTGATGCGGCGCGAGGGCCAGGCGCGCTCGCCGGTCAGGGGCACCTCGACCCGCTCGTGGGCGGGCCGGTAGCGGTGAGAGGGCATCGCGCTGGGGCGCTGCCGGTTCCATGCGTACACGTCTTCGTTCCTTCTTCGGCGGTCGGACGACCGGCAGCACCTCGCACGCCGCGGCGGGGTGCCGGTCCGGTCAGGCCCCGCCGCGGCGGCCGAGAAGAAGGAGACCGTACGACGACATGGCGGCTACACTAACCACAACACAGGTCCTCAGACAACCTGAGAGGTACGCATGCCGCTCGGCGCCCTCCGCCGCAGCCCCCTGGTCGACCAGGCCGTCCAGCACCTGCGCGAGCAGATCACCGCGGGCCACTGGCCGGTCGGCACCCGGCTGCCCGGCGAGAACGCGCTGGCCAAGACGCTCGGGGTGGGCCGGTCCACGGTCCGCGAGGCGCTGCGGGCGCTGGCCGGGGCGGGGCTCGTGCGGGCCCGTCAGGGCTCGGGGGTGTTCGTCATCGCCTCGGAGCCGGCCGAGGACTGGCCGGCGCGGCTGCGGCGGGCCGCGATCACCGACGTGTACGAGGTCCGCATGATGGTCGAGACCCAGGCGGCCAGGCTGGCGGCGGCCCGGCGTACCGACGAGGACGTCGCGGCGATGGAGGCCGCGCTCCAGGCCCGCGAACGGGCGGCGGGCGAGGACGACGCGGCGTTCGTCGACGCCGACATCGCGCTGCACGCGGCGGTCGTGGCGGCGGCGGGCAACCCGGTGCTCACGGACCTGTTCGCCGAGTTCGCGCCGGCGTTGCGGGAAGGGCTGATCGACATGGTGGGGCTGCTGGAGCTGCGCGGGCACGACCGCAACCCGGGGCACGACGCGCACGCCGCGCTGGTGGCGGCGGTCCGCGACGGCGACGCGACGGCGGCCGGCGACCTGCTGCAGGCCGAGCTGGAGCAGACCCTCGCCCGGCTGCACGCCGCACCCGGCGCCTGACCATCGCCAGGGTGGGCGGTCCCGGCGGGTGCGGCAGGCGGCAGGTCAGGCGGTGGGGCCGGCGTCGGGGCGGATGACGTCCTCGCCTTCCTCGTCCTCCTCGGGCGGCTCCTCCGGGACGGGCTCCTCCAGCTCGTCGGGCGGGTCCGCGGACAGGGGGCGGCGGGTCCTGGGCGATCCGGAGGCGGACCGCTCGGCGACCACGTCGCTCTCCCCCTCCACGCCTCCCACCGCCGCGGGCAGGTCGTCGGGCTTTCGGTTCATGGCCCCACCTGCCCGTGACGGCGTCCCTTGACGCCCGGCCGGACGTCAAGGGACGGGCTAGGACAGCTCCCGCAACGCGTCCTCGATCTCGGCCCTGACCGGCATCGACGTGCTGGCGCCCGCCCGCTGCACCGACAGCGCCGCCGCCACCGAGGCGAAGCGCAGCGCCTCGGCCGGGGCCAGGCCGTCGGCCCGCGCGACCGCCAGCGCGCCGACGAACGTGTCACCGGCGGCCGTGGTGTCCACGGCCCTGACCTCGATCGCGGGCACCCGCAGCCGCTCGCCCGAGCGCGCGCCGTAGAGCGCGCCGCGCGAGCCCAGCGTGATGACGGCCTCCTCGACGCGTTCGAGGAGCGCGTCGAGGGCGACGTCGGGGTCGGCCTGGCCGGTGATGTCGGCGGCCTCGTGCTCGTTCGGGACGATCATGGTGACCGCGTCGAGCAGCTCGTCGGGCAGCGGCTGCGCGGGCGCCGGGGTCAGGACGGCGGGCACCCCGGAGACCCGGGCCGCCTCCGCGGCGGCCACGACGGCCTCCATGGGCAGTTCGAGCTGGAGCAGCAGGGCCCGCGACCCGGCGATCGTGGCCAGGTCGCCGCCGGACGGCCCGGTCACGGTGCCGTTCGCGCCGGGCACGACGATGATCGAGTTGCCGCCGGCGTCGTCGACCACGATGTGCGCGATGCCGCTGGGGCCGGGCACCTGGCGCAGGCCGCGGACGTCCACGCCGGCCTCGGCCAGGGTGGAGCGCATCTCGGCCCCGAAGGCGTCGTCGCCGACCGCGCCGAGGAAGGCCACCTGCGCGCCGGCACGGGCCGCGGCGATGGCCTGGTTGGCGCCCTTGCCGCCGGGCACGGTCCTGAACCGGTGACCGGTGACCGTCTCGCCCCGCTTGGGGGCCTGGGATACGTACGCGACGAGGTCCATGTTGGCGCTGCCGAAAACCGAGATCATGGGGCCATCATCTCCTGTGTACGTCGCGCCAGTTCGCCGAGCCCCACCCCGTCGAAGCCGGTCAGGCTGCTGGCCAGGCTGTCGCGCATGAGCCAGCGGTCCGGTACGCCGCCGTTCAGCGCGCCCGCCACGGACCCCGCCGTGGCCCCGGCCGAGTCGGTGTCCCAGCCGCCGGCGACCGCGCCCGCGACCGTGGCGGTGAAGTCGCCCGCGCCGTGGATCAGCGTGGCGGCGACCAGCGCGGCGTTGTTGATCGTGTGCACCCAGTGCAGCGTGCCATGCCGCTGGTGCAGCAGGTCGATGACACGCTCGAAGTCCGGCTCGCGGGCGGCGTCGGCGACGGCCAGGCTGACCGCCTCGTGCAGGCGGGAGTCGCGCGGCACGACCGACAGGCCCGCCTCCACGGCCTCCCGCGCCGAGCCGGCGACCAGCGAGGCGGCGCACATGGCCGCGACGAACATCGCGCCGTAGATCCCGTTGGCGGTGTGGGTCAGCCGGGCGTCGCGCCAGGCCAGTTCGGCGGCCGTGGCGGGGTCGCCGGGGTTGGCCCAGCCGTAGACGTCCGTCCTGATGAAGGCGCCGATCCACTCGCGGAACGGGTTGCGGCGGGTGGCCGTCTCCGGCGGCTCGAAGCCGTCGAGCAGGTTGCGGTAGGCGACCCGCTCGGCGGTGAACGTGCGGCCGGCCGGCAGCTCGTCCAGCCACAGCTTGGCGACGTCCTCGGTGGTGAAGCCGCGGCCGTGGCGCTCCAGGACGGACAGCGCCAGCAGCGGGTAGTTGAGGTCGTCGTCCTCGGGGATGCCGTCGATGTTCTCGGCCAGCGAGTTGACCGCGCTGCGCCGGTTCCACGGCCACCTGCGCGCGATCTCCTCCGGCAGGCCCTCGGCGGTGAACCAGCCGGTGATCGGCCAGTTGCCGGTGGCCTCGGCGATCTGCCTGATGCCCGCGCGCGGGATCTTCTCCACCGGCTTGCCCAGCACGCAGCCGGCCGCCCGTCCCTGCCAGGCGCCCAGCAGCCGCGCCGGGTCCGGCTTCGCCGCGGTCCCGGCCGCGGGCCAGTCGGGGCAGGCGGCGACGATGGCGTCCAGCTCGGAGGGCTCGGCCAGCGGCGAGGGGATCGCGGCCAGCTCGTCCAGCAGGCTCTCGGCCAGGGGGCGCAGCCGGGCCGCGGCGGCCTCGGAGGCGCCGGCGCGCGGCGGGGCGTCGTGGCCGCCCGCCGCGTGCCACCGTCCGGCCAGCTCGCGCACCTGCGGCAGGTCGCCCCTGCCGTCCTCGCCGGCCTGGCGCAGCTCGTGGCCGACCAGGTCCTCCGGCTGGACCCAGGTGAGCCTGATCATCGAGCGTCCAGCTCGGCGAAGGCGGCCTCGTGGGCGCGCCGCCGCGCCAGGTCGTCGGCGTGCACCCGGCGCGCCACCTCGGCGATCGCCAGGCCGGGCGCGACCAGGTCGGTACGGCTGGCCGCCCCCACCTGCTCCACCCACTGCGCGGGCACCGCGGACAGCCCCCCGAGGGCGCCCGCGATCGCTCCGCCCATGGAGGCGATCGAGTCGGCGTCGCGGCCGTAGTTCACGCCGCCGAGCACGGTGTCGCGGAAGTCGCCCTTGGCCGCGACCAGGAAGCCCAGCGCCAGCGGCAGCTCCTCGATGCTGTGCACCCGGCTCGGCCGGCGCGCGCCGAGCCCCTGGTCGCGGTAGGTGTCGGCGACCGTGTCGAAGGGCCGTACGGCGGCGCGCAGCACCTCGAAGGAGCCGTCCCAGTGGCCGACGCCGGCCGCGGCCTCGCAGACCGCCTCGATGGCGGCGCGGGTGCCGTCCTTGGCCAGGCGCAGGCAGGCGGCGACCACGGAGTCGACCGTGGCGCCCGGCCGCATGGCCTCGGCGACGGCGGCGGCCATCACGCCGGCGGCCTCGCGTCCGTAGCTGGACTGGTGGGCCCCGGTCAGGTCGACGGCCTCGGCGTAGGCGGCGTCGGGGTCGGCGGCGTTGACGATGCCGACGGGCGCGACGTACATGGCCGCGCCGCAGTTGACGATGTTGCCGACGCCGGCCTCGCGCGGGTCGACGTGCCCGTAGTGCAGGCGGGCCACGATCCACTTCTCGGCCAGGAAGATCCGCTGCAGCGGCAGCGCCTCGGCCTCCAGCTCGGGGATCCACCGCCGTTCGCCCATCAGCTCCGGCACGAAGTGGTCGGCCATCGCGTACGCGCCCAGGTGCCCGCCGACCTTCTCGTACACGCGGATCAGGGCGTGCGTCATCAGGGTGTCGTCGGTGATGTGCCCGTCGCCCTTGTGGTACGGCGCGATCGGCCGGGCGTTGCGCCAGTCCTCGTTGTACGGCGGCACGATGCCCTCGACGCGGCCCCCGTACCGCTCCACGATCTGTTCGGGAGTCCAGCCCTCGGTGGCGCCGCCCAGCGCGTCACCGACCGCCGCCCCCGCCACGCAGCCAGTGGCCCTGTCCTCAAGCGGCGTCATGCGATTCCCTTCGTCAGTTCGATCAGATCCTTGCCCGCCAGCTCCGGCAGGCAGCAGCCCGCCAGCGTGCGGGCCGGCGCGAGCCACCCCTCCGGGATCGCGCCGTGCCCCCTGGCGGCCCCCGCCAGCGCGCCGGTCAGCGCGGGCGCCGAGTCGGCGAGCGCCGACAGGCAGGCGGCGGCCGGGACGGCGCGGGCCAGGTCGCCCCCCGCCGCCTCGGCCAGCGCCAAGGCGGCGGGCACCGTCTGGGCGGCGCCCACGCCGTAGCTGTAGACGTGGTCGAGCAGCGCGGCGTCCAGCGCGGGCACCGCGCCGAACGGGTCGCCCGCCTTCCGCGCCGCGGCCAGCGCCACCCGGGCGTTGTGCCCGATGGCGGTGTCGCCGGGCAGGACGGCGAGCGCCGCCTCCACGGCCTGGCCCACCGAGCCCGACGCGACCGCGGCGGCCACGGCGGCGGCCATGGCCTGGGCCCCGAGCAGGCCGTCGCCGGCGTTGGTCACCTGGGCGTCCTCGGTCGGGTCCTTGCCCAGGGCCCCGAACGCGACCGCCCGTACGGCGGCGGCGTCGTCGAAGTGGTGGGGATTGTCGTGCCCGGAGGCCGGCGGCTCGACGCCCCTGGCCAGGTTGTCCAGCGCGGTGGCCACCGAGATGCGCGCCCGGACGCCGGTCAGCTCCCGGAACGCCGCGGCCCGCGGCCGGTCGATCGTCAGCAGCGTCCAGGCCAGCCATTCGGCGTCGTCGGACGGGCCGACGGCCAGCGGCGCGATCGGCTGGTTGAGCGCGAACGGCACCGGCAGCGTGGTGACCCGGTGCTCCTCGGCGAAGGCGTCCAGCTCGCGGTGCAGGCGCCGGCTCCAGGGCGCGTGCAGGGCGGCGCGGTGCCTGGCCGCGGGCCAGCCGGCGGCGTCGCCCACGGCGAGCCCGATGAAGGCCCCCCTGATTCTGTCCCCCGACATGATGATCTACAGTCCTTCCGCCAGTTCGTCGGCGACGTCCAGCACGTGTCTTCCGGCCACGACGGGCAGGCATTTGCCGCTCACCGGGCCGATCCGGGCGGCCCATCGTCCGGGCACGCCCTGTTCTCCCTGGATCGCGCCGGCGACCGCGCCGGCGATGGCGCCGATCGTGTCGGCGTCCCGGCCCAGGCTGACCCCGAACGTCACCGTGGCCTCCACCTCGCCGCCGCCCGCCAGGACGGCGCCCAGCGCCAGCGCGACGGCCTCGGGCGCCAGGTCGGTCCAGGGGTAGTGCCGGACCACGACGGCCTCGTGCAGCGCCTCGATCAGGGCCAGGTCGTCGTCCGCGCCCGTCGCGAGCACGTCGCGCGCCCTGACGATCGCGCGGGCCGTCCAGGAGTCGGCGGGGATCACCGACAGCGCGGCGGCCACGGCCTCGGCGGGCGTGCCGCCCGCCATGGCGGCGGCCACGGCACCGGCGACCGCGCGGCCGCCGAGTATGCCCTCGCCCGACCCGCTGACCAGCCCGTCCTGCTCGATCAGGCGGGCCGCCTCGGCCGGGTCGCCGGGGCAGAAGATCCCGTACGGCGCCGCCCGCATGGCCAGCCCGTCGGACCAGCCGTGCTGGTGGACGCGCCCGGTCAGCGGCGGCTCCAGCCCCCGGCGGAGCGCTTCGATCGTGCCCAGCTCGGAGAACCCGGCGCCGCGCATCGGCCCGGTCACCGACGGGATGATCTCCTGCCGGTACGCCCGCGCGACGTCGGCCGCGGTCAGGGCGTGCCCGTGCCGGACGAGCAGCGAGGCGGCGAAGATGGCGTACTCGGTGTCGTCGGTGCCGCCGCCCTCGATCTCGGTGAGCCGGCCCCACCGCCGCCGGATCTCCGACGGCGACAGGTTCTCGGCGGGGGCGCCGAGGGCGTCGCCGGCCGCCAGGCCGAGCAGGCACCCCCGGGCCCTCAGGCGATGAGTCACTGCTGGTACCGCTCCAAGACCTGGTTGCCGTCCTCGACGAGCCGCTTGGCCGCGTCGTCGATGGTGATCTTATTGGCGAAGTACTCCTGGAGGACCGGCGTGGCGACCTTGCTCTTCCACTCGTCGAAGCCGTTCACCTTCAGGAACGGGGCCACGACCAGGTTCTTGGCGGAGGCGGTGGCGACGTCCCAGCCGTTGTCCTGGGTGGTCATCGCCGGGTCGGCGGCGGCCGTCTGTGAGGTCGGCAGCAGCCAGTCGCCCTTGGCGAGCTTGGCCTGGTTGGCGCCGTTGAGGAAGAACGAGATGAACTTCATGGCCTCGTCCGGGTGCTTGCTGTCCTGGGCGATCGACAGCGTCTGCGAGACCGCGCCCTGCTGGGCGCTGGTGCCCTTCGGCGCGGGCAGGGTCACCCAGTCGAAGTCGTCCGGGGCCTGCTCGGCGACCTGCTGGCGCAGGTAGACGCCGGCCGGCAGCAGCGCGAACTTGCCCTTGTAGAAGGCGGGCAGCGGGTCGGCGGTGCCCTGGCCGAGCGCGGCCGGGTCGGCGGACTTGTCCTTGTAGAGCTGGTCGTGGATGCGCTGGAGCACCTCGCGCTCCTCCGGTCCGACCTTGACCGTGGTCTTGCCGTCGGCGGTCTGGAAGAACGTGCCGCCGAAGTTGAGCGCCAGGTTGAGCGTCTTGTTGACCGGCGACTTCATCGGCCAGGCCACGCCGAACGTGCCGCCCTTGGTCATCTTCTTGGCGGCCTCGGAGAACTCGTCCCAGGTCCACGGGTTGTCCGCGGTGGGGACGCGCACCTTGGAGGCGTCCAGGAGCTTCTTGTTGGCGATGATGACCTGCGACTCCTGGAGGAACGGCACGCCGTAGATGCCCTGCTCGCCCTTGCCGCCGTTGAAGGTGACAGTGTCCCAGGCGGACTGCGGGATGTCGCCCTTGAGGTCGGCGGGCAGCTTGCTCGTCAGGTCGAGCAGGTAGCCGTCGGAGGCGAACCCGGCCAGCGCCGGCGAGTCGTTGTGGATCACGTCCGGCGCGGTGCCGCCGGCGAACTGGGTGACGAGCTGGTCGTTGACGTTGTCCCAGCTGCCCTGCACGTAGGTGACCTGGGTCTTGGGGTTGGCCTTGTTCCACTCGTCGACGATCTGCTTGTTGGCCGCGACGGACTCCTTCTGCCAGGCCAGGCTGAGGAAGTTGAGCTTCACCGGCTCGCCGGACGAGGCGGCCTCTCCACCGCCCCCTCCTCCGCTGCCGCCACACGCGGCGGCGAACGCGACGACGGCCGCCGCCGCCAATGCGGACTTGATTCGCATATGAGCCTCCTACTAGCCCTTCACGGCGCCGGCCATCAGGCCGGACTTCAGTCGCCGCTGAATGATTGCGAAGAAGATCAGGCTCGGGATCGTCGCCATGAGCGACGCCGCGGCCAGCGGGCCGAGCCTGGCCACCCCCTCGGGGCCGGTGAACCGCACCAGCGTGAGCGGGAGTGTCATCACGTCGGGGTCCTGGAGGATCACGAGCGCGAACAGGAACTCGTTCCACGACGAGATGAAAGAGAACAGCAGCGTGGCCACCACGCCGGGCGCGAGCAGCGGCGCCACCACGCTGGCGATCGAGCGCAGCCGGGTCGCGCCGTCGACGGCCGCGGCCTCCTCCAGCTCGCGCGGCACGGCCCGCACGTAGCCCTGGAGCATCCACAGCGCGAACGGCAGCGTGAACGTCACGTGCACGACGACGAGCCCCGGCAGGGTGTTCACCAGCTCCAGATCCCGCAGGATCATGAAGAGCGGGATGATGATCAGGATGAACGGGAAGACCTGGCTGACCAGCACCCACCCGATCGCGACCTTGTTGAGCAGGCTGCGGTAGCGGGCCATGGCGTACGAGGCCGGCAGCGAGATCAGCACGGTGATCACGCTGCTGAACAGCGCCACGACCAGGCTGCGGCCGGCCGCGCCGATCAGGTCCTGCTCGCCGAAGGCGTCGGAGAAGTTGGACAGCGTCGGCTCGCGCGGGATCCACGTCGGGTCGGCCAGCGCCATCTCCTGCGGCGTCTTCAGCGCCGTGGACAACAGCCAGAACAGCGGGAACGCCAGGAAGACGATGTACGCGACCAGCGCGACGTACTGCGGGGCGCGTCTCATCGGGTCTCCCTCATCTGGCGCCACAGGTACAGGCCGAGCACCGTGAGCACGACGATCGCCATGGCCAGGCCGAGCATCGAGGCGTATCCGGCCATCCGGTAGCGGAACGCCTCCTCGTAGGCGAACAACATCGGCAGCCGGGTCTGGCCGCCGGGCCCGCCCTGGGTGAGCACGTAGACCAGGCCGAACTGGTTGATGTTCCACACGAAGTCGAGCGAGGTGATCGACACGATCACCGGCCGCAGCTGCGGGAGCGTGATGCTCCAGAACCGCCGCCAGCGGCCCGCGCCGTCGACCTCGCCGGCCTCGTAGAGCTCCTTCGGGATGCCCTGGAGTCCGGCGAGCAGGACCACGGTGGTCTGCGGCATGCCGGTCCAGACGCCCACCACGATGATCGCGGGCAGCGCGAGCGAGAAGTCGGCCAGCCAGTTGACGTGCGTGCCGAGCAGGCTGTTCAGGATGCCCGCGTCGGGGTGGTAGACGAGCTTCCACATCAGGCCGATGACCACCGGCGGCATCGCCCACGGCACCACCGCGAGCACCCGGGCCAGGGTCCTGAAGCGCAGGTTCTGGTTGAGCAGCACCGCCAGGCCGAGCGCGGCCAGGAACTGCAGCACGGTCACCGAGACCGACCAGATCGCGCCGATCCGGAAGGAGGCCCAGAAGTCGTCGTCGGTGAGCAGCCGGCCGAAGTTCTCCAGGCCGACGAAGCTGGTCTCGTGGACGCGCGTGTTGCGGGCGTCGGTGAAGGCCAGGCCGATGCCGTACAGCAGCGGGCCGACGCTGAACAGCGCGACGGGCACCAGCGCGGGCAGCATGAGCAGCCACATCTCGCGGTTCCCGCGCGACTTGGGACGCCGCCGGGAAGGCGGGCGCCGGGGCGGTGCCGCCGTCGTCACGGTCGCGGTCACGTCCTGCCTCCCTCATGTCCGTAGGTCTCGCCCGCCGTCGAGGCCCGCACCACCAGGCGCGGCGGAACGGTGATCACGCGCGGCGCGGCGTCGTCGCCGTTCAGGCGGTCGAGCAGCAGCTCCGCCGCGGCCTTTCCGCGTTCGGCCGAGCCGAGCGAGACGCTCGACAGCGACGGCCAGGACGCGGCGGCCAGGTCGGTGTCGTCCATGCCGACCACCGCCACGTCCTCGGGCACCCGGCGGCCGGCGGCGCGCAGCACGTCGAGCGCGCCGAGCGCGATCAGGTCGTTGGCGCACATCAGCGCGTCGACGTCGGGCGCCCGGTCCAGCAGCTCGGCCACCGCGCGGCCCCCTTGCGCGCGGTAGAAGTCGCCGATCTGGACCAGGTCGTCGTCGTAGGGCAGGCCGAGCTGCTCCAGCGCCTCGCGGTAGGCCGCGCCGCGCGAGGCGCCGGGCCAGGTGTCGGGCGGGCCGTTGACCAGCGCGATGCGCCGGCGTCCGAGCGCGTGCAGGTGGTCGACGGCGAGCTTGACGCCGGTGCGCGAGTCGGCCCGTACGTTGTCCACCGGCGTGCCCTCCGGCACCGTGCCGATGATCACGACGGGCGCCCTGGCCGCGGCCAGCATCTGCAGGTGGGCGTCGGTGACCCGGAGCGGGCTCATGATCAGCCCGTCCACGTACCGCTCGCCCAGGCTGTGCAGCACGTCGATCTCGTCGGCCACGACGGCGTCGGTCGAGTGCAGGACGAGCCGGTAGCCGGCCGCCTTGAGCACCGGCTGGATCTGGCGCAGCATCGCCAGGTAGGCGGGGTTGCCGACGTCGGCCATGGCGAAGGCGACCTGGTGGGTGCGCCGGGACTTGAGCGACCTGGCCACGGCGTTGCGCACGTAGCCCAGCTCGTCGGCGGCGGCCATCACCTTGCGCACGGTCTCCTGCCTGGTCGGCAGGCCGTTGAGGACCCGCGAGACGGAGGCGATCGAGACACCGGCGCGCTCGGCGATCGTGGTGATCGTGGGTCCGTCGGCCAAGGCTGTCCTTCCGAGAAGGTAAACGTTTACGGGAAAGTGTCTGTAAACGTTTACCGTGTTTCGCACATGAAACCGGGCCCTCACTTCCGGGTCAAGTCACGATCCCATAACGCCAGGTCAGCGGGCATATGGGCGAAAGAAGAGCGCCCGCTCCCCCGGGTTCGGGGAAGCGGGCGCGTCAGGAGCGGGCTCAGGGCATCCCGGGGACGCCCGGCGGCCGCGCGGGGCGTTCGGCCGCTACGCGGGGCGTTCGGCGGGGACGGGGGCGGGCGGCGACTGCCGCGTGAGCAGGCGGATCCCCGGGGCGCCGCTGAGCGCGACGACGGCGGCCAGGACGGCCGGGATGATCAGGGCGACGGGCAGCGACTCCGTGGCCTCGGCCACGTACCCGAGGACCGCCGGGCCGAGCAGCAGCCCGCTGTAGCCGAAGGCCGTCACCATGGCCAGCGCGCGCCCCACCGGTCCGCCCGCCGCGCCGACCGCGCTGAACAGCACCGGCACGACCGTGGCCAGCCCCACGCCCGCCAGCGCCCAGCCGGTCCACGCGCACACCACGCGCAGCGGCCCGCCGAGCGCCGGGGCGAGGAGCACCAGGACGTACCCCAGGGTGGCGAAGCCGCCGGCGAGCTGGATCGTGCGCACGGAGCCCAGCCTGGCCCTGATCGGGTCGCCGAGCAGGCGGACGGTCGTCATCGCGACCGAGAAGATCGTGTAGGCCAGCGGCGCGTCGGCCGGGTCGGTGTGCAGCACCCAGCGGGCGTGCAGGGCGGCCCAGTCGATGGCCGCGCCCTCGCTCAGGTGCCCGGCGAAGGCCGCCACCCCGAGCAGCGCGATCAGCGCCCACTTCAGCGTGCCGCCGCCCTCGCCGCCGTCGGTCTGCTCGCCGGCCTGCCGGGCGGCGTCGGGCAGCAGCAGGCGGCAGGCCAGCAGGTACAGGAACGGGACGACGACCGCCCCCGCCACCAGCAGCGCCTGCGGGTCGACCGACGCCCGCAGCGCCAGGGACGTCAGCACGCCCCCGGCCGCCCCGCCCAGGCTCCACGTGCCGTGGAAGGCCGAGATGATGGGCCGGCCGTAGACCCGCTCGACCTCGACGGAGTGGGCGTTGATGGCGACCTCGACCACCCCCAGCCCCATCCCGAACGCCAGCGCGAGCGCCATCAGCGGCCCGTACGAGGGGGCCAGCGCGGGCCCGAGGAGCAGCACGGCCGACAGCGGCCCGCCGATCCAGGACACCCGCCGGCTGGACCACCTGTCCACCAGCCGCCCGGCCACCAGCATCGACACCAGCGCGCCGCCGGAGATCAGCAACAGGACGGTGCCCAGCCTGGCGGCGCCGAGGCCGAGGCGGTCGTTCAAGGAGGGCAGGCCGGCCGCCCACAGACCCATCACGAATCCGCTCAGGGAGAAGAGACCGAAGACTCCGACACGTGCCCGTCTGGCATTAATGAGGCTTTTGTTCACGCCTAGAGCATAAGCTGGGAGTCGTGAAAAGTGCTACGACGAGCGGCGAACTTCGCGCGCACAACCGGGTCCGGCTGCTGCGCGCGGTGCACGACTGCGCGGCGACCCGTACCAGGTCGCAGCTCACCCGCGACCTCAACCTGGCCAGGGGCACGGCGTCGGTGCTGGTCGCCGGCCTGGCCGAGGACGCCCTGCTGCACGAGGAGCCCGCGGCCGGGCACGCCAGGGGACGGCCCACCCAGGTGCCCGGCCCCCACCCGCTGGGCCCGCTGGCCCTGGCCGCCGACGTGCGCGAGGACGCGTGGGAGCTGGCGGCGTGCGAGCTGGGCGGACGGGTGAGCGTGCTGGAGGTCCAGCCGCACGACGGCACGCCGGAGGGCGCCCTGGCCTCGCTCGGCCAGGCGGTGGCCGACCACCTGTCGCGGCGGGTGGTCGGGCTCGGGGTGGCCCTCGCCGGCCCGGTCCGGCACGACGGGCTGGTGGACATCGCCCACCTGGGCTGGCGGTCGGTGGACGTGCCCCGCCTGCTGGGCCTCGCGTGGCGGCCGGCCGGCCCCAACCCGGTCCTGGTGGGCAACGACACGGGCCTGGCCGCCCTGGCCGAGGCCCGGCGCGGACGACTGCGCGGCGTACGGGTGGGCCTGCACCTGCACGTGGACTTCGACCTCGGCGGCGTCCTCGTCGTGGACGGCCGACCACTGGACGGCGCGAGCGGCCCCGGCGCCGAGTTCGGCCACATGCCGCTGGGCGGCGGCGACCGGCCTTGCGCGTGCGGCGCGACCGGCTGCTGGGGCCAGGAGGTGGGCGCGAACGCGCTGCTGCGCCACGTGGGCCTGGCCCACGGCGGCGGCCGGGGCCGCGCGCAGGCGGAGGAGGTGCTGGCGAGCAGCCCGGAGGCGGTCGAGGCCGGGGCCCGCGCGCTCGGCCGGGGCATCGCCGCCCTGGTCAACGCGCACGACCCCGAGGTCGTCACGCTCTCCGGGCACGGCGTCGCGCTGCTGGAGCGCGCGGGCGAGGCCCTGACGGACTCCTGCCGGCCCGCGCTGATGGCCATCCGGCGGGAGCGTCCGCCCCGGATCGAGGCCGCCGCGCTGGGCTGGCGCGCGGCCCTGCTGGGGGCCATGGAGTCGGTGTTCGACGCCTTCCTGACCCCCGAAGGGCTGGAGAGATGGCGCGAAAGGGGCCCCGACCAGGGCGCCGACACGCCCGGATCACGAAATGTGACGCATTCCACCCTCAAGAGGAAAATCTTGCAATAACTTCCGGCGGCACGAGCCCCGACCAGGCGATCTTGCGCCCCCCTCCCCCGGCGCTGTACGGATGGAAGAGCCCGGCGCGCTCATGATCATCGACGGGGGTGTGAACGCGTGGATCTCGAACTCGCGCTCCGCATGACCGAGGCCGCTCTGAAGCAGGCCGTCCGGGAGGGCGCGCTGGTCTCGGTGGCGGTCGTGGACGCGGGCGGACATCTGGTGTCTTTCCAGCGTATGGCGGGTGCGGAGATCGCCGGGCCGGTGCTCGCGCCGGGCAAGGCGTACACGTCGGTGGCCCTTCGCGCGGCCACCGCGGACCTCGCTGCGCTGGTGGCGCCGGGCGGCGAGCTCTTCGGTCTGACTGGTGACAGATTCGTCTGTTTCGGGGGTGGCATCCCCCTCTGGGCGGACAACGGCGAAGGGGAACGGGTGGCCGGCGGCGTGGGGGTCAGCGGCGGCACGATCAGCCAGGACGTGGCATGCGCCGAAGCGGCCGCCCTGGTGTGGCGGACGCGTTGAGCGGGCGCTTTCCGCAACACGAACCGCTGGTATCCGCCATGATTAGCCACTGCACCACGGGAAACAGTTTCCCGAACCCAACTCCCCGAGGAGAGAACGAGATGGCACTTCCCACTCTCACCCCCGAGCAGCGTCAGGCGGCTCTGGCGAAGGCGGCCGAGGCCCGCGCGGCCCGCACGGCCCTGCTCGCCAAGGTCAAGGCGGGCGAGCTGACCTTCGCCCAGCTCCTGGAGCGCGACGACGACATCGCCAAGAAGATCAAGGTGTCCCAGGCCCTGCGCGCCGTCAAGGGCGTCGGCCCGGCCAAGGCCACCGCGCTGATGGAGGAGGCCGGCGTCGACGAGAAGCGCCGTCTCGGCGGCCTCGGCGCCCAGCAGCGCAAGAAGCTGGTCGACGCGCTCGGCTAGGACCGGGCGGCCGGGTCCGCGCGCCACGTCGCGCGGACCGGCCGGCGACCCCTCGTAGGGCCAGGAGGGGCCGGAGAGCGGCGCACGCTCCACGGCGGGCCCGGCCGAGGGGTCAACCTCAGGCGGTCGATGTCAGGCTGAGGTCAGGACCTCAGGTAGGCCAGCACGGCGAGCACGCGGCGATGCTGGTCGCTGTCGTCGGCGTAGAGGCCCAGCTTGTTGAAGATGCTCCTGATGTGCTTCTCCACGGCGCCGTCGCTGATGACGAGCTGCCGCCCGATGGCCGGGTTGGACTTGCCCTCGGCCATCAGCCCGAGCACCTCGCGCTCGCGCGGCGTGAGCTGCGCCAGCGGGTCGTCCTTGCGTCTGCGGACCATCAACTGGGACACCACCTGCGGATCGAACACGGTGCCTCCCGCCGCCACCCGCCGCAGGCCCTCCAGGAACTCGTCGACGTCGACGACCCGGTCCTTCAGCAGGTAGCCCACCGCGCCACGGGCGTCGGCGAGCAGGTCGTCGGCGTAGGAGACCTCGACGTACTGCGACAGGATGAGCACCGGGGCGCCGGACACCCGGCGCCGGGCCTCGACCGCAGCCCGCAGCCCCTCGTCGGTGAACGACGGCGGCATGCGCACGTCGACCACCGACACGTCGGGTCTGTGCTCGACGATCGCCTCCACGAGGGCGTCGCCGTCCCCCACGGTGGCGACCACCTCGCAGCCGAACTCCTCCAGCAGCCTGACCAGGCCCTCCCTGATCAGAACCGCGTCATCGGCCACGACTACGCGCACGGCACCTCCGCCACGATCACCGTCGGCCCGCCGTCCGGCGACCTGACGGTGAGCTCCCCGTCGACGGCCCGGAGCCGGTCGGCCAGACCGGCCAGGCCGTGTCCCTTGGCGACGTGTGCGCCGCCCACACCATCATCCCCGATCGTGAGCATGAGGACGTCACCGATGCGGAGCAGCTGAACCGTGCAGATGGTCGCGCGGCTGTGCTTGGCCACGTTGGTCAGGGTTTCCGCGCAGACGAAGTAGATCGCGTTCTCGGTCGCCGCCTGGAAGCGGCCCACGATCTGCACGTCGAGATCGACCGGCACCGTGCAGCGCCCGGCGAGGGCGGCCAGCGCGGGCGCGAGGCCGCGGTCGGACAGGATGGGCGGCGCGATGCCGCGCGAGAGGGCCCGCAGCTCGTCGAGCGTCTCGCGGGTGGCGCTGATCGCCGAGCTGATCGTGGCCGAGGCGGCCTCGGGGTCCTTGGCGAGCTGCCGCTGCGCCCTGGACAGCTCCATGGCCAGGGAGACCAGGCGCTGCTGCGGGCCGTCGTGGATGTCGCGCTCCAGCTTGCGCAGCGCGTTGGCCTCGGCCGACACGGCCGCCGCCCGGCCCTCGGCCAGGTCGTCGATGCGCTCCTGCAACTCGGCGACGCCGGTCAGCAGCGCCCGGCCGAGCCCGGCCCTGACCAGCGCGGCCCCGCGCACCATGAACGGCATGACGAACGTGAAGACCAGGCCGAGCGAGACGTAGAAGATCGTGTTCACCACGTAGCCGGAGCCCAGCCCGAGCAGCTCGGGCAGCTCCGAGTTGCCGGGGATGCGTGAGGTGACCAGGCCGTAGAGCGGATAGGTCAGCCCGAGGACGGGGATCGCCCAGAACACCACGGTCAGCACGAACGCCAGGATGGCGAACGGGAAGTTCAGGATGCCGTGCAGCAGGTCGAGCCACGACTGGCCGTTGGTCAGCGGGTTGACGATGCGGCGGAAGCGGCCCGCCCCCTCGGGCGCCGGACGGTAACGCGGCCGCACCGGCGGGCGCTTGAGCACGTCGGAGAGCCAGCCGCGCTCGGCGTCGGCGAAGCCCCTCGCGACCAGGAGCGTGCCGGCCAGCAGCGGCACGCCGATCCACACGACCGCGGTGCCGACGCCCGCGGCGAAACCGGCGACCATGGTCACGAAGCCGATGACGGCCGTCGGGAAACCGACCAGCGTGTAGCGGGTGTCGAGAAGGACACGCCTCATCAGGGAGCGCATGCCATGAAGGCTAAGTCCCCCGGCGCAGCGGTACGAGCAGGTACGCAGGCGTCCGGGGGTAGGGCTGGCCCTACCCCCCATGGTGGTGTGATCTTGACCTGAAGACGGCGGCCCGCGGCAGTGTGCTCAGGCGTCCGGGACGGAAGCCTTGAGTCATCCGCTCCCCGCTCGAAACGAGGCTCCCCCATGACCGTCCTGCTCGATCGTCCCGCCCCGGTACGGGCGCCGCGCGCGACGGCCAGGGACCCGTTCATCGACCTGCTGCGCGTGGTCGGCATGGCGCTCATCGTGCTCCAGCACTGGACGATCCCCGTCCTGTCCTACGAGGGCGGCCGGCTGACCACGGGCAACGCGCTGTCCACGCCGGGGGTGTGGGTGGTGACGTGGCTCAGCCAGGTCATGCCGCTGGTGTTCTTCGCCGGCGGCGCGGCCAACGCGATCAGCCGCGGCCGGTCGGTCAAGAGCGACCAGGAGTGGCTGGCCGGGCGGTTGCGCAGGCTGGCCTGGCCGCTGCTGCCGCTGGCGGCGGTGTGGATCCCGCTGCCCCACGTGCTGCTCACGCTGGGGGTGCCGGAGCAGCCGCTGACGGTGGGCGCCAAGCTGACCGGGCAGCTGCTGTGGTTCCTGGCCGTGTACCTGATCGCGGTCACGGTCACGCCGTACGCGCTGCGCCTGCACCGCAGGTTCGGCGTGCTGGTCCCCGTCGCGCTGGCGGCCGGGGCGGTGCTGACGGACGTCGTGCGTTTCTCGACCGGCCTGGAGGCGGCCGGTTACGTGAACATCGTCTTCGTGTGGCTGGCCGTCCACCAGATCGGCTTCTTCTACGCCGAGGGCCGGGTGCGGCTGCCCGCGTTGCTGGCGGCCGGCGGGTTCGGCGTGGCGGCGCTGCTGGTCGGGTTCGGCCCCTACCCCGGCAGCATGATCGGCCTGCCCGGCGCCGAGGTGTCCAACATGGCCCCGCCCACGCTGGCCATCATGGCCGTCGGCATCGGCCAGATCGGCCTGGCCCTGCTGCTGCGCCCCTGGCTGGTCCGGCTGCCCCTGCGCCGCGTCCTGGACTGGGCCGGCCCGCGGATCATGACGGTCTACCTGTGGCACATGCCCGCGCTGTTCGCCGTGACCGGCGTGGTCGTGGTCCTGCTGGGCGTGGAGACGCCGGAGCCGGGCAGCCTGTTCTGGTTCGCCGGCTGGCCGGTGTGGTTCGGGATGTTGTGCCTGGTCATGTGGGGGCTGGTGCGGGCGTTCGCGAGGTTCGAGACGCCGCCGTCGCTGCCGTACGGGACGGCCGGCCGCGGGGTCATGCTGGGGGCGGCGGGGCTGGTCGGGGCCGGGATCCTGACGCTGACCGTGGGCGGCTTCGTGCCGGGCGGCGGCCCGTTCCTGGCGGTGCTCGCGGTGCTCGGCGGCCTGCTGCTGACCGCGCCGAAGGCCCGCGTGTAACACCGGCGAAACGCGTACCGGCCACAATCGGGCGGCATGACGACGATCCGCGACCTGACCGAGGCCGACGTGCCCGCCGTGACCGCCATCTACGCCCACCACGTGACCGGCGGCGTGGCCACGTTCGACGAGACGCCGCCGGGGGCCGGCGAGTGGCGGGCCAAGGCGGTGGCGCTCGCGGCGGCGGGGCTGCCGTTCCTGGTCGCCGAGGACGACGGCGGGGAAGACGGCGCGGTCATCGGCTACGCCTACCTCAGCCAGTACCGGCCCAAGCCCGCCTACCGGCACAGCCTGGAGGTCTCGATCTACCTGGCGCCCGGCGCCACCGGCCGCGGGCTCGGCCGCCTGCTGCTGGGCGAGCTGATCCGGCGGGCGTCGGCGACCGACGCCCGCTCGCTGATCGCGGTGATCGCCGACGGCGGCGACCCCGCCTCGCTGCGGCTGCACGCCGCCTTCGGGTTCCAGGAGGCGGGACGGCTGAGCAACGTGGGGTTCAAGCACGGCCGCTGGATCGACACCGTGCTGATGCAACTCGACCTCCGGTAGGGGCCGCGGGTTCGACCACCCGGCAAACTTCGGCAGGATAGATACGTGAGCCTTCTCGTTGACCGCCTGCCGGAAGACATCGACGCCGACCCCGACGTCATATTCGACGCGTTCGTCGCCTGGAACGCCGAACGGGGGCTCACGCTCTATCCCGCTCAGGAGGAGGCCCTCATCGAGGTCGTCTCCGGCAGCAACCTGATCCTCGCCACGCCGACCGGCTCGGGCAAGTCGCTGGTCGCCGCCGGGGCCCACTTCGCCGCGCTGACCCGTGACGTGCGCACGTTCTACACCGCGCCGATCAAGGCGCTGGTGTCGGAGAAGTTCTTCGACCTGTGCGCCGTCTTCGGCACCGCCAACGTCGGCATGATGACCGGCGACGCCAGCGTCAACCCGGGCGCGCCCATCATCTGCTGCACGGCCGAGATCCTGGCCAACGTGGCCCTGCGCGACGGCGCGGCGGCCGACATCGGCCAGGTCGTGATGGACGAGTTCCACTTCTACGCCGAGCCCGACCGCGGGTGGGCCTGGCAGGTGCCGCTGCTGGAGCTGCCCAATGTGCAGTTCGTGCTGATGTCGGCCACGCTCGGCGACGTGTCGATGTTCGAGCGCGACCTGACCAGGCGCACGGGGCGGCCCACGGCGGTGGTCAAGCACGCCGAGCGGCCGGTGCCGCTGGTGTACTCCTACCGGATGACGCCGCTGCACGAGACGCTGGAGGAGATGCTCACCACCGGGCAGGCCCCCGTCTACGTCGTGCACTTCACGCAGGCCGCGGCCATGGAGCGGGCCCAGGCGCTCATGTCGATCAACATGGCGACCAAGGCCGAGAAGGAGGCCATCGCCGCGATGATCGGCGGCTTCCGGTTCACCACCCGGTTCGGCCGGGCGCTGTCGCGGCTGGTCAAGCACGGCATCGGCGTCCACCACGCCGGCATGCTGCCCAAATACCGGCGGCTGGTGGAGCGGCTGGCGCAGGCGGGGCTGCTGAAGGTCATCTGCGGCACCGACACGCTCGGCGTCGGCGTCAACGTGCCCATCCGCACGGTGCTGTTCACCGCCCTGTCCAAGTACGACGGCAACAAGGTCCGCCGGCTGCGCGCCCGCGAGTTCCACCAGATCGCCGGGCGGGCCGGGCGCGCGGGCTTCGACACCATCGGCTACGTCGCCTGCCAGGCCCCCGAGCACGACATCGAGAACGCCAAGGCGCTGGCCAAGATCGGCGACGACCCCAAGCGGCGGCGCGGCTACGCCCGCAAGAAGCCGCCGGAGGGGTTCGTCGGCTGGAGCGAGGAGACGTTCGAGAAGTTGCAGCAGGCCGAGCCCGAGCCGCTCAACTCCCGCTTCAAGGTGAGCAACGCGATGCTGCTGGCCGTGATCAACCGGCCGGGCGACTGCTTCCAGGCGATGAGACACCTGCTCACCGACAACCACGAAGACCGCAAGTGGCAGCGGCGGCACATCAGCCAGGCCATCGCCATCTACCGGTCGCTGCTGGCCGGCGGCATCGTCGAGCAGTTCGCCGAGCCCGACGAGCAGGGCCGGCGGGCCCGGCTGACGATCGAGCTGCAGGAGGACTTCGCGCTCAACCAGGCGCTGTCCACGTTCGCGCTGGCCGCCTTCGACCTGCTCGACCGCGAGTCGCCCTCGTACGCGCTGGACATGGTCTCGATCGTCGAGTCCATCCTCGACGACCCCCGCCAGATCCTGTCGGCGCAGCTGAAGAAGGCGCGCGGCGAGGCGGTCGCCCAGATGAAGGCCGACGGCATGGAGTACGAGGAGCGCATGGAGGCGCTCGCCGAGGTCATGTACCCGATGCCGCTCGACGACCTGCTGCTCGGGGCGTACGAGACCTACCGGCGCGGCCACCCGTGGGTGGGCGACTACACCGTCAGCCCGAAGTCGGTGGTGCGCGACATGTTCGAGCGCGCGATGACGTTCGGCGAGTACATCCAGTTCTACGAGCTGGCCCGCTCCGAGGGCACGGTGCTGCGCTACCTGGCCGACGCCTACCGCACGCTGTCGCGCACGGTCCCCGAGCACCTGAAGACCGAGGACCTGGTCGATCTCATCGAGTGGCTGGGCGAGCTGGTCCGGCAGGTCGACTCCTCGCTGATCGACGAGTGGGAGAAGCTGACCAACCCCGAGGAGGCGCTGGAGCGCCAGGCGCAGCTGGAGACCAAGGTGCGGCCGGTCACGGCCAACCCGCGGGCCTTCCGGGTGCTGGTGCGCAACGCCATGTTCCGGCTGGTCGAGCTGTGCGCCATCGAGAAGGAGGACGAGCTGGAGGAGCTGGCCCCCGACGTCGACTGGGGCGCGGCGCTCGACGCGTACTACGCCGACCACGAGGAGATCTTCACCGACGCCGACGCGCGCGGGCCCGCGCTGCTGCGGATCGAGGAGGAGAGCGGCCTGTGGCGGGTGCGCCAGACGATCAAGGACCCGGCCGGCGACGGCGACTGGGGCATCGACGCCCAGGTCGACCTGACCTCCTCCGACGAGGAGGGCCGGGCCGTGCTGCACGTGCTCGGCCTCAACCGGCTCTGAGCGGCCGCGGAAAGAGAACAAGCCGTGTGCCGGAACGGACTGGCAAGGGCGTTCCGGCACCGGCTTGTCGCTTCATTGTCGGACGGCGAAGTTAGGCGTCCGGTCATGGCGATGTCTCAAGATCGAGACATTCAGCACTCCGCCAGCTTGCAGATCTTGGCGAGCATCGTGCCCGCGTCCTTCCGCTGCCGGCTGAAGTCGGCCTTGGCGGGCTTGCCCCACTCGCCGCCGGCCGTGTAGACGATCAGGGCGTTGGCGCGGCGGGTCACGACGGCCCGCTCGCCGCCGACGGCCGGCTTGCCGTGGTCGTAGGCCTGGCCGGTGACCAGCAGGCCCTCGTCGCCGAGCGCGATCTTGGATGCGCCGTACCGGTACGCCGCGGTGCCGCAGGCCCGTACGGCCGCCCTGAGGTCGCCGACCGCCTTGCCGGCCGCCTCCGGCGAGGAGTAGAGGATCACCTGCTCGGACTTGGAGTAGTCGGGCACCGACGTGTAGACGATCGTCCTGGCCGCCGTGCGGCCGGCCTGGCCCAGCCCCGCCTTCTGGCACGGGTTCACGACGAGCTGGGCGTTCTTCCTGCCCGACACCGTCCAGCTGTGCTCGGGGTTGGGGTCCTTCTTGGCGGCGTCCTTCTCGTACAGCAGGAAGTTGCCCGGGATGGCCAGGCCGACGGCGACGAAGAGTGCTGCGATCATGGGACAAAATGGTAGGGGTGAGCGACGAAGACCTCAGACGCGTGCTCGGGTTGCTCTGCCAGGACGACACCCTGCGCGCACTCGCGTCCCTGGTGCTCGGTGACACCGGCGACCTGCCCCCCAAGGCGCTCGACCGCCTGGCCAGCGGCGGCCTGGCCGAACGCGACGACGACGGCAAGTGGCGGGCCCGGCCGGAGCGCTTCCGGGAGCTGCTGCGGGAGCGGGCCGAGCCGCCCGCCGAGCTGAGCGCCGAGGAGCGGGTGCTGCGCACGTTCCTGGTCGACGGCCGGCTGACCACCATGGGCATGCGCCGCGACAAGCGGCTGATCGTGCTGCGTTACGTCTCGCGGGTGTTCGAGCCGGGCGTGCGCTACCCCGAGGCCGACGTCAACGTGGCCCTGCGGGCCTTCCACGACGACTTCGCGGCGCTGCGCCGCTACCTGGTGGACGAGGGGCTGCTGTCCAGGGAGGGCAACGTCTACTGGCGCAGCGGCGGCCCGGTCGAGGTCTGAGCCGGACGAGGTCTGAACCGGGCGAGGTCTGAGCCGGGCGAGGTCTGAGCCGGGCGAGGTCTGTGCCGGGCCGGGGCTGACGGGGGTCAGGGGCGGCGCAGGCGGGCGCGGTAGTCGCGGGGCGGCAGGCCGTACTCGCGCCTGAAGGCGCGGCTGAAGTGGAACGGGCTGACGAACCCCGAGGCGGCGGCCACCTGGCCGACGTCCAGGTCGGTCACCTCCAGCAGGCTCGCGGCGTGCCGCACCCGCGCCCGGCGCACGGCGCCCATCGGGGTCTGGCCGGTCTCGGCCGCGAACAGGTGCGCGAACCTCGACGGCGACAGCGCCACCGCGCGGGCCAGCGAGGCGACCGAGTGCTGGGTCCCGGGCTCGGCGGCGATGAGGTCGAGCACCCGGCGCACCCGCTCGTCCCCGCCCTCGGCCCCCGGCGCGGGAACGGCCCCCGCCGAGGCCGTGGCCAGCACCAGCACCTCCTCCACCGCCCCCAGCACCAGCTCCCGGGCGGGACTGCCCATGACGACCGCAGGCGCGGGCGACGGCGACCCGGCGGGCGCGGCGGACGGCAGCCCGGCAGGCGCGGCGGACGGCGGCCCGGCGGGCGCGGCGGGCGGCAGCCCGGCGGGCGCGGCGGGCGGCAGCCCGGCGGGGGCGGTGTGGCCGGGGATCCAGCGGGCGTCCTGGAACGCGCGGTCGAAGGCCCGCTCGACGCGGTCGCGCACCCCGACGGGCACACCCTCGACCAGGTGACAGCCGGTGGCCAGCGCGTACGGCGCCAGCCAGGCCGTCCACGACGGGCGCGGCTGGAAGTGCACCCACCAGAACCGCCATCTCCCCGCTCCCGGCGCGACCCGGTAACGCTGCGCCGAGCCCGGCCCGAGCACCGCCAGATCCCCCTCGCGCACGGTGAACGCCGCCCCCGCCTGCTCGACCCGCCCCTCCCCCGCCTGGGTCCACAGCAGCAGCCAGCTCGGCGAACCGTGGGGGCGGCGGGTGCCGTACCCGGCCGGCTTGTCGTAGTGGCCGACGATCATCAGTTCGGCAGCAGGAACAGACAGGTTCTCAGCGGTCACGGTCATACCGTCCCACGTGCCGGGTCCCTACGGTGAAGGGCATGAGGCTGAACGACTTCCACGACCGGGGGTACGTGCTCGTCCCCGCGCTGCTGGCTCCCGAGGAGGTGGCCGAGCTGCGCGATGAGTTCATGGCTCTGCACGCCGCCGGCCCGATACCCGGGCATTTCTCGCCCGTCCCCCAGGAGCCGGGCGCGCCCTACGACGCCCTGCGCGACTACCCCCGGATCATGCACCCCCACCAGGTGAACGACGTCGCCCTGCGCTACCTGCTCGACGCCCGCTTCGCCGCGATCCTGCGCGAGCTGCTGGGCGAGGAGCCGATAGCAGCCCAGAGCATGTTCTACTTCAAGCCGCCGGGCGCCCGCGGGCAGGCGCTGCACCAGGACAACTTCTACCTGCGCGTCGAGCCGGGCACGTGCGTGGCCGCCTGGGTGGCGCTGGACCGCGTCGACCGCGCCAACGGCGGCCTGGAAGTGGTCCCCGGCACCCACCTGATGGACCTGTTCTGCCCGGAGGAGGCCGACCAGGACCTCTCCTTCACCCGCGAGTACGTCCCGCCGCCGCCGGGCCTGGAGCGGGTGCCCGTGGACATGCAGCCCGGCGACGTGCTCTTCTTCAACGGCAGCCTGGTGCACGGGTCGGAGCCGAACAGCACGGCCGACCGGTTCAGGCGCAGCTTCATCTGCCACTACACCGGCCGCTCGGCCGAACGCATCTCGTCCTGGTACGAGACGCTGACGATGGACGGCGAGCGCGTGCTGCTGGAGCCGTCGACCGGCGGCGGCCCGTGCGGCACCGAGGCCACCGGCCCCCACTGACCGCCCCACCAGGAACCGGTCCGTCAGCCGCCGGATATGTCCGACGGCCGGCCGGACGCCCACTCCGCCCCCGCCGTCAGCCGCCGGATATGTCCGACTCCGCCTCGTCCGGGACCACGCAGTCCCACGGGTCGTCGAGCCACCCGTCAGGCAGTTGCACCTTCTGACGCTCGCCCGACTTGCCCCGAGGGGTGTCGGTGTTCGGCGGCCACGGCTGGTCGTGGTCGAGCTTGGCCAGCCCCTCACGGAGCCCGTCGAGCGACTCGGCCGTGGCCAGCTCCCGCCGCAGCGCGCTCCCGACCTCGAACCCCTTGAGGTACCACCCGACGTGCTTGCGGAAGTCCGCGATCGCGTACCGCTCGGTGTCGAAGCACTCGGTGAGGCCGGCCGCGTGGCGTTCCATCGTCCCGGCCACCTCGCCGAGCGTCGGCCTGACCCGCTCGGGGCTGCCGTTGAACGCGTTCTCCAGGTCCTTGAACAGCCACGGACGCCCGAGGCAGCCGCGCCCCACCACGACGCCGTCGCAGCCGGTGCGCGCCACCATGCGCAACGCGTCGTCGGCCGACCAGATGTCGCCGTTGCCCAGCACCGGGATCTCGGGCACGGCCTCCTTCAGGCGCGCGATCGCCGCCCAGTCGGCCACGCCGCCGTAGTGCTGCTTCGCCGTGCGGGCGTGCAGGGCGATCGCCGCGACGCCCTCCTCGGCCGCGATGCGGCCGGCGTCGAGGTAGGTCAGGTGGTCGTCGTCGATGCCCTTGCGCATCTTCATCGTCACCGGCAGCGCCCCCGCGTTCGCCACCGCCGCCCGCAGGATCCGCCGCAGCAGGTTCCTCTTGTACGGCAGCGCCGACCCGCCCCCGCGCCTGGTCACCTTGGGCACCGGGCAGCCGAAGTTGAGATCGACGTGGTCGGCGAGGTCCTCCTCGGCGATCATCCGGACCGCCCGCCCGACGATGTCGGGGTCGACGCCGTAGAGCTGCAGGCTCCTCGGCCGCTCCGACTCGGCGAACCTGATCATCCTGAGCGTCTTGGGATTGCGCTCGACCAGCGCCCGCGTCGTGATCATCTCGCACACGAACAGCCCGGCGCCCTGTTCCCGGCACAACACCCGGAACGGCGCGTTCGTGATGCCCGCCATGGGCGCCAGCACCACGGGCGGCCATGCCCCAATCGGCCCAATCTTCACTCCGTCAGTTGTAGCGCAGCTCAGGCCGGAAGCGGTATTCGCCTATAGGCTGTGGACGGCATCACCAGGGAGGGATCGATGCTTCTTCGCGTGCGCGTGGCGCTGCCCGACCGTCCGGGGTCTCTGGCCCAGGTCACCAAGGCCCTGGGCACGGCGGGGGCCGACATCACCCAGGTCACCGTCCTCGACCGGGGGGCCGGCTCGGCGGTCGACGACATCACCGTCTTCTGCCCCGAGAGCACCCCCCGGGAGGTGCTGGTCAAGAGCCTGGAGAGCGTCGACGACGTCCGCGTGGAAGGCATCTGGACCACCCGCGAGACCGCCGGCACCTACCCTGAGCTGGAGATACTCAAGTACATCACCACCGCGGGCGACCGCGCGCTGACCACGCTCGTCGACTCGCTGCCGGTGCTGTTCAGCGCCGACTGGGCCGCCACCGCCGCCGACCACGGCGTGGTCTACGCGAGCTGGCGCGCCCCGCAGGGCCTGACCGTCCCCAGCCCGGCCCCGCCACGCCCGGCGGCCCTCACGCTCGACGGCGGCGTGCACGCCATCCACGCCCCGCTCCCGCCGCTCGCCCTGACGTTGCTGCTGGCCCGCTCCGAGGGTCCGGCCTTCCACCGCATCGAGGTCCACCGGCTCACCCGGATCCTGGAGATCTTCCTGAGCCTGCCGGCCACCGAACGCGGCGTCGCCCGCCGGCTCCGCAAGTAGCGGGAAGCATCTGGTCGGAAAAGGCGCTAGAGTTAGGCACGCAACAGCGCGGAAGTGGCTCAGTGGTAGAGCATCACCTTGCCAAGGTGAGGGTCGCGGGTTCGAATCCCGTCTTCCGCTCGGAGTGGTTCGACTCGGTGGAGTGGCCGAGAGGCGAGGCAGCGGCCTGCAAAGCCGTCCACACGGGTTCAAATCCCGTCTCCACCTCCAAGGACGATTAGCTCAGCGGGAGAGCGCTTCCCTGACACGGAAGAGGTCACTGGTTCAATCCCAGTATCGTCCACCACACTCCAAGGCCAGACCCGGAACGACGGGGTCTGGCCTTTCGGCTGTCCGGGCCCGGCCTCCCGACGGGATCCGACCCGCCGCCCTCACCGTGACCAGCTCCGCCCTCACTGTGTCGGGCTCCGGCCTGCTGTCTCGAAACGGACGCAGGTTCGCGGCGCCCGGCACGTCCTGATCGGGGTGGCCGGCGACTCCGTATCTCTCGTGACCAGTAACGTGATCTTGAGAGGATTCGCTGGAGGGGACGTTGGGCCGTCGTGAGCAGCCGCTGGACCCGGCCTCCGGGCCCATCGCCCGATTCGCGTACGAGCTGCGCAAGTTACGCCAGGAGGCCGGCGGGCTCACCTACCGGGCGATGGCGGCCCGCGCCCACTACTCCGCCGCCACCCTCGCCCAGGCCGCCGCCGGTTACCGGCTGCCCTCGCTGCCCGTCGCCCTGGCCTACGTCCGGGCCTGCGGCGGGGACGTCGAGACCTGGCGGCGGCGCTGGGAGGAGGCCGATCGGGAAGCCCTCGCCCAGGCGGCCGCCGAGGACGACTCCCCCGCCCCGTACCTGGGCCTGGCCCGGTTCGAGACCAGCGACCAGGACCGCTTCTTCGGGCGCGGCGCGCTGGTGGAGCGGCTGGCGGCGCTGGTCGGCGAGCACCGGCTGGTGCTGCTCGTCGGGCCGTCCGGCAGCGGCAAGTCCTCCCTCCTGCGCGCGGGGCTGGTGCCCCGGCTGCTGCGGACCGGCGACACCGGCGGCCGGCCGCCGATGGTCCGCGTGGTCACGCCCGGTCCCGAGCCGCGGCCGGAGGAGGCCGGCGTGCGGGCGGACGTGCTCGTCGTGGACCAGTTCGAGGAGGTCTTCGCCCTGTGCGCCGATCCGGCGCGGCGGGCCGCCTTCATCGACGCGCTGCTGGCCGCCGCGCGGGCCGAGAAGGGGCCGCGGGTCGTGCTGGCCGTACGGGCCGACTTCTTCGGGCAGTGCGCCGGGCACCGGGGGCTGGCCGAGTCGGCCAGGGACGCGACGTTGCTGATGAGCCCGATGAGCGCGGCCGAGCTGCGGGCGGCGATCGTCAGGCCGGCGGCCGGGGCCGGGCTGGTGGTGGAGCGCGAGCTGACCACCATGATCGTCGGCGAGGTGGAGGGCGAGCCCGGCGCGCTGCCGCTGATGTCGCACGCGCTGCTGGAGACTTGGCGGCGGCGGCGCGGCCGGGTGCTGACGGTGGCGAGCTACACGGCCGCCGGCGGCCTGCGCAGCGCCATCGCGCGCACGTCCGAGGAACTGTACGCCGGCCTGTCCCCCGCGCGGCGGGAGCGCCTGCGCCACCTGATGCTCCGCCTGGTCACCCCCGGCCAGGACGGCCAGGACACCCGCCGCCCGGTCGAGCGCGCCGAACTGCTCACCGGCGAGCCGGACGACGAGACCGGCGAGCTGCTGGAGCGGCTGGCCAGGGCGCGGCTGGTCACCCTCGACGAGGGGCGCGTCGACCTGGCGCACGAGGCGCTCCTCACCGCCTGGCCCCGGCTGCGCGGCTGGATCGAGGAGGACCGCGAACGCCTGCGCGTGCACCGCCGCCTGACCGAGGCGGCCGGCGCCTGGCAGGACCACGACCGCGACCCGGGCGGCCTGTACCGGGGGGTGGCGCTGGCCGTCGCCGACGAGCACCTCGGACGGGCCGGCGTCCTCACGCCGCTGGAGCGCGACTTCCTCACGGCGAGCCGCGCCGCCCGCGACGGCGAACGACGGCGGCGCAGGCGGCGCGCGACGGCCACCGCCGTGCTGCTCGTGCTCACCCTGACCGCGGCGCTGCTGGCCTGGCAGCAGAGCAGGACCGGCGAGCAGCGGCAGCGCGAGGCCGAGGCCCGCCGCACCGCAGGCGTGGCGGCGAGCCTGCGCGACTCCGACCCGCGCGCCTCGATGCGGCTGGCCCTGGCCGCCTGGCGGCTGGCCGACCTGCCGGAGACCCGTTCCGCCCTGCTGGCCGCGGCCGTCCAGCCGGCCCAGGACGTCTTCACCGACCCCGCCGGCGGCAGCCTGACCAGGCGGCATCTCAGCGCCGACGGGCGGACCCTGCTCAGCGTCGGCGCCGACCAGGTCACGTCCTGGGACCTGGACGCCCGCCGCGCGACGGGCTCCATGCCCGCCCCCGGCGCGGCACTCGACCAGCTGGGCGCCCGCAGAGGCGACGCGTGGACGCTGCCCATGCGCCTGGCGGACGGCGAGGTGGGCCTGTGGGACCTGCGGACCGGCAGCCGGGCCCCGGCCGCCCTCGGCCGCGCGCCGGACGGGTTCGAGGCCGGCCCTGACGGGCGCACCGTCATCGGCTACGACGCCGGGCGGGACACCTACCGGGTCCGGGTGTGGGACACGCGGACCCGGCGCGAGTTGCTGACGGTCGAGTTCCCCCGCCGGGCGCCCGCCGACCCGGCGGAGATCGCCTGGGAGTTCGGGACGGCGTACCTGCGCAGCTCGGCCGACCGGCGCGACTGGGCGGACCCGTCGTTCCCGGACGCGACGCTCGGCCCGGACGGCCGCCTGCTGGCGCTGTGCGTGCCCGGCGAGCCGTTGCAGCTGTGGGACGTCGCGGCGGCCCGCCGGATCGGCACGCCGTGGGCGCCCGTCCTCACCCGCGAGCAGTGCCAGTACGAGCGGGTGCGCTTCACCCCCGACGGCGGGCGCCTGGCGGTCGTCACGACGGAGAAGGTCCGCATGTGGGAGCTCGCGTCGGGAAAGGAGCTGCCGGGCGTCGTCCGCCGCGACGTCAAGGAGGTGTCCTTCAGCGCCGACGGCGCCTTCCTGGCCGCCTCCGACGGCGCCGCGATCGTCCTGTGGCGCCTGGCCTCCCCCGAACTGCCGGTCTTCCGGCATCCCCTGTCCGGCGAGCAGGCCGTGGACCTGCGGGTGGACCCGGGGGCGAACCGGATCCGCTACCTCGCCGGGTCCGGCTCCACGTGGCCCGCGACCGTGCGCACCCTCGACCTGGGCGGCGCGGCGAGCCCCGGATGGCGGGAGGAGGCCGCCTCAGCGGCGGCCTTCGGCCCGGACGGCGCCGCGCTCGCCCTCGGCTACCCGGGGCACGAGACGGGCCTCGTACGCTTCCGGCTGTACGACCGGCGGACCGGCCGGCCCACCGCCGACCTCCCGGAGGTGGCCTGCCCCGAGCCGAAGTCGCAGATCCCGCAGTGCACGTTGCTGCTGGCCTTCGACGACGACGGTCGGCGGCTGGCCTACGGCGGCTCCCCCCTGGGCTACCGCTCGCTGCCCACCCGGGTGTCGGTGTGGGACGTCGCCCGCGCCCGCCTGTCGGACAGCCTGACGCTGGACGGCGGCGCCCGCTCGGTCGGAGCCCTCGCCTTCGGCCCCGGCGGCACGCTGCTGGCTGCCTCCCCGCCCCTGGTGGGCCGGCTGAGCGTCTGGGACCCGCGCAGCCGGACCGTCACCAAGACGCTCCCCGACGTCACCGGCCACGAGCTGCGGACGGACCCCGACCGGCGGCTGCTGGTCACCTCCATGGGCGACCTCGTCGACCTGCCCTCGACGCGGCGGATCCAGGGCCGGTACGGGCCCGGCCAGACCACCTCGCTGGCCTTCAGCCCGGACGGCCGGTACCTGGCCGCCGGGGACGCCACGGGCCGCACCGTCCTGTGGGACGGCCGCGCGGAGCGCCGTCTCGGCACGCTGGCGATCCCCACGACGGCCGCCGCCGACCGCAGCGTCATGGTCAACGCACTGGCGTTCTCGCCGGACGGCACGGTCCTCGCGACCGGCGGCGCGAACGGCTCGCTGCAGCTGTGGGACGTGGCCTCCCGGCAGCCGATCGGCTCGCCGCTGCCCACGCCGGGCGACGCCGTCCTCGCGCTGGCCTTCGGCGACGGCGGCCGGGTCCTGTACGCGGCCGGGGAGCACGTCCCGGTCCAGCGGTACGAGCTCGATCCGGCCGCCTCGGCCGCCGTCCTGTGCCGGCGGGCCGGGGAGCTGACGTCCGCGGAGTGGCGGTCGCACTTCCCGCAGCGCCCGTACCAGCGGGGTTGCCCGCCCGTCCGGCCGGAAGCGGCGGGCCGCGGGAAAGAATCGTCCCCATGGACTTCGAACGTGCCCGCACCGCCCTCGCCGCCGCCTACCGCGAGTTCACGGCCGCGGTGACCGAGACCGACCCGCTCAGGCCCACCCGGTGCGCCGGTTGGGCCGGGGTGGATCTGCTCTTCCACGTGCTGTGCGACGCCCAGCGGGCCCTCGTCGCGTTCGCCACCCCGGCCGACGGGCCGCCCGACGTGGACCACGTCACCTATTGGAACTCCTTCCAGCCCGTCCCGGACGCCGCCGGGGGCGCCGAGGGCGCCGGGGGCGGCGCGGACGCCCACGCCTGGTGGGTGCGCAGGTCCGCGTCCGCCTTCACCCGGCCCTCCGGGGTGCTGCGGGTGTGGCAGGACACCGCCCCCGCCGCCGTGCGGGCGGCGCTGGCGGCCGACCCGGCGGGATGCGTCGCCACGCAGGGGCACGTGATCGCCGTGCCCGACTTCCTGGCCACGCTGGCGACCGAGGCCGCCGTCCACCACCTCGACCTGCAGGCCGCGCGGCCGCCCGCCCGGGAGGCGCTGGAGCTGGCCGGCGAGACCCTCGACGGGCTGCTCGGCACGGACCGCCCGGCCCGTCTGGACCTGACGGCGTACGTGCTCGAAGCCACCGGACGGCTCCCGTCCGCCGACGACCGCTTCCCGCTGCTGGGCTGACCACCGGCACCGGCGACTAAGGGCAGGTCAGGCGTCGTCGGGGTGCATGCGGAAGTCGTAGCGTCCGGGCAGCGGGTCGGCGGTCAGGCGTGACCACGTGTCGTGCAGGACGGGCTCGCCCTCCCGCAGGTCATCGACGTCGAAGCCGGCGTCGAACAGCGCGCGGGCGCCGTCCCGGTCCCCGGCGGCGAGCAGGGCGCGGGCGCGGAGCAGGACCGCCCGGCCGGTCGCGGGCAGCGTGTCCAGGACGGCCAGGCACTCGGCGGCCCGGCCGGCCTCCAGCAGCGCGACGGCCGCCTCCGCCGCCAGGCGCTCCCTGACGAGTCCGGCCGTCTGGTCGAGGGCCGCGAGGTACAGGGTGGCCCGTTCGTCCGGGTTCGCGATGGTGCGGGCCAGGCAGCGGGTCGCCCAGGGGTTCGGGCGCAGCTCGGCGGAGCGCCGCCACGCGCGTGCGGCCTCCGCGCGGTCCTGCGCGTGCCAGGCGGCCACGCCCAGGTGGTAGGCCGTCACCCAGGTCTCCGGCGCCCGCTCCAGCAGCCGCCGCCACGGCCCGGACACGAGGCTGTGCCCGGGATCCGCGCCGGGAGAGGGCTCAGGACGGGGGAAGGCGCCGGTGGTGAGGAGAGTCAGCCAGGGCGACTGGTCGGCGCCGAGGGTGGACCGGGGGAACGGGGTGCCGGGCGTGGCGACGCCGGCGCGCGCCACCTCCAGGGCGCCCCAGCCGGACCCCTCCGCCAGGATCCGGACGGGCTCCTGGTCGGCGTGCGGCCGCCACTTGCGCCAGGCGGCGGACACCTCGGCGGCCGGCAGCCGGGCCGCCAGCTCCTCCTCGGCCGCCCGCACCGCCTCCGACCAGTCCGTGCCGTGCACGGCGGCGGGGTCGGCGCGCAGCGGCCCGTACGCCTCCAGCCAGGAGAACTCGCCCCCGCCGGGCAGTGGCACGTGTTCGAGCTGGGTACGGGCCAGCCCCGCCTGGATCTCCAGGTAGCCGCCGGTGCCGGGCTCGGTGAGCCAGTCCTGCCAGCGGCGCCCGCCGGGCCCGCGTCCCCACAGGAAGAGCTTGCGCCCGCGCAGCGACCGGGTGGAGGTGTGCACGAGGCCCGCGCCGGAGCCGTCGAGCGCGGCGATCCACGGACGGCGGTCGCCGAGCTCGAAGAAGTAGTCGGCGGCGTGGTCCGCGCGGGCCGGGTAGCTGCGGTCCAGGCCGTCCCAGACCGGGATGGGGACCCGTTCGAGCCGCCCGGCGTAGCCGAAGTGCCAGGCCGTGCCGGCCGGGGCGAGCACGCGCGTCCGCCCGGTCTCGGGGACGGCGATGTTCGACCACCAGTACGCCGGCACCTCGTGCGGGTGCGGGTTGCGCATGCGCACGCCCACGTACAGGAAGTCCGACCCGCGCGGCAGCCAGAAGTCGACCTGGTACGGCAGGTCCCGGGTGCGTTCCCACTCCCACACCCGGACCATCGGCGTCCCGTCGGGCCCCTCGGCCTCCCCGGCGAACACCGGGCGGCAGGTCAGCGTGGTGTGCCCCGTCGAGCCGGAGTTCCACTCCACGCCGCCGGAGAACCAGGCGCCGGTCAGCCCGAAGTTCGCCGGTTGCAGCACCGGGTTCCGGTAGAGCAGCTCGCCGTGGTCGCGGTGGACCAGCGAGTACAGGCGTCCGCCCCAGCCGGGCAGCACGGTCGCGGTCAGCCGGTCGTTGGCGAGCTGGATCGCCTCGACCCGGCGGGGCCGGCGCGCCCGGTCGTAACCGTCCTGGACGCGGCAGGGCAGCACGGAGGCGAGCCTGCCGTAGGAGAGCTGGAAGGCCATGTCGGGCGGCGCGCCGGCGACCGTGGGCGCGGGCCCGGCGGCCTCGCCGAGGGGCGGCAGCGGGTTGTCCGGGCCGGGCGGGGCGACCGGCAGAGTGATCATGATGCGGCGGACGGTCGTCGTCATTTCCCCATCCCCACGGTGATGCCTTCGGTGACGCGGCGTCCCACCCAGGCGAACAGGACCACCATGGGCAGCACGACCACGCAGACGCCGGCGAACATACCGCCCCAGTTGGTGCCGGTGTACTGCTGCTGCTGGGCGAAGCCGATCAGCGCCACCGGCAGCGTCTCCTTCTCGTCGTCCTGCATCAGCACCAGGGCGAGCATGGTCTCGTTCCAGGAGACGATGAGCTGGAGCACGAACACGGTGACCAGCCCCGGCCGGGCGACCGGCACCACGATGCGCAGGAACGTCCGCCACACCCCGGCGCCGTCCAGCGCGGCGGCCTCCTCCAGCTCGCCGGGCAGCGACCGGAAGAAGCCGGTCAGCAGGAAGACGGTGAACGGCATGGCCGTGCCGACGTAGGCCAGGGTGAGGCCGGTCAGGGTGGAGGTGAGCTCCAGGGTGCTCAGCATGAGGAAGATCGGCAGCAGGATGACCTGCGTGGGCACGCCGGTCCCGAGCGCGAACAGCAGCGTCAGCGGCCGTCCCGCGCGGTTCGCGGTCCGGGTCAGCGCGTACGCGGCCGGCGCGGCGACCACCACGGCCAGCACCGCGGACAGCACGCCCACGACCGCGCTGTTGACCGCGGCCCGGCCGAAGTTCCCGACCTCCAGCGCGGTCAGGTAGTTGTCCAGCGTCGGCGGGATCGGCAGCCGCCACGGATGGTCGAACACGTCGCGGGTGCTCTTCAGCGATGTGATCAGCACCCACGCCAGCAGCGCCACGTCGGCGGCGACGACCGCCCACACGGCCGCCTTCATGGGCGCGAGCCTCGTCGCTCTCATGGTCGGCCCCCCTTTCAGAACCGGACGGCTTCACGGTCGAGCGCCCGCCGCAGCAGGAGCACCACGGCCGCCGCGATCAGCAGGCTGAACAGCGCGCTGGCGGCGGTCATCCCCAGCTCGGGCGGCGAGCCGGAGCCGCCGTACGTGGCCGCGTAGCTGTAGAGGGCGACGGTCCAGGTGCTGCTCGGCGGCGTGCCCGCGGTGCCGCCGCCGAACACCAGCACCAGCTCGAACACCTTGATCGAGCTGATGGTCCACAGCAGCGCGCAGACGCTGAGCACGTCCCAGGTCAGCGGGATCGTGACGTGCCGCAGCCGCTGCCAGGACGTGGCCCCGAGCAGCGCGCAGTCCTCGTGGAAGGAGGCGGGGATGCGGTCGACGGCGGCCATGATGATCGTGGTGTAGTACCCGACGGCCGCCCAGATCGCCACGATCATGATGAGCGTGAACGTGTTGTCCACGGCCAGCCACTTGGGCGGGTCGCTCACCCCGAAGACGCCCTTCAGCACGGTGTTGACCAGCCCGTCGGGGTTGAACAGGAATCCCGCCACGATGGCCGGCACCAGCGCGCTGACGATGTTGGGGAAGAACAGGATGTTGCGGGCGATCAGCCGCCCGCGCATCTCCCTGAGCACCATCGTGAGCGCGAACCCGGCGGCGAACGTCACGCCCCCGCCGACGACCAGCAGCTTCAGGGTGTTGAGCAGCGCGGTGTGGAAGACCGGGTCGCCCAGCAGGCGGGCGTAGTTGCGCAGGCCGACGAAGCGCGAGTCGCCGTACCCGGCGGTCTGCTGGAGGCTGATCCACACCGCGTAGCAGGCCGGGCCGAGGACGAAGACGCCCAGCAGCGCCAGGGCCGGGCCCACCATGGGGACGAAGGCCCGCTGCCGGGCCCGTACGGCCGGGCCGGGCCGTTTCCCGGGTTCGGCCGCCATCAGCTGCCCTGGTTCTTCCAGAAGCCGGCCTGGACCGCGGTGATCTTGTCCACGAACCCCTGCGCGGTGAGCCTGCCGTTGAACAGCTCGCCCACCGTCGGGTAGTAGACCTTGTCGGTCCAGCCCGGCACGCTCAGCCCGGCCGCGAACGGGTAGGTCTCGGGCACGCTGTCGAGCTGCCGCTTCACCCCGGCCAGCGCCTCGGGCACGAACGCGTCCGCCCGCGGCGAGAGCACGGAGGCCGTCCTGGCCAGGTCGTCGGCGAACTCCTTGGTCGTCAGGTACGCGATGAACCGCTCACCGGCCTCGACGTTCCTGGCCTTGGCGGGCATCGCGAAGCCGAACTGCACGACCTCCTCGCCCCTGGCCGGCCCGCCGACCTCGGGGAAGGGCATGGAGGCGGGCTTGAACCCGGCCCTGGCGTACGAGCCGACCTCGCTGGGCAGCCAGGAACCCATGATCATGAACGCGGCCCGGCCCTGGGCCCAGTTCTTCTGCTGCTCGGGGTACTTGCTGGCGTCGTACCCCTTGAGCAGGTAGCCCTCCTTGGCGAACCGCTCGATCTGCCGGGCGGCGGCCAGCACCTCGGGCTTCCTCCACGACTGCCCGGTCCGGTCCTCGGCGATGGCCTTGAGGCCGTCCGCGCCGATCGTCCGGTAGAGGTAGTAGTTCATCCAGTACGAGTCGGACCAGTACTGTTCGCCGTCGGCGGTGAGCGGGGCCGTCCGGCCGCCGGCCTTGAGGGTGCCGAGCAGCGCCAGGAACGCCGTCCAGTCCTTCGGCGGCGTCTCGGTGAGGGTGGCGGCGTCGTAGAACAGGCCGATGCCGGCCACGCTGTAGGGCACCATGTACGGCTGGCCGTCCGGCAGCCGCAACGCCGGGCTCTGCGAGTACTTGGCCGGGATGACGTCCTTGACCTTCTTGCCCGCCTCGCCGGGCACGTCGGCCTCGTACACCCTGGCCAGCCCCCGGGCCACGCCCGGGGTCACCATGAACGGCCGGATCGTGTCGTCGGACTGGTCGACCACGTCCGGCACCTTGGACGTGGTGAGCGCGGCGG
The DNA here is from genome assembly GCF_042878785.1 of Nonomuraea sp. NPDC003560. Classification (NCBI taxonomy): domain Bacteria; kingdom Bacillati; phylum Actinomycetota; class Actinomycetes; order Streptosporangiales; family Streptosporangiaceae; genus Nonomuraea; species Nonomuraea sp. NPDC003560. Next base: position 959,895 of record NZ_JBIAOF010000001.1, on the reverse strand, counting down.
GCAGTTTCTGCTTGACCACGTCGCGGCCGGCCCACTCGGCCTTGACCTTGATGCCGGTGGCCCGGGTGAAGCGGGTGATCGCGGCCTGCAGGGCCACCTGCTGGGGTTCGCCCTGCTTCCACATCGACCAGTAGACGAGCTCCTTGCCGGACGCGTCCTGGGCGTCGCCGCCGCAGGCGGTGACCAGGCCGAGGGCCAGCGCGCCGGCGGCGAGCCCGGCGAACGTCCTGCGGATGGGGAGGGATCGGGATGAGCTCATCGAGCGGCACCGCCTGTCCTGTGAGATTCGGGGGGTGGCCCGGCGGGGCCCGGACGGGGCCCCGCCGGAGGAGGATCAGCCGACGGTCCAGCGCTGCAGCGCCGAGCCGGTGTCGGCCTGCTGGGTGACGAGCGCGCCGTCGGCGGTGGAGGCCGTGGTGAGCAGCAGCCCGCTCTTCTGCGAGGCGATCCGGTAGCCGCCCGCGGGGGCGGGGGTGACCTGCCAGCGCTGGTTCGCGGCGCCGGTGCACGTCCACTGGATGATCTTGGCGCCGGCGGCGGTGGAGCCGCCGCCGACGTCCACGCAGAGCTTCGACAGGCCGTTGGCGATCTGGTAGGAACCGTCGGGCTGACGGGTGAAGACCCAGCGCTGGTTGGCGCCGGAGTTGGGGGTCCAGGTGATGAGCTGGGTGCCCGGGGTGGTGGAGTGGTCGGGGTCGTCCAGGGCCTTGCCGGCGGCGGTCAGGGTGTGGGTGCCGCTCAGGTCGCCGCCCGGGGCGCCGGTGTCGGTCAGCGTCAGGGTCTGCTCGGCGGCCGTGCGGCGACCGCCGACCGTCCCGCCGGAGGTGTCGCTCCAGTGGCGTACGGGGGTGGTCTCGGCCGGTCGGGACGCGTCCGCCGTCAGGGCGAGCGCGAGGCCGCTGTAGCGGTTGACCAGCCGGTGGCCGCTTCCGCCCGGCACCACGAACCACTGCTGGCCCGCGGTGGGCCCGCCGGCGCCGGGCGCGGTGACGACCGGTTTCGCCCCCCAGGCGCGGCCGGCCGTCGTGGCCGCGTCCACGCCGAGCAGCCCGCCGGTGGAGGCGTTGGCGATGCGGTAGGAGCCGTCGCCGTTGGGGGTGAACGTCCAGTTCTCCAGGGGCGAGCCGGTCGGGGCGGCGGCGGAGGTGGTCGCCGGGCCGCCGGAGACCTGGGCCAGGACGCGGCCCGCCCCGGTGCCGATCCGGTAGGTCCTGGCCGGGTCCGCCGGGGCGGGGGCGGGCGCGGTGGAGGTGACGGTGAGGTTCGCGTACTCGCCGCTGGAGGTCGCGCACTCGATCGAGCAGTACGAGCGGAACGTCCGGCCGACGATGGCCGAGCCGGTTCTGCTGACGTCGTCGAGGAACCAGCGGTACCAGGAGCCGGAGACGTAGCTCCCGGTGTCGCCGATCAGGCGCCACCGCTGGGTCGACAGGTCGTCGGTGACGTAGAGGCGCTGCGGCTGACGGCCGGAGACGACCTCGGGCTCGCCGAGGTACAGGCCGAGGTGGGCGTCGTAGGCGATGTTCATGATGAACAGGTCGGACTTCGGCGGCAGCTCCCCGGCGGCGATCTGCTGGTCGACCGTGCCGGTGTTGGCCGGGTCGTAGTCGCCGCCCACGGGCGTGTAGCCCCGGGGGTTCGCGGCGGTGACCGGGACCATGTTGCTCTCCTTGCCGCCCACGCCGGGCTGCGACCAGGAGCCGTCGTACCACTTGGTCCACGAGCCGGTCGCCATCTTGGCCGACATCGGCGCCCGCGCCACGTGGGCCAGGCCGCCGTTGCCGCCGCCCACGCCGCCCTTCGGGATGATCCGCGAGCCGTAGTAGACGTAGAAGTAGCCCGAGACCGGGTCGGCGAACAGGCGCGGGTCGCCGTCGCCGTAGTCGTAGGTCTGGTGGGGGAAGGCCGCGGCGTCGTTGCGCTTCGTGCTGTACGGCGAGGTGATCGCGTGGCCGAGGATGGTCCACACCCGGCCCTGGTTGCGGGAGACGGCGTAGTCGAGCGAGTCGTAGTGCAGGCCGTCGCCGAAGGGCTGGGGGGTGAACTCGTTGTGCACCAGGCCGTACCAGTCGCCGGTGTCGGGGTCCACCCAGACGCCGACCAGGTCGCAGTAGTTCTTGTGGGCGTATCCCGAGCCCGCGCCGGCGGGGGTCGCCTCGACGCCGGTCGGGCTGTTGTTGCAGCGCCAGGTCGTGTCGTTGTTGCGGTCGGCGGAGTTGGCCGGGTTGACCGCGTCGCTGATCGCGGCCGAGCGGGTGGCGGTCTCGAAGTTCGCGCCGGTGAAGAAGTCCCAGTAGCGGGGGTCGGAGGCGCCGTAGAGGGCGGCCGACTGCTGGAAGTAGAAGGTGCCGTCCTTGTCGATGTAGGTGGCCGCCGGGGTGTCGGTGGGATGGGCGTAGCGGCCGGTGGAGCCGACGGTGATCGTGTAGGTGGCGTCGGGCGGTGCGGCCGACGCGGCCGGGACGGCGAGGGAACCGCCCAGGACCAGCGTCAGGGCCGCGGCGGCGGCGGTGAGCACGTTGCGATGGGGGGACACGGGTGCTCCTTTCTGTCGGGCACGCCACACCGGGCGGGCCCTTGGGGGGAACCACGAGCCGGAACCGCGTGGCCGGACCATACGCCAGATTTGACCGCTCAAACAAGGCCCGATTTCGCGTTCCTGCTCTCTTGTCCGGTCAAAAGGCACGTAATGCGCAGGATGGTTGACGAGATCGGAGCCTGGCGGCTACGTTTCGGGGCGACGTCATTGGACCGGTCAAACCTTTAGGAGGCCGCGTGGTCACGATGCAGGACGTGGCCGAGCGGGCCGGGGTCACCAAGCAGACGGTCTCCAACGTGGTCACCGGCCGCGTCCGCGTCCGCCCCGAGACCGAGGCCAGGGTGCGCGCCGCCATCGCCGAGCTCGGCTACACCCCCAACCTGGTCGCCCGCTCGCTGGCCACCGGCACCACCATGACCGTCGGCCTGTTCGTGCCGACGGTGGCCAGCTCGTTCTACTCGGCCGTGGTCGAGGAGGCCGAGAACGTCCTGGAGGAGCACGGCTACCACCTGCTGCTGTGCACCACCCGCCTCGACGGCGACCGGGCCCGCCGGCACATCACCGGCCTGACCAGCCGCTCGGTCGACGCCCTGCTGATCGCCGGCGACAACGGCCTCACCGAGCACCTGCCGCTGCTGGCCGACGCGCGTTTCCCCGTGGCGCTGTGCGCGTGGGAGAGCGAGGTGCCCGACACCCTGCCCGTCGTCACGATCGACTACGAGCAGGCCGGCTACCTGGCCGGGCGGCACCTGCGCGAGCTGGGCCACGAGCGGGTCGCGGTGCTGAGCAGCGCGCCGCACGCGCTGCGCGTGCAGGGGTTCCGGCGCGCGTTCGCCCGCGACGGCCTCGACGTCCCGGGCGCGGCCGTCTTCACCGCGCCGGAGCCGACGGCCATGGGCGGCTTCACCGCCGCCACCGCGGCCCTGACCGCCGACCCCGGCGTGACCGCCCTCTTCTGCACGCACGACATCCTCGCGCTGGGCGCGCTGGAGGCGGCCCGGCTCGGCGGCCGCTCGGTGCCCGGCGACCTGTCGGTGGTCGGCCACGACGACATCGACGAGGTACGGGTGACGCATCCCGCCCTCACCACGGTCGCCGTCCCGAGCAGGGAGATGACCAGGCAGGCCATCGAGCTCCTGCTGCGCGCCCTGGACGAGGGCCGCCCGCCGGTCAACTCCCTGCAGTTGCTGCGCTCGACCCTGATCGTCCGGGCCAGCAGCGGCCCCGCCTGACCTCCTGCGGCGCGGCGGAGGCGGCCAGCGTGCGGCGCAGCCAGCGTCCGCAGCCGTGGGCGCTCCAGCCCGCCGCCGCCCCGACGGCGACCCCGGCCAGCACGTCGCCCGGGTAGTGGGCGCCCACGTACACGCGGGAGGCGGCCACCGCGGCGGCGAGCAGCGTGACGGAGGTGGCGACCGGCAGCGGCGCGTCCCTGGCGACCGCCACCGCGAAGGCAACCGCGGACGCGCTGTGCCCCGACGGCAGCGACGAGGACGCCGGCACCCGGCGGCGCCGGATCACCGGGATGAGGTCCGTCAGCGGGCGCGGCCTGCGGATCGCCTGCTTGACGATCATGCTGGTCAGCGGGCTGGCCAGCGAGATCGCCAGCAGCCCGCGGACGCCCGCCCGCTGCAGGCGCGGCCGGCCCGTCATCATCAGGACGCCCGCCACCAGCCCCCACAGGACCGAGTTGTCGGCCGCCGACGACAGATGCGGCAGCAGGGCGTCGAGCACGGGCAGGTCGGAGCGCGCGACCCGGTCGAAGGCCCGCTTGTCCCAGGCGTCGAAACGTTCGAGCAGCATCATCCAGCCGATCACCTCCGCGACGGCCCTACACCTGCCCGCCGATCATGCCGGTCATGCCCGGGACGGCCTGGCTCCCGTGCTCTCCCTGACCACGAGCTCGGGCTCGACCAGCCGCCGCGCCTCCGGCTCGTGCCCGGCCATGAAGTCGAGCAGCAGGTGGAAGGCGTGCCTGCCGACCTCGCCGAAGTCCTGGCGCACGGTGGTCAGCGGCGGCCAGAAGTAGGCCGACTCGGGGATGTCGTCGAACCCGGCCACACTGACGTCCTCGGGCACCCGGCGGCCGGCCTCGCGCAGCGCGCGCAGCACGCCGAGGGCCATCTGGTCGTTGGCCACGAACACGGCGGTGACGTCGGGGTTCTCGCAGAGGCGGCGGCCGAGCTGGTAGCCCGAGCGGGCGCTCCAGTCGCCGCGCAGCACCTCGGGCACCTCCCGGCCGGCGGCCTCCAGCACGCCGCGCCAGCCCTCGATGCGGCCGTTGGCGTCGAGCCAGTCGGCCGGGCCGGCGACGTGCCAGACCGTCTCGTGGCCGAGGCTGAGCAGGTGACGGGTGACCCGCCTGGCGCCCGCCTGCTGGTCGACCTTGGCCACCGGCACGGGGATGTCGTCGCCGGCGTCGACGGCCACCACCGGCATCTCCGGCGGCAGGTGGCGCAGGCCGTCGGCGGCCGACTCGTGCGGCGCCACAATGATCACGCCGTCGACCGCCTGGGCGCGCAGCCGCTGCACGCCCTCCTCCATCGACCTGCGGCTGAGTGAGGGCAGGCTGGCGATGCTGACGTTGTAGCCGGCCCGCCTGGCCGCCTGCTCGATGCAGTAGAGCGTGGAGGCCGGGCCGTAGAGGGTGGTGTCGATGCTGACCACGCCGAGCACCCCGGACCTGCCGGTGACGAGCTGGCGGGCGGCCTGGTTGGGCCGGTAGTCGAGCTCGCGCACCGCGGCCATGACGCGGGCCCTGGTCTCCGCGCGGACCCGGTCGGGCGCGTTGAGCACGCGCGAGACGGTCATGGCCGAGACCCCGGCGAGCACGGCCACGTCCATGAGCACCGCCGGCCTGTCGCCCTTCGCTTTCACCGCCGCTCACCTCCTGTCAGCGGTAACGCTAACAGGCCCGGGGCGCTCCCGCGCGACCGCGCGGCAGCCGCGCACGGCCCCCGCGAACCCGCGGTACGCCTGGTCGGCGGCCTGACGCTGCCAGGTAACTGCCAGGAACGGTAGGTAGTCTGCCTCGCCATGAACTGGCAGCGGCACGTCAACAAAGCGCTGGTCAGGTTCACCGGATTCCAGATCGAGCGAGTCGGGAACACGCCCCCTCCCCCGCCCGCTCCCGAGATCAGACCGCCCGCGGATCCGCTAACCGACCGGCTGCTCGAATCCCCCGTCTTCCTCCTGTCCCCCGTACGGTCCGGCTCCACGCTCCTGCGCGCGATCCTCAACGCCCACCCCGACCTGCACGCCCCCCACGAGCTGCACGTACGCCGGTTGCGGGTGCAGTTCGGCACTCCGCTGGCCGCCAAGGCGATGGCCGCGCTCGGGCACAACCAGGCCGACCTGGAACACCTGCTGTGGGACCGGGTGCTGCACCGCGAGCTGGTCCGCAGCGGCAAGCGGTACGTCGTGGACAAGACCCCCGCCAACGCCTTCGCCCACCAGCGCATCGCCGCCTGCTGGCCGGACGCCCGCTTCGTCTTCCTGCTGCGCCACCCCGCCTCCATCGCCACGTCCTGGCACGAGGCCGCCCCCGACCGGCGTACCCCCGAGGAGGCCGCCCTCGACGCCCTGCGGTACATGAAGGCCGTGCAGCGGGCCAGGGCCGCGCTGCCGGGGCTGACCGTCAGGTACGAGGAGCTGAGCGCCGAGCCCGAGCGCGTCACCCGCGAGATCTGCGCGTTCCTCGGCCTGGAGTGGGAGCCGCGGATGCTCTCCTACGGCGAGCAGCAGGTGCTGGAGAAGGGGCTCGGCGACTGGCGGGACAAGATCAGGACCGGGACCGTCCAGCCCGCCCGCGAGCTGCCCTCCCCCGACCAGATCCCCGAACCCCTCAAGCCCATCGCCCGGACCTGGGGGTACCTCGCGTGAAGATCCGCTACCTGATGCTGCACGCCTACGGCATGGGCGGCACGATCCGCACGGTGGTCAACCAGGCGAACGCGATGACCGCGGCCGGGCACGACGTCGAGCTGGTCAGCCTGGTACGGCGGCGCGAGGCCCCGCAGTTCGCCATCGACCCCCGCGTCACCGTCACCACGCTGGTGGACCAGCGCGGGGGCAGACAGCCCGACTCCGTCGGCCGCAGGGCGTGGCGGCGGATCCGCGGCAAGATCGTGCCGCGCGGCGAGTTCGCCGCCGACTACTTCACCGAGCGGGTGGAACGGGCCGCGATGGACTACGTCTCCGGCCTGTCCGGCGGCGTCCTGGTGACGACCAGGCCCGCGCTGAACCTGATCTCCGCCCGCCGCACCCCCGCCGACGTCGTCAGGATCGCGCAGGAGCACATGAACCTGTCCGCCTACCCCGACACGATCCGCAGGGAGATCGCCCGCCACTACGGCAGGTTCGCCGCGGTCACCGTGCTGACCAGGACCAACAAGCTCGAATACCAGCGCCTGCTGCCGGACACGCCGGTGGTGGTGATCCCGAACGCCGTCCACCGCGTGGAGCAGGAACCGTCCCGGCAGGTCAACCCGGTCGTGGTGGCGGCCGGGCGGCTGGTGCCGCAGAAGGGGTTCGACCTGCTCATCGAGGCGTTCGCGCAGGTCGTGCGGGTGCATCCGGAGTGGCGGCTGCGCGTCTTCGGCACCGGGCCGCGCCGCAGCCAGCTCGCCGGGCTGGTCGCGCGGCACGGGCTGGCGGAGCACGTGACGCTGCCCGGCCGTACCGAGCGGCTGGAGAAGGAGCTGGCCGAGGCGTCGGTGTACGCGCTCAGCTCCCGCTTCGAGGGCCTGCCCATGGTGATGATCGAGGCCATGACGCACGCGCTGCCCGTGGTCGCCTTCGACTGCCCCACCGGGCCGCGGGACGTGCTGACCGACGGCGTGGACGGCGTCCTGGTGCCGCCCAGGGACGTGGACGCGCTGGCCGCGGCGCTGATCCGGGTGATCGGCGACCGGGAGCTGCGGGTGCGGATGGGCGAGGCGGCGGCGGCGACGTCGCGGGCGTACGGACCGGAGGTGGTGATGCCGATGTGGGAGGAGCTGTTCGCCGGGCTGACGCGGGGGCAACGGGTGGCGGACAACCTCTGGACGGGCCGCTGAGGGGCCCGGCACGGAAAGATCTACCTGACGGATCCTCCGGCGTCGGCGGGGTTTCTAACGATTCGGTCACAGATTTTGCCCCAAATCGTTAAACGCACGCCAAATCGGGCGGCAGCCTGGGATGCATGCGTAACCGGAAAGCTCGACTCACCGCGTTCGCAGGCGCCTTCGCCCTGGTCACGGGGCTGGGCGTGCCCGCGTACGCGCAGAGCGCGACCCCGTCCGCCGCGGCCCCCTCCGCCGCGACCCCGTCCGTCGCGACCCCTTCCCTCGTCGCCTCCGCCGCCGACGCCGGGGCGCCCGCCGTGTACGGCCGGGCCGCCTACCTGATGGACGCCCGGTCCGGCGCCGCCCTGTTCGGCAAGGCCGCCGACACCCGCATGCCGATCGCCAGCCTCACCAAGACGATGACGGCGTACGTCGTCCTGCAGTCGGCCAGGCCCACGGACATGGTGGAGATCGCCCCCCAGGACGCGCGGTACGCCGAGGACGGCGGCGGCACCACCGCCGACCTGCGGCCCGGCGACCGGCTGCCGGTGGGCGAGCTGCTCTACGCGCTCATGCTGCCCTCGGGCGCCGACGCCGCCCACGCGCTGGCCCGTACGTACGGGCCGGGCGTGCCGGGGTTCGTCGACAAGATGAACGCCACCGCGCGTTCGCTCGGCATGAACGACACCCGGTACGTCAACGCCGACGGCCTGCCCACGCCGGCGGGCGACGGCTGGTCCACCGCCCGCGACCAGGCCGTGCTGGCCGCCAAGGCCCTCCAGGTGCCGCTGATCGAAGGCGTGGCCGGGACCCGGTACCACGAGGTCGCCGCGACCGAGGAGCACGGCGCGTACGGCTGGCGCAACACCAACCGCCTGCTCGCCGAGCCGGGGGTGATCGGGCTGAAGACGGGGTTCACCCGGGCGGCGGGGTACAGCCTGGCCTTCGCCGGTGAGCGGGACGGGCAACGGCTGGTGGGCGTGATCCTGGGCGAGTCGGTCTCCAGCCGCCGCTTCGACACCGCCCAGTCCCTCCTCACCTGGGCTCCCACCCGCACCGCCGCCTGACCTCCCCCACCCCACCTCTGGGGGACCGGGCTGTCCGCATGATGGACGCTCGTGATCTCTTGGGTTAGTTTGCCCGGCATGAACGTTCGCATCGCGATGAGCGTGTTGTCCGCGGCGCTCGTGCTCGCCGCCCCGCTCCCCGCCCACGCCACCACCACCGGCCCCGGCCCGGACCTCGGTTGGGAGCTGAAGGAGACCGGCGTGACCGCCCGCTTCCGTGGTCTCGCGCCCGTGAGCAGGGACGTGGTGTGGGCCGCCGGCACCGGCGGAACCGTCCTGCGCACCGTGGACGGCGGACGCACCTGGCAGAACGTCTCCCCGCCCGGCACCGAGTCACTCCAGTTCCGCGACGTGGAGGCGTTCGACGCCCGCCACGCCCTGGTCCTGTCGATCGGCACGGGCACGGACGGCCGCGTCTACCGCACCGAGGACGGCGGCCGCACCTGGACCGAGTCCTTCAGGAACGACGAGCCGAACGCCTTCTACGACTGCATGGCGTTCTTCGACCGCCGCCACGGCCTGGCCATGAGCGACCCGGTGAACGGCAGGTTCCGCCTCCTGGCCACCGAGGACGGCGGCCGGAGCTGGCAGGTGCTCCCGTCCACCGGCATGCCGGACGCGCTGCCCGGGGAGGCCGGTTTCGCGGCGAGCGGCCAGTGCCTGGTGACCGCGGGCGGACGCGACGCCTGGATCGCCACCGGCGGCGGCGAGCGGTCACGCGTGTTCCGTTCGGCCGACCGCGGGCGTACGTGGACCGTCTCCGACACCCCGGTCCCGGCCGCCGACCCGGCGAAGGGCGTCTTCGCGCTGGCCTTCCGCGACCGGCACCGCGGGATCGCGGTCGGCGGCGACTACCAGCCCGGCCTCCCCTCCCCGAACGCCGCCGCGGTCACCGGGGACGGCGGCGCCACCTGGCGGCCCGCCACGACCCCGCCGCCCGCGTACCGGTCGGGGGTGACGTGGCTGCCGCACCTGCCGTTCGCGGCGATCGCGGTCGGCCCCACGGGCAGCGACGTGACGTACACCGGCGGGGCCCGCTGGGAGACCTTCGACGGCGGCTCGTTCGACACGGTCTCGTGCACCCCGGACCTGTCCTGCTGGGCCTCCGGCGAGCAGGGCCGCATAGCCCGTCTCCGCCTCCGCTAGCACGAGGGGCGCACGGGGGCTCGCGGAGCCCGGGGGGGCGCACGGCGGGCGCGGGGTCCACGGCGGGCGCGGCGGGCGCGGCGGGCCGGGTCAGCGGACGCCGCGCGGCCTGAACTGGATGCTGATGCGCGGCCCCGCGGGCCGGGCGGTCTTGGGGATGGCGTGCTCCCACGTCCGCTGGCAGCTGCCGCCCATGACGATCAGGTCGCCGTGCCCGAGGTCGCGGCGGATCGAGGGGCCGCCGCCGCGCGGGCGCAGCAGGAGCGGGCGCGGGCTGCCCACCGAGACGATCGCGACCATGGTGTCCTCGCTGCTGCCCCGGCCGATGGTGTCGCCGTGCCAGGCCACGCTGTCGCGGCCGTCGCGGTAGAAGCACAGGCCCGCGGTGCGGAAGGGCTCGCCCAGCTCCTCGCCGTAGTGGGCGTCGAGCGCCGCTCTGGCCTGGTCGAGGACGGGGTCGGGCAGCGTCTCGCCCTCGTCGTAGAACTTGAGCAGGCGCGGGACGTCGAGGACCCGGTCGTACATGCGGCGGCGCTCGGCACGCCACGGCACCGTCTCGGCCAGCCGCGCGAACAGCGTGTCGGCCCCCGTCAGCCAGCCGGGCCGCAGGTCGATCCAGGCTCCGTGGTCGAGGTACGTCCGGCGGACCGTGGCGCCCAGCCGCCCGACGCCGAGCTCCTCGTCCAGACCCAGCAGAGATGCTTGGAACGCGGCTTTCATGGGGCCGAGTCTATGCCATTGTTCGCACACGTATTCGACTCGGGGGCCGGCTCGGGGACCGGAAGGCGCCCGGCCTGTGCGGTACGCAGTCCGTACAGGCCGGGCGGGTCGCCGCCGGCGGACGCGAGGCCCGCGCGGGACGATCACCCGAGCCCTTCCCCGCCCGGACCGTCCCTTAACACGGATCCTGTAACGTCTTGCCGGTGCTGACGCGTTACATGGCCGGGGTGGTCGCGGCCCGGACCGGCGACGAGATGTCCGGGCCCGCCCTCCTGGTGGCCGGGCTCGCCGCCACCGGCTCTCCGCTGCTCGGGGCGTCGCTGCTGGCCGGGCTGACCGTCTCGGCGGCCGTCGGCGGGCCGCTGCTCGGCGTGCTGCTGGACCGCGCCCGCCGTCCGGGCCGGTTGCTGGCGTGCTGCCTGCTCGGGTACGCGACCGGCCTGCTGCTGGTGGCGGGCGGCGTCGGACGGGTGCCCGGGACGGCGCTGGTGGCGCTGGCCGTGGTGACCGGGCTGGCGGGCCCCGCGCTCACCGGCGGCTGGACGGGACAGCTCCCCCTGGTCTCCGGGCCCGACCGGGGACGGCTGGCACGGGCCACCGCGCTGGATGCCATGACGTACAACGTGGCGGGGCTGGCCGGTCCGGCGGCGGTCGGCGTGATCGCGGCCGTGGCGGGCGGTCCGGCCGCGGTCCTCGTCTCCGCAGCCCTCCTCCTGACCGCCCTCCCCGCCGCCTGGACCCTCCCTAGGCGCACCCCCCAAAACCGGCCCACCCACGCCCACCCCACAAGCGACCTCCCCGCAGGCAACCGGCCGAGCGGCGAGCGGCGGCGCTTCGGCGGCCTCAGCTCGCCCGTACGGGCTGCGGGAGCGGTCGCGCGGGAGATGGCCGCCGGGATTCGGGCGGTGCTCGGGAACCGGGTGCTGGGACGGGCCACCGCCGGGTCGATGGTCTCGTGCGCCGGGGCGGGCATGTTCGTGGTGTCGGCGCCGGTGCTGGGGCTGGAGCTCACGGGCGACAGCAGCCGCGGCACGCTGCTGCTGGCCGTCACGGCGGCAGCCGGCCTGGCCGCGAACGGACTCCTGGCCTGGCGCGGCGGCACCCGTCGACGGAACCCGGCACCGGCGTGGGACGCGACCCTGGCCTGGTCCACCGCGCTGGTCGGCGCGGGCATGACGTTGGCCGCCATGGCGGGAACGGCCCTGGTGGGGGCGTATTGGCTCGCGGTGGTCGCGGCGGGGCTGGTGGGCGCGGGCGAGGGGCCGCAGTTGACGGCGCTGTTCGCGGTGCGGCACCGCGAGACCCCCGCCGGGCTGCGCAGTCAGGTGTTCACGACCGGCGCCAGCCTCAAGATCACCTCGTTCGCCGTCGGATCGGCGCTGGCAGGCCCGCTGAGCACCCAGTCGGCCACTGCCGCCCTGCTGACCGGCGCGGCCTTACAGGCCGTGGCCGTCCACGTTCTCCTCCGCCGCCGCGGTTGGCGAGCGTCAGCGGGCGACGCGGGCACCGGCAGGCGGTGAGCAGGCGCGGGCCGGCTGGGACGGGCGCGTGGCGTCAGGGGGCGGGCACGGTGGGCGGCGACGCGGGCGCGGGTAGGGGCGGCCGCGTGGTGTCAGGGGGTTGGCGGGCGCCGCGGGCGGCGACGCAGGCGCGGGCCGGCTGGTGGGCGCCTGGCGTCAGGGGGTTGGCTGGGGGCGGGCGCGGTGGGCGGCGACGCGGGCGCGGGTGGCGCAGCGGGTGCCGCAGTAGCGGCGGGGGCTGCCGCCGCCCAGGTCCAGGTACGGCCGTCCGCACCCCGCGGCCGCGCACAACCCGCCCGGAACGCGCTGATGGTCGGCGACCAGCACGGCCAGGGCCATCGCCGACGAGGCCAGGAACCACTCGGCCCACGGCGCGTCGTCGCCGCTGTCGACGTGCAGATGCCAGGACGTCGTGCCCCGGTGGCTGGTCAGCCTGGGCGGCCGGGCGGTGTCGGCGAGCAGGCGGTTGAGCAGGCCCGCCGCCTCCCCGGCGTCGCGCGCGCCCAGCACGTCGCGCAGCCGGGCCGCCGCCGCCCGCATCGCGGCCACGTCGGAGTCGTCGAGGCCGAGGTCGCCGTGCTCGCCGTGGCGGCGCAGGACGTCCGTCACCGAGGCGGGCGTCGGCTCTTCGTGCAGCAGCGCCACGCACAGCTCGACGGCTCTGACGGCCATCGCCCTGGTCGAGTGAACCTCCACGCGGCAAGCGTATCCACGGCGGGACTCCCCCTGCCCGCCGTGGACGCTGCCCCGCCGCGGACGCTGCCCCGCCGTGGTGTGGGCTCAGCCGCCGCAGGCGGCGAAGACGAAGCTGTCCTTCAGGACGGTGTACCGGTCCCTGACCCGTACGGCGCCCGTCCCGGTGTCGACCTGGACGATGGTCATCCTGGACGAGCCGGACACCAGGTGCAGCGTGACCTGCGTGTCCCCGGTCCAGTCGATCATGCTGAGCTCGCCGTCCGGCAGCTTGATCTTCCTGCGTCCGGTGACCTCGTCGGTGGCGAGGTCGTAGGTGAGCAGCTCGGTCTTCCTGCCGCGGATCACGACCGCCGCCGTGTGCCCGTCGCCGGCCAGCGCCTGCGGGCCGTTGGCGGCCACGACCTGCGGCGGCGTGACGCGTACGAGATGCTCGCCCGTCTGGTCGCGCACGACCAGGTCGGTGACGGAGTCGTCGGACTCGATCGAGGACAGCACCTCGTCGCCGTCGCCGCTGAACCCGAGGAGGGTCTCGTCGGCGGGCACGGTGCCGAGCAGGGCCCCGGTCGCGGTGTCGAAGATTTTCGTGGCGGCGGGCCGGTCGCTCTGGACCACGACGGCCAGCCGCGCGCCGTCGCCGGAGAGCAGCAGCGTCACCTCGTTCTGGGCGACCCGCGGCAGCGCGTCCTCGGGCAGCAGCGTGACGCCGCCGCCGAGCACGCGTACGGCCGGCCGTCCGGTCTTGGTGAGGTACGCCACGCGCTGCCCGTCGCCGCTGACCGCGATCGGCGCCGGCGAGGTGACGGTGGACCTGCGCCTGGCGTCGAGCGCGACGACCTGGGCGTCGGGCAGCGTCCTGCGCCCGCCGTCGTGCATGACCAGCCGCCACTGCCCGCAGGGCCGGGACGTGCCGTCCTTGGCCGGGCAGCCCTTGACGGAGGCGTACCGGATGCTGTCGTGGCCGTGGCTGTGGTCGTGGTGCGGCGCGGCCTGGGCGGCGGCCGGCACGGCGGTGAGGGTGAGCAGGGCTGCGGTCAGCAAAGGGACGATTCTCACGATGGTCACTCCCCCGGGAACACGATGGTGTGAGGGTCGGGGCCCACCTTGTAGGTGTCGGTACGGCGGGCCTGGCCGGAAGCGGGGTCGACGGTGAGCACCCGTACCACCGTCGACTTGGTGGAGCTGCTGTCGTAGGAGTAGGCGGCGAGCCGTCCGTCAGGGGTCCAGCGGGCGTGGTCGGGCGAGGCGTCGCCGGCGAGGGGCAGGTTCACGCCGTCGGCGAGCCGGGCGGTCTCCAGGTCGTACGTGCGCATCCGGGGCGGGCCGCCACGGCTGCCGCCGGAGCTGAACGCGGCGACGGTGTGCCCGTCGGGGGACAGCGCGAGGGTGACGGCGTTGGCGACGAACTGGGGGGCCTGGCTCCTGAGCGCGCGGCCGTCGAGCCCGTAGGAGTACAGCCATCTGGTGCCGTCGCTCAGGTCGCGGGTGGTCAGCACCTCGTCCCCGTCGCCGCTGAAGCCGGCCGGTTCGCCCTTGACGGTCAGGCCGGTGATCCTGCCGGTGGCCAGGGTGAGCACGTCGACGTGGCCTTGGCGGCCGACGAGGAGCCGGTCGCCGGCCGTTGACAGGTAGAGGGCGTCGTCCGCGCCGGGCCGCAGGGACCTGGGCAGTTCCCTGACCGGGCCGCCGGCCGCCGCGCGTGCGACCAGGCGGTGGTCGCGGGCCCGCTGGTAGACGATGGTCCGGCCGTCGCCGCTGAGGGCGAACAGGGAGGTCGCGCGGCCTTTGGCGCGGGCGGCGGAGTCGCCGACGGTGACCTTGCGGCCGTCACGGAGAAGCAGGTGCCAGGGGCCGCACGGGGACGTGCCCTCGACGGGCAGCTCGCAGGCGGTGACCCAGGCCGCGCGGGCCTGCGGCGGCCCGGTGTGCGCGGGTGCGGCGGCGGCCGGGAGCCCCAGCCCGCCGGCGACCGCCGGCGCGAGGAGCGCGGCGGCCGCTGAGGATAGCCTCATGAGTGGTGATCCTTTCGCTCACCTGGTTAGACCCATGGGCACGGTGGCGAGTTGGTCACAGGTAGGCCACGCTTCAGGGCAGCGGGCGCCGCCCCGCGAAGCCCAGATCCGTACGGTGGTACCAGGCGAGCTCGGGCTCCCCCTCGATCCAGCACAGCCGCACCGACGCCCCGCCGAGCACCGAGGGGAAGTCGATCAGCAGCGGCGCGACGCCCTTGACCTCGATCCCCTGCTCGCTCCACCGGGTCAGCGTCTCCTCGATGCGCGCCTCGATCGCCTTGATCTCGGGCAGCCCGCCGAGCCGCGACCCGCCGGCGGCCTGCCGGTCGAAGGCGATCTCGGCCAGGTCGGCGCGGCCCGCGACGATCTCCCGCGCCTCGGCGATGATGCCGGGCAGCAGGGCGCGCGCCTCGTCCAGGGTGAAGATCCGGTCCATGCGGAAAACGCTACCCGTTCGGCTGGTAGGCGTGGATGAGAAGCCGCTCGGCCTCGTCGAAGTAGTCGTCGAGGTAGGCCGCCGCCTCCTCGGCGCGACCGGCCGCCAGCAGGGCGAGCAGCGCGCGGTTGCGTTCGATGAACGGCTCGTGGAAGGCGCGCGGGTTGTCCATCACGTGGAAGACCAGGCGCAGCTCGGCCAGGAGCTGCCGCATGGCCTCGTCGAGGCGGGGGCTGCCGTGCAGGCCGACCAGGGCCTGGTGGTAGCGGATGTTGGCGGTGCCGACGCCCTGCCAGTCGCCCTGGGCGGCGGCCCGCTCGGCGTCGCGCACGGCCTCCTCGATGAGCGCCAGCGCCTGCCGCGACGCCTTGCGCCGGACGGCCGCCCCTTCCAGCACCCGCCGCATCGTGTAGAGGTCGGAGACGTCCTCCACGGACGGGAGCCGGACGAAGACGCCCCGGTTGAGCCGGTGGTCGAGCAGGCGTTCGTGGCCGAGCAGGCGGAACGCCTCACGCAGCGTGTTGCGCGAGACGCCGAGCCCTTCGGAGATGGCCTCCTCCGACAGCCGCGCGCCCGGCGGGAAGGCGCCTTCGATGATGCTGTCGCGGAGGATGTCGGCCACGCGCTCGGCCGTGCTGCTGCGGTTCAGTCTCGACCGGTGCCGGGCGAGGTCCGCGACCACGTCTTCCACGTGCGCCAGGGAATCATGGAGCAAACCTCTTGTCGAATTGTTCAACAATCCTTACGTTGAAACTATCCCCTCGACCATCTGGGAGCCTTCGATGTCAAGCTCCGCGCACCAGACCCGCCGGGTGATCATCGCCGCCCTCGTCGGCACGTCCCTGGAGTGGTACGACTTCTTCCTCTACACCACGGCCGCGACGCTGGTCTTCGGCAAGCTGTTCTTCCCGTCGCTCGACCCGCTCAACGCGACGCTGGCGGCCCTGACCACCAACGCCGTCGCGTTCGTCGCCAGGCCGCTCGGCGGCGTGGTGTTCGGGCACTTCGGCGACCGGGCCGGCCGCAAGACCGTGCTGGTCGTGACGCTGCTGCTGATGGGCCTGTCGACGTTCCTCATCGGCGTGCTTCCCGGCTACGCGAGCGTGGGGGTGGCCGCGCCCGTCCTGCTGGCCGTGCTCCGCTTCGTCCAGGGCTTCGGGCTCGGCGGCGAGTGGGGCGGCGCGGTGATCATGTCGCTGGAGCACGGCGACAGCAGGCGGCGCGGCTTCAACGCGAGCTGGCCGCAGGTCGGCGTGCCCGCCGGGTACGTGCTGGCCACCGGCCTGCTCGCGATCCTGTCCTTCGCCCTGCCGGACGCGGCCTTCCAGGCGTGGGGATGGCGGGTGCCGTTCCTGCTGTCGGGCGTGCTGGTGCTCGTCGGGCTGTGGGTGCGGACGCGGGTCGCCGAGTCGCCGCTGTTCTCCCGCGTCGAGAAGCACGGCGCCACGGCCAGGATGCCGCTGGTCGAGGTGCTGCGCACGCATCCGCGGGCGCTGCTGTCGGCGTTCACCGCGCGCATCGGGGTGGACGTGGCCTTCTACACCTTCACCGCGTACATCATCGTCTACCTCACCGGGCAGCTGAAGCTGGACCGGTCGGTGGCGCTGTACGCGGTGCTGATCGGCTCGGTGCTGCAGCTCGGCCTGATCCCGCTGTTCGGCGCGCTGTCGGACCGGCTGGGCCGGCGGCCGGTCTACTTCGCGGGCGTGCTGGCGGCGGCCGGGTGGGTGTTCGCGTTCTTCCCGCTGCTGGACACGAAGTCGTTCCCGCTGATCGTGCTGGCGGCGGTGGTCGCGCTGGCCGCCCACGCCGCCATGTACGGCCCGCAGGCCGCCTTCATCGCCGAGCTGTTCAGCACCCGCCTGCGCTACAGCGGCGCGTCCATGGGCTACCAGGTGGCCGGGATCGTCGGCGGCGCGGCGGCCCCGATCATCGCCCTCAAGCTCTTCGACCTGTACGGCACCACGCTCGCCGTGTCCCTGTACGTGGTTGTCGCGCTGGCCGTCACCGCCGTAGGTTTGGCCATCGCCCCGGAAACCCGCGACCTGGACATCGCCGCCGGCGAGCGCGGCACCGCCAGGAGGCTGCCCGGCCAGGTGGGTCCCTTCGCCTGAGTGCGGGGGAAGACGGGAACGCCGCGAAGGCGTGGGCGGCGGCTGCCACCGCCGCCCACGCGCGCCGCTCGAAGGACCTCTGGGACGGCTCAGACGGCGGTCTCGGGCTCGGCGACCCGCGGGCGCCTGCGCCAGTCGCCCTTGAACGCCGCCATCGAGGCCAGGAACACGACCTGCCCGGCCAGCGCCACGGCGAGCCAGGCGCCCCAGCCGCCCGCGGAGACCACCATGGGCGAGACGACCAGCAGCACCACGATCATGACGCGGACGACCATGCCCCAGATGCCCAGCGCCGAGCCCTGCAGGCGCGACTCGACGTCCTCGGCGTTCTCGGAGAAGTTGGCCATCCACGGCACGTACGCGACGCCCATGAACAGGAAGAGCAGCGCGTAGACGGCGGTGACATGCCCAGGGGAGACGCCGGGACCGACCATGCCGATGAAGTAGGCCAGGGTGAGGACGGTCAGCGCGGTGCCGGCGGCCGTGAACGGCTTGCGCAGCCGCAGCCGGTCGGAGACCCGGCCGACGACGACCACGGCCACCGCGTTGAGCACGATGCCGAGCGCCACCACCCGGTTGGCCCCCGCGGGCTCCAGGCCGAACGCCTCCACCAGGATCGTCTGCCCGAAGATCGCGAACGTCCAGTAGAGCACCTGCCAGCCGGTGTTGCCCAGGACGTGGGCCCACAGGTGGGGATGGCGGAACAGCTCGCGCACCCGTCCGGCGTCGATCTTCTCCTCCGCCGCGACGGCCTCCTCGGCGTCGAGCACCTGGGCCCGCAGCGCCGCCGACGGCTCGGCGATCTTCCAGACGATGACCGCGCACATGGCCAGCGAGACGACGCCCATGATGATCGCCTGCGACTGCCAGGCGTTGTCGAACAGCGGCAGCGTGAACCCGGCGATGAACGAGGCCAGGAAGGACGCCCCGACCGGCCCCCACGTCCAGAACGCGAACGCCTGGGCGCGGCCGAGGCGCGGGGAGAAGTCGCGGACGAGGGAGGCGGTGATGGTGATCCCGGCGCCCTCGATGAACAACATCAGGCAGCGCACCCAGAACAGGCCGGCCACGGTGTCCACGGTGGCGAGCAGGAAGTTGCAGGCCGCCGTGACGGTGAGGGTGGGCACCAGGAGCGTGACCCGTCCCCAGCGGTCGGACAGGATGCCGCCGACCCCCGCCGACAGGCCGCCGATCAGCACCGATCCCGCGGCGAGCAGGCCGTAGACCGTGAGCGACATGCCCAGGTCCTTCATCAGCAGCGGCAGGATCGTGGCGAGCGTGGTCTCGAAGTTGGCCACCAGGCTCGCCAGCACGGCTATCGCCAGCAGGAAGATCCGCCGGCGACCGACCGGGTACACGCTCAGCTCGCGGACATAGAACGGCTTCATTCCCATCCTCCGGGGACGGTGTGTGACGGTCGCTCTAGAACGCGTTTCTAGTTGCCTCAGAGTTGCCCTTCTCAGGGGGGTTCGTCAACGGCGGCGGCGGTCACGATGTGATCTCGATCACAGCGTTCCC
This sequence comes from Nonomuraea sp. NPDC003560, assembly GCF_042878785.1. Taxonomy (NCBI): domain Bacteria; kingdom Bacillati; phylum Actinomycetota; class Actinomycetes; order Streptosporangiales; family Streptosporangiaceae; genus Nonomuraea; species Nonomuraea sp. NPDC003560. The sequence goes on along the minus strand of NZ_JBIAOF010000001.1, from coordinate 941,088 downwards.
GTTGTGACGGAATCGCTCCCGATTCACAGAACAACCAGCCGCGAATAGGCATAAACTGCGCGCCTGTGAGCCTGCCTGTACGTGAACGTTCCCCCCGGCCCGGCGGCGGCCGGCACCGCCGCCCCGTGCCCACGTCCCTGCCGCCGGACGCGCCCATGCTCGTGCTGGCCACCCCCGGCGGCACCGGCGGCGTGGCCGAAGAGATCGCGGCCGTGGTGCGGGTCGACAACCCGCAGATCGAGGTGCGGCTGACCGCCGTCGCCGACCTGGCAGACGCGCTGCCCGCGGGCCGCGACGCCGTCGTGGTGCCCCTGCTCACCTGGGACGACCCGGTCGTCATGGCCGAGATCGGCAAGGCCATCGCGGCCGCCGGCTCCGGCGCGGTCGCCACCGAGGCGCTCGGCCCCCACCCGCTGCTCGCCGAGGCCCTGCACATCAGGCTGGCCGAGCGCGGCCTGGCCAGGGCCGACCGGGTCCGCCTGCTCAACGTCTCCAGCCCCGTCGACGCCGTCATCCTCGGCACGGTGGGCGGCGAGCGCGCGGTGCACGCCGTCCAGGCCACGGCCGTGCTGCTGGCCTCCAGGCTCACGCTGCCCGTCGTCGCCGCCTCGCTGGACAGCGAGCCCGGCGTGGACGTCGCCGCCCAGCGCCTGCGCGCCGCCGGGGCCGAGCGGCTGGCCATCGCGCCCTGCCTGATCGGTCACGAGGCCCCGGCGGAGCTCGTCGAGCGCGCCGCCGCCGCCGTCGAGGCCGGTCACGCCGAGCCGCTCGGGGCGCACAGTGCCGTCGCCGAACTTGTCGCGCGGGCTTACGGCAGTCAGCTGGCGACTTGACACCCTTGTAAAGATCGCGATAGTCGCGTTACCTTCTGCGCATGCGGCGCGTGATGGTCATCGGCGAGCGAATCGGACTTCGTGACCTCACCGACGCCGACGTCGTCCCGCTGCACTCCGTCTACGGCGATCCGGCGGCCACGCAGCACATGCCGTTCGCGCCGCGCAGCGTGCAGGAGGTCGCCGCCCTGGTCGGCCAGGCCATGGAGGCGGCCGCCGCCGAGCCGCGCCGCCTCTACGTGCTGGCCGTCGTGGACGCCGACCGGCGGCACGTGATCGGCGTGGCCCGCCTGAAGATCGACCCCGACCTGCCCCACAGCGCCGAGATCGGCTTCGGCCTCCATCCCGACCAGTGGGGCCGCGGCATCGGCACCGACCTGGTGCGCCTGCTGCTGTCGTTCGGCTTCAAGCAGCTCGGGCTGCACCGCGTCTGGGGCGCGAGGTCGCCGGCCAACCTGCCCGCCCAGCTCGCCATGCTGACGGCCGGCATGGTCGAGGAGGGACGGATCCGGCACCACGTGCACACCCCGCACGGCTGGCGCGACTCCATCGTGCACGCGGCGATCCAGGACGAATGGACCGAGCGCTAGCGGCGACGAGCGGCCCGGGCGGTGGACGGTGAGTGGCGCGCCGCGGAACTGTCGGTGGCAGGTCCTACGATGAGCCTCCTCACGGAGGGATAGCCGCATGCCTGACTCGCTGATCGTGCCCCTGTTCGTCACCACCGACCTCCCGCCGCACGCGGACCTGGCCGAGTTCGGTGAGCTGCTGGCCCGCACGGCGCGGGTGCTCGGCCCCGACGGCCCCGACGGCCCCGCGGCGGTCCTGTCCGGCAAGGTGTTCTGGCTCGACCGGCCGGTGCTGCCGGCGCAGCGGCCCGCCGCCGACGACGAGCTGCGCTTCGCCGGGATGCTCGGTCACCTCGTCACGTCCGGGCCCGGCGTCCGCGAGGTGGTGGCCGGCGTGCGGCGGGCGATCGGCGCGGCGGTGACCGAGCGCTACGGCGACGTGGGCGCGGCGCCCGCCGTGTTCGCGATCCGCGACCGCGACGTGCGCGAGCGCACCCCCGACTCGGCCCTCCCGCTCGACAGCCGGCGGGCCGCCGAGCTGGTCGGCGCGGCACGGTGAGGACACCCGCGCGCGGGGTAGTCCAGAGGCATGCTCTATGGCAAGGAACACGTGCAGCGCTATCAGGCCACCGACGGCGCGGAGGGGCACGACTGGAACAACACCACCGTCCTCCTCCTGACCACCAAGGGGCGTAACTCCGGCAGGCCGTACACCACGCCGCTGATCTACCAGCGGTTCGGCGACGACTTCCTCGTGGTCGCGTCCAAGGGCGGCGACCCCGAAGATCCTCAGTGGTACAAGAACCTGCTGGCCCATCCCGACGTCGAGGTGCAGGTCAAGGGCGACAGGTTCAAGGCGCGCGCCCGCACCGCCTCGGCGGAGGAGAAGCCCGAGATGTGGCGGACGATGACCCGCACCTGGCCCCAGTACGACGAGTACCAGGAGAAGACCGACCGCCAGATCCCGGTGGTCGTGCTCGAACGCACCACCTAGGCGTCAGGCCCGGTGGTCGTGCTCGAACGCACCACCTAGCGTCAGGCCACCACCAGGGCCTCGTCGGCCTCGGGGAGCCAGGAGCCCGGCGGGCGGCGCAGCCAGTGGCGGGCCCGTCCCAGCTCGGCGACGGCGGCCAGGAGCGCGGCGAGGCCCGGGTGGCGCAGGCCCTTGGGATGCACCAGGTTCTGCAGGCCGAGCGGCACGGGCTCGGCCAGCGGCCGGTTCACCGCGCCCGGGATCCCGCCGATCCCCACGCCGGACAGCACGGGCTCGCGATGCCGGCGCAGGTAGTGCCCCATCTCCGCGGCCCCCTCGGGCGCGGCGTGCGGCCGGGCCAGCCGCAGCCCGAACGCCTCGGCCAGCCGCTCCCCCAGGTCGCTCCACTCCCGCGTGCCGGCGTTCCCGGCCATGACGTCCAGCGGGAAGGCGGCCAGCGCGGCGAGCGGCACGGCGTCCAGTTCCGCCAGCGGGTGGTCCGCCGGCAGGAGCACGGCCAGGGGCTGCAGGCGCACCGGGACCTGGGCCAGCCGGGCGCGCACGTCCGGGGGCAGCCCGGCGAAGCGCCCGAACGACACGTCGAGCCGTCCGTCCAGGATCGCGGCCGCGCCCGCGGCCAGGCCGCCGTGGAAACGGGCCAGCATCTCGGTCCCGGGGGCCAGTTCCCGGGCTCTGACCAGCGGCTCGGGCAGGTCGGGGCCCTGCATGGTGACGTCCACGAGCAGCGGGCGATCGGCGCCGAGCACGTCGGCGACGACCTCGTCGTGCAGCGCCAGCAGCCGCCGCGCCCCGGGCAGCAGCCGGGCGCCGGCGGGGGTCAGCTCCACCCGGCGGGTGGACCGGACGAACAGCGGCGTCCCGAGCCGGGTCTCCAGCGTGCGCACGTCCCGGCTGAGCGCCTGCTGGGCCACGAAGAGCCGGGCGGCGGCGCGTCCGAAGTGCAGCTCCTCGGCGACGGCGACGAAGACGCGCAGCAGCCGGGGGTGCAGATCCACGACGCCACATTAACCACAAAAGCGCGTCAATCGCGATATTTCGGTGTTGGACCGGGCGCAGGCGTCACCGCGACGCTGGGAAGCATGATCCGCCGCCTCCTGACCCGTCTCCTGACCCGCCTCCTGACCCGCCTCCTCCGCCCCACGCCACCGGCTCCGGCCCAGGTCCGCGCGCTGTTCGGGCTGCCACGGCCGCCCGGCACGTGCGGTTGCCTGCTCGACCTCCCGCACGACCCGTCCGCCCATCCGGCGGGCCCCTGAGCCCGGCGCGGAACGCGGGAGCACGTCCCGTTCGTTGGCCGGGCATGGCTGACATCCCCTACGACCGCAAAGAGCAGTTCAAGCAGATCGAGAGCGGCCTGCTCCCCGGTGAGCAGATCATCGCCGTCTACGACGCGATCGGGGCGGGCACCGGATTCCTGGGGCTCACGGACCGGCGGGTGATCGTGCAGGACAAGTCGTTCGTGGGCAAGCGGATCGCGATCACCAGCATCCCCTACGCCAAGATCTCGGCGGTGAGCGTCGTGAGCAACAAGTCGCTGGCCGGCGGGTTCTTCTCCTCGGGCGCCATCGCCATCCACGTCGGCACGCACACCTACGAGGTGGACTTCCGCGGCGACAACAAGGCCCACCACGTGCACAACGTCATTCTCCACTACATTTCGCAGGGCTGATCGGCGTCACGCGTGGTCTCCTGGGCAGGGTGAGCGTATTCTGCCGATGATCACGAAGGGGGCGAGGTGCGGCGTTCCGTACGTGCCCGCGTGGCCGGTCTCGGCGTGCTGCTGGCGCTCCCGGCCTGCGCCGGGCCTCCCGGGCGGGACGTCCCGTCCGCTCCGGCGGTGAGCCTCACGGTCCAGGCCCGCTGCCCCCGGCCCGGCGGCGACGACCTGCGCGCCGAGCCCGTGCGGTCGCCGTGGCGGACGGTCCCGGCCGGCGACGGGCACGGCACGCTCGACCGGCTCGCGGTCGCCCCCGACGGGACGGTGTGGGCGGTGCGTTCCGTCCAGCGCGAGACGTCCGCCGGGATGGAGACGACGTCCGGCGGGCTGAGCCGGTGGGACGGCGCGCGCTGGCGCACGTACGCGCTGCCGTCCCGGATGACGGTCGCCGCGGTCGGGGCGGTCTCGGGCGAGCGGGCGTGGGCCTTCGGGACCGGCGACGACGAACGTCCCGGCCTGGTCGCCGGCGTCACGGACGGCGCCGTGAGCGCCTCCACGCCGCTCAAGGAGCGCGCCTCGGCCATCGGCCTGCACGGCACCGCGGCGAGCGGCCCGTGGGCCGTGTCCGGGCGCGACGCGCTGCGCTGGGACGGCTCGGCCTGGCGCGCGTACCGGCTGCCCGCCCCGGCGCGGGCCCTCGGCGGCGAGGGCGCGGACGTGTGGACGGTCGGCCGGACCGCGCACGACCCCGCCGCCCGCTGGAACGGCGTCGCGTGGCAGGCGGTGCACCTGCCCGAGCCGGGCGCGCCCGAGGGCGCGCGGCCGGCCCGCACGGAGCTCGGCGACGTTGCCGTGCTCGGGCCGGACGACGTGTGGGTGGTCGGCGGGGTGTCCTGGTTCCCGCCCGACGAGTACGACGAGCAGGGCGAGCCCCTGGAACGCCGCCGCCCGCTGGCGCTGCACTGGGACGGCTCGGCCTGGCGGTGCCGCTGGGGCCCGGAGGGCGCGGCCTTCACCGAGGCCGAGCCCGACGGCCGGGCGGGCCTGTGGGTGCTCGACTCGACCCGCTCCCGGCTGCACCACTACACGGCCGGCCGCTGGACGACGACGACCGTGCGCGGCACGGTCACCGCCCTGGCCCGCCGCCCCGGCACGACCGAGGTGTACGCGGCGGGCTGGACCGGCCCCGAGGGCGACCTCACCAGGCCCGCCCTCTGGCTCACCCGCTGACCCGCCGCCACCCCTACATGCAGGTGAAGCCGTTGGGGGCCGCCCGGCAGAAGTCGCGCAGGTCGCGCAGCCAGGAGGCGGTGGCCGAGTAGTTGAGCGCCAGGTCGTCGCGGTGGAGGCGGTGGTCGTCGGGCTCCTCGGTCACCTCGCCGTCGAGCCGGACCCGTCCGTGCTCGGGCAGGCCGCCCAGGTAGTCGTCGAGGAAGGCCGCGATGCGGCCCGCGTCGGCGCCGGTGAGCGTCATGCGGCCGTTGAAGCCGAGCAGGCACGCGGTCTCGGGGTCGAGCACCCGCGCCTCCTCCAGCAGGGACAGGGTCGGACGCCAGTTCCAGGCGTTGACGCTCAGGCGCCCGCCCTCGGGGGTCTCCAGGTCCCAGCCCACGCGTTCAGTCCCGGCGCAGCGAGGCGTAGAGGTCGAGGGTGCGCCGGGCGATGCGCTCCCAGGAGAAGTGCTCGACGGCCCTGGCCCGCCCCGCGCGGCCCATCTCGGCCGCCCGCGCCGGGTCGGCCAGCAGCGCGTTGACCCGCTCGGCCAGGTCGGCGGCGAACGCCCCGGGGTCGTGCGGGGTGCCGTCGGGGCCCTGGTCGATCGGCACCAGCAGGCCCGTCTCGCCGTCGGCGACGACCTCGGGGATGCCGCCGGTCGCGGTGGCCACCACCGGCGTCTCGCAAGCCATGGCCTCCAGGTTGACGATGCCCATCGGCTCGTAGACCGACGGGCAGACGAAGACCGAGGCGTGCGTGAGGAGCTGGATGACCTCCGGCTTGGGCAGCATCTCCGAGATCCACAGCACGCCGTCGCGGTCGAGGCCGCGCACCAGCCCGGTCACCTCGGCGGCGATCTCCGGCGTGTCCGGCGCGCCCGCGCACAGGACGAGCTGGGCCGCCGGGTCGAAGGAGCGGGCGGCGTGCAGGAGGTGCACCAGGCCCTTCTGCCGGGTGATGCGGCCGACGAAGATCACGTAGGGCCGGTCGGGGTCGACGCCGTGCTTCTTCAGCACGTCGAGGCCGGGGTCGGGGGCGTACTGGGCGGTGTCGATGCCGTTGTGGATGACGGTGACCCGGCCGGGCGGGATCTCGGGGTAGGCGGCCAGCACGTCGCGGCGCATGCCCTCGCTGACCGCGATCACCGCGTCGGCGGCGGCCAGGGCGGTGCGCTCGGCCCACGACGAGACCGTGTAGCCGCCGCCCAGCTGCTCGGCCTTCCACGGGCGCAGCGGCTCCAGGCTGTGGGTGGTGACGACGTGCGGCACGCCGTGGAGCATCTTGGCGACATGCCCGGCGAAGTTGGCGTACCAGGTATGGGAATGGACGACGTCCGCGCCCTCGCAGGCGGCGGCCATCTCCAGGTCGACGCCGAGCACCTGGAGGGCGGCGTTGGCCCGCTCCAGGCCGCCGGGCACCCGGTAGGCCGACACGCCGGGCTCCTCGCGATCGGCCCCGAAGCAGCGCACCCGGACGTCGGCCAGCTTGCGCAGCTCCCTGGCCAGGTACTCCATGTGCACCCCGGCGCCGCCGTAGACGTCCGGCGGGTACTCCCTGCTGAGCAGATCAACACGCATGCCCACGACCTTACGACGCGCCGGGCCCGGCGCCCTCCAGCGAGCGGCATGTTTTGCGCCGACCATCAACTCCGGCACCGCACTTGTGAACCGTCGCAAGCATAGGGAACACATCGATACAGCCCAATGTCGGTAAGTCCGGCCCCTGCTCAACGCGGATAAGTCAGGACACGGCGGCACAGCCCAGTGCGCCGTTTCGTCGATAGATCGGCCATTTACGGGTAGCGTCCTGGACATGAGGTCCCGGAGGGTGCTTGCGGTTGTGCTGGCAGGTGGAGAGGGCAAGAGGCTCATGCCGCTCACGGCGGATCGGGCCAAACCGGCGGTGCCGTTCGGGGGGATGTATCGGCTGATCGACTTCGTGCTGTCGAACCTCGCGAACGGCGGCTTCCTGAAGATCGTGGTGTTGACCCAGTACAAGAACCACAGCCTCGACAGGCACGTGTCCCGTACCTGGCGGCTGTCGGCGATGCTGGGCAACTACGTGACGCCCGTGCCCGCCCAGCAGCGGCTCGGGCCGCGCTGGTTCTCCGGTTCTGCGGACGCGCTGTTCCAGAACCTGAACCTGATCTACGACGAGATGCCCGAGCACGTGATCGTGTTCGGCGCCGACCACATCTACCGCATGGATCCGCGGCAGATGGTCGAGCAGCACGAGGACTCGGGCGCGGACGTGACGGTGGCGGCGATCCGCCAGCCGCTGTCGCTGGCCGACCAGTTCGGCGTGATCGAGACCGATCCCGAGGGCCGCCGCATCGTGGCCTTCAGGGAGAAGCCGAAGGACGCCGTGGGCCTGGCCGACTCCCCCGACGAGGTCTACGCCTCGATGGGCAACTACGTCTTCAAGACCCAGGCCATGATCGACGCGCTGCGCGAGGACGCGCTCGACCCGACCAGCAAGCACGACCTGGGCGGCAACATCATCCCGATGCTGGTCAAGTCCGGCGGCGCGGACGTCTACGACTTCAAGAACAACATCGTGCCCGGCTCCAGCGAGCGCGACCGCGGCTACTGGCGCGACGTGGGGACCCTCGACGCCTACTACGAGGCCCACATGGACCTCATCTCCGCCCACCCGATCTTCAACCTGTACAACGACAAGTGGCCGATCTTCACCGGGCACGACCCGCTGCCCCCGGCCAAGTTCGTGCACAACGACGGCGACCGGGTGGGCCGGGCGATCGACTCGCTGGTCTCCCCCGGCGTGATCGTCTCGGGCGGCATGGCGATGCGCTCGATCCTGTCGCCGAAGGTCGTGCTCCACTCGCACTCGCTGGTGGAGGACTCCGTGCTGATGGAGAACGTCAAGGTGGGCCGGGGCGCGATCGTGCGCAAGGCGATCATCGACAAGAACGTGGTGATCCCCGACGGCGCGCGCATCGGCTTCGACCTCGACTACGACCGCACCCGCTTCGCGCTGACCCGCGGCGGGGTCGTGGTCATCGGCAAGAACGAGATCGTCGATCGTTAGGGCCAGGGCGGGCCGGTCCCCTGCCCGGGGCCGGCCGCGTACCGGGCGGCGGCGGTCCGGATCGGCTCCGGCGGCCCGCGAGTGTGCTCATCGCGTGGGCGCAGTGGTCCGGGGCCCGGCCGGTCGGCGGCGGGGGTGTGGGAACACCGGGCGCCGCGGGCGCCCGGCAACGCAGGATCCCGGGCCACGCACGGCGCGGCCCGGGCTCAGGTGGTGCGATCTCAGATGCCGGCGCCCACGCCCAGGCCGTACGCCCAGCCGCCCGGCCAGTAGCCCCAGTTGTAGCCGTCGTGGGGACGCCCGTAGTAATCCCTGCGGTGCTCGCAGGCGTCGGCGTCACGGTGTCCGGCGGACACGCCCCACGGCGTGATGCGGAGCGCGGTCGAGTCGTCGGACGTGCTCAGGTCGCACCTCTCGTGGTGGACGTTGGCGTTGGCCGCCCCCGCCATGCCGAACAGCGCGGCGACGGCGAAGCCGCCGGCGACGATGAGGTTGGCTTTCATGAATCCCCCTGGATCACGAAGTGACATCGCTGATCACTGTACGTAATCGCCTCCGTACCGCCGTGTAACGCCACGCCAGGAAAGGACTCGGCGCTTTCCGGTGCCACCTCGGCGAAGTCCGGCCTTCTCCGGCGGAAGCCCCGTCGCGCCCCCAGAAGTCCGGCCACTCCGGAAGCGCCGCCGCGCCCTTGGAACGCCGGTCGGCGGGCCGGGACGCGTAGTCTGCTCCGGACGCCCGTCCGTTCACGGCGGGGTCGCCGTGAACCGCCCGGAGAGGACCTCATGCCGCCCACACCGCCTGGCCCCTTCACCGGCCGTTCCGTCACCGACCTGGCCCGTGACCTGCGCGCCGGCCGGACCACCGCCGCCGAGCTGGCCCGGCTGGCGCTCGACGCGGCCGTCACCCTGGATCCCGCGCTCGGCGCCTTCGTCACCGTGGACCCGGTGGGCGCCGCGGCCGCCGCCCGGCGGGCGGACCAGGAGCTGGCCGCGGGCGCCGACCGCGGCCCGCTGCACGGCGTGCCGGTCGCCGTGAAGGACCTCATCGACGTCGCGGGGCTGCCCTGCACGATGGGGTCGCGGCACTTCGCCGGCCACGTCGCCGAGTCCGACGCCGCCTGCGTGACGCTGCTGCGCCAGGCCGGGGCGGTGATCGTCGGCAAGACCACGACGCACGAGTTCGCGCACGGCCCCACCGGCGACCGCTCGGCCAACGGCCCCTCGCGCAACCCGCGCGACCCCGCGCGCATGTCCGGCGGGTCGAGCGGCGGCAGCGCGGCGGCCGTGGCGGCGGGCATGGCGCCCCTGGCGATCGGCACCGACACGGGCGGGTCGGTGCGCATCCCGGCCGCTCTGTGCGGGATCGCCGGGTTCAAGCCCGCCTACGACGCGATCCCGGCCGCCGGGGTGTTCCCCCTGTCCCGGACGTTCGACCACGTCGGCGTGCTGGCCGCCGGCCCGCTGGACTGCCTGATCGCCTACCGGCAGCTCGCGACCGGCGGGCCGCCGCCCGCCCGGGACAGCGCCGGTGAGGCGGCGGCGGTGCGGGTGGGGTGGCTGGACCCCGCCGTCCTGTCGCCCTGCGATCCGCGTGTCGTGGAGGTGGCGCGGGCGGCGGCGGGCGCGGGGCTGAAGGAGGTCCGGCTGCCCGGGGAGCTGGCCGAGGCGCTGCGGGAGACGTACGCGACGGTGCAGGGCGCGGAGGCGTCCGCCGTGCACGCCGACCGGATGGCCAGGGCGCCCGAGCTGTTCGACCCCGAGGTGCTCGACCGGCTGCGCGCGGCCATGGACCTGCCCGCCTGGGCCTACGTCAAGGCCCTGGACGAGCGGCCCGCGCTGGCCGCCGCGGCGGAGTCGCTGTTCGACGAGCACGACGTGCTGGCGCTGCCGGCCGTGCCGCTCGTCGCGCCGCCGCTGGAGCAGCGCCAGACCGAGCTGGACGGGCGGGCCGTCGCCGTCCGGGCCGCGCTGCTGGCCCTGACCAGCCCGTGGAACGTGCTCGGCCTGCCCGCGCTGACCGTGCCGGCCGGCTCGGTGGACGGCCTGCCGGTCGGGCTGCAGCTCGTCTGCCGGCCCGGCCGGGAGGAGCTGCTGTTCCGGGTGGCCTGCTCACCGGGCGGCTGAGGAAGGTGGGCCCCGGGCCGGCCCGGCGCAGGCCGGACCCGGGGGCGGGGGCTCGTGTCCGGCCGGGGGGCGCCATTCCCGTCGGCCAGGCCGAAGCCCACGGCCCTTTTCTTTCAGGGCCGTACGTCCGAGTGGCAGGATTCGAACCTGCGATGCTCCTGCTCCCAAGGCAGGCGGGCTGACCGAACTGCCCCACACTCGGTCCTGAAAATCAACGAAGCCGCCCCGGCGGAGGCGCGGGACGGCTTTCCTGGTCGATTCTCCGTGGAATCACCGGGAAAGCCTTGACCGCAGCTCAGGCCGGTTGCCGGACGGCCTGGAGGGTCGAGGTCCGCACATGGCCGCCGCCTTTCTCGTCGTTCTCCGTGAATGTCGTTCCGGAACGAGATCAACGGTAGACCGGGGGCCGCCGGAAATGCCACGCATTTATCGCCGGTCGCGGTCCCGGTCGTTGGTCCAGGCCACCCCGGCGCGCGTTTCAGGGGCCTCGACGCGGAACCGGGGCAGGGCGTCCGGGTAGTTGTCGCGGACGAAATTGACGAGGAATTCGCGGACGTCGCACTTCAGGTCCCAGGAGGACGGCGAGTCGGCGGCGCTCATCAGGGCGCGCAGCTCGACCAGGCCGTTGGGCAGCACGTCGGTGACCTGGAGCGTCCAGTCCTTCTGGTCCCACAGCGGGTTGCCCTGGAGGAACTCGTACAGGGCGTCGCGCAGTTTGGGCACCGGCACCGCCCAGTCGACCCGCAGGAACACCACGGCGAGCACCCGGCTGCCGTGCCTGGTCCAGTTCTCGAACGGGTTCTGGGTGAAGTAGGAGACGGGCAGCACCAGCCGCCGCTCGTCCCACAGGCGCAGCACCACGTACGTGAGCGTGAGCTCCTCGATCCTGCCCCACTCCTCCTCCACCACGACGACGTCGTCCAGCCGCAGCGCGTCGCTGAAGGCCAGTTGCAGCCCGGCCAGCATGTTGCCGATGGTCGGCTGGGCCGCGATGCCGACGATGGCGCCGGCGATGCCGGCCGAGGCCAGCAGCCCGGCGCCGAGCGCTCGCACCTGCGGGAAGGAGAACAGCATGGCGCCGAGCGCGATGACGATGATGACCGCGGCGGCGATGCGGCGCACCAGCGCGATCTGCGTCCTGATCCGCCGCGCCCGGCGGTTGCGCTCGCCCTCGACGAGCACCAGCCGGTCGAGCACGACGTCCGTCAGCGCGTACGTCGCCTGGATGATCAGCCAGGTCACCGTGCCGATGGTGGCCAGGCCGATGACCCGGTCCACCGACTGGGCCAGGCCGCGCTCGTCGGCCGTGTCGCCGAAGATGCCGGGGGCGAAGACCAGGTTGCAGGCCACCGTGGCGGCCACGCAGAACGCCGGCCACGTGCAGTGCTCGACCAGGTGGCGGGCCAGGGCCCATTTTCGTCCGACCCGGATCAGCACCCGGCGGACCACCTCCACCAGGAGCACCGCTCCGACCACCGAGATGACGAGGATCGGCCAGGCTGCCGGCGACTGCACGCTTCGCGCCCCCTATGTCGTAGAACGTCGCTTCAAGGTCACATTGCCCTCAAGCGCCACTCCATACGCACGGACACGCCGTTTCTGCTAGTGGCCGTTGCCGCAACTGCCCCAGCACGTCGTGGCTCTGGTGCTGGCCAGCAGCCCGAGATCGCGCAGCACGGCCTGGGTGCGCTCGACCTCGGAGGTCAGCCAGAGCCGGAAGTCGTCACCGCTGAGCGGGATCGAGATCCACCCCGCCTTCCGGCACGCCCGCCGCCACGAGGCCGAGGAGGTCACCTCGTCGCACATGCGCACGGCCGACTCCCTGCCGTCCTCCGGCATGTTCTCGGGCCCGACGGCCGCGGCCCAGTCCGCGAAGTCCACCCGTACGCCGGACTCCAGCAGGGTCGGCACGTCGAGCCCCGGCACCCGGCGGGCGCAGGAGACGGCCAGGGCCCTGACCCGGCCGCCGTCGATGGCCGCGCGCCAGTCGCCGAGCAGGCCCGCCGCGGCCGCCGCCTTGCCGCCGAGCAGCGCCGAGACGGCCTCGTGGCTGCTGGGGTAGCCGGTGTAGTCCATCTGCCTGGTGTCGGCGCCGAGCCCCTTGGCGATCAGGCCGAACAGCAGGTGGTCGGGCTCGCCCTGCGGGCCGCCGGCCAGCATCGTCCCGCTCGGGTCGGCCCGCAAGTGGGCGCCGAAGTCGTCGAAGTCGGTGAACCGGGAGTTGCCAGGCACGACGACGACCTCGACGTCGCCGGTGAGCCTGGACAGCGGGGTCGAGGTGTCGAGCAGCGTCTGCCCGTTGTTCAGCTCGGAGGCCGCCAGCGCGGGCAGGCCGGTCACGGTGATCCGTGTGCCGGTGGGCGACGCGCCGACGCCCGAGGCGCGCGCGGCGGCGGCGAACGCCTCGCCGACCCGGGCCCAGCGGTCGCCGCCCGCGACGATCGAGAACCGGCCCCTCGCGCCGGCGGGGCCGCCGACGACGTGTTCCGTCCCGCATCCGGCCGCGCACGCCGCCGCGCCCAGTGTCCATGCCAAGAACCGCCGACGACGCATCCGCCCTCCCCCGACCTTCGCGAGTACCGCTATTACCCAAAGTTATTGACAGTTCACTCGCTGTTACACATCGGGATACGGTTAACCGAAATTTCGGCGTATGCCGGAGTCAGTCCTGCTTCGTGGCCACCCCGGCCATCAGGGACGACGGCAGCGACCAGTCGCCCACCAGCTTGGGCCGGTCCGGCCGCCAGTCCACGGCCTGCACCAGGCCGGGCGGGTCGAGCGCGAAGCCGCCGAAGAACGCGCGGATCTCGGCCGGGCTGCGGTCCGCCCCGCCCGAGCCGGACGAGCCGCGGCGGCCCCCGCGCGGGTTCTCCTCGTCCGACAGGCGTCCCATCGAGGTGGCGTGCGAGATCACCAGACGGCTGCCGGGCGCGACCGCCTCGCGCAGCGCCGCCACCGCGCCCTGCGGATCGGCCGCGTCGGGCAGGAAGTGCAGGATCGACACCAGCACGATCGCGACCGGTTGCGACAGGTCCAGGAACCGGCCCGCGCGGGCCAGCACCTCCTCGTGGTCGAGCAGGTCGGCCTCCAGGAAGGCGGCCCTGTCCGCCCCGGCGAGCAGGGCCCTGGCGTGCGCGGCGACGACCGGGTCGTCGTCGACGTAGACAACCCTGGCCGCCGGCGCGACCTCGTGCACGCTGCCCTGCGTCGGCAGCCCGCTGCCCAGGTCGATGAACTGGGTGATCCCCGCGGCGGCGACGTAGCGCACGGCACGCTGGAGGAAGGCCCGGTTCGCGCGGGCCAGCGGGACCGCCTCCGGGACCAGCTCGGCGAGCTGGTCGATCGCCAGGCGGTCGACCGCGAAGTTGTCCGTCCCGCCGAGCATGTAGTCGTACATGCGTGCGAGATTCGGAGTGTGGGGGTCGAACTGCCGCACAGTAATGAATTTATGTGGTACGCAGCCGGATAACACTACCCTGCGAGGATTGTGGCTGAATTTATTCCACAGTCACGCTCTTGGCGAGATTGCGAGGCTTGTCCACGTCCCTGCCGAGAGCGACCGCCGCGTGGTAGGCCAGCAGCTGGAGCGGGATCGTCAGCAGCATCGGGTCGAGCTCGATCTCGTTCTTCGGGATCACGATCACGTCGTCGGCCAGCTTGGCGTCGGGCTCGCGGTGGCCGACCATGAGCACCTGGCCGCCGCGGGCGCGGATCTCGCCGAGCGTGGTGAGGTTCTTGTCGAGCAGCTCGTCGTCGGGGACGATCGCGACCGTCGGCATGTCCGGGCCGATCAGCGCGAGCGGGCCGTGCTTGAGCTCGCTGGCCGGGTACGCCTCGGCGTGCACGTACGAGATCTCCTTGAGCTTCTGCGCGCCCTCGCGGGCCACCGGGTAGCCCCTGACCCGGCCGACGAACATCATGCTCGGGTGCTTGGCGTACTTCTGCGCCAGCTCGGCGATCTTGTCGCCCTGGGCGAGGATCTCCTCGATCTGGCCGGGCAGCCGGCGCAGGCCCTCCACGATGCGCCGCCCGTCGGCCGGCGACAGGTCGCGCACCCGGCCCAGGTGCAGCGCGAGCAGCGCGAAGGCGACCGACGTCGAGGTGAACGCCTTGGTCGAGGCGACCGACACCTCGGGCCCGGCGTGCAGGTAGATGCCGCCGTCGACCTCGCGGGCGATGGCGCTGCCCACGGCGTTGACGATGCCGATCACCCGGCCGCCCTTGCGTTTGAGCTCCTGGACGGCGGCCAGCGTGTCGTAGGTCTCGCCCGACTGGCTGATCGCGACGTAGAGGGTGTCGGGGTCGACGACGGGGTTGCGGTAGCGGAACTCGCTGGCCGGCTCGGCGTCGGCCGGGATGCGCGCCAGCTCCTCGATGAGCTGCGCGCCGATCTGCCCGGAGTAGTACGCCGACCCGCAGCCGATGATCTTCACCCGGCGGAACGAGCGCGTCTCGCGGGCGTCCATGTTCAGGCCGCCGAGGTGGGCGACGTGGAAGCGCTCGTCGAGGCGGCCGCTCATCGTGCGGGTCATCGTCTCGGGCTGCTCGGAGATCTCCTTGAGCAGGTAGTGCTCGTAGCCGCCGGTGTCGTAGTGGCCGGCGTCCCAGTCGACGGTCAGCGGCTCCTTGGCGGTCTCGCGGGCGTCGCTGGCGAAGGTGTGGAAGCCGTCGGCCTTGAGCACGGCCAGCTCGCCGTCCTCCAGGTGCACGACCTGGCGGGTGTAGCGGACCAGGGCGGCGACGTCGGAGGCGGCGAACATCTCCTTCTCGCCGATGCCGAGCACGATCGGGCTGCCGTTGCGCGCCACGACCACCTCGCCCGGCCGCTCGGCGTCGATCACCGCGATGCCGTACGTGCCGACGATGTTCTTGAGCGTCTTCCTGACCGCCTCCTCCAGGGAGTCGTTCTCGTCGGCGGCGCGGGCGATCAGGTGGGCCAGGACCTCGGTGTCGGTCTCGGACAGGAACGTGACGCCGTCGGCCTCCAGCTTGGCGCGCAGCTCGCCGGCGTTCTCGATGATGCCGTTGTGCACGACGGCGATGCGCTGGTCGGCCGACAGGTGCGGGTGGGCGTTCTCGTCGCTGGGCACGCCGTGGGTGGCCCAGCGGGTGTGGCCGATGCCGTGGTTGCCCTTGAACCGCACCGGCACGACCTTGGCCAGGTCGGCGACCCGGCCCTTGACCTTGCGTACCTTGAGTCCCTTGTTCGACACCACGACCCCGGCGGAGTCGTAGCCCCGGTACTCAAGCCGCTGCAGCCCTTCCAACAGGATGGGCGCCGCGTCCTTGGGGCCCACGTAGGCCACGATTCCGCACATCGAGGTCTCCTCTTATCCGTAGACGATCCTGCGGAGCTGCCGCAGCGACAGCTCTGGTGCCGCTACCCGGCGTGCGGGTAACTCGGCGGCGATCCGGGGGAAGATCTCGTCGTTGGTCAGGCCGCGGGTTTTGAGCTCGCCGTGACGGCGGCGTACGAACTCCTCGACCGGCTCGGAGAAGTACGACAGCACGTCGGCGACCACGCGGGCCGCCTCTCCCGGATCGAGCGCGCTCGTCCGGGTGAGATGGGCGATGAGGTCTTCGTAGGGATGCCGCGCCGTGGACACAGACGAGGACATTACGCATCTGGAGCGAGACACGCCAACATCCTGCCCGGAATCGGGCAGGATTTAACTCCAGAGCGCTACCACTTCTCTCCTGCGGGTCGTCGAGAGGCTGGCGCGGCGGATCCCGCGCTGCTCATCCGTAACATTCGACCCGTCTGACACATCCCTTTCTGGGAATGGTTACGGACGGTGATCGAGTAGTGCCGTTCCGTGGGGAGATGTCATGCAGCTTCGGCTTGCCGCCGTCCTGGCCACCAGCCTGTCCGCCGGTGTGTGCGCCGTCGTCGGCGGCCCGGCCGTCCCGGCCGCGCCCGCCGTCACGGGCGACACGGGGGTCCGGGAGCAGGGGCGGCAGGCCGACTTCGCGGCCGCCGCGGCGGAGTTCGGGGTGCCGGTGAGCGTGCTGCTCGGGGTGTCGTACCTGGAGTCGCGGTGGGACGCCAACGGCGGCCGTCCCAGCACGGCGGGCGGGTACGGCCCGATGCACCTGGTGGACGTCGTGCCCGCCGGGCAGGCGGGCCCGGCCGCGGAGGGGTTCGCGCCGGGCGACGCCAGGGGCGACGACAGCCGCCCACTGCCCCGGTCGGCGACGCGACCGGTCCGCCGACCGGTCTCCCGGTCACCCCAGCCGGCCTCCCGATCGGCCTCGCAGTCGGGCTCCCGGTCGGCCTCGCAGTCGGGCTCCCGGTCGGCCTCGCGGTCGGCTTCCCGGTCGGCCTCGCAGTCAGCGGCGCGCTTGATGGCGGGGGCCGGCACGTCGGCGGACGCGGTGCCGGACGCGACGCTCGCGCTGGCCGGGCGGCTGGCCGGGGTCGTGCCGCGGGCGCTGCGCGCCGACCCGCGCGCCAACATCAGGGGCGGCGCCGCCCTGCTCGCCTCCTACCAGCGCCACCCCAGCCCCGACCCGGCCGACTGGTACGCGGCCGTCGCCCGCTACTCGGGCGCCCGCGACCCGCTCGCCGCGCGGTCGTTCGCCGACGAGGTGTTCGCGGTGCTGCGCGAGGGCGTCGCGCGGCGCACGGACGACGGCTTCGACGTGCGACTGGACGCCGTGCCCGGCCTGCGCCCGCCCGCGGCCCCGGCGAAGAGCGCGACCGGCGACGACAGCCCGACCGGCGACGACTACGACGAGGACGACGACCCGTTCTTCTTCTCCGACATGGAGCCCGAGGGCGACGACGACTCGGAGTCGGCCGACGAGTCCGACTGGGACGTGCCCGCGCAGGACGAGCTGCCGCTGACCGCCGCCGACTCCTCCGCCGGTTCGTCCGCCGAGTGCCCGAGCAGCCTCAGGTGCGAGTGGATGCCGGCCGCGTACGAGAGGTACGGCAAGAAGAAGGACCGCGGCTACGGCAACCACGACCGGGTCGAGGGCCGCCGCCAGATCGACTACATCGTCATCCACGACACCGAGGGCGGCTACCAGGGCATCCCGTCGATGATCGGCAACCCGAAGTACGTGAGCTGGCACTACACGATCCGCTCCCGGGACGGGCACGTCGCCCAGCACGTCCCGACGAAGGACATCGCCTGGCACGCCGGCAACTGGGACTTCAACGCCCGCTCGATCGGCATCGAGCACGAGGGCTACCTGGCCAGGGGTTCCTGGTACACCGAGGCGATGTACCGGTCGTCGGCCCGGCTGGTGCGCTACCTCGCCGGCCGGTACGGCATCCCGCTCGACCGCGCCCACATCCTCGGCCACGACAACGTGCCGGGCGCCACGGCGCAGGCGGTCGCCGGCATGCACGAGGATCCCGGCCCCTACTGGGACTGGGCCCACTACTTCGAGCTGATGAACCACCCGTTCAAGGGCGACGGGACGGGCTCGTCGGTGATCATCAGGCCGTCCTACGACGACAACCGGCCGTACTACACCGGCTGCGCCAGCACCAGGCCCGGCCGCCGGTGCCCGGAGCACGGCGCGGCCAGCGTGTGGCTGCACACCCGGCCGAGCGAGAGCGCCCCGCTGGTCACCGACGCCGGCAAGCACCCCGGGAAGCCGAGCACGTACAGCGTCTACGACCACAGCGCCCGCGCCTCGACCGGGCAGCGGTTCGCGGTGGCCGGACGGCAGGGCGACTGGACGGCGATCTGGTACCTGGGGCAGCGGGCCTGGTTCCTCAACCCGTCCTCCGCCCCCACGGCCGTGCCGGCGAAGGGCCCGCTGGTCACGCCGCTGGCCGCGGGCACCAAGGTGTACGGCCGCGCCTACCCGGAGCGGTCGGCGTACCACGGCGGCGGGGTGCAGCCGCTGACGCCGCTGCAGTACCGGATCGGGCCGGGGCAGTCGTACTCGCTGGGCGGCACGGTCACCGGCTCCTTCTACTCGGCCGGCGCCTTCAACCCGGCCAGGCACGTGCGGGTCGCGGGGTCCGTCCGGTACCACCAGATCCAGCTCGGGCATCGTGTCATGTTCGTCCAGGCCAAGGATGTGCGCGTCATCCGCTGAATTTCGCCCCACGGGGCTCGGGCTGCGCACGGGCACTCCGCGAAGACGATATGGTTTTCCCGTGGCCCCGCGAGTTCGCGGGGGATTCACGCGGAAGTGGCTCAGTGGTAGAGCATCACCTTGCCAAGGTGAGGGTCGCGGGTTCGAATCCCGTCTTCCGCTCGGAGTCAAACTCCTGGTGGAGTGGCCGAGAGGCGAGGCAGCGGCCTGCAAAGCCGTCTACACGGGTTCAAATCCCGTCTCCACCTCGGTGGTACAACGGACTCTCCTGGGTCCGGTAAAGTTAAGTGCGCCATGCGGAAGTGGCTCAGTGGTAGAGCATCACCTTGCCAAGGTGAGGGTCGCGGGTTCGAATCCCGTCTTCCGCTCTGAGTGACAACTCAACAAGGACGATTAGCTCAGCGGGAGAGCGCTTCCCTGACACGGAAGAGGTCACTGGTTCAATCCCAGTATCGTCCACCCACGCTCTTCGGAAGTCAGACCGGGTTTCGGTCCGGTCCGGACAGCGGTCAAGCCCCAGCGAACGGCAAGCGCCGGACGACTGGGGCTTCTTCGTTTCGCGGGCCGGGCCCCGCCTTACCGGGCAAGGCCCGCCCCGCGGCTCCAGACGCTCATCCCAGGCGGTCACCCATCGGACCGCCGGCCCCAGGGCCCGTACGGAGTTCTGGCCAGCGGCTCGTACTCGTCCGGTCGGGTCACGTCCCACAGGCTGCCGGTACGGAACCGCCACCTCACCGCGTTGAACAGCCGCCGCGGATCCGATCTCGGGCCGCGCTCATCCAGCGGTCGATCAGGGACCATTCTTCGCCGGTGAGGTCTCCCCGCCATGTTCGATGGCCTACCAGGGCCACCGGCCATGCTCCCCCAGGCTGTCGCGCGGCCTGGGTCAGTGCCTTGATGTCGGGGATTCGGTGTATCGCGGGCGTATCGAAAAGCGCATACGCCACCGCAACCGTCCTCCGTCTTCAGTAGATGCACCGATCACATGGTGGTGATCGGCTGCCGACGGCGGTCGCGGTCAGACCTGCAGCGGTCGGTTCGTCGTCAGGAAGGACCGTGATCATGGACTCTGTGGGTGGCGTCGGCCGGCGGCGGCTGCTCGGGTGGAGCGGGCTCGCGGCGGCCGGCGTGGTGGCGGCCGGCGCGCCGCTGGTGGGCGGCCGGCCGGGCAACCGGCAGCACCGTCCGGCCGCGACCGGCCCCGGCATCCCGCCGGACACCCGTCCCGGCGGAGCCTACGACCGGTACGTGGCGAAGCTGGCCGCGGAGGGCAGGTTCTCCGGCGTGGTGCTGCTGTCGCACCGGGGCCGGACGGTGCTGTCCCGCAGTTACGGCATGGCGGACAAGGAGAAGGGGATCCGCAACCACGAAGGCATCGCGTTCAGCCTCAGTTCGGCGGGCAAGCCGTTCGGCGCGGTGGCCATCCTGCAGCTGGTGCAGCAGGGCAAGGTGAAGCTGTCGGACACGGTGGGCACCCACCTGAGGGGCTACGCCAAGGACGTCGCCGAGCGGGTGACCGTCCACCACCTGCTCTCCGGCACCTCCGGGCTGAACACCCCGCAGGAGGACCCGCAGCGCATCTTCCGGAGCCGGGAGGAGGTGCACGAGTTCTACGAGCGGTGGGCCCGGAAGGCGAAGCTGGTGGCCGCCCCCGGCACCCCCACCGAACACGCCGGCGCCGACGTCGTCATCCCGGCGCTGATCGTGGAGGCGGTGACCGGCAGGACGTACTGGGAGTACGTCGAGGAGAACATCTTCAAGCGCTGCGGCATGACCGGCTCGGCGTTCTACACCAGGCGGCAGTGGCTCACCGATGCGCACATCGCGCACCCTCACATGAGGCTGGCGGACGGCAGCGTGGTGGACGCCGTCCGCAACCTGGGCAAGAGCAGCTCGAACCAGTCCACGCCGGGCAAGAACCCGGGCCGCGGCTTCATCGACGTCCCTGGGGACGGGGGCTTCGCCACCGCACCGGATCTGGTCCGGTTCGCGCACGCCCTGAGCGAAGGCACGGTGCTGGAACGGCCCTACGCCGAGGTGCTCACTGCGGCCAAGTTCCCCCACGGGCCGCAGTCGTTCGGGGCTTACCACATGGCGGTCCGCATCGTCAGCGGTCAGTGGGTGCACGGGCGCGCCGGCGCCAACCCCGGTGTCGGCGCCAGCTGGAACATCTACCCGTACACCGGCTGGGTCGGTGTCATCCTCAGCAACACCGACGGCGGGACGCTGCAGGAGCTGACCGGGCGGGAGGTACAGGCCGTCACCGGCGGCACGCCTGGCGGCGGCGGGGGCGGCGGGGGCGGCTGATGGTGAGGCGTGGCTCGCGCGCTCCGCTCGCCGGCTCACGGCAGCACGCTCATGTACGCCATGTTGCTCATGGACAGGCCTGTGTTCATGACCCGCTCGCGCAGTTCGCTGCTCAGGTGTGTCTCTTCGAGCCGCTCAACCGTTACGAGCGCGGACGGCCATCTGGCCGATTTCAGCCGGATCTCAGAGAGCTCTCTTCGCGATACGTGCCAGCCATGCTGCCTCAGCCGATGTTCGGTTTCGGTGACCACATCCTCCTTCGCGTTTCCGTCGAGGTAGATCACGAGGTCGTTCATTTCGATGTAGTTGTTCTCCCACTCGTGCGCCACGATGCTGTCTTCGCCGACGAGCCGGCCGATGGCCCGTAGCTCCGAGAGCATGGCCGGGTCCATGCGTGATATGCGGGGGCCGAAGAAGAAGTGCAGCGCGGCCCACACCAAGCCCATCACCACGAGGAAAACAGCCATAACCACAGGCGCTGTCACGGCGCTCTTCGGGCGGTTGCGTCCGTACGATCGTGTCATGCCACCTGCACCTTCGCGTTCATGCTCCCGGTCGGTACGCCCGGCGATCGAGGGCGAGCGCTGCCGAGGGCGCCATCGCTCCTTCGCGGGCCGGAACGGATCTCCCAGATCCTCTCAGAACGGCAGGACCTGGTTGATCGCCGACGTCGCGGCGGGCGCAACCCTGATCATTGCCATCCAACGTCGATGATCAGTAAGTTCGTGCCGGCGAAGTGCCGGTGCGTCAAGGGAGGTGCCGATGAGTTTCCGGCTGGCGGCGTACGCGGTGTGCATCGAGGACGAGCGGGTGCTGCTCGCTCGCCACGTACCACCCACAGGCGAGTCTGCCTGGACTCTTCCCGGCGGCAAGGTCGAACACGCGGAGGATCCGTTCGACGCGGTGATCCGGGAGATCGCCGAGGAGACCGGTTGCGACGCGGTGGTCGAACGCCTGCTGGGCGTGGACTCCCGGGTGATCCCCGCCGCCGTCGCCCGTGTCGGTGCCGAGCACCAGAATGTCGGCATCTTCTACCAGGCCCGCATCACCGGCGGCGAACTCCGGCCGGAGCCGAACGGCGAGATCGCGGAGTCGATGTGGACCCCGATCGCGGACGTCGCCGGCCTACGCCGATCATCGCTCGTCGACATCGGCCTCGCCCTGGCACAGACCCTTCCGGCGACCGGCCACGTCGCTCCCGTCCCGGTCGGTGGCCTGATCCAGCATTGAGGCCACCGCCGACATCTACCCGGCCCGCCCGACCGCCGTCCGACTCCGTGATCGGCAAGGCGATGACGGCGGCCTGGCTGCAGGGGTGAGTCGCGCCAAATCGTGATCAACCGGGGGGGTGAGAGCGCGCAGCGTGCTGTGGTCGGCGGGGACCTGGGCGCGGGCCGCGTCCACGAGTGCGGTGAGCAGGCCACGGTCGCGGGGGACCATCCGTTGGCGTTCGTCGTAGGTGACGAGCTGGTTGATCTCTTGGAAGAGCACGGCCCGGGTCACAGGTATTCGTGGGGGCCGGTGGGCACGGGTTCGCCGGCGGGCGGGTCGTCGTCGGACAGGCCGGTGAGGATGACGGCGAGTTCGGCGCGGGTGTGGATGCCGAGCTTGCGGTAGATGCGGGCGAGATGGGTGTCCACGGTGCGCTTGCTGATCGACAGCGTCGTGGCCACTTCCAGGTTGCTCATCCCGCGCAGCACCAGGTCGGTGACCCGGCGTTCGCCGACGGTCAGCACGTGGTCGTCCTGGCCGGGGACGAGGGCGGCGGCGCGGGCCGGGGCGGTGGCGGCGCGGTGCTTGTCGGCCAGGGCGGCCAGGCGGCCCGCGCCGCAGTCGGCGGCCAGCCGCAGCGCCAGGGCCAGCGTCTCGTGGGCCTTGCCGTCGTCGCCGGCCTGGCGCTGGGCGATGCCGAGGCGCAGCAGGGCCCTGGCGTGTTCGAGCCGGGCGCCCCGGTTGCCCAGCAGGGCGACGGCCTCGTGCAGCATGTCGAGCCGGACCCGTCCCTCGTGGGCGAGGCTGCCCGCGCTGAGCGCGCGGGCGACGACGGTGGGCGCGCCCCAGGCGCGGGCCAGCTCCAGCTCCCGTTCGGCCACCATGCGGGCCGCCGAGCGCTCCCCGGACAGGACGTAGGCCAGGATCGAGTTCGTGCCCCAGGGCACGCAGGCGGGGTTGGTGATGCCGGCGGCGGTCAGGCGGCGGCCGCACTCCAGCAGGGTCAGCAGGCCGTCGCGCGGGCGGCCCTGGGCGAGCCGGAGGCGGCCCAGGGCGTCGAGGGCCTGTCCGGAGATCATCGGGTGCCAGTCGCCGTACGGGGCGACGGACTTCAGCGCCGACTCCGCGGCCTCCAGGTCGCCGAACTCCACCAGCACCCGGGCGGCGCAGGCGGCGGCGGCCACGTGGAACCCCTCGGCCTGGCACTCGCGCGCGCTGACGACGGCGGCCTCGGCGTCGGCCAGCCCGGCCTCCAGGCTGCCGAGCTGGTAGCGCACCTCGGCCCGGGTCAGCAGCGCCAGCGCCAGGCCGGTGCCGGAGCCGGCCTCCTGGGTCTCGCTGACCAGGCGTTCGGCCCAGTAGGAGGCCTCGTCGAGGCGGTCGCCCCACACCAGCGGCAGCACGGCGGCCGCCGGCACCGGGCCCTGGCCGTCGAGGCAGCGCCGGGTCTGGGCGAGCGTGCGCGGCAGGCTGCGGCCCCGCGCGCCGGTGGCCAGGGCCAGCACGCTGAGGAACTCCCGGGCCGCCGGGCTGACCAGCGTGCCGAGGGAGCGTCCGAGCCGGCGCAGGCCGAGCCGTCCGGCCGAGCGGCCCCACAGCAGCGCCTGGGCGGCGAACACGAGCAGCAGGTCCGCGCCGCCGAACTGCGGGGCGGCGGCGGCGCTCTCGGCCGCGCCGGCGAAGACCTCGGCGGCCTCGGCGGAGTTCGCGGTGACCAGGATGTCGGCGAACGGCGCCAGCGACATCAGGGCGTGCGGGGCCATCCTGACCCGGCCGTAGGCGGTGCGCAGGTGGCGCAGGCAGGCGGGCAGGTCGCGGTGCTTCTCCACGGCGCCCAGCTCGGCGGTGACCTCCAGCACGGTGTCCTGGTCGTCGGTCTCGGCCAGCGCGCGGTGCAGGTAGCCGGTCGCGTCCTCCCACGAGTGCCTGGCGGCGGCCTCGCCGGCGGCCTCGCGCAGCACGGTGACGGTGAGCGGGTCGCCGGTCGGGCCGGCCGACATCAGGTGGCGGGCCGAACGGCGCAGCGGCGCGCCCAGCCGGTACAGCAGCGACGCGGTACGGCGGTGCAGCCGGTCGCGCTCGCCCGGGTCCATCCCGGCCAGCACGGCCTGCTGGATGCGCGGATGGGCGAAGCGGTCGGGCGGCGTGCCGGTGACCAGCCCGGCGCGGCGCAGCGCCTCCCCCGCCGCCCTGGCGGTGTCCTGGCCGTGCCCGGCGATCATGGAGGCGACCTCCATGCCGTCCTCGGGCGCGACGATGGCCAGGCTGCGCAGCAGGTCGACGCCCGCGGCGTCCACGCCGGAGCCGCTGCCGGACAACCAGCCGAGCGCGGTCTCGGTCAGCGCCAGCGCGCCGATCTCCAGCACCCGGGGCAGCTCGGCGCGCACCGGGCGCACGCCGGACCGGCCGAGCCGCCCGGCCAGCTCCCGCAGCAGCAGCGGGTTGCCCTGGGTGAGCCGGTGGCAGGCGGCGGCGACCTCCTCGCCGATCTCGTCCCCGGTCTCCTTCCCGCCGCCGAGCACCGACTCCATGAGCCGGGCGGCGCATTGGGCGCA
Source organism: Nonomuraea sp. NPDC003560 (assembly GCF_042878785.1). Taxonomy (NCBI): domain Bacteria; kingdom Bacillati; phylum Actinomycetota; class Actinomycetes; order Streptosporangiales; family Streptosporangiaceae; genus Nonomuraea; species Nonomuraea sp. NPDC003560. Next base: position 916,514 of record NZ_JBIAOF010000001.1, on the reverse strand, counting down.
CAGGGGCGCGGGCCGCAGCAGCCGCGTGTACGGCAGCGCCGCCAGGTCTCTGACCAGGTCGTCGGGGCCGCCGGAGTCGGCGGTGGTGTCGGCGGTGGTGAGGACCATCGCGATGGGCAGGCCGTCGAGCCGCCGGGCGATGTAGGAGCACCACTGGGAGGACTGCGGATCGGTGTGGTGCACGTCGTCGACGGCGATGATCAGCGGCCGGTCGCCGGTGAAGGACCGGGTGGCCCGGTAGAGGCCGTGCAGCAGGTCGGGGGTGACGGGATGGCCCCGGTCGAGGCCGCCGCCCAGGTCGGGCCCGACGACGGAGCCCCCGCCGGACGGCGGCGCGCGCCCGGCAGTCATGAGCGGTTCGAAGAGCTGGCGGACGACGCCGAACGGGTGGTCGCGCTCGGTGGGATGCCCCCGGGCCATCAGCAGCAGCGCCCCCACCTCGCCCCTGGCCGCCAGCGCGGCGTTGAGCAAGGTCGTCTTGCCCATGCCCCGGGACCCCTGGATCAGCAGGACGGAGGGACCGCCGGCACGGACCCTCGACAGCGCCTCCCGCATCGCGGCGGTCTCGACATCACGGTGTAGCAGCGGCTGTCCCGAAGACATCGCCACTCCCCACAGTTCGGCCCCCCTGAAACTGTCCACCAGGATCATGCCGCCTCAGGCGGGCGGGCTGTCAATACCTAGGCGCACGAATCCGACTAATCCGGACTATTGGCACCAGGTTCAACAGCCGGCCCACGCCGGGGCGCATGCGCATTCCCGACGGACCAATACGTATTTTCCCCCGTCGTACCGATGAAATGCGTACGCCGGAATTACGTCTTTACACCGGATCCGGCCCGATGCGACTCTGCGATCAACCGATATGGACCCGATACGGGGAGGGCCATGGACCGCCCACGTCTCAAGGCGCACTTCACACCCCAGGTGATCGACGGGTCGAAGGTGTTTCTCCTGGCCGAGGGGCAGCACTACCTCGTCCAGTCGGCGGGGGCCGGGAAACTCCTTCCCTACCTGGACGGACGGCGTACCGTCGCGGAGATCGCGAGCGCGCTGAGCGACGAAGTGCCGCTGCCGCAGACGCTCATCGCCATTCGCAAATTCGCCGCATTCGGCCATCTCGCCAATGGCCGCCCGGATTGGCCGGACAGCACGCTGGCATTCTGGGACGCGCAGGGAATTGACCCGGTCCACGCCCACGACGCGCTCTCCCGCGCCGAATTCACCGTCGTGGCCTGCGCGGGGGCCGACGCCGCGCCGCTGCTCCCGGTGCTGCGCGAGCACGGATTACGTATGCGTACGGCCAGTGTGGAGGAGGCGGCCGCCGAGCCCGGCGGGACGATGTCGGTCGTGGTGGCCGGCGACTACCTCGACCCGGCGCTCGACCGGCTCAACGCCGCCTACCTGGCCGCCGGGCACCCGTGGGCACTGGTGAAGCCGGGCGGGATCACGCTCTGGGTCGGCCCGGTGCTCCAGCCGGGACGTACCGGCTGCTGGGCCTGCCTGGCACAGCGGCTGGCCGGGAACCGGCAGGTCGAGCGGTACCTGGCGGGCAAGCGCGGCGGCGGGGTGCCCTTCCACCCGGCGCGGGAGTCGGCGCCCGCCGGTCCGGCCGTGGCGGGCGGGCTGCTGGCCGTGGAGCTGGCGCGGATCGCCGCGGGGGCGGCCTCCTCGCGGCTGGAGGGCCGGATGACCACCGTCGACCTGCGCACGCTCGGCGTCATGGAGCACACCCTGGTCCGGCTGCCGCAGTGCCCGGCCTGCGGCGATCCCACGCTGATCAGCCAGCGCAGCCCCAAGGTCGCGCTGTCGGCGCGCAGCGCCCGGCACGTCACCGACGGCGGCTACCGCATCGAGCCGCCCGCGCGTACGTACGCCCGGCTGGAGAAGCACATCAGCCCGCTGATCGGCGCGGTCACCCGGCTGCACACCTTCGCCGAGCAGGACAACGGCGTCACCTACAGCTTCACCGCGGGCCACAACTTCGCCATGATCGGCGACAACATGGACCTGCTGCGGCGCAACCTGCGGGGGCAGAGCGGCGGCAAGGGCCGGACCGAGGTGCAGGCCAGGGTGAGCGCGCTGTGCGAGGCCATCGAGCGCTACTCGGGGGTCTGGCGCGGCGAGGAGCCGGTCACCGAGGCCGCCTACGCCGACCTCGACCCGGCGGTGGCCGTCCACCCGGAGTCGCTGCTGCACTTCTCCGACGCCCAGTACGCCGGCCGCGAGGAGTGGAACAAGGACCCCGCGCACCGGCTGCACCTGGTGCCCGAGCGGTTCCGTACGGACCTGCCGATCGACTGGTCGCCCGCCTGGTCGCTGACCGAGGAGCGGGAGCGGCTGGTGCCCTCCGGCTACGCCTGGTACGGCCACCCCGACCTGGAGCGCCACTTCTACTGCGTGGGCGACTCCAACGGCAACGCCTCGGGCAACTCGATCGAGGAGGCCGTCCTGCAGGGCTTCTGCGAGCTGGTCGAGCGCGACGCGGTGGCCCTGTGGTGGTACAACCGGGCCCGGCGGCCGGCCTTCGACCTGGACTCGCTGCGCGACCCGTACGTCGACACCGTGCGCGAGTTCTACCGCGGCATGGACCGCGACCTGTGGCTGCTGGACATCACGACCGACCTCGGCATCCCGGCGTTCGTCGGGGTCTCGCACCGGCTGGGGCACCCGGTGGAGGACGTCATCGTCGGGTTCGGCGCGCACCTCGACCCGCGGATCGCCGCCATCAGGACGCTGACCGAGGTCAACCAGTTCCTGCCCTCGGTGGAGCGGCGCGACGAGCACGGCGAGACGCTCTACCTGGACGACGACGTCGCCACGCTGGCCTGGTGGAAGGAGACCAAGCTGGCCGAGGAGCCGTGGCTGGTGCCCGACCCCGCCGCGCGTCCCCGCACCCTGGCCGACTACGCCCGCTCGGACGGCGGCGACCTGGCCGGTGACGTGCAGACCTGCGTGGCCAGGGCCGCCGCGGCCGGGATCGAGGTCATCGCGCTCGACCAGAGCCGCCCGGACCTGGAGCTCAGCGTGGTCCGGGTGATCGCGCCCGGCATGCGGCACTTCTGGCGGCGGCTCGGCCCCGGCCGGCTGTACGACGTGCCGGTCTCGCTCGGCTGGATCCCCGAGCCCCGCGCCGAGGACGAGCTCAACCCGACCAGCGTCTTCTTCTGACCGGTTCGCGAGGCCCCCGCGTGACGGAGAGGAGCGGGCCATGGACGAGACCAAGCTGCGGCTGCGGCGGGACGCGGAGCTGACCGAGGCGGACGGGCAGGTGCGCATCTCCGCGCCGGCCGGCTCGCTCGGCCTGCGCGGGCTCGACGCCGGGACCACGGCCGCCCTGCGGATCCTGGCCGGCGGCGACGCGGGCGAGACCGCCCTGGCGGCGACGGTGGGCGAGGCCGGGCTGCTGCGCTGGAACCTGCTGGTACGCCGCCTGTCCAGAGCCGGCCTGCTGGAGTACGCCGCGGCGGGGGCCCGGCTGCGCCCGGTCGGCGCCGGGAGCGTGGAGCCCGCGCCCGCGCCGGCGGCGGACACGCCGATCAGGCTGTCGCGCTTCGCCGTCGTCACCGCCGGGGAGGGCGTGCTGACCGTGCGCTCCCCGCGCAGCCCGGCGGTGGTCGAGCTGTCGCCGGCCGCCTGCGGGCTGCTCGGCGCGCTGGCGTCCTGGACGACCCCGGCGGACCTGGCGGACGGCGGCCAGGAGGGGAGCCAGGGGTGGGGGCATGCGCTGCGGTTCCTGGCGGCGGCGGGCGTGCTGGCCACCGGCCCCGAGGACGACGACCTGCGCCAGGCCCAGTGGCACCCGCGCGACCTGTGGCTGCACGCCCACAGCCGCGGCCCGCGCTGGACCGGCCGCTACGGCGGCACGTACGCCTTCACCCCCCGCTTCGACCCGGTGCCCGCCGATCCCCCGCCGTTCACCGGCGAGCGGATCGAGCTGCCGCGCCCCGACCTGGAGCTGCTGGCCAAGACCGACCCCAGCCTGACCGACACGCTGGAACGCCGCCGCTCCCTGCGCGAGCACGACCCGGCCGCGCCCATCACGCTGGCCCAGCTCGGCGAGCTGCTCTACCGGACGATGCGGCGGCGGGCCGTGTTCACCTCGCCGGACGGCCAGGAGCTGGCCGACCGGCCCTACCCCTCCGGCGGCTCGGTGCACGAGCTGGAGGTCTATCCGCTGATCGTGTCCTGCCAGGGGGCCGGGCCGGGGCTGTGGCACTACGACACCGCCGGGCACGCCCTGGAGCTGGTCTCGCCGCCCACGCCCGCCGTGCGGGCGCTGGTCGAGCGGGCCAGATCGGCGGCCCAGCTCAGCGGCGACCCGCAGGTGGTGCTGACCGTCACCGCCCGCTTCGGCCGGGTGATGTGGAAGTACGAGACGATCGGCTACTCGCTGGTCCTCAAGCACGTGGGCGTGCTCTACCAGACGCTCTACCTGGCCGGCACGGCCATGGACCTGGCCGTGTGCGCGCTGGGCGGCGGGGACGCCGCCGACTTCGCGCTGGCCAGCGGCCTGGACTACCTGACCGAGGGCAGCGTCGGCGAGCTGATCGTCGGCAGCCGGCGGTGACGCACATGACGGCACGACGGCGGCCCGGCGGCCGCTTCCAGGGGACGGCGTGATGAAGTTCCGGTTCAAGGCGTTGCAGCGCATGCGGGAGCCCGACGAGCTGGACTCGCCGACGCTGCTGGCCTCCCCGCGCGGGTGGATCGCCACGTTCGTGGTGCTGATCATCGTGGTGGCCGCGGGGGTGTGGTTCTTCGCCGGGCGGCTGCCGGTCACGGTGCCCGCGGTGGGGCTGCTGACCCATCCCGGCGGCACGGCGCGGCTGCAGAGCCCGTACGGCGGGACGGTGCGCTCGATGCTCGTCCAGCCGGCCGAGGCGGTGCGGGAGGGCCAGGCGGTGGCGGTCATCGCCGCCGACGGCGGGTCGGAGCAGGTGGTGCGCAGCCCGTTCAGCGGGCGGGTGGTCGCCGGCTCCGCCGTGCCGGGGCACGTGGTCAGGGAGGGCGAGGAGCTGCTGCTCGTCGAGCGTACGGACGCGCCGGGCGACCGGCTGGTGGCGATGTTGTTCGTGCCGGTCGACCGGGCGATGGGCGTGGTGCCGGGCAAGCCGGTCGATCTGTCGGTCTCCTCGGCGCCGCCCGGCGCGTACGGGCTGCTGCGCGGCCGGGTCGCGTCGGTCAGCGCCTACCCCGTGATGACCGAGCAGGCCGCCGACCTGGTGGGCGGCGAGGACCCGGCGCGCGGCTACCTGCGGAACACGCCGTCCAGGCTGGTGATCGTGGACCTGGTGCGCGATGCCGGCACGCCGTCCGGCTACGCCTGGTCGACCAGGAAGGGGCCGCCGGTGGGCCTGCAGTCGCAGGTCTCCGTCAGCGGCGCGATCGGGCTGGGCAGCCAGACGCTGTTCGACCTGCTGCTCGGGCGCTGAGGTGGGCCGCGTGAACGCCCCCGCCGCCCGGCCGAAGGAGGGATGCGTGACCACGACCAGCGCCCCCGGGAGGGACGTGTGACCACCACCGGCGTCCCCGAGCAGGGGCATGCGGACCAGGCCCCCGGGAAGCCCGCCGCGCCCGCTCCCCCGGCCGCTCCCGTACGGCGGCGGCGGTGGAGGTGGCGGCGGCGCACGCCGACGGTGATCCAGATGGAGGCCGTGGAGTGCGGGGCCGCCTCGCTGGCGATGATCCTCGGCTACCACGGCAAGTTCGTGCCGCTGGAGGAGCTCCGCTCGGCCTGCGGCGTCTCCCGCGACGGCGCCAAGGCCTCCAGCGTGGTGGCCGCCGCCCGCCGCTACGGGCTGATCGCCAGGGGCTTCCAGATGGAGGCCGAGGACCTGCGCTCGCTGACCGAGCCGGCCATCGTGTTCTGGGCGTTCCAGCACTTCATGGTCCTGGAGGGGGTGCGCAGCCGGTTCGGCAGGAAGGCCGTCGCGGTCAACGACCCGGCGGGCGGCCCCCGGATGATCGACTGGGACGACTTCGACTCCGGCTTCACCGGCGTGGTCCTGACGTTCGAGCCGGGGCCGGACTTCCGGCCCGGCGGCCGGCCCACCCGGGTCGGGCAGGCGCTGCTGGCGCGGCGGATGCCGTCGGGCCGCGCGCTCCCGCTGGTGCTGCTGGCCAGCCTGCTGCTGGTCGTGCCGGGCATCATCGGGCCGGCGTTCAGCCGGGTGTTCATCGACCGGATCCTGACCGGGCGCGACCCGGGCTACCTGGTGCCGCTGCTGTTCGCGATGGGGGTCACCGCGGTCGTGGTGTTCGTGCTGACCTCGGTGCAGCGGCACTACCTGCTGCGGCTGGAGATCCGGCTCGGCCTGGTCAGCTCGGCCCGGTTCTTCCGCCATCTGCTGCGGCTGCCGGTGGAGTTCTTCCTCCAGCGCCGTCCGGCCGAGGTGGCCAAGCGGGTGCAGGCCAACGACGGCGTGGCCGAGATCCTCTCCCGGGACCTGGCCGTCACGCTGGTGAACCTCGTCCTGGTGCTGTTCTACGCGGCCGTGCTCATCCGCTACGACGTGCTGCTCGGGCTGGTCGGGGTGTCGATGGCGCTGCTGAACATCGCGGTGCTGCGCCAGGTGTCGCGGGCGCGGACGGACGCGGTGGCGGCGCTGCGGGCCGACCTGGGGAACCTGACCTCCACCACGTTCAACACGTTGCAGCTCGTGGAGACGGTCAAGGCGACGGGGGCCGAGCCGACGGCGTTCCAGCGCTGGGCCGGGTTCCTGGCCAAGGCGGTCACCGCCAAGCAGCGGCTGGGCGTGGCCACGGCGACGCTGACCGTCGTGCCGCCGCTGCTGGCCGGGATCAACAGCGGGCTGATCCTGCTGATCGGCGGGCTGCGGGTGGTGGACGGGGTGATCAGCGTCGGCATGCTGGTGGCGTTCCAGACGCTGCTCAACGCCCTGTCCAGGCCGGTCACCCAGCTCACCAACCTGGGCGGCCAGCTGCAGGACATCTCGGCCGACATCTGCCGCCTGTACGACGTCGAGAAGTACCCGATGGCCAGGACGTTCGAGCGGGCCGCCGCCGGCGGGGAGCAGGCCGACCCCGGCGGGCGCCTGGACGGGCGGCTGGAGTTCGCCGACGTGACCTTCGGCTACAACGCGCTCGCCGCCCCCGTCATCAGGAACCTGTCGTTCACCGTGGTGCCGGGCCGCCGGGTGGCGATCGTCGGCAACTCCGGCAGCGGCAAGTCCACCGCCGGCAAGCTGGCCGCCGGCCTGTACGCGCCGACCTCCGGCCAGGTGCTGCTGGACGACCGGCCGCGCGACGACCTGCCGCGGGCCGTCGTGGCCTCCTCCGTCGCCTACGTGGACCAGGACATCACCCTGTTCGAGGGCACCGTGCGGGACAACCTGACGCTGTGGAGCGACGACGTGCCGGACGAGGTGGCGGTCTCGGCACTGCGCGACGCGGCGCTGTTCGACCTGATCGCGGCCCGGCCCGGCGGCCTCAACAGCCGGGTGCTGGAGGGCGGCAGGAACCTCAGCGGCGGCCAGCGGCAGCGGCTGGAGCTGGCGCGTGCCCTGTCGATCCAGCCCACGCTGCTGATCCTGGACGAGGCGACCAGCGCCCTGGACCCGGAGACCGAGCGGACCATCGCCGACAACCTGCGCCGGCGCGGCTGCGGCTGTCTGATCATCGCGCACCGGCTGTCCACCGTGCGCGACGCCGACGAGATCATCGTGCTCGACCGCGGCGAGGTGGTCGAACGCGGCCGGCACGCCGAGCTGCTGGCGCTCGACGGCCACTACGCCGAGCTGCTCAGGAGCTCGCGCAAGAACGGCGACGGCGGATGACCCGGCAGACGACACGGCGGACGACACGGCGGACGACAGGGCGGACGACACGGCGGACGACAGGGCGGACGACACGGCGGACGACACGGAGGATGACGCAGTGCTGAAGGTGGCCGGTTTCTCCCCGTTCTTCACCGACGCCGCCACGCCGGTGGACTACTCGGCGGAGAACCTGTTCGTGGTGTCGGGCGTGCGCGAGGTACTGCTGGTGGAGGAGGGCGCGGTCGACCTGTTCGCGGTGCGGCTGGAGGGCGGCCGTCCGGTCGGCCGGTGGCACTACCTGTGCCGGGTCCGGCAGGGCACGCTGCTGCCGGGCTCGCCCAAGGGGCCCAGGCACGGCATCGTGGGCCGTCCGGTGCTCGGCACTCGCGTGTCGCGTCTGCCGCTGGCCAGGCTGGGCGAGCTGTCGGGCACCAACCGGTCGGCGACGATGTCCACCGCCGAGTACGGGCTGGCCGTCCGGCAGTTCGTCCGCGGGCTGGAGGCGGGGATGATCGCGCTGGCCACCGCGCTGCGCGACGCGCTGCCGCCGCGCGAGTTCGTCCCGCTGCTGCCCGACGCGGTGACCGAGCTGCCCGCCGGGCGCGCCGCCCGGTCGGTGGACGGCGTGCGGTGGATGACGGTCGAGGCGGGCGCGGTCGAGATGCCCGACGGGGTGGCCGGCGTGCTGACCGCGGGCGCCGAGCTGGCGGTGACCGAGCGGGACTGGCTGGTCGCCGACGCGCCCGCCCGGCTGCGCGCCCGTTCGACCTGGCAGTTGCTGGCCGACGAGACGATCTGGGCCCGCTGGGTCGAGCACGCCATCCGCTTCCTCTACACCGTGGACCGCCGGGTCGAGCGGCGGCGGGCGCAGGAGCTGGAGGCGTTGCGGCGGCGCAAGGAGCGCGAGGCCGGCACGACCCGCGCGGCCCGCCGCGGCTTCGACACGCTGGTCCGCGACACCGAGGCCAAGGTGCGCCTGGCCGACGTCACCGCCGACCCGCCGGCGCTGGCCGCGGCCAGGCTGGTGGCCTCGCACGGCGGGTTCACCGTGACCGCGCCGCCGCCCGGCCAGGCCCGGGGGTCCGATCCGCTGCAGGCCGTCGCGCTGGCCTCCGGGGTGCGCACGCGCTCGGTCCGGCTGGACGACGGCTGGTGGAAACACGACATCGGGCCCATGGTGGGCTACCGGTCCGACGACGGGACGCCGGTGGCCCTGCTGCCGATCGGCTCGCGGTACGTGGTGGCCCAGCCGGGCCACAGCCGGGTCACGCCGATCACCAAGGCGGTGGCCGCCACGCTGAGCGGCAAGGCCGAGGTGCTGTACCAGCCGCTGCCGCGCGAGGTGCGGACCGTGGCCGGGCTGCTGCGCTTCGGCCTGGCCCGCAACGGCCGCGACCTGTGGGTGCTGGCCTCCCTGGGCACGCTGGTGGCGGTCATCGGCCTGCTGGTGCCCGCGATGACCGGGCTGGTGCTGGGGACGTTCGTGCAGCGGGCCGAGCGCGACCTCATCGTGCAGGGCGCGGCGCTGGTGATCGGCGGCGCGCTGGTGGCGGGGGCGCTGTCGATCGTGCAGAACGTCGCGGCCCTGCGCATCGAGGGCCGTTCGTCGGCCCGGGTGCAGGCGGGCGCGTGGACCCGGCTGCTGTCGCTGCCCGTCACGTTCTTCGGCCGGTACTCCACCGGCGAGCTGGGCACGACCGTGCTGGGCGTGAGCGCGGCGCAGGAGACGCTGTCGGGCGTGATGACGACGGCGACGCTCGGGCTGTTCGGCGGGCTGGCCAACCTGGCGCTGGTGTACTTCTACGACGTCGGCCTGGCGCTGCTGGCGACCCTGCTGGTGCTGGCCGGCGTGCTGGTGTGCGCGGTCGCCGGCTTCTTCGAGGTGCGCCTGCAACGCCGCCTGTACGAGCAGGAGCAGCGGCTGTCCTCGCGGGTGTTCCAGCTGCTGTCGGCGGTGCCCAAGCTGCGCGTGGCGGCCGCGGAGGACCAGGCGTTCGGCGTGTGGACGCGCGACTTCATGGCCACCAGGACCACCTCGGCCGCGGCCCGGCGGCTGCAGAACGTGGTGACCACCTTCAACGCCGGGTTCCCGCTGGTCTGCTCGGTCGTGATCTTCGCCGTGGCCGCCGGGCCGCTGCGCGGGCAGCTCCCGATCAGCGCGTTCCTGGCCTTCTTCGCCGCGTTCAGCCTGCTCATCGCCTCGGTGTTGCAGTTCACCGGGGCGGCCATCACGGCCATGGGCGTCGTGCCGATGCTGGAGAAGCTGGCGCCGGTGCTGGAGGCCGAGCCGGAGGACCACGCGGGCAAGGCCGACCCCGGCGACCTGTCGGGCCGCGTCAGCCTGTCGCGGGTGTCCTTCCGCTACGGCGCGGACGGCCCCGCGGTGCTCACCGACATCGACCTGTCGATCGAGCCCGGCGAGTTCGTCGCGATCGTGGGCCCGACCGGCAGCGGGAAGTCCACCATCCTGCGCCTGCTGCTCGGCTTCGAGCAGCCCGACGTCGGCTCGGTCCTGTACGACGGCCAGGACCTGGGCGAACTGGACCTCGGCGCGGTGCGCCGGCAGTGCGGCGTGGTGCTGCAGAACGGCGCGCTGCTGGCCGGCGACATCAGGCAGAACATCGTCGGCAGCACGAACCACACCATCGACGACGCCTGGGAGGCGGCGGCGATGGCCGGCATCGCCGACGACATCACGGCCATGCCGATGGGCATGCACACCGTCCTGTCGGAGGGCACGAACACGCTCTCCGGCGGCCAGCGGCAGCGCATCATGATCGCCAGGGCGCTGGTCTCCCGGCCCCGTATCGTCTTCTTCGACGAGGCGACCAGCGCCCTGGACAACCCCGCCCAGAACGTCATCGCCGAGAGCACCCGGCGGCTCAACGCCACGCGCGTGGTCATCGCCCACCGGCTGTCCACCGTCCGGGACGCCGACAAGATCCTGGTGCTCGACGGCGGGCGCATCGTCCAGCAGGGCACCTACGACGAGCTGCTCGCCGAGGAGCAGGGGCTGTTCGCGCGGCTGGCGCGGCGGCAGATGTGAGCGCACGGGAGGAGCCGTCATGGAGTTCGCGCTGCTGATCCACGGGCCGGAACGGGCCTGGGCCGAGCTGTCCGGACAGGACCGCGCCGCGCTGTTCGGCGCCTACCTCGACTTCGGGCGGGAGCTGCGGGAGGCCGGCGTCACGGTGCTGTTCGGCGCGCGGCTGGCCCGCCCGGACGCGGCGAAGGGGGAGCCGCGCGAGGACGGCCGTCCCGAGCTGGGCGGCATGTGGATCCTCGACCTGCCGTCGGAGGAGGCGGCGCTGGAGTGGGCCGGGCGCCTGCCGGCCGGGCCGGGCGACCGGGTCGAGTTACGGCGCTGCGACCGTGGAAGGATGTCACGATAGTGCCAACCGGGGCTCTGCCCGCGCCCCACCACGCCTTTGGGGCAGAACCCACAGGGAGGTAGACGACTCATGGACTTCGTGCTGCTGATCCACGGCGACGAGATGCTCTGGGACGCCTTCAGCGAGAGCGAGCGGGAGCGGATGGCCGAGGCGCACCGCCAGTTCGGCCGGGCGATGGCGATGGCGGGGGTCAAGGTCAAGTACGGCGCGGGGCTGACCAGGTCCAGGGAGGGCAAGCTGGTCAGGCCCGACGGGCCCGCCGTCGACGGGCCGTACGCGGTCGGGCGGGAGCAGATCGGCGGCATCTGGGTCATCGAGGTCCAGTCGGCCGAGGAGGCCGAGTCGTGGGCGCGCAAGATGCCCTACGCGCCCGGCGACATCGTCGAGGTGCGCCCCTGCGACCCGGCCTCCTGAAGGCTCGGGCCCCGGGCCGCCCTCAGTAGCGGGCTCTGCGGCTGAGCAGCACGCCCACGGCCAGGAACAGCAGGCCGGCGGCGCCGTACACGATGGCCAGCGAGGTCGCGGGCGGCTTCTCGCTGGCGTTCACGACGGCCAGCCCGAGGCCCACGATCGCGCTGATGTAGCTGAAGATCGCGATGAAGATCTTCCAGAACGGACTCATGACGTGCTTCCTTCCGATGGGTGCTGAGCCGGTCCGTACGGTGCGGTCCCGGCGACGACGAAGCCGAGCAGCATGACCCAGGCGTCCGGGTCGGCCAGGAAACGCCGCCAGCGGTCGGCGGCCAGGGCCAGCCCCGCCATCGGCAGCGCGCCCGAGGCGACGAGCGGCGCCAGGCGTTCGGGCCCCAGGTGCGGGGCGAAGGCCGCGGTGGGGTGGGTGTCGTTGGTGGTGGCGAACGGGCGCAGCACCACGTCGGCGAACCCGCCGCGGCGCAGCAGCCGGGTGAGCTTCCTGCCGATCTGCCGGTCGCCTCCGGCGCCGCGCTGGGCCTGCGCCATGGTGGCGTGCACGGAGGCCAGCTCCGGGTACATCGGATCGGCCAGCCCCCACAACATGCTGTCCACCTCGACGACCACGATCCGGCCGCCGGGACGCAGCACGCGCAGCGCCTCGGCCAGCATCGGCGCCGGATCGCCCACGTGCTGCAGTACGTACCGCAGCAGTACGCCGCCCACGCTGCCGGTACGCAACGGCAGCCGGGCGCCGTCGGCGGTGACCAGCGGCGCGCCGCAGCCGCCCGCGTTGCGCAGCAGGGCGGCGTCCACGTCGAGCGCGATGACCGGCAGCCCCGGCTCGGCGGCGCGCAGCCTGCGGGTGACCGCGCCGGACCCGGCGCCGAGCTCCAGCAGCGGGCCCTGGCCGAGCAGGCCGAGGTCGCGCATGATGCGCAGCTCCTCCTCGAAGGAGAGCGCCGCCTGGGCCTCCAGCCGGGCCAGCTCGCCCGCCACGCCTCCCCAGGTGGTGTTGGCGGCGTCGTAGGAGCCGGTCGCGGCCTGAGCACTCACCCGGGCGCTCACCGGGGCGCTCACCGGGGCCTCGGGGTCATCATCAGGCCGTGCCGGGGCCGCAGCGTGACCAGCGCCTCGGGCTCGACGGGGAAGCCCGGCACCAGCTCCATGCGCAGCCCGCGCAGGATCACCGCGAGCACGAGCGTGGCCTCGACCAGCGCGAAGTGCCGTCCGACGCAGATGCGCGGGCCGCCGCCGAAGGGCAGGTACTGGTGGCTGAGCAGCCGGGCGGCCCGGTCGGGGTCGAACCTCTCCGGCCGGTACGCATCCGGCTGCTCCCAGTACCTCGGATCCCGGTGCAGCACCCACGGGCTGACGCACACCAGCGACCCGGCCGGTACGTCGTAGCCGTCGAGCACGTCGTCGGCCGTCCCGCGGCGCGAGATCAGCCAGACCGGCGGGTAGAGCCGCATGGCCTCCTGGACGGCCTGCCGGCAGCGCCGCAGCCTGGGCAGGTCGGCGGCCGTGGGCGAGCGGCCGGCCAGCACCTCGTCGATCTCGGCGTGCACCGCCTCGGCCGCCGCCGGGTTGCGGTCCAGCAGGTAGAGCGTCCAGGTCAGCGACTTGGCGGTGGTCTCGTGCCCGGCCATCACGATGGTCAGCACCTGGTCGCGCAGGTCGGCGTCGGACATCGCGTGCCCCTCGGCCAGCATCGCGCCGAGCAGGTCGTCGCCCGCGCCGCCGGCCCGGCGGGCGGCGATGATGAGCCTGGTGACCCGGTCGAGGAAGGCCCGCGCGCGCAGGAAGCCGGCGTGCCGGGCGGCCGTGTCGGCCGGGTCGGGGTCGTCGCTGGGCACGTAGTGGCCGATGAAGCGGTTGACCGCGTCCACGGCGCGGCCGAAGCCCTCGCCCGCGACGCCGATGTCGGTGCCCAGCATGGCCTTCACGATCACGGTGAGGGTGAGCGAGGTCAGGTCGTGGTCGACGCGTACGGGCCGGCCGCCGGCCCAGTGCGCCACCAGGTTCTCGGCCGCCTCCACGATGACCCGGTCGAACCGGCCCACCTCGGCGGGCCTGAACGCGGGCGCGCACATCCTGCGCTGGGCCGCCCACTCGGCGCCGTCGCTGGTCAGCAGGCCGTTGCCGAGCAGGGGGCGGAGCATGTCGTCGTCCGGCGTGCGTTCCTTGGTGTAGGCGGCGCCGTTCTCCTTCAGCACGTGCCTGGCCAGGTCGGGGCGGTTGAGCATGTAGACCGGCTCGCCGTCGGCGTCGTGGCGGGTGACGTCGCCGAGGGCCGCCATGGCGGTGACGAACTCCAGCGGAGCGTCGCGCATGGCCCTCAGGCTCTGGGTTCCGGCGGGTCCCGGCGGCACCCGGGGGGATACGTACGTCCCGGACATGGGTTCTCCCGATGGCTTACGCAGACGAATATTCTCGATACGCATTTCCGGCCATCGAATACGTATATCGCTTCGTATTGTTCCGGTCGGCGTATTTGCAGAGTACCTTTTAAGCAGAGGGCTCTCAATACTTAATCCAGGGCCCCGGAAATTAAGTCTAGGCACTGCGAATTCGGCTGTGTAAGACTCCGTTCCGAGACGGCGCACCGCGCCGAAGGGGAAAAGCTCCAGGAGGACGCAATGGCCCTGAACCCCAGAGAGCGGACCGAATTCGTCAACGCCTACACGCGAGTCCTGATCACCGCGTGGTCGAGCGAGGAATTCTCGGCGAAGCTGGACAGCAACCCCCGTGAGGCGCTGGCCGAGGCCGGCCTCGAGGTTCCCGCGGGCGCCCAGATCAACCTCGTGCGCAATGTTCCCGACGGCCACCACGACACGAACCTCGACGTGCAGGTCTCGCTGTGGGAGCGCGGGCTGGAGACGGGGACGTTCGAGTTCCACATCCCCGAGACGCCGCAGATCGACATGGCCGAGCTGAGCGAGGGCGACCTCGACTCGATCGCGGCCGGCGACGTCAACTGCTGCTGCTGCCCCTGCTGCTGCTGCACCTGACGCCGGGAGCCACGCACGCCAAGAGGAGGTAGAGGAGATCATGTCCGACGACCAGGCGAACCCCATCCACGTACGGGGGCTGCGCAAGCAGTACGGTCCCGCTCTCATCCTGCAGGGTGTGGACCTGGACGTTCGTCCCGGAGAGGTGTTCGCCTTACTCGGCCCCAACGGCGCGGGCAAGACGACCACGGTCGAGATCCTCGAAGGCGTGCGCAGGCGTTCGGGCGGCGACGTGCGAGTCCTCGGCCGTGACCCGGCCGAGGACGCCCCGCAGTGGCGGGCGCGGCTCGGCATCGTGCCGCAGACGACGGGCGCCTACGCGGACCTGACCGTCCGCGAGGTCGTCGAGCACTTCGCCGCCTTCTACCCCGCGCCGCTGCCCGCGGCGCAGGTGATCGACATGGTGGGCCTCGGCGCCAAGGAGCGCAAGCAGGCCCAGACGCTCTCGGGCGGCCAGCTGCGCCGCCTGGACGTGGCCGTCGGCGTCGTCGGCGACCCCGACCTGATCTTCCTCGACGAGCCGACCACCGGGCTGGACCCGGAGGCCCGGATGGAGGCGTGGGACCTGGTCCGCTTCTTCGCCGACCAGGGCAAGACGACCGTGCTGACCACCCACTACCTGGACGAGGTGGAGGCGCTGGCGCAGCGCGCGGCCGTGATCGTGGCCGGCCGGATCGTCGAGACCGGGCCGGTGAGCGAGCTGGGCGGACGGCGCGACACGCCCGCCGCTGTCAGTTTCACCCTCACCCCCGAGCTGAGCGCGGCCGACCTGCCGGACCTGCCCGCGGGCACCGCGCTCGACCCGTCCTGCACGCCCGGCGTGCCCGGCGGCACGCTCACGCTGCTCACCCACACGCCCACGCGGGCCCTGGCCGCGCTGTTGCCCTGGGCCGCCCGCGCGGGCGCCGACGAGCTGCCCGACCTGCGCGTCCACCGGCCCACGCTGGAGGACGTCTACCTCAAGCTGATCCGCGAGAACCAGGGGGCCCAGGCATGACCAGCTCGAACGCGATCGTGGCCGAGCAGGGCCGTCCCGTGCGCGCGTCGGGCGGCGGGTCGGGGCTGTGGCGGGCGTCGGCGGCCCGTTCGTCGGTGGAGCTGAAGTCGTTCTTCCGCAACCGGCAGTCGTTGTTCTTCACGCTGCTGCTGCCGATCGTGCTGCTGCTGGTGCTCGGCTCGATCTTCTCAGGCACGGTCCCCGGCACGCACACCGACTTCAAGCAGATGTTCGTGGCCGGGATCATCGCCTGCGGCATCATGAGCGTCAGCTTCAACGGCCTGGCCATCAACATCGCGATCGAGCGGGACAACGGCATGATCCGCCGCCTGGCCTCCTCGCCGATGCCGAAGACGGCGTACTTCGTCGGCAAGATCGTCCGGGTGGTGGTGACCGGGGTGCTGGAGGCGGCGATCCTGCTGGGCGTCGGCGTCGCGCTGTTCCGCCTGCCGCTGCCGCCGAACGCCGGACACTGGCTGACCTTCGCCTGGGTGCTGCTGCTCGGGGCGACGTCCTGCTCGCTGCTGGCGGTGGCCTTCAGCGCGATCATCCCCAACGCCCGCTCGGCCGCGGCGATCGTCACGCTGCCGTTCCTGGTGCTGCAGTTCATCTCCGGGGTGTTCTTCCCCTACAGCGAGCTGCCGGCGTGGATGCAGAGCCTGGCGGCGTTCTTCCCGCTGAAGTGGATGACGCAGGGCCTGCGCTCGGTGTTCCTGCCGGCCGACTTCGCGGTGGTGGAGCCCGCCGGCGCGTGGGAGCTGGGCAGGACCGCCGCGGTGCTGGGCGGCTGGTGCCTGGCGGCGCTGCTGCTGAGCCTGCTGACCTTCCGCTGGCGCGGCGCCAACGTCCGCTGACCGGGGAAGGGTCTCAGATGGCGAGGGTGAAGCCGGTCAGCCTCCTGGGCACCAGGCCCGGCGCCCAGGCGGGCGGCTTCCCCGTGCGGCGCAGCCCGGGATACCGCTCCAGCAGCCCGCTCAGCAGCAGCCCGCCGGCCTGCCTGACCAGCGGTGCGCCCAGGCAGAGATGGGTGCCCGCGCCGAAGGCCAGATGGGGGTTGGGCGACCGGGTGACCAGCAGCTCGTCGGGCCGGTCGAACACCGCCGGATCGCGGTTGGCCGCCCCGACCAGGGCCAGCACCCTCGCCCCCGCCGGGATCAGGCCGCCCTCCAGCGGGACCGCCTCGGTGGTCACCCGGGCGGTGAACGGGATCGGCGACTCCAGCCGCAGCAGCTCGTCGACGGCCTGCTCGGCCACCTGCGGGCCGCCGTCCCTGATCAGGCCGGCGGCCTCTTCGCGCGGCAGCAGCCAGTGGAGGGCGTTGCCCACCATCTCGGCCAGCGGCTTCCACCCGCCGACGACCGTGAGCGCGGCGATGCCGAGCATCTCGGCCCTGGTCAGCCGGTCGTCGGCGGCCAGCCGCCCGAACGGCGAGCCGCCCGGCCCGTTCCCGGCGGCCTCGGCGGCGGCGTCGGCGCGCTCGCCGAGGAAGCGGGTGAGCTCGCCCATCGCGGCCCGCCCGGCCGCGGCGGCCTGCGGCCCGGCCAGCGGGTCGAGGTTGACCGACACACGGGCGGCCAGCCCGGCGAAGGCCGGCACGTCGGCGGCCGGCAGGCCGAACAGCCTGGCCAGCACGCCGGTGGCCAGCGGCTCGCCGAGGTCGGCGGTGGCCTCGATCTCCTCCCGGCCGGCCAGCCCGTCGAGCACCGCGCCGATGCCGGCCTCGATGTCGCCGGCGATGCCGCGAATCGCGGCCGGGCCCATCAGCAGCGCGCCGGGCGAGCGCAGGCGCTGGTGCTCGGGGGGATCGGTGGTCAGCATCGACGGCGGCAGCTCGTCGTCCCTGACCCGCTCCCGCTGCCCGAGCGCGGCCGAGAAGCGCGGGTCGCGCAGCGCGAGCGCGCAGTCGGCGTGCGCGGTCAGCAGCCACATGCGCGAGGTGACGTCGAAGTGCACGGGATCGTGCTCGCGCAGCCAGCGGTACGCCGGATACGGGTCGAGCCGCCCGCGAGGAGAGAACGGGTGCGGCAGGTGGCCGGGCAGCGTGCGGGGTGCCGTCATGGCGTCTCCTCGTGATCAGGCCGAGGACAAACTACTACAGAGGATGTGCCGGTGGCAGAGCTTGACGTCGTCGTGATCGGCGCCGGGGTGAGCGGGCTGGCGGCGGCCGCGCGGCTGGCCGCCGCCGGGCTGGCGGTCACGGTGCTGGAGGCCAGGGAGCGGGTGGGCGGCCGGATCCGCACCCACCGGCCGACCCTGCTGGAGCTGGGCGCGCAGGTCATCCACGGCGACCGCAACCCGATCGCGGCGCTGCCCGGCCTGGAGGCGCCCGTGCCGGTGCCGCGGCGCGCGGCCCGGGTGCTGCTGCCCGGCGGGCCGCGCCCGCTGACCGCGCTGCGGCCCACGCCGCCGCTGCTGGAGGAGCGGCTGACGTCGGGCGCGGCCCGGGAGCCGCTGCGCCGCCTGGCGGGGGCGAGCCCCTGGGACGTGCCGGTCGCGACGTGGCTCAAGGAGGAGACGGCGCGGTGCCCGCAGGCCCTGGAGCCGGCGGCGGAGTGGTTCAGGCAGAACTGGGCGGCCGAGCCGGAGGCGCTGAGCGCGCCCGCGCTGGCCGCGCTGCGCCGGGCCGACCGGTCCGGGCGGGGCGAGTTCGCGCTGCCGGGCGGCTTCGACCGGCTGCCCGCGCGGCTGGCCGAGGGGCTGCGGGTGCGGCTCGGCGACGCGGTCGTCCGCCTGGCCTGGACGCCGGGCCGGGTGCGGGCGCTGACCGCCGCAGGGCGCGTGGAGAGCGCCGCCGCCGCCGTGGTGACCGTGCCGCCGCCGGTGGTCGCCGAGGGACGGCTCGTGCTGGACGACCTGCCGGTTCGCAAGCAGGCGGCGGCCTACGAGCTGCGGCCCGGCGACGCCTGGTGCGGGCTGGCCGCCTATCCCGTGGCCGCCCCCGAGTCCGTCGTGGTCTTCGACGCCGGCGGCCGTCTGGGGTTCGTCAGCACGACCGCCGGGCGGCCCGAGGTGCTGGTGATGGCCAAGGGCCGGGCCGCGGCGGCGGCCCGGAGCGCGTGGGCCGAGCCGGGCGGCCTGGCCGCGCTGCTGGCCCGCGCCCTGCCGTGGACGCGGGGGCTGAACCCGGAGGTGGTGGTGTCCGACTGGGGCGCCGACCCGTGGGCGGGCGGCGCGTACACCTACCCGGGCGTGGGGACGTTGTGGGCGTCCCCGGCCTGGGCCGAGCCGCTGGGCGGGACGGTCTTCTTCGCCGGGGAGGCCACCGTCGGCCTGTCCGGCCCGCCCATGGCGCACATGGCGATGGCCAGCGGGGAGCGCGCGGCCACAGAGGTGATTGGGGCGCTGGAGAGATGACGGCCGGAAACGGGGAGCTGCACGGCGGGTGGTTCCTGCTCGCCCTCGACGACGAGATCGGCCCGGGGATCACCCCGCTGCGGCTGGGCGGCGCGCGCCTGATGGCCGTGCGCGACGGCGAGCGGATCCGGGTGTTCGAGGCCACCTGCCCCCACCGGGGCGCCCATCTGGCCTACGGCGGCAAGCTGGACGGCGACTGCGTGATCTGCCCCTTCCACGGCAAGCGCGTCTCGCTCGGCGGGTCCGGCCGCCGCTGGTCGGTGGGCGAGCTGCGGACGCTGCGGGCCGGGGCGGCGCTGTTCGCCCGGCTGTCCGGCGACCCCGGCGACGACCGCGGCTTCGAGCAGGCGATCAAGCAGGCGGCCGAGGACCTGGTGATCGTGGCGGCGGTGAACCAGCCGGTGACGGTCCCGGCGGAGTACGTCGTCGAGAACGCCTTCGACGCCCAGCACTTCAGCACCGTCCACCTGGTGCCCTCGGTGCGCGGCATGCGGGTCAGCATGGGCGGGCACGACGAGCTGGTCATCGAGGGCGAGTTCCGGACCAAGGCGCCGCCGTGGGAGCGGGAGCGGCGGCTCGACTTCGCCTCCCGGTTCGTGGCCCGCGCCTACAGCCCGCACCTCGTGGTGACCGAGCTGGGCACGGAGTCGGCGCCGTACACGATCGTCACCGGCGCGGTGCCGGACGGGACGGGCTGCGTGGGACGGGTGGCCATCGGCGTGCGGCCGGACCAGCGGGACTCGCTGCCGGCGCTCGTGCACGGCGCCCGCTACGCCTTCGACCAGGACCGCGTCGTCTGGGACCACCTGGACACCGGCGCCCCGCAGCGGCTGGACGCCGGCGACACCCCGGTCATCGCCTTCCGCCGCTTCTGCCAGGGCTTCGCCCCCGTCCCCGCCTCCGCCTCCGCCTCCGCCGGAGCGTCCTCATGAGCCTGTACGTGCGCTCGACCGGCGAGGGCCGGGCCGTGTTGTGGATCCACGGCTACACGATGGACGCCTCGGTCTGGGAGCCGCTGTGGAACCTGCTGCCCGGCTGGCGGCACGTCGGCGTGGACCTGCCGGGACACGGGCGGTCCGGGCCGCTGCGGCCGGGCACGTCGCTGCCCGCCCTGGCGGCCGAGCTGGCCGGGCTGGCCAGGGCGGAGTCGGCCACGCTGGTGGTGGCCGAGTCGATCGGCTCGATGATCGCGCTGCAGCTGGCCGTCGACCATCCCGATGACGTGCGCGGGCTGATCGTCGGCTCCCCGACCATCGCCGGCGCGCCTCCCGAGCCGGGCACCGCCGAGCGTTACCGGGCGCTGGCCGGGCTGGCCCGGATGGGCGCGGACGGCGAGCAGCTCGCCGACCTGTGGATGTCCTCGCCGCCGGACATCTTCCGCGGCACCGAGGACCATCCCGAGCTGCGGGCCAGGCTGCGGGCGATCGTGGCCGGGCACTCGTGGCGGGAGCTGCGCGACGGCGCGATGCACGGGCTGAGCAGGCACGTCCACACGGTGCAGGACCTGCGCGGCATCCGGGCGCGCACGCTGGTCGTCGTTGGCGACCGGGACATGCCGACGTTCCGGGCCGGCGCGGCGCTGCTGCGCGAGTCGGTCCCCCGGTGCCGCACGGTCACCGTCCCCGGGGCCGGCCACCTGTGCCTGATCGAGCGGCCCGAGGTCGTGGCGCCGCTCGTCGCCGCGCACCTGCGGCTGTCGGCCCTGGACGCGGACGAAGCGGACCAAGCGGACGATGTGGACGATGTGGACGAGGAGGCCGGGCGTGCCGATTCACGAGCACTATGAGCCGGGCGAGCCGTGCTGGGTGGACTACGGGGCGCTCGACCCGGCCGGCGCGCGGGCCTTCTACGGGGAGCTGTTCGGCTGGACCTTCCGCGAGGAGGGCGGCTACTCCTTCGTCGAGCTGGGCGGCCAGGTCGTGGCCGGTTTCGGCCGGGTGCCGCCGGGCCTGCCCGCCTCCTGGAACACCTACCTGGCGGCCCCGGACGCGGACGCCGTGGCCGTACGGGTGAAGGAGCTGGGCGGCGGCGTCGTCTTCGGCCCGATGGCGGCCGGCCAGGACGGGCGCGTGCTGTTCGCGACCGACCCGGCGGGGGCGGCCGTCGGCTTCTGGGAGGGGCACCGGCCGGCCGGGATCGTGCTGGCCGGCGAGCCGGGCACGTGGTGCGCCCACGAGCTGTGGTCGGCCGGGGCCGCGTTCTACCGGGACCTGCTCGGCGTCGCGCCCGAGGTCCGCGAGGGGACGGGGGCGCGGCCGCAGTGGATGACGTTCTTCGCGACCGCCGACCGTGCCGCGACCGGCGCGGCGGCGGCCCGGCTGGGCGCCACGACCGCCCCCGGGCATCCCCGGGCGACGATCGTGCGCGACCCGTGGGGGGCTCTATTCGCGCTGACGTGACCGGCCGGACAGCACGAAGAACAGGGCCACGAGGACGGCGCCGGCGATGACGACCACCGAGCCGACCGTCTTGCCGATCAGGAAGGCCACGACCACCGCGGCGGCGTAGACCAGGGGAACGACCAGCCGGAGGTTCAATCCCATGCGCGCTCCTTGAAGAAAGACGGAACGGAACTCAGACGCATCATCGAACAGGCCGGGCGGGCGGTCCAGAATAACGCCGGAATATACGTATCGGCCTACGTATTGGGCCCCGCACGCCGGGCCCGTCACTGCGTAATACGTATCGATTATCGGAAGGGCTCGCGATGACCAAGGTATTAGTGATCGGCGGCGGCCCGGCGGGCTCGATCGCCGCGACGCTGCTGGCCCGCAACGGAATGGACGTCCGGCTCCTGGAACGCGAACGTTTCCCGCGTTACCACATCGGCGAGTCCGTCTCGCCGTCCTGCCGGACGATCATCGACTACGCCGGGGCGCACGAGAAGATCGAGGAGCGCGGTTATCCCGTCAAGGAGGGCCTGCTGCTGCGCTGGGGCGCCGAGCGCGACTGGACGGTGAACTGGGCGGCCACGTTCGGCCCCGAGGTGCGCTCCTGGCAGGTGGACCGGGACGACTTCGACCAGGTGCTGCTGGACCACGCCGCCTCCCAGGGCGTCGAGGTGATCCAGCAGGCCAGGGTCAGGCGGGTGCTGTTCGAGGACGGCCGCGCCCGCGCCGCCGAGTGGGACCGCGGCCTGGAGCGCTTCGATCACGTGGTCGACGCCTCCGGACGCGCCGGGGTACTGTCGGCGCAGCACTTCCGTGACCGACGCCCGCACGACGTCTTCAGGAACGTCGCCATCTGGGGCTACTACCAGGGCGGCGAGCTCCTTCCCGACACGCCGGGCGGCGGCATCAACGTGATCTCCTCACCGGAAGGGTGGTACTGGGTGATCCCGCTGCGCGGCGAGGTGTTCAGCGTCGGCTTCGTCACCCACCAGACCCGCTTCCTGGAGCGGCGTGCCCACTACCGGTCGCCGGAGGAGATGTTCCACGCGGTGGTGGCCGAGTCGCCGACCGTGGCGGGGCTGATCGGCAGGTTCACCGGCCCGGTGCGCGTCGAGCAGGACTTCTCGTACGTGGCCGACTCCTTCTGCGGCCCCGGCTACCGCATCGCCGGCGACGCCGCCTGCTTCCTGGACCCGCTGCTGTCGACCGGCGTGCACCTGGCCATGTACAGCGCCCTGCTGGCCGCGGCCTCGATCACGGCCACCGAACGCGGCGAGGTGAGCGAGCAGGAGGCCCTGGGCTTCTACGAGTCCCTGTATCGCAACGCCTACCAGCGGCTGCTGACCATGGTCTCCTCGGTCTACCGGCAGTACCGCGGCCGGGCCAGCTACTTCTGGCTGGCCCAGCACCTGATCAGGGGCGGGACGTCCGACCACGCGTTCGCCGCGATCACGGCCGGGCTGTCCGACCTGACCGACGCCACCACCGCCGGCGGCACCGCGCCGATGAGCGAGCTGGTGACCGCCGCCCACGACGCGGGGCTGCGCGCCCTGCGCAACGTCACGCCCGCCGGCAGCACCCTGGCGCCCATGCGCATGGACGCCAACGACCTGTACGACGCCGCCACCGGCCTCTACCTGACCGCTCACCCCCGGCTCGGCATCAGCCGCTCACTGACGAGGACGCCTTGATGAAGTCACTGGTCCGCCTGCTCCTGCCGCTCGCCTTACTGGCGGCCCTGCTCTCCCCCGCCCCGGCGACGGCCGCCCGGACGCCCGCCTCGGCCGCGGGCGGGCAGGCGTCCACCGGGCAGGCGGAGGCCATGCGGCGGCTGTCGTTCATGATCGGCACGTGGGCGGGGGCGGGCTGGACCGTCACGCCCTCCGGCACCCGGCAGGAGTTCCTGCAGACCGAGCGGGTGCGCTGGCAGGCGGGCGACCTGGTGATCTCGGTCGAGGGTCAGGGCCGCGACAAGGCCGACCCGCGCACGATCGTGGACAGCGCCCTGGCGGTGATCAACTACTCCGAGGCGACCGGCCAGTACCGCTGGGAGGCGTTCTCGCGCGGCTACGTCACCACGGTGGTGCCGGTGGTCGGCGACGACACCTTCGAGTGGAGCCTCCAGACGCCCGCCTACACCAGCCGCTACACGCTGACGTTCACCGGCACCACCTGGCACGAGATCGGCGAGACCACCGTGGACGGCGGCCAGACCTGGCACCAGAACTTCCAGATGGACCTGCGCCGGCTCTACTGACCCCTGCGCACACTTGTACAAATGTAACACTGAGCGAAAATTTGGTAGCAATGCGTGCATAGTCCCAGTTCAGCCGGGTACCGCGACTCCATGAGCTCCTCGTTTTGGAGGAAACCGTGGACATCAATATTGGCCAAGGCCTGACGGACGCCTGGCGACAGGTCGCGACGTTCGTGCCCAGGCTGGTCGCGTTCCTGGTGATCCTGATCATCGGATGGATCGTGGCGAAGGCGCTGCAGAAGCTCGTGGACAAGATCCTCGACCGCGTCGGGTTCGAACGGGCGGTACAGCGCAGCGGCGTGCAGCGCTGGCTCGAAAGCAGCCGGTACGACGCCAGCGGGCTGCTCGCCAAGCTCGTCTACTACGCGATCCTGCTGATCACCCTGCAGATCGCCTTCAGCGTCTTCGGGCCCAACCCGATCTCGGCGCTGCTCAACGGGGTGGTGGGCTGGCTGCCCAAGGCCGTGGTCGCCATCGTGATCATCGTGATCGCCGGGGCGATCGCCCGGGCCGTCCGGGATCTCGTCGACGGCGCGCTCGGCGGGCTGTCCTACGGGCGCTGGCTCGGCATCGCGGCGGCCGTCTTCATCTGGGCGCTCGGCATCATCGCCGCGCTCAACCAGATCGGCGTCGCCACGACCGTCACGACCCCGGTGCTCATCACCGTGCTCGCCACCATCGGCGCGATCATCGCCATCGGCCTCGGCGGCGGGCTCGTCCGTCCGATGCAGCAGCGCTGGGAGCGCTGGATCGGCCGGATCGAGGCGGAGGCGCCGCAGGCCAGGGCGCACGCCGAGGCGTACCAGCGGGGGCGTGAGGACGCCCGCTCGATGGCCCGGCCCGCCGAACCGGCCCGCACCCCACCCGGCGCGCCCGGCGCGCCCGGCACCACCGGCCCGACCGGCCCGACCGGCGGGACGACCGGCGGGGCGACCCGCGCGGACCTCCCGCCGGAGAGCTGAGCTCCGCGTGGCCGGGACAAGCGCCCGGCCACGCGGACCCCTCACGGCCGGCAGGCCGGCCGGCGCGATACGTACGGCGCGGGCTCAGGCGGGTTCGGCGAGGAAGCCCTGTTCGCGGGCGAGCCAGCAGACCGCCGTCAGCCGCAGCGCGGGCGCGTCGTGGTCGCCGCTGAAGATCCAGCCGCGGTGGCGCAGCTCGTCGAGGAAGCCCAGCAGATAGTCGCCGAGGGTCTCGCGGTCGAGCGGGATCGCGTCACGCAGCAGCGCCGCGTGCTGATCCACGGCCGCGACCAGCGCCGGCTCGCGCTCCATCCTGGCGAGCTGGGCATGGCCCAGCGTGTCCATCAACCACCGCAGGGGCGCATGCGCCCAGCCCTCCTCGAAAACCACGCGCCAACTTTAAGGCA
Source organism: Nonomuraea sp. NPDC003560 (assembly GCF_042878785.1). Classification (NCBI taxonomy): domain Bacteria; kingdom Bacillati; phylum Actinomycetota; class Actinomycetes; order Streptosporangiales; family Streptosporangiaceae; genus Nonomuraea; species Nonomuraea sp. NPDC003560. Next base: position 891,552 of record NZ_JBIAOF010000001.1, on the reverse strand, counting down.
TCGCCCGAGGTCAGCCCGCCCGGGGGGCGGGTAGCGCGGTCGGCCGTGCGGTCGGTCGTGCGGTCAGTCGTGCGGTCAGTCATGTGGTCAGTCGTGCGGTCGGTCGAAGGGCAGTCCGACGTAGTTCTCCGCCAGCGTGGTCGCCGCCGCCTCCGAGGAGGTGACGTAGTCCAGGTAGGAGGTCTGGAGCCGCCGCCCGTACGGGTCGTCCTCATCGAAGGTGTGCAGCAGCGTCGTCATCCACCACGAGAAGTGCTGCGCCCGCCACACCCGCTTCAGGCACGCCGCCGAGTAGCCGTCGAGCAGCTCCGGCGAGCCGTGCTCGAAGAACGCCGCCAGCGCCTCGGTCAGCACCCGGACGTCGGCCACGGCCAGGTTCAGCCCCTTGGCGCCGGTCGGCGGCACGATGTGGGCGGCGTCCCCGGCCAGGTAGAGCCGCCCGTACTGCATGGGCTCGGCGACGAAGGAGCGCATCGGCGTGACGCCCTTCTCGATGATCTCGCCCGTGGTCAGCTCGAAGCCCGGGACGGTCTCCAGGCGGGCCTTCAGCTCGGCCCAGACGCGCTCGTCGGGCCACTGCGCCACGTCGGCGTCGGCCGGGACCTGGAGGTAGAAGCGGCTGACCGTGGGCGAGCGCATGCTGTGCAGCGCGAAGCCGCGCTCGGTCCTGGCGTAGATCAGCTCCTCCGACGACGGCGCCACCTCGGCCAGGACGCCGAGCCAGGCGAAGGGGTACTCCCGCTCGAACACCTCCAGGACCCCGTCCGGGACGCTCGGCCGCGAGACGCCGTGGAAGCCGTCGCACCCGGCGATCACGTCGCAGTCGAGCCGCTCGCCGCCGAAGGTGAGGTACGGCTCGGACTCCGGCGAGTGCACCTCGACGTCCTCGACCTCGAACCGCAGGTCGCCGCCCGCCGCCAGCCGGGCCGCGATCAGGTCCTTGACGACCTCCTGCTGGCCGTAGACGGTGATGGCCCGGCCGGGGACGAGCTCGTCGAAGGCGATGCGGTGGCCCGCGCCGCCGTACCGCAGCTCGATGCCGTGGTGCGGCAGGCCCTCGCGCAGCAGGCGCGCGCCGACGCCCGCCTCGACGAGCGTGTCCACCGTGCCCTGCTCCAGGACGCCCGCGCGGACCCGCCGCTCGACGTAGGCGCGGCTGCGCCTCTCCAGCACCACCGAGGAGATGCCGCGCAGGTGGAGCAGATGAGACAGCAGCAGGCCCGCGGGGCCCGCGCCGATGATCCCGACCTGAGTTCGCATGAGGGAAGTCTGCTGCCTGCCTGCCCTCGGAGCCGAGTAGCCTCTTCCACTGAGTGGAAGATGTGCGCAGGAGTGTGGTCATGTCCGGAGGAGCCCGGCGTCCGGGGCAGACGGTGACGTCCAAGGTGCTGGCCATCCTGGGGGCGTTCGACGCGGCCCATCCGCAGCTCACGCTGACCGACCTGGCCAGGCGGAGCGGGGTGCCGCTGAGCACGGCCCACCGGCTGGTGGCCGAGCTGGAGGAGTGGCAGGCGCTCAGCCGCTCCCCCGACGGGCGGCTGCGGGTGGGGCTGCGGCTGTGGGAGCTCGGCCAGCTCGCGCCCGGCAGCCTCCAGGGCCGCGCGCACCCCTGGCTCCAGGAGCTGTTCGCCACCACCGGCGAGAACGTGCACCTCGCCGTCCGCGACGGCCTGGAGGTCCTGTACGTGGACAAGGTGTACGGCAGGCGGGCCGTGCCCATCGTCTCGCGCACGGGCGGGCGGCTGCCGATGCACCCGACCGGGGTGGGCAAGGCGCTGCTGGCCTTCGAGCCGGAGTGGTTCGTGCAGGCGTACCTGGCCCGCGCGCTCGAACGGCCCACGCCGCACACCGTCACCGAGCCGGGCCGGCTGGCCAGGGAGCTGGCGGCGGTGCGGGCGCAGGGCTACGCGCTGACGCACGAGGAGATGACGCTCGGCTCGTGCTCGGCGGCCGCGCCGGTCGTCGTGGACGGGCGGGCGGTGGCCGCCGTGGGGATCGTGCTGGCCTCGCGGCGCGCCCGCGAGCTGCCCCGGCTGGTGGACCCGCTGCTGGAGACCGCCGCCCGGATCGCCGCCGCCTGCCGGGCCCCCTGACCGGCCGCCGGCGGCGGTCAGTCGGTGAACTTCTGGATGCGGTCCTTGAACAGGGTGGTCGCGATGGCCGCCTTGTGCGGCTGCCCCTTCAGGAACGCCTGGGCGAAGCTCTTGGCCTGGTCGTAGGAGACCTTGCCGGGCATCGGCGGCTCGTTCGGGTTGACGTCCACGTCCACCAGGGCGGGGCCGTCGTGGGCGAGCGCCTGCCTGATCGCCGCGGCCACGTCCCCGGACTTGGTGACCTTGGCGCCGAACCCGCCGCACGCCCTGGCCCAGACCGAGTAGTCGGCCTCCGGCTGGGCGAAGCGCACGCCGTGCTCGGGGTAGCCGAGGACCATCTGCTCCCACAGGATCTGGCCGAGCGAGTTGTTGTTGTTGATGACGACCTTGACCGGCAGCCGGTGCTGGGCGGCGGTCAGGAACTCGGCCATCAGCATCGCGAAGCCGCCGTCGCCGACGTAGGCGATGACCTGCCGGCCGGGGAAGGCGTGCTGCATGGCGATGGCGTACGGCAGGCCCGGCGCCATCGTGGCCAGCGTGCCCGACAGGTAGAACTCGCGCCCGCCGCGGATCGTCCAGTGGCGGGCGGCCCAGGTGGCGATCGTGCCGCTGTCGCAGGTCAGGATGGCGTCGTCGGCGGCCAGATCGTCCAGGACGGACATGGCGTACTGGGGGGCGATCGGGTCCCTGTCGGGGTTCTCCAGGCTGTCCATGTCGGAGCGCCACTTGGCCATGAGCTTCTGGTACTTGGCCAGGTGTCCGTCGCCGCCGCGCCGGGTGAGCAGCGGCAGCAGCTCGCGCAGGCCCTCCTTGGCGTCGCACACCACGGGCACGTCGGTCGGCACCCGCGCCCCGGCCCTGGTCGGCTCGGCCTCGAACTGCACCACCCGCGCCTTGCCCGGCTCGGGGAGGAACTTCGAGTACGGGAAGTTCGTGCCGATCATGAACAGGACGTCGGCCTCGTCCATCAGCTCCTCGCTCGGCTTGGTGCCGAGCAGCCCGATCCCGCCCGTCGTGTACGGCGAGTCGTCCGGGACGACCGCCTTGCCGGGCAGCGTCTTGACCACCGGCGCGCCCAGCGCCTCGGCCACGGCCAGCACCTCCTGCCGGGCGTGCAACGCGCCCTGCCCGGCCAGGATGGCGGGCCGTTCGGCGGCGTTGAGCACCTCGGCGGCGCGCGCCAGGTCCTCCCGGCGCGGCAGCCCCGGGGGCCGCAGGTAGATCGGCGCGGTCTCCGGCGCGCGCACCGGCGCGACCGTCCGGTACGGGTCCTCCCCCGCGTCGGCCACCTGGATGTCGTTGGGCAGCGTGAGATGGGCGACGCCGCGCCGCGCGTAGGCCGTCCGGACGGCCAGGTCCACCAGCGAGGGCAGCTGGGCCGGGTTGGTGATCATCATGTTGTACTCGGCCACGTCGGCGAACAGCTTGTCGAGGTGGACCTCCTGCTGGTAGCCGGTGCCGAGCACGGCGGTCTCCTGCATGCCGGTGATGGCCAGCACGGGGACGTGGTCGAGCTTGGCGTCGTAGAGGCCGTTGAGCAGGTGGATGCCGCCGGGGCCGGAGGTGGCCAGGCAGACGCCGATCCGTCCCGTGGCCTTGGCGTAGCCGGTGGCCATGAAGGCGGCGGCCTCCTCGTGGTGCACCAGCACGAACCGCACCCGATCACGATGACGGCGCAGCCCCTCCATGATGCCGTTGATGCCGTCGCCCGGCAGGCCGAAGACGGTGTCCACGCCCCACTCGGCGAGCCGTTCGATCAGGGATTCGGATGCGATACGAGCCATATTGGCGGCTCTACCCCGCACCGCCGTCCACAGACCTCGTCACGAAAATCATTGTCATCTCTGGGGATTCGCGGGTATGGACCCGGCATGCGCATTCTGGTCACAGGAGCCACCGGCACCCTCGGCAGGGCCCTGGTGCCCGTCCTGCTCAAGGCGGGACATCGGGTACGGGCGCTCAGCCGTACCCGGCACGAGGACCGCGGGGGCGTGGAGTGGGTGTGGGGCGATCTGGCCTCGGGCAAGGGCGTCGCCGAGGCCGTCCGGCAGGTCGAGGCCGTCGCGCACCTGGCCACCGGCGGCCGGCAGGGCCGCGCCCAGGTGGACCTGGCCGGCACCCGCACGCTGACCGCGGCGGCTCGCGCGGCCGGGGCCGCGCACGTGCTGCTGCCCTCGATCGCCGGCGCGGACCGCGCGCCCGGCCACCGGCACAAGCTGGAGGCCGAACGGCTGGTCAGGGAGAGCGGCATGGCCTGGACGGTCGTCCGCGCCACCCCGTTCCACCAGTCGGTGGACCGGCTGCTGCGCGACCTGGCGGCGCTGCCCGTGCTGCCCGTGGACCGGTCGCTGCTGTGGCAGCCGGTGCACGTGGACGACGTCGCCGGCCGTCTGGCCGCGCTGCTGGCCGGCGGCCCGGCCTGCGCCGTCGTCGAGTACGGCGGCCCGCAGGTCCTCGGCACCGAGGAGCTGACCAGGACCTGGCTGGACGCCCGCCGCCTGCGCCGCCTGTGCCTGCCGGTGCGCATCCCGGGCAGGCTGGCCGCCGCGCAGCGCGCGGGCGCGTTCACCACGGAGGCCGACCCCAAGGGCCGGATCACCTGGCACGACTACCTGTTCCCGCCGCCGCCGGTGCCCTCGGACGACTTCGCCGAGGAGCACACCGCCTCGCCGACCAGCCCGGCCACGCAGCCCGAGCGGGACCCGTCGGTGCGCGTCTACGGCGGCGACGAGGGCTACCAGCGGCCCACGCGCGGCTGACCGGCGCCCATCCGCGGCTGGGACCGGTTACCGATTCGTTAGGCACCCCCCTCTTGCTGGGCTTTCTCCGCCGTCGGTACCGTCACTGAACAACTTGTTCAGCCTGACCGATCGAGAGGTTCGATGACGGACCTGGGCACCCGCATCCGGGTCTACCGAGGCATGCGCGGCATGACCGTGCGCGCCCTGGCCGGCGAGGCCAAGGCGAGCCCCAGCTTCATCAGCCAGCTCGAACGCGGGCAGACCAGCGCGAGCATCGGCATGCTGCGCAGGATCTCCTCCGCTCTCGGCATCACCGTGGCCGACCTGTTCAACGAGGACGACGAGCCCGCCCACCGCGTGGTGCGCCGCGCCGAGCGTCCCGAGCTGGCCACCGCGCCGGGCACCCGCAAGTTCCTGATCTCCCAGCGCCCGCTGCGCACTGTGGAGATGTACGCCGGCGAGTTCGACCCCGGCGCCTCCACCGGCGACGAGCCGTACACGCACGGCGACTCGCAGGAGATCTTCCTCGTGCTGCGCGGCAGCCTCACGCTCTGGCTGGGCCCGGCCGGGTCCGCCGCCGCGCACCCGCTGGGGCCCGGCGACAGCGTGGAGTACCGCACATCGGTCCCGCACCGGGTGGTCAACGACGGCGACGAGGCCGCCGAGGTGCTCTGGGTGATCAGCCCGCCCACCCCGTCCGCCGGGGACAGAGCGGATGGGGAATCAGCGGAGGGGCACGTAGCAGCCGTGGAGGCAGAACAGTCATGACAGGCATCCCGCTCACCGACGACTACGCCAACGGGGGCGTCTCGTTCTGGTACCGGCAGATCGGCCTGCCCGCCAGGCGGCCCGCGCTGCCCGGCTCCCGCGAGTACGACGTGGCGATCGTCGGCGGCGGCTACACCGGCCTGTGGACGGCGTACTACCTGAAGAAGGCCCAGCCCGACCTGCGGATCGCGATCCTGGAGAAGGAGTTCGCCGGGTTCGGCGCCTCCGGGCGCAACGGCGGCTGGCTGTCGGCCGAGTTCGCCGGCTCCCGCGAGCGGCACGCCCAGGCCCGCGGCCGGCAGGCCATGATCGACCTCCAGCACGCCATGTTCCGCGCGGTGGACGAGGTCATCGACGTCACCCGCGCCGAGGGCATCGACGCCGACGTGCACAAGGGCGGTCTCGTGCACGTGGCGACCAACCCGGCCCAGCGGCGGCGGCTCCGCGAGGAGGTCGCCGACCTGCGCTCCTGGGGCTACGGCGAGGACGACATGCGGCTGATGGACCGCGACGAGCAGCGCGAACGCCTCCAGGTGGCGGGCACGCTGGAGGCCGCGTACTCGCCGCACTGCGCCCGCGTGCAGCCGGCCAAGCTCGCCGTCGGCCTGGCCTCGGCCGTGGCCGCGCTGGGCGTGGACGTCTTCGAGGGCACGACGGTGACCGAGATCCGGCCGCGCATGGGCGGCGGCAAGGCGACCGCGCACACGCCGCTCGGCGTCGTCTCGGCCGACTACGTCATCCGGGCCACCGAGGGCTTCACCGCGTCACTGGCCGGGCAGCACCGGCAGTGGCTGCCGATGAACAGCTCCATGATCGTCACCGAGCCGCTGCCCGCCGAGGTGTGGAAGCACATCGGCTGGGCCGGGCACGAGCTGCTCGGCGACCAGGCCCACGCCTACGTCTACGCCCAGCGCACGGCCGACGACCGGATCGCGATCGGCGGGCGGGGGGTGCCGTACCGGTTCGGGTCGCGGACCGACCGCCGGGGGGCCACCCAGGCGCGGACGGTGGCGCTGCTGTGGCGGATGCTGGTGAAGCTCTTCCCGGCGGCGGCCGACGCGCGGGTGCAGCACTCGTGGTGCGGCGTGCTCGGCGTGCCGCGCGACTGGTGCTCGACCGTGCACCTCGACCACGCGAGCGGGCTGGGCTGGGCCGGCGGGTACGTCGGCAGCGGCGTCACCACCACGAACCTGGCCGGGCGCACGCTGCGCGACCTGGTGCTGCGGCGGGACACCGAGCTGACGGCGCTGCCGTGGGTGGGCCGGCAGGTGCGGCAATGGGAGCCGGAGCCGCTGCGGTGGGCGGGCGTGCAGCTCATCTACACGCTGTTCCGGGCCGCCGACCGCCACGAGAACGACCGCGGCACCGGCACCTCGCTGTACGCCCGCCTCGGCAACCTCGTCTCGGGCCGCTGACCCGCCCCACCGGACCGGTCAGGAGCCGCTCGCCGAGGGACCGCCGGCGCCCTGCCAGGGGTCGTAGTCGACCTCCAGCGGCTCCTGCGCCGGCCGCTCGCCCTCCGGCACGTGCTGGAGGTTGACCCGGATCCGGTACCACACGCTGCTGCGCCCGCGCATGCCGTCGACCAGCACGTCGGCGGGCTCCAGCAGGGCCGCGACCTCGGGGTGGCGGGCCTTCCAGCGGTCGAGCCCGGCCAGGGCCTCCTCCTTGTGCTGGGCCCTGGCGATCTCGATGACCGGCATGGTCTGCTGCCTGCGCCCGCTGCCCTTGGGCGGCTTGGGCGCGGGCCCGAGCTCCTCGGCCAGCTCCAGGAGGCCGTCGAGCGAGCCGGCGTGCAGGTCCATGTCCTCCCACGGGTCGCCGAGCTCGGCCAGCCGCTTCGGCACGGTGTCGACGGTGAACTCCTCGGGCCGGCAGCCGGGCACCTCCTCCCAGCTCAGCGGGGTGGACACGCGGGCGTCGGGCACCGCCCGCACCGAGTACGCCGAGGCCACCGTGCGATCGTAGGCGTTCTGGTTGAAGTCGACGAACACGCCGTGGCGCTCCTCCTTCCACCACCGGCTGGTCGCCAGGTCGGGGGCCCGCCGCTCGACCTCGCGCGCCACGGTCTCGGCCGCCTTGCGCACCTGGGCGAACGACCACCGCCGGTCGATCCGGGCATAGACATGGAAGCCCCGCGACCCGGACGTCTTGGGCCAGGCGACCAGCCCGTGGTCGGCCAGCACCTCGCGCGCCACCTGCGCGGTCGCCAGCACGTCGGCCCACCCGACGCCCGGGACGGGGTCGAGGTCGATGCGCAGCTCGTCGGGCCTGGCCAGGTCGTCGGCGCGGACCGGATGGGGGTTGAGGTCGACGCAGCCGAGGTTGACCACCCAGAGCAACTGCGCCAGATCGGTGCAGACCACCTCTTCGGCGCTCAGCCCGGACCGGTAGCGCAGCTCGGCCACCTCGATCCAGTCGGGCCGCTTGGCCGGCGCGCGCTTCTGGAAGAACGCCTCCTGCTCGATGCCGTGGACGAACCGCTTGAGCACCATCGGCCGCCCGTGCACGCCGCGCAGCGCCGCCTCGCCGACCGCCTGGTAGAACCGGATCAGGTCGAGCTTGGTGTGGCCGGACTGCGGGAAGACCACCTTGTCGGGGCTGGTGACGCGGACGGAACGGCCCGCGACCTCGATGTCAGGCATGAGATCACGATACGCGGCGGGTCCGACAGTCAGCCGGGACGCCACCCCCGGCTGCGCGCCTCCCAGTAGGTCAGCCCGAGCCGCCGGTGCAGCTCGACGGCGGCCTCGTTGTGCTCACGCGCCTCCCGTCCGCGGCCGAGCCGCCGGGCCAGCTCGGCCAGCACGTCGTGCACCGAGCCCCAGGCGGCGCTGCCCATGCCCATGACGATGAGCTGGCCGGCGATGGGCAGCAGCCGTTCGTACAGCTCGGCGGGGTCGGGCGTGCCGAGGCGGGCGGCCACCAGCCCCCAGACGGGGTGCAGGAAGTCGGCGGCCCAGTCCTCGCGCAGCTCCACCCCCCACCGGCCGATCAGCTCCCGGGCCAGCTCCGGCCGCCCGGCCTCCAGCGCGGCGAGCACGGCCAGCGGGCGCACCGGGCTCATCAGCGGCCGCTCCCCCGCCGCCACCAGCTCCGCCAGCAGCTCCGCGCCCCGGCCCTGGCCGCGCCGGCAGGTGTAGAGGGTGCCCAGGCGGCGCGCCTCGATCCCCCACAGGCTGCCGCCGAACGCGAGCCCTGGGAAGCGGGCGAGCAGGGCCTCGGCCTCGTCCCAGCGGGCGTGCAGGGTGTGCGCGGCGGTCTGGGAGACGCGGACCATGGCCTCCAGCTCGGGCCGGGCGACCTCGTGCAGGAGCTGCTCGCAGCGGTCCAGGTCCCTGGCCCACTCGGCCAGGTCCCCCGCGCGCAGCAGGCACGACATGCGCAGGACGCGCCCGACCAGCCGGGCCTCCCTGGGCAGGCCCGGCACGGCCAGCATCTCCTCGGCCGCCCTGCGCCGCGCGTCGTTGCGGCCCGGGACGAACCCGGCGATCAGGTAGTTGTTCAGCGCCTTGGCCAGCAGCATCGGGTCGTCCAGGCCGCGGGCCAGCTCGACGGCCTCCAGCGCCAGCCGCTCGCCCTCCGCGCGGCGCGGGCCGTAGTGCAGCTCGATGCCGAGCGTGCCGAGCAGCGCCGCCCTGGACGCCGGGTCCTGGCCGCGGGCGAGCAGGTCCTCCAGCACCGCGACCATCGTCTCGTCCACGACGCCGTACGGCCGCCAGTTCCACACCGACAGCCCGCCGAACACCGAGACGGCGGCCACCAGCGCGTCCCGGTCGCCGAGCCGCTGGGCCTGGGCGACGGCCTCGTCCAGGTCGCGGTGGGCGCCGGCGGCATCGCCCAGGCTGCGGCGGGCCCGGCCCAGCTCGGTGAGCAGCCGGCAGCGCCGCGGCGAGTCGCCGGGCGGGAGGTGGGCGAGCGCCAGCTCCCACAGCTCGACGGCCTCCTGGTAGCCGTGCCGGGCGGCGGCCTGGGCGGCGGCCTCGCAGGCGTGCGTGACGGCCTTGGGCGCGCCGCCCAGCCTGGCCGCCGCGGCGAAGTGGCCGGCCAGCAGCGCCGGGTCGGCGCCGGGCACGCTCTCCAGGTGCAGGCCGGCGCGCAGGTGCAGCCGGGCGCGGGCGAGCGTGGTCAGGCCGGCGTCGAGGGCCTGGCGGACGAGGGCGTGCGAGAAGCGGTAATCGGCGGCCTCGGTCAGCAGCCCGGCGGCCAGGGCCGGCTCCAGGCCGGTCATGACGTCCTCGACCGGCTGCTCCACGAGCGCGGCCAGCAGGTCCACCTCGACCTCGCGGCCCGCGACGGCGGCCGCCCTGAGCAGGTCCAGCGTCGTCCCGGGCAGCCTGGCGAGCCTGCGGTCGATCACGTCGCGTGCGCCGGGCGGGACGAGATGGCGTTCGCGTTCGGGCAGCCGCAGCAGCTCGGTGAGGTAGAACGGGTTGCCGCCGGAGCGGTCGAGCAGCTCTTCCGGGTCGGCGGTCACCTCGCGCAGGCGCAGGAAGTCGCGCACCCCGTCGGCGTCGAACGGCGCGAGCGGCAGCCTGCGGCCCTCCCTGGACAGGGCGGCCAGGGTCTCGCGGAGCTGGGCAGGGTGGCCGTCCGGCTCGGGCCTGAGCGTGGCCAGCACCAGGGCGGACGTGCCCGCCAGCTCGCCGGCGACGTGGCCGAGCAGCTTCAGCGAGGAGGCGTCGGCCCAGTGCAGGTCCTCCAGCACCAGCAGCAGCGGGCCGCCGCGCAGCGAGTCGAGCACGGCGTCGTAGAGGTCGAACAGCTCGGCGTGCGGCGACGGCGGGATCATGCCCGCCCGCGTCCACGGCCAGAACGCCGGGGCCCTGGCGTCGTCCAGGCACCTGCCCCATTCCACCCGGAATCCGCGGGCGGCGGCCAGGTCGGCGGCGGCCCTGGCCAGGCTGGTCTTGCCGATGCCGGGCTCGCCGGTGACCAGCGCCAGCCCGCCGCGCCCGGCCCGCGCCGCGCCCAGCAGCTCCTCCAGGGTCCGCAGCTCCGCCTCCCGTCCCACCAGCCGCTCCCCCGCGCCCCGGCCCGCCATGGGCGGCGGCTCCGGAGCGGCCTCCGCCCCTCGGTCCGCCGCCGGGCGGCCGGTCGTCGCGCCGGGGGCGTCCAGGGCCGGGGACTGGTCGAAGACGGCCTGTTCCAGGCGTCTGAGCTCCGGTCCCGGCTCGATGCCCAGCCGTCCGGCCAGCAGGCCGCGCACCCGGCGCAGGGCGGCCAGCGCGTCGGCCTGCCGGCCCGCCCGGTAGAGCCCGAGCACCAGCAGCCGCCACGCCCGCTCCCGGTACGGGTACGCCTCGGCCAGCGCCTCCAGGTCGGGCACGGTGGCCTCGCCCAGCTCCAGCCGCGCCTCCAGCCGGTCCTCCTCGGCCGCCAGCCGCAGCTGCGCCAGCCGGGCCGGCACCTCGGGCGCGAGCCCGGGGAACTCGGCCAGCGGCTCGCCGCGCCACAGGCCGAGCGCGCGGTCGAGCACCCGCGCCGCCTCGCCGTGCCGTCCCTGCCGCACCAGCCGGGCGCCGTCGGCCGTCCAGGAGGCGAAGCGGGCGACGTCCGTCTGGCCGGGCGCGATGTCCAGCAGGTAGCCGGGCTCGCGGGTGAGCAGCACCCGGGGCGGCGTGCGCGGCCTGCGTCCGGGTTCGAGCACCCGCCGCAGGTGCGACACGTACGCCTGGAGCGTGGCGGTGGCCCTGGCCGGGGCCTCCCCCGCCCACAGCTCGTCGATCAGCCGGTCGAGCGGCACGATGCGGCCCGGTTCCATCGCCAGCATGGCCAGCACCGCTCGCTGCTTGCGGGTGCCGAGGTCGAGCCGGACGCCGTCGGCGTCGTCCACCTCAAGCGGCCCGAAAAGTCTGAACTCCACAGACCTCAAGTCAACCCCAATTCCCACGCAAGTGGGACGACGCATCATTGATCACATGAACGAACTGAGGAACATGACGGCCGGTCCGGTGCTGCTCCCCGGCGACGACGGCTTCGACCAGGCGCGACGGCCCTGGAACCTGGCGGTGGACCAGCAGGTGCGCGCGGTGGTCGAGGCGGCCGACGCCGACGACGTGGCCGCCGTGATCGGCTACGCCCGCCTGCACGGCCTGGCGGTCACCGCGCAGCCGAGCGGCCACGGCGCGTCGGGCGACACCGAGGGGACGATCCTGCTGCGTACCGGCCGGCTGGGCGGGGTGGAGATCCGCGACGGCGTGGCGCGCGTCGGCGCGGGCGTGAAGTGGGGCGAGGTGCTGGCGGCCGCGAGCCCGCTCGGGCTGACCGGCCTGGCGGGCAGCTCGCCGGTGGTGAGCGTGACCGGTTACACCCTGGGCGGCGGCCTGAGCTGGTTCAGCCGCAGGTACGGCTTCGCCGCCGACAGCGTGCGCGCCGTCGAGGCCGTGGACGCCGACGGCGGCCGGGTCAGGGTGACCGCCGAACGCGACCCCGAGCTGTTCTGGGCCCTGCGCGGCGGCGGCGGCGACTTCGCGATCGTGACGGCGCTGGAGTTCGACCTGCACCCCGCGCCCGTGCTGTACGGCGGCCGGATCATCTGGCCGGCCGACCGCGCCGAGCAGGTCATGGCGGCCTTCCGCGAGGTCACCGCCGACGCGCCGGAGGAGCTGTCGGTGTGGTTCCAGCTCCTGACGCCGCCCGGCGCCCCCGGCTTCGTCATGGCCGACTGCACCTACCTGGGGGCCGACCCCGGGGCGCTGCTGCGGCCGTTCGAGGCGGTGGGCGGGGCGATCGCCGACACCAGGCGGCGGCTGCCGGTGGCCGAGCTGGCCTCGATCTGCGACGAGCCGGTCGACCCGAGCCCGGGCGTGGGCCACACCGAGCTGCTGACCAGGCTGGACGACGAGGTCGCCGGCGTGCTGGCCGGCGAGCCGATCGAGCCGCTGCTGGCGGTGCAGGTCCGGCACCTGGGCGGGGCCGTGGCCAGGCCGGTCGAGGGCGGGGGCGCGGTGGAGCGGCTGGCGGAGCCGTACCTCGTGCACGCGCTGGGCCTGCCGTCGCCGGAGGTGGCGGAGCGGATGGAGCGGCTCGGCAAGTCGCTGGTGCCGTTCAGCACCGGGCGGCGTCCGTTCACGATGCTGCACGGCGGGGAGCAGGCGGCGGCGGCGTTCTCGCCCGAGACGCTGGCCCGGCTGCGCGACCTCAAGCGCGCCCGCGACCCGCTGAGCGTCATCAGGTCCAACTTCCCGGTGCTCGGCTGAGCGGCCTACGGCTCTTCGAGGACCAGGTCGCACGTCGCCCGGGGATCGAGGAAGGCGCACAACCCGGCGGCCTCGGTCAGCAGGGCGTCGCGATCCGTGCGGCGCAACGGGGTGAAAGGCCGGATGCGCAGCGTCCGGTCCCGGATTCGCCAGGTGCCCTGCCACATGCCGTCGACCAGGAAGGTGCCGGTGGTCGCGCCGTTGCCCGGGGGGAGCGGGACGGGGCGGTTGCCGGGGATCACCCGGGTCCGGTCCTTGTGTGACAGCAGCAGATTGTCGTATTCAGGGAGGAATCTGGGCGGGGCGGGCACGTCCTCGGCCGGGCGGGGCGCGTCGGCCAGGTCGTACAGCACCTGCCGCTCCTCCCCGCGGAACACCCTCAGGGGCAGCCGCTCCACCACCTCGCGCAGGTGGGTCAGCCCGGACCACAGCTGCACGTCCGCGACGCTCGCCGGGCCGAACGCGCCGAGATAGCGCAGCACCAGCGCGTCCACCGGCGCCGGGCGCAGCGGCGCGCCCAGCCAGCTCTCCACCGGCGCCCACGCGGCGGGGCCGGTGCCGCCCCAGACGCCCCGCGGCGGCACCTGGCACAGCGCGAGGTGATGCGTGACCGCGTAGGCCAGCGCGCTCGGATCGGCGCCCGGCCGGCTCCGCGCGAGCAGCCTGCCGAGCTCGCCGCGGGTGCGCGGCCGCTCCGCCAGCAGCCGCCCGGCCTGTTCGAGCAGCGCCTCCCGGTCCGCGTCGCCGAGGCCGTGGCGGAAGTGCGCGCGGAAGCCGGCGGCGTGCAGCGGACGGAACAGCGCGCGCCAGTCCAGGCAGTCGCGCGCGCTGACGAGGTGCACGGTGTTGCGCATCAGGTGCAGCCGCACCACCTGGCGCTGCTCGGTCAGCGCCGACAGCTCATCCGGCGCGAAGCCCCGCAGCCGGGTCCACAACCCCACGTACGGGGCCAGCGGCGCCTGGGACTGCATGCCGCCCAGGTGCTCGATCGCGTCGATCGCCCGGCCCGGCGCGCGTTCCAGCAGGTACTGGCGGGCCAGCGTGGCCCGGTTGAGGCGACGCCGGCTCAGCACGTCACTCACCGCAGCGGCCCGAAGAAGGCCCGCAGGTCGGCCGCCAGCAGGGCGGGGGCCTCCATCGCGGGGAAGTGCCTGCCGCGCTCGAACTCGCTCCAGTGCGCGCCGGCCGGCGCGGGCACCAGCCGGCGCACGGTCTCGTCGGCGCCGAAGACCGCGAACCCCTGCGGCACGGCGGGCGGCGCGCCCCAGTCGGCGGAGTGGGCCTGCTCGTACAGGGTGTGCGCGGCCGACGCGCCGGAGCCGGTGAACCAGTACAGGCTGACCGTGGTGAGCAGCTGGTCGCGGTCGACCGGCAGGTCGGTCCACTCGTGGACCTTCTCGGCGATCCAGGCGAGCTGCAGCAGCGGCGAGTCGGCCAAGCCGTAGCCGATGGTCTGCGGCCGGCTGTTCTGGATCGCCAGGTAGCCGGAGCCCTCCTGCTGGAAGGCGTCCATCCGGCTCAGGATCAGCTTGTCGACCGGGTCGTCGGCGTCGAGCCGGTCGGCGATCCCCGGCATGAAGGTGGCGACGTTCGCGGCGGTGAACGGATCGGTCACCACGTGCACGCCGACGACGTGCTCGCCGTCGAGGCCGGCGAGCAGGCCGGACACGCCCGCGCCGACGTCGCCGCCGTGCACGCCGTACCGGTCGTAGCCGAGGCGGCCCATCAGCTCGGCCCAGGCGCGTGCGGTGCGCCCCATCGACCAGCCGGTCCCGCCCAGCGGCGTGGAGAAGGCGTAGCCGGGCAGCGACGGCGCGACGACGTGGAAGGCCGGGCCCTCGTCCGGGGCGACCAGTGGCTCGATCAGGTGCAGGAACTCGGCGACGGAGCTCGGGTAGCCGTGGGTGATGAGCAGCGGCCTGGCGTCGGGCCGGTCGGACCTGACGTGCAGGAAGTGGATGCGCTGGCCGTCGATCTCGGTGGTGAACTGCGGGTACCGGTTGAGCCGGGCCTCCTGGGCGCGCCAGTCGTACTGCGTGCGCCAGTACCCGGCGAGCTCCTTCAGGTGGCCGAGCGGCACGCCGCGGGTCCATCCGACGCCGGGCAGCTCGCCGGGCCAGCGGGCGTGGGCGAGCCGGTCGTGCAGGTGGTCGACGTCGGCCTGGGGGATCTCGATTCGGAAGGGCTGCATGTCGTCGCGCACGGCGCTTCTCCTTGTGAACGGCTCGGCCATGAGTGCTCTTGCGCTCATGCGGAGAACACTAGGAACATTCGCGGAAAGGATCGTTCCTAGATCGTCGTCAGGATCGAAGAATGCTGGAAACCTCGGCGCGGCTGCTGCGCCTGCTGTCCCTGTTCCAGGCCAGGCGCGACTGGACGAGCACCGAGCTGGCCGCCCGGCTCGGCGTCACCACCCGCACGATCCGCAACGACGTCGGCCGGTTGCGCGCGCTCGGCTACCCGGTCGACGCGCGGCCGGGCGTGGCCGGCGGCTACCGGCTCGGCTCGGACGGCGCCCTGCCGCCGCTGCTGCTGGACGACGACGAGGCGGTGGCGGTCGCGATCGGCCTGCGCACCGCCGCGAGCGGCTCGATCGCCGGGATCGAGGAGACCTCGATGCGGGCGCTGGCGAAACTGCAGCAGGTGCTGCCCGCGCGGCTGCGGCACCGGGTGAGCGCCTTCCAGTCGTACGCGCTGCCGATGCCGTCGCGCGGCTCGCAGGTGGATCCCGACGTGCTGACCGTGATCGCGAGCGCGTGCCGCGACCATGAGCGGCTGCGGTTCGACTACCGGGCGCATTCCGGGGCGGCCAGCCGGCGCTCGGTGGAGCCGTACCGCCTGGTGCACGACCGGCGGCGCTGGTACCTGGTGGCCTGGGACGTCGACCGGGACGCCTGGCGCACCTTCCGGGTCGACCGGATCGAACCGCGGACGCCGGCGGGGCCGCGCTTCACGCCCCGCGAGCTGCCGCCCGACCACGAGATCACGGCGCGGGTGGCCCGCGGGGCCGGCGAGGCGACCTGGCGCTACCGGGCGCGGGTCATCGTGCACGCGCCCGCCTCGCACGTGCGCGACCGGCTGCCGATCCCGGTGGACGTGCAGCCGCTGGGCGAGGACCGGTGCGTGTTCGAGCCCGGCTCGGACCATCCGGAGATGCTCGCCCTCCACCTGGGCCTGCTCGACGCGGACTTCACGGTCGAGGACTCGCCGGAGCTGGTGGCCGCGCTGCGCACGCTGACGAGCCGCTACCAGCGCGCGATCGCCGCCGCCGACCAGCCACCCGGCACGCCTTGAAAGGCCGTGCCCGGCCAGCCGGCACGCCTTAGAAGGCCGTGCCCGGCCAGCCGGCACGTCAAAGGCCGCGCCCGGCCAGGCGACGCCCGTCGGCGCCGTGTCAGGCGGGGTCGCCGTGGCGGCCCGCGCCGGCGGCGAACCTGGCGGCGCCCTCCGCGGCGTCCGGCAGCGAGACCAGGCCGTGGCGCAGCTCGTTGCGCATGGCCTCCTCCTCGGGCAGGCCGTCCTGCTCCAGCAGCGACATGCGGTCGCCGCGCAGGCACGCCTGCGGGAACGCGGCGATCCGCGCGGCCAGCTCCTCGGCGTGCCGCCGGGCCGTGCCGGTGGGCACCAGGCGGTTGACCAGGCCCATGTCACGGGCCTCCGGGGCGCTCACCGCGCGGCCGGTGAGGATCATGTCCATGGCACGGGACGCGCCGACGAGCCGGGGCAGCCGCACCGTGCCGCCGTCGATCAGCGGCACGCCCCAGCGGCGGCAGAAGACGCCGAACACCGCGTCCTCCTCGGCCACCCGCAGGTCGCACCAGAGGGCGAGCTCCAGCCCGCCGGCCACCGCGTGCCCGGCGACGGCCGCGATCACCGGCTTGGACAGCCGCATCCTGGTGGGCCCCATGGGCCCGTCGCCGTCCTCGCCGACGTGGTTGTCCAGCGCCTTGAGGTCGGCCCCGGCGCAGAACGTGCCGCCCTCGCCCCACAACACCGCCACGGCCGCGTCGGAGCGCTCGAAGCCGGCGAACGCGTCCGCGAGGGCGTCGGCGGTCTTCCTGTCCACCGCGTTGCGCGCCTCCGGCCTGCTGATGACGACGGTGGTGACGGGCCCCTCGCGCTCGACGCGTACGGTCATGCGACCCTCCTCCGGGAAACCTGCCGAGCGTACCCTCAGGTGAGGGCCCCGGCCAGCAACGCGTCGAAGTGGTCGGCCGCCGGGGCGTCGATGCCGCGCAGCGGGCCCCGCTCGGCCAGGTGCGCCTCGGCGTACAGGCGGGCGACCAGGGCCTTGCGCCCGTCGTCGCGGCCCCAGCCGGCCTGGTCCTCCAGCAGGGCGGCGGCGTAGGCGTCGGCCATGAACTGGGCCAGCGGGTAGAGGCGTTCCTCGGCGAGCGCCGGGTCGAGGCCGTGCCAGGCCGCGACGGCCTTGGACAGGTCGTCGATCCGCGCGTGCACCAGGTCGGAGGTCGCCAGGGCGCGCAGACGGGCCAGGAACGGCACGTGGGCCTCCTCGCGGAGCATGGCGCGGCGCACGTCCAGGCACAGGATGTTGTCGCCGCCCTCCCAGATCGGGTTGACCTGGGCGTCGCGCAGCAGCCTGGCCACCGGCCACTGCTCGATGTAGCCGTTGCCACCGTGCACCTCGATCGCGTCGCTGGCCGCCGTCAGGCCGAGCCGGGCGGCGCGCAGCTTGATCAGCGCGGGCCCGAGCCGCAGCCGGGGGCCGACCAGGCCGTCGAACACCATCGCCTGGGCGGCCTCGACCTCGACGATCAGCTCGGCCAGCTTGCGGCGCATCAGGGGCTGGTCGATGAGCGGACGGCCGAACGCCTCGCGCGAACGCGCGTAGCAGATCGACTCGACCAGGGCCCGCCTGGCCACGCCGACGCCCATCATGGCCACGCCCAGCCGGGAGGCGTTGGTGAGCTTCATCATCGTGCCGAGCCCGGAGCCGGAGCCCCGGCCGGCCAGCAGGAACGCCTCGGCGTCGGTGAACTCGACCTCGGCCGAGGCGACCGAGCGGGTGCCCAGCTTGTCCTTCAGCCGCCGGATGCGCACCCCGTTGCGCGAGCCGTCGCGCCGCTCCCACAACGCCAGGAACGGCGCCACCGACCCGTCGGGCGTGCGGGCGAGCACCACGAACGCCGAGCCGTTGGCGTTGGAGGCGAACCACTTGAACCCGGTCAGCCGCCACGCCTCCCCGTCGGGCTCGGCCCACGCCTCCAGGGCGGCCAGGTCGGAGCCGCCGGTGCGTTCGGTGAACATCTGAGCGGCCTCGCCGGAGTAGTAGCCGTCGGCGAAGATCTCCCGGACCCGGTCGCGCACGTCCGGCGGCGCGTGCTTCTCGGCCAGCGAGACCACCATGTCGCCGCCGGTGCCGAGCGCGCAGCCCATCCCGATGTCGGCCTGGTCGAGCAGGTACGTCCAGGCCGCCGCCAGCGCGGACGGATCCGCCCCGTTCGCCCGTGCCTCCTCGGCGAACGACGGCGAGGTGAAGTTGTCCTCCATGAGCGCCGCGCGCGCGGCCTGGAAGGACGGCGGCATGACGACCCGGCTGACGTCCCTGCCCCACTTGTCGTACTTCTCCAGGCGGGGCGGGTTGCGGTCGGTCTCCTCGGCGCACTCGGCGACCAGGCCGCCCATCAGCGCGCCGAGCCGTTCGAGGTGGGGCTCGGCCCAGGCGAAGCCGTCGCCGAGGTGGCGCCGCATGAGCAGGCGCAGCGTGGGGTCGCAGGTCCACCAGTTGCGCCCGGCCGCCCCCTGGTAGCGCTCGGTGGCGTAGCGGTCGCTGTGGTCGAAAGGTTCGATGAGATACCGGCCCATACTCGCGAGTGTTACATATAATCAACACGCGATGGAAGACCGTAACACCTCACTCAGCGCCCGGTCGGCGGTGCTGAGCGCGCTGCTCGGCAGCCACCCGCCCCGGCTGCCCGCCCGTCACCTGGTGCGCATCGGCGCGCTGTTCGGCATCGCCGAGGGCACGGTCCGGGTGGCGCTGTCGCGCATGGTGGCGGCCGGCGACCTGACGCAGCAGGGCGGCCGCTACACGCTGTCCGAGCGGCTCGTCGAGCGCCAGGCCCGGCAGGACGAGAGCCGCGACCCGCACACCAGGCCGTGGGACGGCACGTGGGAGGTGGCGGTGGTCACCGCCGAGCGGCGCGCCCCGGCCGACCGGGCCGCGTTCCGGCACACGATGTCCGCGCTGCGCATGGGCGAGCTGCGCGAGGGCACCTGGCTGCGTCCGGCCAACCTGGTGCGCGAGTGGCCCGAGACCGTCACCGCGCAGTGCACCCTGATCGACGGCCGCCCGCACGGCGACCCCACCCCGCTGCTGTGGGACCTCGACGGCTGGGCGGCCGAGGCGGGCCGGCTGGAGCGGGCGCTCGACCGGGCCGACGGGCTGGCCGAGGGCTTCCTGGTCTCGGCCGCCGTGCTGCGCCACCTGCTGGCCGACCCGCTGCTGCCCGCCGAGCTGCTGCCCGCGAGCTGGCCGGGAGCCGCCCTGCGGGCCCGCTACGACGCCTTCGACCGCCGCTACCGCGAGGTCCTGCGCGCCCATATGGAGGGCTGAGCCCCTGAATCAGAGCTCGACGCCGAAGACGATGCGCTTGTTCCTGAACTCGGTGACGCTCCACACCTTGCCGCCGCGCACCGTCAGGTCCTCGGGCCCGATCGGGTACGGCCTGGTCAGCAGCTTGTCGCCGCTGTGGACGAGCAGCCTGCCGTTGGTGGCGGCGTCGGCCGCCTGGCTCAGGTACCACTTGCCGCCCCACGAGACCGCGCCCTGGATCTTGGGGTGGCCCATGACGAAGGCGTCCTTGGGCGTGCCGTCGGTCAGCGGCAGGTTCCAGCGGGCGACCCACCCGCCGGGGTCGTTCTCCCGGTACTCGCCCGCGACCAGCGCGGGCGTGCCGCCGCTGCGGTCGACCGACAGGAACGAGAAGTGCGGCCCCCCGCGCGCGAGCTTCCAGCAGTCGGTCTGCGGGAGCAGGTAGCGGTAGCCGAAGGCGTGGAACCGGCCGCCGGAGCGCCCGATGCGCGCGGGGTCGCCCAGGTCGGACTGGGCGGTGCGCAGGTCGAGCAGGTTGCCCAGGTCGAAGACGCGCAGGCCGTTGTAGGTGTCGGCGACGTAGAGCAGGTCGCCGTGGCAGGCCAGGCCGCCCGCGTGCACGTCGATCGGCCCGTACGAGCCGTCGGGCCTGGCCTCCACCAGCAGCGCGTGCTGGTACTTCAGCGTCCGGGGGCTCAGGAACGACACCCTGATCCCCCGCTCGCCCGCCGCCGGCTTGAAGTACCAGCTCACCAGCAGCACCGGCACGCCGATGGCGCCGGACTCCTCGCCGCAGGTCACGCCCTGCGGGTACCAGTCGACCGTGTCCTGGTCCTTGGCGTCGAAGGCGTACCAGTCCGCCGGCCTGGGCCGCATCGAGCCCAGCGCCGCCGTCGCGCCCTTGTGGACGGCGGTCCTGTTGGCGTGGGCCAGCAGGGCCTCTACCCCGGTCGCGCCGATCTCCCCGGCCAGCTTCGCCGCCCCCGTGGCCAGCGTCCCCGTGGCCCGCGTTAACGCGTAGGGCGCCTTGTCGGCCGGTACCATCCCCGTCGCCGCCATATCTGCCTCACTTCGTCCGTCTCTCGGAGTAGTTTGACGGACGCGCGGCGGCATTTGTTGGCGTTCAGTGCCAGTTCAATCCCCGTTCAGTCCCACAGGTGCACCGGCAGGCCCGACAAGGCCAGCTCGCGGTAGCGGCGCACGAGCCGTTCCCGGTCGCCGCCGAAGCGCGCCAGCGCCTCGCGCTGCCAGACGGCGCCGGTGCGCCGCAGCCGGGTGCGCTGGGCGATGACGTCCAGCGCGGTGTCGGCGTCGTGCGGGGTCACCCCGGCCGCCAGCAGCGCGGCCCGCGCCTCGGGCAGCAGCCTGAGCACCAGGTCGGCGGCCTCGAACTCGCCGTCCAGCCCCGGCCAGGTCAGCTTGGCCTCCAGGCCGTCCTGGGCGGCGCGGTAGAAGTTCTGGTACGCCTCGGCGAACCGGTAGCCGGTCAGGTCCCGCTCGGCCTGCGACAACGTCAGCCCCAGCAGGAACGCCGTGTTCGCGGTCATGTCCGCGCACGAGGGCCCGGCGGGCAGCGCGCGCATCTCGACCCGCAGGTGGCCGCCGTCGGCCGGGTCGTAGACGGGCCGGTTCCACTGCCAGATCGTGCCCTGGTGCAGCCGCAGCTCGGGCACCTCGTGCGGCTCGGCGTCGTCGGACAGGTCGGGCACGATCGGCTCGTAGTCCTGGACGTACCGCTCGAACAGCTCGTGCGCGCCCTCCCGCACCCAGTCCGAGCCGAACGTGACCCGCCCGTCCCTGCGCCCGCGCCGCTCCACGTCGCGGTCGTCGGCCGCCTCCTCCATCAGCGCGATCCGCGTCTCCGCCCACAGCTGCCTGCCCAGGAAGAACGGCGAGTTGCCGCACGCGGCCAGCACCGGCCCGATGGCGAGCTGGGCGGCGTTGAACAGCCGGGCGAAGCGGTCGGGCGGGGTGCGGATGTGCACCTGCCAGGAGGTGTTGGCGCTCTCCAGGATCACGTCCTCCACCGACAGCTCCAGATCCTCGATCTTGACGAGGAACGGCTCCAGCCGCAGCCGCCTGATGCCCCTGCTCATGGCCCGGTAGCGGTTCTGGTCGCTCATCGCGCCGATGGTGAAGTCCTCGGCGGCCAGCGTGGGCAGAATGCCGATCGGCAGCGCGCCGCCGTCCTCGACCGCGGCGTCCACCTTGGTCACCGTCTCCTGGATCTCGGCCCCCATGCGCTCGAAGGGCGCGCCGGCCAGCGGCATCGGGGTGAGGTTCACCTCGATGTTGAAGCGGCCCAGTTCGAGCACCACGCGCGGGTCGTCGAGCCTGTCCCGCACCTCGTCGTTGCGCGGCAGCGGCCGTCCTTGCTCGTCAATGAGGAACAGCTCCAGCTCGGCCCCGATGGTGGCCGGCCCCTGGCCGAAGCCAGGGGTTTCGAGCAGCTCGCGAAGAGTGCCGAGCTGCTCCCGGATGCGTTCTCCGAAGCGCGCGTACTCCGCCTCGGAGAACCGCTCTTTGTCCAGATCTCGTCCCATCGCCCCCTTCTGTCCAGTACGCAAGTGTCCACACCTCACCAGCCGATCGGTCCGTCGTCCTCCAGGTAGGCGCCGGTCGGTCCGTCGGCGTCCAGGGTCGCCAGCCGTACGGCGATGGCCGCGCCCTGCTCGGCGGTGCGGAAGCCGGTGTGGGCGTTGAGGTCGGTGGCGCAGTAGCCCGGGTTGGCGGCGTTCACCTTGACGGAGGTGCCCATCAGCTCCTTGGCGTAGCAGACGGTGATCATGTTGAGCGCGGTCTTGGAGGAGTTGTAGGCGGCGAAGTTGAGGTCCCAGAACGGGCTGTCCGGGGTGAGCGCCAGGCTGATCGAGCCCAGCTCGCTGGACATGTTCACGATCCGGCCCGCCGGCGACCTGCGCAGCAGCGGCAGCATGGCGTTGGTCACGGTCACCACGCCGAACACGTTCGTCTCGTAGACCTCCCGCAGCTCCCGCGCGGTGACGGCGCTCGGGACGCCCCCGTCCAGCCCGCCGGCGACGCCCGCGTTGTTGACCAGGATGTCCAGCGAGCCGTACTCGGCCTCGATCCACTTGGCGGCGGCGGCCACGCTCTCCTCGTCGGTCACGTCGATCCGCACGTACGGCAGGCCCAGCCGCCCGGCGGCGGCCCGTCCGCGCTCCTCGTCGCGGGCCCCCACGATCGCGGTGATCCCCCGCTCCGCAAGCAGCCGCGCGATCTCGTGGCCGATTCCCTTGTTCGCGCCCGTGATCAGGGCAGTCGTCGTCATGGCCCAACGTTCTCCCAGGCCGCGGCGGGGACGGGAGAGACCCGCGGAGGCTGGGATCGGCGGTACCACCTTCGCGCGCCCGCTCACCTGGCCTCAGGACGGAGGATGGAGGCATGAACCGCGACGAACTGGCCGGCTTCCTGCGCAGCAGGCGCGCCCGCGTCACCCCGTCCGACGTGGGCCTGCCCGGCGGCGGACGCCGGCGCACGCCCGGCCTGCGCCGCCAGGAGGTGGCCCAGCTCACCGGGATGTCGATCGACTACTACATCCGGCTGGAGCAGGGCCGGGGCCCGCACCCGTCGCGGCAGGTGCTCGGCGCGCTCGGCCGGGCGCTCATGCTGGACCAGGACGAGCGCGCCCACCTGTTCCGGCTGGCCGGCCAGGTGCTGGAGACGCCCCGGATCAGGGAGGACGTGCCCGCGGGCATCCTGCACCTGCTCGCCTTCCTGGAGGACGTCCCCGCCTACGTCCTGGACGCCCGCTACGACCTGCGCGCCTGGAACCCGCTCGCCGGCATGCTCATGGGCGACCTGGACTCCCTGCCGCCCGACGGGCGCAACGTGATCCGCTGGGTGTTCAGGTCACCCGGCATCGCCGAGCACCTGTCGGACGAGGAGAAGAGCCGCTTCGCCCGCGCCTCGGTCGCCGACCTGCGCGTGGCCGCCGGCCGCTACCCCGACGACCGGGCGCTGCAGGCGCTGGTGGCCGAGATGCTGGCGCTCAGCCCCGAGTTCGCCGAGCTGTGGGCCCGGCACGAGGTGGAGGTGCGCAGGGAGCAGCGCAAACAGGTCACCCATCCGGTCGTCGGCACGATCGACGCCATCTGCCAGGTGCTCCCGGTGCCCGACCGCGACGACCTGCGGCTGGTGCTCTACACCACCGAACCCGGCTCGCCCTCCCACCGGGCCTTGCGCGACCTGCGGCGACTCACTCTAAGCTCATGAGATGCGAGCGGTTGCCTTTGACATCTTCGGCGGGGAGCTCGACGTGCGCGAGCTGCCCGATCCCACCCCCGCGCCCGGCGGGGCGGTGATCCGGGTCGAGGCGACCGGGCTGTGCCGCTCCGACTGGCACGGCTGGCAGGGGCACGACCCCGACATCAAGGTCCTTCCCCACGTGCCCGGCCACGAGCTGGCGGGCGTGATCGAGGCCGTGGGCCCCGACGTGCGCGGCTGGCTGCCGGGGGCGCGGGTCACCGTGCCGTTCATCTGCACGACGGGTCCTAAACCGTCACAGTCCATGGCGAGCCGCCCCACATCGGAGCGATGCTGATCAGGGCCTTCCCCTTGCCCTCGGAAGTGACCGTGACGTCCTTGACGAGCTTGCCCAGCATCGCCCGTCGGGCGTCAGGAGGCAGCGTCTCCCATTCCTCGATCAACCCTTCCGCTACCTCGACCGGCACCGCCGCAGCCATCTCCTCCTCTCCCTTCAGCATCTCCAGCCGCTCCCCCAGCTTCGCCTGATCAGCCAGTAATTCGTCTCTCGCCGTCACGTAGGCACTCTCGGGGATTAGGCCCTTGGCCTTGTCGATGGTGAGCTGAGTCAGTGCCTTATCCAGCGCCACGCTCTCCCGCGTTAGCCGCTCGCGATCCTGTCCGCGCACGGCTCGCTCTTCGCGGTGAGCGGCGACACCAGCTGCGCGCCGCTCCAGCTCCGGGGCCGCCTCATCCGCCAGCCATTTCAAGACTGCGGACTCGACCTTGGCGCGAGTGATCCAGGTCCCGACACAGCCTCGCGACTTCGCCCACGTTCGGCACACGTACAGGTACCCCGGAATCCGCCCTTGCTTCTTGCTCGGGATATGTGGGTGGGCGTTCAGCCGCCCCTTGCACCGGCCGCACCCCACCAGCCCTGCAAGCGGGTAGACGGGGCTCTCTACGCGGGGGGCGCGGCCGGCACGGGATTTGCGCTGCGCTTGGTAGACGTCCCACTCGGCAGAGGTGATCACACTTGTCTGAGCACCGGGGGCCAAGGTCTTGTTGCTGCAGTCGGCGGGGGATTTGCAGCGGCACCCTGCGTTGTGGACGCGCAACCACCCGGCGCCAAAGCCGCTGTCGAGAACCCGGCGCACCTTTCGCGCGTCCCAGGGTTCTCCCGCAACGCTCTGGGCGCCTTGGTCGTTAAGCCACGCTGCGATCTTTTCGAACGATCGGCCAGCGTTGTATGACAGGTACATCCGGCGCAGGATCGGCCCGTTCTCCGGGTGCGGAACGTAGCCGGTATCGCACTCGCCAGGTTCGCAGCCTTGGGGGCAGACGGTGACTTTGGTGGCCCGGTGGTAGATGTAGCCGAAGGCGGGCTTGCCGTGGTGCGGTAAGCCCATCGCGCGCCGGTGCGCATGCGTCTCCTGCCACGTCTCTCCGATACGGTCGGACTCGAAGGCTGCCAGTTCGTTAAGCATGCCGCGCGTGAATTTGCCTATGGCTGTGGTGGCGTCGACTTCCTCGGTGGCAGACTCCAGTCGCCCGCCGGCCGCTTCCACCCGGTCAAGGTTCACGGCGTTGCCGAGCCGGTTACGGCCGAACCTGGAGAACTTCCAGACGACTACAGCCGCGACGCCTGCGTTCTCGACCTTCTCGATCGCGGCCTGGATGCCAGCCCTCGCGAAGTTGCGGCCGCTCTTATCCAGGTCTTCGATGACCTCGCCGAGGTGGTAGCCCTTGCGCCGGCAGTAGTCTTCGATCGCTGCTGTCTGCAGTTCGGGGGAGATCATCTCCTCGCGCGCCATGGAGACTCGGACGTATCCGACGACATGAGGTGCTCCTGATTGATGGCCCCAAGCACATGTCACACAGTTCTTCTGCAAGGGAGCTCTTAAGCTAGAGGTCACCGCATCTCTCCATCGCTATTGCGACTATTCCTAGTGGAACGAGCGTGAAGATACACTCGCTTTCCCCTTTCCCTTTCTCGTCTTTGCACATCGAGAATGAACTGCAGCATCCGACGAGCTTCCAGGGTTAGAGAGTTAACAACAGCAGCAAAATCCTCAGGATCTATTTCATCCAGTTCGTCCTTGTCGACCATGATGGGAAGTAGGATCTGCTTGCCGGTCGCTGGCTGCGGACTCTTCTCTGGAGAAGGGTGAAACGATTCGCGCTCGGTCCGACTCCTGACGACCCCGGTTGTATCCGCCTTCGCGATACGAACCCAGCCCTCCAAGCTGATCACGTTCCGCAACGCATGGAGCACAAGATCAAGATCGAATACGCTGACGACGCCAGCAAGATGTCTAATGAACGCACAGGTCCTGTCTGCTAGACCTGAACTGGCGAGATCGACGCCCCTCGCCAAATCATCTGCGGTGGCCTCCCAGATGATTGAGAAGTCAAGGTACGCGGTAGCAGATTCACGAGCCTCTTCAAGTGCCACTGGACGAGCGTCCCGGGCAGCCAGTAGGCGAGACTCAAGCCAGGCGATTTCTGCCTCGCTTTTTTCGCTCTGCCGTGTGGCGTCGACTGCGTGCGCTTTCTCCAGCATCTCTTCCAGCGTCACAATGGTGCGACTGGCGTCTTCTGCCACCATCTCGGCCCTAGTCATCTGCTCCATGAGGCTTCGCCGCGCCTTGTTGATCACGCACAACACATCATCAGGAAGTATCGAGCGAGGCTCTTCTCCCTCTCGTATCGCTTCTAGGCTGCCAGGCGCCCAGCCCAGCACACGCTCAATTTGCCGCCAGGTGCGGGCTTCCTCAACGCGGTCCCCTTCAATATTTCGGATCGTCGAGACCGCCACTCCTGACAACTCCGCCAGAGCATGTTGTGCCAGACCGAGGGATTCCCGACGGGCCCTAATGATCTTCCCGACGCTAGCCACAGTCGCCCCATCCTTCGCGTTGTCCCTTGACCGTCAAACGCTACCGCCCCTTTGCGGCCCCCACCTGCACGTCTACAGCAATGCACTTGACAGTACTTGCGCCTATCGCTGAACACAAGACGGGCACCGCCGTCATGTCTGGGCAACATGACGCTGATCGAGTGGCAAGTTACTCATCTCACGTGTCATGATGTTGCCGTGAACAACGTCGCCTCCCGGTGCCGGGTGAACGGGCACGCCATGCGTGCGCTGCGCCGCTTGTCCGGCAAGACGCAACTTGATCTTGCCCGCATGGGTGGGGTTACGCACTCCTACATCTCCCGCCTGGAGCGCGGCGAGCGCCTTGGGTGCACGCATGAAGTGCTTGAGCGGCTCGCTGCCGCGCTGGGCGTTCCGATCAGCGCCCTCATCTCCGCGGGTAGCAGCTGATGAGCAACATGGTGCAGGACATCGTCAACTTGGCGGCCTCACAGCCCAAGGAGGCGGCACTCACCGCCGCTGCCAGCATCTTCGCCGCCGCCCGAGCGCGCCGCGACAGCTTGCCCGTGCGGCAGGCCGCGATCGAGGCCCACGTTCCCGGCGGTCTCTCCGTCGAGGACCTCATGGTCCTCATCACTCAGCAGCGTGAACGCGCCCGCACCGTCAAGCGCCAGTGCCGCACCGCCGCTGCCTGATATCCCCCATCCGCCCTCCATTCAAGAGGGGCACATGCACACGATCACTGTGTTCGGCACCCCCGCCCCGCAGGGGTCCAAGCGGCACGTCGGCCACGGCCGGCTTGTCGAATCCTCTCCCCGCCTGCGCCCCTGGCGTGAGGCGGTCAAACAGGCCGCTCTCGACGCCATGGAGGCGGCCAGCGTCAAGCAGTACGGCGGCACCGGGCAGCGCGCCCTGATCACCCTTCGGGGCCCGCTGAGCGTCGAGATCGAGTTCACGTTCACCAAGCCGAAGTCCGCGCCCAAGACGCGCGAGACCTGGCCCATCACCCGCAGCTCAGGTGACCTGGACAAGCTGTGCCGGGGCGTCCTTGACGGGCTCGCCGACTCCGGACTGATCCTCGACGACTCGCTCGTCATCGACCTGGCCGCGGCCAAGCGGTACACCGGCCAGTCCGGTGCGATGCAGGTGCCGGGCGCCGTCATCAACGTGCGCGAGGTGAACGCGTGAACCTCGACCCGTTCGACGCGCCCGGGAACCCGAACGCCGGAAGCGAGGTGGAGCGCGACCGGTGGGGCCGCCCTCTCATCGTCCCCGCCAGCGGCGGCAAGCCGGTCGCCTACACCCGGACGACCACCTTCGTCGGCTGCCTGGAGGACACCTACAACCTGTCCAGGTGGCAGCAGCGCATGGTGGCGCTCGGCCTCGCCGAGCGGCCCGACCTCGTGCTTGCCGTCGGCGCCCACCGCGACGACCGAGACAAGCTCAACGAGCTCGTCGACGACGCGATGGACGCGGCCAAGGCGCACGCGGCGGCCGAGATCGGGACCGCCCTACACAAGCTCACCGAGCCGCTCGACCTCGGACAGCCCATCGGTGTCGTCCCCGACGCTTACCGGGCCGACCTTGAGGCGTACCAGAGAGCGACTGCCCGGCTGGAGGTCGTCGGGATCGAGCGGTTCGCCGTCCTGGACGAGCTGAAGGTGGCCGGCACTCACGACCGCACGGTCCGCTATCAGGGGCGCGAGTACATCGCCGACATCAAGACCGGGTCGATCGAGTACGGCGCGCTGAAGATCGCGATGCAGCTCGCGGTGTACGCCCACTCTTCCCTCTACGATCCGTCCACCTGCGAGCGGGCGCAGTTGCAGGTGGATCAGGAGCGGGCCATCGTCATCCACCTGCCCGCCGGGCAGGGGCGGTGCGAACTGCACTGGGTGGACATCGCCGCTGGCTGGGAAGCCGTCCAGGTGGCCGCGCAGGTGCGTGCCTGGCGCTCCCGCAAGGGGCTGTTCGCGCCGTTCGACTTGCCCGACCCCGTGGAGGAGATCGCTTTCGCGGCGACGGTCGAGGAACTGGCGTCGATCTGGCAGCGGGCGCACGCGCTCGGCCGTTGGACCGACGACCACACCCAGGCCGCGGCGGCGCGTAAGGCGGAGCTGATCGGCAGTAGCGCGTGAGCGCCCGGGCGGCTACCTGTAAGCGTTGCGAAGCTCCGGTGCTGGTGGTGCGGGAGACGAGCTGCAAACTGCCGATCGGCCCCATGAAGATCGACCCGACGCCGATCTCGGCTCTGGTGCCGCTGGAGCGGGCGCCCCCGCCCCTGTGGGAGAACCACGCACGCCTCGGCTGGAGGGTTCTGGACTGGCCTGTCCGTCACGGCTACCCGGTTCACGCGATTCACCGCTGCTCGTAGGACGCGACGTTAATCAGTCCCGTCACGTACACCTCGAATCGAAAGTTCAAGCGAAAGATCAACGAAAGGCAAGCACATGAGTGACATGTTCGACGCGCCCGCCTCCGCCTCCGGCGTGAAGGTCACCGACTACGACGGCCAGCTCCTGCTCATCACCCCCCAGACCGTCGAGAAGGACATCCCCACCGCCTACGGGCCCGCCGAGGCCGTCACCGTCAAGCTCGCGGTGCTCGACGGCAGGGACGCCGGGCTGGAGTTCGACGGTGTGAAGATCTTCCAGAAGGCGCTGCAGGGGCAGCTCCGGGCCAAGGTCGGGACCGGACGCATGGTCCTCGGCCGGCTCGGCAGGGGCACCGCCAAGCCCGGCCAGTCCGCGCCGTGGCTGCTCGCCGACCCCACCGAGAACGACAAGCAGACCGCCCGCGCCCACCTCGCCAAGGGCTCCACCCCGCCCTTCTAGCCCCTCGACCGGCCGGGAGGGGCCTCCTCCCCCTCCCGGCCCCGCCTCGCTGCTCCACCCCCTTGATTCACCTCAACACACGTCCTGAGCCCCAGAGGGGGACCAATGAACGAGATGACGACTCCTGAGCAGCTGCTGGCCCTGTGCCAGGAGGTGTGCGCACGGGGCGACGAAAAGGAGATCGCGGTGTTCTTCGCCGAAGCCGAGGCTTGGGAGGCCGCCCGCGAAGCCCGGCTGAACGCGCCGGCCGCGCTGCGTGATGCCGCGCTGTGGTACGCCGGGAACGGCATCGCCGTCTTCCCCATCGTCCCCCGCGGCAAGAAGCCCCTCTTCAAGTCCATCCACCCCGCCGAGGACCCGCTGCGCGACACGTGCAAGGGCGCGTGCGGCAAGGACGGGCACGGCCTGTACGACGCCACCACCAACCTGGCCAAGGTTGGCACCTGGTGGGCCGACCATCCTCACGCCAACATCGGGCTGCGCACCGGGCTGCTGTTCGACGTCATCGACGTCGACGGCCCGCCCGGGTACGCGTCCCTGCTGGACCTGCGCGCCGACGGCATCATCCCCGAGGTGCTCGGGGCCGCCGGCACTCCCCGCGGCGGGCAGCACCTGTTCATCCACCCCACCGGTGACGGCAACTCCACCGGCATCTGGCCCGGCATCGACTACCGCGGCGACGGCGGATATGTAGTCGCGGCGCCGTCGGTGTGGGAGAACGACCGCCGTTACGGCTGGATTGAACCGATCAACCTCGCCGAACTCACCGCGCAGGCCGCCGCCTGACATGAGCTTCCTGCACAACGCTCGAAAGGCCCGGGAGGAGCGCGAACGTAAGCTTCGCGCCGTCCCGGACCCCGAGCCGGACGACCCGTTCGACTCGCCCGCCCCCGCCACCGACCTGGACCCCTTCGACGTTCCCGGCCCGGCATCGGAGGGGGCCGGGAACACCAGCGACTCCAACGCCTACGCGCAGACCGCGCTGCAGCGCGAAGCCGACGCCGTCCGAACTGCGGCCGAAGGCACCCGGAACGACGCGCTCAACCGAGCGGCGTTCTCACTCGGGCAACTGGTCGCCGGCGGCGAACTCTCGGAGCATGACGTTGTAGCCGCGCTCACCGCCGCCGCCCGGCAAGCTGGGCTGGACGAGCGCGAGATCGCACCCACCGTCCGGTCCGGCATGTCCAAGGGGATGCTCAACCCGCGCACCGCGCCACGCCAGCAGATCCTCGGCGGCATCTACGACACCCGCGAAGAGGCCGCCGCCTCCTGGGAAGACCCTGAGCCACTCGAAGGCGAAGAACCGCCGAAAGAGGACTTCCCCATCGAGGCCCTGCCAAAGACCGTCGCGCTGTACGTCGAGGCGGTTGCCGCCAACACGCAGACGCCGCCCGCGATGGCCGCCATGCTCGCCCTGTCCACCCTGTCGGCGGCGGCGGTCGGCAGGGTGTGGGTGCACGGCGGAAGCGGATGGATCGAACCCGCCACCTTGTGGACCATCACCACCCTGCCGCCCGCGAGCCGCAAGAGCGCCGTGGTGAAGGCGATGGCGGGCGAGCTGTACGCCATCGAGCGTCAGCTTCGCGAAGCCCACGAGAATGCCCACGCGGGCAAGCAGGATCGTCTGGCTATCGCCCTCAAGACAAAGGACGCGCTCATCAACCGGGCTGCCAAAGAGGAGGGTGCGCAGGCGAGGCAGCAGATCGCGGCCGAACTCGACGCGCTCGGCAAGGAGATCGCCGACTCCACTGTCCCGGATGCGCCGATCCTGCTGCTCGACGACTTCACCCCCGAATCGCTTGGCCAGATCCTGCAGCGCAACGGCGGCCACGGCGCCGCTCTGTCAGCCGAGGGCGGCGTCTTCTCCTCCATCAGCGGCCGGTACCAGCAAGGCACCCCGCAGCTCGACCTCGTGCTCAAGTCGTACGACGGGGACTCGTTCCGTGCCCACCGGGTCACCCGCGACCCGGTCATCGTCGACCGGCCCGCCCTCGCGCTCGGGCTCGTTGTCCAGCCGCACATCCTCGCTGAGACCACCAAGACTCCGGCACTGCGCGAGCGCGGCCTGATGGGGCGCTTCGCCTACGCCCTCCCCGACGACACGGTAGGCAGCCGCGATGTCTACAGCCCCGAGATCCCACATGCCCTGGCCGACGAGTGGGGGCGGATCCTACGCATCATCACGAACCTGACGTCGTGCGGCGATGACCAGCCATTACGTGTTGTTCAACTGCACCCGGACGCGCTGGAACTCCACCGCGGGTTCCGGCAGATGCTGGAGCCTCGCCTGCATCCCGAGACCGGGGATCTGGCGTTCATGGCCGACTGGGCGGGCAAACATGCCGGCCGGGTCCTACGTATTGCGCTGCTGCTGCATCTGGCGGCAGGACGCGGCACCGGGGCGCCGGTCAGCTTCGATGTCATGTGCTCGGCGGTCGAGATCGGCGAGTGGATGATTGGCCAGGCCGTCGCCGTGTACGGCGGGTGGCGCGCCCCGAAGGAGAACGTTCCGGCAGTGCGCGTGCTCGGGTGGATCCGGCGTGTGCAACCTGAGCAGTTCGCCGCTCGGGACGCCTGGCAGGCGTTACGCGGCCAGGCGTGGTGCGTGAACTCCGACGCCGTCAAGGACGCCCTCGTCACCCTCGTCCAGTCCGGGTGGGTCACAACCGTTCAGAGGCTGATGGCGGACGGTAAGAGGCGCTGCAAGGAGGGCCTGTTCATCCCCCATCCTGACCTGCTTCGCGGCCAGCCATGAAGGTTTTGGGGATGCCGGGGAGGTTCTGGGGATGTCGGGGCTGCCCATGCGGTGTGAGCTGCGGCAACACCCTCGTTCTGGGAACCCTGGGTATGAGCCTGATTCCCCAACATCCCCAGAACCTCCCCGCATTGACCTGCGAGGACAAGGTTTTGGGGATGTTGGGGATGTCTCCTCTTAATAATCCCTCAGAGGTAAATCTATCTACCCTACGTAATCGGACAGACCCTTTCCGTAGGGTGCGTGGCCCTCCGAGAGCGAAATGCACGGGTTCGGATAGCACCCACATCCCCAGCATCCCCAATATCCCCAAAACCTCCGGAGCCCTCATGTCCGCGCCCTCGCCCACCCCCCGGCGGCCGCCCCTCCTCGAACGGGCCACCCACGTCGCCGGTCCCTGCCGAGCCTGCTCACGCCTCAAGAAGGCCGACGATGACGGCTGGGAAGCCTGCGATTACTGCGACACCAACCCGACCGCTCTGAAGGGAGCATCCCGATGGCCATCACGACCAACCTGAAGGACCTCGGCCACGACGGCAGCTGCGATGGTCACCTTGAACGCGCCTACTGCGGCGCCGACGCCGTCGCTGCGGCACTGTCGGCCACTCAACCTGACGGCTGGGCCACCGGAGCTCCGGCCGCGTCCATCGCGTTCCTGTGTGCTGAGCACCTCGCCGACGAGCCCCTGGCCGAGCTGGAGCACGCCGAGCACAACGCCCGCGCAGCAGAAGGGCCGTCCCGCGACCTCTGGCAAGCGCTCCTGGACACCTACCCGCAGCCGATCTACCTCGCCTCATGACCAACAAGGCCGCCCCCGGAGAAAGCGGGGGCGGCCACCCCAAGAATCCCACACCCAGCGAAAGGCTGACCATGACCACCACCGCCCCCAACCCCGCCTTCGAGTTCAGCCCATTCGACCGCGACTACCTCACCGACTACGCCGCCGGCTACCACCTCGCCGCTGCCTGGCTCGACACCCGCCCGCCCATGCACGAAGTCCACGAAGTCGCCCGCATCCACCTTCTGCTCGACGGAGGCGGCACCACCGGCAACGACACCCTGATGCTCGACGCCGACCACTACCAGACCTTCATCGCCTTCCTCGCCGACACCAAGCACGCCCGCAAGATCCGCGACGGCGTCAAGGAGATGGCCGACATCAACGCCCGACAGGGCACCGACTTCCCGTCCTGGCCCGCCCGGTGCATGTCCATCAGCTTCGACGAAGACGTCCTTATGGGCTTCGTCGCCGCCTGCTACGTCGCGGTGAGGATGCGATGACCCAGTCGCACATCAACACGCCCACCGAGGACGACATCATCCGGAGCTGCATCGAACTGCTGCGCGCCCGCCACAACGAAGAGCAGGTCCGTCAGCTCATCGACAGCGAGCTGGCTCCCTACAGCACGGGCTTGCACGCCTCCATCCTCAAGGTGGTGTTGCGAGTCATCGTCGCCCAGTTCTACGCCCCGGCGGCTCGTCGCCTGGACCACGAGATCGGCTGGGAGTTCTGCGATGCCGGACTCGACCTCCAGGCTGCGGCCACCAACGGAGAACTGGAGTCCTCCGATAACGATGAGGGCCGACCGCATCTCTTCGTGATCGGCAGCTGAATCGTCCTGCCCAGTCCGACCGGTAGCTTCCCGGCGCCTGGAAGCTACCGGTCGTTCAGGCCCTCTCACCCGAGCAGCTCAACGAACGTCAGGGGGACACATTGCGGACCAACCTCGGGCAGACACCCGTCCAGCCGGCAGAGCATGCCGCCATCGAAAGCCTGAACTGGCTGATCGAGTACTGGCCGGACCTTTTGGAAGCCAGGCTTCCCCTCGCCACCCGACGCCCCTGGCAGACGCCCACGCTCTCCCCGGAAGCCCAAGAACAGCGTGACGCCGAAGCCCGCCTCGACCGCTACTTCCGCAACCCCCTCGCCCTCGGAGAGTCCGCCGCCCCGCTCGACGTCGCCGTCCTCCAGACTGCGCTCGACCTCATCGTCCAAGCCGACGACCTCGCCGCGAGCCTCGCCGAAGCCGCCATGTGCCCCGCACTGCCCTCGCCCGGCCTCAGCGTGACCGACGCCCGCCCCTGGCTCGCCTACGCCCGAGCCCGCCTGCTCGACCTCGGCGAGGAATGGCAGGACTGGGCCGCACCCCACATCCACCGCATGTACGAGCAGGCCGCCAAGCAGCTGTCCATGCTCTACACCGGCCAGACCATCAAGGTGTTGTGTCCCTGGTGCCGTGGCGCCACCTCCGCAGCCCCCGCGGGCGGCACCTACACCTGGCAGATCGTCGAGATGCCCGGCAAGCCGCCCCAGATCGCCATCCGGTGCGCCGGCATCTGCGAACCCCCGCAGAAGGAGGTCGGAACCTGGTGGGGAGGACAGCCGTGCTGGCCTATCTGGGACTGGGACCGGCTCGCCCGTCGCGCCCGCGACCTGCAAGTTGACGAGTTATCCACAGGCGTGCGATGATCTCCCCGGACACTCATGTCCAGCTAAGCCCGGTGAACACACCGGGCTTTTCGCATTTCCAGAGACTTGCGCACGGGCGACGTACCCCCGAGCGGAGCTCGTGCGCATCAATACTCCGGGCGGCCGGTTGTTGCACGCCGCTGGCCGCCCGGTACAACCTAGGAGCCGAACCCAGATGCTCGACCTCATCGCGCGCCTCTACGAGAAGCTCCATAGGCACCGCTGGCACCTCATCGACGTATTCGCGACCACCGCCCAAACCGTCGAACTCGACCGATGCCGCTGCGGCCAGCACAAGACACGAGCCAGCTGACCCGCGGGGGGTGACCATGCCCCCTCGCCTCCCAGACGACACGCGCCGGGCGATCCTCGACGACATCCGCGCCGGCACCAAGAGCCGCGGCCAGATCGCCCGCGACCACGACGTGAGCACCACCACCGTCTCCAACCTCGCCAAGGCCGACGGCATCGAGGAGCCCTTTTCTCGGGAACGGACGCAAAAGGCCACGGCAGCGGCGGTAGCCGACTCGGCCAGCGAGCGCGCCGCCATAGCCCTGGAGACCCTGAAGGGCGCTCGTGCCGCCCTCCAGCAGATGCTCGCCGCGCTCCCTGAAGCCTCGGCCCGGGATGCTGCGGTCGCCTTCGGCATCATGATCGACAAGCATCGTGCTCTCGACCGGTACGACGCCGACACTCAGGGCCTCACCGCCGTAGACGCCTGGCTCAAGGCGATGATGGGCGAGTAGGGAGGCCGCATGCTTGCCCCTCTCATCGGCAAACAGCGCGAGTCCGTCCGCCTGTCCACAGCGCGCGGCAACTTGTGGGAAGGCGCTGTTCGAAGCTCGAAGACCATCAGCTCGATCTTCCGCTGGCTCCGCTACGTCAGAGAAGGCCCCGCCGGTCCGCTCCTCATGGTGGGCAAGACAGAGCGCACCTTGAAGCGCAACATCATCGACCCGATCATCGAGATGGTCGGTGCCAGGCGCTGCAACTACAAGGCCGGAGCCGGCGAAGTCGAACTGCTCGGCCGCAAGATCTACCTCGCTGGCGCGAACGACGAACGCGCCGCCGAGAAGATCAAGGGCCTGACGCTGGCCGGCGCCTACTGCGACGAGCTCACGACGTTCCCCAAGTCGTTCTTCGCCATGCTCCTCACCCGACTGTCGGTCGAGGGCGCCCAATGGTTCGGCACCACGAACCCCGAAGCCAAGACGCACTGGCTGATGAAGGACTATCTGTCCCGGGCGAGGCTGCACCTGACCCGCGACGGTCGCGTCCTAGTGTCGGAAGACCCTGAGGCGCTGGACATCCACAGGTTCAGCTTCCAGCTCACCGACAACCCGAATCTGCCCGCCGAGTACGTCGAGGACCTCAAGCGCGAGAACGTCGGCCTCTTCTACCGCCGCTACATCCTCGGCGAATGGGTCCTCGCCGAAGGCGCCGTCTACGACATGTTCGACGAGGACCGACATGTGATCGACGTGCTGCCGGCCATCGACCGCTGGTTCTCGGTTGGCGTCGACTACGGCACGGTCAACCCCTTCTCGGCGCTCGCGATCGGCCTCGGAACCGACCGCCGACTCCACGTCGTGTCGGAGTACCGCTACGACAGCCGCAAGGCCCGGCGCCAGCTCACCGACGGCGAATACTCAGAGCGCATGCGCTCCTGGCTGGCCAGCGTCCCCAGACCGGGCGAACAAGGCCGGGCGACCGGCATCGCGCCCGAACGCATCTACGTCGACCCGAGCGCGGCCAGCTTCATGACGCAGCTGTGGCGCGACCAGTTCGTGGGCGTGGTCGAGGCGAACAACAGCGTGCTGGACGGGATCCGCACCGTCTCCACCCTGCTGGGCGCGGACCAGCTTCGCATTCACCGCTCCTGCACGGGCCTGTTGGATGAACTACCTGGCTACTCCTGGGACGACGCCGCAGCGGAGAAGGGCGAGGACAAGCCGCTCAAGATCGACGACCATTCAGCCGACGCGTTGCGGTACGGCTTGCATTCCAGCGCCTGGCTGTGGCGTCCGCTGATCCGCAACGCGGTTCGCTTGGCTGCATAAACGGACGCATGACGGCTGCATGAACGGACATCAGGGGACGTTTCCCCACCGTTCTGAGACGGGTTCGAGGCGCGATCCCGTGACCTGCGAGAACGCCGAACGTTGACCTGACAGACCCTGCGTTCTGTTCCGTTACCAGTGAGTAGCTAGCTGGGGCCGGCATTGGGGGCCGCCGAGTTCGGCAGCCCCCAATTTTGCTAGGCCAGCCGCCCCTGGGGGTGGAGATTCTCGGTCACGACGATGTGACGGATGTCGGTGCCCGCGGGGACGGAACGGATGACTTCTCCGCGCCGAACAAAGTGCCGCTGGTCATCCGCATCCACGATGCGATCAGCCACTACGTGGACGACTGCATCATCTTCGGCCTTGTAGAAATACTCAGGCATTACTTCTTCTCTTTCATGAGAATTTATTGGATGCGTCGAGAATTGCGGATTTCCCGTGCGTCCACCAGTTGGGTCCCAACTCGATGACCAATTTTTTTGGGAGACATCCGATGCCGCTGCCGAGCGGCGGCGCCTGGCCGCCTCCAGCCCTCACCGACATCTACACCGACTACAACGAAGCCGACGCCTGGTACGCCGGCGACAAGCGGCGCCTCGCCACCTTCTACAGCACCAAGGTGGCCCGCAACCGCGACCGGCAGGAGTACATCCAGTACCTGTGGGCCCAGGCCCGCAACCTGGTCAGCCACGAGACCCGCATGCACGTCCCGCTTCCCGGCGACATAGCAGCCACCTCGGCCGACTTGCTGTTCTCCGAGCCGCCGACATTCACGGTCGACACCCCGGCCACACAGGACCGCCTCGACGAGATCATCGAAGAGGCCGGCGTCCACATGCGTCTCCTCGAAGCTGCCGAAGTCGACGCCGCGCTCGGCGACGTCTACCTCAAGCTCGCTTGGGACGCCGAACTGGTGAAGCGGCCGATCCTGGCTGTCGAGCACGGAGACGCCGCCATCCCCACCTTCCGATGGGGGCGCCTGGCTGAGGTCACGTTCTGGAAGGAGCTCGACCGCTCCGGCGACCAGGTGGTCAGGCTGCTGGAGCACCACGAGCCCGGCTACATCTCCTACGCCGTGTTCAAAGGCACGAGCAAGGACCTCGGCACCCGCGAGCCACTGACCGACTGGGACGAGACCCGCGACCTGCCCCTCGACGGCAACGGCCGCCAAGCGACCGGCATCACGCTCCTCACCGCGACACACATCCCGAACATGCGCCCCAACCGGAAGCACCGCGGGCTCGCCTTCGGACGCTCCGACTACGCCAGCCCCTGCTACGACCTGTTCGACGCCCTCGACGCCACCTGGACGTCGTGGATGCGCGACATCCGCCTCGCCCGCGCCCGCCTGATCGTCCCCAACGGCTACCTCACCCCGCTCGACCCAGGGAGCGGCGCAGCGTTCGACGCGGATAGGGAGATCTGGGAAGAGCTCAACATCGACCCCACGCAGTCGGGCGGGATCACACTCAGCCAGTTCAGCATCCGCGTGGCCGAGCACCAGCAGACCATGCAGGCGTTGATCGAGCAGGCCGTACGTTCGGCCGGCTACTCCGCCCAGACGTTCGGTCTGGCCGGTGAGGCAGCGGCCACCGCGACCGAGGTGTCAGCACGTGAACGTCGCAGCATGATCACGCGGGACCGGAAGGGCCAGTACTGGATGCCGGCGCTGCGCCGGATCATCGAGGCGATGCTGGCGCTCGACGCCGCCCAGAAGTTCTCGACCGTGACGGCCGAGGTGCCGTCCATCGAATTCGGCTCCGCCGTCTCCCAGGACGCCGAGTCCGTGGCCCGCACGATCCAGATGCTGTCCGACGCCATGGCGGTAAGCACGGAGACGAAGGTTCGGATGGCGCACCCCGACTGGGACGAGCCGCAGGTCATGGAGGAAGTGCAGAAGATCAAGGACGACCAGCCTGACCCCATCGGCGACCCGTTCGCGCTCCCCGCGGAGATGGTGGGTGGCCAGGATCCTGCACCGCCCGAGGAGCAGAACGGGCCGCCCCAGGAGTAGCGGAGGCCAGGCATGCCAGTGTTCGTGACGAACGGCGCGATCAGGCTGGAGTGGTGCGACCGCTGCCTCTCCAACTCCCTGGCCGTCGCCGACATCTACGTCATGGCCGGGGAGAGCATCCATCAGGCTGGCCGGCTCGTCATGCGCTGTCTGAACTGCGACAAGGCATGAGAGCAGGAGGTTCTGATGGCTGTCGATCAGGACCTCCTCGACCAGATCGCCGGCAGCGTGGCGGACCTGTACCGCGAGGTCGAGACGGCGCTCATCACGGCGGTAGCTCAACGCCTGCGCGCGGATCTGCCGCTGCCGTCCCCGTTCGAGGAGACCAAGCTCGACGCGATCAGGAAGTTGCAGCAGTCGGCGCGGCTGATCCTGGCCACCTTGCAGGCCACCCGAGCCCGCGTAATCCGTGACGCCATCGCCCGCGCCTACCGCTCCGGCGGAGACGCCGCAGTGGCCGACCTGCCGGCCGACTGGTTCCCAAGGTCCGGCATCGGCCAGCAGGCTCGGGATGCTCTGCGCGAGATCCCGAATGCCCGGGTGATCGAGAACATCGCCGCGGCTCTGCACCGCGACGTCGGCCGCGTCGACCAGAACATCCTCCGGGCGCCTGTGGACGCCTACAGGGCAGTTCAGGCCGGGGCCGCGGCCCGGATCACCTCCGGGGCCTTCACCCGCAGGCAGGCATCACAGGCGGCCTGGCAGCGGCTCATGGACCGCGGCATCGTCGACTTCACCGACCGCGCCGGCCGCCGCTGGAAGCTCAGCAGCTACGTAGAGATGCTGGCCCGCACCAATGCCCAGAGGGCCGCCGTGCAGGGGCAGACCGACCGCCTGGAATCCATCGGTATCGACCTGGTCTACATCTCCGACAACTCGCAGGAGTGCAAGAGGTGTAGGCCGTTCGAGAGCAAGGTGCTGGCCCGCGGATCCGGCCCCATCGGCAAGATCCAGATCAAGCACGCCACCA
Source organism: Nonomuraea sp. NPDC003560 (assembly GCF_042878785.1). Lineage (NCBI taxonomy): Bacteria > Bacillati > Actinomycetota > Actinomycetes > Streptosporangiales > Streptosporangiaceae > Nonomuraea > Nonomuraea sp. NPDC003560. The sequence goes on along the minus strand of NZ_JBIAOF010000001.1, from coordinate 852,005 downwards.
AGGACGGCGTCATGGTCACGGTCGACGTGCTCGACACGCTCGCCGGGGCCATGTCACGCGGTCTGTTCCACCCGAACTGCAGGCACTCGGCCAGCGCCTACCTGCCCGGCGTCACCGTCCTCAAGAAGGGCACCGCCGACCCCGAGGGCGACAAGGCCCGCCAGCGTCAGCGAGCCCTCGAACGCAAGATCCGGGCCGAGAAGGAGAAGGTTCTCGGCGCGCTCACCCCCGAGGCGAAGAAGGAAGCGAACGCCCGCGTGCGCGCCGCCCAGGCCGCCCTCCGCGCCCACCTCGCCGCCCATCCCAAGCTGAAGAGGTTGCCGTACCGGGAGCAGATCGGCGCCGGCAACATCCCCAAGCAGGGCGGCCCGAAGGGCGGCCCCGTGCAGGACCTGCAGCCGCCCATCCAGGATGCGCTGCCGCTCGGCGCACCCGATGCAGGCATCCCAGCCCGGCCCGCACCTGCGAAGCCCGCCGCGCCCAACCCGGCCCAGGCCGAGCAGAAGACCAAGACCGAGGCGGCGAAGCCCGCCCAGCCGCCAGCCCAGGCCGAGCAGACGAAGCTCACACCGGCCAAGCAGCCGAAAGCCAAGGCGAAGGGTGAGTCCCCGCAGCAGCCGAGCCTCGCCGAACGCGTCGCCCTGGGCGAACGCTCGCGCGAGGAACTGTCAGGTGGCATGGGCGGCGACACCTCGCTCGTCACCCTGGCCGACGGCTCCAAGGTCATCCACAAGGTGGCCAGGCGCACCCACATCGGCGATGACGCCGTCGAGCAGGTGGACGCCGAGGAGCTCGGCGGCAAGGTGGCCCGCGCGCTCGGCCTCCAGGCCCCTCGCGTACACCGTGTCGGGCCCATCGAGATGTACCAGGAGTACATGCCGGGCACGCTCGCCGCGAAGGCGAAGAAACCGAAGGGCTACCTCACCAGCGACGACGGCTGGCGCATGGCCCTGCTCGACGCGCTGCTCGACTACCCTGACCGGCACACCGGCAACTGGCTCGTGCATCGAGGCCGGCTCGTCTCCATCGACCATGGCCTGGCGTTCAGCTTCTGGAACGAAGAAGCGATGTCCGAAGCGGTCGGCAAGCCGATCGTGCACGATGTGGGCAAGTTCTGGCCGATGATGATGCGCAAGTCGGAGACGCCGAACTTCTTCCGTATCGGCGAGTGGGTCGACAACGATCTCTCTCGCCACGACATCGAGACCGCCCGCGCGCGCCTGACCGCACTGCGCGGCGACTTCCAGGCGCTCGGACGCGACGACTGGTGGCGGGCGATGATGGCCCGCCTCGACGGGATCGAGCCCCATGCCAAGGGCACAAGCAGGAGGCTGGCGTGATGCTGCAACTCATCGACGTGTCCGACAACACCGTCCTCGACACCATCCACCTCAACGCCGACCAGCTCGTCTACGACACGGGGGAGGCGCGCGAGGTGGTCGAGTCCTTGCGTAGGCGCACGCCGGGCGGGACCGACCAGGCCGTGTACGAGGCGCTGATCGCAGGCGGCTGGTCGAACGGCTACGCAGCTATCAGGCCCGGCACCACACCTTGACGGCCTTGATCACCTGCTTGGCCTGATCTTCGTCGATGGTCGTAGTCCCGCCCGACAGCTCCTCAACGGTGTACTTCTCCAGCGTCCACGTGCTTCCCCCCGACCCATGGATCACCCGGTCGCAGACGGCCCGGCCTCGCCGAATCGCCCGCTCCTCGTTCACTACCAGGAGCGGATCGATCGCGCGTAACGCGGCCAGGTAGCCAGCCCTCTGGCTGGCGTCGGGCGTCGGCACTCGTGAGGATGCCGGCGCTGAGGACGCGGCCAGGACGCTGCTCTCGGCGCTCGGGGAGGGCGCAGGTGCTGTGGAGCTGCAGCCGGAGAGCACGAACGCGCCGAACGCGGCGGCGATCACAGTGTTTCGCATAGCGATGCACCGTACGCCCCACCAGCAGACTTCCGCCCGAATCGTTCGAGATGGACACCCGAAACCACTGGCCAGGTGCCAGCCATAACCCACGCCCCAGGAGGGCACGTGAACCACTCCCTGCCGATCACGCCAGGCGCGATCATCGGCTACCGCAACAACGGCCGCCCCATCCACCTCCTCGCCGGCGGATCCGGAGAGGGAGACGGCGACGCAGGCAACCCCGACGCAGGGCAGGAGCCGCAGCAGGGCGACGAGTCCAGCCAGGGGCAGCAGCCGCAGAGCCAACCCAAGCAGGGCGGCAAGGAAGGCAGCGAGGGCGACGTCGCCTCACTGCCCGACTGGGCCCAGAAGCTAATCAGGGACACCCGCGCGGAGGCAGCCTCCAACCGCACCAACGCCAAGACGCAGGCCGCCGAGGAGGCGAGGCAGGACCTCGCCAAACAGATCGGCAAGGCGCTCGGCCTGGTGAAGGATGACGCCCCCGCCGACCCGGAGCAGCTCGCCTCTCAGATCGGGAATCTGACCAGCGAGAACAAGTCGCTCAAGGTCGAGCTGGCCGTGCACCGGGCCGCCGCCAAGGTTGGCGCCAACCCTATGGCCCTGACCGACTCGCGCTCGTTCCTGGCCCAGCTCGACAAGCTCGACCCCTCGGCCGACGGCTTCGACGCCAAGCTGCGCGACGCCATCAAGAAGGCCGTCGAGGACAACCCGCAGTACCGCGTGGACGGCCAGGCGCCGGCCCAGCGCGGCGGCACCGAGCCGTCCGGCAGGCCCGGCACGACCGGCAAGGCCGCCAACCTCACCGACGCCATCACCGCCCGGCTCGCCAAGCAGACCGGCGGCTGAACCCTACGGAGTGATCCATGCCTGTTTCGCTCGCTCAGGCGAAGCTCAACGCGACCGACGACCTGGACCTTCAGGTCATCGACGAGTTCCAGAAGTCGAGCTTCCTGCTCGACCGGATGACGTTCGACGACGTGGTGAGCGGCGCTGGCAACGGCGCCACGCTCACCTACGGCTACACCCGGCTGATCACGCAGCCCACGGCCGATTTCCGCGCGATCAACAGTGAGTACACCCCGGCCGAGGTCACCAAGCAGCGCTACACGGTGGACCTGAAGCCCCTCGGTGGCAGCTTCCAGATCGACCGCGTCCTCAACCGCGTCGCAGCCGGCGCAGAGACCGCGCTGCAGATGACGCAGAAGATCAAGGCCGCGAACGCGTTCTTCGCCGACCAGGTCATCAACGGCGACTCCGCCGTGGACGCCGACGGCTTCGACGGCCTCAACAAGATCCTGACCGGCACCAGCACCGAGTACCTGCCCCTCTCGAACGGCGTGAGCACCGGCTACATCGACCTCACCACAGTCGACACCAAGGCAGAGGCGCTGGCCGTGATGGCGCACATCGACTCGTGGCTCGCCCTGATGGACGGCACCCCCGACGCGATCATGGGCAACCGCAAGACGCTCGCGCTGTTCAAGTACGTCGCCGCATGGGCCGAAATGATCGACAAGACCACGGACAGCTTCGGCCGTCCCGTCCAGGCGTACAACGGGATCCCGCTTGTCGATCTGGGCGCGAAGGCCGGCAGCAACACCGCGGTCATCGACCTGGTCACCAGGGACGCCGACGCGGGCGGCGCGGGCGGCAACATCACCGGCCTCGGCGACCTGTACGCGGTCAGATTCGCGCTGGACGGCTTCCACGGCGTCAGCATGGCGGGCGCCCCGCTGGTGCAGACCTGGCTGCCCGACTTCACGAAGGCCGGTGCCGTGAAGACCGGCGAGGTCGAGCTGGGTCCGGTCGCCCCGGTGCTCAAGGCGACCAAGGCCGCGGCTGTGCTGCGCAACCTCAAGAGCGCGTAGGAGAAGCGACATGACGAAGATCAAGGCCCCTAACAAGGCGTACAACGGCATGATCGGCGACGTCGTCTTCACCAACGGCGAAGCCGACACCGACAACCAGGCCGTCATCGCCTACTGTCGCGGCGCAGGCTACGAGGTCGACGGCCAGACCCTCGACCAGGACGACGACCGGCAGAACATCGACTCCCGAGACGTCTCCGACCAGCAGAACGCCTCCCCGCTCAGGGACGCTGCCGTCAACCCCGCGCCAAGCGACTTCCTGCCGCCGACCAACGCCGGCAAGGCGGACCCGCACGGGCCCGCAGTCGTCTCACCTGGCGTCCACGCGGCTCCGCCCGCACCGATCGTTCCCGGCCCTGTCCCGTCCGCCCCGGACGAGCAGCAGGCCAAGGAGACGGACGCGGCCCAGCGGGTGCTCGTCGAGGGGCAGCCCGCCACCGCCGCGGCTCGTCCCGCGCAGTCTGCTTCGAAGGCGGCATGGGTCGACTGGGCCGTGTCGCAGGGGATGGACCGCGATCAGGCCGACGACCTCACCAAGGCTGAGCTGATCGATCTGCACGGCCGGGCCACGACCACCGAGGAGGAGTAGGACATGGCGAGAGTCGCAGTCACCCCTGTCACGAGCTCCACCGCTGGCGCCGTCTGCACCCCGGTCAACTTCACCGCCGACGGCATCAGCGTGCCGAACGACGGCCGGACCGCGGTCATCGTCAACAACGGCGCTGGCGCCCCTGCCACCATCACCACCCAGTTCGGAGATCTGGCCCAGGTTGACGGCATCGTCCCGCCTGATCGCACCAAGAGCGTGGTCAACGCCACCTCCCAGGTGTTCGGCCCGTGGGGCAGCGAGTACAACCAGACGGACCGCCAGGTGTTCATCGACGTGTCCTCGCCGACCTCGGTCACCTACCAGGTGATTCGGGTCAATCCCAAGTAGGCGCGGGAGGTGCCCGTGGCCTACGCGACCGCGGCCGAGTACGAGGACTACACCGGCCAAACCCCTCCGTCCGACATCGACTTGCGGCTCGCTCGCGCGTCCCGCCTGGTCCGTTCGGCCACGATCGCCGCGGTGTACGAGGTGGACGCCGAGCAGCTGCCCGTCGACGGCCGCATCACCACGGCGCTACGCGAAGCGACGATCGAGCAGGTCGCCGCTTGGATCGAAGTCGAGGAGACAGGCACGGGGACGGGCGGAGCGGACCGGTGGGACAACGTCCAGATCGGGTCCGTTCACCTTGCTCGCGGCAGCTCACAGGCTGGGGCGGGCGGTGGAGGCTCGGCTACCGCCCGCCTCGCTCCCCAGGCGCTGCTCATCCTTCAGCAAGCCGGCCTGACGGGGCAGCAGGTCCAACTGGGGGTGACCTGGTATGGGTAGCGTCCCCGGCTGGCTACTCCGCCATACCGTGCTTGTCGAGCCGTACGAGGGGGCGGGTCCGTTCGGTCCTGTGTACGGCGAGCAGGTGGCCGAGCGGGCATTCATCGACGAGAAGCGCCGCCTGGTGCGCGACTCCGAAGGCGCGGAGGTCGTCTCGGAGACGACGGTCATCATGCGCCTCGACGCGGTGTGCCCGGCCGAATCCAGGGTGACCGTCAACGGCCGTATCACCTACGCGATCGTGTCCGCACGCCAGGACGGTGCTGGTCTACCGACCCCGGATCACCTGGAAGTCGCATGCCAGTGAGGAGGCTTCCATGGCGCAGCGCTCCGACCTGAAGCTCGACCTCGGGCCCATCGACAAGGCGATGGAGGCCGGCGCGGTCAAGGGCCTGAAGGTCGCCTTGGAGCACCTCCTGCAGAAGTCGCGGGAGGAAGTACCGCACGAGGAAGGCACCCTCGAACGCTCCGGCACCGTCTCCGTGGACGAGGCCGAGCTGATCGGCGCAGTCTCCTACGACACCCCCTACGCCGTCCGACAACACGAGGACCTGTCCCTCCGCCACGACGAGGGCCGGAAGGCGAAGTACCTGGAGGATCCGGCCGTCGCCGAGCGCACCGTGATGGCCGAGCTGATCGCGGCCCAGATCCGGCGGATCCTCCGGTGAGCTGGACCACCAACATCCTCACCGAGGTCGCCGAACGACTCGCCGCGGCCAATGCCGGCGTGTGGCGCCCGTCCGGGCCGCCGTACACCGCGGCGGAGACCGCCATCACCCTCGGCCGCCTCCCCATCTCGCCGGACCGAGCCATCGCCCTGGCCGCGTACGGCGTCGACCAGTTCGCCGACGACCCGGTCAACACCGACGGCACCCAAGGCGTCCAGCTGCGCATCCGAGGCACCACCGACCCGCGCGTGGTGGACGACATCGCCGATGCCTGCTTCGACGCCCTCCAGGGCTGGCAGAACCCGGCGGCCGGGATCCTCCTGTGCACCCGCCGGATCAACGCCCCGATGGGCGTGGACGGCAATCAGCGGTGGGAGCGGGCCGACTCCTACCACCTGCTCGTACACCGGCCCACCAGCAACCGCCCCGGATAACCAGGGAGACCACATGACCACCCGTTCGCTCCTGGCCTCGGCCTGGGCCCTCGACGTCAACACCGGGACCTCCGGGTCGCCGGTGTGGACCCCGCTCAAGGGCATGACCAGCTTCAAGGAGACCATCGACACCACCCTCGAAGACGACAGCGACTTCGACTCCGAGGGCTGGGGCAGCGACGAGACAACCCAGCGCAAGTGGAAGCTGGAGACCGAGGGCAAGCGGAAGCGCGACGCCTCCAACGACGTGACCTTCGTCCCCGATCCCGGCCAGCAGTACGTCCTGGAGGCCGGCAACGCGGTCGGTGTCGGCTCCGACATCGAGATCCGCTACTACCGCCGCGACGGCGCCCCTGACGCCTGGCAGGGCCGGGTCAACGTCCAGTACGGCGGCGGTGGCGGGGGCGTCACCGCGCTGGAGCCCTTCAACGTCACGTTCGGCGGCAAGGGCAAGCGCACCCCCATCACCAACCCCGCAGCGTAAGGAAGGGCTACCGAGCCATGCCCAAGTTCCCCGAACTCGACGCCTCTCTCGGCGAACCTCTCGAACTGCCCGTACCGCTACCTGCATACGGCGATCGGCCTGCCGGACAGGTGAAGGTCTACTACGTGCCGCCCGTGGACGGGGAGACGTGGGAGTGGCTTGCCGCTCGCTTCGCCGCCGGCGGCGGCGACGACGACGAGCAGGTCGACGACAAGTCCGAGAAGACGATCTACCTGCGGTGCCTCTCGCAGGCCGTGTACGACCAGCTGTGGGCCGACAAGGCGGGCTGGGAGCAGATCCGCCGCTGTGGCCTGACTGCGCTCTCCTGGCATGTCCAGGGCGAGGAACAGGCGATGAAGGTGTGGGTGGGCGGACCCCCAAAAAAGAAGTCGACGTCGGAGACGGACGAGCCGACGGAGACCCCGGCGGAGGACCCGTCGACCCCGACACCGGGCTCCGAGAGTGGTACGACCCCGAGCCCGAGACGCCGGGCATCACGTGGGCAGACATCTTCGAACGGTGGGGGCTCGTCGAAGCCGACCTCCACCAGCTCTACGGCGTCGACCTTGGACAGCCCGGACTCCTTCGAGAGCGCACCGGCCACTGGCTGAGGGTCCGCGTGATCGGCCTCCTCACCGAACCCGGAACACGCCTGGTGCGCGCCCTGCGCGCACGCGACGAAACACGAGCCCCCGCCCGGCCGCGCGCGGATGAGACCAGCTTCGACGACTTCTGACCCGAGGAGGTGATCCTCGTGGCGCTCACCGTCGGCGAGCTCGTCGCCTATGCCCAGCTCGACCGCAAGGACTTCCAGCGCGGCACCAAGGACATCGCCTCGGACATGCGGTCCCTGCAGTCGTCCACCACCAGCTCCATGCAGTCCATGGAGTCGACCATGGCGCGATCGCTGAAGGAGATCGAACAGGCCATCGCCGACGGCCTCGACCCCGCCTCCGCGATCGCCGACCTGGACCGTCTCGAAGCCGCCCTGAACGCCTCCCTGGCCGACATGGACGCCGAGGCTGACCGGTTCGCCGCCGAGCTCGATGCCGCCATTGAGGAGGCGTTCGCCGACCTCGACGACGTCGCCCGGCGCGGCGGCCAGGACGCCGTGGACGGGCTCCGCGCGGGTCTGGACGGCGCCGACGACGTCGCCGAGCAGGCTGGCAAGGACGCGGGCGAGAAGCTGGCCGATGGCCTGGAGGACGGGCTGAAGGATGCCCCTCGTAAGGCGCGCGAGCACGGCCGCAAGAGCGGCAAGGAGTTCGGCGACGGCGTCGAGGACGGCGGGGGCGGCAAGGGCGGCGGCGGCCGGATGGCCGGCATCGGCTCCAACCTGCTCGGCGGCCTCAAAGCAGGTGCCATCGGGCTAGCAGCCGGCGCCGGTGCCGCGATCGGCGACAAGCTGATCGAGGGCATCCAGACAGCCCTAGAGCGCGCCGACCTGTTCGCCACCCTCGCGGTGAAGGTTGGGGCGTTCGGCAAGGAGTCCGAACGGCTCGGCCGACTGGCTGGCGAGATCTACGCCGACGCGTACGGCGAGAGCCTGGAGCAGGTTACCGATGCTCTGGCACGCGTGCTGCAGAACGTGGACGGTGCCGGCAAGCTCGGCGACAGCGCGCTGAAGGATATGACCTCCCAGGCGTTGGTCACCGGCAAGGTGATGGATGAGGACGTCGGCGCTGTCATCCGTGCTGTATCGCAGATGCTTCGTACTGGGCTGGCGAAGAATGCCGAACAGGCGTTCAACGTCCTCATTAGAGGCCAACAGGAAGGCGTCAACAAGTCGGAAGACTTGCTGGACTCGTTCAACGAGTACTCCACCATCTTCCGTGATTTCGGCATCGACGCCAGCGAGGCCCTCGGGCTGATGAGTCAAGGACTCAAAAGTGGTGCTCGGGACTCCGATGTGGTTGCGGACTCGCTCAAAGAGCTCAACGCGAAGATCAGGGATAAGTCTGCAGCTAAGGCTCTGAAAGAACTCGGCCTGAACGCTGACCAGGTCATGAAGGCCATCGCCAAGGGCGGCCCAGAAGGGCACAAGGCGCTCGACCTGATCCTCACGAAGTTTCGTGACATCAAGGATCCGGCAGAAAAAGCACAGATCGCGGCTGGGCTTTTCGGGACGAAGGCCGAGGATATGGCGAAGGCCATCAACGGCATCAACCTCGATACCGCGAAAAAGAGTGTCGGGGACTTCAAGGGCGCAGTCGACACCGCGTCCAAGACGCTCGGCGACACATCGAGCGCGGATGCTGACCGTTGGGCGCGCGGCTGGGAGGACACCCTCTCGACCGTGGGCGGGGCCGCTCTCGAAGTCATCAAGGCGAACTTCCCGTCCCCGGCCGATTGGGATGACAGCTGGGCAGAGGTCAGCGGCTGGTTCAGCGGCACCGTCGGCCCCTTCTTTGGCGACCTGTGGACGTCCGTCTCCGACACCACGGCGGAGATCTGGGACGGCATCGGTTCCTGGCTGAGCACGAAGGCGTCCGAGATCGCCGACTGGGTCGGCGAAACCCCCGGGAAGATCAAGGAGTTTTTCGTCTCGGGGTGGAACGACCTCAAGGCCAATACGTCAGAGGCGTGGGAGAACATCAAGTCCGGGATCTCTGAGAAGGCGAACGCGATCGTCTCGTGGCTGCAGTCCGTGCCCGGGAAGGTGCGGGACTTCTTTGTCTCTGGCTGGAACGACCTCAAGGCGCAAACCAGCACGTCTTGGGAGGGCATCAAGAGCAGCGCCACGAAGAAGGCGGACGAGCTCGTCGCCTGGCTGAAGGGCCTCCCCGCCAAGATTAAGGCGCTCTTCGCTGCAGCCGGCTCTTGGCTACTCCAGGCTGGCAAGGACCTGGTACAGGGGCTCATCAACGGCGTCCAATCCAAGATCCAAGACGCCGCCAATACCGTGACCGGGCTCGGCCGCTCCCTGATCGATGCCGCGAAGCGGGCGATCGACTCCCACTCGCCGTCGAAAGAGTTCGAGAAGATCGGCAAGTGGACGGTTGAGGGCCTCATCCTCGGCATCACCAAGGAAGAAGGCAACGTCAAGTCGACCATCGAGAAGATGGTGGAAATGGTGAAGGCGGCCTTCAAGTCCAAGCCGGACGTGGCCGACCACCTGCTCGACTTCATCAAGATGGGCAACAAGAACCTCGAAGACCTCGCGTTGCAGAGGGAAGCCCTGGTCAAACGGCTGGCGGAGGCAAAGGAGTACGCGAAGAAGGTCGCCGGGGACGCCAAGGAGTGGGCCAGCATCACCGGCCTGAAGACCGAAGACATCGCCGGAGCTGGCGACCTCGCCAACGAGCTGAAGTCGAAAGCGCACGCGATCAACGACTTCGCGAACAACATCAAGGAGCTGGCGCGGCGTGGCCTGAACAAGGCCACCATCCAGCAGATCATCGACGCCGGCGTCGAGAAGGGCTCGACCTGGGCCGAGATGCTGGTCGGCTCGGACGGCTCCGAGATCAAGGCGTTGAACAAGGCGCAGGCCGCCGTCGACAAGGCGTCCAAGAAGCTCGGAAAAGCCTCGGCTGACGCGATGTACGACACCGGCAAGCAAGCGGGCGCGGGCTACCTGAAGGGGCTGCAGGAGTCTCTGAAGGCGCTCGACAAGGAAATGAAGAAGATCGTTGACGCCTTGGTGAAGGCGATCAAGAAAGAACTCAAGATCAAGTCGCCGTCGCAGGTGATGGCGGACATCGGCCAGCAGACCATCGACGGGCTCGCGGTCGGCATGAGCGATGCCGCGTCCAGCGCCGTCGCCGCCATGCAGGACGTCGCCAACCAGGTCATCTCCAAGGCGGCTGGCAGCCTGGGCGCCTTCGGCATGGTCGGCGGAAGCCAGCCTGGCGCGGCGCCGATGGCCATGGTCAACGGCAAGGTCGGCGCGACCGCCGGCACCGGCCTGCAGGGGTACACACCTCAACCGGCCCAACCGGGTGGGGGCGGGGTAGTCGTCCAGGTCGACATGTCCGGCAGCACCATCCAGGAGAAGGCCGACATCCCCGAACTGGCGACGGAGATGGGCTACAAGGTCCTCGCCACCATCTAACCCACCTCGAACGAAGGGCGGTTCCGGCATGCCCGGAAACGATGGCGGACTGTCGTTCGCCGAGAAGATCAAGACGTTGCAGTTCGCGACGGGCCGGTCCCGGCCGGTCCGCCGCGAACCGCTCGACGACAGCGGCCGGCGGACCAAGGTGGTCACCGAGCTGACCGAGTCCGGATGCATCGCCACCACCCGCAACCGCACCTCAGATCGGGGCGAGCACCAGGACGTGCACATCCAAGCCCCACTCCTGACCGCCAAGGGAGTGGTGACCCAGTGACCTCGCGCAGGATGGCGCGCGCGCTGCGCGCTGAGGCCGAACTGCTGGACGCTTGCGGCGACCAGCAGGAAGCCCTCCAGGCCGCCAAGGCGGCGTTCGAGGAGGATCCGACAGAGGAGACGCTCGCCGCCCGTCGGGAGGCGATGGCCGAGATGCGCCGGTTCCGCGCATGGCTGCGCGCCGCAGCCCGCGTCCGGGATCTGCGGGAGGTGCTGCGCACCGGCCTCGACTCCAAGGGCCAGCCGATCAGCACAGAGGTACGCGCGGCGGCCGAGCAGGAGATCGAGCGGCTCGTCGCCGAGCATGGCGAGCCCCTGGCCGGCCAGCAGGGGCCGCCGCCCGACCCCGGCGACGCGGCCGTCCATGTCCAGCCCGTGCGCGGCCGAGGCCGCACGATGCGTCCCGGGGGTGCCTGATGTCGTGGTCCGCCAGCGGCCTGTTCGTGGCCACCCACGTAGACCAGTGGGACGCCTCCAACCTGGGGATCAACCTGGACGCGGAGGACAGCAAGTTCGCGCTGTGGGGGTCGGCGGTGACGCCGAACTACACCACGGACATGGCCTACGGCAGCGCGCCGTGGAACGCCGGCGAATCCTCCGGTACTGGCTACACCGCGGGCGGCCCCACCCTGGCCAACACCACCATCACTGGCGCCTCCGGCAGCATGACGTTCGACGCCGACAACGTGCAGCTCAACAACAGCACGATCATCGCCGAGGGCGGCGTCCACTACTTCCCCACCAAGTCCAACCGGCTGTTCCTCGCCGTCTGGTTCGGCGCGCCGAAAGAGACGCAAGACGGGACCTTTTTGATCACGTGGCATGCCAGCGGTATCGCCGTGCTCGACTGCACCCCGTAGGAGGCTGCCATGGCTACCGGCTCAATCCCGCTCGCGATCGGCGCGGCCATCCTCCCGGACGGCAGCGCCAGCAACGCCGCCCCAGCGATGCAGCGCGTCAAAAGCTCAGCGACTGCCCCGGCCCCGTACTTCCTGCAGCTGGCATACGACGCCGCCACGCGCGAGCAGGTGACGTGGTCGCTGCGGATGCCCTCCGACTACGGCAGCACGCCGGTGCTGAAGGTGCAGTGCAAGACGGCCGCCACGTCCGGCAACACGATCTTCGAGGGCAGGATCGCGGCCGTCACCCCGGCCGACGCGATCGACGTCAACACCAAGGCGTTCGCCGCCGCCAACACCTCCAGCGCGACCGCGGTCCCGGCGTCGGCCCGCCGCCTGTTCGAGATCAGCATCACCCTCACCAACGCCGACTCGCTGGCCGCCGGCGACCTGGTGATCGTCTACCTGGCGCGGGACGCCGCGAACGCCTCCGACACGGTCGACGCCACCGACATCGAAGTCGTCGCAGTCACCCTCGAATACACCACCGCGTAGAAGGGGGTGACGCGTGGCCAGGACGTTCGACGGGACCGACGACAGCCTCGGGGTAGCAGTCGGCGGGTTGTCGGGGCAGACCACGGCGGGCTCGTTCGTGGCGGTGCTGCGCCGCAACAACAACGCCACCTTGACGACCGCGATCAACTCGTTCGCGACCGCCACCCGCGTGGTGGAGCTCGCGATCGTCAACACCACGAACGTGTTGAGATTGCGCAACGCGTCCGGTGGCGGAAGCTCCACGTTCACCGTCACCACCTCGGACGGGTGGGTGCTGGTCGCCGCGACCAAAGCCGTCGGCACGACGACGCCGAGGATGCACAAGTACGTGTACTCCACCAACACGTGGACGCACGAGAACGGGTCGGCGAGCTTCGCCGACTCCGGGCCCGCCATCACGACCTGGTTCATGGGCAGCCAAAGCGACTGCGATCTGGCCGCGGTCGCCGCCTGGGACCGGGTGCTGTCCGACTCCGAGATCGAGAGCCTGGCCCACTCGCTGATGAGCTGGCCGGTGACGGCGCCGCAGGGCATGTGGGTGCTCGACCAGGCCGACACCACGCAGACGGTGCCGGACTGGACGGGGCGGGGCGGCCAGCAGTCCAGCATCACCGGCACCGCCGTCGCCACCAGCAGCGCGCCGATCGGGTACGGCGCACCGGTCCGGATCACCCCGCACACGTCGGTGCCCGCCAACGTCAACGCCAGCGTGCTGGCGACGGCGTGGGCGGTCCCGGCCCCGGGCATCAGCCGCGGCTTGAACGCCAAGCCTGCCGCAGTCCTGGCGAGCTGGGGACTGCCGACCCCGGACATCTTCGTCGGGTCGTCGCCGCCGACGAACGTCCAGCCCAACCTGGTATCGGCCTCGTGGAGCGTGCTGGCGCCGACCGTGGTGACGCACAAGAACGTCAACCTCGCCCCGGCGCCGCTGGTCGTCCCGTGGACGCTGCCCGCGCCTGTGATCAGCGTGCCGGTCAATCCGGGCGACGACCTCGACGGGCCCGGACAGATCAGTTACAACGGGTTCCGGATCGGGTCCGGCACCATCTACCGGTTGAACAGCCTGGTCGGAGCCGACATCGACATGCCGGATTTGGACGATGGGGATGTCGACAACCCCGCCTCAGACGGAGCGATGCCCGGCGAAAAGTACAGTCTGCCGAGGCACATCATCTTCTCTGGCAAGGTGTCCGTCCCCCGCGACGAGATGCGGGCAGCGATGGAAGCGTGGCGGCAGGGCCTGCCCAAACCGCGCGCGGACGAACAACTGCCCATCGCGATGCAGATCCTGGACCGTATCTACATCGCCTACGGGGTAGCGATCCGCCGCACCCCGGGCGAGATCGACAAGAACTACCGGCTCGGCTTCACCAGCAAGCTCCTGGCCCAGTTCAAGTGCGCGGACCCGCGCCTGTACTCGCGCGAGCTCGGCAACGCCACCATCTCCGACAGGGCCACGGTGGAGGTCGCCAACTTCGGCAACGCCGACACACCCAGGTTCGAGCTCCGCGCTCCGGGCCCTGCGACGACGCCGCTGTTCGAGATCGCGCAGACCCTGCCCGACGGGTCCCTGGACGTCAAGGTCGTCGAGTTCAACCTCACCGTGCCCGCTGGCAAGCAGCTCGTGGTCGACGTGTTCCTCGGCACCGCGACGATCGACGGCGCCTCCCAGATGCGCCACCTGACCGGCGCCAGCATCGGCGTCCCCGACTTCGTGCTCGGGCCCGGCTTCACCTCGCTCACCTACGAGACCGCGGGCGGCAGCGCGCCGCCGGCGACCGCGCTGTGGCGGCACGCCTGGCAGTAACCGGAAGGGGGTGAGCGCGATGGCGGCCACCCCGCTCACTCCGAAGACCGCGATCGGCCCGAACGGCGGCCCGTTCACCGTCCCGGCGCCGGCCGGGATGACGCCGCGGCACGCGCTGCTGGCGTTCATCGTGGTTGACTCGGGCGGGATCGCCAACATCACCGGCGGCGGAACGTGGCAGCGGCTCGGCCACGTCGAGGGGCCCACCACACACCTGTCCGCGGTGGACGTGTGGTGGCGGATGGCGACCGCATCCGAGCCGACCACGTACACGGTCACGCAGGGCTCAGGCGCGGACGGTGCCGTCGTCATCGTCCCTGTCGCCAACGCCGCCTCCACACCGCCCAAAGTCGTGGAGGGGGCGCTGTTCTCCAACAGCGTGGCCGTCGTCACCCCCGGCATCACGCCGAACAGCCCTTCGGGCGCGGAGATCCGGTTCGCCGCCGGTATCCCCAACCACGCGACGGTGAGCTGGTCGAACCCGCTCTCCTTCGTTGAGTTGGCCGACATCCAGTCCGCCGACAACGTGTCCGGCGCGGTGTGCTGGCGGCCCGTCACCTCGACCGCGGCCGTCGGCTCGGTCGCCCACATCGTGTCGGGCGCGACCCTCACCTACGGGGCGGGCCTGACGGTCATCGTCGCGTCCGGCGCGGAGCACGAGACACCGACCCCGCCGTCGTTTCCCGCTTTCACCCCCGCCAAGGGCACGACCCGCTGGCGGTACACCGTGCACGACCTACTCACCGGCAGCTACTTCGGAGACATCTACCCGCGCGACCCGAGTCTGGACGACCGGATTGGCGAGCCGGGCCAGTTCTCCGCGCAGCTTCCGATCCCGAACCGCGGCATCGCGGCCAGGTACAACGAGATCTTCCCCGCCGACATCGCTGACTTGTCCGCAGGGCCCGGCCGGCTGGTGGTGCATCCGTGGCGCAACGGCGTGCTGTATCCGATCTACTGGCTGCACACCGCCGTCACCGAGCAGACCGCCCGCCAGGGCGTCGTCATGAACCTCCAGGGCTGCACGCTGGACGGCTACCTCGCCCAGGTGTGCCTCACCTCGCCGTTCTTCGCGGGAGGCGACCAGCTCACGGCCGCAGGACAACTTGTCCTGGACATGCAGTCCAACCCGGCCAGCAACATTGGCCTCACCGTCCAGGCCGGCACGTCCGGCGTCGCGCGGAACCTGGAGGGCAAGGTCGACGACAGGTACGGCGACCTGCTACAGAACTTCGCCAGGAGCGAGGTCGGCTTCGAGTACGTGGTCAACAACCGGGTGTCGGGCGGCTCCATCTTCCGGAATCTGGAGTTCGGCGCACCCCGCATCGACTTCCCCGACGTTCAGCACGTCTTCACTCAAGCGCGGCAGGGCGTCGCCGGCGACATCACCGGCTGGCGCGAAGAGCGGTCTGCCATGCGAGGGGCGACCCGGTGGGGGATCGTGGGCGGCACCCCGTCGGAGGACGGGTCCGTGGCCGGGACCCCGGTCCGATCCACGCTGATCACGACGCCGCACATTGCCGCCGGGTGGCCGATCATCGATCGGCGACTCCAGCACCCCACCCAGTCGACGAATGCCACGACGTTGCAGCAGTACGCCCAGTACTGGGCAGCACGCGCCCCGGGCGCCCCGCGAGTGTTCTCAGCCGACGTGATCCTCGGCAAGGGGACCACGCTCGGCCCCACCAGCCTGGGCGAGTATGTGCGGTTCATCCTCAACAACCCGCGCTACCCGATCACCTCATCCGGCGGTGCCTCGTTCAACGTGGCCCAGCGGCTGATCGGCTGGCAGATCACCCCCGCGCAGCGCCGCTCCGGCAAAGACCGGGCCAAGCTGATCACTGCCCAGGAGGCCGCCGAATGACGTCCCGATTCGACCCGATGCCCACCGACCAGAACCGGCTGTTCCGCGAACTGGAGAAGCGGGTGGAGGCCCTCGAAGCCCGCGCCGGGATCCGCGCGCCGATCACCGAACTCTCGCAGGGCGTCACATTGCGCGGCATGGCCGCGCCTGACACCTCGGGTATGCCCGCAACGGACGGAAAAATCTACTTCAAAGGTGGCCGACTCACCGCGCGGCCTGGCGGCAACGGCAGCGAAGTCCAGCTCAGACCGCCGGTCACGATCGGCGACCCGGGAGACGTCACCGCAGGCGACGCTGGCTCCACCTACAGCAGCTTCGAGCAGGCGCTCATGAACCAGACCAAGTCGAGGTTCAACGCGCTCCTGTCGACGATGCGGCTGAACGGCCTCATCGTCTAACCCCATTCGTGCCGTCCCGCTGCTGAGGGTGCGGGCGGGACGGCACCCCAATCCACTGCTCGCGACGACATGTTGGAGGTTGCCGCGTGCGATCCCGCCTGACCGCGCTGAGACGCCGCGTGGGGCACCGAGGAGCGTTCCTGCTCGGACTGTCCGCGCTCGACGTCGCGTCCGCCTACCGGCTGGCCTGGCCCGAACCGGCGGCTGTAGGAACCCCCTCGTACGTATACCTGGCGTCTTTGGCGCCGCTATGGCTTTGGGCGGTCATCTGGGCTGCCGTCGCCGCGCTGGCAGCTGTGCAGGCGTTCTCTGCCCACGACGCCCTCGCCTACGGCGCCGCCATGGTGCTGAAAGTGGTGTGGGCGTCGGTCTACCTGTACGGCTGGCTTGTCCACGACCTGGCCAACGGCTACTTCTCCGTCGCGATCTGGGTGTTCGCGGCATGGATGGTGTACATCGTCGCAACCTGGCCCGAGCCGACTCATGAGGCGGAGGTGCAGGGTTGATCAGCGGCTTTGTCATTGCGCTCGCAGAGGACGAGGGGTGGACGGCCGCGAACTGGACGACCCTGCTGGGCGCGGTCTTCGCCGTGGTGTCCGCTGCTGTCACAGGGCTGCTCGCCTACCGGGCGTCGGTCCGATCCAATCGGGACAAGATCGACGCCGACGAGCGGGCCGCCGAACGCGCAGAAGACCAGCGCCGGCGCGAACTGCAGGACGAGACGATCGCTGCCCTACGTGCGCACCTCGAAGGCATCATCACTCGACTGACCGAAGAGGTCGAATTCGCCCGCAAGGAGACAGCGCGGTTGCGTGACCAGGTCAACCAGGAGCAGTCCGTCTCCGACACCCTCCGCAACCGCGTACGGGATCTGGAAGACCGGATTCACGAGATGGGGCAAACCATCGCCGACCTGAGACGCCAACTGATCGCCGAAGAGGCCGCGGACGCCCTGAACATGGCCATGCCTTCTGCTGCCGGAGAGGATCCGAGATGACCGAACAGCTACCCGAGCCGGTGCAGCCCCCGCCTCTCAACCGCGCCGAGCCCACCCCGGGCGACGGCGACCAGGACGTCTCTCAGAGCCCTGATGTCGCCTACGAGAGCGAGGTGGACGATGACGACCGCCAGTAACGTCCTCGCCATCGCCCGCCGGGAACTCGGAACGAGGGGGCGCGCGGACGGCACATCGAAGTACGGCGCCTGGTACGAGCGGGCCAAGCCCGCTCCCGGCTTCGCGGCCGGGGCTTGGTGCCAGATGTTCCTGTCCTGGTGCGCCAACGAGGCCGGCATCCCGGAGTCGGCGTTCCCGCGCATGGCCTACACGCCGTACGCGGTGGCCTGGTTCAGGCAGCGCGGACGGTGGGGGAAGACGCCGAAGGTTGGCGCCCTCGTCTACTTCAACTTCCCCGGCGGCGACGCCGTCGACCATGTCGAGATCGTCGAAGCGGTCCGAAAGGACGGCTCAATCGTCACCATCGGCGGCAACGTGGCCAACCGCGTTACCCGCTCGGTGCGCCGCTCGAACATCGCAGGCTACGGCTACCCGGCCTACTCCGAACCCGAGCCTGCCAAGGCTAAGCCTGAACCGAACTGGACGGAGGCCCTCGTGAAGAAGCTCCCCACACTGCGTAAGGGCGACCACGGCTGGCACGTGAAGACGCTCACCTACCTGCTGGTGGCCCGTGACTTCGCTATCGACACCGAGGCGATCGACGACACCGTGTTCACGGCCTACCACGAGCAGGGCGTCAAGGGCCTTCAGGACGCCGCGGGCATCGAGGTTGACGGGATCGTCGGCCCTCAGACGTGGCCCGTGCTGCTGAAGATCGCATGAGCGACGGCCTGGCCATGCGCCAGTGGCCGTACCGGATCATCCTGCCGCGGCATCCCGAGCCCGCGGAGGAGAGCACGCCGATCGAGCGCGTGCCGGGCCTCATCGACGAGGCCAACTGACGAGCCTCTGAGGCTCACCCAGAGCGTCCCCGCACGGCGGTGGGCGCTCTCTTCGTATTCACCTCATCGAGGAGCATCCTCAAAATGCGCATCACCAAGAGCGCGATCGTCCTGTCCGCTCTCGTCATCGGCCTGGGCGTCACTGGCGCCGCGTCGGCGAGCACCGCCGTGCCGGCTAAGCCGAAGAGCTACGGCGTCTGCATCAACGCCAAGACCGGCGCGCTGCGGCTGCTGGAGCCGCTGGCCCTGCGCCGCAGCCAGTACGGCAAGTGCAAGGCGGGCGAGCGGAAGGTGAAGCTGCCGACCCTCAGCGCCATCCCGATCGTCCCGCCGCCGCCCTCGACCGTTGTCTACAAGCGCGGCACCGCTGTCGAGACGTGCACCAAGACCACGGACACGGTGCTGACCTACGAGTGCAAGACCGCGCCCGTCCCGACTCCGACCCCCACCCCTGCGTCCTGAGGAGGGCGACATGAACGTAGGCAAGTACGCGAAGACGGTCGTGGCCGCGCTGTTCGCCGCCGTGGTCGTCGGCAAGTCCGCTGTCACCGATGGTGTGATCTCTCCTCAGGAGTGGATCGACATCACGCTGGCGGTGCTCACGTCGCTCGGCGTGTGGGCGGTGCCGAACGCCCGGCGGTCCGAGGATCTGCCGCGATAGCTGGGGTCCGCTGAGCCAGCGTTAGCCCAGACGATCTCCCGCCTTCCTTCCCTCCACGAGGGGAGGAAGGCGGGCTTTCTTGTGTTCGCGCCCTTGACGACTCCGACACACTGACGGACGATCGGCCCGAGTCGAGAAATTTCGAGCAATCCCGATCAAGGAGCGGCCATGCGCCTGCGATTCCTCGGCACCAACAGCGAGCAAGGCACCTGTCCCGCCGTCTACGAGACTGACAGGGGCACCATCGCTGTACAGGGAAAGATCGTGACCGATCGCACAGCCCTTGGAGATGCGGTTAACCTGGCCGACGACGAGACCATCGTCGAGATTCCCAAGGAGCTCTTGCCCTACTTCCCCCAGGGGTGACCCGTGCGTCTGTCCGAGGCTGAGCTGGGCGACCTGCTCTCCACCTTCACCACCAGCGCGTTCCGATTCGAGCTGCGCGAGCGCTACAACAGCGCCGTGGGAGCCGAGCCGTTTCGCAAGTGGCAGGCCGGCGAGCTGGACGATTACGCGTGGCACCGGTCCTGGATGGACAAGATCAGCCGTGACGTCGCTGCCGGGAAATCCTGGCAGCGAGTCCGTATCGTCTCGGTCCCGCCGTCGGAGTACACCCGGTACGGCATCGACGTTGCCCGGCTCAGCGTGCAGGCCGGGGAAGATATCCGCTACCTGCGTCGCGACATCGCCGAGCAGATAGGGCTCCAGCCGTACGACGCGTGGCTGCTCGACGATGTCCGCCTGATCCGGCTGCACTTCAGCGATGTGGACGACACGTTCGCCGGTGCCGAGCTCGTCACCGATACCGAGGTCGTCTTGCGCCATCGGGAGTGGCGAGACCTGGCCTTGAGGCATGCGCAACCGCTGGACGCGTTCGTCGCACACCTTCCGTGAACCAGCCACTGCTTGGCCAGCAAGCCGTCCAGGCGCTCGGCATCCGCCTCCGCGACCTGAGGCGCGATGCCGGGCTGACCGGCCGTCAGCTCGCTGCCGCGTGCGACTGGGTGCCGTCGAAGGTGTCGAAGCTCGAACTGGGCAAACAAGTCCCCACCGAGGAGGACATTCGCGAGTGGTGTCTGGCGTGCCGATTCCCCAGTGAAATCGCCGACCTAATCGTGGCCGTACGCTCCATCGACGCGCAGTACATGGATTGGCGTCGCTCACTGAAGACGGGCACCAAGCGCCGCCAGCGCGCCAACATTGACGCCTACGAGAAGACCGTCCTCATTCGGGCCTGGGAGCCTATGGTGGTGCCTGGCCTGCTTCAGACCCCCGCCTACGCCCGCGGAATCCTCTCGACGGTCGTGGACTTTCATGGCATCCCCGATGACGTTGAGGATGGCGTACAGGCTCGCATGGAAGCACAACGGGCGTTCCATCACGCGCGCCGCCGATTCTTGTTCCTGCTGGGCGAGGCTGCCCTGCACACTGCTGTCGGCGATGCCGCTGTGATGACGGAACAGCTTCGTCGACTCCTAGAAACCTCCCGAGCTCCGCGGGTCAGCCTGGGAATCGTGCCACTGGCGGCGCCGTACACGGTGCCCAGGAACAACGCCTTCACTATCTACGACAACCGCATGGTCACGGTGGCCACGTACACCGCCGAGCTGACGATGCGACAACGCCATGAGGTGCTGATCTACGAGAAGGCGTTCGATCGGCTTCTGGCGTTGGCCGTGCACGGTGAACGCGCGCGAGAGCTGATCGAGCAAGCTATTCGTGATCAAGAAGAAACCTGAAGAAACTTCGTTGAGCCCGGCGCAGCGCTCTCCATAGCGTCCTGCCCATGGACAGTCACGGGTCCGACCTCCCCACACGAGCGCAAGCCCCCATGTCGGGCGCATGCGCTACCGCGAGCAGGCCGGCCGTCCCCGACACCGTGACCGGGTGTCGGCCGGCCGTCGAGATCGCCGGCTTCCGGGACGTCGAGCAGTGGCCAGACGGCTCCTGGACCGCCATTCATCGCGCCAGCGGCGAAGTCATCAAGGCGTCTACGTTTGAGCGTCTGGAGCGTATTGAGGCGCCGATCGTCCGCCTTGCTCACGGCTGGCGGTCTGGCGCATGAGCAGCCTCCCGGACTTCGGCGTGGGCCCTGTGATGGGCTTCGTGTTCTGCCTGGCGTGCGGGACCACCATCCAAAAGAACGCGTACGGCGTCTGGGAGAGCGCGAAGGGGTCTGCCTGTCCCGAGCGTGCAGCAGGTCACCTGGTCGAGCAAGTCGTTCAGGACCGGGAGGACCAGTGATCCCCCGGGACTTCCGCGACGAGTTCGCCGCCATCGCCCCAGAAGGCACCTACTCCTTCGAGATCGACGTCGAAGGCGGCTGGTGGCTCACCGAGGCTGGCCGGCGAGGCCACCAGACGAAGCCGTGGCGGCCCGCCGAGGACTGTGACGTGCTCGCCGCGGTGACTTTGCTCTACATGCTGAACAAGTTGGGGCCCGTGCCGATCACCGGCGATTATGCCAAGGCGGCGGCGAAGGCGCGTATCTCCGAGAGCGATTTACGCGTCGGGCTGATGCACAGGGCCTACGGCATGTATCTGCGGCACCTCAGACGCTGATCCCTTAGACCACCCCCGCTCTAGTACTGGAGGGGGCTAGACGGGGGTGCACACGCCGCCCTCGGAAGACGCTTCGCCGCACTCCAGACCTCGCGGACTTGGGGTTGCTACAGCGAAGGAAGCGCGTCTTCCGAGGGCGGCTAGGCAAACGGCATCTAGCGCCCGAAACGGCCACGGATCTCGCCCGACCGCCGGCAGCGCGCGCATGGCCGGTACCGCCACGGCAGCACCCACGAGCGGACCATGCCGCTGCCCCCACAGCGGGAGCACCGGGTGAGCGGGTTGCGGGTGACGGCGATGTAGAGCACGGCCACGACCGCCGCGGCGATCAGCAGAGCGGTGAACGGGTCCATGGTGACCCTCCCTCCTGTAGCGGCGATCCCGCTACACGTAGCGGCGCCGCTACAGGGCCCGCTACCGGCTGACATGGGGAAACGTGCGCTTGTAGCGGGTAGCGGCCACCCTGCCCGGGGCCGGGATACGGCCTGAACGGGCTCACCGGAGGACCGGCCGGCCGCTACCGCTACCGTTCGACTCGATGGCCCGCCGTTCCGCGGCCTGCTTCACCGCGGCCAGCTTGCAGCCCTTGAGCGGGTCCCCGGTGACCGAGTCCCGCACGTTCTCGCTCGCCACGCCGAGCTCACGCAGCTTGGCGCTGATGGACTCCTGCGTCTCGCTGGCGTAGCCCTCCGGCAGCTGCTCGCGCAGCCGCTCGGCCAGCAGCCGCCAGGTCAGCTTGTCCTCGCCGCCGTAGAACACCTGCTGCACGTCGTACAGCACGTCCCTGGCCTCACGAGCGACGTCCTCGCCGGCGGCCATCCCCGACAAGGTGCCCGCCTTCTCCCGCAGGGTGCGCGCGTAGGTGAGGATCTTTTCGGCGTCGCCGGCGTCGGCCAGATGGAAGCGGACGGTGGGTGTGTCGTCGGAGGCGCCGCGCAGCATGCCGACGCCCTTGTAGGTGGGCAGCAGGGTGGAGGTGTCGTAGCCCTCCGTGGACGACCCGGACCCGAGCACCATGTCCGACACCTGGTAGGAGCCGGTCCGTAGCCCGATGCGCACCTGGTGCTGGTCGCGGAACGCGGTGAACCGGGTGGCGATCTCGCCGGAGCCGACACCGCCCGGCTTCTGGGTGGCGTCCAGCACGATCACGCCGGCCGCGGGCGCGACCTTGACCAGGAAGACGAGTAGCCCGGAGATCTCCTTGTCCAGCTCCTTGTCGCCGGTGTCGAAGTACTCCTGGCACTCGTCGATCACGACCAGCCGGACCGGCATGCCGTAGCGCGGGTCGCGGGCGAGGTCGCGCGTCAGCTTCCCCTCCGGGCACACGTCCACGGGCAGCTCGGACAACCGCTGGTAGCGCCACTGCACCTCTGCCTTCAGGTCGCGCAGCGTCTCCACGAAGATCTCCAGCGGGTCGCCGTCGCGGGACATGGCGAACCCGAAGCTGAACCGGTCGGCCACGAGCGCGAACTTGCGCCAGTCCGGCGAGCCCTTGCCGTCGAACACGCACAGCTTCACGTACGGGTCCAGCGCCGCGTACAGGGCCAGCAGGCGGGCGGTGAAGCTCTTGCCCTGCCGCGGCTGGGCGCCGACCAGGATGGACACCCACATCATCAGCAGCGTCACGGCCTGGCCGCGCTCGTCGAGCCCGAGCGGCGCGGGCTGCCAGATGTCGGTCGGCTGGAGCTTCAGCAGCGGCGTGCGACCGGCGGGGATGGACAGCGGGTCCCGATCGGCCACCCACAGCTTGTGCCGCCGGTTGGAGGACGGGTCGCGGGTGAGGAACACCTGTGAGACGGCCACGTCGAGGCCGGACGCGAGGTCCTCCTTGGCTTTGATCACGTGGCCGAACCCCTTGCCGTACGGGAGGTCGATCAGGACGGCGCTGCCGTCGCCCTCGCGCCGCATCACTGACCCGAAGGTGACCTGCTGGTCCTTCTTGTCGGGGTGGCCGAGGCCGGCCGCGTAGTAGCCGCGCAGCACGATGTCCGGGGTCATCTTGCGAAACCGGGGAGCCACCACCGCGGCGTGCACGATCCGCTGGTCGGCCGGGTGGCCCACCTTGGCCAGCATCGGCAGCACCGCCGCCATGAAGCCAACTTGCACCCACCACGGGCTGATGCGCACCAGCACCAGCACCAGGAGGAGCAGGCAGGCGAGGCCGATGATGAACCAGGGCAGGCGGTGGCGGCGGTGCTTGTCGGCCACCTCGATGAACTTCAGCGCCGCCTCGGCGTCGGGGGTCACCTTGGCGCGGCTCATGGTGTCGCTGTCGAACGCCCACCTGCCCGCCGCTGCCAGAACCTTCCACAGGCCCGCGGGTGCCCACCATAGCGCCAGCGCCGCATACCAGGGGGTTCGCAGGCTGTGGTAGCCGAGCCGGTGGGCCAGACGGCCGAGGAAGCGTCTGGCGGCGGGCCGGCGGTTCCCGCGCCGGAGCGCGGCCGGGATGATCGGCCGCGCTTCGTGTTCCTCGGTGACGACGTCGGCATAGACCGGCTTGCCCGCGTCCGGGTCGGGTTCGGCGTCCAGCTCGACTTCGTAGTGGGTTTCGCGGGCCGCCTCCTGAGGGGCGTCGCTCACCGCGACACCTCCACAAGGCCACCGAGGTAGGACTGGAGCCGGCGGGCCCGGTCTGTACCTACTCCCATCCTTTCCTTGATCGTCCTGACGGGTGGCGGGGTGCCCATGGCCACGTCCGCGAGGAACTCTCGCAGCGCCATGGGGCCGAGCGGATCGACTGCCGCGACGGGCTGGTCCGGCTGTACCTGATCAGAGAACATGGGCTCGGTGACCACCGTTTCGCGGTCCGAATCTGTGGTCGGGTCGTAGCCGTTGACGTGCGGAGGTACATCCGCCAACGGGTCAGGTACACCGTCGTTCCCCAATTGGGGAACGGGGTCGTTTTCCACCTTGGTGGAACTGGTCGTGCGGGTCTCGGTGACCGTCTCGGTATCCACCGTTGGGCTCTGGCCGATGGTTCCAGGTACGGCCTCGACAGCTACGGCGGCGACGGTCTCGGTGGCCCGTACGGCGCTCACGAATGACGGCGACTCGCGCAGCAGCTCGTGCAGAGCAGCCAGCGCCATGAGGTCGATGACGATTGAGAAGAACACCGCGGGCTCGTGGACAGGTACGGCCGGGATGGGGTCGGGTACGGCGTGCCGCAGCATGTCGTAGATCCCGAGGAAGGACAGTCCGAGGCCGCCAAGCACGAGCGCGAAGGTGAGCGCCCGGCGGAACGGGCCGACTTTCTCCTTGCGCAGGGCGCGCAGCGCTACAGCGTGGGACTGCATCGCGGCCAGGGCGACGGGGGCGACGCCGTACAGGACGGCGAGTGGCTTGGGCAGGCTGGTGGCGGTCCAGGCGTGCCAGGTGTTCATGCTCATGGACACGAGCGCGGACAGCACCAGCACGCCGATCGCCCAGAAGCGGCCCGGCGGGTTGGCCTGGGGGACAGGAAGCGGGATGTCCTGAGGCAGCGGGGCGGGTTCGACGGGCCGGTGTTCCCGCCGAAAGAGGCGTGAGAGCCTTGTGATCACAGTCGATCTCCTGTGGTTCCAGGGGATGGGTTGAGGTCCCCGGCCGGCGGTAGGGTCGCCAGGCCGGGGACCGGTCTTCTACTTGCTGGCGCCGAGCGTGACGCCCGCCCGGTAGAGCGCCTGGGCGATGGACGACAGCTCACGCATGTCGATCGCCGCGAGGGTCTCCGACCAGTCCGCAGCGGCGGTGGGCGTGATGTCGTGGTGCCGCTGGCGGTCCCCGATCGGGTACACCATGCGGATCCACCCCTCGTTCTGCTCGGGATCAGGCTGCTCCAGCAGGATCGCGATCACCATCAGGTCAGTGAACGTGGCGACTGTGGCTGAGTGCCCGGTCTCGTTGTTGGACTTGTGGGGAACGGTGCACCAGGAGATGTGGCAGTTCACAGCTCGGTCACCTCGCTCAGCATCGAGGCGCCCTCGGTGAGGAGCTCGGCGAACTCGCGCAGCCCGCGCCGGTCGATCAAGCCGGGCCGCTCGAAGTAGCGGATGATGTGGGCGATGGAACCCGCGGTGAAGCCGGGCAGGTCGATGTAGGCGGTGGCGCCGTCGTCGCCGGTGAACATGACCCGCACCGCGGGCGGGGCGGAGTCGTCGGCCGGCGCGTACAGGTTGACCTCGACGACGAGGTTGGAGTCGTCGATGTGCTCGATGAGGTCCCGGTTGGCCTGGTGCGGCCAGCCGGGCTCAAGGTGGCGGCTGGTGCACCAGTCGTAGCGGGCGCACTTCGACGGCGGTATGTTGCTCGTCACGCTCTCTCCCCTGTGTGTGCAGGTGGATGTGGGCCAGGCCCTCGGCCGGTGTTGGAGCACCGGCCGAGGGCCGTTCTGCTATGTGGAGACCGCGCGGCGGCGGTCGGACAGTCGGGTGACGTTCTCGGGCAGGCACGTTGGCGGGTAGGCGTCGTAGCCGGCCTGGAGCAGAGCCTCGTCGAGCAGCACGGAGAGGCGGCTGGTCGCGGCCATGAGGGCGTTCGTCGCGTCGAGGAGGCCCTTCAAGGTCTCCACGGGCACCGGCGCGCCCATCAGGCGTTCGCCCCCGTCCCGGCGATGCCCTCGCGCTCGTCGAGGATGTCGAACAGCGTCGAAAGGAGACGGCGCTTCTCGCTGTCGGAGAACGGTGCCCCGTCCGCCTCCCTCGTCGTGGCGCGTGCGATCTCCACCCCGTCCATGTCGAGCTCGCTGGCGATCTGCCAGGCGGCGAGGTTGCCCCACCCGAAGGCGAGCAGCATCCGCTCGCGGTCGGGGTTCACGCCGCGGCGCCGGTCGAGGAGGTCCTGCACGGCCTGCCTCAGGTCGTCGTGCTCGTCGCCGGTCAGGTCTCGCGCGGTGAGGCGAGTGTCGGCGTCACTGGCGAGCATCTGCCCGAGCACCATGCCGGCCTTGACCGCGTCGGCCAGGTCGAGACCGGTGACCGCGTCCACGCCGAGCACCGCGCGCATCTCCTGCAGCGGGTCCGGCTTGGGCTCAACCGTCTCGGCCTCCTCGCCCCGGACGCCCTTGGACACCTGGCCGATGATCGCCTGGTTGTAGTCCAACGCCTCGTCGAGGGTGAGGGCGCTGGCGCTCCCGATGTGCACCCTGACGCCCTCGGCGAGGCTGTAGGTGAGGCCGACGCTGCCGCCGCGGCTGGCGTAGATGCTCTCGGCGTGGCAGACGTCGCCGCGGTGGCCGATGCACCAGGGCTTGCATCCGCGCCGAGCAGTGTGGGCGTCGCACTCGTACACGTCGCCGTGTCCGGGGACCTCTCCCACGACGCGCATGGGCTTGCCGGTGGCGCCGCACTCGACGCAGGCGCGGCCGGCGAGCTGGTCGGCCGTCAGCTCGTCGTGCGGGTTGGGCTGCGCCGTCTCGGCGTCGGCGCAGCCCTGGGTGCTCGTGGCCTCTTCGTTGAGGCGCATAGGGTTGTTCACTGGAACTCTTTCCGTGCATGGTTCGGGTTTCCAGGGCCCGTCCCGGTGTTGGCGCACCGGGCGGGCTTTCTTTCTTCTTGCTGCAGGGGGCAGGTGGTGGGCCCGGGGTGTCTCCCCGGGCCGGGCTGGCTAGTTCATCTGGCAGGTCTCGCGGATCCGCTTGATGGCGGCCTTCCGGTTCGTCCACCGGACCTCGTCCTCGCCCTTGTCGGTGTCCCAGTCGATGACGCTGCCGGCGACCCACACCTTGTCCGTGGCGGTGAGGACCAGGTCCCCGTAGGTGGCGACCCAGCCGCCGTGGTCCATGGGGGTGATCTCGAAGGTCTCGCCGTCGATGGTGATCCGGGTGGCGGTGCGGGTGGCGGTGGCGGTCATCCTGGTCTCCCTGGGGCGTTCGGTGCTGATGTGAAAACCGTACAGCATCTCTGCACAGGTGTCCAGAGCTTCTGGGTACCCAGTCTTTCGGGACGGCCACAAGCCCCGTACACTGGTCTCCATGACCGAGTCGAGCCGTCCCAGACCCGTAGCGGTCAGCGACATCGCCGCCCTCCTGGACGTCAGCGTCCACACCGTCCACCAGTGGCGGAAGCGCGCGGCGAGTGCCAAGCGAGTCGAACCCTTCCCTGACCCAGCGGGCACCGTGGCCGGTGCCGACTACTGGTGGGCCGACCAGGTCCTGGCATGGGCCAAACGAACGGGGCGCATCAAAGAAGAGCAGGAGTAGAGGCAGGCCAAGCGCCGCTCCCCCACGTGCCCCCTTAGGACCGCTCGCGTGCGCCTGCGGCACCTGCGCGGCCTGCGCCACGGGCCAGCAGCAGGTGTGCGAGCGGCAGACCCAGCCGGGCTTCACCCATTGGGGCTCCTTCGCCGAGTACGTCGCCGTCGATCACGCCGACGTCAACCTCGTCCCGATCCCCGAGGAGATGGCCTACGCCACCGCCGCCGGGCTCGGCTGCCGCTTCGCCACCGCCTTCCGGGCAGTCGTCCAGGTGGGCGAGGTGCGTCCGGGAGAGTGGGTGGCGGTGCACGGCTGCGGCGGGGTCGGGCTGTCGGCCGTGATGATCGCGGCGGCGTCCGGGGCGCGGGTGGTGGCCGTGGACATCAGCACCGACGCGCTGGAGCTGGCCGAGCTGGCCGGGGCCACGCACTTCGTCAACGGCTCGGCCGGCGACGCGGCGGCCCAGGTCAGGGAGCTGACCAGGGGCGGCGCGCACGTCTCGCTCGACGCGCTGGGCAGCCCCCGCACGTGCGCGGCCTCGGTCGAGAGCCTGCGCAGGCGGGGGCGGCACGTCCAGGTCGGGCTGCTGCCGGGCGGCGCGACGCCGGTGCCGATGGACCGCGTGATCGGCCACGAGCTGCGGCTGCTGGGCAGCCACGGCATGGCCGCGCACGCCTACCCGCCCATGCTGGAGCTGATCAGGGCCGGGATCCTGCACCCCGACCAGCTCGTCACCCGGACGATCGGCCTGGCCGACGCCGGCAAGGCGCTGGCCTCGATCGGCTCGGTCCCGGGCGTGACGATGATCCTGCCGCGGGCGGGCGCGTGAGGGCCGCGTACAGATGATCGATGGGGAGCTCACTCCTCCAGCTGCACGCCGAACGTCCTGAGCACCAGCGCCAGCATGGCGTAGTGCGCGACGAGCACGACCAGCTCGATCCTGCACACCTCGTCGTAGCGGTCGCACAGGGCCGCCCAGGTGGCGTCGGTGAGGTCGCCCGCGTAGTGGAGGTCGTCGGCCACCTGTAACACCAGGCGGTCCTCGACCGGCCAGAGGGCGTCGAGCTGGCGGACCGACTCGATCTCGACGTCGGTCAGGCCGACCTCGCGGGCGATGCGGGCGTGATGGGCCCATTCGTAGGCGCTGCCGCTGTGGAAGGCGGTGCGCAGGATGGCCAGCTCGCGGTCGCGGGCCGGCAGCGCGCCGTTGAGCAGCGCGCCGCCGAAGCGCAGCCAGCCCTGGTAGAGCGCGGGGTGCCGGCCCAGCGTCGTGAACACGTTCTGGGGGTTCGCCTGCTGAAAGTCGTCCCATTCCGCAGGAGGCAGGGGCTTCACTCGAGGCTTCATGACCATGAGCATTCCCCAAATGAGCGTCCACTTGTCCGGCGACGGCTTTACCGTCACTTAGGAGGACTTTCCACAGTGCGGGCTTTACGTCAGGATTGAGTGGCCCGCAGGACGTTGCAAGCCTGGTCGACCGCAAGGACCCCATGGTGATTCGAACGTTGCTCGCTGAGGACATGAACCTGGTACGAGGGGCGCTCGTGGCGCTGCTGGCCTACGAGGAGGACATCGAGGTCGTCGCCGAAGTCGAGCGGGGCGACCGCATCCTGGCCGCCGCCCAGTCGTGCCGTCCGGACGTGGCGGTGCTGGACATCGCCCTGCCCGGCATGGACGGGCTCGCCGCGGCCGGCGAGCTGCACGAGAAGCTGCCCGGCTGCGGCGTGCTGATCCTGACCGGCGTCGGCACCCCCGGGCTGCTGAAGCAGGCGCTGGAGGTGCACGTCCGGGGGTTCATGGCCAAGGACGCGCCGCCGGAGCGGCTGGCCGACGCCATCCGCCGGGTCGCCGACGGCGAGCGGGTCATCGACTCGGAGCTGGCCATCGCGGCCATGCGCCCCGAGGAGCCGCCGCTCACCCCCCGCGAGCTGGACGTGATCGGCGCGGCGGCCGACGGCGCCTCCATCGGGGAGATCGCCGCGTCGCTGTTCCTGGCCGAGGGAACGGTCCGCAACTACCTGTGCCGGACGACGTCCAAGCTGGGCGCGCGCAGCCGCATCGACGCCATCCGCATCGCCCGCGAGTCCGGCTGGATCTGACCTCCCTCCGCCGTCCCGGCCCGCCGCCGCCCGCCCCCGCCCGGTCAGGGACGGGTGTGGGCGGCCAGGAAGGCCAGGACGTCGGCGGCGAGCGCGATGGACCGGCTGACGGCGCGGGCGCCGTGGCCGACGTCGCGCTCGTGGCGCAGCAGGACAGGACGGGAACCGGCCCCCCTGGTCCCCTGGGCCCACTGCATGGCCGCGCACATCTTGCGGGCGTGCATCGGGTCCACCCGGGTGTCGGCGGCCGAGACCGTGAACAGCGTCGCCGGGTAGCCGGCGTCCGGCCGGACGTGGTGGTAGGGCGAGTAGGCCATCAGCCAGGCCAGGTGGTCGGGGTCGGCGGGGTCGCCGTACTCGCCGGTCCAGGACGGGCCGAGGCCGCTGAGGTGGTAGCGGGCCATGTCCAGCAGCCCGGCCGAGCAGACGGCGGCGGCGAACAGGTCGGGGCGCTGGGTGAGGGCCGCGCCGACGAGCAGGCCGCCGTTCGACTCGCCCCAGATGCCGAGTTGCTCCGGGGTCGTCCAGCCGTCGGCGACCAGTTTCTCGGCCGCGGCGACGAAGTCGTCGAAGACGTTCTGCTTGCGTTCCAGCATGCCGTCGCGGTGCCAGGACTCGCCCTCCTCGCCGCCGCCGCGCAGGTTGGCGATGGCCAGCACGCCGCCCGACTCCACCCAGGCCAGCGAGTCGGCCGCGTAGCCGGGCATGAGGGGGATGCCGAAGCCGCCGTACCCGTTGAGTATCGCCGGGCGGGGGCCCGAGCCGGAGGACAGCGCGACCACGACCATGCGCACGGGGGTGCCGTCGGCCGAGGTGTACTCGACGTGGTGGCTCCGCACGTCGGGCAGCGCGACCCGGCCGGGCGGGGCGGCCCACAGGGTGGCGGCGCCGGTGCGGGCGTCGTAGCGCCAGATCTCGGCGGGCGTGACGGCGTCGGTGTAGGTGAACCAGGCCTCGTGGCCGCCCTCGGGCCGGGAGCTGAGCGAGGCGATCGAGCCGCTGCCGGGCAGGGGCACCTCGCCCAGCCGCTCCCCCGTCCTGGCGTCGTGCACGG
Organism: Nonomuraea sp. NPDC003560; assembly: GCF_042878785.1. Taxonomy (NCBI): domain Bacteria; kingdom Bacillati; phylum Actinomycetota; class Actinomycetes; order Streptosporangiales; family Streptosporangiaceae; genus Nonomuraea; species Nonomuraea sp. NPDC003560. The sequence continues at coordinate 820,958 of NZ_JBIAOF010000001.1, read as the reverse complement.
CGATCTCGCCGATCGCGTGGCGGGTCCTGGAGACCAGCAGGCGGTCGCCGTCCAGCAGGGTGAACGCGCCGAGCACCGCCCGTGGGTCCTCGGGGACCAGCTCGCGCCACACCTCGGGCTCGGCCGGGTCGGCCACGCACAGCCGGCGCCGGGGGGCGTTGCGGTCGGTGAGCAGGTACAGGCGGCCGTCGGAGGCCACCGCGCCCGCCGTGCGCACGTGCGTCCCCTCCTGGACGACCCGCAGCTCCGGCCGGGCCGGGTCGCCGCCGGACAGGTCCGCCAGCCAGAGCGAGTTGCCGGCCGTGCCGCCCGCGGAGATCGTCAGCCAGCGGCCGTCAGCGCTGAGCTGCACGCCGTACGAGACCGGCCCGCCGGTCAGGACGGGCACGTCGTCGGGGACGCCGAGCCGGTGCAGGTGCACGCCCTCGTGGAAGCGCACGTAGTAGAAGCCCTCGCCGCCGGGCAGCCAGGCGACCGGCGAGTAGCGGCAGCCGCCGATGGGGCCGTCCACGAGCTTGCCGGTGTCGACCTCCTCGACGTACAGGTCGGCCTTCTCGTCGCCGCTGCGCGAGATCTGGTAGGCGACCAGGCGGCCCTGCGGGTCGGGCTGCCAGTCGTCCAGGGTGGTCAGGCCGGTGGGGTCGCGGTCGGCCGGGTTCAGGAAGGGCCGGTCGTCGCAGTACAGGACCGGGTGCTCCTGGCAGCCGGTCTGCCGCAGGTGGAAGCGCCGGCCGCCGCGCCACACGGGCGGGGTGACCAGGCCGGTGACGCTCAGCTCGGTGAGCCTGGCCAGGAAGCGCTCGCGGTCCGGCAGGCGCGCGGCGGCCTCCCGCCACAGCCGGTCCTGCGCGGCCAGCCATTCCCCGGTCCGCGGGTCGAGGGGGTCCTCCAGCCAGCGGTACGGGTCAGGGACGTCGCGCCCGTGGAGGCGGTCGGTGACCGGTTGACGTTCGGCGGGCGGGTACTCGTCTGCAAATGTCATGACACGGGCTCCGGTTGCCAGTGGCCGGCCAGGTCGGCGTACAGGGGCGAGACCCGGATCAGCTCGTCGTGCGTGCCGATCGTGATCCGGGGTCCGTCCATGAGCAGGACGCGGCGGGCGCGCAGCGCGGAGGTGAGGCGGTGCGCGACCACGATGAGCGTGCCGCCCCTGGCCGCGAAGGCGTTCTCGGCCAGGGCTTCGGCGGCGGGGTCCAGGTGACAGGTGGCCTCGTCCAGGATGACCAGCGGGGCATCGGTCAGGTGGGCGCGGACGAGGGCGAGGAGCTGGCGCTGCCCGGCCGACAGCGCCGCCGGGTCCAGCGTGGCGTCGTACCCGCCCAGGCTCTCGACCAGGTCCGTGGCGCCCAGGGCGGCCACGGCCTCGTCCAGGCGGCCGGACCCGGGCGCGAGGTAGGCGAGGTTGTCGCGCAGCGTGCCGCGGAAGACGTATGCCTCCTGGGGGATGAGCACGCGGGCGGCGGGGTCGGCGCGGTCGGCGGGCACGCCGCCGACCAGCACCTCCCCCTCGCCGGGCCGCAGGATGCCGCTGAGCAGGGCGGCGAGCGTCGACTTGCCCGCGCCGCTCGGGCCGACGACGGCCAGGTGGTCGCCCTCGGGGACGGTGAGGTCCAGGCGGTCCAGGACCGGCGCCGAGTGCGGGCCGTAGGCGAAGGTGACCGACCGCAGCGTGACGTCGCCCCCGGACGGACGGACCTTGGGCGGCGACGGCGGCCGGGGCGGCGCGGCGGCGGCGATGCGGCGCAGCGTGGCCACCAGCCGCACGCCGCTCACCCCGAGCCCCTGGACGAGCCCGCCGAGCGCGGGGGCCAGCGACTGGGTGACGTAGGCCAGCGCGCCGACGATCACGCCGGGCCGGGCGCCGCCGTCGAGCAGCCAGGGCGTGCCGGCCAGCAGCAGGACGACGGGCAGCCAGCCGCCGACGGCCAGCGCGGCGGTGCGCACCGCGGTCACCCTGGCCAGGGCGCGGGCGGCGTCGCGCTGCGCGCCGACCTGGCGGGCCAGCCGCTCGTCCTCGCGGTCCTGCAGGCCGCACGCCTCGATGTCGCGCAGCCCGGCGGCCGTCGCGGTCATCGACCGGGCCAGCTCCTCGTCGGCCAGCAGGAACGCGCGCTGCCGCCGGGCCAGCGCGGGCAGCGAGGCCAGGAAGAACGCCAGCCCGGCCGCGAACGGCGGCAGCACCAGCACGAGCGTGCCCGGCGCCAGCGTCAGCAACCCCAGCACCACGCTGACCAGCGTGAACGCGAACCCCCTGACCGTGGTGACGACGGCGGCGAAGGCGTCCCTGGCCAGCTCGACCTGGAGCCCGGCCCGCGCGGTGGCCGCGCTGTCGGGCCGCTCGTCGAGCGGGCGGCGCAGCGCTCCCTGCACCACCCGCGTCAGGAGGTCGTCGCGGAACGGCTCGGCCACGGCGGCCACGGCCAGCACCACCTGGCGGGCGCCGACGGCCGAGACCAGCCACGCCAGCCCGAGCGCCGCCAGCCAGGCCAGCCCGGTCAGCGGCCGGGCGCGGGCGAAGCCGTCCTCGATGGCGCGGGCGACGGCGTGCCCGACCAGGAAGGCGGGCGCGGCCTCCAGCACCGACCAGAGCAGGATGGCGACCAGCCGCCGCGGGTCGCGCACGAGCGCCCGCCGGAACCCGGCCGCCGCGCCGGGGACCGCGGGGACGCCGGGGGCCGAGACGCCGGGGGCCGCGGGGACGCCAGGGTCGGGGGTCATGGGCGGGCCTCCTGGAAGACGGCCCGGTAGGCGGGGTCGCGCCACAGCACGTCGTGCGGGCCGGCGGCGCGCACCCGGCCCTCCTCCAGCCAGACGACCTGGTCGGCGCGGGCGGCGGTGGCCAGGCGGTGGGCGGTGATCAGGCGGGTGCGGCCCCTGGGGTCGCCGGTGAGCGCCCGGCTGACCTCGCGTTCGGTGACGGTGTCCAGGCTGGAGGTGGCGTCGTCCAGCACCAGCAGCCGATCCCCTCGCGCGAACGCCCTGGCCAGTCCGAGCCGCTGCCGCTCGCCGCCGGACATGGGCGTCTCGGCCAGCGGCGTGTCGTAACCGGCGGGCAGCCGGCGGACGAATCCGTCGGCGCGCGCCGCCAGGGCGGCCTCCCGTCCCGCCGGGGAGCCGGGGACGGCCCCGATCACCTCGCCGACGGTGTCGCCGACCAGCACCGGCCGCTCGAAGGCGTAGCCGATGGCCGAGCGCAGGCCGTCGCGGGTCAGCTCCCGCAGCGGGACGCCGTCGAGCAGCACGTCCCCGCGTTCGGGGTCGGCCAGGCGGCCGGCGAGCGCGGCCAGCAGGGACTTGCCGGAGCCCGACCGTCCCACCACGGCGGTGACCGTGCCGCCGGGGATCGTCAGGTCGCCCACGGTGAGCCCGTCGGCGGCGACGTCGCGGAACTCGACCGTGCCGGGGCCGGGCGGCAGCGCGCGCGAGCCGTGGCGGACCGGGGGCAGGGTGAGGACGTCGGCGACGCGGGCGGCGGCGGCCCGCGCCCTGGCCAGGCCGCCGACGTAACCGAGCGAGGTGCTGAGCGCGGCGCCGAGGGCGGCGTAGCGGGCGGCGGCGTACAGGTCGCCGACGGTGAGCCGCCCGGCGGCCAGCATGAGCCCCCCGGCGGCCAGCACGGCGACCTCCAGCAGCGGGATCATCAGCCCCGACCGGACCCCGGCGGAGGCGTTCGCGCGCCACAGGGCCATGCCGTGCGCGCGCAGCCGGGGCAGGGGCGCGAGCACCCGGCGGGCCTCCTGGTCGGCGGTCCCGGCGGCGGCGATGGTGCGGGCGCCGTCTAGGGCGTCCACGAGGCGGGCCGCGATCTCGCCCTGGACCTCCTGGTAGCCGCCGGAGATGACGGTCGTGACGCGCAGGAAGGCCCGCAGGACGAACACGATGACGACGATGCCCGCCGCGAGGGTGACGGTCAGCAGCGGATGGATGAGGGTGAGCGCGACCAGGGCGCCGACGGTCGGCACCAGCAGCGCCAGGGCGCCGGTGACCGTCTCGGGGGCCCGTCCGGCCTCCTCGGCGTTCAGCCCGGCCCGGGTGACGAGGTCGCCCTCGGGGAAGCGGCGGGTGGCGGCCCGGCCGACGCCGAGCACGTGCCGCAGCAGGCCGAGCCTGAGCCGGGCGGCCGCGTACGCGCTGCTCGCCCCTCTGGCCCAGCCGCCGAGGCTCTCGCAGAGCACCACCACGGCGACCACGCCCGCGCACAGCGCCAGGGCGGTGGCGGCCGCCGGCGAGCGGGCGAGGAGCAGGTCGAGCGTGCGGCCGACGAGGAACGGGACGGCCAGCTCACCGGCCGCGCCGGCGACGGCGGTGACCGCCAGCACGGCGGGCCACGGGCCGCAGCGCCGTACGGCGTCCGTCACCAGGCGGTCTCCCGGTCCCACCTGCCGACCTCCTTCGGACTCGGGAGGTCCCCGCGCCACCACGAAACGGCGCGGGGACCCTGTCAGCTATCAGTGGCAGAGAGCGACACTGAGGTTGCTCGGGTGACCCGAGTGACACGTGAGAGCAGTGAGCGAGCTGCCGCCGCTGGCCACGTCGCTGGCCGCGGGAGCCTCCAGACCCTGCAGGTCGAGAAGAACCATGTTCTACACCTCCTTCCGCGGTTGATCATGCGCAGGCCGCTCTGGTGCGGCCTCCAGGAACGGCAGGCGTGCCGGCTGGTCTCCCAGCACCGCCCCGAGGGCGAACAGCACGCCGGCCGTACCGGTCGCGAAATCCATGGACAGGCGCAACAGCCCGTCGCCGGGGAAGGCCAGGCCGCCGCCGTACGGCATGGCGTGCCAGCTCAACCCCTTGATCAGCTCGCGGGCCACCGGATCTCCGGCGAGTGCCGCGATGATGCCCGCGCGGCCGGTGAACAGCCCCGGCTGGACGAAGAACCCGGCGCGGGCGACCAGCTTGAGCCGGTCCAGCTCGGCGGCGAGCTCGTCGTCGTCGCGGTGCGCCAGAAAGCGTGCGAGCACCATGGCGATGCCCACGGAGCCCTCGTCCAGGTAGGGCAGCATCCGCCAGCCCTGGTTCACCTGGAGGGAGCCGTCCTCCGAGGCCCGGCAGCGCCGCAGGTCCTGCCTGAGCGCGATCTCGGCCAGGTCGAGCAGCGCCCGGTCGCCGGTGTGCTCATAGGCGTGCAGGAAGAGCAGGGCGGAGCCGGACGAGCCGTACATGAGGCCGGCTCTGGGGTGGTCGCCGCCGCTGATCTCGGGCACGTCCTCGGGGCCGCCGAGGCGGTCGGCGCAGATGTCCACCGCGCGCATGGCGTGCCTGGTCAGGTCGGGCTCGGTCCGGCCGAGGCGCAGGAGGTTCAGCCCGATGCCGGGCAGGCCGGAGAACAGGGCCGTCTCCAGGCGGTCCCACTGCTCGCGCAGGGCGATGTCGACGACGTCGAGCGCGTCCTGGCGGTGTCCGAGCCGGTCGAGGACGTGGGCGATGCCGTGCAGGCCGTCGTACAGGCCGATGCCGGAGCCGGCGGCCGGGCGCAGGGCGCGCTCGCGCAGCCAGGTCTCGTACTCGGGGAAGGGCCCGAGGCCGGTGGCCGACAGGGCGAGCAGCACGCCGGCCGCGCCGGTCGCCACGTTGAGGCCGCCGCCGGGCTTGAACTGGGCGACGTCGCCGGGGAAGAGGCGGTCGTCGCGCTCGGGGGTCGCGCCGGCCCGGATGGCCCGGCACATCGCCTCCCGCAGCTCGGCCCAGGTGGCCGTCCCCGGCGTCGGCACGGGGGTCTCCACGGCCTGGTCACCCGCGATGGTCGCGGCGGCGGTGTCCATGAAGGCACCGGGGACGGGGAAGGTCTCCTTGACGATCCGCGCGAGCTGGACGATCTTCGGCCGGTGGATCGGCAGCATGATCGTGCACTGCGGGGCGAACAGGGCGAAGCGCAGGCAGGCCAGCGCGTACCGGTCGACCTCGACGCCGTGGCGGTCGCGCGGGGCGGCGAAGGCGGGATGGGCCAGCGCGGCCCTGGCCCGGTCCGCGGCGAGGGTGGCGACCTCGTAGTCGATGAGCACGACCCGGCCGTCCTGGGTGAGCAGGATGTTGTCGGGGTGCAGGTCGCCGAAGACGACGCCGCGTCCGTGCAGCGACTCGACGGCCTCCTCGACGCTCTCCAGGGTCGTGGTGGCCCAGGCGGTGTAGTCGGCGAGGTCCTGCTCGTCGCAGGTGGCGCTGGTCAGCGGGAAGCGGCGCACCAGCCGCCGCTGGAGCGGGGTGCCGTCCACGAACTCCTGGACGAGGAAGTGGTGGCCGCCGATGGTGAAGTAGTCGCGCAGCTCGGGGGCGGCGGGCAGGCCGGCCAGGCGGCGCAGCATGTCGCGCTCGTGTTCGAGCCTGGCGACCGCGTCCCGGCCGGCCACGTCGAGGCCGGCGTGCGGCCTGCCCTCCTTGAGCACCACCCGTTCGTCGGTGCGGGTGTCGCGGGCCAGGTAGACGCCGCCGCCGTTGGAGAAGTGCAGCACGCTCTCGATCCGGTACGGCAGCCCCTCCATGGTCACCGCGTTGCGCGCGGCCAGGTGGGGTTCGAGGAACTCCGGCAGCGTCGTCCAGGGCGGCACCGAGAACGTCGCGCCGCGCACGTCGGGGATCAGCTTGCCGTCGCCGTCCTCGACGGCCAGCACCCGCTCCCCGGACGGGGACAGGCAGTGCCGCTCGGCGAACCCGCCGTACCGGACGAACATCGGCCCGTCGCCGTAGCGCAGGTCGCTCAGGATGTACGGCCCCTCGACGCCGCGCAGCAGCTCGTCGAGCTCCTTGAGCACGAGTTCGAGCTGCCCCTCGTCCCGGGGGTAGATGGTGACCAGCTTGCCGCTGGAGGCCCGGGAGGCGGCCTTGGAGTTGACCATGACCAGCACCGCCGGGCCGCGCAGGAACTTGAAGGCGACCCCGCGGGGCACGCAGTAGTCCCACACGGTGTCGACGACCTTCTCGGCGTCCTCGACCCGGGCCGACACGTGGATCTTCCAGCCCTGGGTCGGCAGGGGCGCCTCACCGGTGGGCATGTAGTACGCCCAGGTGTCGCTGAGGTCGTGGGCCCAGCCGTCGGGAACGGGCCGGCGCAGCTGGGCGAAGTCGACGTCCGCCGCCGTGCTGTGGTCGGGAGTGTCGTAGAAACACTGGTCCACAAGGCAGTAGAGCTCGTACTTGTCCATTTGGCGCGGCCCTCCGAGGCGGTGTGCTTAGAGCCTGCCGCACCCGCGCCGGGTCGGACTAGTAACACGCAACATAAGCCATATATGGCTACGAAATGTGCTTTGATGCGTTTTTCACAAATGGTAATTATATGCGCGGGGCATAAACACTGAACGAGAACTCCCCGCTGCGCGACGTGGACGCCTCCAGCCAGCCGCCCACCGCCGAGACGCGTTCGGCCAGGTTGAGCAGGCCCTGACCGGCGTCTCCCGGCCGGCGCGGCGGGCGCACGCCGTCGTTCCTGATGGACAGGCGGACCACATTGTCGCGTTCCATGAGCTGGATCCAGCACTGCCCGGCCTCGGCGTGCCGCAGCACGTTCGTCACCCCCTCGCGCAGCGCGTGCGTGAGGGCCTCCTCCACGTCGGGGTGCAGGTCACGGCAGGCCACCCTGATCTGGCAGCGCACCCGCGCCGACTCCAGCAGCGCCCGCGCCGAGCCCAGCTCGGCCGCCAGCGAGGAGCTGCGCAGACGGCCGTGCGCGACGGCCCGGACGTCGGCCGACAGGTCCCGCAGCAGTTCGAGCGTCTCGCCCACCTCCTGCCGGGCCTTCTCGTCGCCCTCGGCCACCAGCCGCTGGATGAGCTGCGCCTTCAGCGTCAGGACGGTCAGCCGGTGCCCGACCAGGTCGTGCAGGTCGCGGGTGAAGCGGTGGCGCTCCAGCGTCACGGCCTGGCGCATGACGTCGGTACGGGCCCCGGACAGCCGGCGCACCCGGGCCAGCAGGCTCAGCAGCGCGAACTCCACGACGCCGATCAAGGGGGTGACCAGCGCCCACACCGGCTCGACCTGCCACGAGCCCGGCGCGGCCAGCAGCACCGGCCCGCACGACAGCGCCAGCGCCACCAGCACGAGCGACCTGATCCGGGACGCGACCACGAGCAGCGCGCCGGCCAGCAGCCCGCACACCGGCGTCCAGGCCGGCCCGAGCACCCCGAGCGGCACGTACGTCAGCCACGCCTGGACGGCCACCAGCCACCACGAGCCGGCCCGCCGCACGGGCTCCTCCAGGACGAACCTGCCGTGCAGCGTGAGCAGGACGGCCAGCGCCACCGACCCCTCGACCACCAGCCCCGACCCGGCCAGCCCGGCCTGCACCGGGATCACCAGCCCGACGCCACCGGCCACCAGGCCGAGCCCGCCCGCCCAGCCGGGCGACGTCAGGACGTGCGCCTTGGAACGTAATCGAGGCGCCGGGCCACGGTGTGTGGCGTCCACCTCACCCCCGGTGTGCGGTTGACGTGACGGGACAGTACGCGTGGCGAGTGCGCTCACCGCTCCCTCGTTCCTCTAATCGACCTGACACGGCCACCTTGTGTAAAGACCGAGGCCGCTTCCGGACACGCTGACTTCCCACCCCACAAGGGGTTAGGCAGTTCATATCAGTCATAGGGTGTCGGTATGGATTACATGCGACTTGGCACCACGGGTATGAAAGTTTCTCGCATCTGTTTGGGGATGATGAGCTACGGCGATCCGGCGCGCCAGGAATGGGCATTGCCGGAGGAACAGGCCGAGCCGATCATCCGGCGGGCCGCCGACGCGGGCGTGACCTTCTTCGACACCGCCGACATCTACAGCCGCGGCCAGAGCGAGGTCGTCACCGGCGCCGTGCTGCGCCGGATCTTCCCCCGCCGCGAGGACTACGTGCTGGCCACCAAGGTCTACTTCCCGATGGGCAGGGGCGCCAACGACGGCGGACTGTCGCGCAAGCACATCCTCGCGGCCGTCGACGCCTCGCTCGCCCGGCTCGGCACCGACTACGTGGACCTGTACCAGATCCACCGGTGGGACGACGAGACGCCCATCGAGGAGACCATGGAGGCGCTGCACGAGGTGGTCAGGTCGGGGCGGGCCCGCTACATCGGCGCGTCCACGATGTGGGCCTGGCAGTTCGCCAAGGCCCAGCACGTCGCCGAGGCCAACGGCTGGACGCGGTTCGTCTCGATGCAGAACCACTACAACCTGCTCTACCGCGAGGAGGAGCGGGAGATGCTGCCCCTCTGCGCCGACCAGGGCGTGGGCGTGATCCCGTGGAGCCCGCTCGCGCGCGGCGTGCTGGCCAGGGCGGGCGCGGCCGGCCCGGCGGCCTCCGCGACCGCCAGGACCGGCTCCGACGCGCGCATCGACTTCCTGTACGACCCCGACAACGACCGGCGCATCCTCGACCGGGTCGCCCAGCTCGCCGCCGAGCGGGAGCTGCCGGCGGCCCAGATCGCCCTGGCCTGGCTGCTGCACCGGCCGGGCGTCACCGCGCCGATCGTCGGGGCCACCAAGGACGGGCACGTGGACGACGCCGTGGCGGCCGTCGGGGTGGAGCTGTCGGACAAGGAGCTGGCGTTCCTGGCCGAGCCGTACCGGCCGCGGGAGGTCAAGTTCTGAGCACCGGGATTGTCGGTCGGAGATCCTAAGGTAGGGGCATGCGGGCTAATGAGGAGGCGGCGGCGGCGCTGCAGGAATACGCGGAGCTGTTCGCGCTGAGCGGCGGCGACGCCTTCCGGGTGCGGAGCTACCAGAAGGCGGCCAAGGCGATCGCCGGGTTCCCCGAGGACATCTCGGAGGTCGACGTGCGCGGCGTCCCCGGCGTCGGGGAGGCCATCGCCAAGAAGATGGAGGAGTTCCTCCAGCGCGGCAGCTTCCGGCAGCTCGACGACCTGCGGGGCCGCGTGCCCGAGGGCGTGCGGCGGCTCACCCGGGTGCCCACGCTCGGCCCCAAGACGGCCATCATGCTGTTCGAGGACTACGGCATCGACTCCACGGTGGCGCTGGGCGAGGCCATCACCTCCGGCCGGCTCGACGGCGTCAAGGGCCTCGGCCCCAAGACGCTGGCCAACCTGCTCAAGGGCATCGAGCAGCTTGAGCAGGCGGGCCGCCGGGTGCACATCGGCGTCGCCATGGCGCTGGCCGAGCAGGTCATCGGCTCGCTCAAGACCGAGCGGGTCGCGTACGCGGGGTCGCTGCGGCGGATGAAGGACACGATCGGCGACATCGACATCCTGGCGGTGGCGCCCGAGTCGATCATGGCCGACTTCCGCGCGCAGCCCTACGTCGCCGACGTGATCGCCGCGGGCGAGAAGAAGACCTCGATCCGCACGACCTCCGGCGTCCAGGTCGACCTGCGCCTGATCCCGGCCGGGTCGTGGGGCGCGGCGATGCAGTACTTCACCGGCTCCAAGGAGCACAACGTGGCCATCCGGGAGATGGCGGTGAAGAAGGGCTGGAAGCTGTCCGAGTACGGGCTGTTCGAGGGCGAGCGGGTGATCGCCGCTGAGTCCGAGGAGGACATCTACGAGGCGCTCGGCATGCAGTTCGTGCCGCCGCCCATGCGGGAGGACGGCGGCGAGGTCAAGGCGGCGCTGCGCGGCGAGCTGCCGGTGCCGGTGGAGCTGGCCGACCTCAAGGGCGACCTGCACACCCACACCGACCTCACCGACGGCATCGCCTCCCTGGAGGACATGGTGGCCGCCGGAGCCGCGCGCGGCTACTCCTACTACGCGGTCACCGACCACGCGCCCGACCTGGCCATGCAGCGCATGACCCTGGACAAGGCGCTGGAGCAGCGCGGGCGGGTGGCGGAGCTGCAGAAGAAGTATCCGCGCATGCGCATCCTGCACGGGTCGGAGCTCAACATCGCGCCCGACGGGTCGGTCGACTGGCCGGGCGAGGTGCTGCGCGAGTTCGACGTGTGCGTGGCCTCCGTCCACTCGCACTTCGGCATGTCGCGGGAGGAGATGACCCGCCGGTTCATCACCGCCTGCGAGAACCCGTATGTGGACATCATCGGCCATCCGACCACCCGGAAGATCGGCAAGCGGCCGCCGGTCGACGCCGACTGGGACGCCGTCTTCCGGGCGGCCGCCCGTACGGGCACCGCGATGGAGATCGACTCCTACCCCGACCGCTCCGACCTGCCGGCCGACCTGGTGCGGCTGGCCAAGCACCACGGGGTGAAGTTCTCCATCGACAGCGACTCGCACGCGATCCCCCACCTGGCCCACCAGCGGTTCGGGGTCGGAATCGCCCAGCGGGCCTGGCTGACGGGCGACGACGTCATCAACACCTGGCCCCTCGACCGCCTCCTGGCCTTCCTGGGCCGCTGACCCACCGCCCATCCCACATCGGGGTGGGGTCGGGCGCGGGCCCGGATCAGGGTTCGAGGGTCGGGCACGGTCCGCGTCGGCGTGCTGAGCAGGCGTTGTGTGCGGCCCGCGTTGTGTGCGGCCCGCGTTGTGTGGGGTCGGCGGGGCCGATGTCGGTGTGCGCCCCCGTCTCGGGGCGCCGGTCGGGTGCGGCCCGCACCCAGCGCGGGCCGCACCCGAGCCTCGACGGGGGCATCCGCCGCAGATGGTCGCGGCCCTGCTCCAGGAGCGGGCGTCCACCAGAATTCTGCTCTCAAATTCGGACTTAACACCACAAATCAGCACATTTGCCGCAACCTTGGAGCGGCGCCGCTCCAGGGAGTGCGGGCCGGCGCACACCCGGCACGCGGCCGAGCGGCACGCGCCAAACCCTCCGACGGACGGCACGCGTACGGCTCCGCCGCGCGGGCGGCGCACCCAGGCCCTTCTGGCGCCCGCGCGGACCGCATGCACATGGACCCCTCGGGCAGCGCGCGCACGGCCCCCTTTCGGACGGCGTACGCGGGCCCCCTCCCGAGTCGTACACAGGCCCCTCCCATGGACGGCCTGCACACGGGCCCCACCCACGAACGGCATGCATGCACATGGGCCGCACCCGCAGGCGGTGCGTGCACGGCTCCGCCCGCGGACGGCGTGTGCAGCCCCTCCCCTGGCTGGCCGCCGTACCTGGATGGCTTCATTCGGCCAGGCGCGCCCGGACGACGCCGTCACTCGCCGACTCGGCCGCCGTCCGGGGCTCCGGGCCGCAGGACCGGCAGCCCGGCCCGCAGCCGGTCCAGGAACGCGCCGACGTTCAGGCAGCGGTCCTCCGCGTCGACGACCTCGGGCACGAACGCCTCGACGATGCCGTCCCCGACGGCGAAGTCGGCGTCGTCGTCATCGTCGTCGTAATTGTTCACCCAGCGCCCGCCGGGGGCGTACACGTCCATGGCGTGGTCGTAGTCGATCACCCAAGGGGTGTCGACGACCCCGGTCCGCAAAGAGCCGTGGTTGTACCAGCCGTAGACCAGGTGGGTGAAGGCGCCGTCGTGGATGTAGATCTCCGCTTCGCCGCCCTCCAGGGTCTGGGCCTCGGTGTGACCGCCGACGTACAGGCCGGGCCGGTCCTCATAGAGCGCGATCGGGCCGTTGACCTTCAGGTCGCCGGTGACCACGATCAACTCGGCGCCGCCGCGCAGTTCGTTGATGGCGTCCAGGAAATCCCCGTCGAGGGTGAGGTCGCCGTCGAAGAACAGCACCTCGTCGTAGCCGGGCGACGCTCCCGCACCCTCGAACACGGCGGACAACGCGCCGCCCAGACGGGCATCGGCATCGGCATAGGACAGGGATGCGGCGATGGCGGATATCGGCATGGGGAAGATCGTAAGTCCGTGTACTGACAATCCGGCGTGCGGCGTGTGCGGGGTTCCTCAGGAAGCGTGCGCGTGGCCCCGCCGACAGATGGCGCGCGCACGGTCGTCTCGGCAGATGACGCGCGCAGGAGTCCTCCTGCGGCCGGTGCGCCAGGAAGCCAGGCCGGCAGCCTGCGCGGCACCCGTCCGGCGGAAGGGGACGGGGTCCGGCTGGTGGCGGGACAGCGCCCGGCCGTTGGCGGGTGTGCGCGTAGATCCTTCTGCTTCGCTAGCTTGGACGGCGATGGAGGACAACCAGCCCCCGCGCCCCGCAGTCCCGGACCCGGCCTCTGCGCCCAAGCCCGCGGACTCCGCCGCCGGGCCACCCCGCGATCCGGCCGCCCCTCCCGCCGCCGCGCCTGATTCCAGCAAGGGTCTCGCCGCCGCCGCTGATTTCAGCACAGGTCCCGCCGCCGGCGGTTCCAGCGACGATCCCGCCGCCGGGGTGCCGGGCGGTTCTGCCGGGGCGTCCGCGCCTCGCCTCAGGACGGGGCGCCGGGGGCGGCGGGTGTGGAAGGTCGTCGTCGCCGCGCTGGCCGGGCTGGTGGTCGCCGCCGTCGGCGGGGTCGCCCTGGCGTACCCGTCGCTCGCCGCCACCACCTGCCCCGGCTGCTACGGCCTGACTGAGCTGAGCCCGGGTGTGCACGTCGAGGACGGCCTGACCCCCGCCCAGCGTGAGCGCGTCGGCGAGGTGGCCGACCAGGCCGCCCGCCGGGTCACCGCCTTCTACGGCGGCCGCCGCAGCTCCCCCGGCCTCCTGGTCTGCCTGACCGAGGCGTGCTACCGGCGCATCGGCGGCGGCCAGGAGCGCGGCGTCGCGGTGCTCAACCGGTCGGTCATGCTCTCGCCGCGCGGCCTCGACCCGGTGATCGCCTCCCACGAGATGTCCCATGTCGAGCTGCACGCCAGGCTCGCCTCCTCCGCCGAGGTGCCGCAGTGGTTCGACGAGGGGCTGGCGGTGGTGGTCTCGGGCGACCCGCGCTACCTGGCCCCGGAGTCCGCGCCGGACCGCTGCCTGGTGGCGCCGTCCGGGCCGCTGCCGGTGACGCTGGAGGAGTGGCTGCGCACGGCGAGCGCCGACCCCGCCACGTACGCCAGGTCGGCCTGCCAGGTGAGCCGCTGGCTGGGCGAGAACGGCGGCCGTGCCGGGCTGCTCGGCCTGGTGACCAGGCTCAACGCCGGCGAGACCTTCTCCGCCCTCGTCCGGACGCACTGACGAACCACCTCGTAAGGCGCGGTTGCCGCACCCGTGCCGCTGGGTAGGTCTTCGTACGGCTGGAACGGTCCCAGGATCGGGACAGCATTCGGCAAGCACGCGCACGCGGAGACAGCGCGAGGAGATTAAATGGTTTCCAGGTAGGAAATACGTCTTGCGAGAGGTGGCTCCCATGAAGCAAGTCGCGGCGACGATCGTCAAACCGCTGCCCGACCACCTGTTCCGGGTCCACGACGGGAACGCGGAGATGCGGTGGGAGGCGATGTCCGGGGTCGGCTACCACACGCCGAACGACCGCTTCTTCGTCAGGAACCACACCTCCACCCCGCTGATCGACGCCGCCGGCTGGCAGCTCCACCTGCACGGCGCCGGGCTGCGCGGGCCGCGCGCCTTCACCTACGACGAGCTGCTGTCGATGCCCTCGCGCACCCACGACGTGGCCATCGAGTGCGCCGGCAACGGCCGCGCGTTCTACGGCACCCAGCAGGGCGACCCCGCGCCCGGCACCCAGTGGGGCCTCGGGGCCGTCGGCGTGGCGAGGTGGCGCGGCGTGCCGCTGCGCGACCTGCTCGCCGAGGCCGGCCTGCGTCCCGAGGCCGTGGACGTGCTGCCCACCGGCCTCGACGCGCCCTTCGAGGACCACGGCCACGTCCGCCGCCCGCTGCCCGTCGCCAAGGCGGTGCGCGACGTGCTCGTGGCGTACGAGATGAACGGCCGTCCGCTGCCGCCCGACCACGGGTTCCCGGTGCGGCTGGTGGTGCCGGGATGGGTGGGGATCGCCTCCATCAAGTGGCTGGGGGACATCGAGGTCTCGACCAGCAAGCTGTTCACGCCGTGGAACACCGTCTTCTACCGGGACGTCGCGGCGCAGCCCATCAAGAGCGCCTTCGAGCTGCCCTGGGACGCCCGGCTGCCGATCCGCGGCCCGCACGCCTGGCGCGGCCGTCCGGGGCCGCACGTGCTGCGCGGCCGGTCGTGGTCGGGGCGCGGGCGGATCGTCGCGGTCGAGGTCAGCTTCGACGGCGGGCAGTCCTGGCACCCGGCCGAGCACCACGGCCCGCACCTGGTCGGGGCGTGGTTGCCGTGGCACGTCCAGTGGGCGCCGAAGCACACCGGGCCCGCCGTGCTGATGGCCAGGGCCACCGACGAGACCGGCGCCACCCAGCCGCTGCGCACGCCCAAGCACCCCTTCGGCTACTCCTTCGACGCGGTCGTGCGGCATCCGGTGCAGGTGGTCAACGGATAGATAAGTGTCACGAACGCGGCTGAGCTGGCTGTTCATCAGAAAGTGGTTCGGAGGTGTGCATTTCATCTGAAAGACTCTCGCGGAAACGTTACGGAAATGACACCGTGCGAGGCTTTCGCACAAGACGAAGCACCCGTCGAAGAACCCAGTGAAGTACGCAACGGAGAAGGGAGAGCAGATGCGCCAGCTGACCCCGTTGGACGCCCAGTTCCTCCATGTCGAGTCCGAGACCACCGCGGCGCACGTCGCCGGGCTGGCGGTCCTCGACCCGGCCGGCGGCGCGGTGGACCGGGACGCGCTGGCCGAGCTGCTGCTGGACCGCGTCCACCTCTCCCCCGCGCTCAGCCTGCGCCTGGTCGAGGTGCCGTTCGGGCTCGACCGTCCCTACTGGTGCGCCGACCCGGACTTCGACCTGGCCAACCACCTGTTCGAGACGACGCTGCCGGCGCCCGGCGACGACGCCGCGCTGGCCGGGGCGGTGGCCGCGATCCACGAGCGCCGGCTCGACCGGTCGCGTCCGCTGTGGGAGATGCACCTGATCAAGGGGCTGGCGGGCGGCCGGGTCGCGGTCTACACGAAGGTGCACCACGCGGCCATCGACGGCGTGTCGGGCGCGGAGACCCTGGCGACGCTGCTCGACCTGACCCCGGAGGGCGTGCGGGAGCGCGGGCCGCGCCCGGCGCCCCCGCGGCAGGACCCGCCGGGCCTGGTGGAGATGCTGGCCGGGGCCGCCGTGCGCTCGCTCAGCCATCCGGTGCGCGCCGCCCGCTCGGTGGTCAGGGCTGCGGGCGACCTCGACGCGATCCCGCTGGCCGGCGCGCTGCCCGGGGCGCAGGCGATCGCCAGGGCCGCCCGGCTGGTGACCGGCGACCAGAGGCAGCGCCCCGAGCTGCCGGGGCTGACCGCGCCGCGCACGCCGTTCAACGGGCCGATCAGCGCGCGGCGGGAGCTGTCGTTCGGGTCGGTGCCGCTGAAGGAGGTCAAGAAGGTCGCCAAGGCCAACGGCATCAGCGTCAACGACGTGGTGATGGCGCTGTGCGCCTCGGCGCTGCGGTCGTGGCTGGACGAACGGGACGCGCTGCCCGCCGAGCCGCTGGTGGTGGCCGTGCCGGTGTCGGTGCGTACGGGCGGGGCCGCGGACGTGGTCGGGAACCAGATCTCGGCCATGGTGGCGCCGATGCCGACGAACGTCCCCGACGCCGGGGAACGACTGCGGGCGGTCGGCGAGACCATGAGCAGGGCCAAGCGGCGCTTCGCCGTCGCGCCGGCGAGCTGGCTCGGCGAGCTGTGCTCGCTGCTGCCCGCGCCGGTCACCAGCCTGGCCACCCCGGCGATCTTCCGGCTGGCCGGGACGGCGTTCCCGCCGATCAACCTGATCATCAGCAACGTGCCGGGCCCGCAGTTCCCGCTCTACATGTGCGGCGGCCGGGTGCTGGCCTACTACCCGCTGTCGGTGCTGACCGACCTGTCCGGCGGCGTGAACATCACCTGCTTCTCCTACGACGGCATGCTCGACTTCGGCATCGTGGCCTGCCCCGAGCGCGTGGACGACGTGTGGGGCCTGCTCGGCCACCTGCGCGACGCCCTCGACGAGCTGCTAGCCGAGGGCGTGGGCGATGAGTTCGGCGACGGCGTCGGGGTCGATCTGGTGACCGGTTAGCTGGCAGAGGTTCTCCTGGTAGAGCAGCACGGCGGCGAACGTCGCCGCGGCCACCTCCAGGCGGGCCGCGTCGCCGCGCGTGCCGGGCAGCGCCAGCTCCAGGGCGAACCTGGCCCTGCTGATCAGCTCGCCGTTGAGCCGGCCGAGCCGCTCCTTGACCGAGCCGTGCGTGTCGGCCTCGCGGAACAGGATGCGCCGCATCGCCGGTGAGGCCCGCAGCGGCAGCCCGCGCGCCAGCCGGGCCAGCGTGCCGGCCGGGTCGCCGGGCACGGCGTCGACCTCCCGGCCCTCCTCGACCAGCGTGCGCTCGTCGACGAGGGCGACGAGCACGTCGATCTTCCGCGGGAAGTAGTGGAAGATCAGCCCTTTGGGGACTCTCGCGAGCCTGGCGATCACCGCGGTCGGAGTGGCTTCGTAGCCGCCGCCCGCGAACAGTTCCTCGGCCGCGTCCAGGATGCGCGTGCGCGCGTCACCGATCGACACAGCTCGCACCCTAGCGCCACCTGCGGCTTCATCGCCATCCCGTCGGGGCGAGAGCCTGCTGCCCTCCGTCCTCCGTGTAGGATTGAGACGTAAATGTCTCATATTTGACGGAGTTGTCTCATGGTGGTGAGCCGGGAGCAGATCATGACCGCGGCGATCCAGCACCTCAACGAGCATCCGGCCGCCTCGATGGCCCAGCTCGCCGAGGCGGTGGGGATCAGCAGGGCCACGCTCCACCGGCAGTTCAGCAGCCGGGAGGAGCTGATGACGGCGCTCGGCCACCGCGCGCACGACCGGTGGCACGACCTCCAGGTGCGCGCGGACGTGCCGGCCGCCGCCGCCTCCGACGACCCCGACGTGCTCCGCGAGGCCCTGGAGGCCCTGCTGGAGGGGTGGATCGAAGTGGCCGACGAGTACGGATTCGGCCTCACCGACTACGCGATGGCCGTGCACCCGGAGCTGCTGCGCCGCGCCGAGGAGCTGGAGGAGCGCGAGATCGCGCTCTTCGCCGCCGCCCAGCGGGCCGGCCTGCTGCGCGCCGACCTGCCGCCCCGCTGGATCAGCAACACGGTCTACGGCCTGCTCGTGGCCGTCCGGGAGAGCCTGCGGCGCGGCGACGTCGCCCGCCGGGACGTCGCCAGGCTGCTGCGGGAGACGTTCCTGACCGGCGCGGGCGCCGGGGGGTGGTCGTGATGACGGTCACCGGCCTGTCGGCGCGCCGGCGGTGGGCGGGCCTGGCCGTGCTGTCGGCCAGCGTGCTGCTCGTGGTCATGGACATGACCGTGCTGAACGTCGCCCTGCCCGCGATCACCGAGGACCTGCGGCCGACCTCGGTCGAGCTGCTGTGGATGGTGGACGCGTACTCGCTGGTGCTGTCCGGGCTGCTGGTCACGGCGAGCGCGCTCGGCGACCGGTGGGGGCGCAAGCGCATGCTGCTGGCCGGGTTCACCGTGTTCGGGGTGGCCTCGACGGCGGTGCTGCTGGCCGACTCGGCCGCCGAGGTGATCGCCGTACGGGCACTGCTCGGCGTGGGCGGCGCGATGATCATGCCGTCCACGTTGTCGATGATCCGTAACCTGTTCACCGATCCGGGCGAGCGGGCCAGGGCGCTCGGCGTCTGGTCGGCGATGGCGGCGATGGGCGCGGCGCTCGGCCCGATCCTGGGCGGGTTCCTGCTGGAGCACTTCTCCTGGCAGTCGGCGTTCCTGGTGAACGTGCCCGTCATGGCGGCGGCCGTCGTCGCCGGGCTGCTCCTGCTGCCCGAGACGCGCAACCCAAGGCCGGGCCGGTGGGACGCGCTGGCCACCGTCCTGTCGATGGCGGGCATGGCCGCGCTGCTGTACGCGGTCAAGACGTTCGGCAAGGACGGCCTGACCTCGCCCGCCGCCCTGGTCGCCACGGTCGTCGCGGCGGTCGCGCTGGGCTGGTTCGTGGTGCGGTGCACGCGCCGGCCCGATCCGCTGCTGGAGATCAGGCTGTTCCGCAGCGCGCCGTTCTCGGCGGGCGTGGTGACGGCGCTGACCACGTCGATCGCGATGGCCGCCGTGCTGCTGCTGCTCGCGCAGTGGATGCAGCTCGTCCAGGGGTACGCGCCGCTGGAGACGGGCGTGCGGCTGCTGCCGGCCGCGCTGGCCGCGCTGATCGCCTCGCCGCTCGCGCCGGTCCTGGCCGAACGCGTCGGCGCCCGCGTGGTGCTGGCGGGCGGGCTCGCGGTGACGGGGCTGGGGTTCCTGCTGGTGTGCCTGGCGCCCGAGCCGCTGGGCTACTGGCCGGTCGCCGTCGCGCTGGCGCTGATCGGCGCGGGCAACGGCGCGCTGGCCATCGCCTCGGCGGTGATCATGGCCGGTTCGCCGCCGGAGAAGTCGGGCAGCGCGGCGGCCATCGAGGAGACCAGCTACGAGGTGGGCGCGGCGCTCGGCGTGGCGGTGCTGGGCAGCGTGGCCGCCGCGGTCTACCGCAACGCCCTGGACTACGCGGGCCCCGGCGCGGGCGCGGCGCGCGAGTCGCTGGGCGGCGCGCTCGACGTGGCCGCCGAGCTCGGGGCGCAGGGGGCGCGGCTGGTGGAGACGGCCAGGGCCGCCTTCACCGACTCGCTGGCGCTGACCTCGGGGGCGGGGGCGGCGCTGATGCTGGCCGGCGCGCTGGCGGTCTGGCTGCTCACCCCGCGCGCCCTCGACCTGGCCTCCGTGGAGCACTGACCGCACGTCTTCCACCAGCACGGACGTGACCGGGGCGCCGTCCGTGCCTGTTCGCGGGGGGCACGGATAATGGCCGTATGAGATCAATAGGCACGACGGACCTGTCCGTTTTCCCGATATCGCTCGGCACCAACGTCTTCGGCTGGACCGCGGACAAGGAGACCTCGTTCGCGATCCTCGACGCCTACGTCGAGGGCGGCGGCAACTTCATCGACACGGCCGACGTCTACCCCCACTGGGTGACCGGCGAGTCCACGTCCGAGCTGATCATCGGCGAGTGGATGGCCGACCGCGGCAACCGGGACTCGGTGGTCGTGGCCACCAAGGTCGGCATGCTGGAGGGGCTCGAAGGGCTGGCCCCGGCCACCATCCGGACGGCCGTCGAGGACTCGCTGCGCCGTCTGCGCACCGACTACATCGACCTGTACTGGGCGCACGTGGACGACCGCGACACGCCCCTGGTGGAGTCGCTGGCCGCCTTCGACGCCCTGGTCAAGGAGGGCAAGGTGCGCCAGATCGGCGCATCCAACTACGGGCCGGCCCGGCTGGCCGAGGCCCTGCGGATCTCCCGGGACGAGGGGCTGGCCGCGTACGTCGCGCTCCAGCAGCCGTACAACCTGGTCGACCGGGGGTACGAGGGCGAGCTGCGGGACGTGGTGGCCTCGGCCGGCCTGTCGAGCACGCCGTACTTCGGGCTGGCCCGCGGGTTCCTGACCGGCAAGTACCAGCCGGGCGTCACCGTCGACAGCCCGCGGGCCGGGAAGGCGGCCGAGTACCTGGAGACCGAGCACGGGCGCAGGACGCTCGAAGGGCTGCTGAAGGTGGCGGCCGAGCGCGGCGCCGAGCCCGCCTCCGTGGCGCTGGCCTGGCTGGCCGCCCAGCCCACGGTCACCGCGCCGATCGCCAGTGCGCGCGACCCCCGCCAGCTCAAGCCGCTGCTGGCGGCGGCGGAGCTGGAGCTGAGCGAGGAGGAGCTGGCCCTCCTCGACGAGGCCTCCCGCCCCTGATCGGCCGGCGCCGGCCCCTCACGGGCAGCGGCGACCGGCGAGGTCAGCGGGCGCGGCCGGCCAGCGAGAGGCACAGCTCCCTGAGCTCGACGGCGTCGGGGAGGCACTCGTCCAGCACGTCCAGCGCCGCCTTCAGGTGCCGGGCGGCCAGGCGGTCCGCGATCGTCCGGCCGCCCGCCTCCTCGATCAGGCAGGCGGCCAGGGTCAGGGCCGCGTCGTCGGTCTCGCCCGAGGCCAGCGCGTCGGCCAGGCGAGCGGCCGCGGGCTCGCCCGATCCCAGCGCGGCGAGCACCGGCACGGTCTTCTTCCGCAGCCGCAGGTCGCCGTGCACGGGTTTCCCGGTGACCTGCGGATCCCCCCAGATCCCCAGCATGTCGTCGGCGATCTGGAAGGCCACGCCGAGCTCCACCCCCATGCGCCACATGCGCTCGGACAGGTCCGGCCGGCCGCCGAGCGCGACCCCCGCGGCCGCGGCCGCCCCCAGCAGGGACCCGGTCTTGCCCGCCGCCATCTGCGTGTACTCGGCCACGCTCACCTCCTCTGGCCCGCTCCACGGCCTGCTCTCGAAGGCCATGTCGGCGGTCTGGCCCTGGACCAGCTCGACGAGGGCCGCCGACAGGTGGCGCATCGCCTCGGGGCGGTCGGCGAGCCGGGCGACGGCCAGGGCCAGCAGCGCGTCCCCGGCCAGCAGGGCGGGCCCCACCCCGTACGCCTTCCACAGGGCGTCCCGGTGCCTGCGCTGCTCGTCCTGGTCGATGATGTCGTCGTGCACGAGCGAGAAGGCGTGCACGAGCTCGATCGCGACGGCTCCCGGCAGCGCCTGTTCGGCGGTGCCGCCGACGGCCTCGGCGCTGAGGATGGCCAGGGCCGGGCGCACGCTCTTGCCGCCGGTCCCCTCGTCCGGCCGTCCGGCGGCGTCCGACCAGCCCAGGCTGTAGGAGACCATGGCGGCCCCCCAGGGATGCAGACCCTCGACCGCGGCTCGCATGGCGGGCTCCACCAGGCGACGACAGCGGGCGATCACGTCGGCGTCCGACAACCGGGCGCCGGGGTGGCTGAGGTTCACGAGATGCTCCTGCCAATGTTCGATCTTGAATCTACATGCACGCTCATGTGATACTCCAGCCTAGGTTTTTACGTTCGTCATCAAATGTCCGTTATGTAAGACGGGCGCAAGGGAGACACACTCGTGGCGGATACTGCCACTGCCACCAGGACTATCCCTTTCCTCACCAGGCTCACCAGACACCGGGTACCGGTCCACGCGCTCGAAGCGGCCGGCGCCGAAGCCGGCGGCCGGGTCGTACGCCTGAACATGGGCCCCTTCCGCCCCTACCTCGTCACCCACCCCGACCACGTCGAGCAGGTGCTCACCACCAACCAGGCCAATTACCTGCGCGAGGGCATGTTCTGGGATCCGCTCGCGCCGCTGCTCGGCAAGGGGATCCTGTCCGACGGCGAGAACTGGGCCGAGAGCCGCCGCATCCTCCAGCCGCTGTTCACCGCCCGGCACGTCAACGCCATGGCCGAGAACATGGCACGGATCATGGACGAGCTGATCGACACGACCGTCGTCCCCGGGCGGCCGTTCGACGTGGCCAAGGGCATGTCGGCCATCGTGCACCCGGTGATCGTGCGGCTGTTCTTCGGGGCGAAGATCTCGCTGGAGGACATCAACCGGCTGGTGCCCGCCTACGACGTCGCCGTCACCGCCAAGGCGCTGCGCCTGGTGCTGCCGTTCGTGCCGGAGCAGGTCCCGATGCCCGGCGACCGGGCGTTCAGGCGGGCGATCAAGGCCATCGACGAGGTCGTCTACCCCCGCATCGCCGAGGCCCGCGCCCAGCGGCAGGAAGGCGACGACGTCGTCTCGCGCCTGGTCAGGGCCCGGACGCAGGACGGCGGCGCCGACGTGGACCGCCGGATCCGGGACGACCTCGTCGCCATGCACGGCGCCTCGACCGAGACCTCGACCACCGCGCTGTCCTGGGTCTGGCCGGTGCTCCAGGCTCATCCGGAGATCGCCGCCAAGGTGTACGACGAGGTGGACCGCGTCGTCGGGGACGACCCCGTCGGCATCGGCCATCTGCCGCGCATGCCGTACCTGAAGATGTTCGTCAGCGAACTGATGCGGCTCTACCCCTCCGGCTGGATCCTGCCCCGCACGGCGTTCGCGACCGACGTGATCGGCGGGGTCACCGTCGAGGCGGGTTCCACGGTGATCCTCAGCCCGTACCTGACGCACCGGCTGGCCGAGTTCTGGGACCGTCCCACCACGTTCGACCCCGAGCGCTTCGCGCCGGACGGCGCCGCGCCGCGCCACCGCTACGCCTACTGGCCCTTCGCCGCCGGGCCGCACGTGTGCCTCGGGCAGCACCTGTTCGCGATGGAGGCGCCGCTGCTCATCGCCGGCATCCTGCGCAGGTACCGCCCCCACGTGCACCTGGACCGGCCGCCCGTCCCGCGCCTGGCCTCCTCGCTGCGCCCGCCGCGCGGCCTGACCATGACGCTGGAGGCGCGGCGGTGAACGCCTTCGACACCGGCCGCGCCTGCGCGCTGGCCGTGTCCGGCGGCCGGGAGCTGGCCCGGCACGCCGCGCGCTTCGGCGACCTGTTCCCGGCCGCCGCTTTCGACGCCGGGCTCTACACCTCGCTCGGGCTGGCGAGCGCGTTCGGCTCGCCCTGGGCGACGGCCGCGGAACTGCGGGCGATCAACCGGGCCTCGCTGCTGGTGTTCGCCGCCGACCGGCTGATCGACCACGAGGCCGGTACGCGCGAGGAGGTCGCCGCGCTGATCGCCGACTGCCTGTCGCCGGCCCCCGCCGCCCCCGCCGGGGCCTTCGCCGCCGACCTGCGGGCGACGCTGGGCAGCACGCCGGAGCTCGAAGCCGCCTGGCGCGACCAGCTCGGCCGCATGCTCACCGCCATGGCCCGCGAATGGGAGTGGAGCCGCGCCGACCGGCCGCCCGCCGTCGAGGAGTACCTGGCGAACGCCGGCAGTTGCGGCGCGTACTTCGTGGCCGTCTCCCACTGGATCGCGACCGGGCAGGTGGGCGCGCCCGACTCCCTGGAGCTCCTGCGCCCGGCCGGAGAGGCGGTGCAACGGTACCTGCGCCTGCTCAACGACCTGGCCACGCACCACCGGGAGAAGGCGTACGGCGACCTCAACGCCTTCGCCCTCGGCATGACCCACGACGAGGTGACCGGGCGGATGGCCGCGCTGGCCCGCGAGGCGCACGCGCTGATCGGCCCCCTGCGCGACGCCCATCCGCGCCCGGCCTCGTACCTGACATGGCAGCTTGACTACAGCGCCGGCTTCTACGGCCTGTCCGACTTCTGGGCGACGACGTGAACCTCTCCGAACAGGCCGGCCTCCTGGTGGGCGAGCTGATGGCGCAGCCGTGGGGCCAGGTGTCGCCGTCGGTCTACGAGACCGGGCGCCTGGTCTCGCTCGTCCCCGACCTGGCCGGGCACCGCGAGCGGGTGGCGTACCTGCTGGCCGGGCAGCGCGGCGACGGCGCGTGGGGCCCTCCCGACGGCTACGCGCTGGTGCCCACGCTGAGCGCCACGGAGGCCCTGCTCAGCGCGGTCGCGCGCGGCGACGGCGACCCCGGCGCGCTGCTCCCGGCGGTCAAGGCGGGACTGGAGGCGTTGCGTCCGATGCTGGCCGAGGCGTCGGACCTGCCGGACACGCCGGCCATCGAGCTGATCGTCCCGGCCCTCGTCCGGCTCGTGAACGAGCACGTGGACGGGCCGCCCCTGCCCCTGCCGCCCGGCATGGACACCACGCGGCTCGGCCGGATCAGGCGGCTGCTGGAGTCGGGCGGCGAGCCGCCGCAGAAGGTCCAGCACGTGCTGGAGGTCGTGGGCGCGACGGGCGGGGTGCGGCCCACGCCCATCGGCACCGTCGGCGCCTCGCCGGCCGCGACGGCCGCCTGGCTGTCGGCCCGGCCCGAGGCGGAGGGCGCGGGGCCGGCCAGGCACCACCTGGAGGCCGTCGCCCTCCGGTACGGCGGCCCGGTGCCCGTGGGCCTGCCGATCACCGTCTTCGAACGGGCCTGGGTGCTGAGCTGGCTGCTCAGGGCGGGCGTGCCGGTGGACGTGCCGCCGGAGATGGCCGCCGACCTGAGGGCCGCCATCGGGCCCGAGGGCACCCCCGCGGGAGCCGGCCTGCCCGCCGACGCGGACACCACCAGCGTCGCGCTCTACGCCCTGGCCCTGCTCGGGGTGCCGCACGAGCCCTCGTCGCTGGCGGCCTTCGACGCCGGCGCGCACTTCTGCACCTGGCAGGGCGAGGACGGCTCCTCCGTCAGCGTCAACGC
The DNA here is from genome assembly GCF_042878785.1 of Nonomuraea sp. NPDC003560. NCBI lineage: Bacteria > Bacillati > Actinomycetota > Actinomycetes > Streptosporangiales > Streptosporangiaceae > Nonomuraea > Nonomuraea sp. NPDC003560. The sequence continues at coordinate 796,121 of NZ_JBIAOF010000001.1, read as the reverse complement.
TCACGTGCTCGACGCGCTGGGCCAGTACGCGCGGGCCAGGCCCGCGGCGGCGCGGCCGTACCGGGCGCGGATCGAGCGGGTGGCGCGCTGGCTGGCCGAGCGGCAGCGGCCGGACGGGAGCTGGAGCGACAGGTGGCACGCCTCGCCGTACTACGCCACGCTGAGCTGTGTGCTGGCGCTGGGCGAGTTCGGCGGCCCCCGGCACGCCGAGGCCGTGCGCCGGGCCCGGGAGTGGATCCTGTCGACCCAGCGGGCCGACGGATCCTGGGGCCGGTGGGCGGGCCGGCCGGAGGAGACGGCGTACGGGATGCAGGCTCTCCTGCTGTCCGGTCCCGAGCCGGACGAACGATGCGAACGGGCCGCGCGACGCGGTTATGAGTACCTGATTCGGTCGGCCAATTTATCCGACTATCCACCACTGTGGCATGACAAGGACCTTTACTCGCCGACAGCCATCGTGCGGGCCGCGGTCATCGCCGCTCAGCATGTCACAATATGTCACACCGAAGGAAATTCCAGGTGTGAAAATAGGACATAGTACGCCTTATGGTGCTCTAGCGTGTTGAGGCAGTATTCAGGCGTTGCTAGGGTGACCCGAGTGTCGGAATCCTGGAGTACCTCTTTCTCCGTCTTGACATGGCCTGCTGACCGAGTGGTTTTTTCTTCCGGAGGGCTTCATGCGCTTCCGTAATGCCAGTGTGCGGGCCAAAGTCACGGCGCTAATCGTGTCGCTCACCCTCCTGTGGGCGTTCGCGGCGTGGGTCACGCTGAGAGAGGGCGTCAACCTGCTCTGGGCGGCGACCGTCGACAGCAGGATCGTCGAGCCGAGCGAGCCGCTGCTGGTCGAGCTGCAGCGTGAGCGCCGGCTGACCGTCGCCCACCTCGGCGCGGGCTCGCGGACCGTCGACAAGGGCATGCGCGACCAGCGGGCCAAGACCGACTCCCTGCGCGCGGAGTTCACCTCCACGGCCCAGGGCAACGTGGTCGATCTCGCCTCCGACGAGCCGCTGCTCGAACACATCGCCGAGGTCAACGTCGAGCTGGACAAGCTCGTCGCGGCACGGAAGGCGATCGACAGCGGCAAGGCGGACCTGTCCCAGGCGACGCGGCAGTACAACAACGCCATCGACGCGATGTACCGCATGTACGACTCCGTGGCCGCCTTCGACGACAAGGAGATCGCCAAGATCGGCCGTACGCTGTCGGACATGTCCCGCTCGCGGGAGTTCCTGGCCCGGGAGGACGCGCTCCTGTCCGGTGTCTTCGCCAAGGGCGCGTTCACCGAGAACGAGCACGCCGAGTTCGTCAAGACGTCGGGAATCTTCCACTACACGCTGACCGCGGCGCTGGACAGCCTGCCCGACGAGGACAGGGCCGGGTTCGACGCGTGGCTCAAGAGCGAGTCCGTCGTGCGGCTGCAGGCCATGGAGGCGCAGCTCGTCCAGCACCAGCCGGGCATGGGCCCGCTGCCGATGAGCGGCGAGAGCTGGCGCGTGGCGGCCGACGGGACGCTCGCCGGCATGCAGGCCACCACCCTGGCGGGCGGCGACCGCCTGTACGACCGGATCGTCCCCGTCGCCATCGGCGTCATCGTACGGCTGCTCCTGGCCGGTGGTCTCGGCCTGATCGCCGTCATCGCCTCGATCGTGTTGTCCATCACCACGACCAGGCAGTTGCTCGCCCAGCTGCAGAAGCTGCGCGACGCCGCGCACGAGCTGTCCGACGAGCGCCTGCCCGGCATCGTCGAGCGCATCGGCCACGGCGAGGAGGTGGACGTCGCCAAGGAGGCGCCCGCGCTGGAGTTCGGCGACGACGAGATCGGCCAGGTGGGCCAGGCGTTCAACACCATGCAGCACACCGCCGTCAGCGTCGCGGCCGAGCAGGCCGAGCTGCGCCGCAGCATCCGCGACATCCTGCTCAGCCTCGCCCGCCGCACCCAGGGCCTGGTGCACCGGCAGCTGACCGTCCTCGACGTGATGGAGCGCCGGGAGACCGACCCCGAGGAGCTGAAGGAGCTCTTCCGCCTGGACCACCTGGCCATCCGGATGCGGCGCAACGCCGAGAACCTGATCGTCCTGTCCGGTTCGTCACCCGCCCGTACGTGGCGGCGGGCCGTCCCCATGGTGGACGTGGTGCGCGGCGCGCTGGCCGAGGTCGAGGACTACACCCGCGTCACGCTCATGCCGATGGGCGAGGTCGTGCTCGTCGGCCGGGCCGTCGGTGACGTCATCCACCTGCTGGCCGAGCTGATCGAGAACGCCGTGTCGTTCTCGCCGCCGTACACGAACGTGCAGGTCAGCGGCCAGCTCGTGGCCAACGGGTACGTCATCGAGATCGAGGACCGCGGGCTCGGCATGAAGCCCGAGGACCTCGACGCGGCCAACGAGCGCATCGCCGACCCGCCGGAGTTCCGCATCTCCGGGACCGCCCGGCTGGGGCTCTACGTGGTCAGCCAGCTCGCCCGGCGGCACGACATCCAGGTCGTGCTCAAGCCCTCCCCGTACGGGGGCACCACGGTCGTGGTGCTGCTGCCGCAGGAGCTCGTCGAGCTCGACCCGGCGCCGCGGCACCCCGAGGGCGACACCCGGCCGAGCCTGCCGCGCCGGACCAGCACCGGTACCACGCTGGCGACGGTCGCGCGGCCCGCCGAGAACGTGCGCACCCTGACCCCGCCGCGTCCCGCCCCCATGTCCGCACCCGCCCCCACCCCCGCCCCGCTCCACGCGGTGGCCACCCCCTTCCCGGCACCAGCACCCTCGCCTTCACCTGAACCAGAACCGCCCGCGGAACCGGAGCAGCAGCCTGTGACCGAGTTCACGCCGTCCGGCCTGCCGTTCCGAGTCCCTCAGGCCAACCTGGCGCCAGCGCTGCGGGACGACACGCCGACGCAGCCCGACTTCGAGGAGGACGATGACGAGCGCTCGCCCGAGGAGATCCGCGCCATGATGGGATCCCTGCAGTCAGGCACCCGTCTTGGCCGCAACGAGGCGGCCAGGCTGATGGAAGAGCAGCCGGGAGGCGAGGCATGACCGCCGCGGCCCGGCTCCCGACGGGAGGCCCGACATGACGCCCACCGCGGGCACCGACCTCAACTGGCTGCTCGACGACCTGATCGGCCGGATCAAGGAGGCCGAGCACGCCATCGTGCTGTCCTCCGACGGCCTGCTCATGGCCTCGTCCGCCGGTCTGCAGCGCACCGACGGGGAGCACCTGTCGGCCGTCGCCTCCGGCCTGCAGAGCCTGGCCAAGGGCGTCGCGGACCACATCGCCGGCGGCGCGGTGCGGCAGACGGTCGTGGAGTGGAAGTCGCAATTCCTGATCGTGACGACCGCGGGCGAACGCGCCTGCCTGGCCGTCCTGTGCGCTCAGAACGCCGACATCGGGCTGGTGGCGTACGAGATGGCGATGCTGGTGGCGCGGGTCGGCCAGTACCTCACCTCCGGCGCGCGCAACGCCGAGGCCGTCGCCAGGAGCGACCGGTGAGCACCACGGAGGAGTCCACGGACGAACACTGGATAGATCCGGAGATCATCCGGCCCTACGTCGTCACGCGCGGGCGGACCCAGCCCGCGCACGGCAAGTTCGACCTCATCTCCATGGCGCTGGCGGTGGGTCCGCCGCCGGGCCCCGACGCCGGGCTGGACCCCGAACACCTGCGCATTCTCCAGCTCTGCCGTGAACCCAAGTCCGTCGCCGAGATAGCCGCGCACCTCAACCTGCCGGCCGGCACGATCCGCGTGCTGCTCGGCGACCTGTTCGACCGCGAACTCGTCTCTGCCCAGGAACCGCAATCCGAGGTGGACATGCATGACATGAAGATGTACAGGGCGGTGCTCGATGGTCTTCGCTCGCTCTGAGCGCCCGCGCCTCCCGACGGCGATCAAGATCCTGATCGCCGGAGGGTTCGGGGCGGGCAAGACGACGATGGTCGGAGCCGTGTCCGAGACCCGGCCGTTGCGCACCGAGGAGGTGCTGACCGACCGCAGCGTGGGCGTCGACGACCTGACCTCCGTGGAGGCCAAGCGCACCACCACGGTGGCCATGGACTTCGGGCGCATCACCCTGGGCACCGACTACGTCCTGTACCTGTTCGGCACCCCCGGCCAGGAACGTTTCTGGTTCGTGTGGGACGAGCTGGCCGAGGGCTCCCTGGGGGCCGTCATCCTGGCCGACACCCGCCGCCTGGCCGACTGCTTCCCCTCGGTCGACTACTTCGAGCGGCGCGGGACGCCGTTCGTGGTGGCGGTGAACTGCTTCGAGGGGTCGCCGACGTTCGAGCTGGACGAGGTGCGGCTGGCGCTGCAGCTCAACCCGTCGATCCCGATCGTGATGTGCGACGCGCGGAAGCGGGACTCCAGCCGCGAGGTGTTGATCACGCTGGTCAAGCACTCGGCGCGGCTGCGCGCGGAGCCGGTCGGAAGCTGACCGGGCCGGCGGGCCCGTCCGTCCCTCGCGGGCAGGCGGGTCCGCCGGGCTCGTTCAGGGCGTCCACCGGCGGGGTGCGGCTGGTCTCGCACGCGGACGGGGCCCGGCCGGTGAGCGGCCGGGCCCCGTCACGCACAGGGCGGGGTCAGTGCTCGGTGGCCTTCTCGGCGCCCACGCCGGTCAGCGAGCGCACCTCGATCTCGGCGTACTTGGCGGCGTTGTACTCCTTGCTGAGGATCGTGCCCAGCCAGCCGAACAGGAAGCCGAGCGGGATGGAGACGATGCCCGGGTTGCTCAGCGGGAACCAGTGGAAGTCCACGCCGTGGATCAGCGCGGTCACCGCGGCGCCCGCGGGCGGCGGCGGGGCCGAGACCACCGGCGAGAAGATCACCAGGATCAGCGCGGAGCCGAGTCCGCCGTAGATGGCCGCGACCGCGCCCGCCGTGTTGAACCTCTTCCAGAACAGGCTGTAGAGGATCGCCGGCAGGTTGCCCGAGGCCGCGATGGCGAAGGCCAGGGCGACCAGGAACGCCACGTTCTGGCCCTGGGCGAGGATGCCGAGGCCGATCGCGATGGCGCCGATGACCAGCGCCGAGACGCGGGCCACCACGACCTCCTGCCGCTCGCTGGCGCCGCCGCGCTTGAAGACGTGCGCGTACAGGTCGTGGGCGAAGCTGGAGGAGGAGGCCAGGGTCAGGCCGGCGACGACGGCCAGGATCGTGGCGAAGGCGACGGCGCCGATGAGCGCGAGCAGGATCGTGCCGCCGACGTCGCCGAAGATCTGCGCGCCGATCCGCTCGGCGAGCAGCGGGGCGGCGGTGTTGGCCGCCTTGTCGGCCTTGAGGATGTCGGTCTTGCCGACGATGGCCGCCGCGCCGAAGCCGAGCACCAGGGTCAGCAGGTAGAACACGCCGATGATGCCGATGCCCCACAGGACCGACTTGCGGGCGTCCTTGGCGGTGGGGACGGTGTAGAAGCGGATGAGGATGTGCGGCAGGCCCGCCGTGCCGAGCACCAGCGCGAGGCCGAGGCTGATCAGGTCGATCTTGCCCGCGAGCCCCTGGGCGTCGGTGCCGTACTTCAGGCCCGGGATGAGGAAGTTGCCGGGGTTGGCCTTCGGGCCGCTGGTGGCGGCGGCCTGGCCGAGCAGGGACGACAGGTTGAAGCCGAACTTGCCCAGCACCAGCAGCGTCACCAGCGCGGCGCCGGTCATCAGCAGCACGGCCTTGACGATCTGGACCCAGGTGGTGCCCTTCATGCCGCCGAACACCACGTAGACGATCATCAGCGCGCCGACGCCGATGATCGTCCAGACCTTGCCGGCCTCGCTGGTGATGCCGAGCAGCAGGCCGACCAGCGCGCCCGCGCCGACCATCTGGGCCAGCAGGTAGAAGATGCTGACCACGATCGTGGACACGCCCGCCGCCGTGCGCACCGGGCGCGGGCTCATCCGGAACGCCAGCACGTCGGCCATGGTGAACTTGCCGGAGTTGCGCATCAGCTCGGCCACCAGCAGCAACGCCACCAGCCAGGCGACCAGGAACCCGATGGAGTACAGGAACCCGTCGTAGCCGGAGACGGCGATGATGCCGGCGATGCCGAGGAAGGAGGCGGCCGACATGTAGTCGCCGCCGATCGCCAGGCCGTTCTGGACGCCGCTGAAGGACCGGCCGCCCGCGTAGTAGTCGGCGGCCGTCTTGGTCTGGCGGCTGGCCCAGAACGTGATGGCCAGGGTGCCGGCGACGAAGGTGAGGAAGAGGATCATCCCCAGGGTCGTGGAACTCACTGCGTCTTCTCCTCGACCTCGTGACGGAGCTTGTCGGCGATCGGGTCGAGCTTCCTCTCGGCGTGCCGGGCGTACGCCCACGCGATGAGGAACGTCGAGACGAACTGCAGCAACCCGAAGATCAGCCCGACGTTGACATCGCCGAACAACTTGATGCCCATGAAGCCGCGGGCCCAGCCGGACAGCACCACGTACAGCAGGTACCACACCAGGAAGGCCACCGTCATGGGGAAGGTCCAGCGGCGGAAACGCCGCTTCAACTCCTGGAACTCACTGCTCTCCTGAACCTGTTCATAGACGGACGCGTCATGTTCTTGGGTCGTCACGAGACCTCCACTGTGATGCGGATCACGCTCAACGTAAGAGCGCAACCTACCCGTCGTGGAGAGCCGTGGGGGTGCTGTTCGGCGAGCCGCTCGCGTACCGCGATTAGTTGGGGATGGCCTGCGGTGAAAGGTCTGTTCGGCGCGATGAGCGGTCGGGTATTCCGTTCACCCCGATATCGGACGCGGCGGGCCGGGCAGGGCGCTCAGCGCCTGATCCAGGTCCTCGACGAGGGTCGCGGCGGGCTCCAGGCCGATCGACAGGCGGGCCAGGCCGACGGGGATGCCCATGGTGGCCCGTACGCTCTCCTCGACGGTCAGGGCGGGAGCGTTGACCAGGCTCTCGAAGCCTCCCCAGGACACCCCGATCCTGAAATGTCGCAATTTATCGAGGAAAAGTGCGGCTTGTTGGCGATCGTCCGTGGCGAGTTCGATGCTGAACAGGCTGGAGAAGCCGGACATCTGCCGCAACGCGGTCGCATGGCCCGGATGCGAGGGCAACCCCGGATGGTTCACCGCCCGTACGGCGGGATGCCCCTCCAGGAACGCCGCCACGGCGAGCCCCCGCTCCTGGTGGGCGGCCATGCGCACGGGCAGCGTGCGCAGCCCCTTGATCACCTTGGCCGCGTCGTGCGGCGACATGGCCGCGCCGTAGAGCTGGTACTCCGTCAGCGCCAGCGGCCGGATCAGCCGGGCCGGCCCGACCACCACGCCGCCGACCAGGTCGCTGTGCCCGCCGACGTACTTGGAGAGCGAATGCACGACCAGGTCCACGCCCAGCGTCAGCGGTTTCTGGAACAGCGGCGTGGACCAGGTGTTGTCCATGACCGTGACGAGCCCGCGCCCGCGCGCCCAGGCCGCCACCTCGGCGATGTCCACGATCGCGTACGCCATGTAGGAGGGCGACTCGAAGTAGAGTAGGCGGGTACTCGCCCTGATAGCGCTGTCACATCCCGCGAGGTCGTCGACGTGCGTATGCGTGACGCCGTACTTCTCCAGGTAGCGCAGGAACTGCGTGGTCGGCCCGTACACCGCGCCGAGCACCAGCACGTGGTCGCCGGCGGAGACGAGCGAGGAGATCGTCGCCGAGATGGCGCCCATCCCCGAGCCGAAGCACTTGGCCCGCTCACCGCGCTCCAGCGCGGCCAGCTTGCGCTGCGCCACGTCGACGGTCGGGTTGGTGCCGCGGCCGTAGACGTACCGCTCGTCCTCGTCCCGGATCGCGGCTCCCAGCTCGGCCGCCGTCCCGAAGGTGAACAACGAGTTCTCGAACACCGGCGGGTTCACCGCGCCCAGTGTCCACGGCTCGTCCTCGCCCATCCGGCCGCAGATCCATTCATCCTCCATGGGGGCAGACTATGACAACGCGTAAGCCCACCATGGCGGACGTCGCCCGGCACGCGGGCGTCAGCCTGAAGACGGTGTCCCGCGTGGTCAACCAGGAGCCGCACGTCCGGGCCTCGCTGCAGCAGCGGGTGCACGACTCGATCAGCGCGCTCGGCTTCCGCCGAAACGAGGCCGCCGCCCGGCTGGCCCGCGGTGCGACCATGCTCACGCTCGGCCTGGTGATGGAGAACATCTCCAACGAGTTCTACGCCCGCCTCGCCGCCGCGGTGGAGGCGTCCGCGGCCGAGCACGAGGCGCTGGTGGTGTTCGGTTCGTACGAGGAGCGTCCGGACAAGGAGCGCATGCTGATCGAGTCGATGCACGCGCGGGGCGTGGACGCGCTGATCGTCGTGCCCTCGCCGGCCGACCACTCCTGGCTGGCCGAGCACGTCGGCCCGCGCACGGTCTTCGTCGACCGCGTGCCGCGCGGGCTCGACCGGGCCGACGTGGTCAGGCTCGACGACGAGCGCGGCGGCCGGACGGCCACCGCGCACCTGCTCGCCCACGGGCACCGCCGCATCGCGCTGATCTCCGACGACGACGGGCTGAGCTCGGTGCACGACCGGGCCCGCGGCTACCGGGCGGCGCTGCACGAGGCGGGCGCGGCGGCCGACGAGGCGCTGGTGGTGCGCGGGGTGTTCGATCCCGGGCGGGTGTCGTACGAGGTGGGGCGGCTGCTCGACCTGCCCGACCCGCCGACGGCGTTCTTCGCGACGAACAACCGGGCGGCGATCGGCGTGCTGGAGGCGTTGCGGGAGCGTCCCGAGCGGCCGGCGTACGTGGGGTTCGACGACTTCGCGCTGGCCGGCCTGTTCAGCCCGGGGGTGACGGTGGTGCGGTACGACATCGGCCGGCTGGCGCGCGGCGCGGTGGAGCTGCTGCTGGATCCCGTCCGCGAGCCGCGGCGGATCACGGTTCCCGTGGAGCTGGTCGTCCGGGGGTCCGGGGAGTTGCCGCCTGCCTGACCTTCCGGTCAAACCTCCCCCAAGTCCCCTTATGTCGGAGCCTGATGGGATACGGGAGGGGTAATCGCAGGTCATGGCCGAGAGCAGCCCGTACCGCGATGACCGTACGCCCGAGGAGCAGGCGCTCGGCTCCGGCGCGTCGGCGCCCGCCCGTCCGAACCCTGAGGTCTGCCTGGAGATCTCCGAGATGCGGGTGGAGGAGGCCGGGCCGGAGGGCCGGGCCCCGGGTGTCCGGCGCGACGGCGCGCGGGCGACGCTGCGGGTGCGGCTGGACGACCTGGCGCACCTCATCGACCACCTCCTGAACGCCGCCCCCCACCTCCTGGACCACCTGCCCTCGACCACCGCCACTCCCCCACCCCGCACCGCCCGCCACGCCTTCCCCACCACCACCCCACCCTCCACGCCCACCCCCACCCTTCGGGACTCCCTGTCCTCGGGGAGGACCGCTGCGGGGACGCCTGCCTCGGCGGCGCGGGAAGGCGGGGTGCGGGGAGGCCGACCGGAGGAGGGCGGCGGGGTGCGGCGGGGGTGGCCGAGGGGTGGCGCCCCCTCCTGGCGACCGGAGCGGAAGCACGCGGGCGACCTGGGAGCGGCCACCGGACGGACCATCCACCACGCGGCCCCCGGCGAGGAGGCCCCGCACACCGTCCCGGGACACGAGGTGCTCGACGTCGAGACCCACGCCGGCACGGCCGCCAGACCCATGACCGAACAGGCCGCCCGGCCCAGCGACGCCTCCCACCCCACGCCCCCGACCAGACCGTACTTCGCCCCCGACGAGGGAACCCTCCCAGACGAGCCCTTCCGTCAGGCCCAGGACGTCATGCCCTCGACTGCGGGCAGTCGTTCCCGCGCGGACCGGTCCGGCGGCCGGGACCCGGGGCCCGGCCGTTCCAGGACACCGCCCACCGGCGTCGGTCACCGCCCGGGGCTGGACCCTCCGCCGCAGGAGCCGTCCCATCCGGGCCTCGCCCACCGGATACCGTCCCAACCCGGCCCTCGGTCACAGGCGCCGGCCCAGCCCGCCCACGCGCCGCAAGCGTCAGCCCAGCAGCACCAGCCCGGCCGGCCCGCGCCCCATCCCGGTGGCACGCCGCAGGAGTGGACCCGTCCGCACGTCCCATCCCAGGGGACGGCCCAGCCGCGCCCAGGCCGAACCCCAGCCCCACCCGACACCGAGCCAGGGGGGTCGGCCCGGCCGGACGTCCCGCGGGAAGGGGCGAGTCAGCCCTGGCCCGGCCGGAGCACGTCCGCACGCGCCGCCGGCCCGTACCGCCCCGGCCTGGACCCACCACCCCAGAGCGAACAGCCCCATGACCAGGGCGGCATCCCGCGCCCCACGGAAAGCGACCGCAAGCCCCGAGCCGCGAGCGCCCTGGGAAGCCCAGCCACATCAAGGGCAGCAGGCAGCGCGGCGGCCGTGGGCGGCGCTGGGACCGAGGGCGGCCCTGGGAGAGGAAGAGGTGCCGGAGCCGGGGCGGGGGCCGGAGATGTGGCGCACAACAAGGGCGCCAGTGGAAACGGGGTGGCGTCGGAGCGCTTGGGAGGCGTCGCCGCGGGCTGGTCGTGAGCCGAAAGGTCTCGTCGCCTGAGAAAGACGGGAGGGCGGGCAGACGCCCATCGGCACGCTCCCGCGCGTCGGCCGGGCGCGGAACCGGCGGGCCGGGGGCGGGTCATGGGGAGCGGGGGTGCCAGTCGCCGCGGTCCAGGTCGAGGTTTTCCGGGGTGTGGAGGCGGACCATCGTGCGGGCCACGCCGGGCGGTACGCGGTGTGGCGTCAGGAACGACACCGACACCATCACCGTGAACGCGATCGGCACCGTCCAGGCCGCCGGCTGGGCCAGCAGCGCCCCCGTGAGCCCCTCGTACGGCCCCCCGGTGATCGTGGCGAGCACGGCCGAGCAGGCGAGCCCGCCCCCCACGAACAGCCCCGCCAGCGCCCCGGTGGTGGTGAGCCGCCGCCACCAGATGCCCAGCACCAGCAGCGGGCAGAACGACGAGGCGGCCACCGCGAACGCCAGCCCCACCACGTCCGCGACCGGCAGCGCCCGCGCCCACAACGCCAGCGCCAGCGGCACGGCGACGGCCATGAGCGTGGCGATCCGGAACGAGCGCACCCCGCCCTTCAGCAGGTCCTGCGCGATCACCCCGGCGACGGACACGGTCAGCCCCGAGGAGGTGGACAGGAAGGCCGCGAACGCCCCGGCCGTCACGAGGGCGGTGAGCAGGTCGCCGAGCGTGCCGCCGATCATGCGGCTGGGCAGGGTGAGCACGACCGCGTCGGTGCGCACGAGGTCGGGGGCGTAGAGGCGGCCGAGCCAGCCGTACAGGGCGGGCAGCAGGTAGAACGCGCCGAGCAGGGTCAGCACGACCAGCGTCGTACGGCGGGCGGCCCGGCCGTCGGGGTTGGTGTAGAAGCGCACGAGCACGTGCGGCAGGCCCATCGTGCCGAGGAACGTGGCCAGGATCAGCGAGTACGTCGAGTAGAGCCCGTACTCCTTGGCCCCGGCCAGCGGCATCTGCCAGGTGGTGGCGTCCTGGACGCTGAGGGCGGGCGCGCCGTCGCCCTTCCAGGCCAGCAGCAGGAACACCAGCGGCACGGCCAGCGCGGTCAGCTTGAGCCAGTACTGGAACGCCTGCACGAACGTGATCGACCGCATGCCGCCGGACAGCACGTTCACCGCCACCACCCCCGCGACCAGCAGCCCGCCCGCCCACACCGGCGCCCCGGTGATCGTGCGCAGCACCAGCCCGGCGCTCTGGAACTGCGGCATCAGGTACAGCCATCCGATCAGGACGACGAGCACGCTGGCGGTCCTGCGCACGGTCATCGACTCCAGCCTGGCCTCGGCGAAGTCGGGCAGCGTGTACGCCCCCGAGCGCCGCAGCGGCGCCGACACCAGCACCAGCAGCACCAGGTAACCGCCGGTCCAGCCGACGGGCAGCCACAACATGTCCACGCCGTAGGACAGGATGAGCCCGGCGACGCCGAGGAAGGAGGCCGCCGACAGGTACTCGCCGCCGATGGCGGAGGCGTTCCACAGGGGGCTGACGGTCCGGGAGGCGACGTAGAAGTCGGAGGTGGTGCGGGAGAACCTGATGCCGTACGCGCCGATGAGCACGGCCGCCGCCATCACGACGACCACCGCGGTGAGGCTCACGAGGGGCCCTTCGCGCCGGTCACCGGCGTTCCACCAGCTCGGCGAAGTGGCGTTCGTTGCGCTCGGCCTGGCGGACGTACAGCCAGGCGCCGATGACGAAGGCGGGGTAGATGAGCCCGGCCAGCACCGCCCACGGCAGGGAGACGCCGAGGACGTCCACCTCGCGCAGTTCGGGGATGAGCAGGAACAGCAGCGGCAGGCCGCCGACCACGCAGGCCAGCACGGTGCAGACGAACAGGGCGAGCCGGAACTGGGTGCGCAGGAGCGAGCGCATGTAGACCTCGCCGAGGCGGGTCTGCTCGTCGATCTCCCTGGTGGCCGGGTAGCGGGGGCGGCGGGCGGCGGCGGTGCGCGGGCTGGTGACGCTGACCCGGCGCGGCGTCTCGGAGCGGCGGAAGGCGTCCATGCGGCGGGCGGGGTCGGTGCGGCGGGCGGGGTCGGTGCGCGGCGACCCCGCAGGACGCCCCGGCCGGGGATCGGAGGTCATTCCGTCCTGCCCTTCCTGGCGCGGCGGACCAGCAGGTCGCGCAGCTCGCGGGTGTGCCGCCGGCTCACCGGGAGCTCGGTGTCGCCGACCCGGACGCTGCACCGGCCCGAGTCGATGTGCAGTTCCTCGATGTGCTTGACGGCGACCAGATGGCTGCGGTGCACCCGGACGAACCCGGCCGGGGCCCAGCGCTCCTCCAGCGTGGCGAGCGGGATGCGGACGAGGTGGCTGCCGTTCGCGGTGTGCAGCCGGGCATAGTCGCCCTGGGCCTCCACGTAGAGGACGTCGGCGCTGGAGACGAACCGGGTCACGCCGCCCAGCTCGACGGGGATGGTGTCGCTCTCGCCGGTCTCGGCGGGCACGTCGGCCGAGACCGCCACGCGCCTGATGGCCTCGGCGAGACGTTCGGGACGCACCGGTTTGAGCAGGTAGTCCTCGGCCTTGATCTCGAAGGCGTCCACCGCGTGCTCCTCGTACGCGGTGACGAACACGACCCGCGGCGGGTTGGCGAACTGCGACAGCAGCCGTCCGAGCACGACGCCGTCCAGGCCGCGCATGCGGATGTCGAGGAAGACGGCGTCGATCGGGCGGCCCTCGGCGATGCCGCGGTCCAGCAGGCGCAGCGCGGCCGCCCCGTCGCGCGCCGTCACCACCTCGCCGATGCGGGCGTCGGCGCGGAGCAGGTAGGACAGGTCCTCCAGCGCGGGTAGCTCGTCGTCCACCGCCAGGACGCGCAGCCCGGTCACACTCACTCCTCACACCTCGAATGCATTAGACAGTGATGAAACCCGCACCAAACGTCAAGGCCGTCACGGCGGGGTCACAGGTGGGGGCAGGTGTGGGAAGTCGGCGGGGGGTCAGCAGGGTCAGCGGGCCGAGACGCCGGGGTGGTACTTCGGCAGGCGCACGTTGACCTTGGTGCCCGCGCCCGTGCCGGTCTCGACGACCAGGCCGTACTCGTCGCCGTAGACCTGGCGGAGCCGTTCGTCGACGTTGGCCAGGCCGACGCCGCCGGTGGGGGCGATCTCGCCGGCCAGGATGCGGCGCAGCCGGTCGGGGTCCATGCCGAGGCCGTCGTCCTCGACGCTGATGCGGCACTCGGCGCCGGCGTCCTCGGCGATGATCGTGATGCGGCCGACGCCGTTGCGGCTCTCCAGGCCGTGCCGGACGGCGTTCTCGACCAGCGGCTGCAGGCACAGGAACGGCACCGCGACCGGCAGCACCTCGGGGGCGATGCGCAGGGTGACCTGCAACTGGTCGCCGAACCTGGCGTGTTCGAGGGTGAGGTAGCGCTCGATCGAGTGCAGCTCCTCGGCCAGCGTGGTGAACTCGCCGTGCCGCCGGAAGGAGTAGCGGGTGAAGTCGGCGAACTCCAGCAGCAGCTCGCGGGCGCGTTCGGGGTCCGTACGGACGAAGGAGGCGATCGTGGTGAGCGAGTTGTAGATGAAGTGCGGCGAGATCTGCGCGCGCAGGGCCCGGACCTCGGCCTCCATGAGCAGCGTGCGCGAGCGGTCGAGCTCGGCCAGCTCCAGCTGCGAGTTCACCCAGCCGGCCACCTCCTGCGCCGCCCTGACCAGGCCGGCCGAGGCGTTCTGCCCGTAGGCGGCCAGCGCGCCGACCAGGCGGTCGTCGGTGGTCAGCGGGACGACGACGGCGTGCCGGATCGGGCATTCGAGCAGCTCGCAGTCGATGGTGAGCACCTGGGTGCGGCCGTCCCGCAAGGTGGCGGCGGCGTGCTCGAACGCCTGGGCGGCGTGCTGGTCGCCGGCGCCGTCGTAGACGAGCAGGCGCTCGCGGTCGGTGATCGCGAGCGCGGCCGAGCCGAGCAGCGCGCGCAGGTGGCGGGAGGCGCGCTCGGCGCCCTCGGGGGTCAGCCCGGCCCGCAGCGGCGGCCCGGCCATGGAGGCGGTGTGCAGGGTCTCGAACGTGGCCCGCTCGGCCGGGCTGGTGCCCAGCTCGCGGCGGCCCCGCATGACGCGCCAGAGCACGATCGCGGGCACGCCCACCAGCACGGCCACGACGGCGACGCCGACCAGGTACTCCACGCGCCCCGAGCCTAGCGCCCGCCGCCGCCCGTGCCGCCCGCCGCCCTCACTCGGCCGCCAGCGCCTTGGCGACGGCCGCCGCGTAGGTCTCGGCCTCCTGCGCGGACTCGTAGGTGGTGCGCGGCCAGAAGAAGCCGCGCAGCCCGTCCTTGCGGTTGCGCGGCACGACGTGCACGTGCAGGTGGGGCACGCTCTGGCTGATCCGGTTGTTCATCGCCACGAACGTGCCGGCCGCCTCCAGCCCCTCCTCCACGGCCCTGGCCATGGCCTGCACCCGGGAGAAGAACGGCCCGACGTCGGCGAGGTCGGCCAGCGTCTCGACGTGCAGCCGGGGCACGACGAGCACGTGCCCCTTGAAAACCGGGCGGGTGTCGAGGAAGGAGACGGCCACCTCGTCGGCGCTCACCACGTGGGCGGGACGCGCGCCGGCGATGATCTCGCAGAACAGGTCGGTGCTCACCGCCCGACCTTATCGGCGAAGGCCGTCCAGCTCGTCACGTTGGGCGCGGTCCACTCCTCGGGGGCGTGCAGGAAGTGCTCGCCGACGCGGTCGCGCAGCCGCCCGGGGACGTCGGCGACCTTGGCCCCGCGGCAGTGGTAGACCAGCCCGCCCGGCCGCTGTCCCATGGCCATCCAGGGCAGCCAGGGCGAGACCCGGCACCAGGAGAAGACCGCCGGCACGCTGGGCATGCCGGACTCGACGTCGGCGGCCGAGGCGAAGAACTGGAAGAGCTCCAACGCCCGATACGTGTCCCGAGCCGAGTTTTCCGGATATTTCGCGACAGGTAGTGGCGAAGGGTAGGAAAGGCGGATGTCGGCGTTGTAGACGACCTGCTCCCCCAACCGCGTCACCGGCACCGGATAGGCCCCGAGCCGCTGGTTGACCGGGTCGTTGAAGACGTGCTGCACCTCGACGGACCGCCCGGTGAGCGGGTTGTCCCACACGTCGATCGGTTCCCTGGTCCTCGGGTCGAGGTAGAGCGCCGCCTCCCTGGTCAGCAGCTCCCAGCCGCCGTCGGCCGGGCGCGCCCGCGCCACGTTCAGCCCCTCGAAGCCGAACAGGTGATGGGGGCCGTCGTCGTCCTGCCAGCCGTAGACGTCGCCGGTCCAGTAGGAGATCGTCTCGGCGCCGTCGGCCGAGGCACGCACCCGGATGAAGTCCATGATCCGGAGCTTACCCCTTGTTTCGAGACAGCATGTTGCTATCTTTAGAGACATGGTGTCGCTAAATGAGCGGACCCGGCAGAGCTGGCTCCCGCTGATCGTGCTCGGCGTCGGGATGTCGATGATCATCATCGACGCGACGATCGTGAACGTCGCCGTCCCCGCGATCATGGGCGATCTGGGGTTGTCGGCCACGGACGTCGAATGGGTCAACTCCATCTACTCCCTGGCCTTCGCCTCCCTGCTCATCCCCCTCGGCCGGACCGGCGACGTGCACGGCAGGCGCCGGATGTTCGCCGTCGGCCTGGTGGTGTTCCTGGCCGCGAGCATGCTGGCCGCCTCCGCGCCGAGCGGCGCGCTGCTCATCGCCGCCCGCGTCGTCCAGGGCGTCGGGGCGTCCATGGTGGTCCCGATGACGCTGGCGATCATCAACTCCCTCTACACGGGCTCGCGCCGGACGATCGCCTTCGCCGTCTGGGGCTCGATCATCGGCGGCATGGCCGCGCTCGGCCCGCTGCTCGGCGGCTGGGTGGTGACCGACTTCGGGTGGCGCTGGGCGTTCTGGGTGAATCTGCCGATCGGCCTGCTCGTGCTGCTCGGCACGGCCCGGGTGCCGGAGTCGAAGGACGCGGCGGCGGGCGGCTCGGACGTCCCGGGCGTGCTGCTGTCGGTGGTCGGCCCGGCCGCGCTGGTGTTCGGCCTGATCGAGGGCCAGCGCTACGGCTGGTTCACGCCGACCGGCGAGGCCACGCTGTTCGGGTGGACCTGGCCGCTCGGCGGCGTCTCGCCGATCCCGTTCGCCTTCGGGCTCGCGGGGCTCGCGCTGGCCGCGCTGCTGCTGGTCGAGCGCTCGCGGGCACGATCGGGCCGCCCGGTCGTGCTGGACCTGTCGCTGTTCGCCATCCCCTCCTTCAGGTACGGCGGCGCCGCCGCGATGATCATCAGTCTCGGCGAGTTCGGCCTGATCCTGGTGCTGCCGCTGTTCCTGCAGGCGGCCATGGGGTTCACCGCGTTCGCCACCGGCCTGATCATCGCCTCGCTGGCCGGGGGCACGTTCCTGGCCGGCGGCGTCGTCCCGCGGCTCGACCTGGCGCCCAGGGTCATCGTGCGGCTGGGGCTCGTCCTGGAGGCCGTGGGCGCGATCGCGATCGGCCTGGCCGTCTCCCCCTCGCTCGGCGCGTGGACGCTGGTGCCGTGGCTCGTCCTGTACGGCGTCGGCGTCGGCTTCGCCTCGGCCCAGCTCCCGAACGTGATGCTCGCCGACGTGCCCGCCCGCCGCTCCGGCGTGGCCTCCGGGCTCCAGAGCACGATCCGCCAGCTCGGCGCCGCCGTCGGCATCGCGGTGCTGGGCGCCGTCCTGGTCACCGGCCTGGACGCGGCGATGGCCGAACGCCTGCCCGGCGAGCCCGCGCTCGGGCAGGCCGTCCGGGAGAGCGCCGGCGCGGCCATCGCGGCGATCAGGGACCCCGCCGACCACGCCGCCGCGGTCGCGGCGGGCGCCGACGCCACCCGCCGGGTCACGATCGTGACCGGCCTCGTGCTGTTCGGCGGCGTCGGGGCGACGTTCCTGCTGCCCGATACTGGGAGGAGACGACGCGAAGAGGAGTGAGTCCGGTGCCGAGGATCAGCGCGGCGACGGTGGCCGACCATCGGGCCAGCCAGCACGCGGCCCTGCTGGCGGCCGCCATGGAGGTCCTGGCGGCCGAGGGCCCGGCCGGGCTCACCCCCGCGGCCGTGGGCGCGCGGGTCGGGCTGGCCCGCTCCAGCGTCTACCGCTACTTCTCCTCCACCGCCGACATCCTGGCCCAGCTCGTGGAGGACGCGATCCCCCGCTGGGCCGACCGGCTCGTCACGGCCACCCGCGACGGCGGCCTGGAGGAGCGGGTGCGCGCCTTCGGCGCCGTGTCGCTGGCGTTCGTGACCAGCCCCGACCACGCGCTGCTGCGCGCGGTGGCCGCGGTCGACCTGCCCGCCGAGTGCCGCCACCGGCTCGACCAGCTGCACGAGACGATGATCGAGCCGCTGCGCGGGCTGCTCGCCGAGGCCGGGGAGCCGCATCCCGACCTGGTGGCCCACCTGGGGTGGAGCATCCTGGGCGAGGGCCGCCGCCGCCTGGCCGCGTGCGCCGACTCCGGCGAAGGCGCCGAGGCCGAGGTGATCACCGCGACCACCCTCGACGTGTTGTGCCGGGCCGTGCTCAGCGCACGGTGATCTCGAAGACCGCCTCGCCCGACTGCCGCCTGCTCTCCTCGTCGGGCGGCGTCGAGCTCTGGCCGCACCGCCAGCAGTCGCGCAGCGTGATCTCGGCGGTGCCCGGGCTCTTGGTGTTGAAGACGAAGTAGGCGGTGCCGCCGCTGCCGGGGCCCTGGCCCGCGCTCCTGCGCTCCTCGCTGATGTAGGAGGCCACCCTGGCGTCGGGCACCGCCGCCAGCCGCCAATTGTCGCCCACCGAGGGGTTGTCCGGGACGGCCAGCGAGAACCGCTGCCCCGGGCGCAGCTCGGCGCGCACGGTCGTGCCCTTGGCGCCCTTGACGACGGTGCCGAAGTCGCTGACCGCCGAGCCGTCGCCGCAGCCGGCCACCAACCCCGAGGTCAGCAGGGCGAGTGCGGCGACGACGGCCTTTCCACGCTTCACTCGGGAAGGCTATCCTCCTTCGGCGGGTCCCGGGGCTCCACGTACGGCTCCTGCCCGACGGGCTCGCCCTCGGCGATCTGGCGTTCCCTGATGAGCTCGGCGTCCAGCTCGGCGCCCAGCAGCAGGGCCATGTTCGACAACCACAGCCAGATCAGGAACACCACGACGCCGGCCAGCGTGCCGTAGGTCTTGCCGTAGGACCCGAAGTGGGCCACGTACAGGGCGAAGCCGCCGGAGACCACGACCCAGAGCACCACCGCGAGCAGCCCGCCGGGGGTGATCCAGCGCACGCCGGGCTGGCGCACGTTCGGCGCGGCCCAGTAGAGCACCATGATCAGCCCGGCCGCGACGAGCGCGAGCACGGGCCATTTCAGGATGTCCCAGGCGGTCACCAGCGCGCTGCCCAGGCCGAGCGCCTTCCCGACGCTCCTGGCCAGGTCGCCGGTCAGCGCGACGGAGATCGCGCCGAGCGCCAGCAGCACGGTGGCCAGCACGGTGAGCCCGATCCGGAGCGGGGTCACCTTCCAGAACGGACGCCCCTCGTCGATGTCGTAGATGGTGTTGCCGGCCCGGATGAACGCGCCGATGTAGCCCGACGCCGACCAGAGCGCGACCAGCAGGCCGACGATCGCGACCAGGCCGGCCGAGGCCGCGTTCTCCTGGACCGACCGCACGCCCGTGACGATCAGGGAGCGCACCTCGTCGGGCGCCAGCACCACGAGGTTGCCGACCAGGGTGGCGGTGTCGCGCCTGCCGAGCAGGCCGAACACCGACACCAGCACGATCAGCGCGGGGAAGATGGACAGGACGGCGTAGTAGGTGAGCGCTGCCGCGAGGTCCTGGACGCCGTCGTTGCGGAACTCGACGACGGTGCGTTTGAGCACGCTCCACCAGGCCCTGCGCGGCAGTTCCGCAGGTCTTTCGGGGGAACGCACGCCTACTTCGCCCTGTTGCGCTTCCTGAGCCGCCGCACGACGAGGGCCGTCACCGCCGCCGCCGCGGCCAGCAGCAGCACCGGACGCTTGCGCGCCCCGGTGGCGGCGTCCTTGACCTGGTGGGGGGTGGCCTCGCGGACCTTGCCCGCGACCTCGCCGGCCATGCCCTTGGCCGTGCCGGTCACCTCGGCGGCCTTGCCCTTGGCCACGCCGGTCATCTCGGCGACCTTGCCCTTGGCGGTGCCGGCCGCCTCGGCGGCCCGGCCCTTCAGGTCGGCCTTGTGTGCCAGGGCGCTGACCGTGTCGCCCAGTTCGTTCCTGGTCTCCTTGATGCTTTTTCGCACGTCTTCCTCTTCCTCGTCGTCCTCGCCACGGCCCCCGCCCCCGCCCAGCGACTCCTCCTCGACCGCGCGGCTCTCCACCGCCTCGGTCCGGTCGTCCGGCACGGGGGTCTCGGGGATGAAGGTCTCGTGTTCCTGCCGGGCCAGTTCGGCCCGTTTCGCGTTCTCCGCAGCCCCCGGTCTCGTCGGAGGCACGTTGATCGACTCGCGTTCGGTCGGCGTGCCGACGGTCGCCCTGCGGGCGCCCACGTCACCGGCGTGCTGCTCGCTGTATCCGGGGTCCGTCTCGCTCATCGGCGTGCCCTCTCCTTGACCATGTCGATATCGGCCTTGACGCTCGCGATGGTCTCCTCGGGGACCGGCGGCGTGGCCTGCTTCACCTGGTTCTTTCCGGTCAGGCCGAGCAGGGCGGCGGCGATGAGCAGGACCGCCCCCACGATCGCGGCGGCCGCCCACGCGGGCATGACCAGAGCGAGGAGCAGCACGACGGCGGCCACCAGCGCGGCAGCGCCGAAGAACGCGGCCATCCCGGCCGCGCCGAACAGCCCCGCGCCGAACCCGGCGCGCCTGCCCTTCTCCGCGAGCTCCAGCCTGGCCAGGCGCAGCTCGTCCTTGACGAGCCTGGAGACCTGGTCGGACAGATCACTGACCAGCTTGTGGGTATCGTTCACGACGTCGCCTCCTCCGCTGAGGAAGGCGACTACCCAGCTGACCGCCTGTTATTACCTCTTGGCGGCCTTCAGCAGGAACCGGAGGACGGACGCCACCGGCGACTCGGGCGCCTCGCACCAGTTGTCGGGCTGCTTCGGCCTGCTCCACGGTGCGGGCAGCTCGCACGAGGGAGCCTGCGGCTCAGGCCGCTCACACCACGATCCGGGAGTGTTCATCCTTCGATGGTACGACCTCCGGCCCGGCCCGCAGAAGACCCGCGGACCGGTCGCTCCAGGCCGGCGGTAACCTGCCGGGGTGCTGGTACACGGGGTGTGGGCGGGTGACGGGCTCGCCTTCTGGGGAGAGGTTCCCGGCCGGGCCGCCGCGGTGTCCCGTGGGGCGGGCGCGCGGCCCCATCCGTTCGCCGCGTCCCCTGCCGAGCTGGCCGGCGCGCCGGGCCTCGGGGTGGGCGGGCCGTCCAGGGAGCTGGAGCTGCTGCTGCCGGGGTCGGCCAAGGGGCCGCTGCCCTCGCCGGAGACGGGGCTGCTGACGGAGGTGGTCAGGCCGCGGCTGCTGCCGTGGCGGGTGCCCGCGGTCGTGCTGCCGCCCGCCGAGGCCCTTGCCGCGCTGGACGGTCTTCCGGGCGACGCCACCGCCACCGTCCGCCATTGTGCCGCCGTCGCCGCGCTCGCCCGCGACCTGGTGGGCCGTGGCCGGGTCGTCCCCCAGCTCGTCCCCGTGCCCGATGCCGACGGGGCCGTGCCCGATGCCGACGGCGCCGCGCTGGCTCTGTGGCGGCCCGTGCTGACCGGGGCCGACGCCGCCTACTTCCGCGACCTGGCTCTGGCCATGCCGCCCGCCTGCCGCACCTGGGCCGCCGAGCGTCCGGCCGCCGGGGTGCAGCTCCAGGCGCTGGAGGCGTTCACCGACGCGCTCGTCCGGCAGGCCGTCACCACTCCCCTGGCCGCCCCCTCCGCCGCCGCCCCGGCGACGCCGCGGGAACGGTGGCTGGCCGCGCTGACCGGCGACCCGGCCTGCCCCGACGACCCTGGCCTGCGCGAGGAGCTGGACCGCTGGCGGGCGGCCGTCACGGCGGCCGAGGGCGCCACCCGCGTCTGCTTCCGCCTGCTCGAACCGGCCGCCGGCGACGACTGGCGGGTCGAGCTGGCGCTGCAGGCCGCCGACGACCCCAGCCTGTACGTCCCGGCCGCCCGCGTCTGGGACGGCGAGAAGGGCCTGCCCGGCCGGCCGGAGCGTGAGCTGCTGGCCGGGCTCGGCCGGGCCGTGCGGCTCTACCCGGAGCTGGACCGGGCCCTGCGCGTGCCGGAGCCGAGCGAGCTGGCCCTCGACACGGCGGGCGCGTTCGGCTTCCTGCGCCAGGCCGCGCCGCTGCTCCAGGCGGCCGGGTTCGGGGTGCAGCTGCCGCGCTGGGCGGGCCGTACGCGGCTCGGGCTCAAGCTCACCACCAGGACCAAGCCGCAGACGGCGGCCGTCAGCCAGGGCTTCGGGCTGCGCGAGCTGGTCGACTTCCGCGTCGACCTGGCGGTGGGCGAGGAGACGATCAGCGAGGCGGAGCTGGCCGAGCTGGCCAGGCTCAAGGTGCCGCTGGTCCGGGTCCGCGGCCAGTGGGTGGAGCTGGACGACCGGCAGCTCAAGGCCGCGCTGCGGGCCGTGGAGGGGGTGCGCGCGGGCGAGGCGGCCGCGGCCGACCTGCTGCGCCACGTGATCCAGGGCGACGACGAGCTGCCGTTGCTGGCGGTCGACGCCGACGGCGTGCTCGGCGACCTGCTGTCGGGCCAGGCCGAGCGGCGGCTCACCCCGCTCGCGACCCCGCCGGGTCTGGACGCCGTCCTGCGGCCCTACCAGGAGCGCGGGCTGGCGTGGCTGAGCTTCCTGTCGGAGCTGGGCCTCGGCGGCGTGCTCGCCGACGACATGGGCCTGGGCAAGACGGTCACCACGCTGGCGCTGCTCGTCCACGAGCGGGCCGCCGCGCCCACGCTGCTGGTCTGCCCGATGTCGCTGGTGGGCAACTGGCAGCGGGAGGCGGCCAGGTTCGCCCCGGGGCTGCGCGTGTACGTCCACCACGGCCCCGGCCGGGACGCCGCCCGCATCGCGGCGGCCGACCTGGTGATCACCACGTACGGCACCGCCCACCGCGACCTGGAGATCCTGCGGGAGCACGAGTGGCGCCGGGTGGTGTGCGACGAGGCCCAGGCGATCAAGAACAGCGGCACCCTCCAGGCCCGCGCCGTCCGGTCGATCCCCACCCGCACCCGGCTGGCGCTGACCGGCACGCCCGTCGAGAACCACCTCGCCGAGCTCTGGTCGATCATGGAGTTCGCCAACCCCGGCCTGCTCGGGCCGCGGGCCCGCTTCCGCACCCGGTTCCAGGAGCCCATCGAGGCCCGCCAGGACGAGCAGGCCGCCGATGCGCTGAAGCGGGCGACGGGCCCGTTCATCCTGCGCCGCCTCAAGACCGACCGGTCCGTCATCTCCGACCTGCCGGAGAAGATCGAGATCAAGGAGTGGTGCCCGCTCACCCCCGAGCAGGCCACGCTGTACCAGGCCGTCGTGGACGACATGCTGGCCCGGATCGACGGCAGCGAGGGCGTCGAGCGGCGCGGCCTGGTGCTGTCGGCCATGGCCAGGCTCAAGCAGGTCTGCAACCACCCGGCCCACCTGCTCAAGGACGGCTCCCGCCTGGCCGGCCGGTCGGGCAAGCTGGCCCGGCTGGAGCAGCTGGCCGAGGAGGTCCTGGCCGAGGGCGAGAAGGCGCTGCTGTTCACGCAGTACGCCGAGTTCGGCACGATGCTCCAGCCCTACCTCGCCCAGCGGCTCGGCCGCCCGGTCCTGTGGCTGCACGGCGGCCTGCCCAAGAAGACCCGCGACCGTCTGGTCGAGCGTTTCCAGCACGACCCGGAGCCGATGTTGTTCCTGCTGTCGCTCAAGGCGGCCGGCGTCGGGCTCAACCTGACGGCGGCGAGCCACGTCGTCCACGTCGACCGCTGGTGGAACCCGGCCGTGGAGGACCAGGCCACCGACCGGGCCTTCCGCATCGGCCAGCGCAGGAACGTCCAGGTGCGCAAGCTGATCTGCGCGGGCACCCTCGAAGAGCGCGTCGACCAGATGATCGAGCGAAAGAAGGCGCTGGCCGAGCGGGTGGTGGGCGCCGGCGAGGAGTGGCTGACCGACCTGTCCACCGACGAGCTGCGCGACGTGTTCCGCCTCACGGGAGGGTCCTGACCATGCCCGACTGGTACGACGGCGGCGGCCCCATCGAGGTCGAGGGCGGCCTGCGGGCCCGGTCGCGGCGCGGCAGCATCGGCTCGGCCTGGTGGTCCAGGCGCTTCGTCGACATCCTGGAACGCGTCTGCGACAAGGGCCGCCTGTCCCGCGGCCGCGCCTACGCCCGCAAGGGCCAAGTGCTCTCGATCGACCTGTCGGCGGGGCTGGTCCGGGCGTCCGTGCAGGGGTCGCGGCCGAAGCCGTACGACGTCGTGGTCAGGATCGACGTCTACGGCGAGGACGTGTGGGCGCGGCTGGAGGAGGCCGTCGCGGCGCAGGCCGTCCACCGGGCCAGGCTGCTGGCCGGGGAGATGCCGGTCGAGATCGAGGAGCTGTTCGCCGCCCATGGCGCCGACCTGTTCCCGCGCGACCTGGACATGGAGTGCTCGTGCCCCGACTGGGGGTTCCCGTGCAAGCACCTGTCGGCCGTGCTCTACCTGCTGGCCGAGTCGTTCGACGACGACCCGTTCCTGGTGCTGGCCTGGCGTGGGCGCACCCGCGAGCAGCTGCTCGGCTCGCTGGCCGACGACCCGCCCGCGCCCGACCCGCTGGAGGTGGCCGACGTGCCGTTCGCCGACCGGCTGGCCGACTTCTACGCCCCCGGCGCCACCGCGCACCGCCCGGAACGCCGCCCCGCCGCGGCCGCCCCCGACCTGCTGCCGCGGGTCTTCCCGCCGCCCGCCGGCCTGGCGGACGCGCTCGCCCCCGCCTACCGGGCGCTGGGCGAGGGCTGAGGTCAGTTGTCCTCGAAGGAGTCGGGGACCATCACGCGCACGCCGTTGGGCACCACGCGCAGCGTGATCGGGGTGCGCAGGCGCACCTCGCCGTCGACGTCGGCGGCCATCGGCGGGTCGGTCTCCAGCAGCATCTCCCGGCCGACCACGAACGGGCCGCCCGCCAGGCTGCGCCAGCGGCCGGTGGTCGCGCGCAGCAGCGTCTCGCCGAGCAGGCGCAGCTTCTTGCCCGAGCCGAGCTGGTAGGCCACCAGCATGCCGTTGTCGATGCTGATGTCCTTGGCCACCTGCCAGCCGCCGTGGAAGCGGCCGTTGGCGATGTTGAGCTGGTGGGTGAGCAGCTCGTGGCGCTGGCCCTCGACGGTGATGTAGGCCCGGAAGGGCCGGTGGCCCGGCAGGACGGTGAGCGCGGTCATCGGGTAGGCCGGACGGCCCACGATGCGCTTGAGCCAGGGCTTGACCCGGCCGGCCACCTCGACCGAGACGCCGAAGCTGGCCAGGTTGGCGAAGGGCCGGTCGCCGGCCATGCCGAGGTCGATGTCGGCGACCTTGCCGGTGGAGAACACCCGGATGGCGCCGGCCAGGTCGAGCGGCAGGCCGAGGCTCCTGGCGAAGTTGTTGGTGGTGCCGAGCGGCAACACGCCGAGCGCCACGTCGCGGTGGGCGACGTGGCGCACGGCCGATGAGAGGGTGCCGTCGCCGCCGCCCACGATCAGCAGGTCGGGGTCGGTGGCGAGGGCGGTGTCGAGCAGGTCGCGCAGCCGCTTGGGGTTGTAGACCGACAGCTCGGCCAGCGGCTCGAACCCCAGGTTGTGCAGCTGCTCGATGACCTCGAAGTAGTGGCGGCGGCCGCGGCGTGAGCGAGTGTTCACCACCACCGCCACCCGGCGATCCCGCCGGATCGCCTCAGTGTGCTCGATCTTGGTGCGCAGTTCGCTCATGGTCATCAATCGTAGGCGCTGTGTCCGCCGCTCAGTGCTGGATCGGGGGGCCGCCGGGGATCCGGCGGCCCCCCTTACGCTACTTCTTCGGCGGGACGACCTGGACGACGGCGCCCAGGTTGCCCGGCAGCTGGCTGATCAGCTTGAACTGCACGCCCAGCGCCTTGCCCTCGTCGCCGGGGTTGCCCGACCCGGCCACGTGGCCGTCGCCGAGGTCGGTCCCGTACAGCTCGGTGGCGGGGGTGCCGTCCAGGTGCACCACGCGGGTGCTGTACGGCTGGTCGCCCTTGCTCGGCACCACCGCGGAGGCGTCGAAGTCACGGTAGTAGAGCGAGCCGTTCTGCAGCTCGAAGCCCGGAACCCAGGTCTTCGCGTCGGTGAAGGACGACACGCCCCTGAGCGCGGGGATGTTGGTGCAGTACTCGCTGAACGGCTCGTCCGGCGCCTCCAGGCACTCCTTCAGCGGGTACGTCTGGTCGAAGGAGAACGCCGCGTTCGAGGACTGCGTGCGGCCCTCCATGTTCTTGTGCCTGGTCGGGTCCTTCTGGGCGGCGGTGCCGGTGCGGCGCAGCGGGTCGTAGTGCGAGTCCACGACCAGCAGGCTGCCCTTGGAGCCGATGCTCGGCGGCAGGGTCAGGTTGTTGACCACCGAGTTGTTGGTGAAGGTCGAGTCGCGGTACCAGACCAGCAGGCCGGGCGCGTTGTACTTGACCTTCTCGACCTTCCACGCCCCGTCGCGGGAGTAGTTGGTGTCGTAGGCGTACTGCAGGCCCTTGTCGAAGCCGTCGAAGTTGCGCCACTCGGCGAGGTAGAAGCGGGAGATCTCGCGCGAGCCGTTGTTGACGGTCCAGCCCTGGCCGCTGGTGTTGGTGAACGTGCCGCCGGTGGCCTTCCAGCCGTTCTCGCCGTTCTCGACGTCGTCGCTCCAGACGGCGGTGCCGCCGTTGGTGAGCGAGAAGTCGTCGGCGTGCCAGCCGCGCGGCTCGAAGGCGGCGTCGGTGTTGTAGGTCAGGCGCAGCTTGATCGACTGCCCGGCGTACGGCGTCAGGTTGACGTAGTCGTGCCGCCACTGGCCGCCGGTGTCACCGGTGAGCCCGTACTTCTTGTTGCCGAACGTCTTGAGGTTCTTGTTCGGGTCGGGGTAGCCGTCGGGGGTGGTGACCTCGGCGCCGGCCTCGTCGTAGACCTTGAGCTGGGTCCAGGTCTGGCCGCCGTCGGTCGAGACCTCCACGAAGCCGAAGTCCCAGTCCTGCTCGATCTCGTAGTTGTTCCACATCCAGAACCGCACGTCGGAGCCGGCGGGCACCGGGACGTCGCGGGTCAGGGTCTGGTTGGCCCAGTCCTGGTCCAGGTTGGACCACCAGGCCTTCGTGCCGCTGTGCGGGTCGATCATCTTCAGCGGCGTGGAGGCCAGGTTCACCCGGACGCCGTCCTCGGTGTACTTGGGCGTGCGGGAGGACTGCCCGACCGTGACGGACTGGGCGGCGTCGCCCGGGTTGAACGTCTTCGGGTTGGCCCAGCCGAGCACCCACTTGTCCCACAGGCCCATGTGCGTGGGCATGGACTGGAAGATGGGGCCGGAGTGGGAGCCGCTGGACATCAGGTCCCAGAAGTCCACCGCGGAGCTGGCCTGGCCGCTGGTGTCGTACAGGTCGGGCAGGCCCAGGTCGTGGCCGTACTCGTGGGCGAAGACGCCGACGCCGGAGTCCTCGGGCTGCACGATGTAGTTGGAGATCTTCTTGTCGCTGCCGGGGATCTTGTAGCCGCCCGCGACCGCGCTGGAGTGCGCCCAGATGGCGTAGGTGCCCTCGGCGCCGCCGTCGGAGGACTTGTCCTTGCCGGCGTGCACCATCACCAGGTGGTCGATGACGCCGTCGGGCTCGTTGAAGTTGCCGTCGCCGTCGGAGTCGGCCACGTCCTCCTGGTCGTAGTCGGCCCACGGGAAGTTCGGCTGGGCCGCGGCCAGGGCGTTGACCGTGTCGATGGCGAGCTGGCCCGCGCCGGTCGGGTTGCTGGGGTGACCCGACATGTCCTGCGGCTGGCCGCCACAGGCCGCGGCGCCGTAGTACGCCTCGGAGTGGGGGGCCTTGATCCAGCCGACGGCCGAGCCGGTGACGGAGTAGGCGCCCTTGGACAGCTCCTCGTACATCTTCTTCATCGTGAAGCCGGAGATGTCGATGCCGGGCTTGCCGTCGCGCGGGTCCTTGAGGTCCTTGCGCACGCGCTCGGTGATGCCCTCGTCGCTGTAGAGCATCTTGTTGAAGTGGTCGGTGCTGAAGTCCTTGAGCCAGAAGGAGTTGTTGTCCTTCTGCGGCAGCGTCGCCGGGTCCGGGATGTTGTTGTGCAGCGGGCCGTTCTTGAGCGTGCCCGGCGGCTCCACCACGCAGTCGTCCGGCGCGCTGTCGGTGGTGCGCAGCCGGTTGAAGCCGGAGAAGTCGTCGTTCGCCTGCTCGTTGAACTCGACCAGGACGGTGAGGAGCTTGGCGGTCTTGACCTGCTTGGAGTTCTTGTAGATCCATTCAGCCGGGTTGCGGCCGGTCCTGATCGCCTGGTTCTCCCGGGCGGCGAGGACGCGGGCCGCGGCGGGGTTCCCGCTGACGAACTTCCTGTCGAACTTCTCCGCCGGCGAGAGCGAGCGGGCCTTGCCCTTGTTCAGGCCGGGTTCCTGCGGCTCCTTCTCGACCCGCGGGGGAGCGTAGTTGATGTAGTAGTCCGCCGCCGTGGGCTGGTAGCTGGCCACTGACGTGGCCTGGGCCGCCGGGACGGTCAGCGCGGCGCCGAGGAGGGCGACCGCCGGGAACGCGACTAACAGGCGCTTTGAGCTTGGCACCAGGTACCCTCTCTGCCCGGGGTCGCCGGGCGCATGGCCATAGGGTGTGCAATGCCGGACGCTAGAGGGTGGATAAACGGGTCGTAAAGTACGTTGTTGAAACGTGATCAAACTACGACATTTTGACCAACAGAATTGTCGCGGCGGCATCGCCCGCAATGACCCCGCATAAACGCAACAAAGCGATCTTGAAACGCCGGATCGGCCGGAAGGTCAGTCGGCGGCGAGCACCGGCGGCGGCTGCTCGGGGCCGGGGTCCGGCTCCACGGCGGGCGTCGCGTCCTCGTGCGGGTAGTGCAGGTCGAACGCGGGCCGCTCGGAGCGGATCGGCGGCATGCCGGTGAAGTTGTGCCGCGGCGGCGGGCAGGAGGTCGCCCACTCCAGCGAGTTGCCGTAGCCCCAGGGGTCGTCGAGCGTGACCCTGGGCGCGTGCCTGGCCGTCCGGTACACGTTGTAGAGGAACGGCAGCGTCGAGGCGCCGAGCAGGAACGCCCCGGCCGAGGAGATCTCGTTGAGCGCGGTGAACCCGTCGGCCGCGCTGTAGTCGGCGTACCGGCGCGGCATGCCGAGCTGGCCGAGCCAGTGCTGGACGAGGAACGTGGTGTGGAAGCCGGCGAACAACGTCCAGAAGTGCACCTTGCCGAGCCGGTCGTCGAGCATCTTGCCGGTCATCTTCGGCCACCAGAAGTAGAAGCCGGCGAACATGGCGAACACCACCGTGCCGAAGACCACGTAGTGGAAGTGGGCGACGACGAAGTAGGTGTCGCTGATCTGGAAGTCCAGCGGCGGCGAGGCCAGGATGACGCCGGTCAGCCCGCCGAGCAGGAACGTGACCAGGAACCCCACCGCGAACAGCATCGGCGTCTCGAACGACAGATGGCCGCGCCACATCGTGCCGATCCAGTTGAAGAACTTCACCCCCGTCGGCACCGCGATGAGGAACGTCATGAACGAGAAGAACGGCAGCAGCACCTGCCCGGTCGCGAACATGTGGTGCGCCCACACGGTCATCGACAGCCCGGCGATGGCGATGGTGGCCGCGACCAGGCTCAGGTAGCCGAAGATCGGCTTGCGGCTGAACACCGGGATCACCTCGGTGACGATCCCGAAGAACGGCAACGCGATGATGTAGACCTCGGGATGGCCGAAGAACCAGAACAGGTGCTGCCACAGCAGCGGCCCGCCGTTCGCTCCGTCGAAGACGTGCGTGCCGAGCTTGCGGTCCGACTCCAGCACCAGCAGCGCGGCGGCCAGCACGGGGAAGGCCATCAGCACGAGCATGCTGGTCAGCAGCACGTTCCAGGTGAAGATCGGCAGGCGGAACATCGTCATGCCCGGGGCCCGCATGCCGATGATCGTGGAGATGAAGTTGACCGCGCCGAGGATCGTGCCGAGGCCGGACATCACCAGGCCCATGATCCACAGGTCGCCGCCGACCTGCGGCGAGTGGATGGCCGACGACAGCGGCGTGTAGGCGAACCAGCCGAAGTCGGCGGCCCCGCCCGGGGTGAGGAAGCCCGCCACCACCATGAGCCCGCCGAACAGGAACAGCCAGTACGCCACCGCGTTCAGCCGGGGGAAGGCCACGTCGGGCGCGCCGATCTGCAGCGGCATGACCACGTTGGCGAACCCGGCGAACAGCGGCGTGGCGAACAGCAGCAGCATCACCGTGCCGTGGATGGTGAACAGCTGGTTGTACAGCTGCTGGCTGACCACCTGCATGCCGGGCCGCGCCAGCTCGGCCCTGATCAGCATGGCCATGACGCCCGCGACGAGGAAGAAGCCGAAGGAGGTGATCAGGTAGAGGTACCCGATGACCTTGTGGTCGGTCGTCGAGAGCCAGGAGGCGATGACGGTCCCGGTACGGCGGCGCCTGACCTGCTCGATCGAGGTGTCCCGAACAGTCGTCACGGCTGCTCCCTCCTTCGCGGAGTTGTGCCTGCCCCGATGTCCTCCATTCCACTCCGGCGATCGCCGGACGGGAAGCGCTTCTTTAGAACGTCTTTGAACCGGTGTCCCACATGCCGGGCGATTACCGGACCCCTCGGGGACTTCTTCTATCCTTTGGACCGAACCGACTCGGAGGAGAGATCTCGTGACCGCACAGAGTGACTACGCCGCCCTCGTCCAGCGGGGGCTCTCGCTCGACCTCACCCGGGGCAAGCCGTCACCGCGCCAGCTCGATCTCTCCGACGGCATGCTCAAGCTGCCCACCTCCGTCAAGGCCGCTGACGGCACCGACGGCCGCAACTACGGCAACCTGCAGGGCCTGCCGGAGCTGCGCGAGATCTTCGCGCCGCTGGTGCAGGTGCCTGCCGGACAGCTCGTCGTGGGCGGCAACTCCAGCCTGACGCTGATGCACGACACGATCGTGCACGCGCTGCTGTCGAAGGTGCCGGGGGCCGAGCGCCGCTGGGTCGAGGAGCCGGAGATCACGTTCCTGTGCCCGGTGCCCGGCTACGACCGGCATTTCACCATCTGCGAGCGGCTCGGCATCAAGATGACGGCCGTCCCGATGAACGCCGACGGCCCCGACATGGACGTCGTGGAGCGCCTGGTCGCCGCGGACCCGGCGGTCAAGGGCATCTGGTGCGTGCCGAAGTACAGCAACCCGTCCGGCGTCACCTACAGCGACGAGACCGTGCGCAGGCTGGCCGCCATGCCGACGGCCGCCCCCGACTTCCGGATCATGTGGGACAACGCCTACGCCGTCCACCACCTCACCGACACGCCGGACGAGCTCGCCGACCTGCTCGCGCTCGCGGCCGAGCACGGCAACCCCGACCGCGTGTTCGTCTACGCCTCCACCTCGAAGGTGACGTACGCGGGCTCGGGCGTGTCGTTCTTCGGCTCCTCGCCGGCGAACGTGGAGTGGTTCCTCGCCAACACCGCCAAGCAGTCCATCGGCCCCGACAAGCTCAACCAGCTCCGGCACGTGGAGTTCCTGCGCGACGCCGCGGGCGTGGCCGCGCACATGCGGCGGCACGCCGAGCTGATCGGCCCGAAGTTCGAGCTGGTCGACAAGGTGCTGACCGAGCGCCTCGGCGACCTGGCCACCTGGACCAGCCCGCGCGGCGGCTACTTCATCAGCCTGGAGGTGCCGCACGCCGCCGAGGTGGTGGCCAGGGCCAAGGCCGCGGGCATCGCGCTCACCCCGGCCGGCGCCACCCACCCCTACGGCCAGGACCCGGAGGACCGCACGATCCGCATCGCCCCCACCTTCCCCGAGCTGGACGAGCTGGAGCAGGCCATCGACGGCCTGGCCGTCTGCGTCCGCCTGGTGGCGGAGGAGCGCGGCTAGATCGCCCGGCCCCGGAAGCCGAAGATGTACTCGCGCGTCTCGCCCGGATGGAACGAGACGCCGACCCCCGGCTCGAACGCGACGTTGTCGCGGGCGCAGTAGTACAGCCGTTCCCACACGGCCAGCGCCTTCTCCCGGGCCGGGGCCTCGGCGTGGTCGCGCCTGCGGGCGCCGCGCGCGCCGAGCACGAACAGCAGCCCGAGCCCCCAGAACAGCCCGGTGAGGCAGAAGGGCGCGAGCAGCACCTCGCTCCACTGCGAGTCCTTGCCCATCGCGATCACCAGCGACACGACGAGGTGCACCAGGGCCGCCACGCCGAGCATGATCCACCCCTGGTTCCTGGCCCAGGGCGTGTAGTGGCGGCTGGGGAACGACATCCACACCGCGAGCTGCGTACGGCTCATGACGTGCTTCGACGCGCCCATCGACGGCGCGGTCGGCAGGTCGGCGACCTCGCGCTGGCCGGGCAGTCTGACCCTTCCTATCCGGTATGTCGTCCCCGCGGCGACCGCGCCCGGAACCGAGACGAGCTGGTCAGCCTGCGTACATACCGGGCACCTGACTTCCACCCAGGGCAGTCTGGCCTTAAGGAACGGTCCGCGCAAACCGTAGGGTGCAGGTGTGAGACCGATTGATGCCCTGGTGAACTCGCTGTCCGAAGCTCGCGTGCTGACCGACCCGGACGTGATCGACTCCTACGCCCGCGACCGCACGTTCGTCGAGCCGGGCAAGCCGCTCGGCGTGGTGCTCGCCGCCTCGCGCGAGGACGTGGTGACGACCCTGCGGTGGGCCACCGAGCACCGGGTGCCCGTCGTGCCGCGCGGCGCCGGCACGGGCCTGGCGGGCGCGGCCACGGCCGGCGACGGGACGATCGTGTTGTCGCTGGCCAGGATGACGGCCATCAGGGAGCTCTCCCCCGCCGACGAGATCGCCGTGGTGGAGCCGGGGGTCATCACCGCCGACCTCGACCGCGCCGCCCGCGAGCACGGGCTCATGTACGCGCCGGACCCCTCGTCGTACGAGATCTCCACGATCGGCGGGAACCTGGCCACCAACGCCGGCGGCCTGCGCTGCGTGAAGTACGGCGTCACCAGGGACGCCACGCTCGGCCTTGAGGTCGTGCTGGCCGACGGGCGGATCCTGAACACCGGCCGGCGCACGATGAAGGGCGTCACCGGCTACGACCTGACCGGCCTGTTCGTCGGCTCGGAGGGCACGCTGGGCGTGATCACCGCGGCCACCGTGCGGCTGCGGCGGGCTCCCGCCGCGCCGCCGGCCACGTTCGCCGCCGAGTTCGGCTCGCTGCGCGAGGCGGGCGCGGCCGTGTCGGCGATCATGGCCGCGGGCTGCCAGCCCTCGCTGATGGAGCTGCTGGACCGGGCCACGCTGGAGGCCATCGACGACTGGCGCAACATCGGGCTCGAACCGGCCACGCAGGCCATGCTGATCGGCCAGTCCGACGCGACCGACGGCCAGGCCGTGGCCGCCCGCATGGAACGGCTCTGCCTGGACAACGGCGCCTCGTTCGTGGCCGTCTCCTCCAGTCCGCAGGAGACCGAGGAGCTGGTCGGGCTGCGCAGGATGGCCTACCAGGCCAAGGAGCGGCTGGGGGCGTGCCTGGTCGAGGACGTGTGCGTGCCGCGCTCGGCGCTGCCCGAGATGATCACCGCGATCGAGGCCGCGGCGGCCCGGCACGGCGTGCGGATCTGCACGGTCGCCCACGCCGGCGACGGCAACCTGCACCCGGTCTTCATCTTCGAGCACGGCACGGCCGAGCCGCCCGCGCAGGTGTGGGCCGCGGCCGACGAGGTGTTCCGGCACGCGCTCTCGCTCGGCGGGACGCTGACCGGCGAGCACGGCGTGGGCGTGCTCAAGCGGCGCTGGCTGGGGCTGGAGTCCGGGCCGGTGGCGGCCGAGGTGCAGCAGGGCATCAAGGCGGTCTTCGACCCGCTGGGCATCATGAACCCGGGCAAGGCCATCTGAATTTGCCAAGCCGTGACCTTGGGGCTCCGGCGCGGACACGACCTGCGACGAAACACTGACATGTTCCGTCAAAAGGTGGAACTTACTTACAGGTCCGGCAGACGTCCCACATGTCACGCTGGTAGCGTTTTGCCCCATCTATTGGTTGTCATGGGGGTCCGACGTGAATCAGTTCCAGCCGCTGGCGGCGGACGACCCGCGGCGGCTGGGGGCGTATGACATCGTCGCCCGGCTCGGCGAGGGTGGTCAAGGCGTCGTCTATCTGGGCAAGAGCGACTCGGGTGACCAGGTCGCCGTCAAGCTGCTGCACAACGCCCTCGTGGCCGACGCCGACGCGCGGACCAGGTTCCTGCGCGAGGTGGCGGTGGCGCAGCGGGTCGCCCGGTTCTGCACCGCGCCCGTCCTCCACGCCGACCTCGACGGGAGCCGCCCGTACATCGTGAGCGAGTACGTGCCCGGCCCCTCGCTGCGCGAGCTCGTCATCAACGAGGGCCCGCGGCGGGGCGCGGCGCTGGAACGGCTCGCGATCAGCACGGCCACCGCCCTGGCGGCCATCCACCGGGCCGGGATCCTGCACCGCGACTTCAAGCCCGCGAACGTGCTCATGGGCCCCGAGGGGCCGGTCGTGATCGACTTCGGCATCGCCCGCGCCCTGGACTCCCCCGGCGCGACGGCCACGGGGATGGCGATGGGGACGCCGTCGTACCTGGCGCCGGAGCAGCTCAGCGGGGCCGCCGTGTCGGAGGCGGCCGACGTCTTCGCGTGGGGCGTCACGATGGTGTACGCGGCCACCGGCAAGCCCGCGTTCGGGGCGGACTCGATCCCCGTGGTGATGAACCGCATCCTGAACGAGGAGCCGCAGCTCGGCGGGATGGAGGGCGAGCTCGGCGCGCTGGTGGGCCTGTGCCTGTCGAAGGACCCGGCGCAGCGGCCGAGCGCCGACGAGCTGATCGTCCGGCTCACGGGGCAGCCCGCTCCCAAGGCCGCCATCGAGCCGGTCACCGGCGCGACCGCCACCCCGGCCGTGCCCCACCAGGCCGGCCCTGCGAACAGCCCCGCGAATGGCCCCGCGAATGGCTCTGCGGCCGGCTCCTCCGGTGCGGCGCAGGACGCCTACCCCGGTCCCTGGACCCAGCCCACCGGCGCCAACGCCGTGCCCCGGCAGCCCGGCCCCGACAACCGCCCCGCCCCCGGCGTCCCGCAGGGACCGGCGGGCCCCCAGGGCACGGGCCCCCAAGGTACGGCGGGCCCCCAAGGTGCGGCGGGCGGTCCTCAGGGCGGCCCGGCCGGGCCCGGCACGCCAGGCGGCCCCCACGCGGGCGCCATGCCCGGCGCCGCCCAGGGCGTCCCGCACCCGGGCGTCCCGCAGGCCGGAGCCCCCGGCGGTCCGCAGGCCGGCGTTCCCGGCGGCCCGCACACGCCGGGCGGGCCCCAGACGGGCGCTCCCCACGGCGGCACCCCCGGCACGCCTCACGGAGGCACGCCCGGCGGCCCTCAGGGCGGCGTTCCCGGCGGTCCCCAGAGCGGGGCCGGGGCTCAGGGCGGCGTTCCCGGCGGTCCCCAGGCCGGTGGCATGGGCGGTGCGGCCGCGCAGGCCGGTGCGATGGGCGGTCCGGCCGCGCAGGGCGCGGTGCCGCACGGGCACCCGCACGGCGGCATGCCGGGCGCTCCTCAGGCCGGACATCCCGGCGCTCCTCAGGCGGGGCATCCCGGCGCTCCTCAGGCGGGGCACCCCGGTGGACCCCAGGCGGGGAACGCGGGGGCGACCAGGGTCGGCGGTCCGCAGGGCGGGACGTCCGGCGAGACGTCCGACAAGGCGCCCGACAAGCAGCGGCGGACGCTGACGCTCGCGCTCTCCGGCGCCGCCGCCGCCGCGCTGCTGGTGGTGGCGGGCGCCGTCGTGGTGCAGGCCAACAGCGACAAGGTCGCCGTGACCGCCACCGGCGGCACCTCCGAGAACCCCACGGGCGACGGACAGGGCGCGGGACAGCCCGAGCCGCCGGTCGCCGAGGTGACCCCGGACCCCATCCTCCCGGCGGAGACCGGCGAGCCCGTCCCCACGCTGGACGTCGGCGAGGCCGAGCCGCCCAAGAAGGTCAAGCACACCAAGGACCCCGTCATCGCGGTCCCGAACCCGGTGACGACCGTGACGGCGACGGCCCGCCCGGCGACCAAGCACCCCACGCCCACGCCCAAGCCCACCAAGACGAAGAAGCCCACGGGCTTGATCGACGGCGAGGACCAGCCGACCACCACCCCGACCCCCGGCCCCACGACGACGGTCCCGGCCAAGAAGCCGACGACGAGCAAGCCGACCGTGAAGCCCACCGTCAAGCCGACCGCCACGCCCAAGCCGAACACCTTCAACGTGGTGGCCGTCTGCGGCACCGGCTACAGGGTGATCGACAAGCACGCGCTGGGCACCTCGGCCACGATCTTCCTGCTCTACAACACCAGCGCGGGCAAGAACTGCGTGGTCACGATGTCGAAGCTGGTCTATCCCGGCAAGGTCTCCATGAACGCCACCCTCCAGGTCCAGGGCGGCGCGAGCGCCGGCAACCCGGGCAACTTCACCGCGTACGCGGGCCCGGTCCGGCTGGCGGCCGTGAAGAAGTGCGTGATCTGGGGCGGTTCGTGGAAGTCGCTGAGCTGGAAGTCCGGCTGGAGCCACTGCACCTGACGTGACGGCGCGCGGCGGGACCCCTTCCTTCCGCGCGCCCCGCTCGCTACGGTGACTGACGTGATCGTCAGGTCCCTGTCCCTGCGCGGCAAGCGCACCCGGGCCACGTTGCTCGCGGCCGGGCGTGAGGCGTTCGAGGAGCACGGGTACGACGCCGTGCGGATCGACGACGTGTGCGCGCGGGCCGGGGTCTCCCACGGCACCTTCTACACGTACTTCGACTCCAAGGAGTCGCTGTTCGGGGAGGTGGCGCAGACGGTGGTCGGCGAGATGTTCGCGGCGAGCGCGGTCGGCGACGCCGCCTCCGGCGACCCGTACGCCCGCATCGAGGCCGCCAACCGCCTCTACCTGCGGGCCTGGGCGGCCAACTCACGCCTGGTCCGCATGGTGGAGCACGCCGCCGACGCCGACGCCCGCTTCGGGCGGCTGGTGCTGGAGCTGCGCGAGGCGTTCGTCCGGCGCGGCGCCGACGGGCTGCGCCGGCTGCAGGAGCAGGGCCTGGCCGACCCCGCGCTCGACCCGCGGCTGACGGCCGTCATGCTGGGCGGCATGGTCGAGCACTTCGCCCACGTGTGGCTGGATCTCGGGGAGCGGGCCGGCGAGCAGGACGCCGTCGACCACCTGACCCGGCTGTGGGCGCGGGCCATCGGGCTGACGCCCGCGTCGACTTCGCGACAGGAGGCCCCGTGATCAGGAGCCGGCTCGACCCGCGCGACGCCGATTATCTGGCCCGGCGCGCGGCCATGCTCGCCAAGCTGGCCGAGCTCGACGCCGAGCACGCCAAGGCGGTGGCCGGCGGCGGCGAGAAGTACGTCGAGCGCCACCGCCGGCGCGGCAAGCTGCTCGCCAGGGAGCGCGTCGAGCTGCTGATCGACCCCGATTCGCCGTTCCTGGAGCTGTCCCCGCTGGCCGCGTGGGGCAGCGAGTTCCAGGTGGGCGCGGGCATGGTGACCGGCATCGGGGTGATCGAGGGCGTCGAGTGCCTGATCACCGCGAACGACCCCACGGTCAGGGGCGGCGCGTCCAACCCGTGGACGCTGCGCAAGTCGCTGCGCGCGGCCGACATCGCGCTGGCCAACCGGCTGCCGTACGTCAACCTGGTCGAGAGCGGCGGCGCCGACCTGCCGACGCAGAAGGAGATCTTCATCCCGGGCGGCCGGATCTTCCGCGACCTGACGCGGCTGTCAGCGGCGGGCGTCCCGACGGTGGCGCTGGTCTTCGGCAACTCCACGGCCGGCGGCGCGTACGTGCCCGGCATGAGCGACTACGTGGTGATGGTCCGCGACCGCGCCAAGGTGTTCCTGGGCGGGCCGCCGCTGGTGAAGATGGCCACCGGCGAGGAGTCCGACGACGAGTCGCTGGGCGGCGCCGAGATGCACGCCAGGACCAGCGGCCTGGCCGACTACCTGGCCGAGGACGAGCACGACGCGCTGCGCATCGGCCGCGCCGTCGTGCGCTCGCTCAACTGGCGCAAGCAGGGCGTGGCGCCGCTGCCCGCCCGCGAGCCCGCCTACCCGGCCGACGAGCTGCTGGGGATCGTCCCGGAGGACCTGAAGATCCCCTTCGACCCGCGCGAGGTGATCGCCCGCGTGGTGGACGGCAGCGAGTTCGAGGAGTTCAAGCCCCTGTACGGCCCCTCGCTGGTCACCGGCTGGGCGCGCGTCCACGGTTACCCGATCGGAGTGCTGGCCAACGCGCGCGGGGTGCTGTTCAGCCAGGAGTCGCAGAAGGCCACCCAGTTCATCCAGCTCGCGAACCAGTCGCGCACGCCGCTGCTGTTCCTGCAGAACACCACCGGCTACATGGTGGGCAAGGACTACGAGCAGGGCGGCATCATCAAGCACGGCGCCATGATGATCAACGCCGTGTCGAACTCGACCGTGCCCCACCTGACCGTCGTCATGGGCGCCTCCTACGGCGCCGGCAACTACGGCATGTGCGGGCGCGCCTACGACCCCCGCTTCCTGTTCAGCTGGCCGAGCGCCAAGTCGGCGGTGATGGGCCCGGCCCAGCTCGCCGGGGTGCTGTCGATCGTCGGCCGGGCCGCGGCGCAGGCCAGGGGGCAGGTCTACGACGAGGAGGCCGACGCGGCGATGCGTGCCATGGTGGAGTCCCAGATCGAGGCGGAGTCGTTGCCGTTCTTCCTGTCGGGACGGCTCTACGACGACGGGGTGATCGACCCACGCGACACCCGTACGGTGCTGGGGATGTGCCTGTCGGCGATCAACAGCGCGCCGGTGCCGCCCGCGGCGGGGTTCGGGGTGTTCCGCCCGTGATCACCCGTCTGCTCGTGGCCAACCGGGGCGAGATCGCCCGCCGGGTCTTCCGCACCTGCCGCTCGCTCGGCGTCTCCACGGTCGCCGTCTTCTCCGACGCCGACTCCGGCGCGCCGCACGCCCGCGAGGCCGACCTCGCCGTCCGCCTGCCGGGGGCCCATCCGGCCGAGACCTACCTGGCGGTGGACCGGATCATCGAGGCGTGCCGGGTCTCCGGCGCCGACGCGGTGCACCCGGGCTACGGGTTCCTGTCGGAGAACGCCGCGTTCGCGCGGGCCGTGCTGGACGCCGGGCTCACGTGGGTGGGGCCGCCGCCCGAGGCGATCGAGGCGATGGGCTCGAAGATCGCGGCCAAGCGGCTGATGGCCGAGGCCGGGGTGCCGGTGCTGCCCTCGCTCGACCTGGCCGCGCCGGACGAGTTCCCGCTGCTGGTGAAGGCGTCCGCGGGCGGGGGCGGGCGCGGGATGCGGATCGTCAGGCACGCCGGCGAGCTGGCCGCCGAGGTGGAGTCGGCGCGGCGGGAGGCCCAGGCGGCCTTCGGCGACGGCGCCGTGTTCGCCGAGCCGCTGCTGGAGGCCGCCCGGCACGTCGAGGTGCAGGTGCTGGCCGACGGGCACGGCACGGTGTGGGCGTTGGGCGAGCGGGAGTGCAGCGTCCAGCGCAGGCACCAGAAGGTCGTCGAGGAGTGCCCGTCGCCGGGGATCTCGGAGCGCACCCGCGAGCTGCTGTGCGCGGCGGCCGTGCGCGCGGCCCGGCGCATCGGCTACGTCGGGGCCGGCACGGTCGAGTTCCTGGTCAAGGGCGAGCGGGTGGCGTTCCTGGAGATGAACACCCGGCTCCAGGTCGAGCATCCGGTCACCGAGCTGGTGTTCGGCGTCGACCTCGTCCGGCTGCAGCTGGAGGTGGCCGAGGGCGCGGCGCTGCCGTCCGGGCCGCCCGCGCCGCGCGGCCACGCGATCGAGGCGCGGCTGTACGCCGAGGACGCCGCCTACGTGCCCCAGACGGGCGTGCTGCGCCGGTTCGAGGTGCCGGGTGACGTCCGGGTCGACTCGGGCGTCGAGTCCGGGTCGCGGGTGTCGCCGCACTACGACGCGATGCTGGCCAAGATCGTCGCGTACGGCGCGACGCGGGCGGAGGCGGCGCGGAAGCTGGCCGCGTCCCTGCGCGGGGCCCGGCTGCACGGCCTCACCACCAACCGCGACCTGCTGCTGGAGATCGTGACCCATCCGGCCTTCCTCGCGGGTGAGACGAACACCGCCTTCCTCTCCCCCGGCGGCCCGCTGTCGCCGCTGTCGCCGCCGTCGTCCCCGCCTTCCGGCGACGGCGGGCTGCCGGCGCTGGCCGCCGCGCTCGCCATGGCCGCCGGGCGCCGGCGCGAGGCCCCCGTCCTGGCCGGGCTGCCCAGCGGCTGGCGCAACGTGCGCTCGCAGCCCGCCCGCGCCC
This sequence comes from Nonomuraea sp. NPDC003560, assembly GCF_042878785.1. Lineage (NCBI taxonomy): Bacteria > Bacillati > Actinomycetota > Actinomycetes > Streptosporangiales > Streptosporangiaceae > Nonomuraea > Nonomuraea sp. NPDC003560. The sequence continues at coordinate 756,341 of NZ_JBIAOF010000001.1, read as the reverse complement.
GGTTCGAGGAGGCCGACGTCGTCTACGACCCGCTGCCCGCGGGCGTCACGGTGGTCTCCGCGCGGCCGGAGGAGGTGGTCCTGGAACGCGACGGCCTGCGGCGGACGTTCCAGGTCGCCCGGTACGACGGCGACGAGCGCGTCTACGTCGACTCCCCCATGGGCGCGGCCGTGCTGACGCCGGTGCCGCGCCTGCCCGAGCCGGTCGAGCACGTCGCCCCCGGCTCGCTGCTCGCGCCCATGCCGGGCAGCGTGCTGCGGGTCGAGGTGGCCGAGGGCGACACGGTGGCCCGGGGCCAGCCGGTCCTGGTGCTGGAGGCGATGAAGATGGAGCATCGCATCGCCGCCCCGGCGGGCGGCGTGGTGTCGGACGTACGCGTCGAGAAGGGACAGCAGGTCGAAGCCGGGGCCGTGCTGGCGATCATCCAGGAGGAGACCACATGACGAGCCTGGTGCACAGGGAGCTGGCGGACGGCGTGGCCACCGTCACGCTCGACTCGCCGGCCAACCGCAACGCGTTGTCCAGGCGGCTGCTGGCCGAGCTGGCCGAGCACCTGCGCTGGGCGCTGGCCGAGCCGGGGGCCCGGGTGATCGTGCTGACCGGCACGGGCCGGGTGTTCTGCTCGGGCGCCGACCTGAAGGAGCAGCGCGGCGACTCGGACGCGCCGGTGACGGCGTCCTTCCCGGAGATCATGACGCTGCTCTGGGAGAGCCCGAAGCCGGTGATCTGCCGCCTGAACGGCACAGCCCGCGCGGGCGGCCTCGGCCTGGTCGCCGCGTGCGACTTCGCGATCGCGCCGGACACGGCGTCGTTCGCGTTCACCGAGGTGCGGCTCGGGGTGGTGCCCGCCATGATCTCGGTGCCCGTGCTGCGCAGGCTCGACCCGCGGGCGGCGGCCGAGTACTTCCTGACCGGCGAGGTGTTCGACGCCGCCACGGCGGCCCGCATCGGCCTGCTGACCAGGGCCGTCCCGGAGGACGAGCTGGACACCACCGTGCGCCGCTACGCGGAGATGCTGGCCAGGGGCGGCCCCGAGGCGCTGGCCATCACCAAGCGGCTGGTGCGGGAGGTCCCGGCGGTGTCGTTCGAGGAGGGCCTGCGGCGGATGAGCGAGCTGTCGGCCGAGCGGTTCACCTCGGCGGAGGGGCAGGAGGGCATCGCGGCGTTCATGGACAAGCGCCCGCCCAAGTGGGTGCCGTGATGGCGCTGCGCGTCGCGAACTGCAGCGGCTTCTACGGCGACCGGCTCTCGGCGGCCAGGGAGATGGTCGAGGGCGGCCCGATCGACGTGCTCACCGGCGACTGGCTGGCCGAGCTGACCATGCTCATCCTGGCCGGCAACCGGCTCAAGGGCCGTCCCGGCTACGCCCCGACGTTCCTGCGCCAGCTTGAGGACGTGCTCGGCCCGTGCCTCGACCGCGGCATCCGGATCGTGACGAACGCGGGCGGCCTCGACCCGGCCGGTTGCGCCGAGGCCGTGCACGAGCTGGCCGCCCGGCTGGGCCTGTCCCCCAAGGTCGCCCACGTGACCGGCGACGACCTCATGGGCCGCCCGCTCGACCTGGTCCACGCCGGCACCGGCGAGCGCGCGCCGGCCGCGCCGCTGACCGCGAACGCCTACCTCGGCGGCCGTCCGATCGCCGCCGCGCTGTCGGCGGGCGCGGACGTCGTGGTGACCGGCCGGGTGACGGACGCCGCCCTGGTCACCGGCCCCGGCATCTGGCGGTACGGGTGGGGCCCCGGCGACCTCGACCCGCTGGCCGGCTCGGTCGTCGCGGGCCACGTCATCGAGTGCGGCTGCCAGGCCACGGGCGGCAACTACGCCTTCTTCCAGGACGTGCCCGACCTGGCCCACTGCGGCTTCCCCATCGCCGAGCTGCGCGCCGACGGCTCGGCGGTGATCACCAAGCATCCGGGCACGGGCGGCCTGGTCTCGGTCGGCACGGTCACCGCGCAACTCGTCTACGAGCTGGGCGGCCCGCGCTACCTGGGCCCCGACGTGGTGGCCAGGTTCGACACGATCACGCTCTCCGACGACGGCCCCGACCGGGTGCTGATCTCCGGCACGCGCGGCGAGCCGCCGCCGGACACGCTCAAGGTCGCCGTCAACTACCCGGCCGGCTACCGCAACACGATGACGCTCGTCCTGACCGGCCTGGACGTCGAGGCCAAGGCGCGGGTCGCCGAGGAGGCCGTCTGGGCGCGGGTGCCGCGCGAGACCTTCGACCAGGTGGACGTGACGCTGACGGACGCGGGCCTGCTGCGGATCACCGTCATGGACGCCGACCGGCGCACCGCGGGCCGGGTCTTCTCCTCGGCCGTCGTGGAGACCGGCCTGTCCAGCTACCCGGGCTTCTACGGCCTCACCCCGCCCGGCGACGCCTCTCCGTATGGGGTGTACTGGCCGGTCCTGGTGCCGGCCTCGCAGGTGCGCCCGCGGGTCTTCCTGGACGGCGTGGAGCTGCCCGTCCAGGAGGAGCCTCGCGCTTCCCAGGGCGGGCCGGTCCCCGAGCCGCCCGCGCCGCCCGTGCCGCCGGTTCCGGCGCCGCCCGGCGGGCCCGCCGTGCGCGTGCCCCTGGGCCGGGTGGCGGGGGCGCGCTCCGGCGACAAGGGCGGCGACGCCAACCTCGGCGTCTGGGTCGCGACCGACGAGCAGTACGCCTGGCTGGCGGCCACCCTCACCGCCGACCGGCTCACGTCCCTGCTGCCGGAGCTGGCCGCCCACCGCGTCGAGCGGCACGAGCTGCCCAACATCAGGGCGCTCAACTTCGTCGTGCACGGACTGCTGGGCAGAGGCGTGGCGGCCAGCCCGCGGATGGATCCGCAGGCCAAGGCCCTGGGCGAGGAGCTACGCGCCCAGGTGGTCGACGTGCCCGCCGCCCTGCTGCCCCAGCGCCCGCAGGCCGAGCAGCCCGGCGCCTAGCAGGCCCGCGTCCGCGCCGAGCGCCGACACCCGCACCTCGGGCGCGGGGCGGAAGGCGAGCCGGGCGGCCAGCCGGGCGCGCAGCGGGGTCAGCAGGGCGTCGCCGGCCAGCGACAGGCCGCCGCCGACGACGATCACCGCGGGGTCCAGCACCAGCGTGTACGTGGCCAGGGCCAGTGCCAGCGCCTCCACGGCCTCCGTCCACACGCGGGCGGCCGGCTCGTCCCCGGCGGCGGCCCGGCGGACGACGTCCTCGGCGGAGGTCTCGCCGGCGCGGGCGGCGACGGAGGCGGCCGAGGCGTAGGCGGACAGGCAGCCGCGCTGCCCGCACGGGCACGGGAGCCCGCCGGGACGCACCGGGATGTGCCCGATCTGCCCGGCCCAGCCGGCGGCGCCGCCGTACAGGGAGCCGGTCAGGACGACGGCTCCGGCGATGCCGGTGCCGATGGGCAGGTAGAGCGCGTCGGGGACCGCCGATCCGTAGGCCAGCTCCGCCTCGCCGGCCGAGCGCACGTCGTGGCCGAGGGCGAGGGGGAGCCTCCCGTCGGTGAAGGCCGCGGCGGGCACGTCCCGCCAGCCGAACGCGGCCGAGAAGACCGCCCGCCCGGACGCGACCAGGCCGGGCACGGCCAGGCCCACGGCCGCCGGGCGCAGCAGGGCGCCGGCGACGGTCCGCGGCGCGCTGAGGTCGGCGACGAAGGCGGAGATCGCCGCGATCACGCGTTCCGGCCCCTCGGTGCGGGGGGTGGGGCGGCGTTCCCGATGGAGGATGCCGCCGTCCTGGGCGATCAATCCGCCCTTGAGGGTCGTTCCCCCCACATCAACTGCCACAACGCACTTCATCCACCCATGTTCTCCCAGCAGCGCCGCCATCGGCCCGGTCGTGGCCCAGGACGAGCCGACCGCCCGCGACCTGCCGGGCGACCGGTCGCGGCAGTTCCCGCCGTTCATGCCGGGCCCTGGGTTGACCGGGCGTCGGGGCTCTCGTAGGTTGAAGCCTCCAGAATATCGTTCTGTCAAAGGGCGGCCATGACCTCCACCCACATCGACGTCAGCGCCATCGACCTCGACGACCTCGGCGCGTGGATGGACGCCGAGGGGCTGCCGGGCAGGGCGATCACGGACGTCGCGCCGATCCCCGGCGGCACCCAGAACGTCATGGTCCGCCTCGAACGCGGCGGCCGGCCGTACGTGCTGCGCAGGCCGCCCCTGCACGCCAGGGCCAGGAGCAACGAGGTGCTGCGGCGCGAGGCGCGGCTGCTGGCGGCGCTGAGCGGCACGGCGGTGCCGGCGCCCCGGCTGGTGGCCGCGCAGACCGCCCGGGAGCCGGTGTTCTACCTGATGGAGCCGGTGGCCGGGTTCAACCCCTCGACCGGGCTGCCCGAGCCGCACGCCTCCGACGCCGCGATCCGGCACCGGATGGGCCTGGAGGCCGCCGCCGCACTGGCCGAGCTGGGACGGGTCGATCCGGCGGTGCTGCCCGGGTTCGGCCGTCCCGAGGGCTTCCTCGACCGGCAGGTGCCGCGCTGGCTGAAGGAGCTCGACTCCTACGGCGAGCTCGACGGCTACCCCGGCCCCGACATCCCCGGCCTCGACGCCACCGCCGACTGGCTGACCCGCCACCGGCCCGCCGCGTTCGTCCCGGGGATCATGCACGGCGACTACCACTTCGCCAACCTCATGTTCGCCCTCGACGGGCCCCGGGTGGCGGCGATCGTCGACTGGGAGATGTGCACGATCGGCGACCCGCTGCTCGACCTGGGCTGGCTGCTGGCCACCTGGCCGGTGAACAACGGGCACGTGCCGGGGCTGCCGTCGGAGCGGGAGCTGGTCGCGTACTACGCGGCGCTGTCGGAGCGCGACCTGTCGGCGATCGACTGGTACGCGGTGCTGGCCTGCTTCAAGCTCGGCATCGTGCTGGAGGGCACGCACGCGCGGGCGTTCGCCGGCAAGGCGCCCCGGGACATCGGCGACGTGCTGCACGCGACCACCCTCGGTCTGTTCGGCCGCGCCCACGACATCATGGAAGGCTTGTTGCGCTGAACCCGATGCGGGAAAAGGATCACGCCGGACGCCCAGATGCGTACAATTGCGCGCAATTGCATCTGGCATTCGGGGAAAGGATCGTCATGCGCATGCGGTTCCTCGGCTCCACCTCGGAGGCGGGCGCCTGCCCCACCCTGTACGAGACCGATCGCGGCACCATCGTCGTCCAGGGACTTCACGTCACCGACCCCGAGGCGCTCGCGGACCTCCGCGACGTGCTCGACGGCGAGGCCGCCGTCGAGGTGCCCCGCGAGCTCATCACCGAGATCGCCCGCCGGGTCCTGCTCGACGGGTCAGCCGGCGCCCGGCCCACCAGCGACGGGACACCGACGGCAACCGCTTGATCACGATTGCGCGGCTGGGCCTGGCATGATCGGTGCCCGCGGAGCTAGCCTCTTGCCGCGTGACGTCCTATCAGCAGGCGCGCATCGACCTCGGCGGCCAGCTTCGCCAGTTGCGCGAGGCCGCCCACCTGTCGGGCAAAGACCTGGCCGAGCGGCTGCGCTGGCAGCCGTCCAAGGTCTCCCGCCTGGAGAACGCCAGGCAGACGGCGACCGAGGACGACGTGGTCGTGTGGGCGCAGGCCGTGGGGGCCGCGCCCGACACGACCGACGAGCTCATCAGGCAGGCCATCGCGCTGCTGGAGCGGCACGACGACTGGAAGCAGCGGCACCGCAGCGGCCTGGCCGCCATCCAGGAGGACATCCGCGACCTGGAGGCGCGCACGAAGTTGTTCCGCGTCTTCGAGCCCGGCATCGTCGTCGGCCTGCTGCAGACCTCCGAGTACGCCCGGCACGTGTTCCGCAAGGTCAAGCGCCTCTACAGCGCGGCCGACCAGATCGACGCGGCCGTCCGCGTGCGCATGCAGCGCCAGGAGATCCTCTACGACCGCACGCGCACGTTCCGGTTCGTGGTGCCGGAGTCGGCGCTGCGCAGCGCGCTGGCCCCGGCCGACGTCATGCGCGGCCAGCTCGACCGGCTGCTGGCCGTCAGCACGCTGCCCAACGTGGAGTTCGGGGTGATCCCCTTCGGCACCGAGCTGCCGTCCGCGCCGATCAACGGGTTCTGGATCTACAACGAGGCCATGGTGGGCGTCGCCACGATGACCAAGGACCTCGTGCTGCGCGACCCCGACGACATCGCCTTCTACGTGCGGGCCTTCGACGACTACGCCAAGGTGGCGGAGTTCGGCGAGCCCGGGCGAGAAGTCATCATCCGTATTCTTCGCGAATACCTGCAACAAACCCCACATTAACCTCAGCAATTGCTTGCCACCCGTAGCAAGATCGTGCAATTCTGTCGCGAGACGTTGCGGAGGTGACGCATGATGCTTGATACCGCGCTCTGCCTTGAGCGGTTCGCGTGGCACGCGGGCCGTCACGCCGATCTTTCGGTGCAGAATGTCGCGCTGGCCAGCGACCCGGCGTACGTGTCGGTGCGCAACCGGTTCTCCGCCACCCTGGCCGAGACGGTGACCTGCTCCGACGACGGCGCGTACATCACGTCGTGGGGCTACCGCCTCGGCACCGCCGAGGACGTCGAGTCGGCGGCCGCCCGCCTGGCCTTCCTGCTGGCCGCCCTGCCCGCCTGACCCGGGCCGGACTCAGCCGAACCGCTCGACCGCGATGCCGGCCTCCCCGGCGGCGGCCGTGCGCGCGTGGGCCAGCAGCCGCGCCCGGTCGAGCACGTTGGGATGCAGGGTGTAGCGGATGATCAGCCCGTCGAGCATGGCGTCGATGCGCTCGGCCGCGCCCGCCGGATCGGCGCAGGCGAACTCCCCCGCCTCGGTGCCGGCCGACAACACCTGGGCCAGCGCGTCGAGCCAGGCCGTCTCCAGCTCCAGCATGATCGCGTTGACCGCCGGCTCGCGCAGCGCGGTGTTCCAGGCGTCGATCCAGAGCAGCCAGCTCTGGTCGGAGCGCGACTCGGGGATGTAGTAGCGCAGCACCCGGTCGAGGCGCTCCACCGCCGTGCCGGGGCCGTCGGCCAGCTCCTTGAGCCGGGCGCTCTCGATGTCGAGCGTGGCCCGCAGCATGGCGGTGATCAGCTCGTCCTTGGTCGCGAAGTGGTAGTGGATCAGGCCGCCGCTGACGTTGATGGACTTGGCGATGTCGGCGATGCGCGTGTTGGCCAGGCCGCGTTCCAGCACCACTTTGCGGGTGGCCTCAAGAAGCTCTGCTCTGCGCTGGTCGGCCTGATCGGCCCGGGTCGTACTCGCCACTCGATCAGCCTATAGCGCGCCGCGGGGACGGGCCCCGCGGCCGCCGTCGCTTCCTCAGGGCGCGCAATCGTACAGGCCGGTGTGGCCGTCCACGGCCGCGCAGCCGGCGGTGACCCAGGTGGTCACCGCGGTGTCGCCGCCGGGACCGCCCCGGCCGCCGGGCAGCACGTACCTGAGCCGTCCCGACGAGACGAGCTCCCGCAGGCGGGGGACGGTCATGGCGGGGTCGGAGCCGGTGAAGCCGCCCATGGCGATCACCGGGCGGCCGGTGGACAGGATGATCGAGGACGCCTGCTGGGCGCTGCCCACGGCTACCAGCCACGTCGCCCGGCCCTGGTTGGCGACCAGGTACTGCACCGTCGAGTCGGCCACGCCGCCGCCCATGGAATCGCGCTCGCGGACGCCCGGCTCCCCCTGCGGCGGCTCGTCGCCCTGGAGGGCGTCCGTCCGGACGCCGGGGAGCTCGCCGCCCGGTGGCGGGCCGCCGAAGCCGCCGGGGCCGCCCGTGCGGCCCGTGGACGGGCCCGCCGTGGGGTTGGTCCCGTTCATCGGCGTTCCCAGCGATGAGACGGCGTAGGCCGCCGGACCGGCGAGCCCCGCGACCACAGCGGCCGCCACCGCCACGACGGTCACCCGGCCCGCCATCCGCCCCCTGCCCGCCACGAGCCCCGTCGCGGCCCCTGTCGCGGACGCCGGCACGAGCCCTGTCACGATCACTGTCACGAGCGCCACCACGGCCACTGTGGTCGCCCCGAGCACGACCCAGGCCAGCCACGGCAGCCACTCCGGCGTGCGGCGCAGCACCACGAACGCCCACCCGCCGGTCACCGCGACCGCCGCGGGCAGCGCCCACGCCCAGCCCCGCGACCCGCGGTACGCCTGCCACATCACGGTCGCCCCCATGCCGGTCAGCGCGGCCACGGCGGGCGCCATCGCGGTCGTGTAGTAGGGATGGAACGTTCCATGGGAGAAGCTGAACACGGCGTGGTGCACGACCAGCCAGCCGCCCCACAGCAACCAGGCGGCCCCGCCGAAGAGGGTCCCGCGCACCCGCAGCAGCACGGCGAAGGCCAGTGCCACCGCGCAGAACGGCAGCAGCCAGGAGATCTGCCCGGCCATGACCTCGTTGAACAGCCGCCCGGCCCCGGCCTGCCCGCCGAAGTTCGCGCCGCCGGACCCGCCGCCGGCCCGGTCCTGGCCGAAGATCCGGCCGAGCCCGTTGTAGCCGATCACCAGGTCCCGGACCGTGTTGTCGGTCGAGCCGCCGACGTAGGGCCGCGAGGCGGCGGGCCAGAGGTCGACGACCACCATCCACCAGGCGCTGGACGCGACCAGCACGACCCCGGCGGCCAGCAGGTGCCCCACCCGCCGGGCCAGGCCGTGACGGGCGCACACCAGGTACGCCACCCCGAACGCGGGCACCACCAGGTACGCCTGCAACATCTTGGCGTTGAACCCGAGCCCCACGAACAGCGCGGCGAGGAGCAGCGGCCGCAGCCGGGCCGTGCGCAGCGACTCCAGGCAGAACCAGGCCGCCAGCACCAGCAGCAGTACGAGCACGGTGTCGGGATTGTTGTCCCGGTTGATGGCCACCGTGATCGGGGTGAGCGTCATGACCACGGCCGCGACCAGCGCCGCGACGTGCCCCTGACGGGTGCGCCCGAAGGACCGGCGGACCGCCGAGTACACCGTCCCGACGGCCGCCACACCCGCGAGGACCTGCGGCATCAGCATGCTGTACGTGCTGTAGCCGAAGATCCGCGCCGACAGCCCCATGACCCACAGCGCGAGCGGCGGCTTGTCCACCGTGATGAAGGACCCGGCGTCGATCGCGCCGAAGAAGAACGCCTTCCAGCTCCGCGTGCCCGACAGGACGGCGGCGGCGTAGTACTCGTTGGCGTTCCCGCTGAGCGCCCAGGCGTACAGGACGAAGGCGGCGGCCAGCACCGTCCACATCGCGGGCCGCGACCAGCGCGGGTCGCCCGCGGCGCCGGTCAGCGCGCGCACCCGGGCGGGCGCGGCGACGGCGGTCACCGCCCGCTCCTGCGCCGGGGGTTGAACACCCACACGCGCAGCAGCAGGAACCGCACGAGGGTGGCCGCCGCGTTGGCCGCGATGACCGCCACCAGCTCCACCCCGTGCGAGACCCCGCCCGGCAGCAGCGCGAGGCTCCCCGACGTCAGCGCCAGCCCCACCAGGAACGCGATCAGGCCTTCGAACTGGTCGCGCAGCGCCCCGCCCGAGCCCTTGACCCCGAACGTGAAGCGGCGGTTGGCCGCCGTGTTGGCCACGGCCGTGACGAGCAGCGCGACCGCGTTGGCGAGCTGCGCGGGGACGACCTGCCGGGACATCGAGAACAGCGCCAGGTAGGCCAGCGTGCTGACCACGCCCACGATCGCGAACCTGGGCAGCTGCCTGGCCATCCCCTTCGGCAGCTCGGCCCGCCGCACCCGGGCGGGCATCGGCAGGCGCGCCGCGCCCGACAGGGTCCTGCGGGCCACCCTGGCCAGCCCGCGCAGGTCGTCCAGGGCGGTCCGCAGGAGGTCCACGCGGCTGTCGGGGTCGTCCACCCAGTCGACGGGGACCTCGTGGATGCGCAGGCCGTGCCGCTCGGCCAGCAGCAGCAGCTCGGTGTCGAAGAACCACTGCTCGTCCTCGACGGCGGGCAGCAGCGCCTGCGCGATCTCCGTGCGCACGGCCTTGAACCCGCACTGCGCGTCGGAGAACCCGGCGCCCATCACCGAGCGCAGCAGCAGGTTGTACGAGCGGGAGATGAACTCCCGCTTGGGCCCGCGCTCCACCCGCGAGGCTCTGGCCAGGCGGGTGCCGATGGCCAGGTCGCTGTGGCCCGACAGCAGGGGGGCGACCAGCGGGAGGAAGGCGTCCAGGTCGGTGGACAGGTCGACGTCCATGTAGCTGACGACGTCGGCCTCGCTGGTGGACCAGACCTGGCGCAGGGCCCGGCCGCGGCCCTTCTCGTCGAGGTGCACGGCCCGTACCCGCGGCAGCTCACGGGCCAGCTCGGTGGCCAGCCGCCAGGTGTCGTCGGTGCTGGCGTTGTCGGCGATGGTGATGCGGAAGCCGTACGGGAACGTGGTGGCGAGGTAGGCGTGCAGCCGGGCGACGCTCTCCCGCAGCGCCCGCTGCTCGTTGTGGACCGGGACGACCACCTCTACCAGGCGCGTCCTTACCGCTGTTGTCTCCATGCAGCCAGCTCACGATTCGGGTCTTTGAGAGGACTTATCCGATTGTGAGTGACGAGTGAGAGTTCCGGGAAGATCGATCGTCGCGATCGCGCCGCCGCCGGGCGCGTTGGACAGCCGGACCTTGCCGCCGGTCTCGGACACGGCCTGCGCCACGATCGCCAGGCCCAGCCCGGAGCCGGGCAGGCCGCGGGCCGAGGGCGAGCGCCAGAAGCGCTCGAAGACGTGCGGCAGCTCCTCCTCGGGGATGCCGGGGCCGTGGTCGCGGACCGTCAGCCGGCCGTCCTTGAGCGAGACCTCGACCTGGCCCTCGGGGCTGAACTTGCGGGCGTTGTCGATGAGGTTGAGCACGGCGCGTTCGAGCGAGGCGGGGCTGCCGACGACGTACCAGGGGTGCAGGTCGGTGCGCACGTCGGCGCCGCGCAGCCGGGCGCGTTCGGCGGCGGCCGTGACGACGTCGTGCAGGGCCAGCTCGACGTGCGGCTCGTGGTCGGTGTCGCCCCTGGCGAGCTGGAGCAGGTCGCCGACCAGCGTGGACAGCTCCGCGAACTGCGCCTTGACGTTGACCAGCAGGCGTTCCTTGGCGCCCGGGTCGAGCTGCCTGCCGGTCTGCTCGCTGCGCAGCAGCAGGTCGATGTTGGTGCGCAGGGTGGTGAGCGGGGTGCGCAGCTCGTGACCGGCGTCGGCGACGAGCTGCTGCTGGCGTTCGCGGGAACCGGCCAGGGCGGCGGTCATGGCGTTGAAGGAGGAGCTGAGCCGGGCGATCTCGTCGTTGCCCTGGACGGGGATGCGGGTGTTGAGGTCCTCGGTCTCGGCGATGTGCTCGGCCGCCTTGGTCAGCCGGACGACGGGACGCAGCGCGGCGCGCGCGATGAGCAGCCCGACCCAGGCCGCCAGCAGGACGCCGAACAGCGCCACGCCGCCCAGCAGCAGCGCCACCGCCTTCAGCGTGTTGCGCAGCTCGCGCAGGGGGGCTGCGTCCATCACCGCGACGCCCGGCGCGATCTGCTGGGTGAGGACGCGCATCTCGGTGCCGTCCGCGGTGACGCCGTTGTGGAAGTGCCTGGACTCGGGCCACTCGCCCTTGGCCACCGCCATGTCCTCGGGCGTCACCACCAGCGCGGGGCCCACGTAGCAGGGCGGGGTGCCGTTGGCGAAGATGAGCTGGGTGGAGTGCGGCGGGCCGTAGTGGTCCTTCGGCGCGGGGGTGGCGCGGCAGTTCTTGCGGATCCAGACCAGGTCGTTGCTGGGGTCCTTGCCCGGCTGGGAGCCGAGCTGGCGGTCGGCCTGCTCGTAGGTCTGGTGGCGGACGATCAGGAAGCAGGCGCCGGCGCTGATCGCGACCGCCAGCGCCACGGCGAAGGTGATGAGCAGCGTCAGCCGGGCGCGCAGGCTGTTGCGGATCACGGTGTGGCCCGTAGGACGTACCCCACCCCGCGGACCGTGTGGATCACCCGGGGCTCTCCCCCGGCCTCGGTCTTGCGGCGCAGGTACATGACGTACACGTCGAGGGAGTTGGAGGTCGGCTCGAAGTCGAAGCCCCACACCTCGTTGAGGATCTGGTCGCGGGTCAGGACCTGGCGGGGGTGGGCCAGGAACAGCTCCATCAGCAGGTACTCGGTCCTGGTGAGGTCGAGCGCGCGGGCGCCGCGGGTGACCTCCCTGGTCGCCGGGTCCATGCGCAGGTCGCCGTAGGACAGCGTGCCGCCGTCGGCCGAGCCCGCGTTGAGCGCGCCGCGGCGCAGCAGCGCGCGCACCCGGGCCAGCAGCTCGTCCAGCTCGAACGGCTTGACCAGGTAGTCGTCGGCCCCCGCGTCGAGCCCGGACACCCGGTCGCCGACGGCGTCGCGGGCGGTGAGCATGAGCACGGGGATGTGGTTGCCCTGGGCCCGCAGCCGCCGGCAGGCGGTGAGCCCGTCGAGCCGCGGCATCATCACGTCGAGCAGCACCGCGTCGTACGGCTCACCGGCCAGCGCCTCCAGCGCCGCCTGCCCGTCGTTGGCGGTGCCGACCCGGTAGCCCTCGAACTCCAGGCTCGACTGCAGCGCCTCGCGCAACGCGGGCTCGTCGTCCACCACCAGCAACCGTGCGGGCTCACTCATGTGTCACAAGATATGAGCCCACTATGAGAGCACGATGAACGGGATCATCGATGTGTCCTGAGAAAGCGCCACGGGGAACGGCGGTCCTCCCGGCGCGGTTCAGGGCCGCAGCAGCGCCATGGCCGCGTTGTGGCCGCCGATCCCGCTCACGCCGCCGCCCCTGCGGGCCGCGGCGCCGCACAGCAGGATGCGTTCGTGCCCGGTCTCGACGCCCCATCCCCTCTCCTCCGCGTACGGCCAGCTCAGGTCGGCGTGGAAGATGTGGCCGCCCGGCAGTCCCGCGTCCCTCTCCAGGTCGACGGGGGTTCTGACCTCGACGCACGGCGTGCCGTCGGGGGTGCGGAGCAGGCAGTCCTCGATGGGCTCGGCGAGCACCGCGTTCATGGAGGCGAACGTGGCCCGCAACGCATCCTCGCGCGCTTTTTCTGGATTTTCCCGGAAAAGTCGGGCGGGCATGTGGAGGCCGAACAGGGTCATCGTCTCGGCCTTCCCCCGCAGTTCCGGCCCCAGGATGGACGGGTCCGTCAAGGAATGGCAGTAGACCTCCGCGGGCGGCGTTTCCGGGATCTCCCCTCGCGCCGCCTGCTCGTACGCCTTCGCGAGCTGGTCGCGCCCCTCGTTGATGTGGAACGTGCCGCTGAAGGCGGCCCGGGGGTCGGCCGAGGGGTCCTTCAGCCGGGGCAGCCGGGCGAGCACCATGTTGACCTTGAGCTGCGCGCCCTCCGGCACGGTCGCGCGCCCGCCGAGCACCCGGTCGAGCACCGCCGGGGGCAGGTTGACCAGCACGTGGCGGCCGTCCACGGTGTGCTCGCCGTCCTCGGCGACGTACGTGACCTCGCCCGACGGCGAGATGCCGACGATCTCCGCGCCGGTCCTGATCTCCGCCCCGGCCCGCCTGGCCGCCCGCTCCAGCGCGCCGGAGACCGCGCCCATGCCGCCCACCGGGACGTTCCACTCGCCGGTGCCGTCGCCGATCACGTGGTAGAGGAAGCACCTGTTGGCCAGCAGGTCGGCGGACGGGTCGGCGAACGTGCCGATCAGCGCGTCGGTGAGCACGACGCCGCGCACGGTGTCGTCGGCGAACCGCTCGTCCACGGTCTGGCCGACGGGCCGGGCGAACAGGTCGCGCCAGGCCGCCGGGCCGACCAGGCGCTCGATCTCGGCCGGGGTGCGCAGGGGTTCGAGCAGCGTGGGGGCCAGGACGCGGGCCACGTCCGCCGTCATGGCGTAGAAGTCGCGCCAGGCGCGGTGGTCGTGCTCGCCGCCGGTGACGGCGCGGAAGGAGGCGGCGGTGCGGGCCTCGTCCTCGTTGTCGACGAGCAGGCCGGTGTCGCCCTTGGGGGTGTAGGAGGCGTACCGGCGGCGGCGCAGGTCGAGGTCGAGGCCGAGGTCGCGGACGATCCGGGTGGGCAGCAGGCTCACCAGGTAGGAGTAGCGGGACAGGCGGACGTCCACGCCCGGGAAGGCCCGCGTGGAGATCGCCAGGCCGCCGACGTGCCCCAGGCGCTCCAGCACCAGGACCCGGCGGCCGGCTCCGGCGAGGTAGGCGGCCGCGACCAGCCCGTTGTGCCCGCCACCTGCCACGACGACGTCATACGCACCCATCCCCGCACCTTATGACCCGACCTGTGCCCTTAGTCAACGGTTCACGCGGAGATGGCGCGGCCACTCGCGGGTGGGCCCGGCCGGGGTCCCCTCCCGGCCGGGCCCGGATCCGTCAGCCCGTCCTGTTCACCCAGACGCGCTTGACCGGCCACGGCGTGAGCCGTACCGAGGAGACCCCGCCGACGGCCGTCCAGCCGCCGGTGAGGATGATCGGCCCGGCGTACGGGTGCGACTGCTCCACCCCGACGGCGTGCTGGCCGGTGCCGGAGGCGCAGCTGCTGTAGGCGTAGCCGCCGCTGACCCAGGCGGTGCAGTCGGTGGGCGCGGCCAGGGCGGGCGACGGCGCCAGGCCCGCCGCGGCGAGGCACATCACCGCCGATCCGGCCAGGGCGACGAGGGGACGACGAAGGCTCATGCGGAGTCTCCTGAGGTTCGGGGGGTGAACGCGCTCTTACTTTTAGGAAACTTTCCTAAGGGAAAGCTAGATCGCGTTCCAGGCGGCGTCAACGGCCACCTTCGGGGACGTGCTCACGGACGGCTGGCGATGGCCAGGAGCGTGGCGGCCGGGGCGGTGAGCGAGCGCCCGCGCCGCCACACCGCGCGCAGGTTCCGGACCAGGTTGAGCCCGGCGAGGGGCACCTCGACCAGGCGGCCGGTCGCGATGTCCGCCTCGACCGCGTAACCGCTGAGCACCGCGGGCGCGGCCCCGGCCTGCGCCGCCCCCTTGACCGCCGAGTTCGACCCGAGCTCCAGGCGAGGGCTGGCCCGGTGGAGGCTCTTGAACGCCACGTCCAGCGTCTCCCGGGTACCCGAGCCCGGCTCACGTACCACCAGCGGCGTGGCGGCCAGCTCGGCCCCGCGCAGGGCCGTACGGCGGCGCGCCCAGGGATGGCCGGGGGCCACCACGACGACCAGCCGGTCGGTGCCCACCACCCGGCTGTCCAGCCCCTCCGGCACGGTCGGCCCCTCGACGAAGCCGAGCTCCACCTCCTCGCCCAGCACCCTGGCCGCGACGTCGGCGGAGTTGACCACGTCCAGCCCCACCTGGACCTCGGGCTCGCGGTTCTGCAGCTCGCCGAGCCAGCGCGGCACCAGGTACTCGGCCACCGTCATGCTGGCGGCCACCCGCAGGTGGGCCGCCTCGCTGTGCCGCACCGCCTCCACGGCCCGCATCAGCTCCTCGGCCGCGGCCAGCACCTGGGCCGCCCATCCGGCCACCATCCGGCCCTCGACGGTGAGCGTGGACCCGCGCGGCGTGCGCTCCAGCAACGGGACGCCGAGGCGGCGCTCCAGCATGGCCACCCGCTTGCTGGCCGACGGCTGGGCCATGCCCGCCGCCTTGGCCGCCTGGCCCAGGCTGCCCAGCTCGCCCACGTCGACCAGCAGCTTCAGCGAGTCGAGATCCGGCAGCGCACTCATAGCCACAGGCTATGGCCTCCCAGTCAACGCGTGTCTACCGGCCGGTGCGCAGGGCCCGAAGACTGGGATCATGCCTCTCCCCGACCAGCGGATCCCCCCGCTCACCGCGACCCGGCCGACCCCCGACCCCCGAGGCGGCGCGGCGCCGGCCGTCCCCACGGCGTCGGTGTGGCCGGGCATCGGGCTGGCGGCCGTCGCCGTGGTGGTGGCCATGGTGGCGAACCGGTTCGCCCCGGCGTTCAGCCCGGCGGTGATCGCGGTGCTGTCCGGGGCGGTCCTGGCCAACCTCGCGGCCTGGGCGGCGACGTCCGCGCGGTGGGGCGGGGCGGGGGCCGTCTGGGAGCGGTTCAGGCCGGGGCTGGCGTTCGTGGCCCGGCGGGTGCTGCGGGTGGCGATCGCGCTGCTCGGGCTCCAGATCGCGCTGCCGCAGGTGCTCGCGCTCGGCTGGCAGACGCTGGTGATCGTGGTGACCGCGACCGGCGTGACGTTCACGGTGACGCCGCTGATCGGCCGCCGCCTGGGCCTGTCGTCCGGCACGTCGCTGCTGGTGGCGACCGGGGTGTCGATCTGCGGGGCGGCGGCGGTCGCGGCCATGCGCGAGAGCGCGGAGGACACCGACGACGACGACGCGGCCGCCGCGCTGAGCGTGGTCGTGCTCTACGGCAGCGCGGCCATCGTGGCCGTCCCGGCGCTGGCGGCGCTGCTCGGGCTGTCGCCGGCCCAGCTCGGCGTCTGGACCGGCGCGGCCGTGCACGAGGTGGCGCAGGTGGCCGCGATCGGCGCGGCGTCGGGCGTCCTGGCCGCCGCGGTGACGGTGAAGCTGGCCCGCGTCGTCCTGCTGGCCCCCATCGTCGCCCTGACGTCCTTCCGTGCCCGCCGCTCCGTGACCGGTGCGCCCGCGGCCGACCGGCGGGAGGGGCGCCGGACGCCCGTCATGCCGCTGTTCGTGGCGGCGTTCCTCGTCATGGTGGCGGTACGCAGCACCGGCTGGGTCCCGGACGTCGTCACGCGGGCGGTCCCGCAGGTCACCAACGTGCTCATGGCCGCCGCCCTGTTCGGCCTGGGAACCGGGATCGACGTGCGCAAACTCGTCAAGGGCGGGCGGGCCGTGCTGCTCGGCGCCATCGCCACCGGGCTCATCGCCGCCGTCTCGCTCACCGGGGTCGCCGTGCTGCTGTGAGGGCCGCCCGAGTGGACGTCCTGGCCAGGCCACCGTACGCTGCTCTGTTCGGAACAAATTCCGTCAGGCACGCCGTTCTCCCTGAACCGGCCAGGACCACTCAAGGAGCTTGAAACCCGTCATGCGCAGCGCCACCGATCCCCTTCTCCAGCCGTCCGACGAGGTCGCCGAGGCCCTGGCGGGCGGCGCGCCCGTCGTGGCCCTGGAGTCCACGATCATCTCCCACGGCCTGCCGCAGCCGCGCAACCTGGAGGTGGCCCGCGAGCTGGAGGGAGTGGTCCGCGCGGCGGGCGCGGTCCCGGCGACGATCGCCGTCCTCGACGGCGTGGCCAGGATCGGCCTGAACGAGCTGGAGCTGGAGCGCATCGCCACCGAGTCCGGGCTGCGCAAGCTGGGTCAGCGCGACCTGCCGCTGGCCGCCGCGCTGAAGGCGAGCGGGGCGACCACCGTGTCGGCCACGTCGTTCCTGGCCGCCCGCGCCGGTGTGCGGATCTTCGCGACCGGCGGCCTGGGCGGCGTGCACCGCGGCTGGACCGAGGACCAGGACGAGTCCGCCGACCTCGACACCCTGGCCCGCACCCGCATCACGGTCGTCTGCGCGGGCGTGAAGTCGATCCTCGACGTGCCGGCCACGTTGCAGCGGCTGGAGACGCGCGGCGTGACCGTGGCCGGCTACCGCACCGACACCTTCCCCGGCTTCTACCTCAACTCCTCCGGCCAGCCGATCGACTGGCGGATCGAGTCGCCCGAGGACGCCGCCGCCGTCATGCGCGGCCAGGACGCGCTGGCCGGCCCGGAGACAGCGTTCATCGTGGCCAACCCGGTGCCGCGGGACCAGCAGCTCGACCCGGCGCTGCACGACCGCGTGCTGGCCGAGGCGCTGGCCGCCGCCGAGCGCGAAGGCGTCAAGGGGCAGGCGATCACGCCGTTCCTGCTCAGCTACCTCGTCAACGGCACCGGCGGCGCGTCGCTGGAGGCCAACCTGGCCGCCGTGCGCGGGAACACCGCCCTGGCCGCCGAGATCGCCGTGGCCTGGTCGCGGGCGTGAGCGACACCGGCCTCCTGGTGATCGGTGACGTCGTCACCGACGTGGTGGCGCTGCACGGCTCCCCGGTCATGGCGGGCACCGACACCGCCGCGGAGATCGTGCTGCGGCCCGGCGGCTCGGGCGCGAACACCGCCGCCTGGGCCGCCCACCTGGGGGCCGACTCGCGGCTGCTGGCCAAGCTCGGCTACGACAGCAGCGAGTGGCACACGACCGAGCTGGTCAGGACGGGCGTCCGGCCCCACGTGCCGGTGGACCAGGAGCACCCCACGGCGGTCGTCATCGCCATGGTGGACAAGACCGGCGAACGTTCCATGCTCACCAACCGCGGCGCGGGCGGCCTGATCTCCGACGCCGACTGGGACCCGTCCCTGCTGGATGGGGTCGGCCGGCTGCACCTGTCGGGTTACACGCTGTTCGCGGCCCCCGGTCTCCGCCTGGCCAGGGCCGCCGTCCGGGACGCCGTCGCCGCCGGGGTGCCGGTCAGCATCGACCCGGCCTCGACGGGCCCGCTGCGGGACTTCGGCGTCGAACGTTTCATGCGGGAGACGTCCGCGGCCGACCTGATCATCCCGAACCTGGACGAGGCGCTCGTCCTGACCGGCGTCCCGGCGCCGGAGCGGGCCGCCGTGCTGCTGAGTGAGACGTACGGCACAGCGGTCGTGAAACTGGGCGCCGAGGGCGCGCTGGTGGCGGTGGACGGCAAGGTCACGGCGACGTGCGCGGGCGTGTCCGCCGAGGTCGTGGACTCCACGGGCGCCGGTGACGCCTTCGCGGCCGGGTATCTCACCGCCACCCTCCAGGGGGCGGACGCCGCGCTCGCGCTGGAGGCGGGTTGCCGTGCCGGTGCGCAATGTGTGGCCCAGGTGGGCGGCCGTCCACGGTACGGTTTGGATCTGAACCGTCTTTACCCTATTCACACTGATTGATAGCTTGCCGCGTAGGCTGCACCATTAGCCACATGCGTACCGGGTTGCCCACGCGGCCCACTGGGGAGGATAAGGTCCGCCGATGGAAGTCGAGTCATCGATCTGCCTGAGCGACCTCGTCCCTGCTCTGCGCTGGAGCCGCCCTCAGCAGGTGGCCGAGGTGCTGGGTGATCCGCGGCTGCCGGCGGGGTGGTGGTCCTCGCTCGCGGTGTCCAGGGCGCTCGGCACGGCGGGTCTCGACTGGGTCTGCGAACGGCTCGCCCGGCTGATCTCCTCCCGCTGGGATCATCTCCCGCTGGTGGACCTGCTTCCCGCGCTCGCCGTCCATCAGGTCGATCCGGCGCTGCCCGGCTGGCCGGAGGCCACCCGTACGGCGATCACCGGGCTCGGCGGCTGGCAGCGGCTGCGCCGCCTGTCGCCCGGCGATCTCGCCACCCCGTCCGCGACGCCCGAGGTGGTGGTCGGCTCGGTCCTGCGCGAGGTGCTCGGGCGCATCCCGGCGCAGCGGGAGGCCGTACCCGCCCAGCAGTCCGGCTCGCCGGACGTCACCCGTCCGCTCGCGCGCGGCGCGACGGGGTCCTTCCCGGCCGTCCCGGTGGCCGAAGCCGGTGCGTACGCCGCCCAGCCCGCCAGCGGCCCCCAGCGCCCGCCCGCCGCCTTCACCCCGCACAGCGACGCCTTCCCGGCCCAGCCCCAGGGCGCCCCGCGCCCGGCCCCGGCCGGTGAGGGCGGCCTGCCGCAGCGCCCGGCCGCGGCCCGCCCCGCCGCCCAGCAGCCCGCCTCGTTCCCCCCGCCGCCGGAGAACGCCCAGGGACACCAGACCGGCTCCTTCACCGCCCAGCCCGACGCCACCCGCCAGACCGGCTCGTTCCCTGCGCAGTCCGAAGGCGGCCGCCAGACCGGCTCGTTCCCTGCACAACCGTCCAGCGGGCCTCAGACCGGCTCGTTCCCCGCCCAGCCCGCCAACGGCCCTCAGACCGGCTCGTTCCCCGCGCAGCCGTCCAGCGGGCCTCAGACCGGGTCCTTCCCGGCGCAGGGTGGTGCGCGGTTGCCGCAGCGGCCCACCGCCGGGCGTCCGGACGGCGGCCCGCAGGCCGGCGCCGACGGCCCCCCGTACACCGCCCCCGTCCCCGGCGGGACGGCCGCTCCCGGCCCGGTGCCCGCCGACCCCGACCACGCGATGGTCCGTGTCGTGGACGGCCTGTTCCGCGGCCTGGACAAGCTGGAGCTGGCCGTCGCCGTGCACCGGCTGTTCGCCGAGGACCCGGTCAGCCTGCGCACCCTGGCGCACAAGCTGCTGGTGGACCGCGACGTGCTCTCCCAGGCCCAGCGCACCGCCGAGGAACGCGTCCTGCACTGGCTGCGCTCGTCGGAGTCGGCGCCGGTCACCGGCCACATGTTCCGGCTCACCGAATGGCTCGGCGCGGCGGCCACCGAGGAGCAGCTCATCGGCGCCGACCCGGCCCACCCGGCGATGGTCCCGTCGCTGCGCACGCCCCTGTGGCGGGTCCTGGTGACGCTCATGCCCGACCGCCGCCTCCAGGACGGCTGGCTGGTCGTCGGCGACATCCACGGCCTCCAGGCCCGTACGCGGCAGCTCCTGGCCGCCGCCCCGCCGGACACCGACGTCGTCGAGCTGCTGGCCGAGCTGGGCATCCGCGCCCACTCCGCCAAGGCGTGGCTCGACGCCCTCCCCTCGGAGTCGGCCCCCGGCCCGGCGGACGCCTCCCCGCAGCCCGCCCAGCCCCTCCCCCGCCGTACGCCCGGCGCCAACGGCCACCACCACCGGGGCGGCCAGCCCATCCCGACGGCGGGCGCGAACTCGATCGACCCCTCGGCGGCCCTGGCCACGTTGTCGGCGCTGTCCGGCGGCCGGTCCGGCATGCTGCCCGGCAGCCTGGCCGGAACGCCGTCCACGCCGCCTCCGCCGCTGCCGAGTCCGTCGTCGGACCCGCGCCGCTGGCAGCGCATCGAGGTCACCCCGGAACACCTCAGGGGCGGCCCGGTGCCGGTGCCGGAGGGTTACGCGGCCCAGCTCGGCATGCGTCCGGGCACCCTGCTGTCGGTGACCGGTCCGGGCGACAACGCGATCGTGCTGGTCTGGCAGGGCCATCAGCCGGTCTTCGACTCGCTGCAGCCGGTGCTCATGCGCCTGAACGCGCGCCCCGGCGACCAGGTCTACGTCACGGTGGACGGCTACCGCCTGGAGGCCCAGCTCACCGGCTGACCTCGCGCCTACGCGGTCACCCGAACAGGCCCAGCCGGTGGGCCGTGGCCGCCGCCTCGCCGCGGGTGGCGACGCCCAGCTTGGCCAGGATGTTGGAGACGTGCACGCTGACCGTCTTCACCGAGATGAACAGCGCCGCGGCGATCTCCCGGTTGCTGCGCCCGTTGCTCACCTCGCGCAGCACCTCCAGCTCGCGCGCGGTCAGCCCCAGCGGCGGCCCCTCGGGCTCGTCGGCGCCGCCGACGCGGGCCCGCCGTCCGAACACGTCGAGCTGTTCGAGCAGCGGCGTGGCGCCCAGTTGCGCGGCCAGCTCCCGCGCCCGCGTCACCATCCCGGCCGCGGCGCGCCGGTCGCCCTCGGCCAGCGCCGCCTGTGCGGCCCCCACCAGGCACTGCGCCTCCGCGTACGGCTGCCCCAACCCCGCCCAGGCCGCCACCGCCGACTCCCACGCCTTGAGCTGGGCCGCCCCGCCGAGCCCCTCCTCCGGCCCGGTCAGCGCCGCGAACGTCAGCCGCTGCGCCTCCTGCAGGTCGCCGTCCACGGCCAGCTCCCGCGCGACCTCCCGCAGCCGCGCCACGAGGGCCGCCGCGACCCCCGCGTACGGCGTCCCGCCCTCGCCGAGCGCGGGCCGGGCGAGCTGCGCGAACGTCACCAGCAGCGGCCAGGCGTAACGCGGCGAGGGCAGCAGGTCCTGGTTCTCCAGCCCCCGGGACGCGGCCTCCAGCGCCTCGCCGAGCCGCCCCTGCGCCCGCAGCAGCAGAACCTGCCTGCGCAGTTGCGGCAGCACGGTCTGGTCCCGGTAGGTGCCGCGCGCGAACACGCTGGCGGAGGACGACAGCAGCTTGTCGGCCCGGTCGATCTGTCCCCGCGCGAGCGCGATGTCCACCAGGAACCCCTGGAGACTGGCCCGGTAGGGGGCTGGCGGCGCGAGGTCGAGCGCCTGCTCGACCACCTGCAGCGCCTCGTCCCAGCGGCCCAGCGAGAGCAGCGGCTCGGTCAGGTTGATCGCCAGGAAGGTGCCGGACGTGCGCGCCAGGCCGTAGTGCCCGGCCTCCTGCACGCCCTCGCGGGCGACCTGGGCGGCCCGCTCGTGCCGTCCGGCGCCCTCCAGCGCGTCGGACTCGGAGATCGCGCAGCGCATCAGCGCGTTGTAGGCGCCCTGGGCGCGGGCGACCCGGCGCGCCTCGGCGAACTGCCCGAGCTGGGCCTCGATGTCGGAGAAGCGCGACCGTGCCCAGGCGAGGCTGATGAGCGCGTGGGCCTCGACGTTGGCGTCGCCCATCTGGTGGCCGATCTCCATGGCGAGCTGCGCCGTCGCCAGCTTCTCCGGCCAGTCCTCGGGACGGTGCAGCATGCGCGCCAGCGTCTCCAGGACCTGGCCGCGCAGCTTGCTCGGCGGCTCGGCGGGCACCAGCTCGGCCGCCTGGCGCAGGTCGTCGAGATAGCCGGCGCGGCCCAGGTCGTAGCGGGTCAGGCCGCGCTGGCGCAGCAGGGTGGCCGCGGTGATCGGGTCGGCGTCGAGGTCGACCTCAGCGAGCGCGGCCCCGGCCAGGGCCAGGCTGCGCTCGTACTCGCCGGCGAGGTGGGCGACCGTGGAGGTCTGCCTGAGCACGTCGAGGCGGCCGCAGCCGATGCGCTCGGCGGCGTCGGGCACCTGGTCCCACAGCTCCAGCACCCGCGAGAGCATCCTGAGCTGCTCGTCGTAGGCGGTGGACTTGCGGGCCGCGGCGGCCGCGCGCCAGGCGCTGACCAGCGCCCAGGTGGAGTCGTGGGCGGAGTGCCAGTGGTGGGCCAGCTCGATCGCGCCGCGCGGGGCGGGCAGGATCGACAGGTCGCGTTCGAGTGCCTGCGCGTAGCGGGTGTGCAGGCGGGTGTGCTCGCCGGGCAGCAGGTCGTCGTGGAGCGCCTCGCGGATGAGCGCGTGCCGGAAGCCGTAGCCCTCGCCGTCGACCACCAGCACGTTGCCCGCCACGGCGGGGCGCAGCGCCCGCGACAGGGCGGTGTCGTCGAGCCCGGCCACCGCGCTCAGCAGGTCGTGCTCGATGCGCTGGCCGCCCGCGCTGGCCACGCGCAGCAGCTCCTGGGTCTCGTCGGGCAGCCGCTCGACGCTGGCCAGCAGCAGGTCGCGCAGGGACTCGGGCAGCATGTCGCCGCCGTCGGCCTCGCTCAGCAGCGCCTCGACGAACAGCGGGTTGCCCTCGCTGCGGGCGTAGATGAGGTCCATCGCGGCGGCCGACGGCTCGCGCCGCAGGATGCTGGCCGCCTGCGCGACGGCCTCCCTGCGGGTGAGGCGGCGCAGCTCGATCCGGCTCACCCACTCGATGCGGCCCAGCTCGGCCAGCATCGGCCGGAGCGGATGGGTGCGGTGCAGCTCGTCGGTGCGGTAGGTGACCACGATCATCAGCCGGGCCGCCGTGCGCTGGTAGCGGACCAGGAACGACAGCAGGTCACGGGTGGAGCGGTCGGCCCAGTGGGCGTCCTCGACCACCAGCAGCACCGGACGCTCCTCGGCCAGCCGCTCCAGCAGCCCGAGCACCTGCTCGAACAGCCGGGCCCGCGCCTCGGCGCCGTCCTTGTCCGGCTCGCCGAACTCGGGCAGCAGCCGGGCCAGCCCGCGCGTCGTGCCGCCGGGCACCAGCGCCGCCACGCCGTCGCGCCCCAGCTCGCGCACGAGCCCGCGCAGCACGGCCGTGAACGGCGCGAACGGCAGGCCCTCGGTGCCCAGCTCCAGGCAGCCGCCGACGAGCACCCGCGCCTCGCCCGCCCGGTCGATGAACTCGCTGATCAGGCGGGTCTTGCCGACCCCCGCCTCGCCGCCCACGAGCACGGTGGACGACGCGCCCGCACGCGCTCTGGCCAGGGCGTCGCCCAGAGCGTGCAGCTCGCGGGCGCGCCCGACGAACAGGGGGCTGACGGTGTGAATGCTCACGCCCCAAGGATGCCATCAAACACCGACAAAACGGACCGAAACTCCGGGCCGTCGTCTGTCAGCGCAAAACCTTGCGGAAGAAGGTGGCCGACGCCTCGTACCCCAGGGCGTGGTAGAACTCCGGCGCCCGCCGGGTGGCCATCGCCACGTACCCGGCCTGACGGGTACGCGCCCACGCCTCGAACTCCTCCAGCAGCCGGCGGCCGATGCCCTGCCGGCGCGAGCCCGGCTGGACCATCGCCTCCTCGACCCAGGCGACCGGCCCGTTGGCGAACAGCGTCAGGTGCACGAACCCCAGCAGGTACCCGTGGACGCGCCCGCCCACCACGGCCGTGAGCAACAGGGCGTCCTCGTTGCGCAGGAGCTGCGGGAGCGCGGCGTCGAAGGCCGCGCGCTCCGGCCTGAAGGTCAGCCCGAACTCGCGCGCCAACGCGAACACCTCGTCCGCGTCCGCCTTCTCCGCCCTCCTGATGAGAAGATCGTCCGCCGTCATGAGGTACGACACTAGAACCTCTGTGCCCTTTCGTCCATCGTGCCACGGGAGTGTGCCGTGACGTCCGGTACGGCCTCCGGTCAGAGGTCGCCGAGGCCGAGCTGGCGAGCGATGAGCATGCGCTGCACCTCGCTGGTGCCCTCGCCGATCTCCAGGATCTTGGCGTCGCGGTAGAAGCGGCCGACCGGGAACTCGTTCATGAAGCCGTACCCGCCGAACACCTGCGTGGCGTCGCGGGAGTTGTCCATGGCCGCGTTCGAGGACACCAGCTTGGCGATCGCCGCCTCCTTCTTGAACGGCACCCCGGCCAGCATCTTCTCGGCCGCGTGGTAGTAGGCCAGCCGGGCGGTGTGGGCGCGCACCTCCATGTCGGCGATCTTGAACTGGATGGCCTGGTAGTGGCCGATCGGGTGGCCGAACGCCTTGCGGTCCCTGACGTACTTGAGGCATTCGTCCACGCAGCCCTGGGCCAGGCCCACGCTGAGGGCGGCGATGGCGATGCGGCCCTCGTCGAGGGTCTGCAGGAACTGCGCGTAGCCGCGTCCGCGCTCGCCGAGCAGGTTGGCGGCGGGCACCCGGCAGTCGGAGAAGGACAGCTCGCGGGTGTCGGAGGCGTTCCAGCCGACCTTGGAGTACTTCTTGGAGACGGTGAACCCCGGCGTGCCGCTCGGCACCAGGATCGTGGAGATCTCCCGCTCGCCGGTGAGCGCGGCCACGCCGATCACGCCGGTGATGTCGGTGCCGGAGTTGGTGATGAACGCCTTCGTCCCGTTGATCACCCATTCGCCGCCGTCGAGCACGGCGGTCGTCCGCATGCCGCCCGGCACGTCGGAGCCGCCGCCGGGCTCGGTCAGCCCGAACGCGCCCAGCATCTCGCCGGAGGCCAGCCGGGGCAGCCACTCCTGGCGCTGCTCGTCGGTGCCGAACCGGTAGATCGGCATCGCGCCCAGCGAGACGGCGGCCTCCAGGGTGATCGCCACGCTGGAGTCGGCGCGGGCCAGCTCCTCAAGGGCCAGGCACAGCGCGAAGTAGTCGCCGCCCATGCCGCCGTACTCCTCCGGGAACGGCAGGCCGAACAGCCCCATGTCGGCCATCTTGCGCACGATGTCGTAGGGGAACTCCTCGCGCTCGTAGTAGTCGCCGATCACGGGGGCCACCACGTCACGGGCGAACGCCTCGACGGTCTTGCGCAACTCTTGGTATTCGTCGTTCAGCATGATCAGCCTTTCGCGAGGGCCTGGACGACGCGCGAGGGGCTGGGCCGGCCCAGCCCCTCGGCCAGCCAGGTGCTGGTGGACACGAGTTTGTCCAGGTCGAGCCCGGTCTCGATGCCGAGCCCCGACAACATCCACACGAGGTCTTCGGTGGCCAGGTTGCCGGTGGCGGACTCGGCGTACGGGCAGCCGCCGATGCCGCCGGTGGAGGCGTCGACGGTGGTCACGCCCGCCTGCAGGGCGGCGAGCGTGTTGCCGAGCGCCTGCCCGTAGGTGTCGTGGAAGTGCACGGCCAGCCGCTCGGGGCCGCCGAACGCGCCGATCAGCTCGGTGACGTGGCCCGGCGTGCCGACGCCGATCGTGTCGCCGAGCGACAGCTCGTAGCAGCCGAGCCCGAGCAGCCGCTCGCCGACCGCGACGACCTGCCCGACCGGCGTGGGCCCCTCCCAGGGGTCGCCGAAGCACATCGACACGTACGCGCGCACCCGCAGCCCGTGCTCCAGCGCCCTGGCCACGACCGGCTCGAACATGTCGAACTGGCTCTCCAGCGTGCGGTTGAGGTTCTTGGCGGCGAAGGTCTCGGTGGCGCTGGCGAAGATGGCGATCTCGGTGACGCCCAGCTCCAGCGCGCGGTCGAGCCCGCGCTCGTTGGGCACCAGCACCGGGTAGCGCACGCCGGGCCGGCGGTCGAGGCGGCCGAGCAGCTCACCGGCGTCGGCCAGCTGCGGCACCCACTTGGGATGCACGAAGCTGGTCGCCTCGATCACCTGGTGGCCGGCGTCGGCCAGCCGGTCGATGAACTCGGCCTTCACCTCGACCGGCACGATCGCCGACTCGTTCTGCAGGCCGTCGCGCGGGCCCACCTCGTAGACCGTGACCCGCTCGGGAAGCCCTCGCATGCGGTACGGCATCACGCCTCCTCACCGGTGACCACGGCCAGCACGGCGTCCATGTCGACCGGCCTGCCCGGCTGGACGGGCAGCTCGGCGACCACGCCGTCGCAGGGGGCGGTGACCGTGTGCTCCATCTTCATGGCCTCGACGACGACCAGCGGCTGCCCCTCGCTCACCCGGTCGCCGGGCTGCACCTTGACCAGCAGGACGGTGCCGGGCATGGGGCTGCGCACCACGCCGTCGCCCGCCCCCGCGGCGCCGGGCCGGTCGCCCGGGTCGCCGATGAGGTGGCGGGTGAACGCCCACGACTCGCCGTCCTTGCCGAGCCAGAGCGTGTCGCCGTGGCGGGCGGTCAGGTAGCGGGCGGTCCGGCCGCCGAGCGTGACGGCCGCCGCGCCGCCGCCGGTCGTGATCCGGGCGGGCACCGCCTCTCCGTCGAGCAGCACCTCGGCCGACTGGCCGGGCAGGCCGCGGACGGGCACCGCGTGCACGCCGTCGCGCGACTCCAGCCGCCAGGTCGTCCAGGCGGGGGCGCCGACCCGCCAGCCGTCGGTGACCTGCCAGGGGTCCGGGCCCTGCGGCAGCGTGTGGAAGATCAGCGCCGCCGCCGCGGCCACCTCGCGCGGCACGCCGGACTCCGGCAGCAGCCCGGGCAGCACCCGTTCGACCAGGCCGGTGTCGAGCTCGCCCGCCACGACCGCGGGGTGGCGGGCGAGCCCGCGCAGGAACGGCACGTTGGTGACCACGCCCAGCACGGCGGTGCGGGCCAGCGCCCGGTCGAGCGCTCTGAGCGCCGCCTCTCGGTCCGGCGCCCAGGCGATCACCTTGGACAGCATGGGGTCGTAGTCGCTGCCGACCACCCCGCCCTCGACCAGGCCGGAGTCGACCCGCACCCGGCCCGGCCCGTCGTCGCCGGGCTCGCGCAGGGCCAGCACGCGCCCGCCGCTGGGCAGGAAGCCGCGCGCCGGGTCCTCGGCGTAGACGCGCGCCTCGACCGCGTGGCCGTCGAGCCGCACCTGCTCCTGGCCGAACGGCAGCGGCTCGCCGGCCGCGACGCGCAGTTGCAGCTCCACCAGGTCCAGGCCGGTGACCAGCTCGGTGACCGGGTGCTCGACCTGGAGCCGGGTGTTCATCTCCATGAAGTGGTAGGAGCCGGTGGTGCCGTCGACGATGAACTCGACCGTGCCCGCGCCGACGTACCCGACCGAGCGGGCGGCCTCGACGGCCGCGGCGCCCATGTCGGCGCGCATGCCGGGGGTCACGAAGGGCGACGGCGCCTCCTCGATGATCTTCTGGTGCCGGCGCTGCAGGCTGCACTCGCGCTCGCCCAGGTGCACGACGTTGCCGTGGGCGTCGGCCATGACCTGGATCTCGATGTGCCGGGGGTTCTCGACGTAGCGCTCGATGAGCAGGGTGCCGTCGCCGAACGCCGCCCGCGCCGTACGGCGGGCCGACTCCAGCGCGTCGGGCAGCTCGGCGGCCGAGCGCACCAGCACCATGCCCTTGCCGCCGCCGCCCGCGGACGGCTTGATCAGCGCCGGGAAGTCGGCCCACTGCGCCAGGTCGTCGCCCGGCTCGGCCCCGCCGGGGACGACCGGCACCCCGGCCGCCGACACGGTGGCCTTGGCGCGGATCTTGTCGCCCATGGCGTCGATGGCCTCGGGCGACGGGCCGACGAAGACGAGCCCGGCCTCGGCGCAGCGCCGCGCGAACGCGGCGTTCTCGGCCAGGAAGCCGTAGCCGGGATGCACGGCCTGCGCGCCGGAGGCGAGCGCCGCCTCAACAATCGCCTCGATGTCCAGATATTTCGAGACTTCGAGGGCGATGTCTGCTTCGCGGGCGTGCCTGGCGCCCGCGTCCGGCGGCGTGAACACCGCCACCGACTCGATGCCGAGCGCGCGCAGCGTCCGGACGACCCGGACGGCGATCTCGCCCCGGTTGGCGATGAGAACACGGTCGAAGAACATGATCACATCCGGAAGACGCCGTAGCCGGCGGGTTCGAGCGGCGCGTTGGCCGCCGCGGACAGGGCCAGGCCGAGGACGGTGCGCGTGTCGAGGGGGTCGATCACGCCGTCGTCCCAGAGCCGGGCGGTGGAGTAGTAGGGGTTGCCCTGGTGCTCGTACTGGGCGCGGATGGCGTCGGGGTCGGCGTTGCCGACCGTGGTCAGCACGTTCGCCGCCTGCTCGCCGCCCATGACGGAGATGCGGGCGTTGGGCCACATCCACAGGAACCTGGGCGAGTACGCCCGTCCGGCCATGGCGTAGTTGCCCGCCCCGAACGAGCCGCCGATCACCACCGTGAACTTGGGCACCCGCGCGCACGACACGGCCGTGACCATCTTGGCGCCGTGCTTGGCGATGCCGCCCGCCTCGTACGCCTTGCCGACCATGAACCCGCTGATGTTCTGCAGGAACACCAGCGGGATGCGGCGCTGGTCGCACAGCTCGATGAAGTGCGCGCCCTTCATCGCCGACTCGCTGAACAGGATGCCGTTGTTGGCCACGATGCCCACCGGGTGGCCGTGCAGGTGGGCGAAGCCGGTGACGAGGGTGGAGCCGTACTCGGCCTTGAACTCCAGGAAGCGCGAGCCGTCCACCAGGCGGGCGATGACCTCGCGCACGTCGTAGGGCTGGCGGGTGTCGGCCGGGACGAGACCGTAGAGGTCGCGCGGGTCGTGCCGCGGCTCCTCGGGCGCGACCGTGTCCCAGGGACGGGGGGCCCGGGGGGCCAGCGTCGAGACGATGTCGCGGACGATGGCCAGGGCGTGGGCGTCGTCCTCGGCCAGGTGGTCGGTGACGCCGCTGACCCGGGAGTGCAGGTCGCCGCCACCCAGCTCCTCGGCCGTGACCTCCTCGCCGGTGGCCGCCTTCACCAGGGGCGGACCGCCCAGGAAGATCGTGCCCTGGCCGCGGACGATGACCGCCTCGTCGCTCATGGCCGGCACGTACGCGCCGCCGGCGGTGCACGAGCCGAGCACGGCGGCGATCTGCGGGATGCCGCGGGCCGACATGGTGGCCTGGTTGTAGAAGATGCGCCCGAAGTGCTCCCGGTCGGGGAAGACCTCGTCCTGCCTGGGCAGGAACGCGCCGCCGGAGTCGACCAGGTAGACGCAGGGCAGGTGGTTGTGCAGGGCCACCTCCTGCGCGCGCAGGTGCTTCTTGACGGTCATCGGGTAGTACGTGCCGCCCTTGACGGTCGCGTCGTTGGCCACGACCACGCACTCGCGCCCGGCCACCCTGCCGACGCCGGTGATGATCCCGGCGGCGGGCGCCTGGTCGTCGTAGAGGCCGCCGGCCGCCAGCGGCGACAGCTCCAGGAAGCGGGAACCCGGGTCGAGCAGCCCGTCGACGCGGTCGCGCGGCAGCAGCTTGCCCCGCTCGACGTGGCGCTGCCGCGACCGCTCGGGACCGCCGAGCGCCGCCGCGGCCAGCCGTTCGAGCAGCTCGGCGGCCAGCCGCTCGTTGAGCTCGGCGTTGCGTTTGTACGCCTCGCTCCCGGGCTCCACGGCCGACTTCAGCACCGGCCAGTCGCTCATGAGTCCCCTCTCGTCATGGCCGAGATGTTAGTCATCATTAACGTAATCGTCTAGCATGTGAGACGTGACCACTGCCTCCCCACCTACCCGCGAGCGCGGCAGAAGGCGCATGGAGATCCTCGCCGCGGCCGCCCGGCTGTTCGCCGCCCGCGGTTTCCACGGGGTCTCCATCGAGGACATCGGGGGCGCGGTCGGCGTCTCGGGTCCCGCGCTCTACCGGCACTTCAGCGGCAAGGAGGCGCTGCTCGCCGAGATGCTGCTCGACGTCAGCTCGCGGCTGCGGGAGTCGGCGGTGGCGGTGGCGACCTCCTCGGACGGCCCGGCCGAGACGCTCGACGCGCTGCTCAACGTGCAGATCACGTTCGCGCTCGACCAGCCGGCGCTGATCACCGTGCACGACCGCGAGCTGGGCAACGTGCCCGAGCCGGAGCGGCGCAGGATCAGGCGGCTGCAGCGCCTCTACGTCGAGGAGTGGGTGACCGTGCTGGCCGAGCTGCACCCGGCGTGCCCGCCGGCCCGGCTGCGCGCGGCCACGCACGCGGTCTTCGGCCTGCTCAACTCGACGCCCCACAGCGCCGGCGAGCTGCCCCCGCACGACATGCGCCCCCTGCTGCACACGATGGCCCGCGCCGCGATCGAGGCCAGCGTTAACAATCACTAACTGACCGACGGCGATTCACGCGGTACGAAAACCCCCGAAACGCCGTAGATCTCCGCAAACGGTCCTGGATCAGGGTTAAACGGACCGGACCACAATCTGTCATGCACTCCGGCAGACGGCGGCGGCGATGACGGACATAATCAGGGTGTGGCGCGCGACACTGTTGAGACACATTTCATCCAATCCGTTGAGGCGCTGAAGTCAGGCCCCGCCCGAGATCCCGGCGGCCCGGTGCGCGAGGGCACGTCGCTCACCGGCGACCGGTGCCGGACCCTGTTCCAGCGCCAGCTCGACAGCCGCCTGCTCGACATCGCCGCCCGCTGGCTCCGCGAGCAGAACGAGGGCTTCTACACGATCGGGTCGGCCGGCCACGAGGGCAACGCGGCGGTCGCCGCCGCGGCCAGGGCGAGCGACCCGGCGCTGCTCCACTACCGGTCCGGCGCCTTCTACCTGACCAGGTCCGAGCAGGCCGGCCGGCTGCCCGAGCAGGGCCTTCGCGACGTGCTGATGGGCCTCACCGCGGCGGCCGACGAGCCGATCGCGGGCGGCCGGCACAAGGTCTTCGGCCACCCCCACCTGGCCGTCATCCCGCAGACCTCGACGATCGCCAGCCATCTGCCGCGCGCCGTGGGCGTGGCCTTCGCCATCGAACGGGCCGCCGCGCTCGGCGACCGGTCGGCCTGGCCGCCCGACGCCATCGCCGTGTGCAGCTTCGGCGACGCCTCGATCAACCACGCCAGCGCCCTGACCGGGCTCAACACCGCCTCCTACGCCACCTTCCAGGGGCAGCCGCTGCCCATCCTGTTCGTGTGCGAGGACAACGGCATCGGCATCAGCGTCCGCACTCCCAAGGGCTGGGTGGAGGCGGCGGCGCGGCGGCCGGGCATCGCCTACTTCGCCGCCGACGGCTGCGACCTGGCCGACGCCTACGACGCCGCCACGCTCGCCGTCCAGCACGTCCGCGCCAACCGCTCACCCGCGTTCCTGCACCTGTCCACCGTGCGGCTGATGGGGCACGCCGGGTCCGACGTCGAGTCGGCCTACCGCACACAGCGGGAGCTGCGGGCCGACATGGAGCGCGACCCGCTCGTCCGCACCGCGCGGCTGCTGGTGGAGGCCGGCCTGGAGACGCCGGAGGACCTGCTCAAGACGTACGAGTCGGCGCGCGAGCACATCCTGCGCATCGCCCTGGAGACCACCCGCGCCCCGCGGCTCGGCTCGGCCGCGGAGGTCATGGAGCCGATCGCGCCGCGCCGTCCCGACCTGATCGCCAACATCAGCCCGACCGCAGCCGAGGGCCCGGTCAGGGAGAAGGCGTTCGCCGGCACGCTGCCCGAGACGGAGAAGCCGCTGACGTTGTCGCAGACCATCAACCGCACGCTCGCCGACGCGCTGGTGGTCTACCCCGAGATGACGGTCTTCGGCGAGGACGTCGCCAGGAAGGGCGGCGTCTACGGCGTCACCCGGGGGCTGCAGAAGCGGTTCGGCGGCTCGCGGGTGTTCGACACGCTCCTCGACGAGCAGGCCATCCTCGGCCTCGCGCTCGGCTCGGCGGTGTCCAACCAGCTGCCGGTGCCGGAGATCCAATACCTGGCCTACCTGCACAACGCGCTCGACCAGATCCGCGGCGAGGGCGCCACCCTGTCGTTCTTCTCGCGCGGCGCCTACACCAACGGCATGGTCGTCCGCGTCGCCGGCTACGCCTACCAGAAGGGCTTCGGCGGCCACTTCCACAACGACAACGCGGTGGCCGCGCTGCGCGACATCCCGGGCCTGGTCCTCGCCTCGCCCGCGCGTCCCGACGACGCCGCCGCCATGTTGCGCACCTGCCTGGCCGCCGCCCGTACGGCCGGGTCGGTCTGCGTGTTCCTGGAGCCGATCGCGCTCTACCACACGCGTGACCTGTTCGAGGAGGGCGACGGCGGCTGGCTGGCGCCGTACACGCCGCCGGGGCGCTGGCGCGAGACGCACGTGCCCGTCGGCCGGGCCCGCTCGTACGGCGAGGGCCGTGACCTGACGATCGTGACGTTCGGCAACGGGCTGCGGATGAGCCTGCGCGCCGCGGTCCGGCTCACCCAGGAGGGCTACGGCTGCCGCGTCCTCGACCTGCGCTGGCTGGCCCCCCTGCCGGTGGACGACCTGCTGCGGGCGGCCGAGCTGACCGGCAAGGTGCTGATCGCCGACGAGACCCGCCACTCCGGCGGCGTGTCCGAGGGCGTGACGGCCGAGCTGATCGACGCCGGGTTCACGGGGCAGGTGGCCCGGGTGACCTCGGCCGACAGCTTCATCCCGCTGGGCGACGCGGCCAACCACGTGCTGCTGTCGGAGGAGGAGATCGAGCAGGCGGCGCGCAAGCTACTGGGCTGAGCGCGCCCCTCTGACGCAGGCCGGCTTCGACCAGGCGACCGTGGTGGCCGCCGAGATGCGCAGCGGCACGCCCACCAGGAAGCAGTAGCCGGTGTCCGGGTCGAGCCCGGCGACGCGGCCGCTGGTGGCGCCCGTGCCGAGGGCGACGACGGTCACCTCGCCTCCGCCCGCCCGCGAGCGTTGCAGGACGACCGGGTAGCGGCGGGCGTCGGCCGGGAGCGCCCAGCTCAGCTCCACCAGGGCGCCGCGGTCGGCGGTGACCTTGAGCCTGCGGGGGGCGAGCGCGGCGACGTCCCGCTTGCTGATCGGCGGCGGGGTGGCGGCGGCGGTCGCCGCGGGGGTGGCGGCCTCGGGGCGGCGCTCGGCGGGGCCAGGACCGGCGGGCGGGCGCAGCGACAGGTAGACGGCCAGGCCGGTGCCGCCGATCGCCACGGCCGCGACCGAGCCCCCGATCAGCAGGCGCCTCCCGAGGCTCCCGCCCCCGGCGGGCGGCGTCGTGACGGCCTCCCGCCGAGCCCCGCCCATGTCCCCCGCCGTGGGGGCGTCCCGCCTCGCCACGCCCGCGTTCCCCGCCAGGCCCGGCTGATGCGGGGCGGGGGCTTGGGGGTGGGGGAGCCGGCTGCCGGTGGCGGGGAGTGAGGAGTCGCCGGGGTGCGGCGGAGGCTGCGGGCCGCCGCGCGGGCGGCGCGGGACGGTGGACGTCGCCGGCCCCGGCCCCGGATCCTGGCCCACCAGATCGGTCACCGACAACCCCAGCTCGGCCTGCACCTCCTGCAGCCGCCGCGCCAGTTCCCTGGCCGACCCGGGCCGCAGCTCGGGCTGCTTGGACATCGCGTGCAGGATCGTCCCGAACACCGCCGGCGGCACGTCCGGCCGGTTGATCGGCGGCGGGTCGAGGCTCAGCACCCGGTACATCAGCGGCGCGATCGACGGGTCGGCCGGGTTGTGGAAGGCGGGCTGCCCGGCCAGCAGGTGGTAGAGCGTCGAGCCCAGGGAGTAGATGTCGCCGGAGACCGAGTGCGGCTGCCCGGTGAGCACCTCCGGGGCGGCGTGCAGCGGGGTGAACGCCTGGGAGGTGGCCGAGATCTCCGCGTTGTCCACCACCCTGGCCACGCCGAAGTCGGCGATGGCGGGCTCGCCGTAGCGGGAGATGAGGATGTTCTGCGGCTTGATGTCGCCGTGCAGCACCCCGGCCTCGTGCACGGCGGCCAGCGCGCCGGCCAGCTTGACGCCCGCGCGCAGCACGTCGGGCACCGCGAGCGGTCCCTCCTTGCGGACCTTGTCGCGCAGCGAGCCGTTCTCGAAGAAGTCCATCGCGATGTACGGCTTGCCCGAGCGGGTCACGCCGGTGTCGAAGACGGTCACGACGTTGGGATGGCCGGTCAGGCGGCCGGTGAGCCGGAGCTCGCGCTGGAAGTGGCGCATGGTGCGCTGGTCGACCCGGTCGACCGACAGGACTTTCAGCGCCACGATCCGGTCGAGGCGCTCCTGATAGGCGCGGTAGACGACGGCGAAACCGCCCTGGCCCGCCTGATCGAGCACCCGGTAGCCGGGCGCGTCCTCGGCTGGCAACACGGCACTCCCCCCTGTTGCCGGTGAGTTTAATGTGAAATTTCGGCTTTCAGGGAGTCAACGGGTTCATCAGGTACGCGCCGAACACCACCGACACGGCGGCCACGACCAGGAAGAAGAAGACGTAGAAGCCGCCGGGCAGGAACGTCAGCCGGGCGAGCTGGTCGGCGTCGGAGTCTCTGGCCTGCCGCCTGCGCCGCTTGCGCTGCAGCTCGACGATCGGCCGGACGCCGCCGAACAGCAGGAACCACGTCGCGACCATGGCCACGATCTGCTGGACCTGGGCGGGGGCGTACATGGACAAGGCGAACACCGCGCCGCCGGTGACCAGCAGGATCAGCGCGCCGTAGAGGTTGCGGATCAGCAGCAGCATGCACACCAGGAAGAGCAGCACGCTCCAGATCAGCAGCGTGATGCGGCCCTGCTCGGTGAGCCAGGCGGCGGCCAGCCCCAGCAGCGAGGGGGCCAGGTAGCCGGCGAGCGCGGTCAGCACCATGCCGGGGCCGTTGGGGCGGCCCCTGGTCAGCGTGACGCCGGAGGTGTCGGAGTGGAGCCGGATGCCTTCCAGCTTGCGCCGGGTGAGCAGCGCCATGACCGCGTGGCCGCCCTCGTGGGCGATCGTGATCAGGCCCCTGGACACCTGCCAGGGGGTGCGGAACGCGACGACCGCGAGCGCGGCCAGAGCCGAGACCAGCACGACCCAGGGGTCGGGGTCAGGCTGAACCTTGATCAGGTGGGCCCAGAGCATGTCCATCGAGGAGAAACACTAGCCGGGTAAAGTCCCGGCTGTGGCCGCAGAACTACATTCTGACGCGGACGTTCCGGCGTGGTGGCGCGACCTCGGGCTGCCGGGCCTGATCGACCTGCATGTGCACTTCCTGCCCGAGCGAATGGAACGCCGGGTCTGGCATCACTTCAACCACGGCGGCCCCTTGATGGGCGCCGGCTGGAAGATCGAGTACGAACGCCCGGTCGAAGAACGGCTGACGAGGCTGCGCGAGATGGGCGTACGGCGCTTCCCCGCCCTGGCGTACGCGCACCGGCCGGACATGGCCCGCGACCTCAACGCCTGGACGCTCGACTTCGCCCGCCGCAACCCCGACTGCCTGCCGTCGGCGACGTTCTACCCCGAGCCCGGCGTCGCGGACTACGTGCGCGCGGCGCTGGCGGACGGCGTCCAGATCTTCAAGGTGCACCTCCAGGTCGGCGGCTTCGACCCGGCCGCGCCCGAGCTGGACGAGGTCTGGGGGCTGCTGGCGGAGTCGGGCGTGCCCGTGGTCGTGCACGCCAGCTCGGTGCCCGTGCCCGGCGGCCACGTGGGGCCGGGGCCGATCGGCGCGGTGCTGGCCGCCCATCCGCGGCTGCGGGCGGTGATCGCGCATCTGGGCATGCCCGAGTACGAGCCGTTCTTCGAGCTGGCCGTCCGCCATGAGCGGGTCGCCCTGGACACCACCATGGCCTTCACCGACTTCTCCGAGCGCGGCATGCCGTTTCCCAGCCGATTGCGCCCGGTTCTGCGTGATCTCGGGCTTTCGGGGAAGGTGGTGCTCGGCAGCGATTTCCCGACGATCCCGTACCCCTACGCGCACCAGCTCGACGCACTCGCCCGCCTGGACCTCGGCGAGCAGTGGCTGCGGGCGGTGTGCTGGGACAATGGTGCGGCCATGATTCGATAGCAAGGTGAACGATCGGCACGTGGCGCTCATCAGCGCCTTCTACGACGCTCTGGGCCGCGCGGACTTCGCGGCCATGGAGCGCTGCTACCACCCCGAGATCAGTTTCGGCGACCCCATCTTCCAGGAGGTCGAGGGCCGCGACCGGGTGATGGCGATGTGGCGGTTGCAGCTCGGCGTGCGCGACGGACTGAGATCCGGCTACCGCGACGTCCAGGCCGACGAGTTCAGCGGCTCAGCCCACTGGACGGCCAGCTACACCTTCTCCTCCACCGGCCGCACGGTCGTCAACGAGATCGACGCGCTGTTCAGGTTCGAGGACGACCTCATCGTCCGCCACCACGACGAGTTCGACTTCAGGCGCTGGTCCAGAATGGCTCTCGGCAGGCCGCAGGGGCTGCTGTTCGGCTGGACGCCGATGTGGCGCAAGACCATCAGGGACCGGGCGACCCAGGAGCTCGACAGCCTGGTGTCCTCGCAGTAGTCGACACGGCAACCGGATCGGAGGGTGCATGGCCAGGGTGAAGGGGTTCAGGCGCAGCGGTGACCACCGCGAGGAGGCGCCGGAGCACTCGATGGACCCGCGCGCCACCGAGGAGCACCCCTACCGGCCCACCGTGATCGACAACGCCGTCTACCAGAACGGCGAGCGGGTCGACAACCCCGGCTCGCTCGCCGACGCCTTCGAACGCCTCAAGCAGATGCCGGACAGCATGGCCTGGATCGGCCTCTACCGTCCGAAGGAGTGGGAGCTGGTCAAGCTCGCCGAGGAGTTCGAGCTGCACGAGCTGGCGCTGGAGGACGCGATCGTCGGCTCCCAGCGGGCCAAGGCCGACCGCTACGGCGACACGCTGTTCGTGGTGCTGCGCGCCGCCCGCTACCTCGACGACGTGGAGGAGGTGGCCTTCGGCGAGCTGCACGTCTTCGTCGGCCCCAACTTCGTGATCACCGTGCGCCACGCCGAGGCCCCCGACCTGCAGGGGGTGCGCAAGCGCATGGAGTCCGACCCCGACCTGCTGCGCCAGGGCCCGCAGGCCGTCCTGTACGCGATCCTCGACGCCGTGGTCGACGGCTACGCGCCGGTGGTGGCCGGACTGCAGAAGGACATCGAGGAGATCGAGGTCGAGGTCTTCAGCGGCGACCCCTCGGTGTCGCGGCGCGTCTACGAGCTGTCCGGCGAGGTGATCGAGTTCCAGCGGGCCACCGCGCCGCTGGTGGGCATGATCCACGGCTTCATCGCCGGCGCCGCCAAGTACGGCGTCAACGACGAGCTGCAGAGCTACCTGCGCGACGTCGCCGACCACGCGATCACGGTGACCGAGCGCATCTCGGCCTTCCGCCAGATGTTGCAGAACATCCTGGTGGTCAACTCGACGCTGGTGACCCAGGCCCAGAACGCGGAGATGGCCCGCATGACCGAGGCCAGCATCCAGCAGGGCGAAGAGGTCAAGAAGATCTCGGCGTGGGCGGCCATCCTGTTCGCCCCGACGCTGGTCGGCACCATCTACGGGATGAACTTCGACTTCATGCCCGAGACCCACTGGGTGTTCGGCTACCCGTTCGCGATCCTGCTGATGGGGGCGGTGTGCATGGTGCTCTACATGGTCTTCAAACGCCGCGACTGGCTCTAGGGTCCGCTGCGGTCCGCCGCGGGCGTGGGCCGCGAAACTAACCACGTGGTAGATTCTTGGGCGAGCCGGTGGACGGCCGATCTCGCCGTACCCCGGCACGTTTGCGCAGCCCGCGTGCCCCCCAGACCGCCAGAAAGGGCCGGCCGGTGACCGAACCGACGCCACGCCGAGGGCGCAAGGGCGAGCGCACGCGCGCCCGCATCCTCGACTCCGCCACAGAGCTGTTCTCCCGCTCGGGTTTCCACGCGGTGTCGCTGCGCGACATCGCCGCGCACGCGGGCATGACCCACGCGGGGCTGCTGCACCACTTCCCCGGCAAGGAGAGCCTGCTCATCCAGGTGCTCAGCCGCCGCGACGAGGTGGACGGCGAGCTGATGGGCGGCCCCGACGACGGGCTCTCGCCGCAGGAGCTGCTCGACCGCGCGGTCGAGCAGGTCGCCAGGAACATGGGCACGCCCGGCCTGGTCGGGCTGTACGTGAAGATCTCCGGCGAGGCCGCCGATCCCGGCCATCCCGCCCACGACTACTTCGTCCAGCGCTACCGCAGGCTGCGCCGGCAGGCCGCGTGGCTGCTCGGCGCCCTGTTCGAACGCGCCACGCCGCCGCTCGACCACGATCCCGACGCCGTCGCCCAGCAGCTCATCGCGCTCGTCGACGGCCTGCAGACGCAATGGCTGCTCGACCCGGACCAGGTGGACATGCGGGCCGCCGTCATCACCTTCCTCAAGCAACTAGGACTGCAGCCCAGATAACGAGGTGTTCCATGGCTCTTCCCCCCGACCTCACCACGGCAGAGAAGGCGTCGCTCACGTCCGGGAGCGACACCTGGCACACCACGGCCGTCCGCGACGCGGTGCCCGCGATCACGCTGTCCGACGGGCCGCACGGCATCCGCCGCCAGCGCGCGGACGCCGGCGACGCGCTCGGGCTGACCCGCAGCGAGCCCGCCACGTGCTTCCCGCCCGCCGTGGCCCTCGGCTCCTCGTGGGACCCGGCGCTGGCCCGCCGGGTGGGCGCGGCGCTGGCCAAGGAGGCCGCCGCGCTGGGGGTGGACGTCGTGCTGGGCCCTGGGGTGAACATCAAGCGGTCGCCGCTGTGCGGGCGCAACTTCGAGTACTTCTCCGAGGACCCGTACCTGACCGGGGTGATGGGGGCGGCGCTGGTCACCGGCGTCCAGTCGCGCGGCGTCGGGGCCTGCGTCAAGCACTTCGCGGTCAACAACCAGGAGACCGACCGCATGCGGATCAGCGCGGACGTCGACGAGCGCACGCTGCGCGAGATCTACCTGCCCGCCTTCGAGCACATCGTCCGGGAGGCCCGCCCGTACGCGATCATGTGCTCCTACAACCGCGTCAACGGCGTGTACGCCTCCCAGCACCGCTGGCTGCTGACCACCCTGCTGCGCGACGAATGGGGCTTCGACGGCCTGGTGATGTCGGACTGGGGCGCGGTCAACGACCGGGTGGCGGCCCTCGAAGCGGGCCTGGACCTGGAGATGCCGCCCACCGGCACCGACGGCCTGATCGAGGACGCGGTGCGCTCGGGCCGCCTGCCCGAGTCCGTGCTCGACCTGGCGGCGGGCCGCGTCGCCGGGCTCGCCGAACGCGTCGCCGGCCGCGAGCGGCACGACGGCTGGGACGTCGACGAGCACCACGAGCTGGCCCGCGAGGCCGCCCGCGCCTCCGCCGTGCTGCTGAAGAACGACGGCGTGCTGCCGCTGGCCCCCGGCCTGCGCGTGGCCGTGCTGGGCGAGCTCGCCCGCACCCCGCGCTACCAGGGGCACGGCAGCTCGCACGTGGTGCCCACCCGCCTGGACACCGCGCTCGACGCGCTCGGCCAGGCCGTCGAGGGGCTGACGTTCGCCCCCGGCTACCGGCTCGACGGCGAGGCCGACGACGATCTGGCGCGGGAGGCGGTGGAGCGCGCGGCGGCGGCCGAGGTGGCGGTGGTCTTCCTCGGCCTGCCCGAGGCCGCCGAGTCCGAGGGCTTCGACCGCACCTCGATCGACCTGCCCGGCGTCCAGGTCGAGCTGCTGCGGCGGGTGGCCGAGGTGTGCCCGCGGGTGGTCGTCGTGCTGTCCAACGGCGGGGTCGTGTCGGTGGCCGGGTGGCGGCACCTCGCCTCGGCCGTCCTGGAGGGCTGGCTGCTCGGCCAGGCGGGCGGCGCGGCGCTGGCCGACCTGCTGCTCGGCACGCACAGCCCGTCCGGACGGCTCACCGAGACGATCCCGCTGCGCCTCGCCGACGTACCGTCCCACCTGCACTTCCCCGGCTCCGACGGCCACGTCGTGTACGGCGAGGGCCGCTACGTCGGCTACCGGCACCACGACACGCTGGGCACCGAGGTCGCCTACCCCTTCGGCCACGGGCTGACCTACACCCGGTTCGCGTACTCCGACCTGGACGTGCGCGAGACCGGCCCCCACACCTGGGACGTCGCCTTCACCGTCACCAACACCGGCGACCGCCACGGCCAGGAGGTGACCCAGCTCTACGTCGCCTTCGAGGCCGAACACCCCTCGCGGCCCCGGCACGGGCTGCGCGCCTTCGCCAAGGTCGGCCTGGCCCCCGGGGCGAGCGA
Organism: Nonomuraea sp. NPDC003560; assembly: GCF_042878785.1. Classification (NCBI taxonomy): domain Bacteria; kingdom Bacillati; phylum Actinomycetota; class Actinomycetes; order Streptosporangiales; family Streptosporangiaceae; genus Nonomuraea; species Nonomuraea sp. NPDC003560. The sequence continues at coordinate 715,891 of NZ_JBIAOF010000001.1, read as the reverse complement.
ACGCGTACGGCTCGCCCTCGGGCCGCGCGACCTGGCGCGGTGGTCGGTGACGCGCGGCGGCTGGCGGATCGACCCCGGGCCGTTCACCGTCGAGGTGGGCGCGTCGTCACGGGACATCCGGCTGCGCGCGGAGCTGAGCACGCCCGGCGACGGATATGTGGGCGAGCTGAGCGAGATGTCCACGCTGGGCGAGTGGCTGGCGCACCCGGTGGGCGGCCGGGTGCTGAGGGAACGGCTCCGGCAGGCCCCGGGGCTGCCCGACCTCGACCGGACAGATTCGCCTCTGGTGGGGCTGGCGCTCGGCATCCCGTTGATCAAGTTCCGGACGTTCGGGATAGGGCTGACGGCCGACGTCGTCGCCGACCTCGTCACCGCTGCTCGGAGCGCGCTTCCGGAGAATGATCGCTAGGTCGTCCCGTCCTGGCGGACCCCATATGCGTCCGTTCCCCTGAAGGACCCGCCTCCCCGGCACCTCCATCTCCCCAGCCCCACCAGCAGCACCCCGGCGGGCCCCTCCTCCCCGAAGAACGCCCCTCACCCCCCACCCAGCCTCGCCACCAGCCCTTCCACGCGCCCCCAGTCCAGTCTTTCGGCCCCCACCCGCCACCCACCCCCGGCGCTTTGCCCACCCACCCGAGCCCTTTGGCCACCCACGCCAGCGCACGTAGCACCTCACCCGACACCCCACCCGCCGCCACCGCCAGCCACCCTCACCCCCGCACCCAGCCTCGCCCCCAGCGCTCATCTCCCCTCACCTGACACCACCCCAAGGCTTTCCCCTCCCTCCCATTCACCAAATGCAACGAAATAACACATTTAGCCTCTTTATCATCACAAACCTTCGCCTAATTCATCAGCCCAGAGCCGAATCACGCGAGGACTCCTTTTCCATTTCACCGGCGCCGACGCAGCGGGCTAATATTCCATCGACCACCCCTCCCCCGCCCCCCAAGCGCAACGAAATCGGGTGATGATGGCGACGCAGCACGAAATAACCGCCGCCCGGCGTCACATCGAACGACTGCGCGACGAACACGCCAACGACCTGACCGCACTGATCCGCCTGGTGGACGGCGGCGCACTCAAGGGCCCCGCCGGCGACAGCCTCGCCGCCGACCTGCGCACCTGGGACCACGGCTTCAAGGACCTGTTCACCCGGGCCCTGAGGCTGCTCGACACGCTGCACCCGTCCGAGCCCGCCTCATGACCCCTCCCGTGGGCATCGACCCCGCCCTGATGACCCAGCTCATCAACGGCATGAAACGAGCAAGCAGCACGCTTCCCGACATCGGCCTCCAAGTCGAACGAGCCCTCACCACCCTCGGCGTAGCCCTGTGGGGGCCGGCCCAGCTGTCGACCATCGGCCGCCAGCTGCGCGACCAGATCCCCACACTCCAGGGCCGTCTCGACCTCATCCTCGCCACCCCGGACCGGCGCCCCGGCGAAGACGGCGTCCTCTGGGCCGACGAATCCCCATGGCTGTCGAAATCCCCCTCCGAAGGCGCGGCCGCGGCCACCGCACTGGCCGCCCGACTCCGTGCGCAAATCGCGTCCCATTCACTCGACGCAGAATCCGTAGCCGAACTCGAACGTCACAAGAACGACCCGTTCTTCGCCGTGGCCTTTCTCACCCTGATGCCGCCGCGTGAACTCAAATCGCTCATCGCCCGCGCATACCTCTACGACCTCCCACCCGGCGACCGCCCCCTCCTCTACGACACGGCCATCCAGGACCGGTTCCTCACCATGCTCAGCACCCTGCTCGGCACCGCCTCCCACGGAGTCGGCCGGATGCGCCTGGCCGCCGACTACGCCGACCGCCTGATCGAGGACATCGGCCACCCCCAGGACGCGTTCGCCGTCAAGAGACTCCTCCAGGACGGCGACTTCGACCACACCTTCCTGCTCACCCTGGTCCGCAAGCTGCACGACCTGGACCTCGCCCATCCCCCCGACCTGTCCCTCCCCCGAGACCCCTGGACGCTCCCCGGCCCCAGAGACGTCTCCCCCGGCGACCTCAGCCCCATGGGCGCCGCCCTGATCGCCCTGGCCCACCACCCCGCCGTGGCCCAGGACTTCTTCACCGACCCCGCCCGCAAACCCCTCGCCTACCTGATGCGCACCCACCCCTGGCTGGGCGACGCCGACGCCGACCTCGGCTGGGCCATCCAGGCCGCCACCACAGAATTCCGCGACCACGACCTGCCACCGGGCGGGTCACGCGGCTACAAGTCCGCCCTGATCGCCTCCTGGGCGGTCCGCTTCTGGAGCGACCCCAAGGTCCAGGCCAACCTCCCCTCCACCCGCCCCCACCTCGGCACCGTCCTGAGCCAGTACATCGGCGACGTGCACCGCTCCGCGCAAATCTTCAGCAAGGAGGTGCCGGGTGTCGTAAGCGGTCTTGATCCGGCCAAGGAACTGCACGGCTGGGAACCCTATGGTTCGAGGTTCGACGCGGATGAGATCCATAAGGCCATGACATGGGCCTTCGAGGACGAAGAAACATTCCGGGCCGTCGCCGCTGCGCATGGCCTGTACGCCGCCAGGATGCTGGACGAACTCGCGGCCAAGGTCGCCACAGAGGTGGAACGCGACTTCATTACATGGCAAGAGGCACACCCGGAGGCAACACAGCAGCAGCGAGACAACATGCGCCAGGACATCCTGGAGGAGCGCATGGCGCGTAGCGGAGGGGCGGAGTTCACCGCAGCGGTGGGGAGTCTCGGTATGACGACCTGGTTGATCATCGATGCCGCCAACATTTCCTCGATCGCAAAGGCGAAAGCGGACGACGTCCGCCTGAACTCTTTCAAGAGGTTGACCGAACAGGTGGTCGGGCTGATCCCGATGCCGTCGGGGAAGTTCGTCGGACTCATGGCCGACACAGCCAAGGGGTTGATGTTCGACAAGGTTTCACCGAGTTATGAGGAGCAAGCTCGCCAGGACGCCGACACCGCGCTGGGCGCGGCCAAGCACATGTTCACCGATCTGACGGCTTCCGTAATGATGCGCCACGGCCTCTTCGGAAAAGCTTCCGCCCAGACTCACCCGTACTACTACAAGGATTTCTCGCCTGGCGCGCCGGGGCATTTCATTACGGACAGGTCCATCAAACCTTGGGCTGAGATGAACGCCGAACAACGTTCCGCCTACGATGAGTGGCTGTCACTGCCTGTAACTGCCCGCGTCTTTGGCCAGCCCGATGTCGCCATCGCACTCAGTTTCAAGGCAGCGGAAAAGCACTATGGCGGACATGGCTCATGAGAAGGAAACTGTCGCTGATGTTCCTTGCCACCCTCCTGTTGCTCATGGCGGCATGCTCATCACCGCCCGACACGGCATCGGACGCCCGGCCGCTCGGGAACATCACCGCTACCCCGCGCGAGTGTGGCTTGATCTCGGCGAACGCCATCCAGATCGCCACCGGCTTCAAGGATTATCGGGCCATCGGTACAAGAATGAGTGGAGGGCGGCAGTTCGCGTCCTGCTCGGTTGTCAACGGTCTTGCCTTGGAAGGCGAGCTGGGGTTGGTCATCAAGGTCCATGAGCCGTCTCCGGTCAGCCCCGAAGGACTCGAGAACACGAAAGTGGCCACGGGGGGAAACGACCTACCTGCTGGACTGCGACCAGGATTCGCGTCACGACGCAAGGATGCCACCGGCCAAGTGATCGATTTCGTCTACGGATGGACTCCTGACTACCAGCGTCTCCTCAGCATCGAGGTGACGGAGGGGGCGCCCGGGAGGGATTCGTTGGCGGATGCGGTGGAGTTTTTTCGGCAGCTCAAGCCGCTGCTGCTCACGTCGTCTCGGTAGTGGGTTGCCTGGTGGTGGTCGGAGCCGGTGGGGGCTGTCCAGGGCGTCCGGCGGGTCAGGTGGGGAAGTTGGTGAGGTGGGGTTCGGCCTCGGTGATGGATTGGCGGAGGTCGGTCAGGAGGGACGGGAGGCGGTCGGGGGTGTAGCGGGCCGAGGGGATCGAGATGGACAGGGCTCCCACGGGGGTGCCGCGGCCGTTGCGTAGCGCCGCTCCGATCGCCGAGACGCCCTGTTCCGTGTCGTCGAGGTTGAGGGCGTAGCCGCGGGGGCGGATCTCGTCGAGTTCGCGGAGCAGGGACGCGCGTTCCTGCTCGGGCAGGTCCTGGTAGAGGTCGGCGAGCTGGTCGCGAGGCAGCGAGGACAGCAGGACCTTGCCGCCGGAGGCGCGGTGGGCGGGCAGGATCGTGCCGCGGCGGTCGCCGACGTACAGGATCTGCGGGGACTCGATGCTGTCCAGGAAGCGTACTTCGGTGCCCATTCTGACCATGAGGTTCACGGTCTCCCGGACGCGGGCGCACAGGGCCTCCATGGCTGGCCGGACGTGCGCGCGCAGCTCGCGCAGGGACGAGCCGCCGCCGTCGCCCGCCGCCGGGCCGAGGAAGGGGCCCGGCAGGTAGGTGTGGTGCTCGTCCTGGACGGCGAAGTCGCGATAGACCAGCATCGCCAGCAGGCGGTGCGCGGTCGAGCGGGCGATGCCGAGCTCCTTGGCGACGTCGGTGACCTTGAGACGTCCTTGGTCGCGCAGCATGTGGAGGAGAAGCAGCGCGTTGTCGACCGAGCCCAGGGGGTACGCGGGCTTGTTCTTCACAGCAGAACGCTAGTGCAGTACGCGGAATTACTCCCTAGCGTTGGGCAGCATGAATCCCGATGAGACGTTGTACGCGGACGTCGCTGTCGTGCATCTGTCCTGTTCTGGGCGCAGGTCGGCGACTTGATGCCCGTACGTCCTGGGTTCAGGGCGCGGCTGCATGGGAGACGCTCCATCCGGCGGTTCAACGGGCGGTCCAGCGGACGGGTGAGGTGGGTTCGGTGGGTGGGGGTGGCGAGCGGCGGGCCGTCGTGCCGGCCCGCACCGGCCTGGACGGGCTGCCGGGTGTCACCGCGGCCTTCGAGGCGGGCATCCAGTGTTCTGAGGCTGTTGTTGCCTGAGCACCGCTGTGTCCGGGGGCGTGGCTGGTGCAGGCGCGCGCGCCGGTTCGAATTGTTCTGTTTTTCCGACACGCCCTCTTGAGGGCCTGCACCAGTATCGAGAGGAGCTCGCGTGAAGCTCGCGACGCTGCGACTGCCGCGCCGTACGGCCGCCGTCCGGATCGACGGGGAGCACGCCGTTGAGGTGGGGGCGCCCGACGTCGGGATGTTGCTGGCCGACCCGCGCTGGCGGGACGTGGCCGCCGCGGCGGACGGGGCACGGCATCCGCTGTCCACGGCCGACCTGGCGCCCGTGGTGCCGGTGCCGGGGAAGATCATCTGTGTCGGGCTCAACTACCGCGATCACATCCTGGAGATGGGACGTGAGTTGCCGCGGTATCCGACGGTGTTCGCGAAGTTCGCCGAGGCGCTGATCGGGCCGTACGACGACATCGAGTTGCCCGCGGTATCGGATGCCATGGACTGGGAGGGCGAGCTGGCCGTGATCGTCGGGGCGGAGGTGCGCGACGCCTCGCCTGCGGAGGCCGAGGCGGCCATCGCCGGGTACTCGGTGCTCAACGACGTGACGGCCAGGGACTACCAGAACCGTACGGCGCAGTGGCTGCAGGGCAAGACGTTCGAGGGGACGACGCCGTTCGGGCCCTTCCTCGTCACGCCGGACGAGATCAGCGGGGCGATGACCCTGGAGTGCGAGGTGGACGGGGAGGTCGTGCAGCAGGCGGACACGGCCGGCCTGGTGTTCCCGCCGGGTGAGCTGATCGCGTACCTGTCGCAGATTCTCACGCTGCGGCCGGGTGACGTCATCGCGACCGGCACGCCCGGGGGCGTGGGGCATGCCCGGAAGCCGCCCCGGTATCTGATGGACGGGAGCAAGGTCGTCACCCGGATCGCGGGGGTCGGCGAGCTGGTGAACACGGCTCGCCGCCTGGCCTGACCCGGCCTCACTCCCGGACCGCCTCGGCCCGGCCTGCTCTCGCTGGGTGACGACCTATTTCGCCGGTTACATGTGGGCAGCCGACCTCGACCGTCTCTCGGTGCTGCCGGGGTGCGTGGGGGCTCGGCGGCCATCGTGGGCCTCTACCGAACTGCGCGAGGGTCCGGCAGAGGCCCGAGAGACGGGACGCAGGGGCGGTCACCGTGGGCGGGTGCAGTGGCGGTCCCGGCGGACGAGTGGGTGGCCGGCAAGGCGCGCGGTGGCGTCCCGTCTGCGGGTGTCGTGGCGGTACCAGTGGATGGGAGCAGTCGGGGCGGTGAGCCCTGGGGCCGGTCCCAGGTCGGTGCGTGGGGCAGGGCCGCCTGGCCTTTCCCTGGTGACGATGTGCGGGCGGTGTCTTTCCCCGGTGACGAGGTGATGCGGTGTCTGGTGGGCGACATCGCGCGCCCGGTGCCGTGGTTCCTGGCCGCGGGCGTGCGCCCGGTGCCGTGGTTCCTGGCCGCGGGCGTGCGCCCGGTGCCGTGGTTCCTGGCCGCGGGCGTGCGCCGGGACGTAGGGGTGTGCGAGGCGGTCGTGGGGGCTGGTGGTGACGAGGGTGCGGTGGCTGGGTGCCTGAGAAGGTGCACGGGTTGTGGGTCAGGGAGAAGGGGTCCATGACAGGGGTAGGTGGGGGGTGGCTGGGGTGTCGGTGCCGGGGAGGATCACGGTCAGTACCTCGGCTGCGCTTCCTGACGTGACCGTCACCGCCTCCGCCGTGCGCAGGTAGCCGGTGGAGACCGTAGTGGTCCCCACCTCCATGCCCGTCGCGGGCCACTGGAGCAGTGTGACGCGCCAGTCGCCGTCGCCGAGGACCACGGCGTCCGCCCGCCGTTCGACCAGTCGTAGCGCGGGGTCGAAGTGCCACAGGCTGCGCAGCGTCCCGGACGGGACCGAGTCGCGTACGGCCATCACGTCCTCGCCGTGCCCGACCCATACGCGGCGGGTCCTGGTCACCCCGTAGGCGTCGTCGGCCAGCTCGAACTCCTGGCGTCCGGGGGCGAGGTCGGCGTGCACCAGGCGGGTGGCCGTGCCGGGACGGAAGTCCCCGTCCGGGACGGGCACGTTGTGGGCCTGCGGGGTACGGGTCCAGGCCGCGTACTCGGTCCGTTCGTAGGAGTGGAACCCGGCCTCGACCAGGATGCGGCGGCCCTGGGCGCTGTAGGTGACGCCGAGGTGGTCCTCGTGGCCGTGCAGGCGGCGGCCGGGGCCGAACCTGATCGAGTAGTGGGCCGAGCGCGGGTCGTCCCAGGCGGTCCTGCCGAAGACGTATCCGGCGTCGAAGACGCGTACGACAGGGCCCTCGTGGGGGAAGCCGGGGGCGCGGGTGTCGGCCGGGCTGTCGCCGATGGGGGTCAGGCAGCCGTCGGGCTGGGTGGCGTGCGCGATGTAGCCCTCCAGGGCGGTCCGGCGGGCGGCGAGGCGGGCCGGGGGCACGGCGCCGCTCTCGCTGATCGCGCGCAGGGCCACGCCGAGGCGGCGGTGCACGTACAGGCCGTAGCGGGGGGCCTGTTCGTGCAGCACGCCCTGGGCGTCGACGGCCAGTTCGGCGGACCCGGTCATCCTGCGTACGGCCAGGTCGCGCCACTTGGCGCGGCCGAGGCGGCAGCCGATGAGCAGCAGCCCGATGTCCTGGTCCAGCCCGTGGTTGTGACCCGCGCGGTAGAGCGCGGGGTCGGCCAGGACCTCGCCGTGCTCGGCCAGGCTCGCCCACAGCCGCGGGGTGCGCACGTGCTCGCTCAGGCAGACCAGCACGGGCGCGCGCAGGGCGACGGCGTGCTCGGCCCACGCCCACGGGCTCAGCTCGTGCCCGCCGCGCGGGTTCCGGCTGATCCACTGCGCGGTCACGTCGGCGGCGCGCTCCAGGCAGGCCCGCTCGCCCGTGCGCTCGTACGCGGCGACCAGCCGGCCCGCCCAGCGCAGCGTGTGCAGGTTCAGCGCCCAGGAGCGGTTGCCGTACGGGTCGGCGGTCCAGTCGATCTCCGTGCCGAGGTCGGCGGGCGGCAGGCCGACGAAGCGGACCCGTCCGTCCATCACCTCCGCGACGTCGGCGGCGGGGAACTGGTCGCTCAGGCAGATGGCCCTGCCGGTGGTCGTGCGGGCACGCCAGAACACGTCGCGGCTCCTGTTTCGGGGCGCGCTGAACTCGCCGTGCGGCGGTCACGCGCCTGCCGGGGTGGGGTCAGTGCAGGTCGGGGTGGGGTCAGTGCAGGTCGGGGCGGGGAACGCGGGTCGGGGCGGGGGTCAGTGCAGGTCGGGGGCCTGGTCGGTCCAGCCTGCCGTGAGGACGATCTGCGAGCCGCCGGTCCCGCCCGCGTCGGTGCCGGCGAGGACCTGGGAGGTGGCCGGATCGATGATCAACGTCCGCCGGACGCCGGTGGGGAGCGGATAGCTGAACGCCTCCCCGGGACGGCCCAGGGGGTCGGCGCGACCGCCCAGGTAGCGGACGTCGGGCAGGTCGGCCAACGCCCGGTAGGCGGCGGCGCGTACGGCGGGGGGTGACGGCTTGCTCCACAGCAGGCCGCTGAGCGCGTCGGCGAGCAGGCCCGCCGAACCGGCGGGCAACATCGCGGCCACCCGCTCCTTGAGCGCCGCGGCGTCGGCGGGCAGCTCCTGGATCTGGCGGAACGTCAGGTCGCGGCCCGCCATGGTGAACGGCGCCCGGCCCGTCACCGGGACGACCCGCCCACGCCCCGCACAGCTCCCCTCATGGGCCGGTCCCGAGGGGGGCGCGGGGGTGGCGACGCGGCCCGGGTGCGACGCGGAGGCGGCAGGGGTGGAGGTGGGAGCCGTAGGAGCGGCGGTGGAGGTGGGAGCCTCAGGGGTGGGGGCGGGAGTGGAGGTGGGGGCCAGGGTGGAGGTGATGGTGAGGGCGGAGTTGGCGGCCGGGGTGGCGGTGCAGGTCCAGGCTCGGCCGTCTCTGGTGGCCCAGAGCTCGGTGAGGCGGTCGCCGTCGTGCAGCCGGCTGATGTGCCAGTAGGTCGCCTGCTGCCCGGAGGCCGCCGTACTGGCCGCCGCGAGCAGGATCGAACGGCCAGGCACGGCGGACGGCGTCCCTCTGACCAGCATGAGGGCCACGGCGAGGGCGGCGGCCGTGGCCAGGGAGAGCGCCGAGAGCCGCGTCAGGCGCCGGCGGCGGCGCGCGGCCGCCATCCGCCGCCACACCCTGGCCTGGGCGTAGGGTGCGGGCGCCGGATGCCCGTACAGGTCCCGGACGGCCCGCAGGTCGTCACCACCAGGGAACGAGCGCGGGTCAGGAGCGGGCTGGAGCTGCTCGGGAACGGAGGACGAACGCGGGTCGGCAGGGGACCCGGACTGCTCGGGAACGGAGGACGAGCGCGGGTCGGCAGGGGACCCGGACTGCTCGGGAACGGAGGACGAACGCGGGTCGGGAGCGGAGCCGGGCTGCTCCGAGACGGGAGGGCGGGGGTCAGCCATGGGCGGTCTCCAGGACGTGCGTGCCGAGCAGGCCGCGCAGCTTCTTGCGGGCCCGGCTGAGCCGCGACCCCACGGTCCCGTACGGGATGCCGAGGACGGTGGCGATCTCGTCGTTGCTCAGCCCGGCGAGCGCGACGAGCAGCAGCACGTCGCGGTCGCGCCGGTCGAGCTCGGCCAGGGCGGCGGCCAGGTTGGGACGAAGGCTCTGGGCGCTGACCCGCAGGGCGACGGCCTCCTCGTGGCCGGGGGCGTCGCCGTCGGGGCCGCAGCGTCCGAGCGCCCGCAGCGTGCGGGCCTCCAGCCGGCGCTGCTTGCCGATGAGGTTCGTGGCGATGCCGTAGAGCCAGGCGCGCACGCCCGCCCGCGACGGGTCGTAGTGCGCGCGCTTGCGGAAGGCGGTCAGGAAGGTCTCGGCGACGATGTCCTCGGCGTGGTCGGGGCCGAGCCGCTGGGCGACGTAGGCGTGGATCTCGCCGAAGTACCGGTCGAACACCTCCTCGAAGCGCTCGTCGAGCGTGCGCTCGCCGGGCGCGCGGGCGGCCCACGGCACCGCCGTCGTGATGGTCTCCCCCGTCATGTCCAGCCTCCGTGCGTCAAGTGATTCTTCTCTTATCACCCGATGTGCCGGATCGCGTTCACGACAATTCCCTCTCAACGGTCACATGCCTTTCTTCCGGGTAGGCGGATGGCATGGGGAGCTGGTCATCGCCCTGGTCGGGGTGGGACCGCGGGGGTTGTCGGTGCTGGAACGGCTGCTGGTCCGGCTGGCCGGGCTCGACCGCGCGGTGACCGTGCGGGCGTTCGACGCGGCGGGCTGCCGTTCCTGGCCCGGCCGTCCGTGCCCGTCTTCCCGACGCCGGCGGTGCCGACGCCGTGACCGCCGCCCTGCTCGGCCAGGAAGAGTGCGGCGAGGACGCGGTCAGCGGCCGCTGAGGAAGCGGCGGACGTCCTCGATCTCCGCCCGGGCCGGCTCCTCGGGCAGCTCGCCGAACGGCTGCACGCTCACCTGGGCGCCCTTCCTGGACCACACGCCCGCGACCGTCCCCCCGGCCAGCACGACCGGGCGCAGGACGCCGCCGCCGGGGAACACCTTGGCGGCGTGCTCGGAGGCCAGGACGCCGTCCCGGCCGCGCCAGCCCATCAGGAACTCGTCGAAGGCGGGCGCCAGGCGCAGCACGGGCTCGCCGGGCTCGGGCGGGTCCTGGGCGGCGCTCGTCCGCCAGGCGGCGCGGGCCTCGCCGAGCGGCAGGCCGGACCAGGCGGCCAGGTCCTCGGGGGTGGCCGGGTGGTGGGCGCGGCGGTAGCGCACGGCCAGCTCCTTCAGCGCCTTCCCGCGGTCGGGCTCGGGCACGACGGGCGCGCCGAGCCAGTCGCCCGCGTGCACGTACGTCGGCTTGCCCGCCCTGGAGGGGCCGAGCACCGCCAGGCCGTGATGGGCGGCCAGCGCCATCAGGTGCACGACGCCCTGGCCGCGGGCCCGTCCGGCGAGGCGTTCCGTCAGCTCGGCCTTGGTCAGCGGGCCCTGGCCGGCGAGCGCGTGCACGGCGAGCGGGAGCAGGTCGTCGCCTGTGACGCCCTCCTGCCGCAGGCGGCGCAGGGCCGCGGTGTCGCTGCTGGTGAGGGTGTGGATCCAGGGGAGGTCGTCGGCGTGCACGAAGTGCAGCGTGCCGCGCGGGCCCCACGTCCTGACGATCTCGCGGGCCTGCCAGGCGGCCTCGATGCCGGACGGTGTGAGGGTGGCCGAGCGGGCGCGGAAGGCGAGCAGGGCGGAGGGCACGTCCTGCGCCTGGATCGCGGTCAGGTGCCGGACGACGTCGGCCGCGGTGAGGCCGGGCGGGCGGTGCAGGAGCTGGGCCTCGACGCTTCTCATGGACGGGATCATCGCAGGAGGAGCCGGTCGCGCAGGCGGGTGGGGAGGGGGGTGCGCGAGCGGACGGCGCGGCGGACGGCGTCGCTGCTGTCCCATGCGCGGGCGGCGTCGGCGTCGGTGACGTCGTCGGGGGCGTACCTGACGAAGTTCGAAATTTCGGCCAACGGCCTGAGATGGGTGGTGATGTCGGGTGGCTGGCCGGTCAGGACGTCCTCGGCGGTCAGCGTCCGCCTGCCGCCCAGCCGCAGGTCGTCGCAGGTCTGCCGCCAGGCGCCGAGCACCCGGTCGCCGGGCGCCCGGCCGCGTCTCCTGGACCGCCTGCGCCACCAGGGCAGCACGGCGGCCGTCACCGCGTACGCCACCAGCAGGCCCCCGCCCACGGCGGCGGCGAGCACCCAGGGCGACGGCCCGCCGCCGGACCGCGCGCCCTGTTCCCCGGCCTTCGGGCGGACCGTGCCGGACCGGTCGCCGCCCCCGCGCGTGAACTCGCCCTCCAGCTGCTCGCTCTCCTTGATCGACGAGGAGACGACGTCGTGGTCGTCCTTGGCGCCGCTGCGGCCGGGCGTGGGGTAGAACGGCCGCCAGCCCAGCCGTTCGAACTTGATCTCCGCCCACGCCATGACGTGCCCCGACCTGACGTGGTAGACGCCCCCGGACGCCTGTCCCGGCCGGAAGCCCACCACCACCCGCGACGGCAGCCCGAGCGTCCTGGCCATGAGCGCGAACGTCGCCGCGAACTGCTCCGAGGTGCCCCGGTGCGTGGTCCGCAGGAAGAACTCCAGGCCCTTGAGCGAGTGGCCGGGCGGCGCGGTGACGTCGTAGGAGGCACTGGTGCGCAGGTAGCTCTGCAGCCGGTAAGCCTGCTTGATCGGCGCGTCCGCGCCCTTGGTCGCCTCCTGCGCGAGCTCGCGGAACAGCTTCTCCTGCGGCCCTGGCGGGAACGCGGTCAGCGCGGCGTCGTCGTGCGCGGGGGTGGCCGCCAGCAGGTCCTCCTTGGACGGTTCCGGCACCCTGGACGTCACCTCGTAGGCGAAGCCCTTGCCGGGACGCCTGCCGGTTCCCGCGGCGGGGTCGGCCAGGAGGGCGCCGCTCTGCGGGTCGGCGGCCAGCCCGGGGACACCCTCGACCTCGACCGGCCGTTCGGCGGCGGGCAGCCACGTCCCCGGCAGCCCGGTGAAGGTCACCCGCTGCCGGACGACCCGCGCGGCCCCCGTCCACTCCCCTTCCGGGACCCGGCCGCCCGTGGGACGGAAGCGGGCCCCGGACGTCCAGCGCACGCCGTCGTAGCGGTCGAGCACGGCCAGCCGCCAGTTGAGCGGCTTGTCCGCCTTGACGGTGAACAGCTCCCTGTCGGGGATCTGCAGCCAGCCCGACACGCGGTCGAGCGGGCTCACGCTGTCCACCCGCCGGGGCGGCGGCAGATCGGCGTCCTGCCTCGGGTCGTACGGCTGCGCCGCCACGGGCAGCAGCGGCCCCACCACCAGCGCCAGTGCGGCCAGGACGGCGGCGGCGGGCAGGCCGCCGAGCAGCCAGAGCGGCGAGCGGTCGTCGCGGACCAGGGCGAGGGCGGCGACGAGCACGAACAGGGCGGCGGCGACCGGCAGGTTCGAGCCCTCGCCGTCCACGCCGAGCAGCAGCGCGGCGGCGAACACGGCCAGGGCGGGGACGGCGGCGACGATCCTGGTGCGGGTGCGGGTGAGGGTCTCGGCGCCGATGACGGCGGCGGCCCAGACGAGCGTGTGCACGAGGACGAGCAGGCGCGGCTCGGGCTGGGCGGGGAGCAGCGTGGTGAGCAGCGCGTGCCAGGCGTCGGCCACGTCGGCGAGCACGCCGGGGGCCAGGCCGTGGTAGAGCGGGATCGTCCCGGCGAGCCAGGCGACGAGGTCGAGCGCGAGCGCGAGCCACAGGGGCCGCCGCGCGGTGAGCGCCGCCACCAGGACGGGGGCGACGGCGGCGGGCGCGATCGCGAGCAGGAGCTCGGCGCCGGGGAAGACCCGGTGGAACCCCCACCCGGCGACCCCGGCCACGGCCGCCACCACCACCACCAGCCCGACGCCTCCCCGCCACCCCACCCCGGACGCGCGCGCAGAAGGGACAGGAGCAGGCGCGAACGCAGAAGGGACAGGAGCGGACGCGGACGCAGAAGGGACAGGATCGGGCGCGGACGCGGGCACGACAGGCGCGGGAGAAGCGGGGGCGGGCGCGGGAGAAACCGGAGCGGGCGTGGGCGGTTGTGGGGGTGTCATCGGGGGGTCCAGGCGAAGGGGAGGGCGGCCAGGTCGGTGAGGGGGATGACCGTGACGCCGGGCACGCTCACCGGCCCCGGACCGGTCAGCACGCAGATCACCCGGTCGAAGCGCCGCCGGACCCCCGCCGCCCGTCCCGCCTCGGCCGCGTCACCGGTGACCAGCACCAGCGACCCGCCGCCGCGCGCCACCCGCATGATCTCCCCCACGCCCGCCGAGCCCGGCCGCGCCAGGGCGAGCCGGTCGAGGATCGCGTCGGGGTCGGCGTCGGCCTTGGCGTCGGCCGCCGCCCGCTCGCCGGCCAGCACCCGCACCGGGAACCCCGCGCGGGCGGCCGCCACCGCCACGGACGCCGCCGCGTCGACCGCCAGTTCGGTCAGCTCCCGCGTGTCCAGGACGACGGTCGTGGTGGGCAGGCTCGCGTCGATGAGCTGGCGGACCATCAGCGTGCCGGTCCTGGCGCTGGAGCGCCAGTGGACGTGCCGCAGGTCGTCGCCCACGACGTACTCGCGCAGGGTGTGGAAGGTGACGGTGCCGCTGGGGGCGTTGTCGCTGGTGGGACCCTCCAGGTGGTGGGCCCGGCCGGACGGCGGCACGGACAGCGCGACGGTGCGCGGGCGGACCAGGAGGGTGACGGCGTCGCCGTACCGTCGCACCCGGCGCGTGAGGCCGAACGGGTCGGCCCGGACCAGCAGCAGCGGCCCGACCGGGATCTCGCCGCGCACGTCGGTGGGCAGCGGGTAGGAGACGGTGCGCGCGGCGTTCCTGGGCAGCCGCGGCAGGCCGATCAGGTGCTCCGACGTCCCGACGCGGTCCTGGACGCGCAGCCCCGACAGGCCGCGCCGGCCCCGGTTGACCACGTTCAGCACCGCGACCGCCGCCTCGCCCCTCGGCACCTTGAGCGGCGTCACCTCGCGCCGCACCTCCAGGTCGGGCGCGGGGGCCGTCCAGGCGAGGGCGGCGGCCAGGGCGAGCACGCCGCCGGTGGCCAGCACGACCGGCTCGGGGTAGCCGAGGGCGAAGCCCGCCGCGTAGAGCGCCGCCGAGCCCGCGAGCGTGGCCCACCCGAGCGGGGTGAACAGGGCCGTGAGCCGCATCTACGCCGCCTGCGGCACCGGCATCCCGGCGAGGATCTCGCCGAGCGCGGACGCCGCGCCGATCTCGCGCAGCTCGGCCTCCGGGGTGACGATCAGCCGGTGCGCCAGCACCGGGACGGCCAGCGCCTTGACGTCCTCGGGCACCACGTAGTGGCGCCCGGCGGCGGCCGCCCTGACGCGGGCGGCGCGCAGCAGCGCGAGGCTTCCCCGAGGGCTCGCGCCCAGCCGCAGGTGCGGGCTGGTACGGGTGGCCGCGCACAGCCCGACGATGTAGTCGTAGACCGGGTCGGCCACGTGGATCCGGGAGGCGAAGTCGATCATCCCGGCCACGTCCGTCGCCCGCGCCACCACCGGCAGCCGCTCGACCTGCGGCCCGGTCGGCCCGCCCTTGAGCACCTCGACCTCCGAGACGTGGTCGGGGTAGCCGACGGAGATCTTCATCAGGAACCGGTCGAGCTGGGCCTCGGGCAGCGGGTACGTGCCGTCCATGTCCACCGGGTTCTGCGTGGCCACCACCAGGAACGGCCGCGGCACCGGGTGCGGCTCGGCGTCCACGGTGACCCGGCGCTCCTCCATGACCTCCAGCAGGGCCGACTGGGTCTTGGGCGAGGCCCGGTTGATCTCGTCGGCGAGCACGATGTTGGCGAACACCGGGCCCTGGTGGAACTCGAACTTCTGGTGCGCCTGGTTGAAGATCGACACGCCGGTGATGTCGCTCGGCAGCAGGTCGGGGGTGAACTGGATGCGCCGCCACTCGGCGTCCACGCTGGCCGCGACCGAGCGGGCGAGGGTGGTCTTGCCGGTGCCCGGGACGTCCTCGACGAGCAGGTGGCCCTCGGCGAACAGGCAGATCAGGGCCAGTTCGACGGCCTCGCGCTTGCCGCGGACGACGCGCTCGATGTTGCCGGCCAGGAGCTGGAACCGCTGGGCGAACTGGCCGGCCAGGGCGGCGGGCTGCTGCGCCACCTGGTCCGGGTAGGTGTACTGGGTCAACCGGTCCCCCTCCTCAGTCGGTGCACTCGAAGAGCGGCGGCGCCGGGAACGAGCCGCGGGGCGTGGTCATGAGCGTCTCGCTCAGATAGGCCACGCCGCCGTTCCACTCGATCCTGTTCCAGACGTCGCTGGTCTCCTTGCTCTCGTCCTCCGTGACGCTCTGGCCCTTGACCTGGCAGATGACGGTGATCGAGACGTACTGCCCCTTCGGGATGCGGCCCGCCTCGCCGGTCTTCGTCGCGGCGGGGCGGACCAGCGTGTCCACCACGTTGTTGTTGGCGTTCTTGTACTGCTGCCTCGGGTAGGTCAGGTCCACCTCGACGGAGGCGACGTCCGGGCTCTCCCCCGCCTGGTTCGTGGCCTTGAGCTTGAAGGCGTACTTCGCGTTGTTCTTCAGCCCGTCCACGCTGAACGACGTCCCCTTGATCGCGTCATTCGCGACCGCGCCGCTGAGCTGGTAGGTCACGCTCGGGTCGCCGTTCTCGGGGGCGCTCCAGGTCAGCTCGGCGCCCCGGTTCCTGGGCCTGGCGGCGAAGTTCGACGGCGCCGCGGGCGCCACGCAGGGCCTGGCCCCCGCGCTCCGCTCAGACTCCACCTCCCCGCCCGGCCAGTGGGCGACGACGACGAAGGTGTACTCCTGGGCGCAGTCGCCGCCGGTGAACTCGAACTGGAAGGGCCCGTCGGCGTTCACCGACTGCGGTTCCGGCCGTCCCTCGCCGGACGCCTTGAGCGTGTAGCGCTCGACCTTGCCGCCGGTGGACGGGCTGAAGGTGACGGTCACCCGGCCGGGGCCCGATCGCGCGGTCACCGCGCCGGGCGCGCCGGGGGCGGCGGTTGGCGTCGGTGTCGGGGTCGGGGTCGGGGTCGGGGTGGTCGCAGGGGTCGGCGTGGCCGTCCTGGCCGGGTGGCGGGGCCGCTCGGTCTGCTTCGTCCTGGTCGGGTCGGGTTCGCTGGTCTCGGGCGGATCGTCCGGCGGCGGGTCGGGGATCGTGGGGTCGGGGCGCGGGGTCTGCTTGGGCTTGGGGGTGTTGGTCGGCCCCGGTACGTCGGAGTCGTCCTTGTCCACGTCGTGCTTGCGGCCCTCGGGGTCGATGACCAGGGCCTTGTCGCCGTTCTCGTCGTTGGCCCAGAGCAGGCCGTCCTTGACGAACACGTCCACCGGGCCCGGCCCGTCCGCCACCTGGAGGGTGGTGGGCCGCCCGCCGGCGGCGCTGTCCCAGACGATCAGCGCACCACGGCTCTTGTCCGGTACGTACACCTTCGACCCGAGCACCTGCGGCACCCCGAGCCCGGCCGGGTCGCCGGTCGCGAACCTGGTGCTGAGCACGGCGTTGGAGGAGGTGTCGAGCACGACGAGCAGCCCCGAGCCGCCCGGCGTCAGCACCGGGACGAGCGGGCCCTCGGTCGAGGCCGGGGTGAGCACGCCGCCCTTGGCCGCCCGCGCGACCTCCTTGGGCAGGGCGATCTCGCCGACGCCGCCGTCCGCGCCGACGGTGACGGCGGTGGCGGCCCGCGTGTTGACCACGACGGGCAGGCCGCCGGCGATGGTCACGGCCAGTTCCTCGCCCGGTTCGCCCACCTTGACGGGGGTCGCGGCGACGCCGCCGGACACCGGCACGACCTGGCCCCTGGCGGTCACCGGCACCCACAGCCTGCCGCCGCCGTCGATCCTGGCCGCGCCGAGCGGGCCGGGCAGGGTGACGGGCGCGCCCACGGCGTTCAGCGTGACCGGGTCGATGCGCTGGACGCGGCCCGCCGCCGGATCGACGGCGTAGGCCGTGCCGCCGGAGACGGCGAGCTGCGTCCCGGCCGCGCCGAGGTCGCGGGTCTGGGTGACGGTGAGCTGGCTGGGCTCGACCCGGCTGACGAAGCCGGTGCGGTCGTCGACGAGCAGCACGTTCGTGCCGTCCTGGACGACGCGCAACTGCTTGCCGGCCTTGTCGTCGAGGTAGCCGTCCACCTCGCCCGACAGGCCGTTCACGTGCACGACCCTGCCCTTGGCCTTGGTCCACAGCCACGCGCCGACGTCGGCCAGCTCCGGATTGGCGCTGGAGACGCCCACGCCGAACCACGCCGCCGCGGCCACCAGGAGCATGGCCGCCCCACCGGCCATCAGGGCCGTCGCCCGGTCCCCGCCGAGCATACGGATGGACAACCGTTACTCACCCCGTATGTGCGATCACAGAGAGTTTGCCCCGCTTTAACCTGGATCACCCTAGCGGGCAGGAGTCCCATCCGCGTCCGTACCGGCTGGTAGCCCGCGCCGGGTTCCGTGTCTGTCGGTGTGAAGCCGTACCTTAGAGCGCGTGTCCGAACAGCCCCTGACCCTCGACGCCGCCCTCTCCGAGGAGGCGGTGCTGTCGACCTACCGCCGCATGTTCGCCGCGCTGGCCCGCGACAGCGGCGCGGTGGTCGACGACCCCGCCCTGGTCGACATCGCCGAGACGCTGTTCGCGGCGTTCGCCGAGGCGGGCGAGGAGTGGCTGACGCACGAGCAGATGCGCTTCGCCTGCCGGGCCTACCCCAGCGACCAGTTCGACAACCGGCTGCGGGTGCTCAAGGGGCTCGGCGCGATCCGCGAGGTGTTCCCCAAGCCCAACCAGCTCCGCTACCGCGCCTCGTTCACCAGCGTCGTCGGCCTGATGTTCATCCGCCGCATGATGGACGACGGCGGCCAGTCCGAGATGCACCGCCTGCTCGCCCTGGAAGACCTCAACGTCGCCGACCCCCGCACCACCAGCGAGGAGGCCCGGCAGAGCGCGGTCAACCTGGCGCGCGCGTTCCGGCTCTGGGCCCTGGAGCTGATCACGCTGACCACGGGCACCATCGAGGAGCTGCGCGAGCAGGCCCCCAAGCTCTGGGGCACCGAGGAGATCGCCCGGCGCGCCCAGGGCCTGCACGGCACGATCCTGACCCGCTGGCCCGAGCTCGACCGGGTCTGCACCGACCTGCGCGCGTCCATCTACTCCTACAGCGACGCCTCGCGCCGCGCCGCCGGCCGCTTGGCCGACTCGGCGGGCACGACCCGCAACCTGACGCTGCTGCCCACCGAGACGTGGCGCACGTTCGCCCAGACCGCGTCCAAGGAGCGGCTGGCCTCGGTGCTCGACGGGTTCGTCTTCGACGCGCCCGCGCCGTGGCACGATCCGGCCGCCGTCGCGCGGGCGGTCGACGAGGCGCCGCGGCCGGCTCCCGTCCAGCCCACTCCCCCGCGTTCGGCGCTGCCCGACCCCGGGCCCGAGGGCTCGCTCGACTCCTCGCCGGGAGCCGCCGTCGAGCGGCTCACGCAGGTGGCCGAGTCGCTGCTCGGCGCCGCCTCGCGGGTCGCGCTGGCCGACGTGATCGGCTCCGACTGGCCCGCCGCCCGCCGCCTGCTCGCCGACCTGACCACCGCCGACCTGCGCCCCGAGCTCCCCTACCGGCTCACCTGGTCCGACGGCCTGACCGTCGACCCCGACGGCGAGCCCGCCTGGCTGTCCCACGGCTACCTGGAGCGCACCTCATGACGTCCACCGGTTCTCCGGCCTCCGAGCGCGGCCGGTCCGCCGGTCAGGCGCTCGCCCACGCGCGGGCGCGCTCCGGCGGGCCGCTGCGGCTGGGGGCGGGCGTGCCCGCGCCCGCCGGGATGACCCGCCTGACCCGGCCCGACTCCACCGGGCACGCGCTGCCGGTGTGGCCCGACGGGGTGACACCGTCGCTGCTGGAGGAGTACCAGATCGCCACCGTCCCGGTGGAGCGGGCCGGCGAGACGCGGCGGGTGCTGGCGGCCACGCTCAAGTGCTGCTGGAACGATCTCTCCGTCGATCCGTGGCTCGGCGACCCGGCGCCCGTCGAGCTGGTGCTCGACACCTACCGGGCGCTGATCGGGCGCACCGACGACCTGATGCGCAACTGGGCGCGCGGCGCGCTGCGGCGGTTGCACGACTCGGCGTGGATCGTCCTCGACGACGGGGTGGTGACGCTCGGGCCGCGCTGCGCGCTGTGGCCGGCGGAGTCGCACGCCCAGTTGCAGGAGCTGGTCCGCCGCCTGCCCGAGCCCGAGCGGCCGGAGCTCACGGTGGTGGGCGACGCCGACATCGTGGCCGCGGCGGTCCTGCCCCTGCCCGGCGCGGGCGGGCGGGCCGAGCTCGGCGTGGCCGAGTTCGACGACCTGCTGGGCGCCTACGACGAGCGGCGGCGGGCCGAGCTGGTGGCCGCGTTCATGGTGGTCGAGCACGCCGCCGAGCCGGTCGCCGAGGGCCGCTTCGCCGCGCTGCGCGACCCGGCGCTGCGCCACACGCTGGGCGAGATGCTGGCCCGCCGCGGCCGCGTCCTCATCCAGCTGCGCGAACGCTGGACCTCGGGCTACGACGACACCCACACGGCCGCCCTGGCCCAGCCCCCGTCCCCCGCCCCCGAGCCGGAGGCGGCCCTGGAGACGGCGGGCGCGGCGGCGGCGGATCGCCCGCCGGCGGTCGCGCAGGGCGCGGGGCTCGGCGTGAGCGAGCGGGCGGTGCTGACGCTGGTGCTGGTCCACTCTGTCGCGATCCCCCGGGCCGAGGGCCTGCTGCCGGAGGACTCCTGGCTGTCGCCGCACCCCACCCCGGTCGAGGAGCTGCGCCGCCACACCCAGGTCCCGATCGGCGAGTTGGAGTCGGCGCTGCGCACGCTGCGGCACGCCGGTCTGCTGGCCCAGGTGAAGGCCGGCGAGGAGGCGGGCGGCTACGTCCCCGGCCCGCAGTTCCACCGGCTCACGCCGGCGGCCCGGCGGCGGCTGCAGGAGGAGCTGATCCTCGCCGCCGGCCCGCACACGCCGCTCGCGGCGGCCGTGCGCGCCCGCAGGTCGGCGCAGTGAACGTCATGACAGATGGAAGGGTTACGGGGGTTCGGGTGTCGCAGATGGAGAACGTCGTCGGAGACCGGGTGCTGATCGCCGTGCAGGCGGTCAACATCTCACGGCTCTCGACCCATCCGGTGCCCACGGTCCCCGGCACGCTCATCGTCGTCGCGGGCGCGGGCCCCAAAGACTCCAACGGCGCGGGCAAGTCGTCGTTCATCGCCTCGATCACGGCGCTGCTCGGCGACGAGCAGTGGCGCTTCGCCTCGGGCGCCAAGGCGGTCTCCGAGCTGCTCTTCAACGCCGAGCTGGCCAGCGGCGCGGGCGCCCGCCAGTGGGCGAGCGCCGACCACGGCTACATCGTGGGCGTCTTCGGCCCGCCCGGCATGGACTCCTTCGCCCCGCCGCCGGCCCCGCCCGAGCCGGTCGCCGCGCCCGCCCTCACCCTGACCGAGGCGGGCGAGGAGGGCGAGCAGGACAGCGGGGAGCTGTTCGAGGTGCCCGACACCTCGGGCGGCGCGATCACCGTGTGGCTCAAGGTCAACCAGGAGGCTCCGCACCTGGAGATCCGCTGGCGGGAGGGCGTCCATCTGGCCGCCTCGCCGTCCGAGGCCGAGCGGGTGGCGCGGGCCGACGAGATCTGGGCGTCGCTGCCGAGGTCGGCGGGCAAGCGCGACGTCGTGGCCCGCGACCTGACCAAGGTGCTCTACGGCGACCGGGTCAGGTGCGTGTCGTTCCTGTCCACGTCCGTGCGCAGCAAGGTCGCCACCAACCTGCTCTCCCAGCCGCTCAACGAGATCTCCCCCGAGCGCGTCTTCGAGGCCATCGCGGCGCTCACCGGCCTCGACGCCGAGCTGGAGCAGGAGCGCGAGGCCCGGCGCGACGAGCACGCCAAACGGGTGCGGGCGGCGCAGGCGGCCGACCGGCTGGCCGAGTTCGAGGTGGAGTCCAAGGCGCTGCTCGGCACGTTCGACCGCCGCGACCAGGCCCGGGTGCGCCTGGCCGAGGCGTTGCGCTGCTGGCGCGGCAGGCAGGCGCGCAAGCTCGCCGACGCCGCCGCCAAGGACGAGCTGCTGGCCGCCGACCTCGGCCGCCACCGCGCCGCGGGCGAGTCGGCGGCCGAGGAGATCGCGCTGGTCAAGGCCGAGATCGCCACGCTGCGCGAGGACACCCTCGACCGCCAGGTGTCCCAGGCCCGCAAGGAGCTGGCCGCCCTGCAGGCCCGTACCACCAAGCTCGACGCCGACCGCGCCGTGGCCGAGAACTCCGCCGACGAGCTGCGCGCCGCGATCCCGGCGCTGGAGGAGACCCGCAGGTTCGCCGACGGGCGCGACGTGCCCGCCGCCGAGGCCGAGCTGCGGCAGGCCGGGCTCCGGCTCAACGAGGCGCTCAAGGCGCTCGGCGTCGCCGACCAGGAGGTGTCCTCGGCGCGGGCGGCGCTCGACGACGCCGAGGGCGGCCCGGCCGCGGCCCAGCTCGACGCGCTGTCGGCGGCGGGTGTCGGGGCGACCGGCCTGCTCGACGCCCTCGACGTGGCCGAGCAGGCCCGCGACGCCGCCCTTCCCGGCGCCCGCCTGCGCGGCTGGCCGCACGAGCACGCCGTCATCGTCGACGCCGCGCGGCTCGGCGAGGCGGCGCGGGCCCTGGCCGACCTGCCCGGGTCCGTGCTGGTCAGCGCGGCCGGGGTGAGCGTGGTGGGGGCGTTCGACGGGGTGGCGACCGGGCGGGAGGCCCGCATCAAGGCCGCCGGCCAGCGGCTCAACCGCGCCGAAGACGCCCAGGAGAGCGCCGCGGAGGTGGTGCGCGAGGCCGAGGAGGCCGTCGCCGAGGCGCAGCGGCGGCTGGAGGGCGCGCGGGCCGGGGTGCGGCTGGCGGAGCTGGAGGCCAGGCTGGCCGAGCGGCGCGACCGGCTGGTCGGGCTCAACGCGGCGATCGAGGAGCTGGCGCCGAAGGTCGCCGAGGCCGAGCGGCAGGCGGGCGCGCTCGACTTCCGGGCCCGTACCCGCGACATGGAGATCGAGCGGCTCGACGGGCGGCGGCAGCGGCACGAGAGCGAGCGGGCGCAGGCCCGCGAGCAGGAGGCCAAGGTCACCGCCGAGCGCGAGGCGCTGCGGCTCGACGCGCTGGCCGCCGACTGGGGCGGCACGGTGGAGACCGCCCGCGAGTGGATCGCGGCGCTGCCGGAGGAGGAGCGTCCGCGCGCGGCCGAGGAGTGGTGGCGCGTCGCCGAACGCCACTTCGACCAGGCGCTGCGCGACACCTTCCCCGAGGAGGACGCCGAGATCCCCGAGGAGCTGGCGTTCCTGCTGTCGGAGCGGGGCGGCAGCACGGCGCGCGAGCAGGCGACGTTCGCGGCGGTGTGCGGATCGCTGGCCTCCTACCTGCGCGGCCAGGAGGAGTACGAGAAGCACCAGCGGCGGCAGATCGAGGCGCAGGTCGTCACCCGGCAGCGCGACCTGGCGGCGGCGGCCCGGGGCGCGGAGGAGGCGGCGCAGTCCACGGCCGTCCACCGGGCGGCGCTGACGGCGGCGATCAAGGCGAGGCTGACGCGGGTGGCCGAGGAGTTCGAGAAGCTCGACACCTCCTACGGCGGCTACGGCGCGACGCTGGAGTTCCCGGTGCCGCCCGCGCCCGCCGACCCCGAGCAGCGCTGGCAGTGGCGGGTGACGCCGAAGTGGCGGCGCGGCGAGGGGCAGGGGTTCGTGCCGTACAACCGGCGGGCCAACACCGCGCTCATGGACGAGAAGGCCGTCAAGCTGGTGTGCGCGGCGGCCATCGCCTCCTCCGGCGGCGGCCATCTGTGCCTGGTGCTCGACGAGCTCGGCCGCAACCTGGGCAAGGAGCACCGCAGGGAGGCGGTCGCGCTGTTCCGGCGGATCGGCGAGACGTACGGCATCACGGTGATCGGCGCGCTCCAGGACGACATGGAGCCGTACGCGATCGACGCCTGCGGCCAGTACGTCAAGCTGCGGCGGTCGTCGGACGCGATGCCGTACAACGAGCCGCCGGTGATCGTCGGCCATGACCAGCACGCCGAGCGGGTGCGCGCGCTGGCCGCGTACGTCGACCGGGGCCAGCCGGTCAGCCGGCCGGTCGAGCTGCCGGTGTAGCGGGCGCGGGGAGGGCGGGTCGGGCGGCGCGGCCGAGGTCGTCGGCCGCCAGGGCCCGGCGGAAGTCCTCCCCCGCGTGCTCGACGGCCGTGAGCTGCACGGCCTCCCGCCGGAACACCATCGACAGCCCCCAGTCCGCCAGCACCCGCGCCTTGTGGTTGAACGTCGGCACCCAAGCCAGGTGGTACGCCCGGTGCGCCAGCCACCCCAGGAACCCGG
Source organism: Nonomuraea sp. NPDC003560 (assembly GCF_042878785.1). Lineage (NCBI taxonomy): Bacteria > Bacillati > Actinomycetota > Actinomycetes > Streptosporangiales > Streptosporangiaceae > Nonomuraea > Nonomuraea sp. NPDC003560. Next base: position 692,168 of record NZ_JBIAOF010000001.1, on the reverse strand, counting down.
TCAGCCGGATCGCGTGCACCTGCGCCACGCCCTGGTGGTGGCCGAGCCCGGCCACCGACCCCAGGTACGCGTGCCGGTACGCCTTCAGCCGGCCTCCCCTGACGTGGGCCGCCAGGTTGCGGGCGAGCAGCTTGGCCTGGCGCACCGCGTGCTGGGCGTTGGGCGCGGTGAACCGGCCCGGACGGGTCAGGTCGGGCACCGCCGCGCCGTCGCCGGCCGTGAACGCGTCCGCCAGCCCGGCCACCGTCAGGTATTCGGTGGCCCGCAGCCGTCCGGCCTCGTCCACGGGCAGCCCGCTGTCGGCGGCGAGCGGGCTGGGCCGGCCGCCGGCCGCCCACACCAGCGTCCCGGCCTCCAGCGACGTGCCGTCCGACAGCCGGGCCACGCCGCCCTCGGCCGAGGTCAGCCGGGTCTCCAGCCGCACGTCCACGCCGCGGGCGCGCAGCGCGTCCACGGTCCAGCGGCCGAGGCCGGGGTGGAGTTCGGGCAGGATGCCGCCGGTCGCCTCGACCAGGGTCCAGCTCAGGTCGGCGGGCTCGATCCCGTCGTGGTAGCGCAGGGCTTCGTCGGCCAGCCCCTGCATCTCGGCCAGCGCCTCGACGCCCGAGAACCCGCCGCCGACCACCACGAACGTCAGCGCCCTGCGCCGTACCAGCGGGTCGTCGGTCGAGGCGGCGGCGGCGAGCTGGGCCAGGACGTGGTTGCGCAGGTGCACGGCCTCGCCGAGGCTCTTGAACCCGACCGCGTGCTCGGCCAGCCCCGGGATGGGCAGCGCGCGGGTGATCGACCCGGCCGCCATCACGAGGATGTCGTACGTGAGCGTCCTGGCCGGCCCCTGGACCGGCTGGAACCGCGCGGTGCGGGCCTCGTGGTCGACGCGGGTGACGTGGCCGGTGAGCACGCGCGCGCCCTTGAGCACCCGGTTGAGCGGGGCGACGACGTGGCGGGGCTCGATCGTCCCGCCGACCGCCTCGGCCAGGAACGGCTGGTACGTCATGTACCCCCGCGGGTCGACCACGGTGACCGTCACCTCACCCGACCGGATCAGCCGCCGCAGCCCGCGGGCCGCGTACATCCCGACATATCCACCGCCGACGATCAGAATGTGCTTGCTCATCGTCCGCTCCTCCTCATCAGGCTCTTCACCAGGAGGACGGGACAGCCCCGGCGGATGTGACAGGAGAACCCGGTTCATCGCAGGGAGATGTCGCCGGTCTCCGGCAGGGCGAGCAGGCAGAGCAGGCTCAGCAGGGCCATCGCCGAGACGTAGAGGCCGACGCCCATGACGCCGAGGCCGCTGGTCTGCAGGCTGGTGGCGACCAGCGGCGGCACCGCCCCGCCCAGCACGCCGCCGAGGCTGTAGGCGACCGAGGCGCCGCTGTAGCGGAACTCCGTCCTGAACAACTCGGGCAGGTACGCCCCCATCGGCCCGAAGATCAGCCCCATCAGCCCGAGCGCGCCGGCCAGCGCCACCCCGGCCAGGACGACCGACCCGGTCTCCATCAGCGGGAACATCACCAGCCCCCACGCGACGGCGACGGCCGTGCCGGTGAGCAGGGTGCGGCGGCGGCCCAGCCGGTCGCTGACCACCGCCGAGACGACCGTGCCCGCCGCCATGAACAGCACGCCGACCATGGTCAGGGTCAGCATGGTGGTCTTCGGGATGCCGAGGGTGGCGGTGCCGTAGGACAGGCAGTAGGTGGTGGCGGTGTAGAAGAGCGTGTAGGCGACGGTCATCGCCCCGGCGGCGAGCAGCACCCGCCGCCACTGGTGGCGCATCAGCCCGGCGAACGGCACCTTGGCGATGCGGCGCTGGTCGAGGGCGGCCCGGAAGACCGGCGTCTCGGAGATCCGCAGCCGCACGTACAGGCCGACGACCACGAGGAGCAGGCTGGCCACGAACGGCAGCCGCCAGCCCCAGCCGCCGAACTGCTCGTCGGTCAGCGTCTCGCCGAGGATCAGGAACAGCCCGTTGGCCACGATGAACCCGGCCGCGGGGCCGAGCTGGGGGAACATCGCGTACAGGCCGCGCCTGCCGGGCGGGGCGTGCTCGGTGGCCAGCAGCGCCGCGCCGCCCCACTCGCCGCCGAGGCCGATGCCCTGGGTGAAGCGCAGCAGCACCAGCAGCACGGGCGCGGCCACGCCGATGGCCGCGTACCCCGGCAGCAGCCCGATCGCCACCGTGGACAGGCCCATCACCAGCAGCGAGACGACCAGCATCGACTTGCGACCGACGCGGTCGCCCCAGTGACCGAACACCGCCGACCCCAGCGGACGCGAGACGAACGCCACCGCGAACGTCGAGAACGCGGCCAACCGGCCGGCCACGGGGTCCATGCCGGGGAAGAACGCGGTGTTGAGCACCAGCGCGGCGGCGGTCCCGTAGATGTAGAAGTCGTAGAACTCGATCGCGGTGCCCATGAGGCTGGCCATGGCGATCCTGGTCGTGCTGGGCGCCGAGACCCGGGGGGAAGTCTTCACTTCATGTCTCACTATCCGGACTGACATCTTGTCAAGCGGTACAGCGACGCTACCACCTGCGCAATGTCACACATCCGCCCGATAGATTCGTCGGCAAACGTCGCCTTTTGGGAGGACCGCACCTTGGCCGTGGAACTGGTCATCTTCGACTGTGACGGGGTGCTCGTCGACAGCGAGCGCATCTCGGTGCGCGTGGGCACCGCCGCCCTGCGCCGCCTGGGCTGGACGATCGACGAGAGCGAGTACGCCGAGCGCTTCGTCGGCTGCAGCAACGAGTACTGGGACGAGCAGGTCGGCGAGACGCCCCCGGGCTGGCACGACCAGATCACCCAGGAGTACCTGGCCGCGATGGAGGCCGAGCTGCGCGCCATCGAGGGCATCGAGTCCGCCCTCGACCGCCTGGACATCCCCTACTGCGTGGCCTCCAACGGCCGGCACGCCAACGTCCGCAACAGCCTGGAGCTCACCGGTCTGGCCCGGCGTTTCGACGGCCGCGTCTTCAGCGCCGAGGACGTCGCCCGCGGCAAGCCCGCCCCCGACCTGTTCCTGCACGCCGCGGCGACGATGGGGGCCGCGCCGGAGGGGTGCGTGGTGATCGAGGACAGCCCGTTCGGGGTGCGGGCGGCGATGAGCGCGGGGATGCGCTGCCTGGCCTTCGCGGGCGGCCTCACGCCACCCTCACGCCTGTCCGGCCTCGGCGCCACCCTCTTCCACGACCCCACCACCATCCCCGACCTGATAGCCACCCTCCCCTGACCCCACCCCGCCCCCGCTCGTGCCACCGGGCCCTGCCCTACCCGCCGGACCAGCCCCGCCCCTACGCCGCCCTTGAGCCGCGTCCCATCTGGGTGACCGGCGGGGGAACGTCGGGGCGGCACCCGGGGCACATGGAAGGGGACCGGTCACAGCTCGCCGTAGCGGGTGGGTGGGCAGGTGGGGTCGAGGCGGTCGGCGGTGCGGCGTAGGGAGTGTGCGAGCCGGGCCCGTACGGCCACCCGCTCCGGATCCCGCCTGCGCGGCGCCCCCGGCAGGGCCGCGTCGAGCGAGTCGCGGAACCCCATCGCCGTCCGGTGCGCGAGAACCTGCATGGCATCCATGTCTCTCCTCCTTAATCAATTAAGAGCTTAATCAATTAAGAACGCACCGGCAAGGCCGTTCGATACGGTTGGACGATGGCAAGGGTCACCCTGCAGACGATCGCCGACAGGCTCGGCGTGTCCCGCGCCACCGTGTCGTACGCCTTCTCCCGGCCCGACCAGCTCAGCGACGGGCTGCGGCGGCGCATCCTGGAGGTGGCCGACGAGCTCGGCTACGCGGGCCCCAACCCGACGGCGCGCTCGCTCCGGCTCGGCCGCGCCGGCGCGCTCGGCCTGCTGTTCAGCGAGACGCTGGCCTACGCCTTCGCCGACCCGTACGCGCTCGGGTTCTTCCAGGGTCTCGCCACGGCGGCCGAGGAGGCGGGCGTGGGCCTGCTCATCCTGCCGCTGCCGCACGGCGACCGGCGCAGCGACACCGTGCGCGACGCGGTGGTCGACGCGTTCTGCGTGGTCTCGCTGCCCGACGGCCATCCGGCGCTGGCCGAGGTGCTGGCCAGGAAGCTGCCCGTCGTGGTGGTGGACGAGCCGTACGTGCCCGGCCACCCGTTCGTCGGCATCGACGAGCCCGCCGCCGGAGCCGCCGCCGCCGCGCACGTGCTCGGCCTCGGGCACCGGCGGGTCGCGGTGGCCATGGTCGGCCTGCACGACGACGGCCACACCGGCTGGGCCGACCGCGCCCGCCAGGAGGGCGCGGTGTTCGCGGCGATGCGCGCCCGGCGCGGCGGCTACCAGACGGCCTGCGAGCAGGCCGGCCTCGACTGGGACGACGTGCCGTTCTACGAGGTCGCCAGGAACTCGCGGGAGGCGGGCAGGAAGGCCGGCCACGCGCTGCTGCGGCTGGACCCGCGCCCCACGGCGATCCTGACCAACACCGACGTGCTCGCCCTAGGCGTCCTCGACGCCGCCGCCGACCTGGGCCTCGACGTGCCGGGCGAGCTGTCGGTCGTCGGGTTCTCCGACAGCGCGGCGCGGGAGGCGGGGCTCACCACGATCCGGCAGGCCAAGCAGGAGATCGGGGAGGCGGCCGGGCGGCTGCTGCTGTCGGGGTCCGCGGCCCGGCCGGAGCGGCGGCTGTTCCCGTACGAGCTGATCGTGCGGGCCTCGACCGCGCCGCCGCCCAGCTGACCGCTTAGCTGACCGCCGGGCTGACCGCTTAGCTGACCAGGGTCGACCCCCTGCGGGTCTTGCCCACCTTGAGCTGCACGGGGATCCGGGTGCGCAGCTCGCCGACGTGGCTGACGATGCCGACCGCGCGTCCGCCGTCGCGCAGCCCGTCGAGGATGTCGAGCACGTCGTCGAGGGTGTCCTCGTCGAGGGTGCCGAAGCCCTCGTCCACGAACAGCGTGCCGACCTCCGCGCCGCCCGCCTCCGCCGTGACCACGTCGGCCAGGCCGAGCGCGAGCGCGAGCGAGGTGATGAAGCTCTCGCCGCCCGACAGGGTCGCCGGGTCGCGGTCGACCCCGGTCCAGGCGTCGGCCACCTTCAGGCCCAGGCCGCCGCCGGACCGCGCCCGGGATCCGGCCGTTTTGCGCAGGTCGTGCCGGAGCAGGTAGCGGCCGGACGACATGTGGTCGAGGCGCTCGTTGGCGGCGTCGACCACCTGCCTGAGCCGCTCCCCCAGCACGAACGACGTCAGGCTCATGTTCCACTGGTTGTCGCCGGACGTGCCCGAGGCCAGCGCCGCCATGCGTTCGGCCAGCCGGTGCCGCTCGGCCGCGGGACGCCACCGCTCGATGCGCGCGGCCAGCTCCTCGCGCAGCTCGGCGAGGCGGGCGGCTCTGGCCGCCGCGCGGTCGCGCTCGCTCGCCAGCCGGGTGTGCGCCTCCTCCGCCGCGTCTCTGCCGGCCTCGACGGCCGCCAGGTCGGGCGCGGGCTCGGCGGCGGCGGCGATCAGCTCGGGGTCGGCGAGCAGGGCGGTGACGGCGGCGTGCTGGTCGTCGAGCCGTCGCAGCAGCTCCGCCTTGCCCTCCCGCTCGGCCGGGCTCCGGTACGCCTCCTCGGCCTCCCGCACGTCGGCGAACCCCGCCTCGGCCGCCGCCCGCCCGGCCGCCTCGGCCGCGGCGTCGAGCTCGGCGGCCGCCGCGACCGCCGCCCTGGTGGCCTCCAGCGCCTCGCGCAGCAGCTCGGCCTCGTCGTGCAGCCTGGACAGGCGGGCCGTCAGGGTCGGGTCGCCGCCCCGGGCCGCGTCGAGCCGCGCGCCAAGCCGTCCGGCGTCCGCGCTCAGCTCCTCATGTCTGGTACGGCCGGCCGCCACCCGCGCCGCGATGCGGCGTCCGCGCTCCTCCAGCTCGGCACGCTCGCGGCCGAGCGCGGCCACCTCGGCCGCGAGCCCCGCCTCCTTGGCCGCCACCGCGGCCAGCCGCCGCAGCTCCTCCTCGGCCGCGGCCAGCACCCGCCTCCCGTCGACCCCGTCCGGGGTCTCGGGAAGGGCGTCTGCCGTGAGCGGACGCTCGGAGAGGAGGGTCTCGGGGTGCAGGGTCTGGGCGAGACGGGTGTGCAGACGGGTGCGTTCGGCGGTGAGCCGGGTGCGGTGGGCGTGGTGGGCGGCGAGCGCCTCGGCGATCTCCCTGGCCCGGTCGCGGACGTGGTCGCGGTCGCCTTCGAGGCGGTCGAGCGCGTCGGCGAGGGCGGGCTCGCGGTCGGCTACCGATCGCAGCCGGGCCAGTTCCTCCTCGGCCGCGAGCACGTGCCCGGCGGCGGTGTCGGCGGACAGCCCCTCGGTGGCCTCCGAGGCGTCGGCGAGCCGGGACTCGATGGAGGCCAGAGCGCGTTCGGCGGCCTCCCGGTCGGCGGCGGCCGCCTCGTGGGCCGTCTCGGCGGCGTGCTCGTCGTCGGGCGAGGGCGCGCTGGGGGCCGCGGCGGCGGGCACGGGGTGGTGCTCGGAGCCGCAGACCGCGCACGGACGCCCGTCGGCCAGGTCGCGGGCCAGCTCGGCCGCCATGCCGTCGATCCTGGCCTGACGCAGGTCGAGCCAGCGTTCGCGGGTCTCCTGGGCGCGGTCCACCAGCACCTGGTGGGCGGCGGCGGCCGACTCCAGCTCGGCAGCCAGGGCGTCGCGGCGGTGGGCGGCCTCCAGGACGGCACGGGCGGCGTCGAGACGGGCGGCGGCGGCCGGCACGGCCGCCGCCTCGGCGCGCACCTCGGCCAGGGCGGCCTCCGCCGCGGCCAGCCGGGCGGGCAGCTCGGCCTCGGCCGCCGCCACCTCGGCCTCGCGCTGGGCCAGCGCCTGCAGCTCACCGGCCAGCGCGGCGAGCTCCCGGTCGACGTCGATCAGGTCGGCGGCGGCGTCGCGTACGGCCTGGGCCGCCGGGATGCGCGCCGCGGCCACCCGCGCGCCGGCCAGCCTGTTCTCGGCGTCGGCGACCAGGCCGGGCAGGACGGCGAGCCGCGCGGCGGCGGTCTCGTCGGCGCTGACCAGCTCGGCCAGCTCCTGCGCCACCCGCGACAGGTCGCGCCGGACGACCGACAGCCGGGCCTCCTCGGTGAGCAGCTCGGACAGCCGGGCCAGCTCGGCGCGGCGCTCCCGCTCCAGGCCCTCCAGCTCCTCCACCGACGGCTCCGCGCCGCTCGCCGGCCCCTCGACGCCTGGCGTGGATCGGCGGGTGAGGAGGGGACGGGCGCGGGCCAGGGCGTCGGCGACCATGGCGCGGGCCTTGGCGGCGGCCTCGGCGCGCTGCCCGGCGGCCGTGATGAGCGGGAGCACGCGGTCGGCGCGGGCGGCGTCGTCGATGACGGCCTGGAGGTCGGCGCGTTCGTCGGCGCGCTCGTCGAGGGTGCGGCGCAGGGTCAGGGCCTCGGCGTGGCGGCGGCGGCGGTCGGCGAGGGCGGCGGCCTGCTCGAAGCGCGACCGCGCCGCGCGTACGGCGTCGCCCGCGGCGGCGTGCCGCTCCTCGCACCGGTGGACGACGGCCCGCGCCGCGTCCAGCAACGCGCCGGCCCATCCGAGCGGATCGTCCGCCGCCGACGGCAACCCCCCGTCGCCGGCACCGCCGTCCGGCGCGGAGGCGAGGACGGGGCCGGCGCCCGCACCGCCGTCCGGCGCGGGGGCGAGGAGGGGCCCGGCGGCCTCCTCCAGGCGTTCGACGGCGAAGGCGACCTCGCGCCCCAGCTCCTGCTCCTCCCGCCCCGTGGCCCGCCGCCGCTCGGCCAGCCACGCCTCGGCCTGGGTGAACACCTTGACGGTGAACAGCCGCTCCAGCAGCCGGGCGCGGTCGTCGCCGTCGGCGCGCAGGAACTTGGCGAAGTCGCCCTGCGGCAACATCACCACCTGGCAGAACTGCTCGGCGTTCATCCCGAGCAGCCCGCCCACCAGGTCGCCCGCCTCGTCGAGCCGGGTCGTGAGCCCCTGCCAGGCGGCCCCGCGGCGCTCCTCGACGACGACCTTGGCCTTCTCCTCGGTGAACCCGGCGCCGCGCAACTTGGGACGCTGCCACGACGGCGACCGCCGAATGCGCAGCGAACGGCCCCGGATCGTGACCTCCAGCGTCACCGAAGGGCCGGCGCCGGCGGGCGCGTGGTCGCAGCGCAGGCTGCGGGCGCTGTTGCGCTGGCCGGGCACGACGCCGTAGAGGGCGAAGCAGAGCGCGTCGAGGATCGTGGTCTTGCCCGCCCCGGTGGGCCCGTGGATGAGGAACAGGCCCGCCTCGGTGAGGGCGTCGAAGTCGACCGTCTCGGTGCCGGGGAAGGAGCCGAAGGCCGTGAGGGAGAGCAGGTGCGGCCGCATCTACGCCATCGTCTCCTTCGTCCGCGACGCCTCGACCGCCTGTCTCAGCAGCTCTTCCTCCTCGGGCGCGGCGGGCTCGCCGCGCACCTCGCGGACGAAGTCGAGGGCGACCTCGGCCTCGGGCCGCCCGCTGACCCGCACCGGGCCGGCGGCGGGCGCCGCGCCCACCGGGTCGAACGACAGGGCGAGGGCGTGCGGGAAGCGGGCCCGCAGCCGGTCCATGGCCTGCTTGGGACGGACGGCGTCGGTCAGGGTGATCTGCAGCCAGTGGTCTTCGTAGGCGGAGAAGGCGGGCAGGGTCAGCAGGTCGTCGAGGTCACCGCGGAGCCGCCCGACCGGCCGGGGCACGGGCGCGGGCACGAACTCCGCGCCCGAGCCGAGCGTGACCAGCCAGCAGCCCTTGACGTGGCCGGTCTCGGAGAAGGAGTAGGCCAGCGGGGAGCCGGAGTAGCGCACGGTCTCGGACATGCGCTGCCGCCCGTGCAGGTGGCCGAGCGCGACGTAGTCGACGCCGTCGAAGGCCGACAGGGGGACGTGGGACACGCCGCCCACGCTGATGTCGCGCTCGCTGTCGCTGGCCTGGCCACCGGTCACGAAGCAGTGGGCCAGCACGACGGCGGCCCGATGGCGGACGGCGTCGGCGCGCACGCGGCTCATCGCGTGGGAGATCGCGGCGGTGTGGCCGCGATCGGACAGTTGCCAGGGGGTGCGCACCAGCTCGGGCTCCAGGTAGGGGATGCCGTAGAAGGCGACGTCGCCGACCAGCACCGGCTCCCACGACTGCGCGGGCTCGGTGCGGACGTGCACCCCCGAGGACTCGAACAGCGCCGACCCGAACCCCAGCCGCAGCGCCGAGTCGTGGTTGCCGCTGATCAACACCACCCGCGCCCCGGCGGCGCGCAGGCGGGCCAGCGCGTCGGAGAGCAGGGCCACCGCGTCGACCGGCGGCAGGGCGCGGTCGTAGACGTCGCCGGAGACGGCCACGACGTCGACCCGCTCGGCGCGCACCGTCTCGACCAGGTGGTCGACGAACGCGGCCTGCGCCCCGAGCAGGCTCTCCCGATGGAAGGAGCGCCCGAGGTGCCAGTCGGAGGTGTGCAGGATCCGCATGTCGCAGGAAGCTAACATCTCTCACCGACAAATGCGGCCCCTCCCGTCACAGAAGCCGGGAGTAGGCTGGATGATCGGCGGGCAAACCAACGCACATGGGGAGGCCGATGCGCACTGGCCGTGGCACCTTGAGCGTCGCCGCCGGCCTGGTGCTGGTGGCTCTCGCGTCGGTCGGCTACGTGTTGCCGCCCGCGTTCGACCCGCCGCCGCTGAAGGCGGATCCGGCGTTCGCCGCGATTCCCCCGCAACCGGCCGACGAGCTGCGCCCGGTGGTGGCGGCCGCCCCCGTGCGGCGGGAGGAGATCTCGCTGCCGGCCGAGGGCCAGCGCCTGGAGGGCACCTTACGCGTGCCGCTCTCGCCCGGCCCGCACCCGGCGATGGTGTTCGTGTCGGGGTCGGGCAACGGGTCGCGGACGGAGTTCACGCCGCAGGCGGAGTTCCTGGCCAGGGCGGGCGTGGCGACGATCGCGTTCGACAAGCGCACGGTCGGCTACGACTTCCGCGACCGCGACTTCGGGCTGCTGGCCGACGACGCGCTGCGCATGGTGGAGTACCTGCGCACCCGGCCGGAGGTGGACGCCTCGCGCGTCGGGCTGTGGGGGGTCAGCGAGGGCGGCTGGGTCGTCCCGATCGCGGCGGCGAAGAGCGCGGCGGTGGGCTTCGCGGTGCTGGTCTCCTCGCCGAACGTCTCGCCGCTGCGCCAGGTCGCCTGGGCCCTGAACGAGCAGCTGCTGCGGCTGCACGCCCCCATCGGCGCCCGCGACCTGCTGACCAGGGCGATGGGCGGCGTCGGCTTCACCTTCCTGCGTTACGACGCGATGCCGGCCTTACGTCAGGTCAAGCAGCCGGTCCTGGCGTTCTACGGCACGACCGACCCCTCGATCCCCTTCGTGGAGTCCACCAAGGCGCTGGTCACGGCGCTCACCGAGGCGGGCAACGACCGGTACACGATCCGCTTCATGGACAAGGGCGACCACGCGATGCGGGTCAACGGCGGCCCGTTCACCAAGGGCTACCTGGAGACGCTGGCCAACTGGATCACCGGCCTGCCGGGCACCGCCAGGCCGTCGGCGCACATGGCGGGCAGCACGCCGGTCCAGCGGTTCGAGGCCAGCGACGTGCCCGCGGCCCCCTGGTACGCGGGCGGCACGATGCTCGGGCTGACCATCTGCCTGGCCGCCGTCGGGTACGTGGCCGGCCCGGTGGCGGCGATGGTCGTCCGGCTGCGCGGCCATGGCAGGGAGCCGGTCGAGACCAACGCCCGGCTGTGGCCGCCGATCAGGCGCAGGCTGCGCAGGATGGCGTGGACGGGCCTCGGCCTGCTGGCCTCGGTCGTGGCGTTCATCATGCTGCTGGTGCTGTTCTCGGTGAACCAGGCGGGCGCCTGGCCGGCCGTGCTGGCCGGCTGGCTGGTGGTCCGCGTGCTGGCCGTGCTCATGCTGGTCCAGGAGGTCACGGCGGTGGCCGCGTACGTGTCGGCGCTGCGCGAGGGCATGCGGCCCACCCGGTGGCAGTACGTGGCGATCGGCGGCGTGCTCGGCGGCACCGGGCTGCTCCTGGTGGCGGCGGCCTACTACGGCCTGTTCTCGTTCCCCTGGTAGGAAGTGCCCTGGGTGGGAGTGCCCTGGTAGGCGTTCATCCAGCGGTCGAGTTCGGCGAAGACCTGCTTGCGCGCGGGCTCGGCCGACAGCACCAGGTCGTGCACGCCGTCCTGGATGCGCACGCAGGTGACGTGGGGGCCGATCGAGGTGGCCCAGCGGGCCATGTGCTCCGGGTCGAGCACGATGTCGGCCGAGCGCGCCTCGGGCACGAAGTCGCGTACCCGCAGGCCCGTGGAGGAGGCGAGGACGAGCACCGGCACGTCCACCGCCAGCCCGCGGTGCAGCCGCCGCTGGGCCCGCCGGATGGCGGCCAGCCACATGGCGTGCACGGAGAACCCGACCAGCGGCTTGAGTTCGAGGTCGTAGTCCCATTCGCCCTGTTCGGTGCGGTGCAGGCTCTGGCCGTAGGCGGTGCTGATGCCGAGGGGCAGCGGCCGCCGGACGTAGGACATCGGGGTCTTGAGCAGGTCGGCGGCCAGCCGGAGCGGGGCCGGCACGTTGAGGTCGAGGAACGGGCTGTTGAGCACGAGCCCCTGCACCAGGCCCCGGCCGCGGACCCGGTCGGCCCACAGCGCGGTGATCAGGCCGCCGGTGGAGTGGGCGTTGACGGTCAGCTCGTCGTGGTCGCGGCGGATGAGCCGGACTGCCTCGTCGATCTCGGGGAAGTAGTCGGTGACGCTCCTGATCAGCCCCCTGGTCTGGTGCGGGAGCAGTGAGCGGCCGTACTTGCGCAGGTCGAGGGCGTAGAAGTCGATGCCGCGCTGGACGTAGTGGTCGGCCAGATGGTCCTGGAAGAAGTAGTCGGTGAACCCGTGGACGTAGAGCACCGCCCTGCGCGAACCGGTCTTCCTGGAGATCAGGGTCGCGACGACCTCGCCCTCGAAGTCGGGCTGCATGGGGAGAACGGTGATCTCGTACATATCAGACAGAATATGGATTGTCCGGCCATGTGGGGACGCCGGGCGGAAGGTCGGTGCTCACCTTCATCGGGAAGTCGGCCGGACGCTTCTCCAGGAACGCCGTCACCCCCTCCACCGTGTCGGCCGCGCCCCCGAGCTCGGCCATGAGCCTGGAGTCGGCGGCGTGCGCCTCCCACGGCGAGGCGGCCGACAGGCCCGACCACATCAGCCTGCGCACGGCCGCGACGGAGACGGCCGAGGTGTTCTCGGCGATCTCGCGGCCCAGCGCGTACGCGGCGGGCAGCAGCTCCTCGTCCGGCAGCACCCGCGAGACCAGGCGGCCCTCCAGCGCCTCGGCGGCGGAGAAGACCCGGCCGGTCACCGCCCACTCCATGGCCCGGGAGATGCCGACCACCCGGGGCAGGAACCAGCTCGACGCCGCCTCCGTGACGATGCCGCGCCGGGCGAACACGAACCCGAATCTGGCGCTCTCGGCGGCCAGCCGGACGTCCATGGGCAGCGTCATCGTGACGCCCACGCCCACCGCGGGCCCGTTGATCGCGGCGATGACGGGCTTGAGCGAGGCGGCGATCCGCAGCGCGACCGTGCCGCCGCCGTCGCGCGGCGCGCCCTCGACCAGCTCGGCCGACTCGGCCTCCGCCCGGTGGCCGAACGTGCCCCCGCCGCCGCCCAGGTCGGCCCCCGCGCAGAAGGCCCGCCCGGCTCCCGTGACGACCACCGCGCGCACGTCGTCGTCGGCGTCGGCGAGGTCGAACGCGCTGATCAGCTCGGCGCGCATGGTCAGGGTGAAGGCGTTGAGCCGCTCGGGGCGAGACAGCGTGATGGTGGCGACGCGATCGGCCACGTGGTACTCGATCTCGGAGAAGGCCATGACCCGAATCTTATTCGGTTACCGATGTTCACCCTCCGATAAAGACATATTTCGCATCCAATGCGTAGGCTGCCCGCGCTGTCCGTGCCTGCGGGTTACGGTGGAGTTCGGGGAACGGGGATGCCGTGCAGGGTAAGGAACCGGTGAGCGCGGGAGCGGTCCTCGGCTGGCTGGCGCTCTCGGCGCTGGCGCCCGGGGCCGCCCATCTGCGTGCCGGCCGGCGCACGACCGGCCTGATCCTGCTGTCGTGCTACTTCGCCGGCCTGCTGACGCTGCTGGCGCTCGCGCTGACGACCGACAACCTGCTGGGCTCGCTGACCCAGGACTCGTGGCTGACCGCGATCGTCGTCGGAGCCGCGGCGCTGGGCGTCGCCTGGTTCACGGTGATCGTGCACTCCTTCGTGGTGCTGCGTCCCGGGCGGCTGCCGCAGAACGGCCAGATCCTGGCCGGCACCCTCGCGGGGCTGCTCGCCGTCGCCGTGGTGGTGCCGTTCGGGCTGGTCGCGCAGAACGTGTGGACGTCCCAGCAGACCCTCGACGACATCTTCACCGGCCCCGAGCCGGCCCAACCCGCCGTCCCGGCCGGGCAGGAGCCGCCGCGGGACCCGTGGGCCGGTCGTGACCGGGTCAACATCCTGCTCCTCGGCGGCGACGCCGACGACAACCGCACCGGCGTGCGCACCGACAGCATGAACGTGGCCAGCATCGACGTGAAGTCCGGCAACACCGTGCTGGTCAGCCTGCCGCGCAACCTGGAGAACGTGCGCTTCCGTCCCGGCACGCCCATGGCCCAGCGATTCCCCGACGGCTTCCGCCTGCCGCCCGACCCCGGCGGCGGCCGCAGCGACCTGCTCAACAGCGTCTGGGAGTACGCCGACGCCCACCCGGAGATCTTCGGGGGCCGCCGGCAGCAGGGCCCGCAGGTGCTCATGGACACCATCGGCTACACCCTCGACCTGAAGATCGACTGGTACGCCCTGGTCAACATGTGGGGCTTCGCCCGGCTCATCGACGCCATCGGCGGCATCACGCTCACCGTCGAGCAGGACGTGGTGTTCGGCAAGTACAACGAGGGCCTGGTCAAGGCCGGCACCAGGAAGCTCAAGGGCGCCGACGCGATGTGGTACGCCCGCTCCCGCACCTTCAGCGACGACTACACCAGGATGCGGCGGCAACGCTGCGTGCTCGGCGCGCTGCTGGACCAGGCCGACCCGGCGACCGTGCTGGTCCGGTTCAACCGGATCGCGCTGGCCGCCAAGGAGCTGATCAGGACCGACATCCCGCGCTCGATGCTGACGAACCTGGTGCCGCTGGCGCTCAAGGTCAAGAACGCGAAGGTGACGAGCCTGCAGTTCGTGCCGCCGCTGATCCGCACCGGCTACCCCGACTGGGACAAGATCCGCCGGCTGACCGCCAAGGCCGTGCGCGACTCGGCCGCGACCACGTCCGCCGTCGCCGCCTCGGCGACCCCGTCGGCGAGCCCGTCGGCCACGCCGTCGGCCACGGGCGGCCCCTCGCCCAGGAAGTCCACCCAGCCCTCCGCGCCGCCGACCAAGGGGCTCACCGAGGGATGTGGCGCGGGTTGAGCCGGACGCCCTGACGACCCCGGTCACGGATGGCATGCTGGGGGACCCGGCAAACCTGGAGGAGATTCGCGATGTCCCACCCCCTCGGCAGCTCGCCCGCCGTCCGGCGCACCCCTCTCGACGCCGAGGAGAGAGTGCGGGCCGAGGCCGGCTTCGTCCCCCTCGTGGCCCAGCACCTGGCCGAGAACGGCCGGTTCAGGGTGAGCGCCGACAGCGCCGAGCTGGTGGAGGTGTTCCAGGGGGTCGCCCGCAAGGTGGGCGAGCTGCTCGGCCGGCCGGTGGTCAGCTACTCCAACGGCCGGTACATGGTGATCACCTTCGCCCAGGACTCACCGGTGGGCTGAGGCCGCACTGCGGTCAAGCAGGGCGCGCAGGATCCGGTGGGGGTGCGTCCAGAGCAGCGCGCCGCCGGCGCCGGGCACGACGTGCCGCACGGCTCCCGGGATGCGGGCGGTCAGGCCCTCCCCCAGGTCGGGCGAGTGGGTGGCGTCGTGCTCGCCGTACCAGACGTCGACCGGCGCCGTGATCGACGACAGGTCGACGTCCCAGCGGCCCATCGCCAGGACGGTGTCGCGGGCGTAACCGGCCGGCCCCTGCGCGAACGCCTCCGCCAGCGCCTCGCGATATCCGGCGGCGAACTCGGGCCGCTGGTAGACGGCCAGGTCGCAGGCCGGGCTGCCGCCCATCACCAGGTCCCACATCGCCTGCGGGGTGAAGCCCGCGAAGATCCGCTCGGCGGCCTCCGGGTCGTGCGTGGACAGGTCCGTCAGCTGCCGCAGCTCGGCGGGCAGCGCGCCGGCGAAGCGCGGGTCGGCCACCTCGTCGGCGGCCGAGACCAGGGCCAGCGCGCCGGTCACGCCGGCGGCGGCGCAGGCGAGCGCGAACGGCGCGCCCTGCGAGTTGCCCACCATGGCCGGACGCCCGAGGCCGCGCAGCCCGCCGAAGACCTCGACGTCGGCGGCGAAGCCGGCGAACGTGCGGCCCGGCGCGGGGGTGGAGGCGCCCAGTCCGGGCCGGTCCAGGGAGATCAGCCGCACGCCCAGGTCGTCGGGCGCCGCCGCGCCCATGCCGAGCCGGCGGCTGGTGGCGGCCCCCGGGGAGAGCAGGACCGGCCTCCCGTCCGGCGGCCCCCACTCGGCCCAGCCCAGGAGGCGGCCATCGGGCAGCCGTTCGGCGCCCGTGCGGGCAGGAGGTGCGACCAAGGTGTTCATGCGCCCATCATCCCGTGCGCACCTCGGGGTGCTTCCACCGGTTTTCCGTGGCACGCCGGGCCGCCCGGCAGGTGAATCCGCAGGTCATCCTGCACACTGGGCTTGTGCTCATCGATCTCGTTCCGCCCTTCGAAGGGCGTCACTGTGAGACGACCACCGCCGGCACGCTGCTGCGGCACGCGGGCGTGGAGCTGTCTGAGGCGATGCTGTTCGGGCTGGGCGAAGGGCTGAGCTTCATCTACTGGGACAGCGGCTCGCTGGACGTCCCGCTGATCGGCGGACGGGTCAAGCCGCACGCGCTCACCGAGAAGCTGGCCGCCGCGCTCGGGTTCACGCTGGACACGCAGGAGACCTCCTCCCCCATCACGGCCTGGTCCAACGTCCGCCGGCACCTCGACGAGGGCACCCCCGTCGGGATCCGGCTCGACTGCTATCACCTCGACTACATCAGGACGCCCTACCACTTCGGCGGCCATTACGTGGCGATGGTCGGTTACGACGAGGGTCACGCCCACCTCGTGGACACCGCCCAGCAGGGCACCCGCAACCGGGTCCCGCTCGACTCGCTCGAACGGGCCCGCGCGGCGACCGGGCCGATGACGGCGCACAACCTGTCGTACACGCTGGGGCCGTGCGCCGAGCCCGACCTGCCGCAGGCCGTCAGGACGGCCGTCCGGTCCACCGCCGCCGCCTTCCTCAACCCGGCGATGAGGAACGTCGGCTACCGGGGCATCGAGCAGGCCGCCGCGCTCATCCCCACCTGGCTGGAGCGCGGGCCGACCGCGCAGCTCACGCGTACGGCCAACCTCATGGAGCGGGGCGGCACGGGCGGCGCGTTCTTCCGCAACCTCTACACCGAGTTCCTGGCCGAGGCCCAGATGATCGCGCCCGGCAAGGCCCTGGAGACGGCCTGCCAGGCGTACATGGCGCTGGCGCCCAAGTGGAGCGAGGTGGCCGACCTGCTGGCCCAGGCCGGGGAGACCGGCCGGCAACAGCCGCTCGACCAGGCGGGGACGCTGCTGTACGACCTGGCCGTGCGCGAGCGGCTGGCCATGGAGACGCTGTACGAGGCGGCGTAGCGGGAGCGGGACCGGTGGGGTCAGCGGGGACGGCGGGGACGGCGGAAGGTGGCGCGCCAGCGGTGGCGTCCGCCGTCGCGCAGGTCCTCGATCCGCTCAGCCGTCAGCCCGCCGGTCGCGAACGCCGCGATCTCCGACGCCGTCAGCGGCCACGGCGGGGCGCCGACCGGCCCGCCGTCCTCGCGGCCGGACGCGATCACCAGCAGCGTGCCGCCGGGGCGGACGAACCCGGCGACGCTCTCGGTGGCGCGGGCGTGCAGCTCCTCCGGGAGGGCCTGCACGGTCATGATCTCCACCACCAGGTCGAAGGCGTGCCGCCAGGCGGCGGGCGGGTCGAGCAGGTCGGCGGTGACGTAGTCGACCGGGCTGTCCGGGAACCGCTCGCGGGCCAGGCGCACGGCCGACGCGCTCACGTCGAAGGCGATCGTCGCGTGACCGAGGGCCGCCACGTGCTCGGCGTCGTCGCCCAGGCCCGCGCCCACCACGAGCGCCCGTCCGCCGCCGGGGCCGCGTCCGGCGGTCCACTCCACGAGCAGGAAGTGCGGGGTGCGCGAGTCCCAGGGCACGATCGCGTCGCCGGTCGCCGACTCGGCGTAGAGGTGCTCGAACCAGCCGGTCGGGTCGTCGGCGGCCAGCGATCGGGCGGCCAGCCGCCTGGCGTCGGCGTCGGGGTCGCGCTCGGTCATCGGCTCTCCGGGTCGGTCGTGCGGGCCGGTCATGCGTGGAAGGACTCCTTGGCCAGGCGGCCGAGGCGGGTCTCGTCGATGGTGTGGCCCAGGCCGGGCTGGGTGAGCGGGACGGCGACGACGCCCGCGTTCGCGCCCACCAGCGGCGTGACGATCTGGTTCTGCTTCGGCGGCTGGGTGACGTCGCACGGCAGCGTGCAGCCGGGCAGGCTGGCGACCGCCACCGTGGCCGCCCTGGCCAGGCCGGCTCCCTGGCCGCCCGCGCACTGGATGTCCCAGCCGGCGGCGGCGGCCCGGTCGTGCGCCCGCCGGGCCTCCGACAACGACGGGAAGGCGGTGGGGCGCAGCAGGAGCACCCTGGCGGCGCGCAGGGTCAGGTAGTCGTCCAGCTCGGCGGTCGAGCGCACCTCGACGGCGACCGAGGCGGCCACGTCGTCCTGGAGCGCGGCGTGCGCGTGCACGTCGCCGAGCGGGAAGGGCCGCTCGATGACCTCCAGGCCGTAGGAGTCGAGGGCGACGAGCTGGCCGAGGTCGGTGTAGGCGTTGCCGCCGTCGACGGCCAGGGTCA
Organism: Nonomuraea sp. NPDC003560; assembly: GCF_042878785.1. NCBI lineage: Bacteria > Bacillati > Actinomycetota > Actinomycetes > Streptosporangiales > Streptosporangiaceae > Nonomuraea > Nonomuraea sp. NPDC003560. The sequence goes on along the minus strand of NZ_JBIAOF010000001.1, from coordinate 674,235 downwards.
GGGCGGGGTAGGCGCGCCGGACCGCGCGGACGGGCTCGACGTCCCAGCCGGGCCTGATGTCGAGGGTGACGTGCCCGTAACCGGCGCAGACCTGCTGGTTGACGCGGGCGACCAGGCTCTCGACGGACGGGTCGGGCGCCAGGCGCACAGTGGCCATCACCGAGGTTCGGGTGCCGCCGATCGCGTGCGCGAGCGGCACGCCGCGCATCCTGGTCCACAGGTCCCAGCAGGCCATGTCGACGGCCGGATCGCCGCTCGGCACGGCGTCGGGGTGTTCCCAGTCGACGCCGATCAGCAGCGCGGCCAGCGACTCCTCCAGCCGCGACCAGGCCTTGGGCTCCGGCGAGACGGCCTCGCCCCAGCCGGTCATGCCGCCGTGGTCGGTGAGCTTGACGAGCAGGCTCTCCGACCTCGCGCCGTACGGCAGGACCAGCCGGAAGACCTCCAGCTCCCGCACTCGCGGCATGAACCCCCCTTAAGCCATGACGAGAGAGTCGTCGCGCCTGGTGAAGGCCATCCACGCCGATGCGTTTGGCAGCGTTCTCAGCACTATGACGTTCTCATCACTATGACGCGGTCCCTTCCATAGTGCCTGCCTTGGCGGACTGCACAAAACGGGGGGCCAGCACGACGGCCAGGACGGCGAGCACGACGGTGAATCCGAGCCCCACGGCGTAGTTCTCGCCCGTGGCGGTGAACAGGGCGCCGCTGACGGCGACGGCCACGACGGTGAACACCGACTCGCCGACGCCCACGGCCGCGCTGTTCTGCCCTTCCTCGCCCTCCTTGGACATCTCCAGCACCAGCACGGACACCGTGGGGTGCAGCGCGCCGATGCCGAGGCCGGAGACGGCCATGGCGACGTAGGCGATCGCGATGGGCAGGGAGTCGACGAGCACGAGCGACACCAGCGCGATGCCGACGGCGATCATCGCGGCGCCGCCGCGGATGGCGGCCATGTGGCTGATCGTGCCGCGGCCCTTGATCCAGGAGCCGGTGGACCAGCCGAGCGCCCCCACCGTGAGGACGACGCCCGCGCCGGTGGCGGTCAGGCCGCGCTCCTTCATCAGCATGAGCGGGATGAGCACCTCGGCGGCCATGAGCGAGCCGTAGGCCAGGCCGCGCAGCACGGGGGCGGACGGCAGGCCGCGGGCGGCGCGCAGCGAGCCGGGCAGCAGCAGCTTGGGCAGGGCCACGGCCAGCAGGACGACGCCGGCCACGAGCAGCGGCAGGCCGTCCAGCTTCGCGGCGCTGCCGTACTGGATGAGGGCGGCGGCGACGGCGGTCAGCGTGGCCCAGACGAGCTTGCGGCCGATGCCGGGGGCGGGTTCGGCGGAGCCGCGCTCGGCCGAGCGGCCCGCGGTGCCGCGCCACAGCAGCAGCGCCGCGGGGATGACCAGCGCGGAGACGCCGAGGAAGATCCAACGCCAGCTCACGTTCTCCACGACGAACCCGGCGATGGCCGGGCCGATCATGGAGGGCACCACCCAGGCGGCCGAGAACAACGCGAACACCTTGGGATGCATGGCCCCCGGGAAGACCCGGGCGACCAGCACGTACAGGGACACCTGGATCAACCCGGCGCCGAGCCCCTGGACGAACCGTCCGGCGACCAGCACCTCCATCGTGGGCGCGAACCCGGCGACCAGCAGCCCGGCCACGAAGGCGACCACGCCGACGGCGATCGGCTGCACCGGCCCCCGCGCGTCGCTCCACCTGCCGCCGAGCACGGTCGCGATCACGCTGGCCGCGAGGGTGGCGCTGAAGGCCAGGTTGTACAGGGGCATGCCGTCAAGGTCGCGGGCCACGATCGGCATCGCGGTCGCCACCGCCATCGCCTCGAAGGCCACCAGCATGACGAGCGCGACCAGGCCGACGCTGAGCGCCCGGTACCGCGCGGACAACACCCCGGCCGGGGCGACGTCCTCGATCGGATCAACAGTCGTAGTCATGACGGTAAAGCTACGAGGAAGCCCGGACCGGCACATCGGGCGCGGGGCCTAGGCAATTGGGCCTAAGGCATGCGCGACTCGATGCCGTCGAGCAGCAGTTCCAAGCCGTAGCGGAAACGTTCCTCGCCGCCGGCGGCGACCAGGTCGTCGATGTGCTCGACCAGGTAGGGGAAGCGGTCGCGGGGCAGGGCGCGGTAGTAGTCGGCGACCTGGCTGACGAAGGAGGCGAAGTACTCCTCCTGCGAGGACACGCCGGCGGCGCGCATCCGGCTGATGTGCACCGAGCCCTCGTAGGCGTCGCCGATGAGGTAGAGGGACAGGCGGTCGAGGCACAGGGCGGCCTCGCGCGGCGGCATGCCGGCCTCCACCAGCAGCCCGTAGACGAACTCGCCGGTGCGCAGCGAGTTGCCGCCCGAGGGGATGTTCGCCAGGGCCGCCCTGGCGACGTCGGCGTGCCTGTTCAGCACCCGGTAGACCTCCAGCGCGTACGACCTGAGCTGGTCCTTCCACTGGCCGGGGTCGCGCTCGGGCAGCCGGATCTCGCCGAGCACCCGGTCGTAGACCAGTTCGAGCAGCTCCTCCTTGTTGGCCACGTGCGCGTACAGCGAGGCGGGGCCGGTGTCGAGCTCCTGGGCGACGCGTCTCATGCTGAGCGCGTCGAGCCCTTCGGCGTCGAGGACGCGCAGCCCGGTCTCGACGATGAGGTCCTGGCTGAGCTGCCGCCTGATCTGCGGTTGCTTGCGGGACTTGCGCCACGGCGGCACCGGCACGGCTTCTTCCTTGCTCCCCATGGCGAACACTGTACTTGACACGAACGGTGTTCGCCACTAAAACGGTGTTCGTAAACGAACAGTGTTCGTACTTAAGAACGGCGTTCTGAAGGAGTTCCTGTGACAGTGACCAATGCGGGGCAGGCCACGGAGGCCGTCGCGCCCTACCGGTGGCGCTGGGCCGCCCTTTTCGTGATCCTGGCCGCCGAGGTGATGGACCTGCTCGACGCGCTGATCACCACGATCGCCGCCCCCACCATCCGCGCCGACCTGGGCGGCAGCGACAGCCTCGTGCAGTGGCTGGGCGCCGGTTACACCCTGGCCATGGCCGTCGGCCTGGTCACCGGCGGGCGGCTCGGCGACCTGTTCGGCCGCAAGCGCATGTTCCTCATCGGCGCCTTCGGCTTCACCGCCGCCTCGCTGCTGTGCGGAGTGGCGGGCAGCCCCGAGATGCTCATCGCCAGCCGCGTGCTGCAGGGCCTGTTCGGCGCCGTGATGTTGCCGCAGGGGCTGGGGCTGATCAAGGAGATGTTCCCGCCGCAGGAGATGGGCAAGGCGTTCGGCATGTTCGGGCCCGTCATGACGATCTCGTCGGTCGGCGGTCCCGTGCTGGCCGGCTGGCTGGTCGACGCCGACTTCTTCGGCACCGGCTGGCGCATGATCTTCCTGATCAACCTGCCGATCGGCCTGGCCGCCGCGGTCGCCGGCATCCGATTCCTGCCCGAGTACCGCCTCTCGAACGCCACCAGGCTCGACCTGGTCGGCGTCGGCCTGGTCTCGGTGGCCGGGTTCCTGCTGATCTACCCGCTGATCCAGGGCCGCGAGCTCGACTGGCCCGCCTGGACGTTCGTCTCGATGGCCGCCTCGCTGGTCGTCTTCGCCGTGTTCGGCCGGTACGAGTCGCGCCGCGCCGCGTCCGGCAAGGACCCGCTGGTCACGCCCAGCCTGTTCCGCAAGCGGGCCTTCTCCGGCGGCCTGGTGGCCGGTCTGGCGTTCTTCTCCGGCATGATCGGCCTCAGCCTGGTCTTCAGCATCTACATGCAGGCCGGCCTGCACTTCAGCCCGCTCAAGGCGGGCCTGGCCAGCCTTCCCCAGGCGGTCGGCGGCGTGCTCGGCTTCGGCCTGGCCATGTCCGGGCTCCAGGAGAAGCTGGGCCGCGGGCTGCTGCAGATCGGCGTGGTCGTCATGGCCGCCGGCGCGGCCGTGCTCGGGGTGACCATCCAGCTGGCCGGCACCGACGTCGGCGTCTGGCAGCTCGCCCCCGGGCTGGCGCTGGTCGGCATCGGCATGGGCCTGACCATGGCGCCGTTCTTCGACATCGTGCTGGCCGGCGTCGAGCCGCACGAGTCGGGGTCGGCCTCGGGCACGATGACCGCCGTCCAGCAGCTCGGCGGCGCGCTCGGCACCGCCGTGCTCGGCACGCTCTTCTTCAACCTGCTCAAGCAGGAGTGGAGCTTCGGCTCGGCGATGCAGGTGACCGTCTGGGTCGAGGTCGGGCTGCTGGCCGTGACGTTCGCCCTGTCGTTCCTCATGCCGCGCAAGGCCCGCCCCGAACAGGCCGGCCACTGAGCGCCGGCCCGGCCGCGGCTCCCCTGCGGGGGTGGAGCCGCGGCCGTCCGCGCGCCCCCGCTCAGGTGCCGATGTGGCGTTCGGCCCAGCGCGCGATGTCGCGGCGTTCGATGGCGGCGGCCATCAGGTCGGGGAAGGCGTCGGGGGTGCAGGCGAACGCGGGCACGCCCATCGCGGCCAGCGCGGCGGCGTTGTCGTGGTCGTAGAAGGGCGCGCCCTCGTCGGAGAGCGCGAGCAGCACGATCACCTGCACCCCGGCCTGGGTCATCGCCGCCACCCGGCGCAGCATCTCCTCGCGCACGCCGCCCTCGTACAGGTCGCTGACCAGGACGAAGACGGAGTCGGCCGGGCGGGTGACGAGGCCCTGGCAGTAGGCGATCGCCCGGTTGATGTCGGTGCCGCCGCCGAGCTGGGTGCCGAACAGCAGCTCGACCGGGTCGTGCAACTGCTCGGTCAGGTCGACCACCGCCGTGTCGAACACCACCAGCGACGTCTTCAGCGACCGCATCGAGGCCAGGACCGCCCCGAACACGCTGGAATACACCACCGAGGCCGCCATCGAGCCGCTCTGGTCGATGCAGAGCACCACCTCGCGCTGCACCGACCGCTGCCGGCGCGCGTAGCCGACGAGCCGCGACGGGACGACCGTGTTCCGATCGGGCAGGTAGTTCTTGAGGTTCGCCCGGATCGTCCGGTCCCAGTCGATGTCGGCCACCCGCCTGGGCCGGTGGGTGCGCGCCGAACGGTCGAGCGCGCCCGTCACCGCCGCCCGGGTGCGGTCGGCCAGCCGGCGTTCGAGCTCTTCGACGACCTTCCGCACCACCGCCCTGGCCGACTCGCGGGCCTGCGCGGGCATCACCCGGTTGAGCGCCAGCAGCGTGCCGACCAGGTGCACGTCGGGCTCCACGGCCTCCAGCATCTCCGGTTCGAGCAGCAGCCGGGTGAGGTTCAGCCGCTCGATCGCGTCCTTCTGCATGACCTGGACGACCGTGGACGGGAAGTACGTGCGGATGTCGCCCAGCCAGCGGGCCACCCGCGGCGCGGACGCCCCGAGGCCGCCCTCGCGCCGGCTCTGCCCCTCGCGGCCGTCGTGGTCGTAGACGGCGGCCAGGGCCGCGTCCATCTGCGCGTCGGCACCCTGCAGGGCGCAGCCGGTGCCGTCGGCGTCGCCGCCCCCGAGCACCAGCCGCCACCTGCGCATGCGCTCATCCACGGTCTCTCCCGATGATCGCCAGCACGGTCGCCACGGCTCCCGCCGCGCGCCGCTCGTCGATGCCCGGCTCGTTCCCGTCGCCGGTGCCGCCGGTGCCGCCTGCGCGGCCCGCCGCGCTCACCCGCTCGCCGACGGCCCGCCGCTCCGGCACGGCGAAGCCGCCGAACGTGCGGCGCAGCAGCGGCAGCACGTCGGTGAACTGGTCGGCGGGCAGCGCGGTCAGCCAGGCGTCGACCAGGCCCAGCAGGCGCGGGTCGTGCACCAGGAGCAGGCCGCCGCCGGACAGGAACCCCTCGACCCAGGCCGCCGCCCTGACCGGGGTCTGCCCCCGGGACATGGCCCTGGACATGCGGTCGCCCGCATCGGCGAGCTCGCCGCAGTCGAGCAGGACGCGGGTGAGCCGGCCCTCGATGAGCCCGTGCAGGTCCTGCCGGTCGGCGATGCCCCGCAAGGTGCCCAGCCACCGGGCCCGCGGCGAACCGCCCGCCCCGCCCGCGCCGTCCGCCTCCCCCGCGCCACCGCCGCCGTCCGCGTCCGCCGCGTCGCCGCCGCCGTCCACCCCGGCCGCGTCGGCCCCGGCCCCGTCGGCCGCGTCGGCCGCCATGGGCGGCGGGGCGGTGGGGGGTTCGGTGAGCAGGGCGACGGCGGCGTGCACGGCGTCGACGTGTTTGAGCAGCTCGGCCGCCGCGTCGTCGTCGAGCGCGGTGACCGCGACCGGCAGCCCGACGCAGATCCGGTCGAGCATCGAGCGCACGATCACCGCCAGCCCCTCGGCCGAGGTGCCGCGCACGTCGCCGTACCGGTGGGCGCGGACCATCGCGGGCAGCGCCGCCATCAGCTGGGTGACGTCGGTGTCCAGCGCCGCCTTGGCCGACAGCGCGGCCAGCACGCCGGGCAGCGCCTGCGGCAGGTCGGCCAGCAGGCACTGCTCCACCAGCGCGGTCAGGTCGGCGAGCGCCGCCGACGCGGCCCCGGCCAGGTCGTGGGCGCGCCGCGCGGCCGCGGCGGCGACGGTGGTGCCGAGGGCGGCGTGCTCGATGAGCGCGAGGTCGTGCTCGGGCCGCCACTGCAACGTCCAGGACTCGCGGAACGTGCCCTTGCCACGCGCCTGCCCCGGCGTGCCCCAGCCCACCTCCAGCAGCCGCAGCCGGTGCAGCAGGTGGCTGCGCTCCAGGTCGAGCGGCTTGCGCAGGTCGAGGTCGAGCTCCCGGTCGAGGGCCTCGGGCCGCAGCTTCAGCCGCCGCCGCTGCTCGCGCAGGTCGCGCTGGAGCGGGACCATCGGGGTGCCGTCGGTGACGTGGCCGAGCCGGTCGCCGACCACCATCCGCCGCTGGATCAGCTCGACGGCCAGGTCGTCGCCCTCGCACAGCACTGCCCTGGCCGCCTCGGTCACCTCGCCCAGCCCGGCCAGCGGCCTGCCGCGCAGCCCGGCCAGGGTGTCGGCCAGGCGGACGGACTCGATGACGTGCGCGGAGGAGACCGGCAGCCCTTCCTCGCGCAGCACGGCGGCGGCCTCGGTGAGCCAGCGCTCGACCGGCCGGTCGGGGGCGGTGAACAGGTGGTGGTACCAGCCCGGCGAGGTGATGCCCGCGCCGTAGCCGCTCCAGGAGGCCAGCCGCCCGTACGTCCAGGGCACCCACGTCAGCTCGGCCTTCACCTTCGGCAGGCCGCGCAGCAGCGCGTTGTCGGCGGCGGCCGGGGGCAGCGGCCCGGCGAGCGCGGGCACGTGCCAGGCGCCGCAGACCACCGCGATCGTGCCGAACCCCTCCTTGATCGCGGCCCGCAGCGCCTTGCGCATGTACGCCTCGCGCCTGGCCTCCCGGCCGGCCGGCACGTGGCCCTCGCGCACGGCGGCCATGGCCTCGGCGATCACCTCGAAGGGGGTGTCGCCGCGGTGCTCGACGACGTCCTCCCACCAGCGTTCCGGGTCGTCGTGCCCGGCCGCGGCGGCCAGCGCGCCGATCGGGTCGGCCCGCAGCCCGTCGCCGGTCTCGTCGTGTTCATCGTCGTGTTCATCGTCGTCGGCCAGGGAGTGGGCGGCGGGCAGGTCGCAGAAGCGCACCGGGACGCCGGCCGCGACGCCGTACAGGATCGCCTGCCATTCGGGCGAGAACTGCGCGAACGGCCAGAACGCGGCCCTGGCCGGCGCGCCGGGCACGTGCGCGAGCAGCGCGACCGGCGGCTCCAGGTCGGGGGCGAGCGCCACGATCGCGTCGGCCTCCGGCGGCCCCTCGACGAGGATCGCGTCGGGGCGCAGGCGTTCGAGCTCGCGCCGCAGCGCGCGGGCCGAGCCGGGGCCGTGGTGGCGCACGCCCAGCACGGAGACGGCGCTCATGACACCTCGCGGCAGGCGCGGTAGAAGTCGCGCCAGTCGGGACGCTCGCGCACCACGGTCTCCAGGTACTCGCGCCACACCACCCGGTCGGAGACCGGCTCCTGCACCACCGCGCCGACGATCCCGGCCGCGACGTCGGAGGGCCGCAGCACGCCGTCGCCGAAGTGGGCGGCCAGCGCGATGCCGCTGGTGAGCACCGAGATCGCCTCGGCCGTGGACAGGGTGCCGCTCGGCGACTTGACCTTGGTGCGGCCGTCCTCGGTGACGCCGGCGCGCAGCTCGCGGAAGACGGTCACCACGCGCCTGATCTCGGCCAGGCCGGTGGAGGTCTCCGGCAGCTCCAGCGAGCGGCCGAGCTGGGTGACGCGGCGGGCGACGATGTGCACCTCCTCCTCGGCGCTGGCGGGCACGGGCAGCACGACGGTGTTGAACCGGCGGCGCAGGGCGCTGGACAGCTCGTTGACGCCCCGGTCGCGGTCGTTGGCGGTGGCGATGACGTTGAAGCCGCGCTCGGCCTGGACCTCGCGGTTGAGCTCGGGGATCGGCAGCGTCTTCTCCGACAGGACGGTGATCAGCGCGTCCTGGACGTCGGAGGGCATGCGGGTCAGCTCCTCGACGCGGGCGACCCGCCCCTCGGCCATGGCCCGCATCACCGGCGAGGGGGTCAGCGCCTCGAACGAGGGGCCCTCGGCCAGCAGCCTGGCGTAGTTCCAGCCGTACCGGACGGCCTCCTCGGCAGTGCCCGCGGTGCCCTGGACGAGCAGCGTCGAGTCGCCGCTGACGGCGGCGGCCAGATGCTCCGACAACCACGTCTTGGCCGTGCCGGGCACGCCGAGCAGCAGCAGCGCGCGGTCGGTCGCGAGCGTGGCCACGGCGACCTCGACGATGCGGCGGGCGCCGACGTATTTGGGGGTGACGCGGTCGTCGTCGCCCAGGATGTAGCGGGTCACCGCCCACGGCGACAACTTCCAGCCGGGGGGCCGGGGGCGGTCGTCGTCCTTGGCCAGGTAGGCCAGTTCCTCGGCGTACTGGTCTTCGGCGTGGGGACGCAGGACGGTCATGCGAGCTCCTTGTACATGTCGGCACGGAAACGCAGGAGGGCGGCGACCTGCTGGATCGGCGCCACCGGCGAGTAGCTCTCGGCCAGCGGGAACAGCGCGGGGTCGATGTGCTCGCCCGCCAGCTTGACCAGCTCGCCGAGGTTCCACGGCTGGACGGCCGCCACCTTGACGATCTTGTGCAGGACGGCCGTGGCCAGGCCCTCCCGCCAATGGGACGAGACGCCGCCGAGCACCATGATCAACTGGCTGTCGAGGTCGTGCTTCTGGACGAAGCCCGCGGCGAGCTCCTGCTGCTCGGCGGGCGGGAGCGCTTCGAGCAGGTCGGCGATCGGGTCCCAGCCGAACATCGCGCGCGCCCACTCGGGGTCCTTCTGCAGCACCGCGGCCCGGACCCAGGCGGCCTTCACCTCGGCGTCCCAGTCGGGGATGCGCATCTTCAGCAGCGCGGACGGCGGCCGGCCCCAGAAGCCCAGCGGGGCGCGGGCCAGGATCTGCTGCAGCCACCAGGCCCGCTCGCCGATGCCGCGCGGCGGCTTGGGACGCACGCCGTCGCGCTCCATCGCCCGGTCGCACTCCAGGGGCGCCTCGACGGCGATGGCCGAGCCGGAGATCGACACGCAGGCGCGGGCCCGCTCGGCCATGCGCCTGGACAGGCGGGAGCCGGGCAGCCGGGTCAGCAGGTTGGCGGCGGCCTGGCGGACCTCCCGGCGGCGGTCGTCGAGCGCGGCCTCCAGGAACGGCTCGTCGCCCATGGCGAGCCCGTCGGCCAGCAGCTCGACGAACTCGGCCCGGTCGTCGGGCGTCTCCCGCTCCCAGGTGCTCTCCAGCAGCTCCCTGGCCGCGGCGGGGTCGGCGGCGCGCAGGGCGCGCAGGTGGGCGCGGCGGTCGGCGGGGCCGCCGAGCTCCCAGGTCTCGCCGGTGGGCTCCTCCAGCAGGTAGCCCCACGCCGGGTTGAGGCCGGCCAGCCAGCGGCCGCGCCGCCCGGCCAGGACGCCCAGGTGGGCGCGGATCGAGCGGTCGCGCCGGCCCCGTTCGAGCAGGTCGGGCAGCACGTCGCAGGGCACCCTGCGGCCGGTCGCGGCGGCCGCGGCCAGCCATTCGGGCAGCAGGCGGTCGTAGTCGCCGCCCATGATCCGGACCAGCCGCTCGGCCGCGCGCCTGCCCACGGCGGGCAGCTCCTCGTCGGGGGCGGGTGGCGGCGGCGCGGCCTCGACCGGGCCGCGGCCCGCGCGCCGCCGGGCCGTCTCGACGGCTGCGTCCGCCAGCAGGTCTCCCCGGTACGGCCTGCGGTCGGTGCCCACCAGGGCCGTCGAGGCCAGGTCGTCCCAGGTCACAGGAGCACCGCCGTTCCGTCGTCGTCGTAGGTGGTGAGCGGGCGCAGGCCCTGCGGGGTCCATTCGGCGGCCAGCGTGACGGGACGGCCGCCCGAGACGGCGATCAGCCGCCAGGGGTCGCGGGCCCGGGGATGCAGCGGCAGCCCGCCGACCGCCGTGCGGCCGGGGACGACGCCGGCCAGCACGAGCGGCCACGACTCGGTCCAGGGATCGTCGGCCAGCACCCGCGCCACCTCCTCCAGCGCCTCGCCGGCCGGCACTCCGGCCGGCGAAGCGCCCTCACCGGGAAGGGGGTCGGTGTCGTGGCGGGCGGCGACGAGGGCGCGCAGGGGCGCGGCGCCGGGGTAGAAGGCGAGGTCGGCGTCGATCGTGGTGCCCGTGACCAGCGAGGCGTCGAGGGCCTGGCCGGGCGGGGCGAAGGAGAGGATCAGCGCCGCCCGGCCGGTGGCGCGGCCCTTGAGCCAGACGCGGCGGGCGGTCAGCCGGTCGTGCTCGTCGTCGCGGCGGCCGAGCACGTGCCAGTGGTCGCGCACCGCCGGCCCGGCCAGCACCTCTTCCCGGGTGACCGGGAAACCGGTGCGGATGCGGACGGTCTCGGCCAGGGCGGCGGGCAGCTCGGCGCGGCGGCGGTGGGCGACGGCGAGCAGGTTGATCAGCGCGTACTCCTCCAGGAGCCGGCCGGGCCAGTCGTCCTCCGCGCGCACCTGGGTCAGCCGGGACACCAGGCCGGCGACGCCGGGGGCCTGGGCATCGATGAGGCGCTTGGCCAGGCCGTCCCAGTCGTGCTCGGCGGAGGACGCGAGGCCCTGGCGGATCTGGTCGGCCAGCCAGCGCTCCAGCTCCGCCAGCCCGGCCCCCACCCGCGCCTGCCGCACCGACTCCGCCTTCCCCGCCCCGGCGCCAGTGCCGGCCCCGGTCGCGGCATCGTCGCGCGTGGTCTCGGCGCGGGCCGCGGACCTGGCGGCGCGCTCGGCGCGGCCGTCGAGCCACTCGGTGACCCACTGCGGCGCGGCCTCCTCGGCGGGCACGCCGTCGGCCGACCACAGCAGCAGCAGGCCCAGCGCGTGTTTGCAGGGGAACTTGCGGCTGGGGCAGCTGCACCGGTAGGCGGGCTCGGTCAGGTCGACGCACGCCAGGTAGGGCTTGGACCCGCTGCCCGCGCACTCGCCGTAGAGGACGCTGCCCGTCGTGCCGCGCGAGGACCACTTGCCCGCCGCGGCCACCCCCTGAGCCGCCTTCCTGGACGACGCGTCGGGGGCGAGGGCGAGCACCTGATCAAGGCTCCACCGTTCGATCACCTGCCGCAGACTAGCCAGGCCGACCGACAGTTCGCGCGGCGGGCGGCCCGTCCGCCGGACGCGGTCCGCGCGCGCCCCGGGCCCTCGTAAGATCGGCCATGTGGAGCTGAGGATCTATCCCGACGGCGCGCCCACCGAGGTCGCCGACGAGGCCGCCGCCCTGGCGCTGGCCGCCGCGCTCGACGGCCAGGCCGTCCTCGACGGCACCCGTTTCCTGCGGCGCGACGTCACCGGCGCGCCCGTCGCCTTCGCCGAGCGGCCGCCCGTGGCCGCCGCGCTCGACCTGCTCCCCCATCCGGAGGGCGGCTGGTACCGCGAGACCTGGCGCTCGCCCGTCACGGTCCGGCCCGACGGCTATCCGGGGCCGCGCGCGAGCGCCACCGGCATCTACTTCCTGCTCCAGCCGGGCGAGGAGTCCGTCCCGCACGTCGTCAGGTCCGACGAGGTGTGGTTGTGGCACCGGGGCGGCCCGCTGAGCCTGACCGTGGGGGACCGCGACGTCGTCCTGGGCCCGCTGGTCGAGCGGGGGCAGGTGCCGCAGGCGGTCGTGCCCGGCGGCGTGTGGCAGTCCGCGCGCCCGGCGGGTGACGAGGCGGTGCTGGTGAGTTGCGTCGTGTCGCCGGGGTTCGACTTCGCCGATTTCACCGCGTGATCGTAAAGATCGTCTTATATAGAAGGCATGCCGGGCATCGAGGCGGCCCTGACCGCCGCTGGGAAGAGCGTCGCGGAGCGCGCCATGCGCGAATGGCTGGCCGTCCGGGCCGCGCGCAAAGACCGGACGAGTGAGCTGAAGGACCTGGTCCAGAGCGGCTTTCGCGACCGGCTGGCGCCTCGCAAGATCGACAACCAGCTCCAGGGCATCGCGCTGGCCGTCGAGGGGCGGCTGTCGCGCCTCATCGAGCAGGAGTTCCGCGGGCTGGACGAGTCCGCGCGGGCCGCCGTCCTGCTGGAGACGGTGGCCGCGCTGCGCGCAGCCGACCTGTCGGACGAGGCGCTGTTCGAGTCCGACGCCGACCCCGCCAAGCTCGCCGAGCGCGTCCTGGCCGCCCTCCCGGAACCGCGCCTCGGGGAGGCCGAGGACCGCCTGTACGCCGTGCTGCTCGCCGAGTCCGTCGACTGCCTGGTCGGCCTGATGCGGCAGCTCCCCCAGTACGTGCCGCGCGCCGCCACCGAGACGCTGGGCAGGCTGAGCGGCCTGGCCGAGGGCGTGGAACGGCTGCTCGCCAGGCTGCCGCAGCGCACGCTGGAGGCCCCCGAGGGCACCCAGGACGACGCCGCGTTCGAACGCCTCTACCTCGGCTTCGCCAGCCGCACCCTCGACGAGGTCGAGCTTTTCGGCGTCCGGGTGGAGTCCTACCGCCCGCGCACGTCGCTGAGCATGGCCTACATCAGCCTCAACGTCTCCTCCGGCGAGCGCGGGCCGCGTGCGCCGGAGCGGCTGTCGATCGCCGCGCTCACCGGCGGCCATCCCGCCGAGCGCGGCGCCGAGCGCATCGAGTCGGCGCTCGGCCGCGCCCGGCTCACGCTGCTGCGCGGCGACGCGGGGTCGGGCAAGAGCACGTTGCTGCGCTGGCTCGCGGTGACCGCCGCGCGCGGCGGTTTCTCGGGCGACCTGGCCTCCTGGAACGGCTGCGTGCCGCTGATGATCAAGCTGAGGAGCCATTCGTCGGGACGGCTGCCCGCGCCCGCCGCCTTCCTCGACGACGTCGCGCGGGAGGTCGCCGGGCGCATGCCGCGCGGCTGGGTGGAGCGCGTGCTGGACTCCGGCCGCGGCCTGCTGCTGGTCGACGGGGTGGACGAGCTGCTCGTCCGGCACCGGCCGGCCGTGCGGGAGTGGTTGTCGCGGCTGCTGGCGGCCTATCCGGGCCTGCGGGTCGTGGTGACGTCGCGCCCGACCGCCGCCGACGCCCGCTGGCTGGCCGACGAGGGGTTCGCGGCGTCCACGCTGGAGCCGATGACGCCCGACGACCAGCGGGAGCTGATCCGCCAGTGGCACGTCGCCATGCGCGACTGCCCGAGCCTGCCGTGCGAGCCCGGCGAGCTGGAGGGCTACGAGGTCGCCCTGCTGGCCCGCATGGAGTCCAATCCGCACCTGGGCGTGGTCGCCTCGACCCCGCTGCTGGCCGCCATGCTGTGCGCGCTCAACCTCGACCGCCGCACCCAGCTGCCGCGCAGCCGGATGGGCTTCTACGACGCCGTGCTCAGCCTGCTGCTGGAACGCCGCGACGCCGAGCGGCGGATCGACGACGACGTGTCCCTCGACCCCGACCAGAAGGTGTGGATCCTGCGCGACCTGGCCTGGCGGCTGGTGTCGATGGGCCGTTCCGAGCTGTCGAAGTCGACCGCGCTGCGCCGGGTCGAGCAGAAGCTCGCCTCGATGACCCGCGTCTCGCACACCGCCTCCGACGTGCTGGAACACCTGCTGCGCAGGAGCGGCGTGCTGCGCGAGCCGGTGCCCGGCCGGATCGACTTCGCGCACCGGACCGTGCAGGAGTACCTGGCCGCCGGGCAGCTCGTGGAGGACGAGGACGTCGAGGCCGCGGTCGAGCGGGCCCACCTGGACCAGTGGCGCGAGGTCGTGGTGATGGCCGCCGGGCACGCGAACGGCCGGCTGCGCGGTGAGCTGCTGCGCGGCCTGCTGGACCGGGCCGACCAGGGCGGCAAGCACGCCCGCCGGCTGCGGCTGCTGGTGGCCGCGTGCCTGGAGACCGTCCAGGAGATCCCGGCGGGGCTGCGCGACCGGGTGGAGGCGTGCCTGGCGGAGGTGATCCCGCCGCGTACGGAGGAGGAGGCGACCCTGCTGGCGGCGGCGGGCGAGGAGATCCTGCGCCGCCTGCCCCGCGACCTGACGGCCCTGCCGGTGCGGCGCGCGGCGTGGACGGTCCGCACGACGTTCCTGATCAACGGCCCGGAGGCCCTGGACCGCCTGGCCGGCTACGCCGCCGACCCGCGCTGGCAGGTACGGGAGCAGCTCCGCCAGGGCTGGGAGTACTTCGACGCCGACGTCTACGCCCGTCGCGTCCTGGCCGACATGGAGGACGTCACCTTCTCCAGCGCCCGCCATCTGCGCAGCGCCTGCCTGCTGAAGGCGGCGGACGTGCGCGTCACCGTGCCCACTCCCCTCGCCGACCTGCGGTTCCTCCGCGACCTGCCGCAGACGGAGTCGCTGAGCCTGCAGGACGCCCAGATCCGCTCCCTGGACGGGGTGGAGTCGCTCCCCCGGCTGACCCACCTCGGCCTGTACTTCTACAACGAGCCGCGGGCCGTGGACGTCGCCTGCCTGGACAAGTCGCGGCATCTGCGCACCCTGCGGCTGTGGGGCGTCCGGCTCGACGATCCGGCCTTCCTCGACCGGCTGCCCCGCCTGAACGATCTCCTCATCGACCTGCTCGACGACGATCGGGACTCCTGGCACGCGCCGCTCGCCCGGCAGGACGAGCTGGAGTCGCTGCACGTCAGGCGCGAGGGCCTGCCGCTGCCCGGCTCGGTGCTGTCCGGGATGCGGGCGCTGCAGCGGTTGTGGCTGGACGGCGTCGCGGAGGCCGGCGCCTGCCTCGACGCCGCCGCCCGGACCTGCCAGGCCGTCACGGAGGTGTCCCTCGACGGGGTCGGCGGGCTCGACCTCGCGCCGCTCGCCGGGTTCTCCCTGACCCGCCTGCGCCTGCGCCACTGCCCGACCCTGACGGATCTCAGCCCGCTGCGCGGGCAGACGCGGCTCTCCTCCCTGACCCTGGCCCTGTGCCCCGGCGTGACCGACCTGTCGCCGCTCGCCGCGCTCCCTCGGCTCCGCAGCCTGAGCCTGTTCCTCTCGCGTCCCGACCTCGACGTGAGCCCGCTGGCCGGGATGCCTGGGCTCACCGTCCATCTGGGGCACACGCAGCGGGTCGTCAACGGGGACGGCGTGCGGATCAGGAGGGTGTGACGTCCCGGCAGGGGTGGGCGGCGCCTTTAACTACCCGGAATTTCGTGCTAAACGTGGCAATATCCCGTTCGGAGGTCCCACCAACCGGCCTTGTCCGGCCTGGCGCCCTGCCCTGATCACGTCCAGGCCGTCGTCACAGAACTTGCACGGCGTGTACACGTTCACCCCCCGGGACGCCCGGCGTCCGCCCGTGCGCGGGCGCCGCCTCCCGCTGGACGAGAAGGGGAACCACCATGACCCTGCCCCTCGCCGCGACCCCCGCCGTCGACTCCGCCCCCGCCCGCCGCCGCGGACTCGTGCTGCTGCTCAGCGCCCTGGCGGGATTCCTGCTGACCGTGGTGTGGTCGGCCGAGTTCGTGGACCAGACGATCGGCTCGACGGTCGCCGACACGATGCTCGGCCGCGACGCCGACGCCACCCCCATCGCCGGGACGCTCTCCGGCATCGTGTTCGCCTTCGCCTCCGGCCTGGCGGGCTCGTTCACCGCCTGCAACATCGCCGCGCTCGGCGCGGTCGCGCCCCTGGTCGGGGCCAGGCCGTCGGTCGGCGAACGGATCCGCGGGACGCTGCGCCCGCTCGGCTGGCTGGCGGCCGGCGCGCTGGCCGTGTCCGGCGCGTACGGGGTCGTGGTGGGGATCGTGGGCACCGCCATGCCGCAGTTCGCCACGGCCAGGCCCGCGCCGGGCACCCTGTCCCCCGGCCTGATCCAGGCGATGGTCACCTTCGGGCTGATCGGGCTGGCCTTCCTCTACCTGGGCCTGGCCGCGCTCGGCTACCTGCCCGACCCGCTGGCCCGCCACCCGAGGGCCCGCATGGCCGTCATGGGCGCGCTCATCGGCGGCTTCCTGATCGGCCGCCCGTTCCCGCTGTTCCGCCAGCTCTTCAGGGACGCCGCCGAGAGCCACAACCCCCTGTACGGCGCGCTGGCGTTCATGCTGCAGTCGGCCGGCAACATCGTCGTCATGTCGGTCCTGTTCGTGCTGCTCGCCCTGGCCACCGGGGGCCGCGCGCACCGCTGGCTGACCGCCACCCCGACCCGCCTGGCCCTCGTCACCGGCGCGGCGCTCGTCGTGGCCGGGGTCTTCACCCTTCTGTACTGGGACGTCCGGATCCTGGCCCGCCGCGACCTCATCTGGTACCCGACGGCGCCCTGGAGCTGACCTGCGCGGCGGCGGCCCGCGGGCGGGCTACCGGCCGTTTCTGCGGGAAGGAGGAAAGGTGACCGTGGGAGGTGCGCGATGAGGGCCGTCATGAACGCCGCGATGTTGCGGATCCGCAGGCACCGGCCGGACCGCAACCCGTTGCGCCGCCGCTCCGACCGGCTGGAGAGCGCCGGGCTGGCGGTGGCGGTGCTCCTCGTCCTGCTGAGCGTCTGGCCGGCCGTGCTGGCCGGCCGGGTCACCTACGAGGGCGGCCTGCGCGAGGCGCGCGTGGGCCCCGGCTTCCGGCAACAGGTGACCGCGACGACGCTGCGGGAGCCGCGGCCCGTGCGGCCGTCGTTCGGCGAGGCGGCGACCACCATGGTCCCGGCGAGCTGGACCACCCCGGCGGGCGTGGCCAGGACCGGGCAGGTGCAGGTGCCGGCCGGCACGCGGGTGGGCCAGACCGTCCCCCTGTGGATCGACGGCGAGGGCGACCCCACGACGCCGCCGCCGAGCCGCACGGACGTGGTCCTGCGTGGCGTGGGCATGGCGGCGTTCGTCCAGGTGCTGGCCTTCCTGCTGGTGCTGGGGGCCGTCGCGGCGCTGCGCCGGCTGCTGGACCGGCGCAGGTACGCCGACTGGGACGCGGCCTGGATCCGCGCCAACGACCGCTGGCGCCGCCCGCGCCGCCCGTAGCCGGGTCATGCGGTTTACCGCCGTGTGTCCGGGCAGCCGTACGCGGGAGGAGGCGAGCCATGGAAGCCAAGGAGTGGACGGTCCGGATCAGCCTGGCCGAGGACGGCGACGACACCTCGGCGCGGGCGGTCCTGACCGTCCCGGACGGCACGCGGGTCGAAGGGTCGGGCCACGCCCGCCGCAACCCGGCCGACCCGTCCATGCCCGAGGTCGGGGACGAGCTGGCCGTCGCGCGGGCGCTGGCCGACCTGGCCGGCCGGCTGTCCAGCGACGCCCGGCACGAGCTCGGCGACGGCGGCCCGGTGCCGACCAGGTCGTGGTGAGGGCCGCGATATCGACTTGACGCGCCCGCCCCCGGTCCGCTGACATGGCCCCCGCGGATCGTACGGACCGGAGGGGACGCGCATGGGCGGCAGGATGCACGCGGACGAGGCCGACATCGACGAGGCCCTCGTCCGGCGGCTGCTGGCCGCGCAGTTCCCGCGGTGGGCCGGTCTCCCGCTGCGCCGTTTCCCCTCCTCCGGCACCGTCAACGCGGTCTTCCGGCTCGGCGACGACCTGGCCGTCCGCCTGCCGCGCGTCAAGCAGGGCGTCGGCGACGTCGCCAGGGAGGGGCGGTGGCTGCCGCTGCTGGCCCCCGCGCTGCCCGTCCCGATCCCCGCGGTGCTCGGCCAGGGCCTGCCGGGTGAGGGGTTCCCCTGGCCGTGGTCGGTGTGCCGGTGGCTGGACGGCGACAACCCGGAGGCCGGGGCGCTCTCCGGGGACGGCGAGGCGCTGGCCGCCGATCTGGCGGCGTTCGTCGCCGCGCTGCGCGAGGTCGAGCCCGCCGGAGCGCCCGGCGCCTACCGGGGCGGCCCGCTGTCCCGCCTCGACGAGGCCACCCGGGCCGCGATCGGCGAGCTCGACGGCATGATCGACACCGCCGCCGCCACGGCCGCCTGGAAGGACGCGCTGAGCGCGCCCGCATGGCAGGGCGGGCCCGTCTGGGTGCACGCCGACCTGATGCCGGGCAACCTGCTGGTTCGCGACGGCCGGCTGAGCGGGGTCATCGACTGGGGCACGGCCGGCGCGGGCGACCCGGCCTGCGACCTGATCCCGGCCTGGAACCTGCTGCCGCCCGCCGCCCGCGAGGTCTTCCGGGCCGCGCTCGGCGCCGACGACGCCACCTGGGCACGCGGCCGCGGCCGGGCCCTGTCCATGGCGCTCATCCAGCTCCCCTACTACAAGGACACCAACCCGGCCATGGCGGCCAACGCCCGGCACGTGATCCGCGAGGTGCTCGGCAGCCCGCGCTGAACCGCACGCTGACGGGATTCTTGGGTTTTTTCCGGCGAGATGATTGTCTGTCCGGAGGAACTACGAGGAGGCCACCGGTGAGCCGTCAGATCGTGTCAATCGTGGGTGGGAAGGACACCACCGGCGAGAGCGTGTACGAGTCGACCAATCCCGCCCGCCCCGGCGAGGTCGTGGCCCGGGTCGGCCTGGCCGACGCCGCCGCGTTCGCCGCCGCCTGCCGCACCGCCAAGGAGGCCCAGCGCGAGTGGGCCAAGGTGCCGCCGCCGGTGCGCGGCCGGGTGATCGCCTCCATCGGGCGGCTGGTCGAGGCCAACGCCGAGAGCCTGGCCCGCCTGGTCACCCGGGAGATCGGCAAGCCGTACGCCGAGGCGCTGGGCGAGGTGCGGGAGATCGTCGACACCTGTGACTTCTTCCTGGGCGAGGGCCGCCGGCTCTACGGGCAGACCGTTCCGTCGGAGATGCCGGACAAGAACCTGTTCACCTTCCGCAACCCGGTCGGGGTCGCCGCGGTGATCACGGCGGGCAACTTCCCCGTGGCCGTGCCGTCCTGGTACCTCGTGCCCGCGCTGCTGTGCGGCAACGCCGTGGTATGGAAGCCCGCCGAGTACGCCGCCGCCTCCGCCGAGGCCATGTACCGGCTGTTCGCCGCCTCGGGGCTGCCCGACGGGGTGCTCAACGTGGTCTTCGCCGACGGCGCGCAGACCTTCGCGGGGCTGGAGCTGGCCCTGGAGGAGGGCAGCGTGCACAAGGTCGGCTTCACCGGGTCGAGCGAGGTCGGCAGGAAGGTCGGCGAACTGGCCGGGCGCCACCTGCAGTCGGCGTGCCTGGAGCTCGGCGGCAAGAACCCGATGGTGATCATGCCGGACGCCGACCTCGACCTGGCCGTCGAGGGCGCGCTGTTCTCCGGCTTCGGCACCGCCGGCCAGCGCTGCACCAGCCTGGGCACGGTCATCGTGCACGAGAGCGTGCACGACGAGTTCGTCGAGCGGTTCGCGCGGGCGGCCGCGGCGGCCAGGATCGGCGACCCCGAGCAGGACGTGCTGGCCGGCCCGCTGCTCGACCAGAAGTTCGCCGACCGGTACGAGGAGTACCTGACCTGGATCCAGCCCCACCACGAGGTCGTCTCGGGCAGCACGGGCAGGATCACCGAGGACAACCCGCGCGGCGACTTCGACGGCGACGGCGGCCTCTACTACCACCCGGTCATCGTCGACGGCGTGCGGCCCGGCGACCGGCTGTTCCTGGAGGAGACGTTCGGCCCGATCGTCGGCGTGACCACCTTCTCCACCCTGGACGAGGCCGTCGAGCTGGCCAACCGCCCCGGTTACGGCCTGTCGAGCTCGATCTACACGACCAACCCCAAGCACGCCTTCCGCTTCCGCGAGGGCATCTCGGCCGGCATGGTCAGCGTCAACAACTCCACCTCCGGCGCCGAGGCCCACCTGCCCTTCGGCGGCAACGGCAAGTCGGGCAACGGCAGCCGCCAGTCGGGCATGTGGGTGCTCGACCAGTTCACCCGCTGGCAGGCGATGAACTGGGACTTCTCGGGCCGGCTGCAGAAGGCCCAGATGGACGTGGCGGAGATCGTCCCGGACCTGGAGTTCCGGATCTGAGACGCAAGAAGCCGCCCCCGGCCGGGGGCGGCTTCTCAGGTGTGCGGGCGGATCAGACCTGGCCGGCCTTCTCCAGGGCCTCGCAGCAGGTGTTCACCAGCAGGCGGGTGACCACGTACGGGTCCACGTTGGCGTTCGGGCGACGGTCCTCGATGTAGCCCTTCTTGTCCACCTCGACCTGCCACGGGATGCGCACGGACGCGCCGCGGTTGGACACGCCGTAGGTGTACTTGTTCCACGGGGCGGTCTCGTGGTGGCCGGTCAGGCGCAGCTCGATGTCGGCGCCGTACTGGGAGACGTGCTCCATGGGCTTGTCGCCCTCGCCGAGCGCCTCGCAGGCGGTGATGATGGCGTCGTAGCTCTCGCGCATCGCCTTGGTGGAGAAGTTGGTGTGCGCGCCGGCGCCGTTCCAGTCGCCGCGGGCGGGCTTGGCGTCGAGGGTGGCCTCGACGCCGAACTCCTCGGCCGTCCGGTAGAGCAGGTAGCGGGCGACCCACATGTGGTCGGAGACCTCAAGGGGGCCGGCCGGGCCGATCTGGAACTCCCACTGGCCGGGCATGACCTCGGCGTTGATGCCGGAGACGGCCAGGCCGGCCGCCAGGCAGCGGTCGAGGTGCAGCTCGACGATGTCGCGGCCGAACACGGCCTCGGCGCCCACGCCGCAGTAGTAGTGGCCCTGCGGGGCGGGGAAGCCGCCCTCGGGGAAGCCGAGCGGGCGGCTGCCCTTGAAGAAGGTGTACTCCTGCTCGATGCCGAACCAGGACTCCTGGTCGGCGTACCGCTCGGCGATCGGGCGCAGCAGGGCGCGGGTGTTGCTGGAGTGGGGCGTCCCGTCGATCTCCTCGACCTCGCACAGCACGAGCACGTTGTCGCCGCCGCGGATCGGGTCGGGGCAGGTGAACACCGGGCGGAGCACGCGGTCGGAGGCGTGGCCCTGGGCCTGGTTGGTGCTGGAGCCGTCGAAGCCCCAGACCGGAGGCTCGGCACCGTCGGCCAGGATCTTCGTCTTCGAGCGCAGCAGAGCGGTGGGCTCGGTGCCGTCGATCCAGATGTACTCAGCCTTGTAGCTCACGGTGATCCTTTCGGGATTTCTCTCAGCCACGCCGAGTCTTATGGATGGCCATTTCCCGGTTTTTGCCCGAATGTGAACGCCGTGTTAATCGTGCCGCCACCCGTTCCGCTATTAGGGGGTAAATCCAATAAAGGCGGTTAGCTGGGGCAGGTCGGCCGTCCGGGGGACGGCGGCCGTGCGACGATCGAGGCCGGGGGATGATGATCATGGAGGATGTCTGGTTCGGCGCGCTGCTCGCGCCCGAGGCGGCGGACGGCGACCGGGTCCTGCGGCACGCCGAGCTCGCCGACCGGCTCGGCCTGGACCTGGTCGGCGTCCAGGACCACCCCTACCAGGCGGGATTCCTCGACTCCTGGACCCTGCTGGCCACCATCGCGCAGCGCACCGAGCGCGTCCGGCTGGTGCCCGACGTGGCGAACCTGCCGCTGCGACCGCCCGCCGTGCTGGCCAGGGCCGCCGCCTCGCTGGACATCCTCAGTGGCGGCCGCGTGGAGCTGGGGCTCGGCGCGGGCGCGCTGTGGGACGCCATCGCCGCCATGGGCGGCCCCCGGCTCTCCCCCGGCGAGTCGATCGAGGCGCTGGCCGAGGCGATCACCGTCATCCGGGCGCTGTGGACGCCGGGCGACCCGGTGACCTTCTCCGGCGGCCACCACCGGCTGGCGGGCGCGCGGCCCGGCCCGTTCCCGCCGCACCCGATCGGGATCTGGATCGGCGCGACCGGGCGGCGGATGCTGGAGCTGACCGGCCGCACGGGCGACGGCTGGCTGACCTCGTCCTTCCACAGTCCGCCCGAGGCGGTGACCGCGCAGGCCAGGATCCTCGACGCGGCCGCCGCGGACGCCGGGCGCGACCCGGCGGCGATCCGCAAGGTCTACAACCTCGGCGGCAGCCTGTCGCCGCTGCCCGGCGCGGGCTTCCTCGACGGGCCCGCCGCCCTGTGGGCCGAGCAGCTCACGGAGCTGGTGTTCGAGGCGGGCATGAGCGGGTTCGTGCTGGCCCCGGGGGTGGAGGCCGAGCGTGATCTGCGGGTGTTCGCCGAGGAGGTCGCGCCCGCCGTACGGGCGGCCGTGGCCAGGGAGCGCGGCCGGCCCGCGCCCGAGCCGGTCCGCCGGCCGCTGACGATCCCCGACCTGGACGAGCCCGGCCGGCCCAGGACGGCCGGCGGCGACCCCGCGCCCCTGACCGCCGACCAGGCCCGGCTCGGCCGCCGTCTGGTGGACGTGCACGACGGCTACCGCGCCCAGCTCCGCCAGGTCAGGGACGCGGTCGAGCAGGTCGCCGCCGAGACCGCGGCCCCGCGCCAGGACGGCGACCGGCTCGCGCTGCGCCAGAACCACTGGACGCTCGGCGTGTTCTGCGCGACCTTCCGCCGCCTGCTGACCGTGCACCACGACGTCGAGCACGGCAGCACCTTCCCCGCCCTCACCGAGCGCGACCCCGCCCTGGAGCCGGTGGTCAAGAAGCTGGAACAGGAGCACGAGGTCATCGCCGAGCTGCTGGACCGCCTGGACCGGGCGTGCGCGGAGATGATCGCCGACCCGGCCAGGATCGACCGGGTCCGGGCCGGCGTCGAACGGCTCTCGCAGGCCCTGGCCTCGCACTTCGCCTACGAGGAGGCGGAACTGGCCGAGCCGGTCGGCCGCCTGGAGATCCGCCTCTAGCCCGAGGAGCGTTCGTGGACGTGTCCGCGCCCGTGTGGTGGCTGACGATCCTGGGGATCGCCGGCCTGCTGCTGTTCGACTTCTTCTTCCACGTACGGCAGGCGCACGTCCCCGCGCTGCGCGAGGCGGCCGTCTGGTCGGCCCTGTACGTCGGGGTCGCCCTGCTGTTCGGCGTGGGCGTGTGGGCGTTCGGCGGCGCCGAGCCGGGCGCGGAGTACTTCGCCGGGTACGTGACGGAGAAGGCGCTGTCGGTCGACAACCTGTTCGTCTTCCTCGTCATCATGGCGAGCTTCCGGGTGCCGCGCGCCGACCAGCAGAAGGCCCTGCTGTTCGGCATCGTCTTCTCGCTGATCGCCAGGACCGGGTTCATCCTCCTCGGCGCCGCGATGATCGAGACGTTCGCCTGGGTGTTCTACGTCTTCAGCCTGATCCTGCTGCTCACGGCGGGCAACCTGCTGCGGCCCGAGGGCGGCGAGGGCCACACCGACAACGTCATGGTCCGCCTGGCCCGCGGGCTGTTCCGCGCCACCGACAGCTACGACGGCGACCGGCTGTTCACGGTGGTGGACGGCCGCCGGGTGATGACGCCGATGTTGCTGGTCATGATCGCCCTGGCCGGCACCGACGTGCTGTTCGCTCTCGACTCCATCCCGGCCATCTTCGGCCTCACCCAGAACGTCTACCTCGTCTTCACCGCCACCGCCTTCTCCCTGCTGGGGCTGCGGCAGCTCTACTTCCTCATCGACGGCCTGCTCGACCGGCTCATCTACCTCGCCTACGGGCTGGCGGTCATCCTGGCCTTCATCGGCGTCAAGCTCGGGCTGCACGCGCTGCACGAGAACAACGTGCCGTTCATCAACGACGGCGAGCCGGTGAACGTCACCGAGATCAGCACCGGGCTGTCCCTGTCGGTGATCGTCGGCGTGCTGCTGGTCACCGTGGCCGCCTCGCTGGCCAGCCCCCGCGGCCGGGCGCAGAACGTGGTGTCGGCCGTCCGCCGGCACGCCCAGGACTACCTGGACGTGGAGAAGGACCCGGCGCGGCGCGAGGAGGTCTACCACGACCTGCTCGCGGCCGAGGCGCGGCTGGGCGAGCTGCCGGAGCGGCAGCGCGCCGGCGTCGCCCGGGACGAGCGGCTGGCCGCCCTGGTGGCGCGGGCGCACGCCGAGCACCAGGCCGGGCACCAGGCCGGGCACCAGGGCGGGCCCCAGGGCGGGCAGGGCCCGGCTAGGTAGGGGTGGCCTGGCGGGAGGTCAGCGGGGCCGCGATGTGCTCCAGCGGCGTGCGCTCGGCCTTCACCCCGAAGACGATCTCCACCAGTCCGGCCGCCACCATCATCCCGGCGCCGAAGCAGTAGCCGTAGAACAGCCGGGTGGGGTCGGGGTTGCGCTGGTCGCCGATGAGCGAGGCGAAGACCGTCGGCCCGAACGCGCCCGCGACCTGCCCGAGCGCGAAGAAGATGGCGATGGCCTGGGCCCGCAGCTCGATCGGGAAGATCTCGCTCACGGTCAGGTACGCCGAGCTGGCCGCCGCCGAGGCGATGAAGAAGATCACCGACCAGAGCACGGTCTGCGTGACCGCCGTCAGCATCCCCTCCTTGAACAGCCACCCGGTCACCGCCAGCAGCAGCCCCGAGGTGATGTACGTGGCCGAGATCATCTGTCTGCGCCCGACGGTGTCGAACAGCCTGCCGAGCAGCAGCGGCCCGAGCAGGTTCCCGGCCGCGAAGGCGAACATGTACTGCGGCACCGAGCCCGCCGGGACGCCGTAGAAGTGCGTCAGGACCAGCGAGTAGGTGAAGAACACGGCGTTGTAGAGGAACGACTGGCAGATCATCAGCGTCGCCCCCAGCACCGAGCGTTCCGGGTACGTGCGGAACAACGTCCTGGCGACCTGCGACAGCGGCGCGTGATGCTCGGGGACGATCTCCAGCGCCTGCTCCTGCGGCACCGGCTCCAGCCTGACCCGGTCCTCCCGCTCGACCTCCCGCTCGATGCGGGCGACGACCAGCTCGGCCTCCTCCTCGCGGCCGTGCGTCATCAGCCAGCGCGGGCTCTCCGGCAGATGCCGGCGCAGCCCCCAGATGGCCAGGCCGATCACCGGCCCGACCGCGAACCCGAGCCGCCAGGCCCAGTCGGGGTCCAGCGGCCCGCCTGGGTGCAGCAGCAGGAACGTGGCCGAGGTGGCCAGCAGCGAGCCCAGCCAGTAGGTGCCGTTGATGGCCAGGTCGACGTGGCCCCGGTAGTGGGAGGGGATCATCTCGTCGATGGCGGAGTTGACGGCCGCGTACTCGCCGCCGATGCCCGCCCCCGCCACGAAACGCAGCACCAGGAAGCTCCACAGGTCCCACGACAGGGCGGTCAGGCCGCTGGCGACCAGGTAGATGCCGAGCGTGAGGATGAACAGCTTCCGGCGGCCGAGCCGGTCGGACAGCCAGCCGAAGTAGAGCGCGCCGGCCACCTGGCCGATCAGGTAGACGGTGGCCGACAGGCCCACCTCGGCGGAGGTGAAGCCGAGCGTGTCGGGGCGCTGCAGGAACGCCCCGACGTTGCTGGCGATGGTGATCTCCAGCCCGTCGAGCACCCAGGCCACGCCGAGCGCGATCACCAGCCGGGTGTGGAACGGCGCCCACGGCAGGCGGTCCATGCGGGCGGGGACCAGGCTGCGTACGACGCCGTCCTTGCTCATACGTCCTTACTCTAAGTGATCACATGATCACCCATCGGCCCGGGTCCCGTTGCCGTTGCCGTTGCCGGTGCCGTCGTAGCCGAGCAGCCGCATGGCGGTGTCCGGGTCCATGGCCGCGGCCAGCAGCTGGGCCCGCCGGTGGGCCTCATCGCGCTCGCGTTCCGCCTTGGCCTGCGCCGTCCGTACGCCCCTGACCACCACGAACGCGAGCCCGGCGCCCACGACCACCCCGACGACCACGACGAACAGCAGGAGCAGCAGGGCCGGCGAGGCGAGCGCGGGAGCCGCCGCGACGTCGGCGCCCGCGCCGGGCACCGCGCCGGTCACCGCCAGCGCCGCGATCAGGGCCAGCGCGATCAGCCCGAGCAGGCTGGCCACGACCAGCCAGGCCCGTCCGGCGCGCCGCCGCGGCCGGGCCTCGGCGACCGCCCCGGGGACGGGCCCGAAGCCCGCGTGCGGGCCGGCGGCCGGAATCCCCGCCGGGACCGCCTGGACCACTGACGGGCCCGCTGATGGGACTGCTGACGGGATTGCGGCGGCCCGCGGGCCTGGCGCCCACGGCACGAACTCGGGCCGATCACCGCCCTGTTCGACGCCCTGCCCGACACCCTGCCCGACACCCTGCCCGACACCCTGCCCGACGCCCTGCCCGACGCCCTGCCCGACGCCCTGGTCGATCCGGGTGACCTCGGCCGTGATCACCTGCGCCACGGCCGGGCCGGCGCCCGCGGCCGGGGCGGCGAAGGCGACCGCCCGGGGCGCGGCCTCCTCCTCCACCGGGCCGGGCAGCTCGCGCTCGATGCGGCTGTGCTCCTTGTGCGCCCTGGCCGCGTCGTGGTGGTAGTCCTCCAGCTGCTCGTAGAGCTCGTCGGAGGCGTAGATCGTGCCGTCCACGAGCGGTCCGCGCTCGCCGCGGATGACGGCCACCACGTCGTCGCCGTTGAGCGTCTTGTGCGTCTCCAGAGCGTGCGCCAGGCACAGCACCTGCCTGCGGTGCTCCTCCAGCAGCCGCTCGGTCTTCTCCAGCAGCCGCACCAGGTTGAACTCGATGCGCTCGCCCAGCACGTCGGGGGTCAGGTCGGGCGCGGCGCGCACCGGCTCGCGCTCGGTGATGCCGATGCCGCCTCCCCCGCCGCCCCGGCCGCGCATGGCCTTGCCGCCGTGGATCTCCAGCTCCTGGAGCGCGGGCAGCGACGTGACGCCGGAGCCCATCCCCCAGTACGACTCCATGAGCGCGGTGAGGAACGTGGCCGCGTGCAGGTCGCCGGAGACGCCGGAGGAGTTGTCCTCGCCGAAGAACATGCGCTCGCCGGCCAGCGAGGCCAGGGAGACCATGATGTCGGCCTCGTACTCGGACTTCCAGCGGGTGAACTGGTCCTCGGGCTTGATCGAGGCGACCATGCCCAGGTAGTCGGCGCCCTTCTCGATGGTGGCGATGTCGATCTCCAGATGGAACCGGGTCACGTACGCCACCACGGCGTGGCACGCCTCGTGCACGGCCACGGCGTGCCGCTCGCGCTCGATGTACTCGACGTCCTCGGGCGGGCCGAGCTGCTTGAGCCGCTTGGCGCGCAGCACGTCCGACCAGGTGATGACCTCCCGGCCGTCGCGGATGGCGGTGATCAGCGACTCGTTGACCAGGTCCTTGATCGTGGCCCCGGTCGCGTACGGCGTGATCGTGGCCAGCTTGTCGATCTGCTCCCCGGTGAGCTCGTGCTCGACCTTGTCGAAATAGCCCTGGTACGTCCGCACCCGCCCGGCCTTGGACGGGTAGCCGACCTTGTAGATGCGGTCGATGCGGCCCGGCCGCAGCAGCGCCTCGTCCAGCGCGTCGGGCCGGTTGGTGGCCATCATGACGAGGATGCGGTATTTGGGCGGCGGCTTGGGCCGCATCCCGAGCAGCCGCCTGACCAGCCGGTTGAAGAAGCCGCGCGGCTTCTTGAGCCCGGACAGCTCGGTGAGCAGCGCCTGGAGGGTGCCGGGGTCGCCGCTGTTCATCATGCCGCCGCCGGCGAAGAAGCGCTCGCGCCAGGTGCCCGGCGGGTCGGCGGCCTCCCGCCGGCCCTTGTAGGCCAGCACCGAGCGGCTCTCCTCCGACAGGTACGTCATCCCGTGGCAGCCGGAGTGCGCAGTGAAGCCGGAGTGCCCGGACAAGCCTGAGTGCCCGGACAAGCCGGTGTGCGCCGAGAAGCCGCCCTGCCCGGGCGGACCCTGCTGGGCCAGCTTGCCGCGCTTGCCGAGCGAGTCGGCCTCGTCGAAGAAGACGATCACGCCGCCGTACCGCAGCGCCAGCTTGCGCAGCTTCCTGAACAGGCCCTTCACCTTCAGGATGCCGACGCCCATGAACATGTTCGTGAAGGCTCCCGGATCCACGAACACGTACGGCTTGCCGGTCTCGCCGGCCACGGCCTCGGCCATCAGCGTCTTGCCGGTGCCCGGCGGGCCCCACAGCAGCAGGCCGCTGGGCACGTACCCGCCGCGCCGCTCGATCTCGTCGGGCCTCTCCAGGAAGACGATGTTCTCCTGGACCCGCTCGACCACGTGGTCCTGTCCCCAGACGTCGGCGAAGCGGGTCTTGATGTCGTCGGGGAAGTACGTCTCCACGCCGCCCCTGGACAGGAACCAGAACAGGCCGACGAACTGGATGATGACGAAGAAGAACAGGAAGACGATCTGCAGCAGGAACGGCAGCGCCTGCCAGATCAGCGTCGGCGCCTGCAACAGGGCGACGAACGGGCTGACGTCCAGCACCGCCCCCGCCACGAGCGCGGTCAGCGTGACGAAGAAGGCGATCTTCAGGGCTCTGGAGATGCGGTACCTGGTCCAGTCGTCGAAGCGCCGGTGCGTCCACCGCTCGAACCCGCCGAAGACCTTCTGGCTCCAGAACCGGTGGTAGCCCGACCAGTGCTCGCTGACCAGGAAGTGCAGTTGCCGCAGGGCCTCGGCGCCGAGCAGCCAGAAGATCCACTGGTACTCGTAGCCGATCTTCCAGGCCGCCTCGGGGAAGGTCACGACGCCCGTCCAGTCGGCCATCACCTTCCAGGTGAGGATCAGGTAGGCCAGGACCAGCGCGACGAGGAACTTGCTCCGGTCCCAGAACTGCATCTTCTTCCTGGTCACGGAGTCGGGGTCGGAGGGCCCGCTGCCGGGGGCGCGCAGCCCTTCGTGCTGAACGGTGGTGGTCACTGACGTCCCCTCATCCGGGCAGCCGGAGCAGCTTGAACGAACCCGCGATCTTGTCGAACTCGGCGCCGCGCTCGCGATAGCAGGTCGCCCGGCAGCCGATGAGCATGACCGAGACCGTCGCGCCCCTCTCGTCGAGGATCGCGGTCTGGTCGAACGTCTGGACGTCGGCGCCGATCTGGTAGTTGAAGCGCACCCGTACGCCTCTGGCGCCGTTCTCCAGGGCGAGGACGTCATCGCTGAGGAGCTCGAACTTGGCGAACATCGGCGGCCGGCCGGTGGTCATGGCCTGCTGCTCGTACAGCTCGCGCATCGGGTCCGTCACGGGCAGCACGAAGTCGCGCAGCCGGTTGAGCGAGATCGCGTCCCGCTGCTGCTCGGTGAGCTTGTGCACGGTGGCGTACACGAACGGGTCGGACGAGCTCAGCAGATGGTTGACCGACGGCTCGGCCGACTGGTCGAAGGCCGTGGACCAGACCCGCTGCGCGCGTGTCGCCGCCGCCAGCGAACCGGGTCGGTCACCCGTCAGATACAGTTCGATCGGATTGGCGTTGAGCTGCGTGAACGAGGCGGGCACCTTGAAATAGGTGGTGCCTTCCCTGTCCCGTACGTAGGTGAACTCCGGCTGCCCGCACGCCGGCAGCACGAAAACCGCGACCATGAGCGCGATCCAAGCCCGTGTCCTTTTCACCAGGGCTTACCTCCGCTTTACGGACCAACGCAGTTGTTGTGCCCGCTTTCATGCGGAATGAGGCCGGATGCACGATGAGAAATCTTGACCAAATCTTGGCCATTGATTGGCTTTACTTGTTACAGATCACCAAATGGTGGTATGAGCCAGGTCGCCACACTCTACGGTCGCCCGGGATACAACGTTCGTGCAACCCCCATTGGTAGACCACAGGAAGTAGCAAAGGATATGAGGACGCCCATCCCGAGCCTCGGAGCGCACCATGAAAGAACCCGCGATGGAGACCGTCGACTCCTTCGGCATGACGGCTGAGCGGCAGTTCGCCGACCTGTGGTCGAGGACCGCCCTGTCGGTCAAGGAGCGCCGGCTGCTGCTGCTCGGGCTGCTCGTCGGACAGGGGCTCGACGAGCTGACCGCCGTGCAGCTCGACGTCGCGCTGCGGGCGGGCGACCTGAGCGAGAGCGAGCTGCGCGAGGTGGTGGTCTTCCTGACCCACTACGCCGGCTGGACCCGCGGATCGCGGCTCAACGACCAGGTCGAGGAGCTGATCGAGCGGGTCAGGCAGGCTCGATCCGGTAGAGCGGACCCCGCAGGCTGAGCGCGTACAGCTCGCCGTCGAGCCCCTCCCCGAAGGAGGAGAGCTGCTCGACCCGGCCGATCTCGGCCGCCTTCGACGGCTCGGCCGCGGGCGCGGCCCTGACCCAGCCGGCGCAGAAGTCCCCGTACAGGAAGCTGCCGCGCAGCCAGGGCAGCGCGGCGCCGCGGTAGACGTACCCGGCGATCACCGAGCAGCTGCCGTCCTTGTGCAGGGGGTAGGTGATGACCGGCTCGGTCAGGCCGCGGCCCGTGCCGCCGCGGAAGGGCCGCCCGCCCTCGCGCAGGTTCCAGCCGTAGTTCTCGCCGCCCTTGGAGGCGGCCGGCTGGCGGTCGACCTCCTCCACCTCGTCCTGGCCGACGTCGCCGATCCACAGGTCGCCGCTGTGCCGGTCGAAGCCGAACCGCCAGGGGTTGCGCAGGCCGTAGGCCCAGATCTCGGGCCGCGCGCCGTCCTGTCCGGCGAACGGGTTGTCCCGCGGCACCTTGTACGGCCTGCCGCGCGGGTCGATGCGCAGGATCTTGCCCAGCAGCGTGCCGAGGTCCTGGCCGTTGCCCTGCGGGTCGCCCGCGCTGCCGCCGTCGCCGAGCCCGACGTAGAGATGGCCGTCAGGGCCGAAGGCGAGCTGGCCGCCGTTGTGGTTGGCGTACGGCTGCTCCTGGGTGAGCACGTCGCGCCGGCCGGTGGCGCGCCGGCCGTCGAAGGCCCATTCGGTGACGTGGGTGGCGCCGCGGGTGTCGGTCCAGTCGAGGTAGAGCCAGCGGCCGGAGGGATGGAAGGCCACGCCGAGCAGGCCCTGCTCGTTGCCGCCGCTCACCTCGCCCGACAGGTCGACGATGACGTCGCCGTCCGTGGCGCGCAGCCGGCCGCCCTGCTCGGCGACGTAGAGCCGGGCCTCGCCCTTGCGCGCGGCGAGGGCGACCGGCCGTTCGAACCGGCCGAGCTCGCGGAAGCGCACCTGCCGGGGAGCGCTCTTCGGCTCGGGGCTCGCCGGCGGAGAAGGCCGGGTGGAGGCCGGCGGGGCGGCGGACACGGTGGCCGGGCCGGGCGGGGACGAGGCGGCCGAGCAGGCGGTGAGGGCTAGGAGGAGCACGGCCGCGAGGGGGCGCACGCCGTCCATACTCGCACGCCCGACCGGGGACGTTAAGGTTCAGGACATGCCTACCGCATTGATCACGGGCGCCACCGCCGGCATCGGCGCCGCGTTCGCCCGCCGCCTGGCCGCCGACGCCTGCTCGCTCGTCCTGGTCGCGCGCGACGAGCAGCGGCTCGTCCAGGTCGCCGACCAGCTCAGGCTCAGGTACGGCGTGGACGTCGAGGTGCTGCCCGCCGACCTGGCCACCGAGGAGGGCCTGGCCAGGGTCGAGTCGAGGCTCCGCGACGGCGTCGACCTGCTGGTGAACAACGCCGGTTTCGGCCACCCCGGCGACTTCCTGAAGGTGCCGGTCGAGGACGAGCTGCGCATGCTGAAGGTCCACTGCGAGGCCGTGCTGCGGCTCACCCTGGCGGCGCTGCCCGCGATGCGCAAGCGCGACCGGGGCGCGGTGATCAACGTGGCGTCGGTCGCGGCGTTCTTCTCCCGCGGCACCTACAGCGCCTCGAAGGCGTGGGTGGTCAACTTCAGCGAGTCGGCGGCCAACGACGTGCGCAACCCGCGGATCAAGATCATGGCGCTGTGCCCGGGTTTCGTGCGCACCGAGTTCCACCAGCGGGCGTCCATGGACACCTCGGGCATCCCGGGGTTCCTGTGGCTGAAGGCCGACAACGTGGTCAGGGACGCCATGCGCGACCTCGCGCTCGGCAAGCGGGTCTCGGTGCCCGACCTGCGCTACAAGGCCATCGTGGCGATCGGCAAGCTGGTGCCGCACAACCTGGCCGGGCGCGTCTCGGCCAGGCTCGGCCGCCGCTGACCTCGGCGCGTACCACAACAAGGTGGGCCCCCGCCGCGGGAGGGGGTCGCGGTGGGGGCCCGGGACGGCCGTGAGTGACTCACGGCCGGGAACCGGAAGATCCGGCGGGCTCTGCTAGCGGTTGGCCTCGTGGCCGATGGCCAGGCCGCTCGTCGGGTCGAAGAAGTGCAGGTTGTGCGTGTCCAGGACCAGGTCGATGCGCTGGCCGGGGCGCACGTGGCTGCGGGCGTTGACGCGGGCGGTCCACAGGGACTTGTCGCCCACGAGCGGCAGCGCCGCCTCCTCGTCGTCGCCCGTGTCGGCGGCGGCGACGGTGTCCTTGTGCTCGACCGGCGGGGCGTCGATCAGGAACAGCACGTTGATCTCGGAGCCCAGCTCCTCGGTGACCTCCGCCTTGACGGGCAGGGTGGCCCAGCCGTTGGCGTGGTTGCCGGCCGAGTTGGCGTCCTCGAAGTCCGACGGGCGGATGCCGAGGATGACCTTCTTGCCGATGTACTGGTCGAGGCCCGGCTTGTCGGCGAAGGCCGAGTCGGGGATCGGCAGGCTGATGTCGGCGAAGCGCACGACCGCGCCGTTGTCGCGGGCCAGCTCGGCGGTGACGAAGTTCATCGAGGGCGAGCCCATGAAGCCGGCGACGAACAGGTTGACCGGCTTGTCGAACAGGTTCTGCGGGGTGTCGACCTGCTGGAGCAGACCGTCGCGCAGGACGCAGACCCGGTCGCCGAGGGTCATGGCCTCGACCTGGTCGTGGGTGACGTACACGGTGGTGACGCCGAGGCGCTCGTGCAGGGTGTTGAGCGAGGCGCGCATGGAGACGCGGAGCTTGGCGTCGAGGTTCGACAGCGGCTCGTCCATGAGGAAGGCCTGCGGCTCGCGGACGATGGCGCGGCCCATGGCGACACGCTGGCGCTGACCACCGGACAGAGCGGCCGGCTTGCGCTTGAGGTAGGTCTCCAGGCCGAGCATCTTGGCGGCCTCGTTGACCCGCTTCTGGATCTCCGGCTTGGGCATCTTGCGGAGCTTGAGGCCGAAGGCGAGGTTCTCCTCGACCGTCATGTGCGGGTAGAGCGCGTAGTTCTGGAAGACCATCGCGATGTCGCGGTCCTTCGGCGGAAGGTGGTTGACCACCTTGTCGCCGATGGCGATCTCGCCGCCGCTGATGTCCTCAAGGCCGGCGATCATCCGGAGCGCGGTCGACTTACCGCAACCCGATGGGCCCACCAGCACCATGAACTCGCCGTCCTTGATCTCAAGGTTCAGCCCGTTCACGGCCTTCACGCCACCGGCGTAGATCTTGTCGACGTTCGTCAGAACGATGGATGCCATGACATTCCTTCGCGCTCCAGGGCGATCGGCCCGGACGTTGGTTCTCGGTTCCCGTGGATACGTTTTCACGTATCTCACCCGAAACGGACATCGGTGTCAAGGGGTACCGCGTGACCAGCCTTTGTAGGACCGATGGTCTTCCGGTGACCTGGAATCCATGATGGAATCGTTTCCATGGAGAAGCGGGCGACGATCAAGGATGTGGCCGAGGCGGCGGGCGTCGGCGTCGCGACCGTGTCCCGGGTGCTGTCGGGCGGCTCGGCCAGCCCCAGCACCAGGGAACGGGTGCTGGCCGTCGCCGCCCAGCTCGACTACCGGCCCAGCGCGCTCGGCCGCAACCTGCGCCAGCGCCGCACCGGCGGCCTGGGCCTGCTGGTGCCCGACCTCACCGACACCTTCTACGGGCAGCTCTGCGAGGGCGTGCTCGCCTGCGCCCGGTCGGCGGGCGAGCCGGTCGTGCTGGGCTCGACGGGCGGCGACCCCGAGCAGGAGGCGGAGCTGATCGGCATGCTGCTCGAACAGAGCGTCGACCGGGTGATCGCGGTGCCCTC
Organism: Nonomuraea sp. NPDC003560; assembly: GCF_042878785.1. Lineage (NCBI taxonomy): Bacteria > Bacillati > Actinomycetota > Actinomycetes > Streptosporangiales > Streptosporangiaceae > Nonomuraea > Nonomuraea sp. NPDC003560. The sequence goes on along the minus strand of NZ_JBIAOF010000001.1, from coordinate 640,357 downwards.
CGGCGACGCCGAGACCTGGGCCCCCGCGCTCAGGGCGGGCATGACGGTGGTCTTCGCCGACCGCCTGCCGCCCGAGGCCGGGCGCGACGGCGACCGCGACCCCGCCGAGAGCGCCCTCGACGATCTCATGCTCCTCGACGGCGTGGCCCCGCGCGGGCGCGTCCCCGAGGGCGCCGCGCGTCCGCTCGACGTGCCCGCCGTGCTGGCCGACGACCGCGCCGGCATCCGTACGGCCGTGCGCTACCTGCGGGGCCTCGGCCACCGGCGCGTCGCCTTCCTCGGCGGCCCCGGCCACGACCGGCGGGCCGCCGCCTTCCGCGAGGCCGTGGGCGCGCCGGTGGACGAGGAGCTGGTGGTGTTCGGCACCGGCAGCCGCGACTCGGCGTACGCCGCCGCCTCCGGCCTGTTCCAGAGCCGTCCCGACCTGTCGGCCGTCGTCGCGGGCGGGAACGTCCTGGGCGAGGCGGCCGTGCTGGCCGCCCGCGAGCTCGACCTGCGGGTGCCGAAGGACGTGTCGCTGGTGATGTACGACGACGTGCCCTGGGCCGAGCTGTGCGCCCCGCCGCTGACCGTGATCGCCCAGCCCGGCCGGGACATGGGGTACCGGGCCTGCGAGCTGGTGCTGCGCGAGGGCACCCGGCGGGCGCGCACGGTGGTGCTGCCCACCGAGCTGATCATCCGCGGGAGCTGCGGCCCCCGCAGGTGACCGGCGGGCGGCACGCGCTCAGCTCTCGCCGAGGACGTCCCGCGCGTGCGCCTCGATCACCTGGGCCACTTCCTGAGGCGCTCTCAGGTGCGCGCCGTGCCCCTGCCCGTGCAGCGTGACGCGCCGGGCGCCGGGGATCGTCTCCCGCAGGGCGTCGAGCCGCGCGCCGAGATGGGCGGGGCTGCGGTCGCCGCCGAGCAGCACCACCGGCGTGCGGATCGCCGCGTACGCCGCCCGCCGGTCGCCCAGGGCGTCGATCGCCAGCAGGTCGTCGATCTGGCGGGGCGCGCGCAGCCGCGTCGGCCGATGGCAGGCCACCGCCACGGAGGTCAGCCAGGAGATCGCCGGCGACAGGCCCACCACGTCCCTGAAGAAGATCCGCATCGCCCGGCCCGGCCGGCCCGCCGCCACTGCGGCCGCGGCCGCCTGGCCGGCCGCGCCGCCGAGCGAGGGTCCGAGGGCGACGGGCGGCTCGTACAGGACCGCGCCCGCGAAGGCGTCCGGCGCGAGGAGCAGGGACTCCAGCGCGGCCACCGCGCCGGAGGAATGCCCGACGAGCAGGACGGGCCCGCCGAGCGCGGCCGCCACCGCCACCGCGTCGGCGGCCTCCTGCGCCATGGTGGCGGGCCCGGCCAGGTCCGGCCGGTACTGGCGGCGCCGGACGCGCACCACGCGGAACCGCGGCGCGAGCAGCGCCGCGACCTTGGCCCACTGGGTGCCGTCGTCGAGCCCCGCGTGCAGGACGAGGACGGCCGGTCCCTGCCCCTCCTCGACCACCCGGACGTCGGTCCCGTCGGCGGATGTCACCGTGAGCATGGCGCCTCCTCAGTGCGGCCACTGTACGCCTCCTCAGCCCCGTAGTACCTCAGAGCTACGCGAAAGGTGCATCCCCCAGCGGGAAGCCGACTACAAGGCGTGATCCCTACCTTCGGTGCCGGAAGGAAGAACCGGCACGGAAGGGGACCACCCGCCATGGCATCGCTCAGGAACCGCCTGCTCGCCGCGCTCGTCACCGCTTCGGTGGCGGTGCCCGCGTCCGGCGCCGGCGGGTCCGCGGGGGTGCCCGCGCCCGTTCCCGCCGCCGTGGCGCCGCTGCGCGCCGCGGCCCCCGCCGCGCTGGCCGCCGAGCTGACCGAGCGGTACGCCGCCGGGCGCGCCACCGTGCTGGCCGCCGAGCGCACCGCCGCCGCGCGGGGGCACCGCCTGCGGGCGGCGGCGCTGCGGGCCATGGCCGGCCCGTCGCGCACGTTCCTGTCCTTCGACGGGCGCGACGGCGGCCGCACCGTGGAGGTCTTCGGCGACCTGGCGACGGCCCGGCGGATCGCCGTCCTGGTGCCCGGCTCCGACACGAACCTCGACCGGTACGGCCGCCTGCACGCCGGCGCGACGCGGCTGCGCGAGGCGCTCGGCGACGGCTCGGCGGTCATCGCCTGGGCCGGGTACCGCACTCCCGGCACGCTCAGCCTGGACGTGCTGACGCCCGCGCGGGCCGACGAGGCCGTGCCCGGGCTGCGCGCGTTCGTCCGGGAGCTGCGTGCGCTCAAACCCGGCGCCCGGCTGTCGCTCGTGTGCCACTCCTACGGCTCGGTGGTGTGCGGACGGGCCGCGCCCGGCCTGGACGTGGCCGACATCGTCCTGATGGGCAGCCCCGGCGCGGGCGTCCCCGACGTCGCCGCCATGCGCACCCGCGCGGTCGTGTGGGCCGGGCGCGGCGCCGCCGACTGGATCGCCGGCGTGCCCCACGCGCTGGTCGAGCTGCCGTTCGTCACGGTCGGGCTGGGGGCCGACCCGGTCTCGCCCGGGTTCGGCGCCCGCGTCTTCGCGGCGGGCGACGGCGGCCACAGCGACTACCTGCGGCCCGGCTCCCCCGCCCTGACGGCCGTAGCCCGCATCGTCTCCGGAGAGGCCGCCAGCGATGTCTGACTCCTCCCCCCGCGTCGTCTCCGGAGAGGCCGCCCGCAATGTCTGACTCCTCCCTCCGCACCCGCTCCGGGCCGCGCGGGCTCGCCGCCCGCATCGAGGCCGGGACGCCGCCGGAGCGCGACCGGGCCCTGGACGCGCTGCGGGCCCTGGCCATCCTCGGGGTGGTGGCCGGGCACTGGCTGGTGACCGCCGTGGTCAGCGACAGCGGCAGCCTGCGCGTCACCAGCCCGCTCAAGTACCTGCCGCAGCTCGCCCCGATGTCGTGGGCGTTCCAGATGCTGGCGATCTTCTTCCTGGTGGGCGGCCTGGTCGGGGCGAAGGGCCACCGGTCGGCGCGGGCGGCCGGCATCGGCTACGTCCCGTGGCTGCGCGGCCGGTTGGGGCGGCTGTTCCGCCCGGTGGCGGTCGTCGCGGCGGTGTGGGCCGTGGCGGCGGTCGCGATGCTCGCCTCCGGGGTGCCGCTGGAGGACGTGCGGCTGCTGGTCAGGATGGCGGCGGCGCCGATGTGGTTCCTGCTGGTGTTCGCCGCGCTGACGGCCGCCACGCCGCTGGCCGCCCGGCTGCACCCGGCCTGGCCGCTCGCGGCGGTGGCGGCCTGCGACGCGGTGCGGTTCGGGCCCGGCGGCCCGGAGTGGTTGTGGTGGGTGAACCTGGCGGCCGGGTGGCTGGTGCCGTACTGCCTGGGCGCGGCCTGGGCCGGCGGGCGGCTGCGGAGCCGGGCCACCGGCTGGACGCTGCTGACCGGCGGCGCGGCCACGGCCCTGGCGCTGGTGGTGTGGGGCGGCTACCCGGCGACCATGGTCGGGGTGCCGGGCGCCCCGGTCTCCAATCTGGACCCGCCCTCGCTCGCGGCCGTCAGCTTCGGGCTCGCCCAGTGCGGCGCGGCGCTGCTGCTGCTCGGCCCGCTGCGCCGGCTGCTGCGCCGCCCCGCCGTCTGGGCGTCCGTGGCCGTGGCGAACCTGGCCGCGATGACGATCTTCCTCTGGCACCAGACCGCGCTGATCGCGGTGACCGAGCTCGGCCTGCTGGCGAGCCGGGCGCTCCTGGAGAGCCGGGCGCTGCCCGGCCTGCACACCCCGCCCGAGGAGCTCGGGTGGGTGGCGGCCCGGCTGGCCTGGCTGCCGGCGTTCGCGGTGGCGCTGCTGGTGTGCTGCGCCGCCTTCCACGCCTACGAGCGCCGGCGGCCCCGCTAGAGCAGCTTCTCGATGGCCGCGACGACGGCCGGGTCGTCGGGGGCGGTGCGGGGACGGAAGCGGGCCACGACGTTGCCCTCGCGGTCGAGCAGGAACTTCTCGAAGTTCCACTGGACGTCGCCCGCCGCGCCCTCCTCGTCGGCCGTCTCGGTGAGCTCGGCGTAGAGCGGGTGGCGGCCGGGGCCGTTGACGTCGACCTTGGCCAGCAGCGGGAAGTCGACGCCGTAGGTCGCCGAGCAGAACTCCTGGATCTCCTCCGCCGTGCCGGGCTCCTGGCCGGCGAACTGGTTGCAGGGCACGCCGACCACGCTGAAGCCGCGCGGGCCGAAGTCCTGCTGGAGCTGGACCAGGCCGGCGTACTGCGGGGTCAGGCCGCAGCGGGAGGCCACGTTGACCAGCAGCACGGCCTTGTCGCCGGCGAGGTCGCCGAGCGTGGTGGGGTCGTCGGCGAGGGTGCGGAGCGGGATGTCGCGAAGGCTCATGATCTGAAGCTTACAGAACGACGCCCGCCGCAGATTGTGACCTATTCCTCATTTTTCCCACGAAACCCCTGAATATCAATATGTCGCGATCTTGGAATTGAGCCTGATTTTTCATGGTCAATTAGGAAATGTGGGCGTTTGTCAGGCAGGGTGACGCGGTCCCCGTCCCCTTCGAAAGGGAATCCGCATGCCCATGCTCCGCCGTACCGGTGTCCTGGTCCTCGCCGCAACGCTCGCGACGGTGACCGGCACCACGGCCGCACAGGCGCAGAGCTCCCAGAGCAGTGGCAGGAACAAAGCCATCGCCAAGTCCCTGGTCGCCCAGCGCGGCTGGGGCGCCGCGAGCTACGGCTGCCTGGTCAGGCTCTGGGCCAGAGAGAGCGGCTGGAACCACAGGGCCGGCAACCGGTCGGGCGCCTACGGCATCCCGCAGGCGCTTCCGGGCCACAAGATGGCCTCCTCGGGCGCCGACTGGCGCACGAACCCGCGCACCCAGATCCGGTGGGGTCTGGGCTACATCAAGCAGCGGTACGGCTCGCCGTGTCGCGCGTGGGCGCACTTCCAATCCCACAGTTGGTACTGAGCCAAACCCCAGGTACGTCCGCGTTTTTACTCAAGGACATGCCATATAGGCGACGGGCCGGGCAATCCTGGCCCAGCGAGATCGCCCTTTATCCGAATTGAGCGCGCAAACACCTGTCCTTCGCGTGTCGAGATCGCGGCCCGCGGTCACGGCCCGTAATAGGAATCGTGCTTGAGGACACGTCGTGGCGCCTTCCGGGCCGTCCAGCACGATCGGGCGGTACAGGATCCCGGGAGGCCGCGCGGACCCTCCGCGTCCGAGCCACGGACGCGGACCGGCAGGGCGCTCCCGAGGGGGCGCCCGTCCGCACGCGACCCGAAAGCAAGGATCGCCTTGGACAGCAAACGCGTGCTCAGCGGCACTCTTCTCACTATCAGCGCGTTCGGCGTCAGCACCGGCCCGGCCTGGGCGGAGTCCCGGCCTCCGGTGATCAAGATGCGGACCTGGACAACGTCAGCGCAACCGAAGATCGCGGCCGTACGGCCCGCCGGAAGAAACAAGAAGATCGCCCTGGGACAGGTCGTCCAGCGCGCGTGGAACTACCGGGAGTTCCGCTGCCTGGACAACCTGTGGACCAGGGAGAGCAATTGGAACCACCACGCGCTCAACCGGTCGTCGGGCGCCTACGGGATCCCGCAGGCGCTGCCCGCGGGCAAGATGAGCGGCGCGGGCAAGGACTGGCGGTCCAACCCCGAGACGCAGATCCGCTGGGGCCTGGCCTACATCAAGGGAAGGTACGGCAGGCCCTGCGGCGCCTGGGGGCACTGGCAGTCGCACAACTGGTACTGATCTCGCGTGCCGGAGGGCATCCGGGCCCGCCCGGGTGCCCTCCTACTGACCCGCGTGCACCGCGATGGCCTGGATGAGCAGTTCGACCCCGAACTCGAACTCCGCCTCGTGGTCGCACTCGGCCAGCAGCGGCGCCAGCGCGCTCACCTCGGGGAACAACGCCGGATCGACGACGGCGGCCTCGACCGTGCGGCTGTGGACGGGCGCGAAGGTGGGCGTCACGCCGACCTCGCGCAGCAGCGAGCCCACGATGAAGGCGATGAACATGCGCAACATCCGGACGGCGTCGGGCCCGTCGAAGCCCGCGCCGCGCAGCGTGGCCAGCGCCCGCTCGACCGGCAGCAGCCCGGCGTGGGAGTGGAGCTGGCGGCTGACCACCACCATGGTCGAGCGCGGATGGTGATGGGCGATCTGCCGGAAGGCCCGCGCCTGCGCCCGCACCCGGTCGGTCCAGTGGGCGTCGGGGTCGTCGGTGAACTCGATGCCGCTCAGCACGCTCTCGGCCACGCCGTTGAGCAGGGCGTCCTTGTTCGGCACGTGGTTGTAGAGGGACATCACGCCGACGCCGAGCTCGGCCGCGATGCGGCGCATGGAGACCGCGTCGGCGCCCTCGCGCTCGATGAGGTCGATGGCCGCGGCCACGATGCGGGGCCTGGACAGGGGCTCGGTGGTCATAGCTCATTCTATTGACGCACGTACACCGTACGTGCAAGGGTCGAGCCGTGGACGTACACCGTACGTAATCCCCCTCGCGGAGGTCCCCCATGTCGACGCACGATCTCTACACCCTCCCCGCCGAGCTCTCCACCTGGGACGTCGGCATGGCCGGCGCCAGCCGGTTCACCTGGGAGTACGACGAGGGCCGCGACCGCATGCTGGCCTTGTACCAGAAGGGCAAGGACAAGCAGTGGGACTCGGCCAAGCGCATCGACTGGGACCTGGAGGTGGACCCGTACAACGTGCTCGGGATCCCCGACAACACGATCGCCATCCACGACACCCCGCTGTGGCACCGGCTCGGCCCCCAGCAGCGCCAGGACGTGCGGCTGCACGGCGCGGCCTGGCAGTTCTCCCAGTTCCTGCACGGCGAGCAGGGCGCGATGATCTGCTCGGCCCGGATCGTGGAGTCGGTGCCCGACCTGGACTCCAAGTTCTACGCCGCCACCCAGACCATGGACGAGGCCCGCCACGCCGAGACCTACGCCCGCTTCCTCCAGGAGAAGGTGGGCCTGGCGTACCCGATCAACGAGCACCTCAAGGCGCTGCTGGAGAGCACGCTCAGCGACTCCCGCTGGGACATGCCCTACCTCGGCATGCAGGTGCTCATCGAGGGCCTGGCCCTGGCCGCGTTCGGCGTCATGCGCGACATCACCACCAAGCCGTTGCCCAAGCAGATCCTCGCGTACGTGATGCAGGACGAGGCCCGGCACGTCGCCTTCGGCCGGATGGCGCTGCGCGACTACTACAAGAACCTGTCGGAGTCCGAGTTGCGCGAGCGCGAGGACTTCGTCATCGAGGGCTGCTACCTCATGCGCGACCGGCTGCGCGGCGCGGAGTCCTGGGAGCACCTGGGCCTGTCCAGGGCCGAGACCGACGAGGTCATGCGGGCCACCGACCAGTCGGAGTACCTGCGGCTGTTCCGCTCGCTGCTGTTCAGCAGGATCGTGCCGTGCGTCAAGGACATCGGGCTGTGGAGCCCGCGGCTGCAGCAGGCGTACGCCGACATGGGCGTGCTGGAGATGGCCGGCCAGTCGCTCGACGCCCTCATGAAGCAGGACGAGGACATCGCCGACAAGCTGGACGCCGCCCGCTTCGCCGCCGAGGAGGCCGAGCGGCACGCCGAGGTCGCCGACACGATCGCCCTCGGCACGTCCACCCCCTGACCGGCCCGCCCGGCCGGGCGGCGTCCTCAGCGTCCGCCGTGGAAGCGGCGGTGCAGCTCGCGCACCTGCCCGGCCAGCTCCGGGACGGGCCCGTCCACCGGGACGCCCGGCGCGACGGCGTTGACCGGCAGCGTGCTCACCGGCGGCGCCGGCACGCCCAGCTCCGCCAGCCAGCCGCCGAGCTGCTCCGACGACGCCACATAGACGATGCGCCCGAGGCCCACCCAGGCGTGGGCCGCCGCGCACATCGGGCAGTGCTCGCCGGAGGTGTAGACGGTGGCCGCCGCCCGCTCCTGGGGGGTCAGGTTGGCCGCCGCCCACCGCGCCAGCTCGAACTCCGGATGCCGGGTGCGGTCGCCCCCGGCCACCCGGTTGTGGTCCTCGGCCAGCACGGCGCCGTCCGCGGCGACCAGCACGGACCCGAAGGGCTCGTCGCCCGACTCCAGCGCCTCGGTGGCCAGCTCGACACAGCGCCGCAGGTACGGCAGTTCACTCTCGTCGATCATCGCGACTTCCCGTCCGGTGAGAATGGTGAGCGGAAAGGACAGCTCCGCCTTGGCCCGGGCCGCGCCCGAGCCGCAGGTGGCAGTGTGCCCGGCCGTCCGGACGACGGCGGGCGCGGGGTCGCCGGACGCGCCGTGAGGGTCTCGTTTCTGCCCGCAACCTGCAGAAACCCCCACATTTACCGCAAAAAATGGGTTGATCCCACGTATTAATCTGGATGGGATGCCTCCCGATACTGACACACCTCGCCGTCCCCTGCTCTCCTCCAACTCCCTGTGGCGGATGAAGTCCTACCTCCGCCCGTACGCCGCCAGACTGGTGCTCATCTGGCTGGCCGCGATCCTCAGCATCGCCGCGAGCATCGCGCTCCCCCTGATCAGTGAGAAGGTCATCGACGGTCCCGTGACCCTGGGCGACTCCGACGGGCTGCTCCCGCTCGGTCTCATCGCCCTGGGCGTGGGCGTCGTGGAGGCCGGGCTGATCTTCCTGCGGCGCTGGACCCAGGTCAAACCCGTCCTCGGGCTGGAGACCGCGATCCGCGACGACCTCTACGAGCACCTGCAGCGCCTGCCGATGGGCTTCCACGGCGACTGGCAGTCGGGCCAGCTGCTGTCGCGGGCCACGACGGACCTGTCCACGATCCGCCGCTTTCTCGGCTTCGGCATGCTCTTCCTGGTGATGAACATCCTCCAGCTCATCACGGTGACCGTGCTCCTGCTGAACAAGTACTGGCCGCTCGGGCTGCTGGTGCTGGCCTCGGCCGTGCCGATCGTGTGGACGTCCCTGAGGTTCGAGAAGCGGTACATCAAGATCTCCCGCCGGGTCCAGGACGAGCAGGGCGACCTCGCCACGCTCGTCGAGGAGTCGGCCATCGGCATCCGTACGATCAAGGCGTTCGGCCGCCGCCACCACGTCTACGACCGCTACGACGAGGCGGCCCGCAAGGTGTACGGCAGCTCGGTCGACAAGGCCACCCTGTCGGCCCGGTTCTTCGCCTTCCTCGAAGTGATCCCCAACGTCACCCTCGCCCTGGTGCTGCTGCTCGGCGCGCTCGCGGTGGGCTCCGGCTCGATGACGCTGGGCACGCTGGTCGCCTTCACCACCCTGATGCTCCAGCTCGTCTGGCCGATCGCCAGCCTCGGCTACATCCTGGCCATGGCCCAGGAGGCGATGACCTCCGCCGACCGGGTCATGGAGGTCATGGACACCGTCCCGGCGATCGAGAGCGGCAGCCGCACGATCGAGCTGCCCCGGGGCCACCTGCGCTTCGAGGGCGTCGGGTTCGCCTTCCCCGGCGCGGACGAGCCGGTGCTGCGCGACGTCTGGCTGGACGTGCACCCCGGCGAGACGGTCGCGATCGTGGGCGCGACCGGCGCGGGCAAGACCACGCTGACCGCGCTGGTGCCCCGGCTGCTCGACGCCACCACGGGCCGCGTGACCATCGACGGCGAGGACGTGCGCGACCTCGACCTGACCACGCTGCGCTCGCTGGTGGCCACGGCGTTCGAGGAGCCGACGCTGTTCTCGATGAGCGTGCGCGAGAACCTCATGCTCGGCCGGCTCGACGCCACCGAGGAGGAGCTGGCCGCCGCGATCGCCACCGCCCAGGCCGGTTTCGTGTACGACCTGCCCTGGGGCCTCGACACCCGCATCGGCGAGCAGGGCCTGTCGCTGTCGGGCGGGCAGCGGCAGCGGCTCGCCCTGGCGCGGGCGGTGCTGAGCAGGCCGCGGGTGCTCGTCCTCGACGACACCCTGTCGGCGCTCGACGTGGAGACCGAGGCGCTGGTGGAGGAGGCGCTGCGGCACGTCCTGCGCGAGGCGACCGGCATCGTGGTCGCCCACCGCGCCTCGACCGTGCTGCTGGCCGACAAGGTGGCGCTGCTGCGCGACGGCACCATCACCCACGTCGGCCGCCACCACGAGCTGCTGGCCGACGTGCCCGAGTACCGCGAGCTGCTGGCCCAGGACGCCGACTTCGACCCCTCGGAAGGAGCCCTGCGATGACCGCCGCCCCCGTCTCCTCCTGGCGCGGCGTCGCCTCCGAGGAGCAGGACGAACTGCCGGAGAAGGTGTCGGTGCTGCTGCGGGAGCGCTCCCGCCGGCTGCTCGGCGACCTGCTGCGTCCCTACCGCAAGGCCATCGCGCTGCTCACCGCGATCATCGTTGTCTCGAACGCCGCGGCGCTGGCGATCCCGTACCTGGTCAAGGTGGGGATCGACGACGGCATCCCGCCGATGACCCGCGGGTCGGGGCCGTCGATCCTGCTGATCGTGGTCGGCGTGATCCTGGTCGCGGCCGTCACGCAGGCGCTCACCCGGCAGGCGTTCCTGCGCCTGTCGGGGAAGGTCGGCCAGAGCGTGCTGCTGGAGCTGCGCAGGCGGGTGTTCGACCACTTCCAGCGGCTGTCGCTGAGCTTCCACGAGAAGTACACCTCGGGCCGGGTCATCTCCCGGCTGACCTCCGACATCGAGGCCATCTCCGAGCTGCTCCAGTCGGGCTTCGACGGGCTGGTCAAGGCGGTGCTGACGATGTTCGGCACGGCCGCGCTGCTGCTCGTCCTCGACGTGCACCTCGGCCTGGTGGCGCTGGTCCCGCTGCCGCTGCTGCTGCTGTTCACGCGGTGGTTCCGGCGGCAGTCCGTGATCGTCTACCGGCGGACGCGGGAGACGGTCGCCCTGGTGATCGTGCACTTCGTGGAGTCGATGACCGGCATCCGCGCGGTGCAGGCGTTCCGCAGGGAGCCGCGCAACCAGGAGATCTTCGCCCAGCTCAACGACGACTACCGGGACGCCAACGCGCGCAGCATGGTCCTGGGCGCGGAGTTCATGTTCGGCATCAAGCTGATCGGCAACCTGACCGTGGGCGGGGTGCTGCTCTACGGCGGCTACCTGGCGATCCAGGGCGAGGTCACGGTCGGCGTGCTGGCCGCGTTCCTGCTGTACCTGCGGCAGTTCTACGAGCCGATGCAGGAGCTCAGCCAGTTCTACAACACGCTGCAGTCGGCGGGCGCGGCCCTGGAGAAGCTGTCGGGCGTGCTGGAGGAGGAGCCGGGCGTGCCGGAGCCGCGCCGGCCCGAGCCGCTGCCCCAGCAGGCCCGCGGCATGGTCCGCTTCGAGGACGTGCGCTTCGCCTACGTCGAGGAGATGCCGATCCTGCCCGGCCTCGACCTGACGATCCCCGGCGGGCAGAGCGTGGCGCTGGTCGGCGCGACCGGCGCGGGCAAGACGACGCTGGCCAAGCTGATCTCCCGCTTCTACGACCCGACCGCGGGCCGCGTGCTGCTCGACGGGGTCGATCTGCGCGACCTGGACGAGACGACGCTGCGCCAGGCCGTCGTCATGGTGACGCAGGAGAACTTCCTGTTCAGCGGCACGGTGGCGGACAACATCAGGTTCGGCCGGCCGGACGCCACCGACCGGCAGGTCCGCGAGGCGGCCAAGGCGATCGGCGCGCACGAGTTCGTCGCCGGGCTGCCCGACGGCTACGACACCGAGGTCGGCAAGCGCGGCGGGCGCATGTCGGCGGGCCAGCGGCAGCTCATCGCGTTCGCCAGGGCGTTCCTCGCCGACCCCGCGGTGCTCATCCTCGACGAGGCCACCTCCAGCCTCGACGTGCCGAGCGAGCGGCTGGTGCAGCGGGCGCTGCGCACGATCCTCGCCGACCGCACCGCGCTGATCATCGCCCACCGGCTCTCGACCGTGGAGATCGCCGACCGGGTGCTGGTGATGGAGGCCGGCCAGGTCGTCGAGGACGGGCCGCCCGACCGGCTCATCGCCGCCTCGGGCCGCTTCGCCGGGCTGCACCGGGCCTGGCTGGAGAGCCTGAGCCAGTGACCACGACGCCGTCGGCCCACCGCGCGAGCGGCGGGCCGGCGCGCTAGTGGTGGACGGGCGCGACGGCCACGAGGCCGCGGTACAGCTCGTACCCGACGAACAGGGCGACGGGCACCCCGATCGCGACGAGCAGCCGACCGGCCAGCGGCGCCCCCGCCAGGGGCGCCTTCGGCTCCTCCAGCGCCGGACCCGACACGGCGCCGAGCTCGGGCACGAGTCGGGGCCGCACCTCGGGATCCGGCCGCAGCTCGGGGTGCCTGGCCAGGTATCCGTTCGGGAACGACGTCACGTGGTAGGCGCCGCATCCCGGGCAGCACGTGCCCGACGAGGGAGGTTGCACGGCAACGCCGGAGCTGAGCCAGATCTCGACCTGATTGCCGTGGTCGTCGGCGAAATGCCGGACGACGAATTCCTCCTCCCAGACGCGCAGACAGCGCAGGCACTCGAAGGGCCAGGTCTCGCGGGTCTCGAACCCGTCGCGCACGAGGATCACCCCCGGCTGGGGATTCAGTGGTCTAGACCTGAGTCTGCGCCTGGCCCCGCGCTTGCGCAAGACGCACCTTATGACACTTCAAGCTACGAAACGCTTACCAAGTGTCATGGTTTAGCGCCGTTTTTCGGCACTTGCCCGCCCGCCGTCGCGTCTCCCGTCAGTACGGACGCCGCGGCGGAACCGGACTGAGCAGCGGCGTCGCGTCCGGCACGACCGGCTCGTCCGACCGGAACAGCTCCGGATGCCGGGCGAGATAGCCGGCCGGGAACGTGGTGGTCTGCTGACAGCCGCAATGCGGGCAGATCACCCCGTACGACGGCGGCGGCACCACGAGCCCGTCCCTGAGCCAGATCTCGGCGGCGTTCCCGTGCTCGTCGTCGACGTGCCGGACGAGGTAGTCCTCTTCCCAGACGTGCCAGCAACCGCGGCACTCGAAGGGCAGGGTCCTGCGTTCTTCCTCCACTGAGGTCACCCCCTCACTACGAGTGTCCGCCTCCCCTCCGGAACATCGCAAGCCGGGGGTCACCGGACCGTGAGCACGAAGGTGACCGCGCCGAGCACGACGCTGAGGGTGCCGAGCCAGGCGAACAGCGCGTCGAGGCCCGCGTCGATGGGCCGTCCGCCGTGCAGGGCCTCCTGGACCCGGCGGAAGCGCACCCCCGTCCTGATCAGCAGGACCGCGCCGCACAGCGCGGCCAGCGCGAACCCGGCGACGGCCACGGCGGGCAGGCCGTGGCGCACCGCGAGCCCGGCCGCGCCGAGCCCGCCCGTGGCCAGCGCCACGGCGGTGCGGACCCAGGCGAGCCGGGTGCGCTCGCTCTGCAGGCCCTCGTCCCAGATCTCCTGTGACATCTACACCGACAGGATGATGAGCACGAGGGCGACGACGGCCACGGTGGCGACGCCGTACCCGAAGACCGCCGCGAGGGCGGGCGGCGGGAGCGGCGCCTGGTTGCGCAGGGCGCGCTGGATGTTGCGCCAGCGCGGATAGGCCATGCCCGCGGCCAGCGCGGACAACGACACCAGCATGACGGCCAGCACCGTGCGGACCCACGGGACGAACACGTCGGAGGGCACCGCCGCCATGGCCACCCCGCCCGCGCTGAGCGCCAGCGCCGTACTCAGCCACGTGAGAAAGGTGCGTTCGTTGGCCAAGGTGAAACGCGGGTCGGGCTCCATGCCTTATATGGTAATTCGTCCCCTTTTCCCCTAGAGAAGACGGGATTTCAGCTGCACGCCTTGGCGACCTGCTGGGCGTAGTCGACCGCCTCGCTGCCCACCTTCTGGGCCGCGTCGACGGCGTCGTTCACGTTCTGGACGTCGATCCCGCCCAAAGTCTTGGCAAGGTCTTCGCTGGCCTGCTTGAGCGTGGTGTTGGCGGCCTTGTCGGCCACGTCGTTGAGCTTGCCCGCGGCGTCGTCGAGCGCCTTCTCCATGGCCTTGGGGTCGTCGGTGAGGTCCTTGACCTTGGCGGCCAGGTCGGTGACGATCTTCGGCGCCTCCAGGCACGCCTGGGCCTTGTCGATCGTGTCGTTGACCTCGCCGCACCCGGCGGCCAGGACGCAGACGGCGAAGAGCGCCAGGGGCACGAACCGGCTCTTGATGAGTCGCATACCTCGACCTTACCCAGCGCCCCGCGCCCGCGGCGGCGCGCGATCAGTGAAGAAGCCCCGTTCGACGGCCGGCGGCGGCGAAGGCGGCCGCGATCCGGTCGAGCTGGGCGTCGGTGTGGGTGGCGGTGAGGCTGACCCGGATGAGCGCCTGCCCCGGCGGCACCCCGGGCGAGATCATGGCCGTGGTGAACACCCCTTCGTCGAACAGCTCCCGCCACAACCGGAAGCAGCGCAGGTCCTCCCCCACCGGCACGGCGATGACCGGACGGTCCGACGGCACGACGGCGTACCCCAGCCCGGCCAGCTCGCCGCTCAGCCGCCCGGCCGCGGTCCGCAACCGGCGCCGCCGCTCGGGCTCGGCGACGACGATCTCCAGGGCGGCCAGCGCGGCGGCGGCGCAGGCCGGTGACAGCGCGGCGGTGAACACCATGGACCGCGCGTGGTGGCGCAGGTAGAGGATGATCTCCTCCGGTCCGGCGACCGCGCCGCCGATCGTGCCGAACGACTTGGAGAAGGTGATGGTCTGCACGTCCACCGCCTCCTCCAGGCCGTGCGCCTCGGCGGCGCCGCGACCGGCGTCCCCGAGCAGGCCGGCGTCGTGCGCGCTGTCCATCACGACGCGGGCTCCGTACGCGCGGGCGAGCTTGGCGATTCCCGGCAGGTCGCACACGTTGCCCGAGGTGGAGAACATGCCCTCGGTCACGATCATCCGGGCGGCGCCCGGATCGCCCGCGGCCAGCAGCCGTTCCAGGTGGTCCATGTCGTTGTGCCGGTAGCGACGTAACCGGGCTCCGCCCAGCCGTACGGCGTCGATGAGGCACGCGTGCACCAGCCGGTCGCCGATCACCACGTCGCCGGGCCCCAGCAGCGCGCCCAGCGCGAGGTTGGCCAGGTAGCCGGCGCTGGTCACCATGACCGCCGGACGCCCGAGGAACTCCGCGAGCCGCGCCTCCAGCTCCTCGTGCAGCGCGAGGGAGCCGTTCGTCAGCCGCGAACCGCCGCTGCCCGCCCCGAGCCGCCGGATCGCCGCGACGGCGGCCTCCTTGACGCGGGGATCCCCCGAGAGCCCGAGATAGTCGTTGGACCCGGCCTGCACCAGCACCCGCCCGCCGACCACCACCTCCCCGTCGCCCGGCCGCTCCTGGATCGGGTGGTAGTACGGATAGACGCCCAGCTCCTTGACCGGCTGGTACCCGGGCAGACGACACTTCGCGAACACATCGGCCATGCCTTCTCACTCCCCTGAGCGCGGACCCCCTGAGAAGAGTCTGATCGACCACCCCGCCGGCCGCGCGGAACTCCCTTCGCCGAAGGCCCGGGACGCACGGCCTTCTCGCAGGTGAGGGCCCGGACAGGAGGTCTGCGCGGAGGGCATCGGCGGCCGGGTCCTAGGATCGGATCCATGGCAATGTGCGAGCATCTTTCCCAGGCCGACGACCCGGCGGCGAAGACCCCAGAGGGCTGCGAGGAGTGCCTGGCCAGCGGCAGCCGATGGGTGCACCTGCGGCGCTGCCTGGAGTGCGGCCACATCGGCTGCTGCGACTCCTCGCCCAACAAGCACGCGACCAAGCACTTCCACGCGACCACGCACCCGGTGATCCAGTCGTTCGAACCGGGCGAGAGCTGGCGCTGGTGCTTCGTGGACAACCAGATGGGCTGACCTGCCCTGCGCGGGCGGCGCCCGTCGGGGTCAGCGTTCGAGGATGGCCTCCTCGAAGTCGAGCTGGGCCATCACCTCGCGCAGCACCTCGTCGTCGAGGCGGCGCTCGTCGCGCAGGCGGACGAACACCTCGCGCTCGGCCGTGAGCATGTCACGGCGCAACCGCCGGTAGATGCTGCTGGGGGTCTCGGCGCCGCCCTGCGCGGTGCCGCCGCCCAGGCGTTCCCACGCGGTCAGCGACCGCCGCCACGACTTCTCCCTGAGCTGGTCGATGACCTGCTTCTTGATCTCGTCGGGCTCGCCCTCCTGCTCGACCAGCCGTTCGAGCTCGGCCAGGCCCGCCTCCAGCGCGGCCTGCTGGGCGGCCGCCTCGGCCAGCGTGTCCTCGTAGCGCTCCTGCTCGCTCGACACGCGCAGCTTCCTGATCAGCGCGGGGAACGTCATGCCCTGGATCAGCAGGGTGCCGATCACCGTGGTGAACGTCAGGAACAGCAGCATGGCCCGGTCGCGGGCCGGGATCTCCGGCGGGATGGAGAACGCCGCCGCGAGCGACACCACGCCCCGCATGCCGGCCCAGCCCAGGATCACCGTCTGCTGCGGGCTGGGCGCCGGGCCCCGCCGGACGAGCTTGACCAGCGGGGTGAACGCGAACACCCACACGAACCTGGACACGATCGTCACCGCGAGCACCGCCAGCGCGTAGCCGGCGACCTGCCAGGGGCCGTAGCCGGTGATGCCCTTGATCACGGTCACGAGCTGCAGCCCGATGAGCGCGAAGACGATCGACTCCAGGAAGAAGTCGGTGACCTTCCACACCGCGTCGGACACCAGCCGGGTGCCGAACCCCCGCTGGTGCATGCGGTTGCCCAGGTAGAGGCCGACGACCACGACGGAGATCACGCCCGAGGCGTGCACCGGCTCGGGCCCGAGCCCGGAGACGTGCACGGACTCGGCCGCGAGATAGGCCGCGAACGGGATCAGCAGCATCAGCGTGTTCTCGACCAGCGAGTCGCGGGTGTGCTGGAACACCCAGGCGAACACGAACGCCAGCGCCAGCCCGATCGCCACCCCGCCGAGCGCCGCGAACAGGAACTGCGCCACGCCCTGGAACAGGTCGATGCTGCCGCCCACGGCCGCCCCGATGGCCACCCGGTAGGCCGTCAGCGCCGTGGCGTCGTTGAACAGGCTCTCGCCGATGAGGATCGTCAGCGACTTGCGCGGCAGCCCGAGCCGCCGGCCCACGGCGACGGCCGCCACGGCGTCGGGCGGCGCGATGATCGCGCCGAGCGCGAAGGCTGCGGCCAGCGGGAGCTGCGGCAGCAGCAGGTGGACGACCAGCCCCACCACGGCCGTGGTGAACAGCACCAGGCCGATCGACAGCAGCGCCACGGCCCGCTTGACGTCACGCAGGCGCAGGTAGGAGCTGTCGAGCGCGGCCGAGTAGAGCAGCGGCGGCAGGAACACGAACAGCACCAGCTCGGGCTGCAACGGCACCGCCGGGACCAGCGGCGAGACCAGCAGGCCGGCCGCGACCAGCAACAGCGGGGCCGGCCAGCCCCGCCGCCGCGCCACCGCCGCGACCGCGACCGCGCCACCGGCCATCAGCAGCAGTTGCAGGCCCATGGTCGGGTTCAACGACGTTCCTCCAGCTCGCCCGGGTGGATGCCGAGAGCGTACCCGGCGGGCGGAAGGAGGTCGTCACCACTCCCGGCGGTCGCGCCCGTCGCCGTAGTCCTGCTGCTGGTCGGGGCGCAGGCGTTCGCCGGTCGAGAACAGGGGGTCCGTCACGTACGGACGGCCCATGTTCGGGTCGGACGACTGCGGCGGGTACTCCTGACGGCCGAGCGCCAGCAGCGGGTCCACCGGGTTGGGCTGCGCGGGCTGCTGGTAGCCCTGGTAGGTGTCGGCCGCGCGGTAGGAGTCCTGGGCGGGCGCGGGGTTGTGCCTGCGGCCCGCGCCGGGGATGCCGTGCATGGGCGTGCCGAGCCCGGCCGTGCTCTGCGGCTGTGCCGGAGGCTGCTGGGGCTGGGGCTGGGACGGCGGCTGCTGGTAGGAGCCGTACGGGTCGGGAGAGTACTGCTGGGCCGGCGGGTAGGGGTCGGCGGCCTGCGACGGGAAACCGAGCGGGTCGGTGCTCAGCGGCGCCGGTCGGCGCTGGTCGGCGGGCAGCTGGTAGACGGGCTCGCTGCTCTCGACGTACTGGGGGCCGGTGAAGGGGTCGCCGGTGTACTGGGGGCCGCTCAGCGGGTCGCCGGTGTACTGGGGGCCGCTGAAGGCGTCACCCGTGTACTGCGGGCCGCTCAGCGGGTCGCCCGTGTACTGCGGGCCGCTGAACGGGTCACCGGTGTACTGGGGGCCGCTGTGCGGGTCGCCGGGGTACTGGGCGGCGGGCTGCTCGACGTACTGGGGGCCGGTGAAGGGGCTGCGCTCGCCGTACGACGGCGTCTCCCGGGGGCCGGTGGTCTCGCTGTAGGAGGCCACCAGTTTGTCCTGCGGCGCGGGGCCGCGCGCGACCAGCACGTCGTTGGGCGACAGCGACGCGGTGGGCCGCTCGTCGAGCGCGGGCGGCGGAGGCTGCTGGGCGTGCTGAGGCGGCCGGTGGTACGTGCCGGTGCCCGGCATGACCTCGGTGCCCGGATCGGCCGCGGGCACCGCGGGCTGCTCGCCCGTGGCCTCGGCGTAGCCGTCGTCGAGCGTGTCGAGCAGCCTGCCGACGTCCTCCATCGGCATGCGGAAGCTCGCTGTGCACATCTCCCCTCGCCACAGGCTGAGGACCAGTGTGCCCTCATGCCACGTGACCCGGAGGCACCGCTCCTGACCTCGTGCATCGAAGAAGACTTCGCCGAACGACGGCAACGGGACAACTTCCGACATGGCAGACATACTGCTTTAACCAGCCTTTATTCGTCCACTCAACCCCGGAAAACCCTACCTAACCGCTCTCACCATCGAGACCGTGAACCCCATCGATCACACCAGCAAGATCTTCCTGACCAGTTGGAGTTCCGCTCGACAGTGTGCCACGCGAGTCCCGCGGGCAGCCCGGGAACGCCGGGATGCGCATGACCGGACACAGGGCGTCCCGGCGCGTCGGCCCGGGATTGCGGGTACCGTTGACGACCGTGCCGGACTCCCATCTCCCGTCAGTGGACGAACTGCTCAGCATCGCGGTCGGCGCTCTCGGAGGGAGCGAACGGCAGGGCCAGGTCACCATGGTCAAGGCCGTCCAGAAGGCCATCGACGACGAGGAGCACCTGGCCGTCCAGGCGGGCACGGGCACCGGCAAGTCGCTGGCGTACCTGGTGCCCTCGATCCGGCACGCCATGGACAGCGACACCCCCGTCGTCATCTCCACGGCCACCATCGCGCTGCAGCGCCAGCTCGTCGACCGCGACCTGCCCCGGCTGGCCGAGGCGCTGGGCAAGGAGCTGCCGCACGAGCCGACGTTCGCCATACTCAAGGGCCGGCGCAACTACCTGTGCCGCTACAAGGCGACGGCGGGCTGGCCCGAGGAGGACGAGCAGGACCAGCTCTTCGACCCGCGTGAGGTGAGCGCGACCGGCCGCATGGTCCAGCGCATCCAGGAGTGGGCCGACGAGACCGAGACGGGCGACCGCGACGAGCTGGTGCCCGGCGTCAGCGAGCAGGCCTGGCGGCAGTTCTCGGTGAGCGCGCAGGAGTGCCTGGGCGCCACCCGCTGCCCGAGCGGCCCCGAGTGCTTCGCCGAGCTGGCCAGGGCGCGCGCGGGCGAGGTCGACGTCGTGGTGACCAACCACGCGCTGCTGGCCATCGACGCCATGGGCGACCTGCCGGTGCTGCCCGAGCACGAGGTCGTGGTCGTCGACGAGGCCCACGAGCTGGTCGACCGGGTGACCTCGGTGGTCACCAGCGAGCTGTCGGAGGCCTCGGTGATGCTGGCCGTGCGCCGCGTCGGCCGGCTGATCGAGCAGCCGCTCGCCGACCAGCTCATGGAGGCGGGCGAAGACCTCAAGGCGCTGCTGGCCGCCGCCCCGCCCGGCCGCATCGACGAGCTGCCGCAGGTGCTCGGCCTCACCTTGCAGCTCATCCGCGACACGGCCTGGCGCTGCATCACCGCCATGGGCCCGCGCAACGCCGACAAGGACGACCCCGACAAGGCCGGCCAGCGCAAGGCCGCCTTCACCGCGCTCGACGAGGTGCACGACACCGCCGTCCGCATGCTCGACGCCTACGGCCACGCCTCCGAGGCCGACCGCGCCGAGGTGGTCTGGCTCGACGGCGCCACCGACCGCCGTCCGCCCATGTTGCGGGTCGCGCCGCTGAGCGTGAGCGGCATGCTGCGCGACCGGCTGTTCGGCGAGCGCACGGTGGTGCTCACCTCCGCCACGCTCGCCCTCGGCGGCACGTTCGACGGGCTGGCCGCGCAGTGGGGGCTGGGTGACAGCAAGCGCTGGCAGGGCATCGACGTCGGCTCGCCGTTCGACCACCCGCGCGCCGGCATCCTCTACGTCGCCAAGCACCTCCCCCAGCCGGGCCGCGACGGGCTGCCGCAGCAGTATCTCGACGAGATCACCGAGCTCATCGAGGCGGCCGGCGGGCGCACGCTGGGGCTGTTCTCCTCGATGCGCGCCGCCAAGGCCGCCACGGAGGCGCTGCGCGACCGGCTCGACGTCCCGCTGCTGTGCCAGGGCGACGACTCGACCATGCTGCTGGTCAAGCAGTTCGCCGAGGACGAGCCGACCTGCCTGTTCGGCACGTTGTCGCTGTGGCAGGGGGTCGACGTCCCCGGGCCGTCGCTGCGGCTGGTCATCATCGACCGGGTGCCGTTCCCGCGTCCCGACGATCCGCTCACCTCGGCCCGTCAGCGGCACGTCGCGGCGCGCGGCGGCAACGGGTTCATGGCGGTGGCGGCCAACCACGCGGCCCTGCTGCTGGCCCAGGGCACCGGCCGGTTGCTGCGCGCGCAGGACGACAAGGGCGTCATCGCGGTCCTCGACCCGCGCCTGGCCACGGCGCGGTACAGCGGTTTCCTGCTGGGGTCGTTGCCGCCGTTCTGGCGCACCACCGACCCGGCCGTCCCCCGTGCCGCGCTCAAGCGCCTGTCCACCGAGTCCTGACCCGCTGATCTTCAGGGACTGACTTCGGGCAACGGCCTTTTTCCTTACGGCTTCGCCGGGTCAGGCCACCCGCCGTACGGGGCCGGTGGCCTTCCAGGAAACGCCCGCTGACCCTTCACCGGCGGGCCGCCGTCACGCGAGCCCGCCCTACCCCACTCCGTGGCCCCGCAAGCCCGCGGCGGAACCCTCAGCGGGCCTGATCCGGGGCGGTCCTGCGGGAGCGGCTAGAACGGGGTGAGGTCGGGGCGCTTGGGGGTGAGGCCGTCGCCGGAGGAGGTGCCGCGCAGGCGGCGGGACATCCACGGCACCAGGTGCTCGCGGATCCACTGGGCGTCCTCGCGGCGCCGCGCCCGCGGGTCGACCAGCCGCTCCGGCCAGTCCTTGCGCCAGTCGTCGAACGGCACCCCGAGCACGTCGAGCACGCGGGCCGCCACCAGCCGGTGGCCGTCCTCGTTCATGTGCAGGCGGTCGGTGCTCCAGGCCCGCCAGTCGCGCAGCCCCTGCATCGACCACTGGTCGACCAGCCGGCAGCCGTAGAGGTCGGCGATGGAGCGGATGTGCAGGTAGAAGATGGCGAAACGGCCGCGCAGCCGCCGCATCAGCGGCGTGTCGCGCGGATCGACCCCGGTGAACAGCAGCACGTCCGCGCCTCCGGCCCGCAGGTCGCGCACCGCGCGGGCCAGGCGCTTGGCCATCACGTCGGGGTCGCTGCCCGGCCGCAGCAGGTCGTTGCCGCCCGCGCAGAAGCTGACCAGGTCGGGGCCCATCTCGATGGCCCGCGGCACCTGCTCGGTGACGATCTGGTCGAGCAGCTTGCCGCGGACGGCCAGGTTCGCGTAGCGGAACGCCGGGTCGTCGGCGGCGAGCCGTTCGGCCACCCGGTCGGCCCAGCCGCGGTAATGCCCGTCGGGGCCTGGATCGTTCAGTCCTTCGGTGAAACTGTCCCCGAGTGCGACGAAGGACTTGTATTGCCTCATGAGCTGCTGTTCATCTCCGCGATAGCGTGTAGCGCCAGGACGTAGGACTGTAGTCCGAATCCGGCGATGGTGCCCGTCGCCACCCCGGCGACGACCGAGGTGTGGCGAAACTCTTCCCTCGCCGCGGGGTTGCTGATGTGCACCTCGACGAGCGGGGCGGTGCGCTGGGCGATGGCGTCGCGCACGGCGTAGGAGTAGTGGGTGAAGGCGGCCGGGTTGAGCACGACGGGGATGCGGCCGTCGGCGGCCTCGTGCAGCCAGCCGATCAGCTCGGCCTCGTCGTCGGTCTGGCGCACCTCGACCTGCTCGCCGAGCTTGCGGCCGGTCTCGCGGCACAGCTCGGCGAGGTCCTCCAGCGTCTCGGCCCCGTAGACGTCGGGCTCGCGGGTGCCGAGCCGGCTCAGGTTGGGGCCGTTGAGCACGAGGATCATCGCGCGATCTCCTTGTAGGCGGCTTCGAGCAGCTCTTCGGCGGGGTCTTCGAGCCGCCCGGGCCTGGCCAGGTCGTCGAGGACGACGAAGCGCTGCTTGGCGCCCCGGTTCTTCTTGTCCAGCCGCATGTGGTCGCGCAGCCGCGGCCAGGCGCCGGCGTGGTAGGAGACCGGCAGGCCCACGGAGGTGAGGATCGCGCGGGTGCGGGCGGTCAGGTCGGCGCGGCCGGACAGCCGGGACAGCTCGGCGGCGTAGACCATGCCGATGGCGACCGCCTCGCCGTGGCGGATCGTGTAGTGCTCGTCGCGCTCGATGGCGTGGGCGAGCGTGTGTCCGTAGTTGAGGATCTCGCGCAGGCCCTGCTCACGCAGGTCGGCGCCCACGACGTGGGCCTTGACGCGGATCTTGCGCTCGATCAGCTCGCGGGTGTGCGGGCCGTCGGGCCTGGTGGCCCCCTCGGGGTCGGACTCGACCAGCGCGAGGATCTGCGGGTCGGCGATGAAGCCGCCCTTGATGATCTCGGCGAGCCCCGCCACGTAGTCGGCCTTCGGCATGCCGGGCAGCACGGCCAGATCGCAGAGCACCCCGGCGGGCGGCAGGAACGTGCCCACCAGGTTCTTGCCCTCGGGGGTGTCGATGCCGTTCTTGCCGCCGACGGCGGCGTCGACCATGGCCAGCAGCGTCGTCGGCACGAGCACGACCTGCACGCCGCGCAGCCAGGTGCCGGCCACGAAGCCGGCCAGGTCGGTCGTCGCGCCGCCGCCCACGCCCACGACGGCGTCGGAGCGGGTCAGGCCACGGCGGCCGAGCGCGGACCACAGGCCGGCGGCCACCTCGGGCGTCTTGCACGCCTCGCCGTCGGGGACGGGCAGGTCGGCCACCTCGTAACCGGCCTCGGCCAGCGCCGCGAGGACCGGGCGGGACAGCTCGGGCAGGCCCTGCGGGCGGACGACGGCGACCGTGCGCACGCCCGGCCGCAGCAGGCCCGGCAGCTCGGCCTGCACGCCGCTGCCCACCACGACGTCGTACGGGCTGTCGCCGGATACGGGGATCCGCGTCGCGGTCATGCCGGCAGGCCCTCCAGGATCTCGTCGGCGAGCTCGCCGGGGTCGCGCTTGTCGGTGGCGAGCGTGACCACGGCCAGCCGCTCGTAGACCGGCCGCCGCTCCTCCATCAGCTTCTTGAGCTGGCTGCGCGGGTTGAGCACCAGCAGCGGCCTGGCCGAGCCGAGCCCGACCCGCTGGACCGCGTCGGCCAGGCCCACCTGCAGGTAGACCACGTGGTGGCCGGCGAGCAGGGCCTGGGTGTCCTCGTTGAGCACGGCGCCGCCGCCGAGCGACAGCACGCCGTCGTGCTCGGCCAGCGCGCGGCGCACGGCCTGGTGTTCCAGCTCGCGGAAGCGGGCCTCGCCGTCCTCGACGAAGATGTCGGAGACCGGCTTGCCGGCCACGGCCTCGACGTCGGCGTCGGTGTCGCGGAAGGCGACGCCGAGCCGCTCGGCCAGCAGCTGCCCGATCGTGGTCTTGCCGGATCCGGGCGGGCCGATGAGCACGGCTCTGGTCACTGGTCGCTCACCCCTTCTCGTTCGCTCCGCGCGGCCGTCACTTGATCACCATCGAGGAGAGGTAGCCGGACAGGTTGCGGGCGACCTCCTCCACCGAGTCGCCGCCGAACTTCTCCAGGGCCGCGTCGGCCAGCACCAGCGCGACCATGGCCTCGGCCACGATGCCCGCGGCCGGGACGGCGCACACGTCGGAGCGCTCGTGGTGGGCCTTGGCCGCCTCGCCGGTCTTGACGTCGATCGTGGCCAGGGCCCTCGGCACGGTGGAGATGGGCTTCATGGCGGCGCTGACCCGCAGGACCTCGCCGTTGGTCATGCCGCCCTCGACGCCGCCCGCGCGGTTGGTGACGCGCTTGACGCCGTTCTCGGCGGTGTACTCGATCTCGTCGTGGGCGCGCGAGCCGGGCCGGCGGGCGGTCTCGAAGCCGTCGCCGACCGCGACGCCCTTGATCGCCTGGATGCCCATGAGGGCCGCGGCGAGCCGGGAGTCGAGCCTGCGGTCCCAGTGGGTGTAGCTGCCCAGGCCGGGCGGCAGGCCGTAGGCCAGCACCTCGACGACGCCGCCGAGCGTGTCGCCCTCCTTGTGCGCCTGGTCGATCACGGCGACCATGGCGGCGCTGCCCTCGGGGTCGGAGCAGCGGACCGGGTCTTCGTCGATCCTGGCCAGGTCGCCGGGGCCGGGCAGCACCTCGGTCGGGGTCTGCGCGCCGCCGATGGAGGTGACGTGGCTGACGATGTCGACGCCGAGCGCCTGCTTCAGGAAGCGCCTGGCGACCTCGCCGAGCGCGACGCGGGCCGCGGTCTCGCGGGCGCTGGCCCGGTCGAGAACCTGACGGGCGTCGTCGAAGCCGTACTTCTGCATGCCGGCCAGGTCGGCGTGGCCCGGGCGGGGGCGGGACCGCGGCGCGTTGCGGGCCAGGCCCTCCAGCTCGGCCGGGTCGACCGGGTCGGCCGACATGACCTTCTCCCACTTGGGCCACTCGGTGTTGCCCACGCGGACGGCGACCGGGCTGCCCATGGTGCGGCCGTGGCGCACGCCGCCGACGATCGTCACCTGGTCCTGCTCGAACTTCATCCGCGCGCCGCGGCCGTAGCCGAGCCTGCGGCGGCGCAGGGCCTCGTCGATCGCGGCCGTGGTCACCTCGACCCCGGCGGGCAGTCCTTCGAGGATGGCAACGAGTTCGGGGCCGTGGGACTCTCCGGCCGTCAACCAGCGCAACATGACTCCAAGTCTTCCACGTGCGGCCGGGTGGGATGTCCGTCGTTCACCAGCCGAGACAGAGCGCCACGAAAGCACCGAGCAGCATGAACGGCCCGAAGGGGAACTGGGTGTGCCGGTCGCCCCGCCCGGTGAGCAGCAGCGCGACCGCGTACAGCGCGCCGAGCACCTGCCCGGCGAACGCCGCGGCCACCCACGTCTGCCAGCTCATCGCCGCCGCCGCCATGCCGATGAGCCCGGCCAGCTTGACGTCGCCGAGGCCCATCGCGGCCGGCCTGGCGAACCACAACAGGCCGTAGACGGCCGCCAGCGCCGCCGCGCCGAGCAGCGCGCGCGGCAGCTCCCCGGTGGGGAGCAGGGTCAGTGCGATGATCGGGTACGCGGGCAGCGTGATCGCGTCGGGCAGCAGGGTGGTACGCCAGTCGATGACCGCCAGCGCCGTGCCGGCCAGCGCGAGACCCGTGTACGGCGGCCCGGCGAGCCAGGCGGTCAGCGCCGTCACGGCGGCGGTCAGCAGTTCCACGCCCGGCGGCCAGGGTGGCGGGGACGCGAGGTCGTCGTAGGCGTCGGCCAGCGCCCTGACCCGGTGTCCGGCGACCAGACCGAGCAGCGCCATCAGTGCGACCACGAGCAGACCCTAATGCGGCGGCCCGGCGGCCGTCCCGGGATCGCGGCGGGCGGCCCGGGTATGGCGTGGGCCAAGAGCGAACCCGCGTCCCGGCGGGCATTCGCGCCCCGGGCGGAGGGCCGCGACGCACGCCGGCGGTCATGGGTTCGGGGGCGATCCCCCAAGGAACTTTGATCGTCCGGGACGGGGTGGCACGCGGCTCCGGGGGTGGTCAGGAACCTACTTTCTGTCGTGGCCCCCCGGAAGAGTGACCGAGAGGAAGACCCATGTTCCGTGGCATCCTGGCCGGCGGCCTCGCGCTGAGCGCCGCAAGCCTCATCATGACCGGCCCCGCCGCGTACGCCGACCTGCAGGCCCCTTACGCGCGGGCCGCGGCGATCGTCGACGCGGACGGCGAGCTGAACAACGGCAAGAACATCCTCAAGACGTGGCGGGCCTCGACCGGCCGCTACTGCGTGATGGTCGACAGGCACGTCACCACGTCCGCCGCGGTGATCCAGATCACCCCGCGGGCGCCCCGCCGCCTGCCGTTCATCGCCTACCGGAACTCGTCGGCGACCTGCCACGAGTCCAACACGATCACCGTCGGCGTCTACGACACCAGCACCGGCCGGCTCGCCGACGGCGGCTTCGACCTGACCATCTCCTGACCGAGAACCGAGGGAGCACCCATATGAACATCATCCGGCGCGCCGCCGGCGTCGCGCTCGTCGCGGCGGCCGTCCTGACGCCCGCGGCGGCGTACGCGGACACGCCCTACGCCCAGGCCTCGGCCACCGTCAGGGCGGACGGCGTGGTGACCGCCAGCAAGAACGTCGAGGAGGTCAGGCGCATGTTCCGCGGGACGTACTGCGTGATCCTCAGCGACGACGTCGACTACGACGGCGACCTGGCGATCCACGTGACGCCGACGGGCCGGTCCAGCTACCCGCGCTCGCTGTCGGTGCAGCGCGGGGCGGCGATCTGCGGCGGCCACTACCGGGCGGTCGCGGTCTACAGCCAGCTCGCCGACGGCGTGGCGGCCGACACCGGGTTCTACCTGACCGTCTCCTGACGACGTCCGCTCCTGAGGACGTCCGGCGAGCGCCCCCGGCCGGTGACGACACCGGCCGGGGGCGTCGGCTTGTCCGGCTCGCGGGAGAAGCGGTGTTCAGCCGTATCTGCGGGAGGAGCGGTGTTCAGCTGTTTCGGCGGGAGAACCAGCGGCGGCGGGGCGGGGCGGGCTCCATCCTGGCGACGGTGACGCCGCCGAGCTGGTCGACGGTGCCGGACTCGACCGCGGCCAGCGCCTTCAGCACCTCGCCCTCGATCACGAACTGCACCGGCCCGGCCACGTCGACCACGACCGCGGCGGCCTCCTCGTGCACGGCCGCCCGGCAGACCTGGAGCGTGCCGGTCTGGATGGGGCGGGCGTCCTTGCGCCATCTGGTCAGCGCGTCGGTGCCGGTGAAGGCGAGCACCGCGTGCCTGCCGTCCTGGCCGACGAGCTTGGGCAGCGCCATCTCGCTCTCCTTCTCCTGGCGCAGCCCGTGCTCACCGACCTCGGACTCGGTCAGCAGGGCGACCACCGGCACCAGCAGCCGCGCGCCGCTCAGGGCGGCCAGCACGTCGGCGGGGCCGCACGCGCCCGACTCGTAGGCGGCCAGGGCGGCGGCCACGGCGGGGGCGGCGCTGCCGTCGTCGTCGGGGTCGAGTGGCTGTGGGATGGTCGGCACAACGAACGAGACTACCCGCGAGCGCCACCGCCCCCGTTCCTGGAGGCGCCCTGGAGGCGTTCCCGCGATGCTCGTCAGCGTTCCTGGGATGCTCGTCGGTGTTCTGTCCGGGTTCCGGCGGCGTTCCGGCGGTGTTCTGTCGGGGTGGGCTGCTAGACAGGTGCGGTGCGGATCTCTCGGCTCCCCCTCGACGAGCAGACTGCGGCCGTGCGGGCCGTGCTGGAGACCGACCCGGTGCTGGTGCGGGTGCTCGTCGGAGCCCGCTCGCTCGGCCTGCCCGGCTGGTGGCTGGCGGCGGGCGCGGTCGTCCAGGCGATCTGGAACCACGTGACCGGACGTCCGGCGGGCTACGGCGTCAAAGACTACGACCTGATCTATCACGATCCGTCCGACCTGTCGTGGGAGGCGGAGGACCGCGCGATCAGGGCCGGGCGCGAGCTGTTCGGCGACGTGCCGGTGGAGATCCGCAACGAGGCCCGCGTCCATCTGTGGTACGAGCGCCGCTTCGGCGTGCCGTGCCCGCCCTACGACAGCTCCGAGGCCGCGATCGACTCCTTCCCCAGCACCACGAGCGCGATCGGCGTCCGGCTCACCCCGTCGGGGGCCTGGCGGGTCTACGCCCCCTACGGCGTGGCCGACGCCTTCAACCTCGTGCTGCGGCCCAACCCCCGGCAGGCGCCGCGCGAGGTCTACGAGGCCAAGGCGGCGCGCTGCGCCGAAGCCTGGCCCGAGCTGACCGTGCTGCCCTGGTGCGAGCCAGGGCCTGCCGGTCAACCGGGCTGACCGGTCAGCCGAGGTCGGCGATGGCGGCGACCGGTCCGCCGCCCGACGGCCCCTGGTGCACGGCGGCCACCGAGACGAACACCGCGGGGTCGCCGGTGACCGAGGCCGCCACCCCGCCGACGGCCGCCTTGATCTGCCGGTGCCAGTGCACGTCGGAGTCGTCCAGCATGATGTTGCGCCGCCCGCGCACCCGCCCCGACGGGTCGGCCTCGCACTTCATGAACACGTTGACCAGCCGCCCGCCGAGGTCGGAAGGGTGGGGACGGTCCGGCAGCGGCAGCCCGGAGTCCCTGATGGCCGCCCAGATGCCGTCGGCGTCGAGCGCGTCCCGCATGACGCTGTGCCCGATGCGGTAGCGCCCGCCGATGCCGCGCACGTTCCCCACCAGCACGATCTGCGCCCGGTCCAGTTCCACCCCCGACGAGCACGACGCCACCGACGAGTACAGCGACAGGTCCTTGTGGATCTGGTCGGCCCGCGGCATGTCGATCTCGCCGAGCGCGACGGCGATGCCGAGCGCGGTGGTGGAGTTGGACAGGTCCATCGACGGGCCGGTCTCCTCGATGGCGGTGTCCTGGCCGCGGCTTTTGGCCTCGGTGATGGTGGCCAGGGTGAGCAGCGGCGTCTTGGTCTGCACGTAGTGCACGTCGCGCGGGTCGTCGATGCCGGCGATCTTCATGGCCTCCCGCACCCCGGCGGCCACCTTCTCCACCATCGCCGGACGGCCGATGTCCTCGGGCAGGATCACCTCGCTCATCGCCACGCCCACCGACAGGCGCGGCTCGTCGCTGATCGGCGCGTCCGCCGTGGTGGCGAAGACGGTGGCGTGCGGGCTGAGGACGCCGTCGGTGCCGCCCGACCACACCAGCGGCACGCTTTCCGGGGACGGGTGGCCGTGCTCGGCCAGGACCTCGCGGAATGCCCGGTCGGCCAGGATGCGCGTGTAGTCGTTGACGCCGCCGTTGCCCTCGGTCTTGCCGATCACCGCGAGCACCCGGCGCGCCTCGATCACCCCGTCCTCGATGAGCCGGGACAGCCCGGAGGCGTCGGTCACGCTCTCGATCGGCACCTTGCGCACTTCAATCGGGTCCGGCATGCGTTGCCCCTTCTCCAGTACCGGCTTCCCCACCGTCGCGACGCTAGCCGAGCGGCCCGGCGGGGTTCATGGGCAATGTCTGCCCATGAACGGCCGCGGCGATGTCAAGGTGCGCTGGCCGGTCAAGCTCTCGGCGGAACCTCGAAGCGCACAAAAGGAGCGAAGGTAGTGTTCCCGGATGTGATTCGCGAAGCCCACGTCAACGGCATCAAGCTCGTCTACCGCGAGGAGGGCGACCCCGCCGCT
Organism: Nonomuraea sp. NPDC003560; assembly: GCF_042878785.1. Classification (NCBI taxonomy): domain Bacteria; kingdom Bacillati; phylum Actinomycetota; class Actinomycetes; order Streptosporangiales; family Streptosporangiaceae; genus Nonomuraea; species Nonomuraea sp. NPDC003560. Next base: position 610,943 of record NZ_JBIAOF010000001.1, on the reverse strand, counting down.
CCGCCGCTGGTCCTCCTCCACGGCAGGACCGCGAACCACAACGACTGGAACGGCATCACCCAGCACTTCGCCGCCCGTCACCACGTCCTCGCCCCCGACCTGCGCGGCCACGGGGCCAGCGACCGTCCGGGCGAGTACGCGGTGGACACGATGGCCGAGGACGTCGTGGCGCTCCTCGACCACCTGGGCCTCGACCGCGTCCGGCTGGTCGGGCACTCGCTCGGCGGCATGGTCTCCTACCACGTGGCCATGCGCCACCCCGAGCGGGTCGAGCGGCTGGTGCTGGAGGACGTCACGGCGCCGTACCCGATCGAGGGACGGCAGCCGCTCGTGGAGGACGACTCCACCGGCTTCGACTGGCGGATGATGCACCAGACCGAGCCGTACATCGTCGATCCCGACCCGGCGCTGGCCGCCGAGCTGGGGAAGATCACGGCGCCCACGCTGGTGTTGTCCGGCGGACGGCTGAGCCCCTTCGACGCCCCCGGGCTGGCCCGCCTGATCCCCGGCGCCGAGCTGGTCACGATCGAGGCCGGGCACCTCGTCCACGCCACCGAACGGGCCGCCTTCCTGGCCGCGGTGGACGCCTTCCTGGACAGGTGAGCCCAGGCAGGCCATGACCTCTATGCTGGTCGTCCCCCCACGATTCACGGAGACCCGCTGTGTCCAGCCCCCCACCGGCCCCCCGTCCCGGCATGACCCCGGAGCGGGTCGGGATGTTCAGCGACGCGGTCTTCGCGATCGCGATCACGCTGCTCGTCCTGGAGATCCCCCGCCCGGCGGAGGACGACTTCCGTGACCTCGCGGGCTTCCTGAGCCATCACCAGGGCTCGTTCGCGGCGTTCGCGCTGGCCTTCCTCATGTTGTGGTTCAGCTGGCGGGCCCACCACACGCTCTTCGACCAGCTCCACCGGGTCTCCCAGCCGGTCCTGCTGCTGCACGTGCCGCTGCTGCTGTGCTCGGCGTTCCTGCCGTACACGATGAACCTGTGGAGCGAGATGTCGGCGGCCGACATCGACGTGCAGGCGTCCAAGGGCCTGGCGCTGGCGCTGTTCGCGGGGACCGAGGCGCTCCTGATGTTCTGCCAGGGCGCGCTGTTCACGCTGGCCCTGTCGCAGGGGCTGCTCAACGCCCACGCGAGCAGGCGGCGCATGGCCACCTCGGCCTGGGTGTACTGGGGCTGCGGGGTGTTGTGGGCGGTCAGCGCGGTCCTGGCGTTCGGCGTCGGCGAGGACTCCACGTTCCTGTGGATGGCCACGCCGGTCGTGGTCGCGATCATCGTGCTCGTCCGCAGGCGGCTCGCCCCCGGCGCGGTTCAGCCGGATGTCACGGGGCAAACGTGACCTCAATGTCACAAAGATCCGCCAAGGTGAAAAGGTGCGAACGAGGCTCAGCGATCACGTAAGGGAACGACTGGGCACGTTCGGTCTCATGGCGCCCTCGATCGTGCAGTGCGCGGTGGGCGCGGCGCTGGCCTGGATCGTCGCCGTCGACCTGCTCGGGCACGCCCGGCCGTTCTTCGCGCCGATCTCCGTGCTGATCTGCGTCGGCGTGGGGCTCGGCCAGCGGCTGCGGCGCGTCGCCGAGCTGGTGGTCGGCGTGAGCCTCGGCGTCGGCGTCGGCGACCTGCTGGTGTCCTGGATCGGCTCGGGTCCCTGGCAGCTCGCGCTGGTCGTCGGGCTGGCCATGGCCGTCGCGCTGCTGCTCAACGGCGGGGCGCTGTTCGTGGCGCAGGCGGGCTCGTCGGCGGTGCTGGTGGCCACGCTGCTGCCGGGCGAGAACGCCGGCGGCCTCGACCGCATGGCCGACGCCCTCACCGGCGGCGTCATCGGCGTGGCGGCGGTCGCGCTGATGCCCGCCAGCCCGTTCACGATCGCGGCCAAACACCTGTCGGGGGTGCTGGACGCGCTGTCCACCGTCCTGGAGCAGGCGGCGGAGGCGATCGAGAAGCGGGACGTCGACCTGGCCGCCGAGGCGCTGGAGGAGGCGCGGACGACGCAGGCCGCCGTCGAGGAGTTCGCGATGGCGCTGGAGACCAGCAAGGAGATCACCATGATCTCGCCGCTGCACTGGCATCGCCGGGCCGCCCTGGCCCGGTACGAGACCGCCGCCGTCCCCGTCGACCTGGCCCTGCGCAACGCCCGGGTGATGGTCCGCCGCACGCTGGCCGCGTTGGGCGAGGCGAGCCCGCCGCCCACGGCGCTGGCCGAGGCGATGCGGGAGGTCTCGGAGGCGGCGCTGCTGCTGCAGCTGGAGCTGGCCGCCGGACGCGATCCCCTGCTGGCGCGGCAGGCGCTGCTCGCGGTGGCCGGCCGGGAACGGCCCGAGCGGCTGGGCTTCTCGGCGCACGTCATCATCGCGCAGCTGCGGTCGATCGCGGTGGACCTGTTGCAGGCCACGGGCCTGGAGCACGAGCAGGCCAGCCAGGCGCTCACCCCGCTCGACGAACCCCAGAGCAGCTAGCACCCCGCACACGCCGAAGGCGGGCACCCGTACGGGCGCCCGCCTTCGCGGTCCTGCGGTTACGCGGTTCGCGTTTTCGGGTTCCGCAGGGCGGTTCACGCTTTCACGCTTTCGCGGTTACGCGGTTCCGCGGGGAGGTCAGACCGTCTGGAGCGCGGCCTCGGCCTCCAGGGTGGCGGCGGTGGCGTTGATCACGGCGGCCACCCGCAGCGCCTCCTGGACCTGCTCACGCGGCAGCCCCGCGCCCCGCAGCACCTGCTCGTGCGACTCCAGGCAGCGGCCGCAGCCGTTGATCGCGGAGACCGCCAGGCACCACAGCTCGAAGTCCGTCTTGTCCACGCCCGGGTTGCCGATCACGGTCATCCGGAGCCTGGCCGGCAGCGTCGCGTACGTCTCGTCGCCGATCAGGTGGGTGGCGCGGTAGTAGACGTTGTTCATCGCCATGATCGACGCGGCCGCCTTGGCGGCGGTGAACGCCTCGGCCGACAGGTGGTCGGCGGCGTCCTGCGAGAGTTCGGCGATGACCCGCGCCGACCTGGTGGCCAGGGCGCACGCCAGGACGGTGCCCCAGAGCTGCTGGTCGGTCAGCGACGAGGTGGTCGTGACCGAGCCCAGGTTGAGCCTGGTGTCCTTGGCGTAGTCGGGCAGGAGCGACTTCAGGGTGTCGACGCTCACTGGGCCAGCAGCTTCTGGGCGTCGAGGCCGGCCTCGCCCTTGTTCCAGTTGCACGGGCACAGCTCGTCGGACTGCAGGGCGTCGAGGACCCGCAGGACCTCCTTGACGTTGCGGCCCACGGAACCGGCGGTCACCATCGAGAACTGGATCTCGTTGTTCTGGTCGACGATGAACGTGGCGCGCTGGGCGACGCCGTCCTGGCCGAGCACGCCGCAGGCCTGCGACAGCTCGCGCTTGATGTCGCTCAGCATCGGGAAGGGCAGGTCGCGCAGGTCCTCGTGGTTCTTGCGCCAGGCGTGGTGCACGAACTCGGAGTCGATCGAGACGCCGAGCACCTGGGCGTCACGGTCGGCGAACTCGCCGTTGAGACGGCCGAACTCGGCGATCTCGGTCGGGCAGACGAACGTGAAGTCCTTCGGCCAGAAGAACACCACGCGCCACTTGCCCTCGTAGGTCTTGTGGTTGATCTCAGCGAACGCCTTGTCGGGGTCGAGGTCGACACAGGCCGTGAGTTCGTACTCGGGGAAGCGGTCACCGACGGTGAGCAAGTTCCTACTCCTTCGGAGGAAGTGCGGGTCAGGGCACCTACGTTGCCGCACCTAGCATTGATTCGAGAAATCGAGTAGTTGGACCAATCTGAGAGGTGATTCCTATCAGTGAGCCCATGCCCACCCTCGCTCAGCTGCGTTCCTTCCTCGCCGTGGCCGAGCATCTCCACTTCAGGGAGGCGGCGACGGCACTGAAGATGAGCCAACCCACCCTGTCCGGAAATATCGCCTCATTGGAGGAGATATTGGACACACAGCTGCTGGAGCGGACCACCCGCAAGGTGCTGCTCACCTCCGCCGGCGAGCGCGTGGCCGAGCACGCCTGGCGAGTGCTGGCCGCCGTGGAGGATCTGATGGGCGAGGCCGCCCAGAACCGCGAGCCCTTCAGCGGCCCGGCCCACCTCGGCGTGATCCCCACCGTGGCGCCGTACGTGCTGCCCGCGCTGCTGCCCATGTTCGCCCAGCGCTTCCCGCAGCTCAAGCTGACCGTCCACGAGGCCAAGACGGAGACGATCCTGGAGGAGGTCCGCGAGGGGCGGCTCGACCTGGTCCTGCTCGCCCTGCCGACGGACGTGGGCGGCCTGGTGGAGACGCCGCTCTACGACGAGGACTTCCTGCTGGCGCTCCCCCACGACCACCCCCTGGCCGCCGATCCCGCGCCGCTCGACCGCGACGCGCTCAAGGGCCTGGACATCGTGCTCCTCAACCAGGGCCACTGCCTGCGCGAACAGGCCATAGACGTGTGCCGCGAGGTGGGCGCGCGGGCCACCGCGACCACGTACGCGACCAGCCTGCCGACGCTGGTGCAGCTCGTGGCGGGCGGCCTCGGCGTGACGCTGCTGCCGGAGTCGGCCGTGCCGGTGGAGACCGGCAAGCGGGTACGCCTGGCGCTGCGCCGCTTCGCCGCCCCCGCCCCCGGCCGCACGATCGGCCTGGCCTACCGCGCCTCCTCGGCCCGCGCGGCCGAGTACGACCAGCTCGCCAAGGCCGTCCGCACCGCCATCCGCCAACGCCGCCTCCCGGTCAAGCTCACCTCGTGAACGGGGTCAGCGGGGGACGAGGTGGAAGAAGGAGCCGTCGGCGGGGGTGTGGGCGGGGTCGGAGAGGTCGTCCAGGCGGGTGGCCGCCTCCGGCGGGAGGGTGAGGTCGAAGGCGGCCAGGTTCTCCCGCAACTGCCGCACCGAGCGCGGCCCGAGCAGCACCGACGTGACGCCGGGACGTCCGGCGACCCAGGCCAGGGCGACCGCGGCCGGGTCGGCCCCCAGCTCGGCCGCGACCTCGGCCAGCCCCTCGGCGACGGCCAGGTTGCGGTCGTTGAGCAGCGACTGCGCCCAGCGGGCCGCGCCGGGCATCGCGGCGCCGAGCAGGCGGCCCATGCGGCTGTCCGGGTCGGGGATCTCGCCGCGCCGGTAGCGGCCGGTCAGGACGCCGCCGCCGAGCGCGCCGTACACCACCGTGCCGAGGCCGAACCGGGCACAGGCGGGCAGGATCTCGGCCTCGACGACCCGCTGGAGCAGCGAGTACTGCGGTTGCAGGCTCACGAACGGCGTGCCGCCCACCCGCTCGGCGGCCCACTGCGCCTCGACGATCTGCGCGGCGGTGAAGTTGGAGCAGCCGAGGTAGCGCACCTTGCCCGAACGGAGGAAGCCGTCGAGGGTGGCCATCGTCTCCTCGATCGGCGTGCCCGGGTCCCACTGGTGGCACTGGTAGAGGTCGATGTAGTCGGTGCCGAGGCGGCGCAGGCTGGCCTCCAGGGCGCGGGTGAGGTGCCGTCTGGACAGGCCCCGCCCCTCCGGGCCGACCGGCATGGCGCCCTTGGTGGCCAGCACGACCCACTCGCGCCTGCCGCGCAGCGCCCGGCCGACGATCTCCTCGGTCTCGCCCCGGTGGTAGAGGTCGGCGGTGTCGATGAAGTTGCCGCCCGCGTCGAGGTAGGCGTCGATGACGCGGCCCGCCTCGGCGGCGTCGCCCGCGGCCAGCCCGTGCTCGGTGCCGAAGTTCATGGTGCCGAGGCAGGCGCGGGAGACGCGCAGCCCGGAACGTCCCATGGTCTGGAAGTGCACGAAGATACCCCTAGAATCGGAATGACTGTTCCGCTTGGATGCGGGGAACGATACGGAACAACGGTTCCGGATGTCAACGCGAGGATGTCAACGCAAGGAGGGCCCATGCGTGCCGACGCCCGGCGCAACCGCGCCCGTGTGCTGGAGGCGGCCGAGGTCGTGCTGGCCCGCGACGGGCTCGACGCCTCGATGCGCGAGATCGCCGCGCTGGCCGGCGTGGGCGTGGGGACGATCTACCGCCAGTTCCCCACCAAGGAGGCCCTGTACGCGGCGATCGTGGCCGACCGGCAGGAGCGGCTGGCCGAGATGGCCGAAGAGCTGGCCGGCGCCGCCGACGCCGGAGCGGCCTTCTTCGAGTTCTTCGACCGCATCGTGGCCTACTCGACGGTCAAGAAGATCCTGGTGGACGCCCTGGCCAGCGCCGGCATCGACGCCAAGGCGGGCGCGCCCGACATCAGGGGCGCGATCGGCGCGCTGCTGGAGCGGGCGCAGCGGGCGGGGGCGGTGCGCGACGACGTGGGCATGGCGGAGTTGCTCGCCCTGCTCAGCGCCGCCTGCCTGGCGGCGCTGCACCACAACTGGAGCGACGACCTGCGGGCCAGGGCCCTGGCCGTGCTGTTCGACGGCCTGCGCCGGGCTACCCCTGCGACAGGCGCTTGAGCCGGGTCACCGCCTCGTCGATGACCTCGTCCTTCTTGCAGAACGCGAAGCGGACGAAGTGCCAGCCGCGTTCGGGGTGCTCGTAGAAGACCTGCGTGGGGATGGCCACCACCCCGGCCAGCTCGGGCAGGCGGCGGGTGAGCTCCAGGCCGTCGGTGAAGCCCAGCGGCCGGATGTCGGTCTGCACGAAGTACGTGCCCGCCGGCCCGAACACCTCGAAGCCCGCCGCCGCCAGCCCGTCCATCAGCCGGTCGCGCTTGTCCTGGAGCCCGGCGCGCAGCGCGGCCACCCATTCCAGCTCGGTGCGCAGCCCGTACGCCACCGCGAGCTGCCAGGGCGCGCTCGCGGTGAAGGTGAGGAACTGCTTGACCGTCGAGACCGCCCGCACCAGCTCGGGCGGCGCGCACACCCAGCCGGTCTTCCAGCCCGTGACCGAGAACGTCTTGCCCGCCGAGGAGATCATGACCGTGCGCTCGCGCATGCCGGGCAGCGTGGCCAGCGGGACGTGCTCGACGCCGTCGAAGGTGAGGTGCTCGTAGACCTCGTCGGTGATCGCGATCAGGCCGTGCTCATGGCACAGCTCGGCGATGACCGTCAGCTCGTCCCTGGTGAAGACCGTCCCCGTGGGGTTGTGCGGTGAGTTGACCAGGATCGCCCGGGTACGCGGCGTGACGGCGGCGCGCAGCTCGTCGGGGTCGAAGGTGAAGCGGCCGTCCACCGGGCGCAGCGTCACCGCCGCGAGCCTGGCCTGGGCCAGCGCGATCGAGGCCGCGTAGGAGTCGTAGTACGGCTCGAACGCGATCACCTCGTCGCCCGGCTCGCACAGCGCCAGCACGCTCGCCGCGATGGCCTCGGTGGCGCCCACGGTGACCAGCACCTCGCCCGCCGGGTCGTAGTCGAGCCGGTAGTGGGCCATCCGGTGCTCCGAGACCGCCTGCCGGAGCTCCAGCACCCCAGGCCCCGGCGGGTACTGGTTGGCGCCCGAGGTGATCGCCTGCACGGCGCGGTCGAGCATGGCGGCCGGGCCGTCGGTGTCAGGGAAGCCCTGTCCGAGGTTGATGGCCCCGGTCTGCACGGCGAGCGCGCTCATCTCGGCGAAAATCGTCGTGCCGAAGGCGCGCATCCTGGAAACAAGTGGTTCGGTCACGCCCCCACACTATTAGTCTCGTCTCGTGATCATCCGGGTCGTGCTAGCCCTCGCCCTGAGCGTTCCCCTCGTCACGCCTGCCACGCCTCCTCCCGTGGAGTCCGCGCCCTGCCCGGTCGCCGTGCCGGAGCACACCGTCTGCGGGTTCCTGCTGGTCCCCGAGCGCCGCGACACGCCGGGCCGGACCATCAAGGTCGGGTACGCCGTGCACACCTCGACGGCCGCCGGCCGCAAACCTGACCCGATCGTCTACATGGGCGGCGGGCCGGCGTCGTCGTCGCTGCAGCTCACCGGGTTCCTGAGCCAGATGTTCCCCGACCGCGACGTGGTGACGATCGAGCAGCGCGGCGGGAAGTACTCCCGTCCGGTGCTGGGCTGCCCCGAGACGGCCGAGGCGCTGCTCGGACGGCTGCGCAGGCCGCCCGCCGACGTGGGCGCGGCGGCCGGGCGCTGCCGCGCCCGCCTCCAGGAGCAGGGCGTCGACCTGCGCGGCTACAACACCAAGGAGATCGCCGCCGACGTGGTCGCCCTGCGCCAGGCGCTCGGATTCCCCTCCTGGAACCTGTTCGGCGTCAGCTACTCCACCCGGGTCATGGCCGACGTCGCCGCGGCCGATCCGCAGGGCGTGCGGTCGGTCGTGCTGGACTCGTTCCTGCCCGAGTCCGTGGCCTGGTACGACGACGCCGACCGCAACCTGCGCGACACCGTGGCCGCGCTCGGCGTGGGCGACGCCTTCGACCGGGTGGTGGCCGGGCTCAACCGCTCCCCCGCCCGGGTGCCGACCACCGATCCGCTGCTCGGCCGGCCGTTCACGGCGACGATGTCCGGTGACGACGTGGCCACCGTGCTGGCCGAGGCGCTGCACGAGGCGGACGTGTCGGCCGTGGCGCCCGCGCTGGTCGGCGGGCTGGCCGAGGGGCACGACGAGCTGCTGCGACCGCTGGCTGACGCGGTGGGCGAGGGGCTGGTGTCGCACGAGTTCGGGCTGTACCACGCGGTGCAGTGCCAGGACGAGGTGCCGTTCAACACCTTCACCACCAAATCCCGACTTTTCACGGTAAACGCGGATAAAGCGGTGTGTGATGCGTGGCAACTTCCCAAATCCGCCCCCGTGAACGCCGTCCCCAAGGCCCCCGTCTACGTCGTCGGCGGCGACCGGGACCCCACCACCCCCGCCAGGACGGCCGGGCCCGCCGCCGAAGCCATCCCCGGCGCCCGGTTCGAGACGTTCCGCGGCAGCCACGCCGTCTTCCTCACCAGCGCGTGCGCCAGGAGGCACATCGCCGAGTTCGTCGAGGCCCCGGACCGCGTGTCGCCGAAGCCGTGCGAGCCCGACCCGGGTCTGCCGCCCACGCTCCGGCTCGCCGACACGCACGTCACCGGCGCGCCGTACCGGATCTCGCAGGCGCCCTGGCTGGCCGCGCCCTTCGCGCTGTTCGCGCTCGTCTCGCTCGTCCAGCTCGCCGCGGGCGCGCTGCGCGGCAGGTCGGTGACCGCCTTCGCGGGGCTGGCCGGCGTGGCGTTCGCCGGGCTGACCGGCCAGGCCGTCTACGGCATGGCGAGCAGGAACGAGACGGCCCTGGCCGTCGGCGTCCCCGCCCCGGTCGGCGGCCTGTACACGTGGATCGCGGTGGCCTCGGCCGTGCTGAGCGTCGCGGCCCTGTTCCACGATCGGCGGTGGCCGCACATCGTGGCGGCGGTCGCCGGCGCCGGATTCCTCGTATGGTGGTTCACCTGGTTCCTGTGACGCGCATCCGTGAGCTGGACGCCCTCCGCGGCTTCGCGGTGGGCGGCATCATGCTGGTCAACACCTGGCAGCACGCCAGCCACGAGCCCTACACCGGCATCGACCGCACGATCGAGGCGCTGTTCCAGAGCCGCTTCTACCCGATCTTCTCGCTGCTGTTCGGCATCAGCTTCGTGCTGTTCCTCGACCGTTCGGGAAGCCGCTGGGCGCTGGCCCGCCGGCTGGCCTGGCTGGCCTGCTTCGGCCTGCTCCAGCACACCTTCTACGAGGGCGAGGTGCTGACCGACTACGCCCTCTACGGCCTGGTGGTGCTGCTGCCGGCCTCGTTCCTGCCGGGCGGCCTGCCGGTGCTGGCGCTCGGCGTCGTGGCGACCGTCTGGGCCACCTGGCACGGCGCGGGCCCGTCGCTCATCCCCGGGCTGTTCCTGGTCGGCATGGGGCTGATGCGGCTGCGCCCGCCGCGGAGCCTGCTGGCCCCCGTGTTCGCGGCCTCGGCGCTGACCTCCCTGGTGCTGACGGTCAGCTGGGCGGGCGTCGCGGACGTGCCGGGGGCCGGCGACTGGACCGTCTACAGCGTGGCCGCGCTGTCGGGGGCGGCGGCGTACGCCAGTGGGCTGCTGCTGGCGCTGCGGCCATGGTCGTCGGCCCTGCTGGAGCCGCTGGGCCGGATGGCGCTGACGAACTACGTCACCGGCACGGCGGTGATCGCGCTGTGCACGGTCCCGCTGAAGACCGGCGACACCCGCTGGCCGGTGCTCGCGGTGGCGCTGACCACCGTGGTGGCGCAGACGTTGTTCAGCGGCTGGTGGCTCACCAGATTTCGGTACGGCCCACTTGAGTGGATCTGGCGGTGCCTGACCTGGTTTCGACTGGTGCCCAACCGGTTAGAGTCGGGCCGTGACCACAATCGCCCTCTGCCAGATTCCGGTCTCTCCTGACCCGGCCACCAACCTCAAGAGGGCCAGGGAGGCGCTCGCCCGCGCCGAGGGGGCCGACCTGGCGATCTTCCCCGAGGCCACGCTCACCCGTTACGGCAGGCGCGTCACCGAGCTGGCCGAGCCGCTCGACGGGCCGTTCGTGTCGGGACTGGCGGAGGCGGCCCGCACCCACGGCCTGGCGGTGATCGCCGGCGTGTTCGAGCCGGGCGAGGGCCCGGCCGGCGCCAAGGTGCACAACACGGCCGTGGCGATCGGCCCCGACGGCGGGATCAAGGCCGCCTACCGGAAGATCCACCTGTTCGACTCCTTCGGCTCCAAGGAGTCCGACCTGGTGGCGCCGGGCACCGAGCCGGCCGTGGTCGAGCTCGCCGGGCTGCGCGTCGGGCTGGTCACCTGCTACGACATCCGCTTCCCCGAGCTGACCAGGGCGCTGGTCGACAAGGGCGCCGACCTGTTCGCGGTGATCGCCGCCTGGGGGTCGGGCCCGCTGAAGGAGGACCATTGGGTCACGCTGGTCCGCGCACGGGCCCTGGAGAACACGATGTGGACGGCCGCCGTCGGCCAGGCGCCCAACCCGGAGGAGTCGAAGGACGGGTTCGGCGTGGGCCGCAGCATGCTGGTCGACCCGCTCGGAGTGGTCCGGGCCGACCTCGGCACCGGTCCGGGGGTCCAGCTCGTCCGCCTCGACACCGAATGGACGGCCACCGCCAGGGCCATGCTCCCGTGTCTGGATCACCGGGTGCTCAAGGGTCAACCGACCGTAAAGTAGAGCCATGAGCGGAACGCAGATGCAGAAGGTCGTGCCGCCGCGTCTGCTCGTGCCGTACCTGTCGGGCAAGCGCACGGTGATCTCCGGCTACGTCTACCGGGTCCAGGACTGCGTCAGGCTGACCACGCCGGCGGCCCTCTACTACGGCCTCGACCTGTCCTTCGACGGCTCGGAGCTGTTCCCCGAGGTGCCCGAGCTCTACCTGATGCGCTGGCACGCCCGCGACGTCGACACCTACGCGGTGCCCTACGGCCCGCACATGGGAGGCGACTGGAGCGACGTGCCGCCGTTCGCCGGCAACGGGTTCACCACCTCGCCCGACCACGTGGTGCCGCAGTTCCACACCGTCCCGATGCCGATCCCGGCGGGGGCGGAGATCGTCCACGTCACCGGCGAGGGCGAGCGGCCCTTCGCCGGCTACGACGGCCTGACCTGGCGGCCCGCCGCATGAGCGAGGAGATCACGCCGGTCGCCTCCGGCTTCGTGGCCCGGTTCGGCGAGCGTACGCTGCCGGCCGCGCTCGGCCCCGACAACGACCAGGTGGTGCTGTTCAGCGAGGTGGAGCTCGACGGCTTCGAGCCCGCCTCGGGCTACTGGCGGCGGGTGGTGGCCAGATCGCGGCTGGAGTGGCTGGTGCTCGTCCGCACCGTCGGCGCCTTCGGCGGCGAGCCGTGCATCGTCCTCGACGAGGACGACGACGGCCTGCACATCGCCTACACCGGCCACAGCGGCATGAAGGCCGAGGCGCTCGGCTACTGGATGGTCGACCACGGCGCGTACGAGGTGGTCGTGCCGCGCGAGGAGGTCTTCTCCATCCGCGTCGAACGCATCCCCGTGCCGTAGGCGGTCAGCCCAGGGCGCGGTAGCGGGCCAGGCGAGCCGCCAGGCGGTCGGCCGGGGGCACCTCCAGCAGCTTGGCGATCTCGTGCTCCAGCGCCCGCCCCACGCGCTCACAGAACTGCCTGGGCTCGTAGGCGGCGTCCGGCAGCTCGGGGATCACCCGGTCGACGATGCCGTCGCGCCGCAGGTCGGTGGCCCGGATGTGCTGGGCCTGGGCGATCTCGGGGGCGAAGTCGACCGACCGGTAGAGGATGGCCGAGGCGCCCTCCGGCGGCAGCGGCGACAACCAGGCGTGCTGCGCGCACAACACCCGGTCGGCCGGCAGCAGCGCCAGCGCCGCCCCGCCCGCGCCCTCGCCGAGCAGCAGGCACACGGTCGGCGCGTCGAGGGTGACCAGCTCGGCCAGGCAGCGGGCGATCTCGGCGGCCAGCCCGCCCTCCTCGGCCGACTTCGACAGGTCGGCCCCGGCGGTGTCGACCACGGTGACCAGCGGCAGCCCCAGCTCGGCCGCCAGGCGCATGCCGCGCCTGGCCACCCTGAGCCCGGCCGGGCCGAGCGGCGAGCGCCGGCGCTGTCTTCGCCGGTCCTGGCCGAGCACCACGGCGGGCGCCGACCCGAACCTGGCCAGCGCCAGCACGAGCCCCGGCTCGTTCTCGCCGGCGCCGCTGCCGCTGAGCGGCGTCACGTCGGTGGCGGCGAGCTTGAGCAGCGTGCGCACGCCCGGACGATCGTCGCGGCGCGAGCGGGTGATCGCCTCCCACGCCTCCACCGGCCGCAGGTCCTCCGCGGGCGGCTCGCCCGCCTCGACGCCGGTACGCGCGGCGCACAGCACGGAAAGGGCCCGGATCGCGACCCTGCGGGCGTCGTCGGCCGACACGACGGCGTCGACCAGGCCGTGCTCGTAGAAGTTCTCGGCCACCTGGACGCCCTCGGGAAAGGGGTAGCCGTGCAGCGCCTCGAACACCCGCGGCCCGAGGAACCCGATCAGCGCCCCCGGCTCGGCCGCCGTGACGTGCCCGAGCGAGCCCCAGGAGGCCAGCACGCCGCCCGTCGTCGGGTGGCGCAGGTAGACGACGTACGGCAGCCCGGCCGCGCGGTGCTCCTGCACCGCGACGGTGATCCGGACCATCTGGACGAACGCCAGCGCCCCCTCCTGCATCCGGGTGCCGCCCGAGGCCGGGGCGGCCAGCAGCGGCAGCCGCTCACGCGTGGCGCGCTCGACCGCGGCCGCGATGCGGGTGGCCGCGGCGACCCCGACCGACCCCGCCATGAAGGAGAACTCGCAGACCACGACGGCGACCCTGCGGCCGTCGAGCAGCCCCTCGCCAGTGATCACCGACTCGTCGTAGCCGGACTTCACGCGGGCCGCGGCCAGCTCCTCGGCATAGGAGGAGCCGGGCTCCGCCGGATCGGCGGGCGGCGCGTCCCACGACTTCCACGACCCCCTGTCGAGGACCGCTTCGATCAGTGTGCGCGCGTCCGGACGGCTCACTATCGCTCCTAACGATCAACCGATGATGCCATGGTGACGCACGAGGGTACATGCCGGAGCCGGGAATTGCCGATCATCCCTCCCGCTCTTCGAGCCAGGCGAGCACGGCCTCGCCGTCCTGGCCGAGCGCGGGGGGCGCGGTGTGCTCGGCCGCGGGCAGGCCGTCGAAGCGCAGCGGCGGCCCGGGAAGCTCGATCGGGCCGAGCACGGGATGGTCCACCTGGACCAGGAGCCCCTGGGAGCGGGTCTGCTCCCAGGCGTAGACCTCGTCGATCGACCTGATCGCGCCCGCGGGCACGCCGGCCTCGCCCAGCCTGGCCAGCCAGTGGGCGCGGTCGTGGTCGGCCAGGGCCTTCTCCATGTCGGCGATCAGCTCGTCCCGGTGTGCGAATCTCTGCCTGTTGGTCGCATATTTCGCCACATCAGGGTCGATGTCGAGTAGCTTGGCGACCTTCTTCCACTGGCCGTCGTTCGCCACGGCGATCTGCAGCATGCCGTCGGCGCAGCGGAAGGCGCCGTAGGGGGCGATGGAGGCGTGGTGGTTGCCGTTGGCGCCGGGGACCTGGCCGCCGACCGTCCAGGCCGTGCCGTGGTAGGAGTGGACGCCGGTGACCGCGGCCAGCAGGGACGTGCGCACCACCCGGCCCCGGCCGGTGCGCTCGCGCTCGTACAGGGCCGCCGCCACGCCGTACGCGCCGTGGATGCCGGCCAGCAGGTCGGCGATCGAGGCGCCCACCCGGTACGGCTCCTCGCGCGAGGGCCCGGTCAGCGACATCAGCCCCGCCTCGCCCTGGGCGATCACGTCGTAGCCCGGCCGGCCGCCCTCGGGCCCGTCGTGGCCGAACCCGGTGATCGACAGGACGACCAGGCGCGGGTTGAGCTCGTGCAGGCGCTCAACGGGGAAGCCGAGCCGGTCGAGCACGCCGGTGCGGAAGTTCTCGATCAGCACGTCGCTCTGGCGGACGAGCCGCTCGATGAGCTGCCTGCCCTCGGCGGACTTGAGATCGACCGCGATGGACTGCTTGTTGCGGTTGGCCGCCAGGAAGTAGGTCGAGATGTCGTGGTCGGGCCCGACGAAGGGCGGCCCCCATCCGCGCGAGTCGTCACCTCCGTCCGGGTGCTCCACCTTGATCACCCGGGCGCCCAGGTCGCCGAGCATCTGCGCGGCGTGCGGCCCCGCCAGGGCCCTGGACAGATCGAGGACGACGACGTCGCCGAGGGGTCCGAGCAAGGTCAACCTCCAGCTTGCGTTGGGCCGGAAGAATATTCTCTCAGGCGGCCGTCCACCATCGCCTACCCTGGTCCGGTGAAGTCCCTGGCCCGCCGCATCCAGGCCCTGCCGCCCTCCTGCGGGCCCGTCCGCCTGGTGGCCGTCGACGGCCCGGCGGGCTCGGGCAAGACCACGTTCGCCGGCCGGCTCGGCGCGGCGCTCGGCTGCCAGGTGATCCACAGCGACGACTTCCCCGTCCACTGGGACGACGGCCCCGGCGCCTGGTTCCGGCTGCTGGACGAGCAGGTCCTGCAACCGCTGCGGCACGGCCGCCCGGCCGGTTTCCGCCGGTACGACTGGGTGCGCGAACGCTACGCCGACCAGGTCTCCGTGCCGCCCGCGCCCGTGCTGGTCGTCGAGGGCGTCGGCACCGCCCGCCGGTCGGCCGCCCGCCTGCTGGCCTTCGCCGTCTGGGTGGAGGCCCCCGAGGCCGTGCGGCTGCGGCGCGTCCTCGACCGCGACGGCCCCGAGCTCGAACCCCGGTGGCGGCAGTGGTTCGCCGCCGAACGGGCCTGGTTCGCCGCCGACCGCACCCGCGAGCGCGCCGATCTCGTCGTCGAGACGTGAACCGGGTCGCCCTCCCGCCCGACTGAGCAGGGTGACGGAAGGACGACATGACAGATGAGCTGCTCGTCGTACGCGCCCAGCTGGGCGAGCGCGCGGCGATCGCCGAACTCGTACGCCGCTGGCACACCCCGGTCTGGACCTACGTCCGGCGCATGCTGGACGCCGAGCGGGCCGACGACGTCGCCCAGGAGATCTGGGCGGCCGTCGTGCGCGGCCTGCCCCGGCTGCGCGCGCCCGGACGGTTCGCGCCCTGGCTGTTCACCATCGCCCGCCGGGCGGTCACCGACCGCCTGCGCGAGGAGTACGCCAGGGCGGAGGGCGCGGCCGAGCCGGAACCGGTGACCGAGGACCCCGCCGAGGCCGTCGTCGACCGCGCCGGCCTGCTCGCCGCCCTGTCCGCCCTGCCCCCTCCCGAGCGGGAGATCCTCGTCCTGCACTACCTGGAGGACCTGCCGGTCGAGGAGTGCGCCCAGATCTGCGGCATCCCCGCCGGAACCGTCAAGTCCAGACTCAGCCGCGCCCGCCGCCTCCTGCGCGACCACCTGAAGGAGACCGACCATGACCGATGAGCCGCGCCTGACCGCCGACCAGATCATCGAGCGCCTCGAACCGTCGCTGTCGCCGTGGCGGCGCGTGCGCGCGCTGACCGCCCTGCTCGCCGGGGCCGCAGGGACGGTCTTCGTCTGCGCCCTGTGGTGGACCGAGCCCGGCCCGCTGCCCGGCCGCACCCACCTGGCCTTCGCCGCCCTCACCGCGTTCTGCCTGGCCTGGGCCTGCTACGGCGGCTGGCTGAGCACGCGCAGAACGCCGCTGTTCGCCCGCGACCGGGTGATCGCCGGCTGGATCGCCCTGGCGGCGGCCCTGCTCACCACCGCGCTCGTCGCCGCCGTGGCCACCGGCGCGCTGGCGCTCGGGCTGGCGTTCGTGGCGGCGAGCGCCGTGCTGACCGGGCAGGCCCACGCGCGGCGGGCGCGGCTGCTGCGGCTCAAGCGGGATCTAGGTGGGTGACGTCGTTGAACGCCACCACCTCGAACCCTCCGCCCGCGGCCCGCCAGACCGACACCGACGCGTTCGGCACCGGCGCGAAGCGCAGGACGTCGGCCAGGTCGGCGTCGTCCCGCCCGGCCATGACGTGCCGCAGGCCCAGCACCACCGAGTCGTGGGCGACGATCAGCACCCGCCGCCCGTCCGCCGCCGCGCGCAGCCCGTGCAGGAAGTCCTTCAGCCGGGCCACCACGTCGGCCAGCGACTCGCCGCCGGGCGGGCGGTAGGCGTAGGGGCCCTCGGCCCGCATCCGCCGCACCTCGCCGGGGAACCGCTCGCCGATGGCGGCCAGGTTGAACCGGGCGAAATCGCCCGACTCCTGGTCTCTGAGCCGCTCGTCCACGGTCACCGGCAGCGCGCCGGCGCCCCAGGTCTCCTGGGCGGCCTTCCAGGTGTCGAGGGCCCGCAGGTAGGGGGAGCACCACACCTCCTCGGGCGCCTCGCCGGCGGGCAGCCCGGCCAGCATCCGGCCGAGCGCCCGCGCCTGGAGCAGGCCGAGGTCGGTCAGCGTCACCTCGTGGTCGCCCCGCTCGTAGACCAGTGGCCGGTCGCCGGCCTGCGCGTGCGCCAGGTTCGCCTGGCTCTCCCCGTGGCGTACGGCGACGATCCGCGAAGGTCCCATGGCCGCCATCCTCGCATCCGGACGCCGTACCTCGCCGAAGCCGCCGGAGCGGGCCGTCGTAGGGTGATCCTCATGACTGAAGTCGCATTGCTCGGGACCGGGCTCATGGGCGCTCCCATGGCCCGCAACCTGCTCAAGGCCGGCCTGCCGGTCAGGGTGTGGAACCGCACGCGGGACAAGGCCGAGCCGCTGGCGGCCGACGGCGCCGTCGTGGCCGGCTCCCCCGCCGAGGCGGTCGAGGGCGCCGACGTGATCGTCACGATGCTCAGCGACGGCGACGCCGTGCACGACGCGATGACCGCCGCCGCGCCCGCGCTGCGCCCCGGCCAGGTGTGGGCGCAGATGAGCACGGTCGGCGTGGCGGCGGTCGGCCGCCTGGCCGCCCTGGCCGCCGAGCACGGGCTGACCTTCGCCGACGCGCCCGTCCAGGGCACCAGGCAGCCGGCCGAACAGGGCACGCTGCTCATCCTGGCGGCCGCCCCCGAGCCGGCCAGGCAGGCGCTCGCCCCGGTGTTCGACGCCGTCGGCGCGCGCACCCTGTGGCTCGGCGAGGACGGCGCCCAGGGCACCGGCACCCGGCTCAAGATGGCCGCCGTCAGCTACGCCATCTCGATGACCGGCATCGTGGCCGAGGCCCTGGCCCTGGCCAAGGGGCTCGGCGTCGACCCCGGCCTGGTCCGCGAGGTGATCACCGGCGGCCCGCTGGACAACGTCTACTTCCAGGCCAAGTCGAAGGCCATCCTGGAGGGCGACCTGGAGCCGTCCTTCACCGTGCACAACGCCGAGAAGGACACCCGGCTGATCACCGAGGCGGGCGAGTCGGCCGGGGTGCGGCTGGACATGGTGGCGGCGGCCGGCGAGCGCCTGCGCCGCGCCGAGGCGCAGGGGCACGGCGACCAGGACATGGTGGCCACCTACTTCGCCAGCTTCGACGAGGAGTAGCCCTCGCCGGTTCCCTACAGTTCGTCCACCTCCGCGAACGTCCTGCCGCCGGACAGCCTCGGGTAGCCGGGGCCGCGGTCGAAGAAGCGGTCAGCAGGCGGGCGGAGGCGGGCGCGGAGCTCGGCGGTGCCGCGTTCGTCGATGCGGTCGCCGTCCAGGACCACGCCGTAGTCGCCCAGGGCGCCGGCGATCGAGACCTTGCCGTCGCGGACGTCGGCCGCCACCGCCCGCGGGTCGCGGTCGTAGGGGGAGCCCCAGCCGCCGCCGCCCGTGGTGCGGATGCGGATCAGGTCGCCGGCCTGGACGGGGTGGTCGTCCACCAGGCCGTCCATCTCCTTGCCGGCGATCTCCACCCGGAACGGACGCCCGGCCAGGCCGCCGTTGACGCCCCAGCACGACAGGATCGACCGGTCGGCGATCGACATGTACGACGCGTCCCTGAGCATCCTGATGTGCTTGTCGTAGCCCAGGCCGCCGCGGAACATGCCGGGGCCGCCCGAGTCGCAGGCCAGCCCCAGCCGCTCCACCCGGAACGGCCAGCGCGCCTCGGCGAACTCGACCGGGATGTTGCGCGAGTCGGGGACGATGTGGATGGTGTCCTCGCCGTCGGCGTACCAGCGGCCGCCCGAGCCGCCGCCCAGGACCTCGCGCATCAGGTACGGCGTGCCGTCGGCGTCGCTGCCGTAGACGCCGGTGTAGCGGATGGTCTCCTGGTCGGCGGGCATGCGTCCGCCGGTGGCCTTGGCCAGCACCCCGGCCAGCACGCCGAGCAGGCGCAGGATGACGAACGTGCGGGCGTTGGTGGGCGCCGGGAAGACCGGGGTGAGCAGCGTGCCCTTCTCCGGGAAGACCATCCTGATCAGCGGCACGACGCCCTCGTTGACGTCGAGCTCGGCCATGCGCTCTGGCGTGTCGGCGAGGTTGCGCAGCACCGGCGCCAGCCACTTCTTCAGGAAGACGCCGTCGGCGTAGTCGCCCGCGTGGTTGATCGGGCCCTTGGCCTGGGGCGAGGTGCCGGTGAAGTCGATGGTGAGCGGCGCGTCGGCGGCGTGGTCGACGGTGAGCGTGATGCGCTGGGCGTGCAGGCGGGGCTCGTCGACGCCGTCGTGCTCGGCGTAGTCCTCCCAGACGTACGTGCCTTCGGGGATCTTGGCGAGCAGCTCCCTGCGGAAGGTCTCGGTGGTCTTGGAGACGATCGCGTCGAAGCAGTCCTCGACGGCCTGCCTGCCGTACCGGTCGAACAGCTCGCCGAGGCGGCGGGCGCCCATGAGGCAGGCCGAGCACTCGGCGTCGAGGTCGCCGGCCAGGGAGTCGGGCATGCGGGAGTTGCGGGTCATGATGCGCAGCGCGGTGTCGTTCGGCACGCCCTGGTCCCACAGCTTGATCGGCGGGATCATCAGGCCCTCCTCGTACACCGAGCGGGCGTGCGAGGGCATCGAGCCGGGCACCGCGCCGCCGATGTCGTCGTGGTGGCCGAACGCCTGCACGAACGCCACCACGGCCCCGTCGTGGAAGACCGGCACGGTGACGCACAGGTCGGGCAGGTGGCCGATGCCGCCCTCGGACAGGTAGACGTCGTTGTGGAAGTAGACGTCGCCGGGCTTCATCGTCTCGATCGGGAAGTCGCGCACGATCGGCTGGACGAGCGCGCTGTAGGAGCGGCCGGTGAGCTTGCGCAGCCGGGCGTCGTGGATGCCGGCGCGGAAGTCGTGCGCGTCGCGGATCATCGGGGAGCGGGCCGTGCGGGCGATGGCCGTCTCGACCTCCCGCTCGACGGAGGCCAGCGTGCCCTCGACGATCTCCACCAGGATCGGATCAATCACGTCGGATCTCCACATTTCCGTATTCATCCACCTTCGCGGTGAAGCCCGGGTGCACGGGGATCGTCGATCCGTACTCCTCGATGACCGCCGGGCCCTGGACGGTGGCGCCCGGCCCGAGCGCGGCCCGCTGGTGGATCGGCGTGTCGCGGGTCTCATCGAAGTGCACGGGACGGACCGAGGTGGCCCCCTCCCCCGGCTTGCCGAGCCGCCGGATCGCCGGACGGGTGATGGGACCGATGCCCGAGACGCGCAGGTTGACCCATTCGACGCCGTGGCGCGGGTCGTCGCGGTAGGCGTACCCGTACAGCTTCTCGTGGGCGTCGTGGAAGGCGTCGATCACCGTGCGCTTCCAGTCGTCGTCGAGCGGGCCCGCCGGAGCCGCGACGCGCACCTCGAACGCCTGCCCGTAGTAGCGCAGGTCGGCGCTGCGCACGTGGACCGGGTCGTCGAAGCCTTCGCGGTCGAGCGCCTCGGCGGCCTGGCCCTCCAGCTCCTGGAAGATCTGCGCGGCGGTCTTGAGCGCGAGGTCGCGGGTGACGTACGTGCGCACGTAGTCGTTCTTGACGTCGACGGTGAGCAGGCCGAACGCCGAGACGTTGCCCGGGTCGCGCGGCACGACGACGGCGGGCAGGCCCAGGATGTCGATCAGGCGGCAGGCCAGCAGCGGCCCGGACCCGCCGAACGTCACCAGCGGGAAGTCCCGTACGTCGAGGCCGCGCTTGACGGTGAGCTGCCGGATCGCGTTGCTCTGGTTGAACGCGCTGATCTCCAGGATGCCGGTCGCGGTGCGCTCGGGGCTGAGCCCGAGTTTGTCGGCCAGCGCCTCGACGCCCTGGCGGGCGGCGTCGGCGTCGAGCGGGATCTCGCCGCCCAGCAGGTGGGGCGGGATGCGGCCGAGGAACACGTGCGCGTCGGTGACCGTGACCTCCGAGCCGCCCTTGCCGTAGCACAGGGGCCCCGGATCGGCGCCGGCCGAGCGGGGGCCGACCTTCAGCGTGCCCTCGGGCGAGATCCAGGCCACCGAGCCGCCGCCCGCGCCGACCGTGACGATGTCGATCATCGGGATCTTGCACGGGTACCGGCCGACCGTGCCCTCGGTGGTCAGGGACGGCTCGCCGTCGATCACCACGGCCACGTCGGTCGAGGTGCCGCCGCCGTCGAGGGTGATCACCGACGGGTGCCCGGCCGTGGAGGCGATCAGCGCCGCGCCGAGCGCGCCCGCCGCCGGGCCCGACAGCACGGTGGTGATCGGCTGGTTGACGACCTCGCGCGCCGACAGCACGCCGCCGTTGGACTTCATCACCGAGAACGGCATGCCGAGCCGGTTGGACAGTCCGGCGATGTAGCCGCGCACGGCGGGCTTGACCGCGGCGTCCACCAGGGTGGTTATCGAGCGCTCGTACTCGCGGTACTCGCGCAGCACGTCGCTGGAGAGCGAGATCACCGCCTCCGGGTGCTCGCGCCAGAGGATCTCGCGCATGCGGCGCTCGTGCTCGGGGTTGGCGTAGGAGTGCAGGAAGCACACGCCGACCGCGGTGATCCCCTTCGACCTGAGCCAGCGCGCCGCCTCGACGGCCTGCTCCTCGGAGAACGGCCGCACCTCGTTGCCGAGGTGGTCGAGCCGGCCGCCGACCGTCCTGACGAGGTGCACGGGGACGATCCGCGGCGGTTTGACCCAGAAGTAGGAGTTGCCGTAGCCGTCCGGCACACTCTGCCTGGCGATCTCCAGGATGAACTCGAAGCCCTCGGTGGTGATGAAGCCGAGGTTGCCGATGCGGTCTTCGAGCAGCTGGTTCGTCGCGACGGTGGTGCCGTGGACGATGGAGGCGACGTCGAGCTCGCCCAGCTTCCCGATGCCCGCGACGAACCCGTCGGCCGGGTTCGCGGGCGTCGAGGGGGTCTTGGTGGTGACGATCTCACCGGTCTGCTCGTCCACCGCCACGACGTCGGTGAACGTGCCCCCGGTGTCCACTCCGATTCGGACGCTACGCATGGCTCCTCAGCTTCGGCGACGGCCGAGAACTTCGTCGATGACCCGGGGCGCGTTCTGGGTGCCGACGTAGGCCGCCAGGCGCACCACCAGCTCTTGGGATTTTGCCAGTTCGGCCTCGACTCTGGCCTTCCCCGACTGGCCGGCCTGCACGCCGAAATAGGCGCCCATGATCGTGCCCACCACCCCGGCCACGCCCGCGAACAGCGCGGCGAACTCCTTGGTGGCGAACACCGCGGCGCCGAAGGCGATCAGGATCGCGACGATGCCCGCCACGACGACCAGGAAACCGTACCGCCATCGGGTGGCGTCGGCCTGGGCGGCCGTCACGTCGTCCTGTGTCAGCATCGCGTCGAGCGTCGGTGGATTGTCGGTGACCACAGTTCCTCCTGATAGTCCAGGGGAGAAATGTCCCACGAGGTCATGGAACAAGCCAAGCCGCTAAGCTGGCCTCCTGTGACCGAACTGTCTGCCTTGTCAGCCGTGCCATCCGGAGCCCGGGACGCCGTGCTGAAGTTCTACTTCGGCCCCATGGACTGCGGGAAGTCCACTCTGGCGCTCCAGATGAACTACAACCACGGCCGCCAGGGGCGGCGCGGGCTGGTCCTGACCAAGCACGACCGCTCCGGCGGACCGAAGGTCACCAGCCGGATCGGGCTGGGCCTTGAGGCGATCGAGGTGGAGGACTCCCTCGACCTCGTCGGCCTGGTCACCTCGCACGAGCGCATCGACTACCTGATCTGCGACGAGGCCTGCTTCTACACGGTCGAGCAGATCGAGCAGCTCGCCGACCTGGTGGACGAGCACGGCATCGACGTCTACGCCTTCGGGCTGGCCTCCGACTTCAGATCGGTCATGTTCCCCGGCGCGCAGCGGCTGTTCGAGCTGGCCGACGAGGTGTGCCGGCTGCAGGTCGAGGTGTTGTGCTGGTGCGGACGCCCCGGGCAGCTCAACGCGCGCGTGGTGGGCGGGGTGCTGGCGCGGACGGGCGAGCAGGTCGTGATCGGCGACACCGACGCCTCGCCGGTGCGCTACCAGGTGCTCTGCCGCCGCCACCACCGCTCCGGCCAGCTCGGCGAGGGCGGCGCCCCGGCCTGAGCCGCGTGCCTGGCCCCGGCTTGAGCCGCGTGGCTCACACCAGCCGGTCGAGGGCGGCGTGGAACAGGCGGCGTTCGTCCTCCGGCAGGGCGGACAGGAAGGCGCGCTCCGCCTCCTCCACGGCCGGCACCGCGAGGCGCATGGTCTCGCGGCCGTGCTCGGTCAGCTCCACCGCGTTCTTGCGGCGGTCGCCCGGATGCGGCCGCCGCGCCACCAGCCGCTTGCCCTCCAGCGCGTCGACCATGGCGACCATCGTCGTGCGGTCGATGCCGAGCCGCTGGGCCGCCTCCTGCTGCGACAGCGGCTCGGGGGCGTCGATCACCGACAGCACCCCGAGCTCCCGCCCGTCGATCCCGTAGGGCGCGAGCGCCGGGCCGGTGAACTCGGCCAGGCGCAGCGCGGCATGCTTGAGCAGGTAACCAAGGCGGCGGCTCGACACCTTCCGATTGTCGCACCGCCGCGGGCGGGGCCGTTCAGACCGCGCAGTAGCCGTCGTCGTCGCAGCCGTCGGCCGGCGGGGCGAGCTGGGTGATCGGCGTCTGGCCGGTACGCTCGGCGACCTCGTCGATCGCCGCCGCGAAGGCGTCCTCGGGCTGCGCGCCCGACACCGCGTACTTGCCCTCGAACAGGAACAGCGGCACCCCGCTGACACCCAGCGCGCCGGCCCTGGCCAGGTGTTCGCGCACCTGCTCGGCGCCCTCGCCGGTGTCCTGGACGCCGACCTCGCCGGCCAGGCGGCTCAGCACGGCGGGGTCGCCGACGTTCGCGCCCTCGCCGAAGTACGCCCGGAACAGCCGGTCGGCCATCTCCTTGCCGAGCCCCTGGGCGGTGGCGGCCTCGATGAGCCGGTGGGCCTCGAAGGTGTTGGCGTTGACGGCCCGCTCGTAGTCCATCTCCAGGCCCTCTTCGACGGCGACGGCCTTGACCCGCTCGGTCATCTGCCGCGCGCCCGGCCCGAACTTGCGCTCAAGGGCCGGGATCAGCGGCTCGCCTTCGACGGGGGCGTCGGGGTTGAGCTGGAACGGGCGCATGGTCACCTCGATCGTGCCGCCCTTGGCACGGAAACGCTCGGCGGCGCGGGCGAACCTGACGTGCCCGATGTAACACCAGGGGCACACGACATCGGAGAAGATCTCGACTTTCACCCCATCGACAACCACGCGGCCCGCACGACGATTCCGCCGGCCGCGGGTCACCCGGCGGCCAGCTCCTCCAGCCGGTACGGCAGGTAGGCCGAGTCGTCCACCAGCGCGGACGCGCCGCGCCACCAGCCGAACCACTCGCCGCTGCGCCACATCCAGTCGACCCGCTCGATGGCGGCCACCACGTCGCCGACGGTCCCCCACCGCTCGCCCAGCTCCTCGCGGGTGACGCCGTGGCGGACGGCCCAGGCCCGCAGCACGCCCGCGGCGGCGGCCGGGATCTCGCGGGCGTACGGGTCGGGCTTCTCGCCGGGCAGCCGGTGGGGCCCGAGCCCGGCGGCCACCCCCCAGCTCCACTGGGCCTCGGCGGGCCTGGAGTAGCGCAGCGACTGGAAGTCGAGGTTGGACCCCAGCGCGTCGTCGGGACGGCGGGCGACGACCGCGTCGAGCCGGCCGCCCGCGTCGAAGTGCACCACGAGCCGCTGACCCGGCCGGACCCCCGGCGGCAGCTCGAAGCGGTCCTCGGCCTGCCAGGAGTTGAGGTCGACCTCGGCGACGGGCCGGCCCCAGACCTGGTCGGCGGCGTCGTCGGCGATCCAGGCGGCCAGCATCTCCAGCGCGGTCAGGTCGGTCCACGGCTCGATCGCGACGGCCGTGCGCAGCACCTCGTCGGGCGGCGGCAGCTTGCCGCCCCTGGGCCGCGTCCACCAGCCGGCGCCCAGCTCGCGGGCGCCGACGAGGAGCGCGGCGATGGCGGCCAGTTCGGCCGATCGGCGGGTGAGCGACGCGCCGAGCGCGAGCCCGAGCGCGCGGTCGGTCCGCTGGTCGCCGAACACCGGCCGCACCTCGGCGACCAGCGACTCGGCGGTGGGGCGCTCCTCCCCCAGCAGGTTGCGTACGATGCGCCTGGCTTCGTTCCGTGCGTCTTCAGCGTGTGCCTGCCGCATACCGCCACGCTACGCCGGGAGATCCTTTTCCGCGAGGGTCGTCGTGGCGCGTCCCTCAGCCGCGCCGGCCACTTGTGTCGCGGCCGAGCAGCCGGCCCACCGCGACGCCGGCGAGCGCGGCGGCCGCGCCCATGCCGAAGGCGGCCAGCAGCGCCCACGGGCGGGGCTCGGCGGGCCGCGCGGGCGGCCGTTCGTAGACCGCCGGGGCGGCCGGTGTGGTCTGCGGTGCGGCCTCCGGTGCGGTCTGGGCCGCCGGGATCGGGGGCGAGGCGCTGAGGTGGCCCTCGACGGCGGAGAAGAACTCGCCCGCCGTGCGTTTCGCGACCGAGCCGAGCATGCGCTGCCCGACGCCGCCGATCATCCCGCCGATCACCGCGTCGGCGTCGTAGTCCACCCGGGTGCCGCCGTCGATCTCGCTCAGCCGTACCAGGACGGTCGCCTCGACCGTGCCCGGCGCGCCCTGGCCGCGCGCCCGCAGCGTGAAGCTCTCGGGCGCGCGCGGCTCGGCCAGCGCGACCTCCCCCTGGTAGACGCCCTTGATGGACGCCACGCCCGCGTTGACCGTCATCCTGTAGGTGTCCGGCCCGGTCTCCTCCAGGCGCTCGCAGCCCGGGATGGTGCGCACGAGCACCGCCGGATCCTGGAGCGCGGCCCACACTCGATCTCGCTGTACGCCGATCACGGCGCTGCCCGCCACCTTCATGCGGCCACTCTAGGCACCGGTGACCGGCTGGTTAAGGGCAAGACCTGCCAGTCGGGCGACGCGTCGTGCTGATCAGGGCTGGCAAGATGGTGCTCCATGTGCTGGGGGCGTGGAACGGTCAGGGGCGGGGCCGGGCGTGGCGGGCTGGGGCCGGCCGTGCTCGCCGGGGTGCTGGTGGCGCTGGCCGCCGGGTGTGCCACCGGCGGCACCGATGGCGGCACCGGCGGGGTCGTGACCGGGCCGTCGGCGAAGCCGTCCGCGACCGGCGTCCCCACGTCCCGGCCCACTTCGCAGGGCCCGCCGGGGGCGCTGCCGCGGGCCGGCGAGGTGGGCCCGATCAGGGGCGAGCACGGCCTGCCCCCGGTGATCAGCTCGATCCCCACCAAGCGCAAGGTCGTCTTCCTGACCATCGACGACGGCTGGGAGCAGGACCCGGGCTTCGTCAAGCTGGTACGCGACCGGCGCGTCCCCATCACCGCCTTCGCCATGCGCGACGCGGTCGAGGCCAAGGGCAGCCCCGACCCGGCCGGCGGCCCCGGCCGCTACGTGGGCGCCGGCAAGTGGGGGTACTTCCGGCAGCTCCGCGACGTCCACGTGCCCGTCGAGAACCACACCCTCACCCATCCCGACCTGCGCCGCCTGGCCCTCGACGGGCAGCGCCGCGAGATCTGCGGCGCGGCCCAGGTGGTCGGCAAGGAGATCGGGACCCGGCCGGTGTTGTTCCGGCCGCCGTTCGGCAGCTACAACACCGACACGCTGCGGGCCGCCCGGCGGTGCGGGGTGAAGGCCGTGCTGCTGTGGACCGCCACCGTGCAGCCGGGCGGCAAGATCGCCTACCAGGTGCCCGACAAGCGCCTGCGTCCGGGCGACATCCTGCTCCTGCACTTCCGGCCCAACCTGGCGGCCGACTTCCGGGTGCTGATCGACAAGATCAAGCGGCGCGGCTTCGAGCTGGGCAATCTGCAGGCCTACCTCGACGCCGCGGGCGGGGTCCGCCGGGCGGGGTAGTGCGCAATCCGCCCGGCGGGTGACGCGCCGGGACGTACCCGTACGGGATCCTCGAAAAGTAGGCAGAACCGGGGGATGTGACCAACGTCGCATCGCGATGCTCTACGGCCTGTAGTACTACTACAGGTAGAAGTACTACAGCTTGTAGAGCTATGAGCGGGTGGGGATTGATGGACGCGCTTGACCTGGCACGGTGGCAGTTCGGGGTCACCACCGTGTACCACTTCTTGTTCGTGCCCCTGACCATCGGTCTGGGCATCTTCGTCGCGGGCCTCCAGACGGCCTGGCACCGCACGGGCAAGGAGCACTACCTCAAGCTCACGAAGTTCTTCGGGAAGCTGTTCCTGATCAACTTCGCCATGGGCGTGGTGACCGGCATCGTGCAGGAATTCCAGTTCGGCATGAACTGGAGTGAGTACTCCACGTTCGTCGGTGACGTCTTCGGCGCGCCGCTGGCCATGGAGGCGCTGCTGGCCTTCTTCATGGAGTCCACGTTCCTCGGCCTGTGGATCTTCGGCTGGGACCGGCTGCCGAAGAAGGCGCACCTGGCCAGCATCTGGGCCGCCGCGATCGGCTCCAACCTGTCGGCCTACTTCATCCTCGCGGCCAACGCCTGGATGAAGCACCCGGTCGGCTACGAGGTCGTGGACGGCAAGGCCAGGATGACCGACCTGTGGGCGGTGCTGACCAACTCCACGGCGGTCGCGCAGGTGCCGCACGTCATCGGGGCCGCGTTCATCGTGGCGGGCGGGTTCGTGCTGGCGGTCAGCGGCTACTGGCTGCTGCGGACGCGCGCGCCGATGTGGCGCAGCGCCGCGCGCGGCGCGCTGGTCATGACGGCGATCGCGGGGGCGGTCGTCGCGGGCACCGGCGACATGTCGGCCAAGCTGATGTACGAGCAGCAGCCCATGAAGCTGGCCGCGGCCGAGGGCCTGGAGCGCGACACCGCGGGCGCGGCCTTCTCCCTCGCGCCCGGCATCGAGATCCCCAAGGTGCTCAGCTTCCTGGCCACCAACGACCCCGACGCCACCGTCCAGGGCACCGAGGACCTGCAGAAGCGCTTCGAGCAGCAGTTCGGCCCCGGCGACTACCGGCCCGACCCGACGATCGTGTTCTGGTCGTTCCGCGTGATGATCGTGTTCGGCATGGCCACCGCGGGGCTCGCGCTGCTCGGCCTCTGGCTGACCCGGCGCAGGCGCGAGGTGCCGTCCTGGCTGGCGCGGGCGCTGCTGCCGGCGCTGCCGCTGCCGTTCGCGGCGGTGATCGCGGGCTGGCTGCTGAGCGAGATCGGCCGGCAGCCCTGGACGGTCGCCGGCGAGCTGCTGACCGCCTCAAGCGTCTCGCCCGGCGTGACCCTGGCCGAGGTCGCCATCTCGCTGACCGTCTTCACACTCCTGTACGGCGGCCTGGCCGTGGCCGAGGTCGTCCTGCTGGCCAAGCACGTGCGCAAGGGCGTCGAGGAGCGGCAGCCCGCTCCCGAGGCGCAGCCGCTCGAACCGTCGCTGATGTACTAGAGGGACCAGACCATGATCAACCTGTGGTTCGTCATCATCGCCTTCCTCTGGACCGGGTACTTCGTCCTCGAAGGCTTCGACTTCGGCGTCGGCCTGCTGGCGCCGCTCCTGAGCAGGAACGCCGCCGAGCAGCGCCAGAGCCTGCAGACCATCGGCCCGGTCTGGGACGGCAACGAGGTGTGGCTGATCACGGCCGTCGGCGCCATGTTCGCCGCCTTCCCCGCCTGGTACTCCGGCCTGTTCAGCGCGTTCTACCTGCCCGTCACGCTCATCCTGGTCGGCCTGATCGTGCGCGGCGTCGGGCTGGAGTGGCGCGGCAAGGTCGCCAACCCGATCTGGTGCGACCTCGGCATCCTGGTCGGCAGCGGCCTCCCGGCGTTCCTGTGGGGCGCGATCTTCGCCGACGTGCTGTTCGACAGCGGCCCGGCGGCCCTGCTCGGCGGCGCGTTCACGCTGACGCTCTGCGTGCTGCACGGCGCGGTCTTCCTCGCGCTGCGCACCACCGGCCCGGTGCGCCGCCGGGCCAGGACCGCCGCCATGGCCGCGGCGGCGGTGGCCATCCCGGTGGCCGTGCTGACCCTGTCGAACCTGGGCTCGCTGCCCGCCCTGGCCGCCATGGCCGCGCTGGCCGCCGCGGCGGCGCTGATCTGGCGGCGCAGGGAGGGCTGGGCGTTCGGCGCGACCGCCGCGGGCATCGTGCTGGCCACGCTGGCGGTCTTCATGGAGCTGCGCGTCGCGCCGCTGCCCGGGCTGACCCTGGCGGCGGCCGCCTCGGGACCGTACACGCTGACGATGCTGAGCTGGATCGGGCTGATCACGCTGCCGTTCGTGCTGGTCTACCAGGGCTGGACGTACTGGGTGTTCCGCAAGCGGGTCATGCTCGCGGCGGCGTAGGGCGCCTCAGCCGACCGTGCGCATCTGGTTCGTGCGGTGGTCCTTCAGGTGGAGGTCGCCGCCGAGCCGCTCCTTCAGCAGCTCCAGCACCTTGCGGCTGGACAGCACGGTCCACAGGTTGCCGACCAGGTGCGGGTTGTACTCGGGGGCGGCGTCCATCCAGGCGTCCTTGCCGGACTGGCTGGCGAACGTCGTGACGAAGAACTGGCCGTCGGCGGTCCGGCAGTAGCCCGTACGGATCTCGGCGGCGTCGACCTGCATGCGCGGCTTGCAGCCGACCTTGGCGGCGAGCTGCTCGACCGTCTGGGGCGCCGCCGCCCGCGGGGCGTTCCGGCCGGCCGCCGCCGGAGCGCCGGAGCCGCCGCCGGCGGAGCAGGCGGCGACCAGCCCGGCCAGCAGCGCGAGGACGGCCAGACGTGGAAGTGTCGTCATGTGCGGAGATACGCACGGCCCCCCGCGCCGGTTCAGCGCAGGACGACGCAGCCCCGGGCGCGCAGCAGATCGAGCACCGGCGGGTCGTCGTAGAGCTTGTTCCAGCGCAGGTCGAGCTTGCGCAGGCCGGTCAGCTCGGCGACCGCGGCGGGCAGCTCGCGCAGCCGGTTGTCGCGCAGGTCGAGATGGGTGAGGCCGGACGGCAGCGCGGGCAGCTCGCTCAGCTGGTTGTCGCGCAGGTCGAGCACGCGCAGCTCGGTCAGCGCCGCGAGGGCGGCGGGCAGCCGGGTCAGCCGGTTGCCCTGCAGGTGCAGCTCGCGCAGCCGGCCGAGCCCGCCGACGGTCTCCGGCAGCGCCTCCAGCCGGTTGTTGTACAGGCGCAGCTCCACCAGCGACGCCATCGACCCGAGCGTGTCCGGGAGCCTGGTCAGCCGGTTGTCGGTGAGGTTGAGGTAGGCCAGCCGGTCGAGGCGGCCGAGCGCGGCCGGGACGTCGGTGAACCCGTTGTCGCTCAGGTAGAGGTAGTCGGTGAGCGGCAGGTCGCCGACCTCGGGCGGGATCGAGGCGAGCCGGTTGTGGCCGAGGTCGAGCATGCGCAGCCGGGTCAGGCCGCCGATGGCCGCGGGGATCTCGGTGAGGGCGTTCTCGGCGAGGTTGAGTGATTCCAGCCCGGTCAGCTTCCACAGCCCGGCGGGCACGGAGGTCAGCCGGTTGCCGCCGAGCGCGAGGTGGCGCAGGCGCGGGCCGAGGTCGCCGGTCAGGCGCTCGATCCGGTTGCCGTAGAGGAAGAGGGTCTCCAGGCCGGGCGGGCAGTCGGGGACCTCGCTCAGCTCGTTGCCGTCGAGGTGCAGGGCGCGCAGCGCGGTCAGGCCGGACAGGCGAGGCAGCTCGCGCAGCCGGTTGCCGTCGAGCCGCAGCTCCTCCAGCCCGGCCAGCCCGGCCACCCGGGCGGGCACGTGCGTGATCTCGTTCCAGGCCAGGTCGATCGTGCGCACGTCGTCGGGCACGTCGGGGAAGCGGGTCAGGCCGGCGCCGGGAGCGAGCATGGCGCCGATCATCGCATACGCAGCCCGAACAGGTCGGACGGCGAGATGGGCATGCGGTCGATCTCGATGCCCTCGGCGTCCTCGATCGCCGAGGCGATGACCGCCGACACCGGGATCACGCCGGCCTCGCCCGCGCCCTTGATGCCGAGCGGGTTGAGCGGCGAGGGCGTCTCCAGGTGGGCGGTCTCGATCGGGGGGATCTCGGTGGCGTACGGCATGAGGAAGTCCATGAACGAGGCGTTGACGAGCTGGCCGTGGACGTCGTACTCCATGCGCTCGTACAGGGCGCCGCCGATGCCCTGGGCCACTCCCCCGTGGATCTGGCCCTCCACGATCATCGGGTTGATCAGCCGGCCGCAGTCGTGCACGACGGCGTACCTGACGACCCTGATCTCGGCGGTGTCCGGGTCGGTCTCGACGACGGCCGCGTGCATGCCGGAGGCGAACGTGGACCGGATCGGCGAGTAGAACTCCCGCCCCTCCAGGCCCGGCTCGTCGCCCTCGGCCACCGGCGGGCGGGCCGGGTCGGCCGCGCCGGAGAACTGGGTCGCCCTGGCCGTCTCCTCGTCGAAGGCGTACCGCAGCGGGTTGGCCAGCACCGCCACCGTCGAGAGCGGGATCGCGGCGGTCGGCGCGCCCACGACGTGCACCAGGCCGTCGTCGATCTCCAGGTCGGCCGGGTCGGCCTCCAGGGCGTCGGCCGCGATGCGCAGCGCCTTCTCCTTGACCTTCCGGCAGGCCAGGGCGATGGCGTTGCCGCTCATGACGGCCGCGCGGGAGGCGAAGGTGCCCACCGCGTACCCGAACCTGCGGGTGTCGCCGGTGACCACGCTGACGCGTTCGATGGGCACGCCCAGCTCGGCGGCGGCGATCTGGGCGAAGGCGGTCTCGTGCCCCTGCCCCTGGGAGGTCAGGCCGGTCGAGACGTGCACCCGGCCGTCGGAGGTGATCTGCACGTGCCCGCCCTCGTACGGGCCCACGCCCGTGCCCTCGACGTAGCAGCCGATGCCGATCCCCCGGCCCGGACGCCGCTCGAAGGAGTCCCAGCCGATCAGCTCCTTGATCATGCGGAGCATCTCCGGGTAGTTCCCGCTGTCGTAGATGAGCGGGCGGCCGTCCTGGAACGTCATTCCCTGGTCGTAGGGGAACTCGTCGGGCCGGATGAAGTTGGCCGCGCGCACCTGCGTGCGGTCCTTGCCCAGGTAGCGGGCGATCTTGTCCATGGTCCGCTCCATGCAGAACACGCCCTGCGGCCGGCCGGCCCCCCGGTACGGCGTGACCTGCACGGTGTTGGTGTAGACCGCGGTGAACTCGACCCGGTAGGCCCCCGGCTTGTACGGCCCCAGCAACTGCGTGGAGGTGACGATGGGCACGATGATCCCGTACGGCGTGTAGGCGCCGTGGTCGTGCAGGATCGTCACGTCCAGGCCCAGGACGCGGCCGTCGTCGTCGAAGCCGACGCGCACGTGGTGGATCTGGGCGCGTTCGTGCGCGGAGGAGATGAAGTGCTCCCTGCGGTCCTCGGTCCACTTGATCTCGCGGCCGAGCGTCATCGCGGCCCACGGCACCAGGATCTCCTCCGGCCACGGGTGCACGATCTTCACGCCGAAGCCGCCGCCGACGTCCGGGGCGATCACCTCGACCTGCGGCAGCGGCAGCCCGAGCGCGGCGGCGACGGCCATGCGCACGCTGGTGGAGGTCTGGGTGCTGGAGTGGACGCGCAGGTCGCGGCCGTCCCAGCGGGCGTGCACGCCGCGGCCCTCCAGCGGCATGCTGGCGCTGCGCTCGATGTCGAGCCGGAAGGCCAGCGTGTGCGGCGCGCTCTCGACGGCCTCGCGCGCCCCCCTGCCGTCGGCCCCCGGCACCTCCTGGACGAGGTGCGCCCCCACGTTCCCCGGCACGTCCTCGTGCACGAGCTGGGCGCCCTGCACCGCCTCGGCCAGGCCGACGACCGGCTTGAGCGGCTCGTAGGCGACCTCGATGAGCGCGCAGGCGTCCTCGGCGGCGTACCGGTCGGCGGCCACGACCATGACCACGGGCTCGCCGACGTGCCGGACGACCTCCCTGGCCAGCGGGTACGCCGTGCGCCCGTGGGTGAGCGCCGGGTGCGGGATCAGCAGCGGCAGCGGCCGGCCCACCCGCTCGGGCAGGTCCTCCCAGGTGTAGATCGCGACCAGGCCCGGCACGTCGAGCGCGGCGGACACGTCGATGTCGCCGACGCGGGCGTGGGCGTGGGGTGACCGGACGAACGCGGCGGCGAGCGCGTCGCGGCCCAGGTCGTCGAGGAAGCGGCCCTGGCCGGTGAGCAGCCTCGGGTCCTCCCGCCGCCGCACCGGCTCGCCGAACATCCTGGTCGTCACGGTCCCTCCCGTCGCGGCCCGCCGGCCCGCGCGCCGCTCACGACTCCTCCGCCAGCAGCTCGGCGGCGCGGTGGACGGCCTTGACGATGTTCTGGTAGCCGGTGCACCGGCACAGGTTGCCGGACACGCCTTCGAGCACCTCCTCGTGGGTGGGCGCCGGGTTGTCGGCCAGCAGGGCGGTCACCGTGCACAGGAAGCCCGGGGTGCAGAAGCCGCACTGGAGGCCGTGGCACTCGGCGAAGGCCCGCTGCACCGGTGAGAGCCCGTCCGGGCCGGCCAGGCCCTCGACGGTGGTGATCTCGTGCCCGTCCACGGTGACCGCGAAGGTCAGGCACGACCGGACCGGCTCGCCGTCGAGCAGCACCGTGCAGCAGCCGCAGACGCCGTGCTCGCAGCCGACGTGCGTGCCGGTCAGGCCGAGGTCGTGGCGCAGGCAGTCGGACAGCAGGCGGCGTCCGGGGACGCTGACCCGCCTCGCCGTGCCGTTCACGGTCAGCGTGATCTCATGTTCCACCGGTCGCCGTCCCCTCCCGTGCCGCCTCGCGCAGGGCTCGTTCGGCCAGCACGCCCACCAGGTGCCGCCGGTAGGCGGCGGTGGCGTGGATGTCCCCTTCGGGGTCGGTCCCGTCCCGCACGGTCCGCGCGACGGCCGGCCAGTCGACGTTCGCGGCCGGCCGGTGGCCGCACGCTCCGGTCACGTCCATCAGGACGGGGACCGGGCCCACGCCGACGCAGGCGACCCTGGCCGCGGCGACGCGCAGGTCGTCGTCGAGCGTGACCACGGCGCAGACGCCGGCCAGGGCGTAGTCGCCGTGCCGCCGGGACACCTCCTCGAACGCCGTCCCGGCGCGCCCGCCGAGCGCCGGGAAGTAGGCCGACACGGCCAGCTCGTCCGGCCGGACGCCGGACTCCATGGGCCCGACGAAGAACTCCCGCGCCGGCACGTCCCGCTCGGCGACGCCGGCGGCGGTCCAGCGGGCCAGCCGCACCGAGCCGCCCAGGACGGCCAGCACCGCGGGCAGCTCGGCGGCGGGATCGGCGTGCACCAGGCTCCCGACGACCGTGCCCCGGTTGCGGATCACGGGGTGGGCGACCAGCCGCAGCGCCTTCGTCAGCAGCGGGTGCGCGCCGGACCGGGCCACCCGCGAGTGCCGGGCCAGCGCGCCCACCCGCACCCCGTCGCCGCCCGCCTCCACCGTGTCCAGGACGGTCAGGCGGTTGATGTCGACGATGTGCTCGGGCGCGGCCAGCCGCATGTTCAGCATGGGGATCAGGCTCTGGCCGCCGGCCAGCACCTTGCCGGGCACCTCGGCGAGCGTCCGCAGCGCCGCCTCCAGGTCGCGGGGGGCGTGGTGGGTGAACGGCGGCGGCTTCACCCGGCCTCGCCCGGGGCCGGTCTCCGGGCCGGTCCCGGTGAGCGCCCGGCTATGACGCGCAGCAGGTGGTAGCCGCCCACCACCACGACGGTGCCGAGCGCGATGCCCTCCAGGGAGAAGTCTCCGCCGATCATGTGCGTCACCGGTCCGATCGCCAGGATGATGCCCGCGCCGATCGGGACCATGTTCACCGGGTCGGCGAAATCCACCCGGTTCTCGATCCAGATCTTGGCGCCGAGTAGTCCGATCATGCCGTACAGGATGACGGTGACGCCGCCGAGCACGCCGCCCGGCGTGGCGGCGACCAGCGCCCCGAACTTCGGGCACAGGCCGAACAGGATCGCGATCAGGCCGGCGATGTAGTAGGCGGCCGTGGAGTAGACCTTGGTGGCCGCCATGACGCCGATGTTCTCGGCGTAGGTGGTGGTGGGCGAGCCGCCGACGGCGCTGGTGACGACGGTGGCGGCGCCGTCGGCGATGATCGCCCGGCCGATGTAGGGGTCGACGTCGGTGCCGGTCATCTCGCCGACGGCCTTGACGTGGCCGACGTTCTCGGCGATGAGCGCGATCACCGCGGGCAGCACGAGCAGCACGGCGGAGAACCGGAAGTCGGGCGCGTGGAAGTCCGGCAGCCCGAACCAGTCGGCCTTGGCGACGGCGTCGAAGCTGACCCGGTCGTGCGGGAAGGCCGTGGCCACGCAGTACGTGCCCTCGGCCGGGCAGGCGGCGCCGGCCGCGTCGCGCAGGTTCTGGCCGGGCAGCACGGAGGTGACCGGCCCCGCCACCCGGTCCAGCACCCAGGACAGCGCGAACCCGGTGACCAGTCCGATGAGCACCCCGACGCGCCCGGCGAACCCCTTGAACGCCACGATCACCACGAACGTCACCAGCATCGTGATCAGCGCCACCCACTGGTCCTGCCCCCAGTAGACGTCCGCGACCACGTACGCCAGCCCGAACCCGATGAGCATCACCACCGCGCCGGTGACGACGGGCGGGAAGACCCGGTGGATGATCTGCACCCCGAGCACGTGCACGGCCAGCCCCGCCAGCGCCAGCACGAGCCCGGCGACCAGGATCGAGCCGGTCACGATGGCGTCGGCGACGCTCTGGTCGGTGCCGACGGCGGCCCTGATGGCGAACACGCCGCCGACGAACGACGCGCTGGTGCCCAGGTAGCTGGGCACCTTGCCCTTCACGATCAGCAGGAACATGATCGTCGCGACGCCGGACATCATCACGGCGACGTTCGGGTCGAGCCCCATCACCAGCGGGAACACGAACGTGGCGCCGAACATGGCGATCACGTGCTGGGCGCCGAAGCCGACCATGCGCGGCCAGCTCAGCCGCTCGTCGGGCCTGACCACCTCGCCGGGCGCCAGATGCCTGCCGTCACCGTGTCTGGTCCATCCGAAAACCATCTGCGCCCTCTCTTCCGGGCCGGCGACCGTGCCTTTGCGGGCACATTAGGACCGCTGGGATGCGGCTACACGGGCATGATCTGCCAAATATCCCGCGGTCACCAGAGCGAACCTCCGTACGGAGAAGTCGCCGGCCGGTCAGAGAGGGGGTTATCGGCCTGTTTCGGGCACCGGTTCGCGGCGCGTGGCGCGCAGCAGGTGGTAGCCGACGAGCAGCACGATCGTGCCGAGCGCGATGCCGCTGAGGGAGAACGTGCTGGTGATCGGGAACGCGACCGGCCCGATGGCGATGATGATGCCCGCGCCCACCGGGACCAGGTTGACCGGGTCGGACAGGTTCACCTTGTTCTCGATCCAGATGCGGGCGCCGAGCAGGCCGATCATGCCGTACAGGATGGTGGTGACGCCGCCGAGCACGCCGTCGGGGGTCGCGGCCACGAGCGCGCCGAACTTGGGGCACAGGCCGAACAGGATCGCGATGACCGCGGCGATGTAGTAGGCGGCCGTGGAGTAGACCTTGGTGGCCGCCATGACGCCGATGTTCTCGGCGTACGTGGTGGTGGCCGGGCCGCCGACCGAGGTGGCGACCACGGTGCCGACGCCGTCGGCCATGATGGCGCGGCCCATGTAGCCGTCGACGTCCGCGCCGGTCATCTCGCCGACGGCCTTGACGTGGCCGACGTTCTCGGCGATGAGCGCGATCACGACCGGCAGCACCAGCACGATCGCCGACACCTCGAACACCGGCCCGTGCAGCGACGGCAGGCCGATCCAGTCGGCGTCGGCGACGCCCTGGAGGTTGACGCGGAAGTGCTCGGTCACCTTGCCGGTGGCGTCGGGGGCCAGGATCTTGCCGCCCACCACGTCCCAGACCCACGACAGCACGAACCCGAAGACCAGGCCGAGCAGCACGCCGATACGGCCGAGGAAGCCCTTGAAGACCCCGATGAACACGAACGTGGCCGCCATCGTGAGCAGCGCCACCCACGGGTCCTTGGGCCAGTAGACGTCGGCCGCGACGTAGGCCATGCCGAAGCCGATCAGCATCACCACGCCGCCGGTGACGATCGGCGGGAAGACGCGGTGGATGATCCGCACGCCGAGCAGGTGGATGGCCAGCCCGCAGCCGGCCAGCACGACGCCGACGGCCAGCAGCGCGCCGGTGACGGTCGCGTCGCCGCCCCCGGCCGCCCTGATCGCCACCACGGCCCCCACGAAGGACGCGCTCGACCCGACGTAGCTGGGGATCTTGCCCTTGACGATGAGCAGGAACAGGATCGTCGCGACGCCGGACATCATCACGGCCAGGTTCGCGTCGAGCCCCATGACCAGCGGGAACACGAACGTCGCGCCGAACATGGCGATGACGTGCTGGGCGCCGATGCCGACCATCCGGGGCCAGGAGAGCCGCTCGTCAGGCTTGACGACCTCTCCCGGCGTCAGATGCTTCCCGTCGCCGTGCAGCTTCCACCCGAACACCGCGAACCCACCTCAATCTTCCGCCTGACCAGCGGCGACGTCTTCCGAAGTATGTCGGAGAGCACAATAAGGGGTGTCGCGACCATCCGGATACGGCGGGCCGTTATTGCACGTGGATCGTGAACCCGTCGCCGCTCACCACCTGGCCGGTACGGATCTTCGCCGTCTTCCGCAGCTCGACCTCGCCGTCGACCTGGACCAGGCCCTCGGCGATGAGGTGTTTGGCCATGCCGCCGGTCTCGGTGACCCCGCAGTACTTCAGCAGGTCGCACAGCGGGATGTACTCGGAACGCAGTTCGAAATCCAGATCCACGAGCCCCAAGCCTAGATGCCGCGCATGCGCAGCACGTGCAGGGCCAGGGTCAGGTTGAGCCGCAGGTGGGGGTCGTCGGTGAAGTTGCCGAGCAGGCGTTCCAGCTTCCCGATCCGGTAGCGCAGCGTGTTGTAGTGGAAGTGCAGCCGGCGGGCGGTCTCGGCGACGTTGAGGTTGGTCTCCAGGAGCACCTGCAGCGTGCGCCGCAGGTCGGCGTTCTCGGCGTCCTCGTCCCAGGCCAGCGGGCCCAGCGTCTCGCGGACGAACGCGTGCAGCTCGCCGGTGTCGTTCACCAGCGACAGCAGCCGGTAGACGCCGAGCTGGTCGAAGTGCGCGACCGCGCCCGGCCCGTGCAGCTGCCGGCCCACCCGGGCCGCCTTCATCGCCTGCGCGTACGCCTCCGGCAGCGTCCCGGCCCCCGGGCTCGGCCGCGAGGTGCCGGTCGAGAACGTCGCGGGCGGCACGTCGGCGAACGCCGAGGCGGCGTCCTTGGCCACCCTGGCGGCGTCGAGCGAGGCGTCCACGACGGCGACGACCTCGTGCGAGAACCCGGCCACCGCGCCGCGCGGGTCGTGCCGCCGCACGGCCGCCGTCCAGCAGGACACCAGCCGGTCCTGGGCGCTGCGCTCGTCGCCGTCGGGGTCGAGCTCGGCCACCAGCACGGTCACCGGCCGCGCCAGGTCCCAGCCGAACGCCCTGGCCCTGGCGTCGACCCGCTCGGGCGTGCCGGCCCGGCCGGTGAGCACGTCGCGCAGGAAGTCGGCCCGGTACTTGCTCTCGACCGCGTTGACCGCCTCCTGCCGGGTCACGACCAGCGCGGCGACGGTGGCGGCGCGTTCCAGGATGCCGATGTCGCTGTCCCGGATCGCGCCGGTGGCGCTGTAGGCGACGATCCGGCCGTGGTGGTGGCCGCCGGCCAGCACGGGGGCCGAGGCGAACGCCCTGCCGCGGCCCGGCGTGTCGGCGGACCGCGCGGGCGGCGGGCCCTCACGGGAGATCGACTCGCGCAGGGCGGCGACGTGCTCGGCCGCCCCGGCGGTGGCCAGGACCCGGCCGGAGCCGTCCACGGCGGCCACGGCCACGTCGAGGAGCTGGGCCACCTCGGCGGCGACCTCGTTGAGCCCGCCGCCGGCCAGCACCACGTGGACCAGCGCCCGGTGCGCCTCCTCGGCGCGGGCCAGCACGGCGGCCTGGCGGTTGAGTATGTCGGTGAGCACCTGGTTGAGGATGTCGTCGAAGCCGACGTCGTTGGGCAGCAGGATCAGCGGGAAGCCGAGCCGGTCGGCCTGCTCGGTCATCTCGGCGGGCAGCTCGTCCACGTACCGGCCGAGCTTGATCGCCAAGGCGGCCAGGCCGCGTTCGTCCAGGTCGGCGACCAGGCGGCCGAGCGACTGCGGCGTGTTGCGCAGCGGGTAGCCGGTGGTCAGCAGCAGCTCGTGCGGCTTGACCCAGGCCAGGATGTCGGGCACCTCCATGACGTTGAGCCGCTGCACGATGCGCCCGAGCCCGCTCTCCCCCGCGATCAGCCTGGCCTCGGCCAGCGTCGAGACGCCGAGCACCTCCCCGACCGAGACGCCATGGATGATCGTTCCGGTGCTGGCCAGACGCACGGGGGGCTCCATGTGGTGATTGTGACTCCCCGGATGGTCTGTCAGGAAGAGCCAACCTTCCCGCTGACTGTTGGCAAATTTCTCCGTACGGAGGGTTCTCCGGCCGTTCTACGGTCAGGACCAGGGTCCGATGGGAGGTTCGGTGACCGTCAGTACTCATGCGCGGCGTGCCCGGGTCCGCGTGACGGGCGCGGCCAGCACCGCCGTGCGCCCCGTGCTGGAGGCCCCGCGCAGCCCGGCCCGGGTGCTCGCGGCGTTCTCCGCGGGGATATACCTGGAGGTCAGGACCGACTGCGAGCCTTCGGTGATCGCCCTCATCACCGGCGAGGCGGCCCGGCTGCCCAACTCGGTGTTGCTGGCCACGCCGCTGCCGAAAGTCACGGTGGGTGACGACGCCTCCGTCGGCGACCGCGGCATCGAGCTGGGCTCGCTGAGCCTCGGCGTGCGCCGCTGGTGGGACCCGGCTCCGGCGCTGGGCCCGATCGACCCGCTGAGCCTGGCCGACGTCGTCCTGGACGGCCCCGGACGGCCCGGCCTGGCCGGCAACGACGCGGTCGAGCTGCTGGCGCGCAGTTGCGCGCAGGCCCGGCTGCTGGGCGCGGTGACGGCGGCGGAACGGCTCGTGGGGCTCGGTCCCGGGCTCACCCCGAGCGGCGACGACGTGCTGGCCGGGCTGCTGGTGACGCTGAGGCACCTCGG
Source organism: Nonomuraea sp. NPDC003560 (assembly GCF_042878785.1). NCBI lineage: Bacteria > Bacillati > Actinomycetota > Actinomycetes > Streptosporangiales > Streptosporangiaceae > Nonomuraea > Nonomuraea sp. NPDC003560. The sequence goes on along the minus strand of NZ_JBIAOF010000001.1, from coordinate 571,301 downwards.
CACGGCGACCGGCACGCGGCGGGCGGTCTGGCTGGCCGACTGGCTGGCGGCGACCGTCACCTACGACGCGCGCACCCGTACGACGCCGATCTCGGCGACGTTGCTGCACTGCGCGGCCAGGGGCGAGGCCAGCCCTGAGGTGACCGGCGTGCTGCGCGGCATCGCGGGCAGGCAGGCGCTCGAACCGGCGCTGCGGCGCTTGCACCGACTCGGCCACACCTCGGGCGCCGACCTCGCCCAGGGCATCTCGATCGGGCTCGCCTCGGTCCGGGCGTTGAGCGGGCGCCCGTGAGCGACGACCTGATCCAGCTGAGAAAAGGGACGTACCACGACTCCGTCACCTTGATGCGAATAAGTCGTGCGCTGACCGAAATGCCGGGCGTGGAGGTGGCGATGGTGGCCATGGCCACCGAGCTCAACCTCGCCATCGTCCGCGACCTCGGCTTCGAGCCCCCGCCCGCGGGCCCCGGCGACCTGCTCATCGCCCTGCGCGGCGCCGACCCCGCACGGGCCGTCGAGGAGCTGGACGCCCGGCTGACCGCGCGGGCCGCCACCACCGCCGCCACCGCCGCCACCACCAGGGCCGCCACAGAGTCCGGGGAGCAGCCGCCGCGCACGACCTTTTCGGCCGCCAGGACGCCGGCCGATCTGGTCCTGGTGTCCGTGCCCGGCGAGCACGCCTTCTGCGAGGCCCGCGACGCCGTCGAGGCCGGACTGCCGGTGATGATCTTCAGCGACGGCGTGCCGCCGGCCCAGGAGCGGTGGCTCAAGGAGCTGGCCGAGGAGCGCGGCGTCCTGGTCATGGGGCCCGACTGCGGCACCGCCTCGATCGCGGGCGTCGGGCTCGGCTTCGCCAACGTGCTGCGGCCGGGGCCGGTCGGCCTGGTCGCCGCCTCCGGCACGGGCGCCCAGCAGGTGTCCTGCCTGCTCGACTGGGCGGAGGCCGGGATCAGCCACATCCTCGGCGTGGGCGGCAGGGACCTGTCGGCCGAGGTCGGCGGGCTGGCCACGATGCGCGCCCTGCGACTGCTCGACGACGATCCGGCCACCGAGCTGATCGTGCTGGTCGGCAAGCCGCCCGGACCCGGCGTGGCAGGGGCCGTCCGGGAGGTGGCGGCCGGGCTGCGCACGCCGGTGGTGGAGGCGGTGCTGCCGGAGACCGACCTCACCGAGGCCGCCGGGCGGGCGCTGCGGGCGCTGGGCCGCGGCGTGCCCGGATGGCCGTCCTGGCCGGGGGCGCTGCGCGGGGAGCCGCGCAGTGTCAGGGGGCTGTACGCGGGCGGCACGCTGTGCGCGGAGGCCGCCGTCCTGGCCGGGCCCGGCGAGTTCACCGACTTCGGGGACGACGCCTACACCAGGGGACGGGCGCATCCGATGATCGATCCGACGCTGCGCCTGGAGGCCCTGTCGCGGGTCCGGGCGGACGAGGTGGTGCTCATGGACGTCGTCCTCGGCCACGCCGCCGACCCCGACCCGGCGGCCTCGCTCGCGCCGGCCGTCGCCCGTACGCCGGCCACCGTCGTGGTGGCGCTGGTCGGCAGCGCGGGCGACCCCCAGGACCTGCACCGGCAGGCGGCGGCGCTGCGCGAGGCCGGGGCGGCCGTGTTCGTCTCCAACGCCGAGGCCGCCCGCCACGCCCGGAGCCTCCTGTGACCCCGCCC
>NZ_JBIAOF010000001.1:0-569540 GCF_042878785.1 Nonomuraea sp. NPDC003560 | reverse complement strand
GCCGTGCCCCCGTTCGCCGTGCCCCCGTTCGCCGTGCCCCCGTTCGCCGTGCCCCCGTTCGCCGTGCCCCCGTTCGCCGTGCCCCCGTTCGCCGTGCCCCCGTTCGCCGTTCGTCGCCTTGCCGGGAGGGTGTCGTGAGCCTGTTGTCGGGGCCGCCGCGGGTGATCACCGTCGGCGCGGGGCTGCTCGACGAGGCGCTGGCGGCCCAGGCCGTGCCGACGACGCCGGTGGCCTGGCGACCGCCGCTGCCCGGCACCGCCGACGCCCTGGCCAAGGTGCTGGCCGACCCGCGCAGGACGGCCGCCAACGAGCTGGCCGTGCGCAGGCTGACCAGCGCGCGGCCGTACCTGGTGGGGCTGCGGCGGGCCGCCGAGGTGCTGCCCGCGCGGACGTTCCTGCACGCCGGGCCGCCGATCGAGTGGGACCGCGCCTCGGGCCCGATGCGCGGCGCGCTGATCGGCGCGATGTTGCTGGAGGGCCTGGCGGGCGACGAGCGCGAGGCCGAGGCCGGGCTGGCGGCGGGCGCGGTCGCGCTGCGGCCCTGCCACGAGCACGCCACGGTGGGCCCGATGGCGGGCGTGGTGAGCCCGTCGATGTGGCTGCTGGAGGTACGCGACGAGGAGCACGGCGGCACCGCCTACTGCTCGCTCAACGAGGGCCTGGGCAAGGTGCTCAGGTACGGCGCGTACGGCCCCGAGGTGCTCGACCGGCTGCGCTGGATGGACGAGGTGCTCGGCCCGGTCCTCGCCGCGACGCTGGCCCGTACCGGCCCGATCGACCTGCGCTCGCTGATCGCGCAGGCCCTCCAGATGGGCGACGAGCTGCACAACCGCAACCGCGCGGCCACCTCGCTGCTGCTGCGCGAGCTGGCCCCGGCCCTGGTGGAGGCCGCGCCCGCGCAGGCGGCGCAGGTGCTGCGCTTCGTCAACGGCAACGACCACTTCTTCCTCAACGCGGGCATGGCCGCGGGCAAGGTGAGCACGGACGCCGCCCGCGACATCCCCGGCTCCTCGCTGGTCGTGGCCATGGCCAGGAACGGCACCGACTTCGGCGTGCAGGTCTCCGGGCTCGGCGGACGCTGGTTCACCGGCCCGGCCGGGGTGCCGGACGGCCTCTACCTCGGCGCGTACGGCCCCCAGGACGCCAACCCCGACATCGGCGACTCCACGATCACCGAGACCTCCGGGCTGGGCGGCTTCGCGATGGCCGCCGCGCCCGCGATCGTGCGCTTCGTCGGCGGCGAGGTGGCCGACGCGGTCCGGGCCACCCGCTCGATGTACGAGATCACGCTCGCCGAGCATCCCGCGTACCTGATTCCCGGGCTCGGATTCCGCGGCACGCCCGTCGGCATCGACGTGACGCTCGTCGCCAGGACGGGCATTCTGCCGGTCGTCAACACCGGCATCGCGGGGCGCGTGGCGGGCACCGGCCAGGTCGGCGCGGGGCTGGTGGAGCCGCCCGCACAGGCGTTCACCAGCGCGTTGATCGCACTCGCCGCTGAGTAAGTGATCAGTTTGAAAAGCCGTATATCTGCAGGTCAGAGCGGCTGTAAAGGGTCTTCGCCTTCCATTACCGATTTTCCGCCGATATCGTGGCGAACCTCATAATCTGCAAGTAGCGCATGGCGCACGGTGGCGCGTACGGCGATCCACCGCACGAAGCGGTCACGCTCTGATGTGACGGATGAGGCTGAATGGGGGCGGCAAGATGGCAGCCGACCGCTTGCTCGGCGGGCCCGGCCCGGACCAGGGTGCGCCGGGGGGTGACCCGCAGAGCCAGGGGCGTCTGGTCGGCAGGCGTTACCGGTTGATGTCGCCGGTCGGCCGGGGCGGCATGGGCATGGTGTGGCACGCCCACGACGTGCTGCTCGACCGGGACGTCGCGGTCAAGGAGCTGATCCTGCCGTACGGGCTGGATCAGGCGGGCAAGCAGATGGCCCACCGGCGCATGCTGCGCGAGGCCAGGTCGGCGGCCCGGCTGACGCATCCGGGCATCGTCACCGTCCACGACGTCGTCGAGGAGGACGGCCGGCCGTGGATCGTGATGGAGCTGGTCCGCGCCTGGTCGCTGGAGCAGGCCGTGCGGCAGAGCGGCCCGCTGCCGGTGATCCAGGCCGCCGAGATCGGCATCCGCGTGCTCGACGCGCTCCGGCACGCGCACGCGGCCGGCATCCTGCACCGCGACATCAAGCCGGGCAACGTGCTGCTGACCTCCGACCGCGTGGTGCTGACCGACTTCGGCATCGCCGCCATCGAGGGCGACGTGACGATCACGCAGACCGGGCTGCTCATGGGCTCGCCCGCGTACGTGCCGCCGGAGCGGCTGTCCGGGCAGCCGATCGGGCAGGCCGCCGACCTGTGGTCCTTCGGCGCGACCCTGTACGCGGCCGTGGAGGGGCGGCCGCCGTACGAAGGGCCGGACGCGATCGCGGTGCTGGGCGCGGTGCTCACCCAGGAGCCGATCAGGCCGCAGCGGGCCGGGGCGCTGCTGCCGGTGATCGAGGGCCTGCTGCGCAAGAACCCGGCCGAGCGGCTCACCGCGGAGCAGGTCGCCGACCTGCTGGAAGCGGTGCTGCGCGCCCACGGCTCGGCCCGTCCGCGCCCGCCCGAGACGCTGCCGGCCGAGTCGGACCCGACGCCGCTGGGGATGTTGCCGCCGCTGGAGCACCCGTCCGGGCCGATGCCCTCGCGCATCGTGGAGACCCCTTCGGGGCCGGTGCGGGTGCCGTACGACCCGCTGGCCGGCCCGGCGGGCGGGTACGCGATGCCGCCCTACGACGGCTTGTCGAGCCCGTCGGGCAGCCATCGCACCGACCGGCTGCCGTCCCCGGCCGGCGGCTTCGACGCCTTCGGCGGCCCGTCCGGCCCGCACCGGATGGAACCGCCCGCCGCGGACCTCGACGACCTCGACGACCTCGGCGCGCCCGTCCCGCCCGCGCCGCAGCCGATCCTGCCGCTGACGACGGACAGCAGGGCGGCCGCCGTCCCGGCCCCGTGGCCGCTGGCCTCGGCCGACGAACTGCGCGAGCACTCGCGCGACCTGTCGCACGACATCAGCCACAGCCGCCTGGCGACCCTGCCCGGCTCCGGCGCCGGGTCGCGCTCCGGCCCGTCGGGCACCGACGCCACCCGGACCGGTTCCTCGCGCACCGGCTCCACCCGGACCGGGCCGGCGCGCAGCGGCCCCTCGCGCGGCGGTTCTTCGCGGGCGGGCACCAGCCGCCGCAGGGTCCAGGAGGGCGACGGCCCCTGGATGCGCGGCGGCCGGCCCACGCCGTTGCTGATCGCCGGTGCGGTCGCGGGCGTGGCCGTGGTGATCGGCGCGATCGTGGTCATCCTGTCCGGCGGCCCGCCGCAGGTCTCGCCCGGCACGCAGTCGGCCGCCGCCACCAGCCAGGCGCCGCGCAGGACCGGGCCGTCGCCGGTGCCCGACGGCTACAAGGAGCACACCCCGCCCGGCTTCGCGGCGGCGGTCCCGGACGGCTGGAAGCTGGCCGCCTCGGGGGACGCGGCCACCTTCACCGGCCCCAAGGACTCCGGCACCCGGATCGTCGTCGAGCAGGCCGCCCCTCAGGCGGACGGGCTCGCCGAGCTGAGCCGGCGCGAGGCCGACGGCGGCGTGGAGGGCTACATCCAGGTGCAGCTCCAGGCCACCGACTACCGCGGCTGGAAGGCCGCCGACTGGGAGTACACCTACACCTCCAAAGAGGGCGTCCCGATGCACGCCCTGACCCGGTACGTCACGCTCGACGACAAGACCGCCTTCACGATCTCGTTCGACATGCCCGAGCTGAAGTGGGACGACCAGGCCGAGGTCCGCAAGACGTTCCTGGACACCTTCCGCCAGACCACCTGACCCATATTGCACTGATCATTCCAAAACGTGCTAGCGTGCTCGTCATGGCACGACCACGGACGTTCGAGGAGGACCGCGCCGTCGAGGCCGCCATGCGCGCGTTCTGGGACGCGGGCTACGAAGGCACCTCGACCCAGGACCTGTGCGAGGCCACCGGCCTCGGCCGCAGCAGCATCTACAACACCTTCGCGAACAAGCGCGACCTCTACGAGCGGGCCCTGCGCCGCTACCAGGAGGAGCGCACGTCCGCGCTGATCGAGCTCATGGCCTCCGACCGGCCCGCCATGGAGAAGATCAGGACCGTGCTGTGGCAGGCGGTCGACCCCGAGGCCGGCGACCCGGCCGGCTGCCTGGTGGTCAACGCCCTGGTGGAGCTGGCTCCGCACGACCCGGAGATCGCCGTCCTGCTGCGCCGCGACGGCGAGCGGCGGGTGGAGGCGATGCGCGGCGCGATCGAGCGCGGGCAGGCCCTCGGCGAGATCGGCGCGGAGAAGGACGCGCCGGCGCTCGCGCACTTCGTCGTGGCCACGGTCAGCGGCCTGCGCGTCGCGGCCCGGGGCGGGGCGGGCCGGGCGGTGCTCGAATCCATCGCGACGACGGCGCTGACCGCTTTCTGACCTTTCCTGCGCCTCCATCTATTTTCGTGCCCGAATTTTGTACTGAGCGTTCTAAAATTGAAGGAGTTCTCATGCCGTTGGCGGTGTTCATCCTGGGGCTGGCGATCTTCGCCCAGGGCACCTCGGAGCTCATGCTGGCCGGACTGCTGCCGGAGATGGCCGCCGACCTCGGCGTGTCCGTCCCCGACGCGGGGCTGCTGATCTCGGCGTTCGCGATCGGGATGCTGGTGGGGGCGCCGGTGCTGGCCGTCGTGACGATGCGCTGGCCGCGCCGGACGGCGCTGCTGACGTTCATGGCGGTCTTCGCGCTGACCCACGTCGCCGGGGCCCTGACCACCAGCTACGGCCTGCTGTTCGCCACCCGCGTGGCGGGCGCCTTCGTCTACGCCGGGTTCTGGGCGGTCGCGGCGTCCACGGCGGTCGGCCTGGTGCCGCCGAACGCCCGGGGGAAGGCGATGAGCATCGTGGCGGGCGGGCTGACCGTGGCCACCGTCGTCGGGCTGTCCCTCGGCACGGTCATCGGCCAGCACCTCGGCTGGCGCGCCGCGTTCTGGGCCGTGGCCGCGCTGTCGGCGCTGGCGGCCCTGGGCGTGCTGGCCACGATCCCCGGCGGCCGTCCCGAGCGGGAGGCCGCGCCGGGCGTCGCCGAGCAGCTGCGCTCGATGCTGAGCCCGCGCCTGTGGCTCGCCTTCGCCACCACCGCCCTGGCGACCGGCGGCCTGCTGGTCTCCTTCAGCTACCTGAGCGCGATGCTCGTGGACACGACCGGCCTGCGGGCCGCCTGGGTGCCCGCCGTCCTGGCGCTGTACGGCGTCGGCGCGGTGATCGGCATCACGATCGGCGGGCGCACCGCCGACACGCGCCCCTTCGCGACCCTGTACGCGGGCATCGCCGGGCTGGTCGTGACCTCGGTCCTGCTGGCTCTGGCCGCGCCGGTCGCGGTGCTGGCCGTGCCGCTGGTCCTGTTGCTCGGCGGGTTCGGCTTCGCCACCAACCCGACGCTGAACACCCGCGTCTTCACCCTGGCCAAGGACGCCCCCACGATGGCCGCCGCGATGAACGTCTGCGCCTTCAACGTCGGCATCACCGTCGGCCCGTGGCTCGGCGGGCTGGCGATCGGGGCGGGCGCCGGATACCCGTCCGTCGGCTGGATCGGCGCCGTGCTCGGCGCGGCGGCGCTGGGCGTGGTGGCCCTGTCGGCCCGTCCGGGCCGGGAGCCGGTCGCCGCGGCCCACCGGGCCGAAGCCGTCCCGAGGGCGTGAGGTACGGTCCTGGCCATGGAACTGGCGAGCATCCACTTCTATCCCGTCAAGTCCACCGCCGGGCACGACGTCCATGAGGCCGAAGTGCAGCCGTGGGGGCTGGCCGGCGACCGGCGTTACCTGGTGACCGACGGCCAGGGCGGCATGCTGACCGCCCGCGAGCACCCCAGGCTGCTGGCCTGCGTGGCCCAGCTCGACGGCGACACCCTCACCCTGACCGGCCCGCACGCGCCCCCGCTGCGGGTCACCCCGACTTCCGCCATGACCACCGTGGACGTCTGGCGCACGCCCGTCGAGCTCACCGACTGCGGCGACGACGCGGCGCGCTGGCTGTCGGACCTGATCGGCCGCCCGGCGCGGCTGGCCTGGCTCGACGACCCGGCCCGGCGTCCCGTCAACCCCGAGTACGGCCTGCCCGGCGACCGGGTGAGCCTGGCCGACGGCTACCCCCTGCTGCTGACCACGACCGCCTCACTCGGCCGGCTCAACGACTGGATCGCCGAGACGGCGGCCGAACGCGGCGAGGAGGTCCCCGAGCCGCTGCCCATGCACCGCTTCCGGCCCAGCGTGGTGATCGACGGCGTGGAGCGGCCGTTCGCCGAGGACGAGTGGAAGCGGCTGCGCATCGGCGCGGTCGCCTTCCGGGTGACCAAGGGCTGCGACCGCTGCGTGCTGACCACGATCGACACCGCGACGTACACCAAGGGCAAGGAGCCCATCAGGACGCTGTCCCGCCACCGCAAGTGGGACGGCAAGGTCTGGTTCGGCATCAACCTGATCCCGGACGCCCCCGGCACGATCACGGTGGGGGATTCCGTCACCATCCTCTGAAAAAGGCACCTTTCCCAATAGAAATGGATGCCTGTCCTCTTTGGGGGGATGTCGGGGGCTATGCGAGACTTCACAGGTGACCAGCGCCCCCACGAAACCCCCCGTCTCCCTGCCTGACCTCGTCAGCGTCCAGCGTCGAACCCTGGTCGTCCTGTCCGCCGCGCAGATCGTCGGCGGCGTCGGGGTGGCCGTCGGCCTGGCGCTCAGCTCGGTGGTCGTGGACGAGCTGTCCGGCTCGACCGTGATCAGCGGGTTCGCCGGAACCGCGACCGTGCTCGGGGCGGCGCTGCTCGCGCTGCCGACCGCGCGGCTGTCGAGCCTGGGGGGCCGCCGGGTGGGCCTGTCGCTGACCTACCTGGCGGCGCTGGCGGGCTGCGCGCTCTCGGTGGCCGCGATCAGCCTGGGCAACTGGCCGCTGCTGCTGGCCGGGCTGGTGCTGGTCGGCGGCGGCAGCGCGGGCAGCCTGGCGGCCCGCTACTCGGCCACCGACCTGTCGCCTCAGGGCCACTCGGCCCGGCACCTGTCGCTGGTGGTGTGGGCCTCGACCGTCGGCTCGGTCGCCGGGCCCAACCTGGCCGAGCCCGCCGACCGGATCGGGATCGAGGCCGGGCTGGCGGCCAAGGCGGGGCCGTTCGCGTTCGCGGCGCTGGCGTTCGCCGTGGCGCTGGTGATCATCATCGGCGGCCTGCGCCCGGACCCGCTCAAGCTGGCCCGCGAGCTGGACGGCGCCCCCGAGCCCGGCCCCGGCCGCCACCGCACGATCAGGACGGGCCTGCGCACGCTGCGCGAGACCCCCATGGCCCGCCGCGCGCTCGTCATGATCGCGGTGGCCCACACCGCGATGGTCTCGATCATGTCGATGACGCCCGTGAAGCTCCACCACGACGGCTCGAACCTGAACGTCATCGGCCTGGTGATCAGCCTGCACATCGCCGGCATGTACATGCTCTCGCCGGTCGTCGGCTGGCTGGCCGACCGGGCGGGCAAGGTGCCGGTTTTGGTGCTCGGTTCGGTGCTGCTGCTGGCCGCGGCCGTCCTGGCGGGCACCGCGGGGCACCGGGTGTGGCAGGTGACGACAGCCCTGGTCGTGCTCGGGCTCGGCTGGTCGTGCGGGCTGGTCGCCGGGTCGGCGCTGGTCACCGAGTCGGTGCCGATCGACCGGCGGCCCGCCGTGCAGGGCCTGTCCGACCTGCTGATGAACGTCTGCGGCGCCACCGGGACGATCATCGCGGGCGCCATCGTGGGCATCCTGTCCTACGGCGTGCTCGGCCTGGTCGTCGGCGTCATGGTCACGCTGGCCGGGCTCTGGCTGGTCTCGGCCCGGTACCGCGACAGACCGGCCTGAACGGTCACTTGGCGTCGGCGTAGCACCCCACGGCCACCGTCTCCATCGGGAAGCGCACCGGGGTCGAGCCGAACAGCAGCCTGCTCGCCTCCGCGGCCGCCGCCGTCACCGCCGCGGTGACCTCCTCGGCCTGCTCCAGCGGGCAGTGCACCATGACCTCGTCGTGCTGGAAGAACACCAGCCTGGCGGGCTCGGGCAGCAGCCCGCGCAGCACCGCCAGCAGCGCCAGGGCCCATTCGGCGGCCGTGCCCTGCACCACGAAGTTCCTGGTGAACCTGCCCCGGTCGCGGGCCGCCCGGCCGCCCTCCGGGCCGGACACCAGCTCCTTCCACCGCCCGGACGGCGGCGGGCTGGTCCGCCCGAGCCACGACCGCACCAGCCGCCCCTCCTCCCCGGCCTTGGCCGCGTCCTCCACGAACTGGTACGCCTTGGGGAAGCGCTGGCGCATGACGGCCAGCAGCTTGGAGGCGTCGCCGCTGGTGCCGCCGTACATGGCGGACAGCATGGCGATCTTGGCGTTCCCGCGCTCGCCGCCGAACGACTGGGCCAGCGCCGAGTACAGGTCGATCTCCCCCGCCGCCCTGGCCAGCCCGCCGTCGCCGGCCATCGCGGCCAGCACCCTCGGCTCCAGCTGGGCCGCGTCGGCGACGACCAGCGTCCATCCCGCGTCGGCCACCACGACCCGGCGCATCACCTTGGGGATCTGCAGCGCGCCGCCGCCGCTGGTCGCCCACCGGCCGGACACCACGCCGCCGACGACGTACTCGGGGCGGAAGCGCCCGCCGCGCACCCACTGGTCGGCCCACACCCAGCCGTGGAAGCTGTAGAGCCGGGCCAGCTCCTTGTAGGCCAGCAGCGGCGCGACGGCGGGATGGTCGATCTTCTTCAGCTCCCACGACCGGGTCGTCTTCAGCGCCACCCCCGCCCCCTTGAACGCCTTGACCAGCTGCTGCACCGAGTCGGGGTTGACCGGCCGCCCGAAGGCCGCCGCCACCTCGTCGGCCAGCGCCTGCAGCTTGGCCGGGCGCATGCCGTGCACGGGCCGCGGGCCGAGCAGGTCGGTGAGCAGCGCGTCGTGCACGTCCAGGCGCCAGGGCATGCCCTCGTGCGACATCTCGGCCGCGACCAGCGCGCCCGCGGACTCGGCGGCGACCAGCAGCCGGAAGCGGCCGGGCTCGGGCAGCGCCTCGATCCGGCGGAGCTGGTCGGCCAGCACCTCGGCCACCGCCTCGGCCCCCAGCGGCTCCGGCGCGAACAGCGTGCCGGGCACGCTCGGCTGGTCGTCGGGCACCGGCAGGCCGTGCAGCCGGGCGTGGGCGGCCCGCGCCGAGCGCGGCTCTCCGTAGCGGCCCTCGTGGGCGAGCAGCAACCCCTCGGTGAGCGCGAGGTCGTGGCAGCGGGCGACCCGCACGCCCCGCTCCAGCAGCTGAGGGTACGTCTCCCGCGTGTCGGCCCAGACCCACCGCGGCCCGCCCCCGGACTCCAGCTCCCGCACCGCGGACGCCGGGTCGGCCGCGCGCCGGGCCGTTCCTCCGACGGGGAGCAGCACTGTCTCCCCCGCTACCACGACATACACGCACATAAGGGTGCCAAACGGCTACGACAAATCGATGTGCACCTCGTCCTCCAGCGGCGGCTGGAGCTCCTGCTCCAGGCAGCCGGTGGCGGCGAAACAGCGCAGGGTCAGCCGGCCGGGTGTGACCGACGCGTGCAGGAACTGCTTGAAGAACGGCGGCTGGTCCCAGTCGGACAGCTCCGACAGGAAGCGGTGGAACACCTTGTCCACCGGCAGCCTGAACGGCCACGGCCAGGCCCCGAGCAGCCGCGCCGCCCAGCGCATCCGCCGGGTCACCGTGACCGCGCCCTCGACCGGCCGGGCCGGCCGGTTGCCGATCTGGCTGGACATGATGCACACCGCCTCGTCGGGGGTGAGGCAGAGCCACTTCATCCGCAGGCGGCGGGCGTAGAGCTGGCTGTAGAAGGACAGCGAGTCGCCGCGCAGCGGGTAGCACTTGAAGTCGTCCTCGGCCACGCCGGCGACGTCCACCCTGCCGATGATGTGGGTGGCGTGCATGAAGGCGCCGCCGCCGCCGGTCACGATGTACTGGATCACCCGGTCGCCCACCTTGACCGGATAGCGCTGGTAGTTGTGCACGTCTCCGCCGATGGCCGCGACGTACCGGTGGGCCGGGTCGCGCACGATGTCATCGATCGTGCCGCCTTCCTCCAGCGGTGACGGCTTGTGCACGTTGCCGGTGTAGATGGGCTTCCCGGTCACCAGGATCTTCGGCCGCGGGTCGAGCGAGACGCGGCGCAGCCAGGCCGTCTGGGCCTTGTCGATCACGTTCTTGATGCCGGTGTCCACGCCCACGACCAGCAGGCTGTCGCTCTCGATCGCCCAGTACGGCGCCGGCTGCGCGGCCTGCTGGGCCGGCCGTCCCCGGAGCTCGCGCGCCTCGGCCAGCCTGCCCTCGTCGATCGTCTCCGGCTTGCGCCACAGCAGCCCGCGCAGCCCGCGGTCCGGCGTCGGCTTGAGCGGCGGGGCGTCGCAGAAGACCCGCATGAAGCCGCCGAGCCCGTCGTACCAGTCGTGGTTGCCGGGGATCGCGTAGATCGGCGCCTGGTAGTCCTTGTACGGGCGGAAGAACTTGTTCCCGTACTCGTTGCCCGACCCCGTCGGGTAGATGACGTCGCTGGCGATGACCGCGAACGAGGTGTCCTGCCCGAGCTTCAGCATCCCGGGGACGACGGCGTACTGGGAGGCGTCGCCCTCGCCGGTGTCGCCCAGAATCAGGAAATTGAAATTTCCCCCGACGCCGGGCTTGATGCGAAATTCCGGATCTATACCGCGGGCTTCCTGAGCCGCGATCCACCGTTTCCGCACCTCCCCCGAAGGATCACCGAACAAGGTCGCCAGGATCTCGTTCCTGGACAACCAGAGCGTGCCTAAATTCAGCCAGGTGAATCCACCCTTGTCCGGTCTGAGCTGGGCGAACGCCCCCGGTTCTGCGCAGGCCCAGCCGGCCCCCGCCTTCGACACCCGTGACGAATGCTGCTTCCCGCGCTCGGCCGCGACTTCCACCATGACCACATCTTTACCGGCATCCACCATTCGCGCACACCCCACGCTCCGTACTCCCGGAAACACAGATGGTGCGGCATGGTGTAACCTCACGTCCCCAAGCAAGCCCTTGGGACGCGGAGGTGGGCTCCCATGAACCGGAACGGCCCGGACGACGCGACCCGGATGGGCAGCCCCGACGCGGCGGCCGTGCAGGCGTTACTCGCCTACGCCCTCACCCTCCCCCGCCGGGGCGGCCGGGGCGTCGACCGGGCGCTCGAGGCCGTCGCCCAGAGCCGGGCGCTGGCCGCCCGCTCCCCCGCCGAGCACACCGGCCTGCTGGCCCACTGCCTGCGCACCACGGCCAGGATGCTGCTCGACCGCTCCCGCGCCACCGAGGCGCTGCCCATGGCGCAGGAGGCCGTGGCGCTCAGCCGCGGGCTGGACGGCGGCCACCTCGCGGTCTCCCTCTACCGGCTGGCCGAGGCGTACGAGGCCCTCCACCGCTACAGCGACGCCGCCGAGACGCTGGCGGAGGCCGATCAGATCCCCGGCGGCGACTGAGGGACCAGCACCCCCGGGTTGAGGATCCCCGCCGGGTCCAGCCGGTCCTTGACGGCCTGGAGCACGCCCACGCCCAGCGGGCCCAGCTCCGCGCCGTAGGCGTCCCGGTGGTCGCGGCCCACCCCGTGGTGGTGCGAGATCGTCCCGCCGGCCTCGACGATCGCCGCGTTCACCGCCTCCTTGGCCCGCTCCCACTGCTCGACCGGGTCGCCCTGCTGCGGGGTCACGACGGTGAAGTACAGCGAGGCGCCGGTCTCGTACACGTGCGAGACGTGGCACATGACCAGCGGCGAGCCGAGCGCGCCGAGCAGGGCCAGCCGGACGGCGTCGTACAGGCGCGGCAGGTTCGACCAGAACCCGGCCGTCTCCAGGGTCTCCACGGTGGCGCCCGCGCCGAGCAGCGAGTCGCGCAGGTACGGCGCGGAGAAGCGGCCGTGCTCCCACGCCTGGCCGGGCTCGGGCCCCAGCGGCTCGCCGCCGTGCCGGGCCAGGACCGCGGCGGCCGCGGCGTGCCGGTGGCCGATCCAGTCACCCTCGACGCCGAGGATCACCAGGCAGCCGGAGCCACCGCCGCCGATCGCGTCCGGCCCGGCCAGCCCGATCATGGTCTCGGTCTCGTCGGAGAGCCGCAGCACGGTGGGAAGCGGTCCTTCCTGGGCGAGTGACCGCACGGCGGCCGTCCCCGCTCGGAACGACTCGAACCGCCAGCCCTCATAACGGCGCTCGGCCGGCCGCCTGCGCACCCGCAGGCGCAGCGACGTGATGACGCCGAACGCCCCCTCCGAGCCCAGGACGAGCTGGCGCAGGTCGGGCCCGGCCGCGGACTTGGGCGCGCGGCCCAGCTCCAGCGTCCCGGACGGCGTCGCCAGGGTGAGGCCGACGACCATGTCGTCGAAGCGCCCGTACCCGGCCGAGGCCTGGCCGCTGGAGCGGGCCGCGGCGAAGCCGCCGAGCGTGGCGTACTCGAAGGACTGGGGGAAGTGCCCCAGCGTGAGGCCGTGCTCGGCGAGCAGCCGCTCGGCCTCGGGGGCGCGCACGCCCGGCTCGAAGTCGGCCACCATCGACTCGGCGTCGACCGAGCGCAGCCGGTCGAGCCGGCCCAGGTCGAGCGCGATCACACCGGTGAAGCCGGCCCGCGCGGCCACGAGCCCGCCGACGACGGAGGTGCCGCCGCCGAACGGCACGACCGCGATCCGCTCGGCCGCGCACAGCCGCAGCAGCTCCGCCACCTCCTCGTGCGAGCCGGGCAGCACGACCGCGTCGGGGGCGTCGGAGCCGTCTCCCGCGCGCATCCGCAGCAGGTCGGGCGTGGACTTGCCGCGCGTGTGCCGCAGCCTGGCCTCGTGGGAGGTCAGCACGTGCGCGGGCCCGGTGACGGCCGCGAGCGCGGCCAGCACCGGCTCGGGCAGCGCGACCGGGGGCAGCCGGACCTCCTCGATGGCGGCGGCCGGGGTCTCGGGCGCGCGCACGCCGAGCAGGTCGTGCAGCAGCTTGCGGATCTGTTCGGGCAGCTCGCGGGCCTTGGCGGGGTCGCCCCAGCCACTCCACAGCATGGGTTCACCGGTCACGCATACACTGTGACACATGACGTCGAACCGTCACAATGAGGGTGTGCTGGACGCGGCCCGCGCGTGCGTGCTGGCCTACGGCGTGCGCAGGACCACGCTCACGGACGTGGCCAGGCGGGCGGGCGTGTCGCGGATGACGATCTACCGCCGCTGGCCGGACGTGCGCTCGCTGGTCGCCGACCTGATGACGCGGGAGTGGGTCGCGGTCGTGTCGGGGCTCGACCTGTCCGATCCGGTGCCCGCGATCGTGGCGGGCGTGCGCGGGCTGCGCGGGCACCCGCTCTGGCGCAAGATCGTGGAGGCGGACCCCGAGCTGCTGCTGCCGTACCTGCTGGACCGGCGGGGGGCCAGCCACGAGGCGGTGCTGGCCCTGCTGGAGCCGGCCGTCGGCGGGCCGGCCAGGGCGCGGGCCGTGCTGCTGGTCGCCCAGTCGTTCCTGCTGTCGGCCCCCACGATGCTCGACCCCGTGACGCTCGACGACCTGGACGCCGAACTCGCCGCCCTGCTGGAGGCCTACCTTGGATAGCTCGCTGAACGCCCGCAGAAGGACGTACGAACTGGGCGTGGTCGCCGACGGGCGGCTGGACGTGCTGGTGGTGGGGCTCGGCGCGACGGGAGCCGGCGCGGCCCTCGACGCCGCCTCCCGCGGGTTGAGCGTAGCGGCGGTCGACGCGCACGACCTGGCCTTCGGCACGTCGAGGTGGAGCTCCAAGATGGTCCACGGCGGGCTGCGCTACCTGGCCAAGGGCCAGGTGGACGTGGCCTACGAGAGCGCGGTCGAGCGCGGCATCCTGCTCAGGACGACGGCTCCGCACCTGGTCAAGGCCCATCCGTACCTGCTGCCGCTGACGCCGGCGGTCTCCCCGCGGCAGGCCGCCCTGGTGATGACCGGCTACCGGCTCGGCGACGGGCTGCGGACCGCCGCGCGCACGCCGCGCCGCCTGCTGCCCGGCCCCACGCGGCTCGGCGCGGCGCGCGCCCACACGCTCGCGCCGGTGCTGGCGCGCGACGGCCTGCGCGGCGGCCTGCTGTCGTGGGACGGCCGGCTGCTCGACGACGTCCGCCTGGTCGTGGCGCTGGCCAGGACCGCCGCCGGGCACGGCGCCCGCGTCCTGACCCGCTGCCGCGCCCTGCGGCTCACGGACGAGGGCGCCGAGATGCGCGACGAGCTGACCGGCGAGCGGTTCACCATCCGGGCCAGAGCGGTGGTCAACGCGACGGGCGTGTGGGCCGGGCAGCTCGACCCGGCGGTGCGGCTGCGGCCGTCCCGGGGCAGCCATCTCGTGCTCGACGCCGGGACGCTGCCGGGGCTGATCGCCGGCATGCACGTGCCCATTCCCGGAGAGAGCAACCGATTCGCGCTCGTACTGCCCCAGGGCGACGGCCGCGTCTACGTCGGACTGACCGACGAGCCGCTGGACGGGCCGGTGCCCGACGTCCCCGAGGTGCCCGCCGAGGACGTCACGGCGCTCCTGGAGGTGCTGAACGGCATTCTGGAGGCTCCGGTGACCCCTGAGGCGGTCGCGGGCGCGTACGCGGGCCTGAGGCCGCTCCTGGCCGCGGACGGCCGCACGGCGGACCTCTCGCGCCGGCACGCGGTGCTGTCGGACGGCGGCGTGGTCACGGTCGTCGGGGGCAAACTCACCACATACCGACGAATGGCCGAGGACGCCATCGACCGGGCGGTCTCCCTCAAAGACCTCAACGCCGGACCGAGCCGGACGAAGCACCTCCCCCTGGTCGGCGCGGGCCCCCAGCCGGACGGCGTGCCGCCCCGGCTGGCCGAGCGGTACGGCAGCGAGGCCGCGGCGGCGTACGAGCTGGTCAAGGCCCACCCCGAGGAGGTCGGGCTCGGCCTGACCAAGGGCGACCTGCTCTGGTCGGTCCGGCACGAGGGCGCGCTCGACGAGGCCGACCTGCTGGACCGCAGGACCAGGATCGGCCTGGTCGCCGCCGACCGCGACCGCGCGCTGCCCGCGACACGCGACGTGCTCGGCACCGGGTGACCCCGGCCCCGAACCCGCCGGATGCGTTAGGTTATCCTTACCTAATTCTTCGGGAAGGGGGAGGCGTTGGCGAGGGGATGCGAGCATCCGGCGGGCTGCCACACGGGAGCCCTGCCCACCCTGGCCAGCGCCACCGTGGGAGCCAGGCTGTGGCTGCTCGTCGAGTACGCCGGGCCGTGGCCGTCCCACCTGGAAAGCTTGCAACTTCCTGAAGAAATCTCCGAACTCGTGCGCAGAGCGCTCGAACGCGGTATCAGGCCCCAGCTCATCAGGCGGCCGGGCAAGCGAACCCGCCAGCGGGACCAGGGGATCCGTGTGCTATTGGCCTACGCGGCGGGCGACCGCCCCTGGTTGGCCGGCGGCGTCGTCGCAGGTCCGGACGATCTTGACCTGGACGCCTTCGTGGCCGGAGTGCTCCCGGAGTCCTGCATACTTGAAGACGAGCCGGTATTTCTGGTCTGCACGCACGCCAAGCGCAATGCGTGCTGCGCCCGCATTGGACTACCCCTCGCTCGGTCGCTGGCCGAATCTTTGCCGGACAGAGTGTGGGAAACGTCACACGTTGGCGGCGATCGCTACGCCGCCAACCTCGTGTGCTTGCCACACGGAATTTTCTACGGCAGCATGTCTCAGGCTGCTGCACTGGCAGCGGCTAACGCGTACCGGTCGGGCGAGATCATTCTCGACCGTCTCCGGGGGCGCGCAGGCATCCCTGAGCCATTGCAAGCCGTCGAGCATTTTGCCCGAGCCCATACGGGAGAGTGCTCCGTCGGCGCAGTGGCCGTGGAATCCTCCAGGTCGGACGGCGACGTCACCGAAGCAGTCGTGCGCTGCGGAGACGTCCGGTTCCAGGTTGTGGTTGAGCCATCGGCGTTCACAGCGCCGTGTGGTACGGCTTGCGCCGAGACGATCACCACCTACCGGCTGGTTTCGCTGGACAGGCTCACGCCTGTGCGGTACGCCACGCCCGCCCTCGCCTGACTAGGGAACATCACGGCCCGTCCTTGCGTTGGAACAGTGACGCCAAAAGCGTCCAATGCGGCTCAATTACCGAAATACCTCTCACGAAGGTGGTTTTCTCATGTCTCAGGTACGTCGGCAGCTCGCCCGCCCGCGCCCCAGCTGGGGTTGGCAGGATGATGCCGCGTGCCGGGGTGAGGATCTCGTGCTCTTCTTCGGCCCCGACGGGGAGCGGCAGCCCGAGCGTGACGTACGTGAGCGGAAGGCCAAGGCGATCTGCGCCGGGTGCCCTGTCCGCAACGAGTGCCTAGACTACGCGCTGTCCCGGCCGGAGAAGTACGGCACGTGGGGCGGTCTCAACGAGGACGAGCGCGCCAGCGAGCGTCGCCGTCGCATGCGCCGCGCCGCCAGCGCCGGCATCTCCGCCGCCTGACACACCTCGGCAGCATCAACGATCATCGCGTGATCACTCAGTTGTCCCGATGAACCGGAGCCTGGCCTTCCATGTCCAGGCTCTGGCGAACCCGGTCGGGGCAACTGCCTGATCAGGCCCGAGATCGTCATCCCGCACCAAGCATCGCCCGGCCACCCCCGCCCGACCCAGGGCAGGGGTGGCCGGTCGCGTTTCCCGTCGCGCGCGCCTTTCGTCCGGGAATGTGCGCAGGTCACCGGGCTCGGGCGGACCGGCAATGATGTCCGATTAATCCATGAGCGTCCCTGAAGGTCGTCTCATGTTCGGAATGCCGTCATGTGCCGCCTCTAGCGTGCCCGCCATGAGACGCATCACCACCCTGACGTGCGCGGCGGCCCTGGCGCTCGCCCTCGCCGCCCCGGCCACCGCCGCCATGGCCGACCCCGCCCGGCCCGGGGACCGCGGACCCGCCGCGTTCGGCCGCGCCACGCTGACCGGCTTCGCCGCGCTGCCCGCGCAGACCTACGTGCCCGGCAGCGAGCCGTCGGGCTCCCTCCTCGGCGCCGCGCCGGTCAACGGCGTCACCCCGCCCTTCCCCGGCCAGCCCGTGCAGGGCTTCAGCGGCATCGCCCGCCGCCACGACGGCACCTTCGACGTGCTGTCCGACAACGGCTTCGGCAACAAGGCCAACAGCGCCGACTTCCTCCTGCGCGTGCACCGCGTCAAGCCGGACTTCGCCGCCAAAACGGTCGAGGTGCTCGGCGGCTTCAACCTGACCGACCCGCGGGGACTCGTCCCGTTCGCCCTGACCCGCCAGGACCGTACGCTGACGGGCTCCGACTTCGACGTCGAGTCGATCGTGCGCGCGACGGACGGCACCTACTGGATCGGCGACGAGTTCGGGCCCTTCCTGCTGCACTTCGACCGCAAGGGCCGGCTGCTCGACGCCCCGATCGAGCTGCCCGGCGTCAAGGCCCCCGAGAACCCCTGGCTGAACGGCGCCCAGCCCAATCTGGCCAGCTCCAAGGGCTTCGAGGGCATGGCCAGGTCGGTGGACGGCCGCCGGCTCTACCCGCTGCTCGAAGGCACGGTGAACGGCGACCCGGCGGGCACTCTGCGGATGAACGAGTTCGACCTGCGCAAGCGCGCATACACCGGGCGCACGTGGACGTACCGGCTGGAGGACCCCGCGCACTCCATCGGCGACGCCGTCGCCGTGGACGCGAACCGCTTCCTGATCATCGAGCGGGACAACCTCCAGGGCGACGCGGCCAAGGTCAAGCGCGTCTACCTGGCCGACACGCGCGACCGCGACCACGACGGCGCCCTGGACAAGACGCAGGTGGCCGACCTGCTCGACCTGGCCGACCCGCGCGGCCTCGGCGGCACGCCCGGCACGTTCCGGTTCCCGTTCCAGACCATCGAGGACGTCGTCGTCCTCGACGACCGCACCCTGGGCCTGCTGGACGACAACAACTTCCCCTTCTCCAGCGGCCGCACGCCGGGCCGTCCCGACGACAACGAGTTCATCACCGTCCGGCTCTCGCGCGGCCTTCAGGCCGATCCGCGAATTTTCCGGTAGAAGCATGTAGAGAAGCGTGGGACGGCTCCGACCTCCTGCTGACAAGAGCCCGCAGAAGGAGTTCGACATGCAGTCCACGGTTCAGACCGTCACCTCGGCCGACGGCACCCGCATCGCGTTCGAGAGCAGCGGCGAGGGCCACCCGGTGATCCTGGTGGGCGGCGCCTTCAACGACCGCACCACCGTCGCCGCCCTCGCCGCCGCGCTCGCCCCCGGCTTCCGCGCGATCGCCCACGACCGCCGCGGCCGGGGCGGCAGCGGCGACGCGCCCGCCTACGCCGTCGAGCGCGAGATCGAGGACCTCGCCGCGCTGATCGAGCACGCGGGCGGCTCGGCGAGCGTCTTCGGCCACTCCTCCGGCGCCATCCTGGCGCTGGAGGCCGCCGCGTACGGGCTGCCGATCGCCCGCCTGGCCGTCTACGAGCCGCCGTACGTCGTGGACGGCGCGCGCACCGCGCCCGGCGGCGACTTCGCCGAGCGGCTGCGCGCCCTCGTCGAGGGCGATCGCCGCGACGAGGCCGTGGCGCTGTTCCTGACCGAGGGCGCCGACGTGCCCGCCGAGGTGGTGGCGGGCATGCGGTCGGAGCCCGTGTGGGGCTGGTTCACCACCCTGGCGCACACGCTCGCCTACGACGCCGCCGTGTGCGGTCCGGGGCAGTCACTGCCGGTCGAGCGGCTGTCCGGCATCACCGTGCCCACCCTGGCGATCGGCGGCGACCAGTCCCCGAAGTGGATGCTGGACGCCGTGCGGGCCGTCGCCGCCGCCGTGCCGGGCGCCCGGCACGTGGTGCTGCCCGGCGAGGACCACGGCGTGCTCGGCCGGCCGGAGGCGCTGCTGCCGACGCTGACCGACTTCCTGTCCTGAGCGGGCACGTACCGGAAAGAGCCTCTCTGGGCTAGATCATCCGCTTCCGGGGGGCTTGCCGAGGGCGTCGCGGAGCTCCGCCGCCGCCTCCGGGGTCAGCAGGGGGTGGGAGTAGAGGTCGAGCAGGGTGAGCGCGAGCAGGTGGGCGCCCTCGGGGCTGAACACGTCCACGCCGAGGCCGCGGGAGACGTGCTTGTGCAGCACGCCGACCGACAGCGACATGGCCGTGGACACGGTCGCGCGCGCCCTGCGCCCGGCGAACGGCTCGTCGCTGCGGGTCTCGTCGAGCTCCGCCAGCCACCGCTCGCTCAGCTCGGCGATGCCGTCGAACAGCGGCGCCGCCCAGCCCTCGGCCAGCGCCCGCGCCACGTACAGCCGGTAGGGCGCCAGCGCGTCGAGCGCCGCGGCCACGGGGTTGCGCCCGGCGGGCACGGCGCCGGCGCGGACGTCGTCGTCGATCCGCCGGACGAGCCTGATCAGGTGTTCGTCGCACGCCTCGCGCAACGCCTGCTTGGAGCCGTAATGGTGGCGCAGCAGCCCCGGGGACACCCCGGCGGCCCCGGCGATGGCGCGGGTCGTGGCCCCCTCGAAGCCGTGCTCGCCGAAGTGCAGCAGCGCCGCCTCCCTGATGCGGGCGCGCGCGGTGAGGTCTTCGGGGTCGGTCATGCGGTACGGCTCCCGTCCGGACGTTCGGATCGTGACGACCCTACACGCGGGCGCACGAAGCGGACGGCGATAAGGTGCCCTGCATGCCGGATTCAGCGCTCGTGACCGCGGACGACCTCGACCAGGCCGTCGCCCTCGCCGTCGACACGCTGCGGGACGCGCCGCCGCAGGCGTGGGAGGCGAAGGCGGGCTCACTGGAGTGGACCTGCTGGGAGACCGTCGAGCACCTCGCCGACGACCTGTTCGCCTACGCCGCCCAGCTCGGGCTCAACGTGCCGCCGCTGGACACGTACGTGCCGTTCGCGCTGGAGCGGCGCAGGCCCGGCGGCCCCAACAACACCATCCACGCCGACCGCGCGGCCGGGCCCACCGGGCTGCTGCAGGTGCTCCAGGCCTGCGGCGCGCTGCTGTCGGCCATGGTCCGCACCGCGCCGCGGCAGGCGCGCGGTCATCACGTCTTCGGCATGGCGGACGCGTCGGCGACCGCCGCGATGGGCCTGGTGGAAACGCTCGTGCATATGCACGACGTGTCCGAGGGGCTGGGGCTGGCCTGGGAGCCGCCCGCCGACCTGTGCTCGCGGGTGCTGGCCCGCCTGTTCCCCGACGCCCCCGTGGACACCGCCCCCTGGGCCACGCTGCTGTGGGCGACCGGCCGCGGCGAGCTGCCCGGACGGCCGCGTCAGACCCGGTGGCGCTGGTACAACGGACCCCGCTGATCAGACGGAGGATCAGACGGGGGGATCAGACCGGGTGCTCAGACGATCAGGTCGTCGAACTCGCCGTCCTTGGCCCCCAGGACGAACGCGCTGATCTCGGCCTGCGTGTAGACCAGCGCGGGGCCGTCGGGGAACCGGGAGTTGCGCATGGCGATCTCACCCGTGGGCAGGCCCGCGACCTCGACGCAGTTGCCGTTGGGATTGCTTCGCCTGCTCTTGCGCCACACGACGGGGAGGTGACCGGCGGGCGTTCCGTTCCGGAACTCGTGCATGGGGGAAGCTCCTAGCGATCTTACGGATGCACGTGCATCCGCGTTTGCGCTGACCATACGACAGCACGACAGACTCCATATACCGGATGACCAAAAATCCGACTATGGAGTGGATCACAGGAGTTTCAGCAGCTCATCCGGAAATGAGCTGTTCCAGAAAGCGCCGGGTCTGCTTCGGCTCCAGGGCCTGGATGCTCAGCCGGTCCATGACCTCCATGTAGTGGTCGGAGTCGGCCGGCTTGTCCAGATAGAGGGCGCTGGTGAGCTGCTCCATGTAGACCACGTCGGGCAGCTCGCGCTCGGGGAAGCGCAGGATGCTGAACGAACCGCCGGCCGCCGCGTGCCCGCCGCTCTCGAACGGCATCACCTGGACGGTGACGTTGCGCTCCTCCGTGGCGTCGAGCAGGTGGCGGATCTGCTCCTGCATGACACCGGCCCCGCCGAGCCCCCGCCGCAGGACGGCCTCGTCGATCACGGCCCACAGCTTGAGCCCGCTCTCCAGGCGCTTCTGCCGGGTGGTGCGCAGGGTGACGCGGCGGTCGAGCTCGGGGTCGAGCGCCTTCTCGTTGCCGAGCCGGATCACGGCCTTGGCGTACGCGGGCGTCTGCAGCAGGCCGGGGACGAACTGGTTCTCGAACGTGCGGATGGCCGAGGCGGCCCCCTCCAGCCCGATGTAGACCTCGAACCAGCCGGGCAGCAGGTCGCCGTACTTGTGCCACCAGCCCGGCGCGTTGGCCTGCCGGGCCAGGGCGAGCAGCGGCTCACGGTCGTCCGGGGCGGTGACGCCGTAGAGGGTGAGCAGGTCGGCGACGTCCCGCTGCTTGAAACTGACCTGACCGAGCTCAAGTCGGCTGATCTTCGCATGAGATGCGCGAATGGAGTACCCGGCATCCTCCCGGGAGATACCCTTCTCGGTACGGAGCCTGCGCAGTTGCGTACCCAGCAGGATCCGCAGCACCGTCGGGCTTCCCGGCGTGTAGCTGAGAAGCTTTCCCTCCGCGCTCTGTGCGCTCACTCGACCGCTCCTAGATCATCTGCACGTGCAGATGGTATTCGCATCGGTAAAACACGAAAAGTCTTGCATCACTACCCACACCCCGTAAAGATGGGCACTGGATCACCAGACCGCGCTTCGGGGGCCAGAATGACGACTTTCGACGCTCGGCCGCAAGCCGCCATCGGTTCCGGGCCACCAGGGTGGCTCGCCACCATTCTGGTGGACGGGCGCGCCGGAGAGTGCGACGCGGTGTTCCCCTTCCACGAGCGCACCGCGTTCGAGCCGGCCTGCGTGGCGACGGCCCGGCGGTTCGTGGACCAGACGCTCACCTCGTGGGCCGCCGCCGACCTCGCCTACGACGTGCAACTGGTGGTCTCCGAGCTGGTCACGAACGCGATGCGGCACGGCGGCGGAGCCGTGCAGCTCCGGCTGCTCTTCCGCCGGCCCGAGCTGGCCTGCGTGGTGACCGACCACAGCCAGACCGTCCCGGTGGCGGCGTCGGCCGACGTGTTCGCCGAGTTCGGGCGCGGGCTGCGGCTGGTCGACGCGCTCTGCAGCGCGTGGGGCTGGTTCGCCCCCGGCGGCTCGCGGAAGCTGGTCTGGGCGGTCCTGTCCGCATAGACACCGGCACGAGCGGCGACGTCCGGTGAAGGTCACCGCCGCTCCAGGAGGTCCAGCACGTCGTCGTCGGTGAGCTGGTCGAAGTGCTCGTACCACTGGCCGACCGCCCTGAAGTCGACCGGGGTCAGCAGCACCACCACCTCGTCGGCCTCCGCACGCATCATCTCGACGGTCTCCGCGGCGCCGACCGGCACGGCCAGCGTCACCCTGGCGGGGCCGGCCGCGGCCACCGCGCGCAGGGCGGCCCGTGCCGTCCCGCCCGTGGCCAGGCCGTCGTCCACGACGATCACCTCACGTCCGGCCAGCGGCGGCAGCGGCCGGTCGCCCCGGTAGACCCGCACCCGCCTGGCCAGCTCGTGCCGCTCCCGCTCGACCACGTCGGCCAGGTCCTCGGGCGTCAGGCCCAGCCGGTCGAGCATCGTCAGGTCGAACACCGGCTCGCCGCCCTCGGCGATCGCCCCCACGCCCAGCTCGGGAGCGGGCGGGTAGCCGATCTTCCGGGTGACGAGCACGTCCAGCTCGCCGCCGAGCCGGCGGACGACCGGCACGGCCACGGCGACCCCGCCGCGCGGCAACGCCAGCACGACGGGGTCGCGCACCTCCGGCAGCCGCTCGGCCAGCAACGCCCCGGCCTCGGCCCGATCCGCGAACACCTGCATGACCTGTGCATACCCGCACGACCGGCTCTACTCGCCTCCCTCCCGCACCAGCCAGGAGGAAGGCGAGAAAACCGGCCGAAGACGGTCAGGGGCGGTAGCGGCTGGAGCGGCGCATCTCCTTGTGGATGATCTTCCACTTGTTCTGCTGCTCCTTGCGCAGCCGCGCATCCGTGCGGGACGCCATCCAGGCGGCCTCGCGCTGCAGCTTTCGCCAACTCTGCAGCCGGCGTTCGGGCAGCTCGCCGTTCTCCATGGCGTCGAGGACGGCGCAGCCCGGCTCGCTCACGTGCCCGCAGTCGGCGAAGCGGCACCGCTCGGCCAGCTGCTCGATGTCGGCGAAGACGAGGTCGACGCCCTCGCCGATGTCGTAGAGGCCGATCCGGCGGATGCCCGGGGTGTCGATGATCAGGCCGCCGCCGGGCAGCGGGATCAGCTCCCGGTGGACGGTGGTGTGCCGCCCGCGCCCGTCGGCCGCGCGCACTTGCTGGGTGTCCATCACGCCGGTCTCGGCCAGCGCGTTGACCAGGGTGGACTTGCCCGCGCCGGAAGGCCCGAGCACGACCGCCGTACGGGAGCCGTGCAGGTAGCCGGCGGCCAGCGAGACCCCCTCCCCCAGCACCGAGGAGACGGCGTGCACGTCGACGCCCGGCGCGGCGGCGCGCACGTCGGCCATCAGCTCGTCGAGGCCCGCCTCGAACAGGTCGGACTTGGTCACCAGCACGACGGGCGTGCCGCCGGACTCCCAGGCCAGCGCCACCAGGCGCTCGATGCGGCCGAGGTCGGCGAAGTCGGTCGAGTGCATGGACGGCTCGGCCACGAAGACGACGTCGACGTTGGCCGCGAGCACCTGGCCCTGGCCGTCGCCGGACAGGCCGCCGGTCGAGTGGCGGCTCACGCCGCCCCGGATGAACGCGGTGGTCCTGGAGAGCACCTGGTCGAGCTCGTACCGGCCTTCGGGCAGCCGTCTGAGCGCGACCCAGTCGCCGACGCACGGCAGGGCCACCGGGTCGTCGGCGGAGGAACGGCGCACGCGGGCGCCGTAGCGGACGTGGTGCTGACCGTCGGCGGCGATCACCTCGGCGGCGCCGCGGTCGACGCGGGCCACCCGCGCCGGGACGGTGTCAGCAGGGAGCTCGGCGGCACGCAGATCGGTCCAGCCGAGCAGGGAAAGGTCATAAGACAAGACGGTGAAACCTTTGATCGAGAAGGAAACGGGCAGCTCAGACGAGGGCCCGGAGGTAGACGGACGACAGGCGGAACAGAACGACCCGCATAGCCCTCACCTCCTCGATCGGTTACGAAGGCGACTCTAACCACCCTGTCCCGGCAGATGCAATCGCATTATGTTCGGCGATCCGTTGAACCCCGCCAGGGCGGCCGAGCGTACTCCCTCCCGACGGACGCGAGAAAGGGGAATGATGCGGATCAGCACGTATCCCCCGCCCTCGGCCGAGGGGACGGCCCCGGTGGGCAAGCCGCGCCTACGCCATCTGATGCGGCGGGTGCGACCGGACGACGAGGTGGTCGTGTCCGCGCTCTACCGGGAGTACCACCGGCCGCTGCTGGCCTTCGTGGTACGGCTGACGGCGGGCGACCGGCAGTGGGCGGAAGACGTGGTGCAGGAGACGATGATCCGGGCCTGGCGCAGCGCGGAGCGGCTGGACCCCGACTCGGTCTCGCTCATGCCCTGGCTCGCCACGGTGGCCAGACGCATCGTGATCGACGACCGGCGGCGCAGGGAGGCGCGCCCGCCGGAATCGGGCGACGGGGCGCTGGACAGCGTGCCGGTGCCGGACGAGCTGGAGGGGCTGCTGCGCCAGGTGGTCGTGTCGGAGGCGCTGAAGGCGTTGTCACCGGCGCACCGCGAGATCCTGAACGAGACGATCCTGCGGGACCGGTCGGTCAACGACGCCGCCGCCGCGCTCGGCATCCCGGTGGGCACCGTGAAGTCGCGGGTCTACTACGCGGTCCGCGCGCTGCGGGTCGCGCTGGAGGAGCGGGGGGTGACGGCGTGACCTCGCAAGTCGAGCACACCGACGTGGGCGCCTACGCCCTCGGCCTGCTGGAGGAGGACGACCGGCTGGCCTTCGAGTCCCACCTGCGCACCTGCCCCTCCTGCCGCTTCGAGCTGTCGGACCTGGCGGGGGTCGCGAGCGTGCTGCACGGCATCGGCCCCCTGGAGGACGCCGGCCCTCCTCGTGAGGGGCAGGCCGGCGTGGTCGACCTGCTCCTGCGCAAGAAGGCGGCCGACCGGCGGGCCCGCAGGGGGACGTTCCTGCTCGGGATGGCCGCGGCGGTCGCCCTGGTGGCCGGCGGGCTGACCGTCGGCACGCAGCTCACCGGCGGCGGCGACCCGCCGCAGGCGATGGCGGGACGCGCCGACCACATGGGCCCGGCCGAGCAGTTCTACGCCGACGGCACGCCGATCGCGGGCAAGGGCGTCGGCGGGGTGTCGGGCGGGCTGGTGGTGGAGTCGAAGGGCTGGGGCACGCACGCCGCGCTCAAGCTGTCGGGGGTGAAGGGGCCGCTGGAGTGCGAGCTGGTGTCGGTGGGCAAGTCGGGCGAGCGGCGGGTGATGACCGGATGGTCGGTGCCGGCGCCGGGTTACGGCGTGCCGGGCTCGCCGGCCCCGCTCTACATGCACGGCGGCAGCGCGACGCCGCTGGCGGAGATCGACCGCTTCGAGGTGGTCACCAGGACGGGCACGACCCTGCTCACCGTCAGGACCTGAGGTCGCGGACCCGCGCGAGGCCCTTCCGCCGCGGGCGGGAGGGCCTCACCGCGTTCAGGCGGACGCGCGGTCGGCGGTGACGACGGCGTCTAGCAGGCCGGGGAACGCCTGGTCGAACTCGGCCCTGCGCAGGGTGTTCAGGCGGGAGGTGCCGGCGTAGTGCTGCCGGATGAGGCCGGCCTCGCGCAGCACCCGGAAGTGGTGGGTGGCGGTGGACTTGCTCACCGAGATGTCGAACCCGCCGCAGCTGATGTCGCCGGAGGCGCTGGCGAGCTGGGTGACGATGCTGCGCCGGACCGGGTCGACGAGGGCTTCGAGAACCCGTTGCAGGGTGACTTCGCGCAGGTCGGGGTGGTCCGGGGTGCGGTCGGCGTCCATGGGTCCATAGTACGACATTCATCGAAGTTTGACGGCAGTCGTACTTCGGCGGTTGAATGGCGGCCTCTGACGCGGAAGGACGATGTGATGACCAGGACGGTGCTGTTCCACGAGCTCGGCGGGCCCGAGGTGCTGGAGCTGGCGGACGTGGCGGCCGGCGAGCCGGGGCCCGGCGAGGTGCGCATCCGGGTGGACGCGATCGGCCTCAACCGGGCCGAGGCGCTGTTCCGCAGCGGCCACTACATCGAGCCCGTACGGAGTTTCCCCGCCCGGCTGGGCACCGAGGCCGCCGGGGTGGTCGAGGCGGTGGGCGCGGGCGTCACCGGGTTGCGGGCCGGGCAGCCGGTGAGCACGGTCCCGGCGTTCTCGCAGAACGACTACGGCGTGTACGCCGGGCGGGCGGTCGTGCCGGCGGCGGCGGTGCTGCCCCGTCCGGAGGGGGTGGGCCCGGTGGAGGGCGCGGCCGTGTGGATGCCGTACGTGACGGCCTACGGCGCGCTGGTGGAGGTGGGCGGGATGCGTCCCGGGGACACGGTGGTGCTGAACGCCGCCTCCAGCAGCGTGGGCCTGGCCGCCATCCGGGTCGCCGACCGCATGGGCGCCACGCCGATCGCGCTCACCCGCACCGCGGCCAAGAAGGAGGCCCTGCTGAAGGAGGGCGCGGCCGAGGTGATCGTCACCGGGGAGGAGGACGTGACCGAGCGGGTGCTGGCGGCCACGGGCGGGCGCGGCGCGGAGTTCGTCTTCGACGCCGTGGCCGGGCCGGGCGTGACGGACCTGGCCAGGGTGGTCGCCCCCGAGGGGCTGCTGCTGGTGTACGGCGCGCTGAGCGGCGAGCCGACGCCCTATCCGGGGATCGACCTCGGCATGCCGGCGCTGAACATGCGGACGTACACGATGCACGAGACGACGCGGGTGCCCGAGCGGCTGCGGCGGGCGGCGGCGTTCGTGGCGTCGGGGCTGCGCTCGGGGGCCTTCCGGGCGGTGGTGGACCGCACGTTCGACCTGGAGGAGATCGTGCGGGCCCACCGGCACCTGGAGTCGAACGCGCAGTTCGGCAAGATCGTGGTGACGGTCCGGCACTGACCGTCCGGCCGCCCGCCACGACGGGCGGGACGGGCCGGACGGGCGGGCCGCCGGATCAGGACAGGCCGGGGGCCGGGAACTGGGCGGTCAGCTCGCTGACCTCGTGGTGGACGCGGGTGATGACGTCCTCGGCGTCGCCCTTGGCCAGGGCCGTGACGACCTCGTCCATCCAGGCGCCGATCTGCCGCATCTCGGCCTCGCCCATGCCGCGCGAGGTGACCGACGGGGTGCCGATGCGGATGCCCGACGGGTCGAACGGCTTGCGGGTGTCGAACGGCACCGCGTTGTAGTTGGTCTCCAGACCGGCCCGGTCGAGCGCCTGGGCGGCGGGCTTGCCGCCGATGCCCTTGGGCGTCAGGTCGAGCAGGATCAGGTGGTTGTCGGTGCCGCCGGAGACCAGGTCGAAGCCCCGGCTGGACAGCTCCTCGGCCAGCGCCTTGGCGTTGGCGACGACCTGGTGGGCGTAGTCGCGGAAGGACGGCTGGGCGGCCTCGTGCAGCGCGACGGCGATGGCGGCGGTGGTGTGGTTGTGGGGGCCGCCCTGGAGGCCGGGGAAGACGGCCTTGTTGAGCGCGGTGGCGTGCTCGTCGCTGGTGGCCATGAGCATGGCGCCGCGCGGGCCGCGCAGCGTCTTGTGGGTGGTCGTGGAGATCACGTCGGCGTGGCCCACCGGCGACGGGTGGGCGCCGCCCGCGACCAGGCCGGCGATGTGCGCGATGTCGGCCGCGAGCACGGCGCCGACCTCGCGGGCGATGGAGGCGAAGCCCTCGAAGTCGATCGTGCGCGGGATCGCGGTGCCGCCGCAGAAGATCAGCTTCGGCCGGTGCTCCAGGGCCAGCTCGCGGACCTCGTCGAGGTCGACGCGGCCGGTGTCGCGGCGCACGCCGTAACGGACCGGGTTGAACCACTTGCCGGTGGCCGAGACCGACCAGCCGTGGGTCAGGTGGCCGCCGAACGGCAGGCCCATGCCGAGCACGGTGTCGCCGGGCTGCAGGAAGGCCAGGTAGACGGCCAGGTTGGCGGGCGAGCCCGAGTACGGCTGGACGTTGGCGTGGTTGACGCCGAACACGGCCTTGGCCCGCTCGATCGCCAGCGTCTCGATCTGGTCGATGACCTGCTGGCCCTCGTAGTAACGCTTGCCCGCGTAGCCCTCGGAGTACTTGTTGGTCAGCACCGTGCCGGTCGCTTCGAGCACGGCCTTGGACACGTAGTTCTCGGACGCGATCAGCTTGACGGTGTCGGCCTGGCGGCGCTCCTCCGCCTTGATGAGCTCGGCGAGCTGCGGGTCGGCGCTAGCAAGAGAACTCATGACTCCCCTGTCATCATTGACAATTGGCGAAGACCCAGGCGCTCGGCCTCCGCTCCCGGTTGATTCGCTCCCTGGTGGTCGATCCCACCGAATGCGCCAGTCGCGTCGCCCTAGACGATAGCGGATGCGCAACCGGCCGCTCGTCCCGCTACTTGGTCCGGCTCACACCCGGCCAGAGCCGGTCGACCTCGGCGTTGAGGATGGCTCCGATGAGCACGGCCAGGGCGGTGATGTACAGCCACAGCAGCAGCGCGATCGGGGCGGCCAGGGAGCCGTAGACCGACACCGGCGAGAACCAGGCCGCCAGCACCGCCCGCAGCACGGCGGCGCACACGATCCACAGGAACAGGGCCAGGATCGCGCCGGGCAGCTCCCGGTACCACTTCGTCCGCACCGGCACGCTGACGTGGTAGAGCACGGTCAGGAACAGCACCGAGCCGCTGATCACGACGGGCCAGTAGAGGATGTCGATGAGGATGCCGTACTCGCCGGGGAGGGCGTCCTTGAGCAGGGTGGGGCCGATGACCAGGATCGGCATGACGATGATGCCGATGATCAGGCCGACGACGTAGAGGCCGAACGACATCAGCCGGGTGCGGATGATGCCGCGCTCCTCCCCCAGCCCGTACGCGACCGAGATGAGGTCGACGTAGACGTAGAGCGCCCGCGAGCCCGACCACAGCGACAGCAGGAAGCCCAGCGAGATGATGGACACCTTGTTGGCGTCGTCCCTGAGCACGTCGGTGATGAGCGGGTTGATGACCTTCTTGACGGCGTCGTCGGTGAACAGCAGCCCGGCCTGCTCGATCACCCAGCTCTTGACCTCGGTGACGACGCCGCCGCCGAGCCAGGTGCCGAGCTTGCCCAGCACGCCGATCAGGCCCAGCACGAACGGCGGCAGCGACAGCAGCGCGAAGAACGCGGCCTCGCCGGCCAGGCCGGTGACCCGGTAGTTGACACCGGCGTTCGTGGCCGCGCGCACGATCGCCCACGACTTGGTGTCGAGCACCCAGTTCAGCCTGGCCCGGGCGTTCGAGGCGAGCCGCCTCCTTGACCGGGAAGGCGCATTGGTGGACGTCATGGCACCCAACGGTATTTCGCAGTGACTCTCCGGGACAGCTTACGTCCCGGCTCCTGCCCTAGTCGTTGTCCACGATGCGCGCGCCCAGCGGGAGGAGGGAGACGGGGATCAGCTTGAGGTTGGCGATGCCCATGGGGATGCCGATGATGGAGATGAACAGGGGGATCGAGGTGATGACGTGCCCGATCGCCAGCCAGATGCCCGCGACCACGCACCAGATGACGTTGCCGATGAGGGAGAAGACGCCGGCGTCGGGATCGCGCACGACCGTACGGCCGAACGGCCACAGAGCGTAGGCGGCGATCCTGAACGAGGCGATGCCGAACGGGATGGTGACGATGAGGATGCAGCAGATGATCCCGGCCACGGCGTAGCCGATCGCCAGCCAGATGCCGGCGAACACGAGCCAGATGACGTTCAGAATGGTCCGCATGCTCACAGGATGTCACCGGCCGTGCCGCCGACGTCATCCGGTACGACCCTGAACTTACCCTGACCTGGGCGGCCGCCCGCTCCCCGGCGGCCCGGCGAACGCCTGGGCGATCTCCAGCCAGGCGCGGGCGGGCTCGCCGGCCGGCTCCAGGGCGGTGTCCGACAGGTGCACGCGCTGGGTGACGAGCAGGCAGAAGTCGAGCATCGGGCCGCGCACGGCGGCGGGCGCGTCCACGGGGCCGGCGGTCCACAGGTCGCCGCCGGGGGTGGTGAGCTCGACGCGTACCGGTCCGGCGGGCTCGGGCAGGCCGCGGGCGGCGAAGCTGTAGGGCCGGGCGCGGACGCCGAGCAGGGCCACGTGCCGCAGCCGTTCGGTGGACTCCCGGGCGACGCCGAGCGCGTCGGCCACGTCCTGGCCGTGGGCCCAGGTCTCCATCAGTCGCGCGGTGACGAAGGACGCCCCCGACATCGCCGGCCCGAACCACGGCACCCGCACGCGCGCGCCGAGCGTCGCGAACGCCTCCAGCGACCGGGCGCGGGACGCGCGGAACCAGGCGTGCAGCTCCCCCGGCGGCAGGCCGCGCGCGGCCTCGGCGAGCTCGTCCACCGAGCCGGCCCGCGCGGCCAGGGCACGGAAACCGTCGGGGTCCGTGACCGACACCACGGCGGCGTCGTCGAACCAGGCCAGGTGGCTCACCTGGTCGCGCACCGCCCAGCCCGCGGCGGGCGTGGGCGTCTCCCAGTCGGCGGGGCGCAGCGGCGCCAGCAGCGCCTCCAGGGAATCGCTCTCGGCCCGGAGGTCGGCCAGCAGTCCGGCCATGAGGTCCACGCGCGCCAGCCTAACCCGAACAACGTTCTGGGAGAATAATCGAGACGTGATCTGCGAGAGCTGCAAGGACAAGCGTCACGACGACTGCCGCGGCGGCTCCTGGTGCGACTGCCAGCACCAGAGCGAGGAGCGGCCGCAGGAGTCGCCGCTCGACTGGCCGCGCCAAGGGTAGGGGCCCGCGGAGTCCAGACTCTGGACCCCATCTTGGACATCCGGGATCTCCGGAGTATCTTCAAGGTATGCCAGCGGACCCCATGCTCGTCGGTCGACGCCACGTCGACCTTCAGCGTGTCCGCAGTGCCATCTGTTGCGACGCCCGCTAACTCATCTTCTTTACCGCAGAGCGCGTCGCATTCACCTGAACCCCTGCACTCGATGACGAGGCAGGAGGAACGCTGCGCGCGCCCACAAAACGAAGGACGCGCAATGAGCACCCCTGCCAGCCGGCATCACAAGCGCCCGCGCGGCGAGGGCCAATGGGCCCTCGGTTACCGGGAACCGCTGAACAAGAACGAAGAGAACAAGAAGAACGACGACGGGCTCAACGTCCGCCAGCGCATCATCGACGTCTACGCCAAGCGCGGCTTCGACTCGATCGACCCCGCCGACCTGCGCGGGCGGATGCGCTGGTACGGCCTCTACACCCAGCGCAAGCCCGGCATCGACGGCGGCAAGACCGCGGTCCTGGAGCCGGAGGAGCTCGACGACCGCTACTTCATGCTCCGCGTGCGCATCGACGGCGGCCAGCTCGACCTGCGCCAGCTCCGCACGATCGCCGACATCGCCAACGAGTACGCGCGCGGCACGGCCGACCTCACCGACCGGCAGAACATCCAGCTCCACTGGATCGAGATCGAGTCGGTGCCCGACATCTGGGAGCGCCTGGAGGCCGTCGGCCTGTCCACCACCGAGGCGTGCGGCGACACCCCGCGGGTGATCCTGGGCTGCCCGCTGGCCGGCATCGACGCCGAGGAGGTGCTGGACGCCACCGACGACATCCACTCGATCAACCGGCAGTTCATCGGCAACCCCGAGTACTCCAACCTGCCGCGCAAGTTCAAGAGCGCGCTGAGCGGCTGCCCGGCCCACTGCACGGTGCACGAGATCAACGACGTCGCCTTCGTCGGCGTCGTCAACGAGCACGGCGAGGCGGGCTACGACCTGTGGGTCGGCGGCGGCCTGTCCACCAACCCGATGCTGGCCAAGCGCCTCGGCGTCTTCGTCAGCCCCGACCGCGTCGACGACGTGTACGCGGGCGTGATCGGCATCTTCCGCGACTACGGCTACCGGCGGCTGCGGCACAGGGCCCGGCTGAAGTTCCTGGTCAACGACTGGGGCGTGGAGAAGTTCCGCGAGGTGCTGGAGACCGAGTACGTCAAGGAGAGCCTGCCCGACGGCCCGGCGCCCGCCCTGCCGCGCGGCAGCCGCCGCGACCACGTGGGCGTCCACCCGCAGAAGGACGGCAACTTCTACGTGGGCTTCGCGCCCAAGGTGGGCCGTCTCGACGGCGACAAGCTCCACGTGATCGCCGACATCGCCGAGCGGCACGGCTCCGGCCGGGTGCGCACCACCGTCGAGCAGAAGATGGTCGTCCTCGACGTCGCGCCGGACCGGGTGGAGTCCATCGTCGCCGAGCTGGAGGCCAACGACCTCCAGGTCAACCCCTCCACGTTCCGCCGCCAGACGATGGCCTGCACCGGCATCGAGTACTGCAAGCTCGCCATCGTCGAGACCAAGGCCACCGCCGCGAACCTGATCGACGAGCTGGAGCGGCGGCTGCCCGACTTCGAGCAGCCGCTCACCATCAACGTCAACGGCTGCCCCAACTCCTGCGCCCGCATCCAGGTCGCCGACATCGGCCTGAAGGGCCAGCTCGTCGTGGACGAGAACGGCGACCAGGTCGAGGGCTACCAGATCCACCTGGGCGGCTCGCTCGGCGTGAACTCCGGCTTCGGCCGCAAGGTGCGCGGCCTGAAGACCACCGCCAAGGCCCTGCCCGACTACGTCGAGCGCGTGGTGAGCAACTACGACGCCCAGAAGAAGGAAGGCGAGTCCTTCGCCGACTGGGTGCAGCGCGCGGACGAGGCGGACCTGAAATGACCACGCGAGCGGTCCCCTTCCACTGCCCCTACTGCGGTGACGAGGACCTGGAGCCCTACGAGGGGGACGGCGGCTGGTACTGCCGCGCCTGCGCCCGCGCCTTCAAGCTGAAGTTTCTCGGAATCGGAGTGAAGATATGACGCTCGTCGACATCGAGGTGGGTCTGCGAGATCAGCGTGGCACCCTCGACCTGCAGGACATCGTCGAGTCCGCCGCCACGTTCCTTGAGGGCGCCCCGGCCCGGGAGATCATCCGGTGGGCCGCGGCGACGTTCGGCGACCGGTTGTGCCTGACGTCCTCCATGAGCGACGCCTTGCTCATCGACCTGGTGAGCCGCGTCAAACCGGGCGTGGACGTGCTGTTCATCGACACCGGCTACCACTTCGCCGAGACGATCGGCACCCGTGACGCCGTGCGGCAGGTCTATGACGTCAACGTGATCGACATCAAGCCGTCCAGGACGGTCCAGGAGCAGGATCGCGACCTCGGGCCGCGCCTGTTCGGCCGCAACCCCGACCTGTGCTGCTACCTGCGCAAGGTCGAGCCGCTCAACCGGGCGCTGGAGCCGTACCTGGCCTGGATCTCCGGCATCCGCCGGGACGAGTCGTCCAGCCGTACGGACACCAGGGTCGTCGAGTGGGACGCCAAGCGCCAGATGGTGAAGGTCAACCCGATCGCCGCCTGGACGCAGGAGGACGTCGACAACTACATCGCCGACAACGGCGTGCTGATCAACCCCCTGCACTACGAC
Organism: Nonomuraea sp. NPDC003560; assembly: GCF_042878785.1. Taxonomy (NCBI): domain Bacteria; kingdom Bacillati; phylum Actinomycetota; class Actinomycetes; order Streptosporangiales; family Streptosporangiaceae; genus Nonomuraea; species Nonomuraea sp. NPDC003560. Next base: position 535,984 of record NZ_JBIAOF010000001.1, on the reverse strand, counting down.
AACTACCCCTCGATCGGCTGCGCGCCGTGCACGCGCCAGGTCGCCGAGGGCGAGGACCCGCGCAGCGGCCGCTGGGCAGGGCTGGGGAAGGTCGAATGCGGCATTCACCTGTGATCCCCGGCAGGGGCCGCGTCCCGTTGGCAGACGGGCCGGCCCCCGGGCGCGTGCCACTGGTGGCGGTCGCGCACGGGTCGCGCGACCCGCGTGCCGCCGCCACCGTGGCCGCGCTGCTGGACCGGGTGCGCCTGGCGCGTCCCGACCTGCCGGTGCGGGTGGCCTACCTCGACCACTGCGCGCCCACGCTGGGTCAGGCGCTCGACGGGCTGAGCGAGGCCGTGGTGCTGCCGCTGCTGCTCACCGAGGCCTACCACAGCCGGGTCGACCTGCCCGCCGCGCTCAACGAGGCCCGCGCGCGCGATCCGCGCCTGCGGGTCCGCTACGGCACGACGCTCGGGCCGCACCCGCTGCTGCTGCCGGCGCTGGAGCGGCGTTTGGCGGAGGCGGGCGTGCCGGCCGGCGACCCGGAGACGGCGGTCGTGCTGGTCTCGGCCGGGTCGAGCGACGCCAGGGCCAACGAGGTGATCGCCGGCATGGCCCGCGCCTGGCGGCGCGCCGGCTGGTGGACGGTGACCGCGGCCTACGCCTCGGCCGCCGGGCCGACGCCCGGGGAGGCCGTCGCGCGGCTGCGGGCGGCGGGCGCGCCGCGCGTGGCCGTCGCCCCCTACCTGCTGGCTCCCGGCTTCTTCGCCGACCGGATCCGCCGGGCCACCGCCCCGGCCGTCTGCGCCGACGTGCTCGGCCCGGCGCCCGAGCTGGTGGACGTGCTGCTGGAGCGGTACGAGTCGGCCCTGCGCGAGCGCCTGCCCGTGGCCGGCTGAGCCCTCAGCACCGGGCCCTCAGCACCGGGCCGTGATCGCGCCGGTCCTCGGATCGACGCTGACCACGTCGGGCCGGCACGCGCGGGTGCGGGCGTCCACCAGCGTCAGCCGCCAGTCGGCGGGGTAGGAGGCGGTCCAGGCCAGCAGTTCGTCGGCGCGCTCGGCGGTCATCGTGCCGGTGCCCGCGTCCGCGGCCTTCACCACGGCGGCGCTCAGCTCGTTCACGCCGTCGTGGGCCGTGGCGTCGCCGAACCAGCCGGGCGGCTGCCGGACCGTGGGCCCGCACGCGCCGGTGGCGACCAGGTCGCCGTTGAGCCAGACCAGCCCGTAGCCGCCCGACGGGCAGGTGAGGGCGAAGGACACCTTCCCGGCCTTCGACTCGAAGGTGAACGTCTCCCGCCTGCCGCCCTGGGTGTAGCCGTGGAAGAGCGGCGGCCGGGGCTGGGCGCGCGTCGGCGCGGGCTGGGCCAGGGCGCCGGCCCACACGTCCCCGGCGGCGGGGGCGGACACGGGAACGGGCCGGGCGTCCACGGTGAGCACCGTGACGGCCGTGACCGTCAGGGCCGCCGCCGCCACCGAGGCCGCCGCCCGGCCCCGGCGCCGCCGGATGCGGCGGACGCGGGCGTCCACGTCGGCCAGCCGCACCCCGCCAGGGGGCGCGTCGGCGGTGTCGTGTTCGAGCAGGTCGCGCAGGTCATGCAGGCGCTGTTCCGTCATCGTCAGCTCCCCGTCTCCGCCGCGGCCCTGGCCGCGGGGTCGAGCCGCAGCTTGGCCAGCGCACGGCTGGCCTGGCTGCGTACGGTGGACACCGAACAGCCCACGATCTCGGCGATGGCCTCGTCGGGCAGGTCCTCGAAGTACCGCAGCACGACCACGGCCCGCTGCTTGGCCGGGAGCGCGGCCAGGGCGGCCCTGAGCGCGTCCCGGGTGCCGAGCCCGGCCGTGTCGTCCGCTTCCTGGGGGCGGTCCGGGAGCTCGCCCGTGGCCACCTCGCCCCGCCAGCGCCGCCGCCACCAGGAGGCGTGCGTGTTGGTCAGGATGCGGTAGACGTACGGGTCGGGGTTCGCGCCGACCCGCCGCCAGGCCAGCCAGGCCCTGGCCAGCGCGGTCTGCGTCAGGTCTTCGGCCGTCGCCCAGTCGCGGCACAGCAGGTACGCCGTCCTGAGCAGGCGGGCCGAGCGCTGCTCGACGTATCGCTCGAAGTCGGCACGATCCCGCATCGAGGGGTCCTCACTGTCCGGTGATGTTCACCGATCACTACGCCGAAGACCCCCGCCCGCGTTGCACGGCCTCAGTAACCCCTGTAGTCGCGGCGGCGGTCGCGGCGCTCGCGCTCCAGGGCGCGGTGCTCGTCGCGGATCTGCCGGCCGACCTCGCGGGCGTCGTCGCGCATCTGGCGGCCGACCTCGCGCCAGTCGTCGCCGTGCAGCGCCCGCCAGTGCTCCCGCCAGGCGGCCAGGCCGCGCTTGACCGGCTGGGCGCGGGAGTCGCCGAGCACCTTGACGTCGCCCATCACGGCGTAGGCGCGCACCCGGATCACCGGCACGTTCATGCCGGGGGCCGCCTCCAGCACGTCGACCTTCTTGTCGCCCATCACGGCGACGCCGTCGAGGTCGACGTTCACGCCGTCGGGCACGATGATCTTGACGTCGCCCATCACGGACACCGCCGTGACGTCGACCACGTCCGTGCGCACCTCGGCCTCGCGCAGGTCGAGCAGCACGTCGCCCATGACGGCGACCGCGCCGAGCTCCTGGTCGATGCGCCAGGTGCCGCGCCGCTTGGTGTCGCCCATGATGCCGACGAACCAGCGCCGCTTGCCGCCCTCGCGGGCCGGGGCGGGCGTGGGCGCGGGCCCCCCGCCCACGGGCAGGTCCTGGGTGAGCAGGGCGAGCTCGGCGTGCGTGGTCGCGGTGTAGGCGGCCTCGGTGCGGTCGGTCAGCTCGGCGAGCGTGAGCCGGCCCTCGACCGAGGCGACACGGAGCTGTTCCACGACGGCCTCGCGCTCGGCGTCCGACGCGCGCACCTCACCCGGATCTGTCATAGACGCAACATATCGCGTCTTGGGCCGGTTGGGGCTCCTCCCCAGGGAGGAACATCCGTACACCCTTGGATGGGTTCCGGGGCCTCCAGACCGGCCCTCAGCGTGCTCCGGCGACCGAGGGCTGCGAAGACGCTAGGGTCCTGTCATGCATGAGGAACAGCTCTATCGCGCGGCGTTGAACGGCGAGACCGAGACCGTGGGCAAGCTGCTCACCGGCGGCGCCGACCCCAACAAGGCCAGCGAGGGCGAGGAGGCCGGGCTGCCGCTCTGCGCGGCCGCCGCCTGGGACCGCGTCGAGGTCGCCGAGGCGCTGCTGGCGGCCGGGGCCGACGTCAACGGCCGCGAGGCCGGCGGCTGGACGGCGCTGCTCTGGGCCGCCGCCAACGGCCACGCCGCGACCGCGGGCGTGCTGATCGAGGCCGGGGCCGAGGTCGACGCGGCCAACGACGACGGCGACACGCCGCTCACGCTGGCGGCCAGGCGCGGGGCGCTGGGCGTGGTCCAGACGCTGCTGGAGGCGGGCGCCGACCACGAGAAGTTCGACGGCGACGGCGACAGCCCGCTCGACATCGCGACCGACTGGGTGGGCGTGCACCTGGAGTCCGCGCTGCTCGACCAGATCGCCCAGGAGGGCTGGGAGTACGTCGTCGGCCGCCAGTACGCCAAGGACGGCACCGAGCTGGTCACCGTGGCCGGCCGCTCCCCCGACGGCTCGCAGACCGAGCAGGTGCAGGCCCAGCGGGGCCACGCCGCCGTGGCGACCGTCCTGGAGGACGCGGCGGGCGTCCACACGCCGGTCGATCAGCTCGTCGCCAGGGCCGTCGCCCACCGCGACGTCGACGAGGACGCCGAGACCTGGTGGATCGTGGCCGACTCGCTCGGCCGGCGGGCCGACGACGAGACCTACGAGGCCCTGTCCCGGCTGTGCGTGAGCGAGGACGCGCGCGAGCGGGAGTTCGGGGTCGACGCGATCGCCCAGTTCGGGTTCGCCGACGGCGAGAAGCCCTACCTCGACCGCACGCTGGCGCTGCTGCAGAAGATGGTGACCACCGAGGGCAACCCGCAGGTGCTGCGCTCGGTGCTGGCCGCGCTGGGCCACCAGGGCGACCCGCGCGCGCTGCCCGCCGTGCTCGACATCATCGGCCGGCCGGGCCACAAGCGCACGATGACGGACGCCATCGCGCTGGCCGACGTCCTGCCCGCCGACCACGAGGAGGGCCTGTCGCTGCTCATCGAGATGTCCCGGGACGAGGAGGCCGAGATCCGCGACTGGGCCACGGCCGGGCTGGCCGGGCTGTCGGCGGACACGCCCCGCATCCGGGAGGCGCTGGCCGACCGGCTGGCCGACGCCGACCTGCGCACGGTGGCCGAGGCGGCGCGGGGGCTCGCGGCGCGCGGCGACGAGCGGGCCGAGCGGGGCGTCAGGCGGGTGCTGGAGGAGAGCGACGACGACTACGCCCGAGACCTCGTCACGGGGATCGGCGGGGAGTGACCCTGTCGCCCCCGGCGGCCGCCCGCTGGGCGGGGCCGCCGGGGGCCTGGGTTCTGGCCCTGGAGCAGGGGCCGCCCGCCCACCCGGTCAGTCCGACAGGGCGGTGCGGAGCTGGTTGAGCACGGCGCGCAGGATGCGGGAGACGTGCATCTGCGAGATGCCGAACTCGGCGGCGATCTCCGACTGGGTCATGTTGCCGTAGAAGCGCATCAGCAGGATGTTGCGCTCCCGCGACGGCAGGGCGTCGATGAGCGGCTTGACGGAGTACTTGCCGAGCAGCGTGTCCAGCGACTCGTCCTGCGAGGGCAGGAAGTCGCCGAGGTCGGCGCCGTCGTTGTCGCCGCCGACGGGGGCGTCCAGCGACAGGGCGCTGTAGGCGGTGGAGGCGTCCAGGGTGAGCAGGACGTCCTCCTCGGTGATGTTCATGTGCGCGGCGAGCTCGGCGACGGTGGGCGAGTGGCCGAGCGTCTGGGTGAGGTCGGCCGTGGCCTTGTTGAGCTCCAGCCGGCGCTCCTGGTAGACGCGCGGCACCTTGACGGCCCAGGTGCGGTCGCGGAAGTGCCGCTTGACCTCGCCGACCATCGTGATCATGGCGTACCCGCGGAACTCGTGGCCGAGCTCGGGGTCGAAGCCGTTGATGGCCTTCATCAGGCCGACGTACGCGGCCTGGCGCAGGTCCTCCATCGGCTCGCGCTGGTGGCGGTAGCGACGGGTGACCTCGGTGACGAGGGAGTCGTACATGGTGACGACGCGCTCACGGATGCGGGCCTTGTGCTCGTCCGAGGCTTCCGGCCTGTTCATCTCAGCCAGAAGCTGTTCGGCGGTCATTTCGTCGAGTGCGATATCCAGGACGGCCATCTGAGTAGCTCCATATGCCCGAAGGCGGCCCCGTCCATGGAAAAAGCCCAGGCAGAGGCACGCCACGTTTCTACGTGAGTGAAGCCCTCTGCTGGACTTCGGATCAAAGGATTCCCTATGGATCCCGATTTATCACCCTATATTAGGTCACAGATCGATCACAGCTTACCAGCTCACGGTCCCGAGAGGGCGGGAGCCGAGGTCAGGACGTCGCGGGCCAGCGCGAGGTCGCCCCTGAGCTCGGCGGGGAAGGCGTCCGGCTCGCCCCTGCCGCCCAGCAGGAAGCAGAACGCGACCACGTCCGCGGTCAGGTGGGCGTCCGGCGTGCCCGGGGCGGTGTCGGTGACGCCGAGCGGGATGCGCCAGTCGCCGCCGCCCGCGCCGGTGAGGGTGAGGCGCAGGGTGCGGCCGGAGCCGTCCAGGCCGGACAGGAGCATCGTCCAGGGCAGCAGGCGGGCGCACAGGTCGGCCGTGGGGCGGATGTGCTCGGGCACCGGGTCGGGCAGGCGCACCCCGGCCGCCGTGGCGGCGTCGGCGGCATGCACCCACGTCTCCAGGCTCCTGGCCAGGACGTGGTCGCGCACGACCGTCTCCATGCCGTCCACCGTGGCCGGGGTGGCCGGGTCGAGGCCGCCCAGGTGGCGGCAGAGGGCGTCGGCCTGGGCCCGCCAGTCTCGCCTGGTCTGCTCCGGGCTGCGGGCCCGCTCGTACGCCTGCACGTCCGCCGTGCGGCCGGCCGCGTCCCGGGCGGCCAGCGGCGGGCCGAGCACGGGCGCGCCGACGGAGGCGGCCAGCAGGCCGTCCTTGGCGGCCAGGTGGGCCACGAGCTCCTGGAGCGTCCAGCCCTCGACGATGACGCGCGCCCAGTCGTCGTCCGCGGCCGCGGCCAGCAGCGCGTCCATGGCGGCGACGCGACCGGCGTACGGCAGCGCCCAGCCGGCGGTCGGCGCCGCGGGGCGGCGGCGGGCCCTGGCCCCGGCCAGGAGCTGCGGGCGCAGGGAACGGACCGGCACCGCCGGATCCTCCATCAACGTGTCCAGATACAGGCGCTCGACAGGATCCATCACGCTTCTTCCTCCGCCAGCGCGTCGGCCAGGCGCCGCAGCGCCAGCCGGATGCGCGACTTGGCCGTGCCCTCGGGCACGCCCAGCTCCTCGCTCACCTGCCGGTACGTCCGGCCGCCGAAGTAGGCCAGCTCCACCGGCCGGCGCAGCCCCTCGGGCAACGACGTCACCGCCTGCCGCACGCGCTCGGCCTCCTCGGCGGCCAGCACGGCCTCCTCCAGCCTGGCGGGCTCGCGCTCGAACAGCCTCGGTCCGAGCGCGGAGACCCGGCGGCGCTCCTCGGCGCGTACGTGGTCGACCGCGCGGCGGTGGGCGATCGTGGCCAGCCAGGCGCGCAGCGGGCCGCGTCCGGGGTCGTAGGCCAGCGGGCGCTCCCAGAACACCAGGAACACCTCCTGCGTGATGTCCTCGGCGATCACGCGGTCCCTGGTGACCCGTAAGGAGAGCCCGAAGATCAGTGCGGACAGCCGATCGTAGACCTCCCCCAGCGCCGACTCGTCGCCGCCGACCACCCGCTGGTGCAGCAGGCGGTCGTCGTACGGTGCCTCCACTGGCACCACACTCCCGTGGTCCGGACCAAGGCGGGCGGGCGCGCCGCGACCCGAGCATGTCACCATTCGCCGGAAATGTTGAGGCGAACGCCCCCCGCCACCCGCTCCGCGGCCCCGCGATAGTGTCGAACGGACGACGACCGGAGGGATCACCCGCCATGGCCACCACCCGCACCGCCACCACGCAATGGAAGGGCGCCCTGCTCGACGGCTCGGGCACCGTCTCGCTCGACAGCTCGGGCGTGGGCACGTTCGAGGTCTCCTGGCCCTCCAGGGCCGAGGCTCCCGGCGGCCGCACCTCCCCCGAGGAGCTCATCGCCGCCGCCCACTCCTCCTGCTTCTCCATGGCCCTGTCGCACGCCCTGGCCGGCGCCGGCACGCCGCCGGAGTCGCTGCGCACGAGCGCGGACGTGACGTTCCAGCCGGGCGAGGGCATCACGGGCATCGTGCTCACCGTGCAGGGGCACGTTCCGGGCGTCTCGGCCGAGCAGTTCCAGGAGGCCGCCGCGACCGCCAAGGCGAACTGCCCGGTCAGCAAGGCGTTGGCGGGCACCACGATCACCCTGAAAGCCGAACTCCTCTAACAGGAACGCATTCGCGTGCGACAATTGGGTCACATGCGCGAGGTCTGGCCGGGCGAACCCTATCCACTCGGCGGCACCTGGGACGGCGTCGGCACCAGCTTTGCCGTGTTCTCCGAGGTCGCCGAGCGGGTCGAGCTGTGCCTTTTTCACGACGACGACAGCGAGGAGCGGGTGCCGCTCCCGGAGGTCGACGGCTTCGTCTGGCACGGCTACCTGCCGGGGATCCAGCCGGGCCAGCGGTACGGCTACCGCGTCCACGGGCCGTACGAGCCGTCGCAGGGGCGTCGCTGCGATCCCTCCAAGCTGCTGCTCGACCCCTACGCCAAGGCCATCGACGGTGAGCTGACCTGGAACGAGGCGCTGTTCCCCTACTACTTCACCGATCCGTCGGTGCGCAACAGGGAGGACAGCGCCCCGTACATGCCGAAGAACGTGGTGATCAATCCGTTCTTCGAGTGGGGCAACGACCGGCCGCCGCGCATCCCGTACCACGAGACGGTGATCTACGAGGCGCACGTGCGGGGACTCACCATGCGCCACCCGGGCGTGCCGGAGGACCTGCGCGGCACGTACGCCGGGGTCGGGCACCCGGCGATCATCGAGCACCTGCTGTCCATCGGGGTGACGGCGGTCGAGCTCATGCCGGTGCACCACTACGTGCCCGAGCACTTCCTGGTGGCCCGGGGGCTGACCAACTACTGGGGCTACAACACGATGGCCTACCTGGCCCCGCACGGCCGCTACTCCGGCTCGGGCACCCGCGGCCAGCAGGTGCTGGAGTTCAAGGCGATGGTGCGGGCGCTGCACGAGGCGGGCATCGAGGTCATCCTCGACGTGGTCTACAACCACACCGCCGAGGGCGACCACATGGGCCCCACGCTGGGCTTCCGGGGCATCGACAACGTCAACTACTACCGACTGCACGACGGCGACCGGCGTTACTACCTCGACTACACCGGGTGCGGCAACTCGCTCAACGTGCGCTCGCCGCACGCGCTGCAGCTCATCATGGACTCGCTGCGCTACTGGGTGCTGGAGATGCACGTCGACGGCTTCCGCTTCGACCTGGCCTCGGCCCTGGCCAGGGAGCTGCACGACGTCGACCGGCTGAGCGCGTTCTTCGACCTCATCCAGCAGGACCCGGTGATCTCGCAGGTGAAGCTGATCGCCGAACCCTGGGACGTCGGGCCGGGCGGCTACCAGGTCGGCAACTTCCCGCCGCTCTGGACCGAGTGGAACGGCAAGTACCGCGACATCGTGCGCGACTTCTGGCGGGGCACCAACTCCGCGCTCCCCGAGTTCGCCTCCCGCCTGACCGGCTCGGCCGACCTGTACGAGTCCTCCGGCCGCCGCCCGGTGGCCTCGATCAACTTCGTCACCTGCCACGACGGCTTCACCCTGACCGACCTGGTCTCCTACGACCACAAGCACAACGAGGCCAACGCCGAGGAGAACCGCGACGGCACCAACGACAACCGGTCCTGGAACTGCGGCGCCGAGGGCCCGGTGGAGGACCCGCACATCGTCGCCCTCCGCCGCCGCCAGCGCCGCAACTTCCTGACCACGCTGTTCCTGTCGCAGGGCGTGCCGATGCTCTCCCACGGCGACGAGATCGGCCGCACCCAGCGGGGCAACAACAACGCCTACTGCCAGGACAACGAGTTGGCCTGGATCGACTGGTCGATGCTGCACGCCGAGTCCGACCTGCTGGAGTTCGTCAAGACGTTGTCGAAGCTGCGCCGCGAGCACCCGGTCTTCCAGCGCCGCCGCTTCTTCCACGGCCGCCACCCCGACAACGGCAAGCGCGACCTGGTCTGGCTGACCCCGGGCGGCAAGGAGATGACGGCCGGCGACTGGCACACCGGCTACGCCAAGTCGCTGATGGTCTACCTCAACGGCGAGGCCATCACCGAGCCCGGCCCGCGCGGCGAGCGGATCGTGGACGACTCCTTCCTCCTGCTCATCAACGCCCACCACGAGAACCTGTCGTTCACGCTGCCGGGGCCGGAGTTCGGGGCCGAGTGGCTGCCGGTGCTCGACACCTGTCACGACGTGGTGGAGGAGGCGTTCGGCGACGAGCGGTGGCGGGCGGGCGACCTGGTGGCGGTGACCGGCCGGTCCTTCCAGGTCCTGCGGCTGCCCAGGGCGCCGCAGACGCCCTAGCCGCCGGGCCGATGTCGCCGGCGGGCCGTCAGAAGACGCGGGCGATGCCGGCCGTGACGAGGAGCAGCGCGAACGTGGTCACCCCGGCCACGCCGTGCAGGACCACGGCGAGCACCGGGAAGCCGGTGACCCGGCGCTGGTGGCGTCCGCCGCCGAGCCAGCGGGTGAACATCGTGAAGCCCAGCAGCGCGGCCACGGTGAGCCCGCAGAGGGCGAGCCAGGCCAGCGGGGCGCGGCCGGTCAGCAGGTAGGCCACCCAGCAGGCCAGCGACGCGGCCGCGAGCGCCGGATGGGACAGCAGCAGCGTCACCGGGAAGCGGGTGACCTTGGCCTCCTGGCGGCGCAGGCCGCCGGCCGAGAGCCAGCGGTAGAGCAGGTAGACCCCGATCAGTGCGGCGATCGTCCATGTGACGGCGGTGAGCAGGCCCATGTCCCCTCCCGGCGAGGCTCTGCCGCCACCGTATGCAGTCTCCGGGCCTTTCGTCCTTCAGTTACTCAAAAGTGCTGTCAGCCGCAAAACCCCTGGGGACGGTTTGTCGGTGGGGTGTGCCAAGGTAGAGGAGTGCGGCGCATCTATCCCGACTTTCAAGACAATCCGGACATCCCCGAGGCGTACGCCTACCCCGAGGGGCGGCCCTGGCTGCGGCTCAACATGGTGTCCAGCGCCGACGGCGCGGCGTGGCTGCAGGGGCGCTCGGGCGGGCTGTCGAGCAGGGGCGACAAGCGCATCTTCGCCGTCCTGCGCGGGTTGTCCGACGTGATCGTCGCGGGGGCGGCGACCGTCCGCACCGAGGGCTACGGCCCGGTCAAGCCGCGCGCCTCCTGGGCGTCGATCCGGGCCGGGCGTCCCGACGTGCCGCCGATCGCGGTGATCACCCGCAGCCTCGACCTCGACCTCGACGGCGAGCTGTTCACCGACGCGACCAACCCGACGATCGTGATCACCTGCGAGTCCGCGCCCGCCGAGCGCCGCAAGCTGGCCGGCCGGCGGTCCGACCTGATCATCGCCGGCGACGACGGCGTCGACATGCGGCTGGCCGTGCGCGAGCTGCACGAGCGCGGCCTGACCCGCGTCCTGTGCGAGGGCGGCCCGCGCATCAACGCGCAGCTGTCCGCCGACGACCTCATCGACGAGTTGTGCCTGTCGGTGAGTCCCATGCTGGTCGCGGGCGGCGCGGCCCGCATACTGAACGGCGTGGCCGCGCAGGTCCCGCTTGACCTCCGCCAGGTCCTGGAAGAGGAGGGGGTCCTCTTCTGCAGATACACGAGGGAGCAGAGCCCATGACCGAGCAGCCCGTCGAAGAGCCGGAGCCGGTGCCCAACCTCCCGGTCCGGCCGCCCGTGCCGCCGATGCTGGCCAAGCCGGTCAAGGCCATGCCCAAGCAGGACGGCACCCTGTTCTACGAGCCCAAGTGGGACGGCTTCCGCTGCATCGTGTTCAGGGACGGCGACGAGGTCTACCTCGGCAGCCGCAACGAGCGTCCGTTCACCCGCTACTTCCCCGAGCTGGTCGAGGCGGTCAAGGCCGAGCTGCCCGGCAAGGTGGTGATCGACGGCGAGATCGTGCTGCCCCGGGGGGCGCAGCTCGACTTCGACGCCCTCCAGCAGCGCATCCATCCGGCCGCCTCGCGGGTCAAGCTGCTCTCGGAGCAGACGCCGGCCCAGTTCATCGCCTTCGACCTGCTGGCCGTGGGCGACGAGTCGCTGATGGAGGAACCCTTCTCCGAGCGGCGGCGGCGGCTGGAGGAGCTGTTCCCGCACCAGGGCGGGTCCGTCCGGCTGACGCCGGTCACCACCGCCGACGAGCAGGCGCGCGAATGGTTCGACGCCTTCGAGGGAGCCGGCCTCGACGGCATCATCGTCAAGCCGGGCGACCAGCCGTACGTGCCCGACAAGCGCACGATGTTCAAGGTCAAGCACGAGCGCACGGCCGACGTGGTGATCTGCGGCTACCGCGAGCACAAGACCGGGCCCATCGTCGGCTCCCTGCTGCTCGGCCTCTACGGCGACGACGGCCGGCTGCATCACGTGGGCGTGGCGGCCTCGTTCCCCATGGCGCGCCGGGCCGAGCTGGTGGAGGAGCTCAAGCCGTACCTGGCGGAGCTGAGCGAGCACCCGTGGGGCCACTGGGCCGAGCAGGCCACGGCCAACGCCGGGCAGCCGGCGGCGGGGCCCGCGACCGGCGGACAGCGGGTGCCGGGCGCGGTGTCGCGGTGGAACGCCAAGAAGGACCTGTCGTTCATCCCGCTCCGGCCCGAGCTGGTGATCGAGGTGGCCTACGACCAGATGGAGGGCGACCGGTTCCGGCACACGGCGCACTTCCGGCGGTGGCGGCCCGACCGCACGCCCGAGTCGTGCACGTACGAGCAGCTGGAACGGCCGGTCAGCTACGACCTCGACGACATCCTCGCCCGTTAGGGGGCAAAGCGGTCTAGTCTCTCCCTTATGACCACCGGTGATGAGCTCAAGGCGGCCGTGTCCGCGCGGCGCGACCTCGGCCCCGACTTCGAGGACGCCCTGGTGGAGTCGTTCCTCGACAAGGTGGGCCAGGAGGTCGACCGGCGGGTCGACGAGCGCCTGGCCGGCACGGCCCCGCGCGCCAAGGCGCCCGCCAGGGGGTCCGACGGCCAGCGGCTGGCGCTGGCGATCGTCTCGCTCTCGCTGGGCACTCTGTCCACGGTCGCGCTCGCCTTCGCGGGGGGCGGGCGGGCGATGGCGCTGATCCCGATCTGGGTCGGGATCATCATCGTGAACGTCGTCTTCAACGGCTCCCGCGAGAAGTAACCCCCTCCGGGGGCGGGCTTCCGGGTCAGGTCAGCCAGATGAGGCCGGCGAAGCGGCCGCCGGGCTGTTCGCGGCGGTGGGAGTAGAGCTCGGCGGACTCGATGGTGCAGCGCGCGTCGTGCCGCACGTCGGCGACGCCCGCCGCCCTGAGCTGGGACTCGATCCCGGCCCGCAGGTCGAGCGCCGGGGTTCCCCACGACGTCGTGGACCACGTCGGCGGCACCTTCGAGGCCACCTGCTCGCGCAGGTCCTCGGGCACCTCGTAGCAGCGGCCGCAGGCGCCGGGGCCGATCAGCGCGACCATCCGGCCCGGCCGGGCGCCCTTGGCCGCCATGGCCTCGACCAGGGCGGTGGCCACGCCCGCCTCCGTGCCGGGACGTCCGGAGTGGGCGGCGCCGACCATGCGCGCCTCGGGGTCGGCCAGCAGCACGGCCGGGCAGTCGGCGCCCAGCGAGGCCAGCGCCAGGCGCGGCTCGGTGGTGAACACGCCGTCGAGCGGCGGCGGGTCGTCGCCGAACGGCTCGCTCACGTAGGCGACGTCGGCGCTGTGGACCTGGCGCATGTAGACGACGGCGCGCACGCCCAGCTCGGCCGCCAGGCCCTCGCGGTTGGCCCGTACGGCCGCCGGGTCGTCGCCGACCATGCCGCCGAGGTTGCGTGAGCCGTACGGCGGGGCGCTCACCCCTCCGTGGCGGTCGGTGACGACGGCGTGCACTCCGGGGGCCAGCAGCATGCCCCGATCCTAGCCGGGCTGAGGCGAGAAGCCGGGGCCGCCCGGGGAATCGCCGGGCTGTGGAGAGGAGCCGGGCTGGGGGGAGGAGCCGGGCTGTGGGGAGGAGCCGGGGCCGCCCGGGGAGGAGCCGTGCAGGATGGTGCCGGGCGGGCGGCCGAGCTCCAGGTACATGTTCACCTCGTCGAAGCGCCATGCGCCCACCTCGACCACGTTCGGCAGCCGCCCCCACTCGCGGAACCCGAGGCTCTCGTACAGCGCGATCGCGCCGTGGTTGTTGCCGCGCGCCCGCAGCGTGAGCGTCTCGATGCCGGCGGAGCGGGCGTCGTCCGCGAGGCCGGACACGACCACCCGGCCGAGCCCGAGTCCGCGTGCCTGTGGGTGGGCCATGACCTTGCCGATCTCGCCGGAGTGCCGGAAGACCGCCTCCTGGCCGCGCCGCCACAGGCCCATGGCCTGCACGGTGCCGTCGACCGTGGCGAGGGCGAGCCGACCCTCGCCCTTGCTGGCCATCGCGAGCGTGGCCTCCACCCACGGGTCGGTCTCGTCCCTGGTGGGCGGCGCCAGGTAGCCGACCGCGCCGCCCAGCTCGACGACGGCGTGCAGCACGCGGTGGACGGCGGCGAGCAGGGGCTCGTCGGCGGTTTCCGGCCAGGTCAGGTCGATTTTCACGGAAGACCATTATGCCCCGATCCATCCAGGGCTGGCCCGCCCACGGCAAGCAAGCATATGCTTGGGCGCGTGCCTGACTACCGCAATCTCATCGGCGGCGAGCTGGTCCCCGCGGACCGGACGATGGACACCGTCAACCCCGCCACGGGCGAGGCGTGGGCCCGGATCCCGGCCAGTGGCGCACGCGAGGCCGAGGCCGCCGTGGCGGCGGCGCGGGCGGCCTTCCCCGCCTGGTCGGCCATGCCCGCCCTGGGCCGGGCGCACTTCCTGCGCAAGGTGTCGGAGGTGTTCACCCGGCACGCCGAGGAACTGGCCCGGCTGGAGACCCGCGACAACGGCCGCATCCTGCGCGACACGCTCAAGAAGGACCTGCCGGGCATGGCGTACCTGTGGCAGCTGGCCGCCGGGCAGTGCCTGGAGGCGGTCAAGGGCGACACCGTCCTGCTCGGGCCCGACACGCTCGGGCTGACGCGGCGCGAGCCGTACGGGGTGGCGGTCTGCATCATCCCCTGGAACTCCCCCATTTCCACCTTCTCCGCCAAGGCGGCCTACGCCCTGGCCGCCGGGAACACGGTGATCGTCAAGCCCGCCGAGCAGGCCGGCGCGTCGGTGCTGCGGCTGGGCGAGCTGCTGGCCGAGGTGTTCCCGCCGGGCGTGCTGAACATCGTCAGCGGGCTCGGGGAGGAGGTCGGCGACGCGCTCGTCCGGCACCGGGACGTCGGCAAGATCAGCCTCACCGGCTCCACGGCCACCGGCCAGGCCATCACCCGGGCCTCGGCGGACGCGCTGAAGCCGCTGACGTTCGAGCTGGGCGGCAAGTCGCCCAACATCGTCTTCCCGGACGCCGACCTGGACGCCGCCGCGCAGGGCGTCACCGTGAACTCCGTCTACACCGGCAACGCCGGGCAGGTGTGCGTGGCCGGCTCGCGCATCCTCGTCCACCGGTCGATCTGGGACGACCTGCTCGGGCGGATCAGGCACATCTGCGCCGGGCTGGTCCTGGACGACCCCCTCGACCTGGCCACGACCATGGGCCCGATCGTGTCGGCCGGGCAGTTCGAGCGGGTGCGCTCGTACCTGGAGACGGCCGAGAAGGAGGGGGCCGAGCTGGTCTTCGGCGGGCGGTCGGGGGCCGAGGTGGTGCCCGGCCTGCCGGGCGGCTACTGGGTGGAGCCCACGCTCTACACGACCGAGGACAACGGCCTGCGCATCTGCCAGGAGGAGATCTTCGGGCCGGTGGCGGTGGCCATCCCGTTCGAGAGCGACGAGCAGGCGCTGGAGATCGCCAACGACTCGCCGTACGGGCTGGCGGCCGGGGTGTGGACGCGGGACCTCGGACGGGCGCACCGGTTCGTGCGGGATCTGCAGAGCGGCACCGTGTGGGTGAACACCTACCGCCAGATGCCTCCGGGCCTGCCGTTCGGCGGCGTGAAGGACAGCGGGTACGGCCACGATTCCGTCCTGGAGTACACCCGGGAAAAGGCGGCCATCATCCAGATTTAGTTAGATAGATTCCCTCCATGAGCGAGGGGATCAACGACCAGTCCGAGCTGACCGAGCTGTCCGAGGCAGCCGCCCAGTCGCGGGCGTCCGTGCTGCGCAGCCGAGCCGAATCGTACATCGCGCTGTCGCGGCACGAGGCCGCTATCGCCGATCTGACCGAGTCGATAACGCTGGTCCCGGACAACGCCCGGGCCTGGCGGCTGCGCGGTGAGAGCCATCGGGTCATCGAGCGGTACGAGGCCGCCCTGGCCGACTTCGACGAGTCGTTGAGACTGGAACCCGACAGCGCGTACGCGCTGGGCTCGCGCGGGCAGGCGTACGCGGCGCTCGGCCGGCTGGAGGAGGCGATGGACGACTTCGACCACGCGCTCACCCTCGCCCCCGAGTCCCTGTGGATCCTGGAGGCCAAGGCCGACGCCCTGGTGGACATGGACCGGCTGGACGAGGCCCTGGACGAGCATGCCAAGATCATCGCGTTGAACGAGGAGCTGGCGTACTCGTGGGTGGCGCGCGGTGACCTGTACCAGCGCATGCACCTCTACAGCGAGGCCATCGCCGACTACACCAGGGCCCTGGAGGCCGACCCCGATCACGTGCGGGCGCTCAGCCGGCGCGGCGAGGCGCTGCGCATGACCGACCGCTACCAGGAGGCGCTGGCCGACCTGAACCGAGCGGTCGAGCTCGACCCCGACAACGACCGCGCGTTCGGCAGCCGGGGCGCGGTGCTGAGCGAGATGGGCGACAACGAGGCCGCGCTGCGCGACCTGGACCGCGCCATCGAGCTGGACCCCGAGTACATCTGGGCCTACCGGGTGCGCGGCGAGATCTTCCAGGAGATGGAGCGGCACGAGGAAGCGGTGAACGACTTCACGCTGGCCCTGCGCCTGGAGTTCGGCGACGACTAGGCCGACGCGAGTAGGCCGACGCGAGCGGCGGGCCGCCCCGGAGGGCGGCCCGCCGTCGTCAAGGCACCTCTCTGACAGCGCCTTGCGTCAGAGCGCCAGCAGGGCGTTCACCGGCAGGCGGCTGTCGGACAGCGGCCGTACGGCGATGCGCAGCAGGGCCAGCGCGTTGTCGTCGCCGGCGATGCGGTTGGCGCTGAGCCCGCCGCACGCCTGGCAGTGGTGGATGATCAGCCACTCCCCGTCCGGCCTGACGGTGACGCTGAGCGCCGCCATCGGGCCCCGGCAGCCCGCCCGCCGGTCCCCCGGGATCCGCTGGTCGACGTGCAGGCTGGTCAGGCAGTGCGGGCAGTGGTTGCGGTGCGCCGTGCCGGGCGCGTCCATCGGTACGTCCAGCCGGCAGCCGACGCAGCGGAACGCGTCGCCGCGCTCGTCACGTCGCATGGCCTTCGGCTGTTGCGGCCTGGCCCGGCCAGGGTTCCTCCTGGGCATGTCACAGATCGCCGAACGCTTCGAGCGGGAACGGCGGCTGCGCGAGCGGGCGTACGGCCATGCGCATGAGGATGAGCTGGTTGTCGTCCCCGCAGATCGGGTTGGACGTCAGCTCGCCGCAGCGCGAGCAGCGATGGATGATCATCCAGTCGCCGGTGCGGAGGACCGCGATGGAGATCGGGTTCATCCGCGACCGGCACTCCGACGGGCCGCCCTCCACCCGGTCGAGCACGTGCAACGAGTGCAGGCAGCTCGGGCAGTGGTTACGGCGGACGCCGCCGGGCGCGTACGCGGCGACGGTCAGGCCGCAGCGGACGCAGGCGAAGGTGTCGGTGCTGATGATGGAACGAGGTTTGCCGTTGGCAGACAACCTGGGTTCTCCTTGCCGGATTTGTCGTGAAAAAGGCAGCAAGGGAGCGCCGAGCGGGCCTCACAGGCACGCTGGTGCCACAGGCGGTCCGGCACATTGAGGCCAGGACTTCAGATACTCGTCCTCAGGCTCTGGAACACAGGGAGGCGAGCACACCCGCGGCACGAGAGAGGCGCGCTGGGCGCCGTGCCGGTCATCAACCCACCTCCACAAGTCGCACCGAACAGGACGGTTGCCAGGCTAACCACCCCCTCCGGTCGCGCGCCAACGGTTTTCCCGGGCCCTGGAGATCGACCGAATATCGTTCTAGTGTTCGTCCATGGGGATCGGGCTGACCGAGGAACACCGGGCGCTGGCGGACTCCGTGCGGGGGCTGGCGGGACGTACCGTCGAGCACCGGGCGCTGGCCGGGCAGGGGCTGCTGGGGCTGCATCTGCCGGAGGAGCACGGCGGGCAGGGGTACGGGCTGGTCGAGTTGTGCGTGGCGCTGGAGGTGCTGGGCGAGCTGCGGGTGGCGGGGCCGTACCTGCCGGGTGTGCTGGCCTCGGCGGCGCTCGCCCGGTCCGGGCGGGCGCCCGGCCTGCTGCGCGGGCTGGCCGACGGGTCGCTGACGGCGGCCGTCGTGCTCGGGCCGCTCGCCCTCGGGGCGGCCGGGGCCGACCTGTTCCTCGTTCCGCACGGTGACGGGTGGGCGCTGCTCGACCGGGCCGGCGTGCGCGCCGAGCCCGCCGAGGGCGTCGACCTGGACCGGGATCTGTGCACGGTCACGGCCGTCGCGGGCCGCGACGTCCCGCCGGAGCGCCTGCTGGGGCCGGTGCCGGTGCGGGAGCTGGCCGCGGTGCTGCTGGGCGCCGACGCGTGCGGCACCGCCGCCTGGGCGGTCGGCACGGCCGCCGCCCACGCCAAGGTACGCGAGCAGTTCGGCCGCCCGATCGGCCAGTTCCAGGGCGTCAAGCACCGGGTGGCGGCCGCCCTGGTGGCCTTGGAGCAGGCCCGCGCCGCCGTCTGGGACGCCGCCCGCGCCTTGGACACCCCACCCGCGAACGGGCCCGGCGCGTCCGGCCCACCCGGCGTGTCTCCCGGGCCCGGTGAACCCGGCGGGCTCGGTGACGATGTGCGGCTGGCCGTCGGGGTGGCGGCGGTGCTGGGGCCGGACGCGGCGGTGCGCTGTGCGGCCGACGCCATCCAGGTGCTCGGCGGCATCGGCTACACCTTCGAGCACGACGCCCACCGCCACTACCGCCGCGCCCTGTCCGGCCGCATGCTCGCCGGCGACCCGTGGCCGTGGGCCGAGCAGGTCGCCGGGCTGGCCCTGGCGGGCGCCCGCCGCGCGATGGAGCCCGACCTGCCCGAGGAGTCCGTCCCGCTCAGGGAGGCGATCAGGGCGGAGGCCGAGTCGTTGCGGCGCGAGGAGCCGCTCGCCCGGCTGGGCCGGTTCGCGCGGGAGGGCTGGATCATGCCCTACCTGCCCAGGCCGTGGGGCCGCGCGGCCACGCCGCTGGAACAGGTGATCATCCACCAGGAGTTCCGCGACCTCAAGCGTCCCAACCTGGGGATCGCCGCCTGGGCGGTCCCGTCCATCGTCACGTACGGCACCCCCGAGCAGCGGGACCGTTTCCTGCCCAGGACGTTCACCGGCGAGCTCGTGTGGTGCCAGCTGTTCAGCGAGCCGGGCGCCGGGTCCGACCTGGCCGGCCTGTCCACCAGGGCCACCCGCGTGGCGGGCGGCTGGTCGCTGACCGGCCAGAAGATCTGGACGTCCCTCGCCCAGTACGCCCACTGGGGCATCTGCCTGGCCCGCACCTCCCCCGGCAGGCCCAAGCACGAGGGGATCACGTACTTCCTGGTGGACATGTCCGCCCCCGGCGTCACGATCAGGCCGCTCAAGGAGATCAACGGGGACGAGATCTTCAACGAGGTCTTCCTCGACGACGTCTTCGTCCCGGACGACCTGGTGGTGGGCGAGGTGGACGGCGGCTGGCGGGTGGCCCGCGACACGCTCTCCCATGAGCGGGTCGCGCTCGGCGACTCCTGGGGGCCGGGCTCCCGGCACACCGACATGATCCGGCTGATCGGGACCCTGCCGCCGCTGCGGCAGTCGCAACGCGAGCAGGCGGGCCGCCTGTGGGCCGAGGGCCAGGCGATCTCGGCGCTCGGGCTGCGCGTGACGCTGTCCAGGCTGGCCGGGGCCGACCCGGGGCCCGCCTCCAGCGTGCGCAAGCTGCTCGGCATGCGGCACGCGCAGGCGGTCTCGGAGTTCTGCTGGTCGCTGGCGCCGTCCGACCGCCACTGGAACCGCACGATCCTGACCACCCGGGCCTTCACCATCGGCGGCGGCACCACGGAGGTGCAGCTCAACATCATCGCCGAGCGCGCGCTGGGCCTTCCCCGCGATCCGTGACGCCCGCCCGCACGCACCTGACCTCAGCCGACATCGCCAGGTGACGGGCGGCGAGCCCGGGCATGGCGGTCACCCCGAAGGCGGTCCGGTCCACGCGGGCGGCGACCACGACGGTGAAGCCGTTGGCGGTCACGTCGCAGCGTTCGACGGTGAGGGTGAGCGGGCGCTCGACGCCGGTGACGGTGAGCGTGCCGGTCAGCGTCCCGTCGCCGGTGGGCCCGCCGGTGAAGGTGATGAGGGGGTGGCGGACGGCGTCGAGGAAGCGGGACGAGCGCACGGTCTCGTCGCGCCGGTGGTTGCCGGTGTGGAAGCCGGCGGCGTCGATCTCCACGCGCACGCGGGAGTCGGCGAGCGGTTCGGCGACCTCCACGGTGCCGCCCCTGACGTCGAAGGTGCCGCGGGCGCGGGCGAGGCCGTACA
The DNA here is from genome assembly GCF_042878785.1 of Nonomuraea sp. NPDC003560. Taxonomy (NCBI): domain Bacteria; kingdom Bacillati; phylum Actinomycetota; class Actinomycetes; order Streptosporangiales; family Streptosporangiaceae; genus Nonomuraea; species Nonomuraea sp. NPDC003560. The sequence continues at coordinate 516,076 of NZ_JBIAOF010000001.1, read as the reverse complement.
GGTGCCGGGTGGTGAAGCGGATCGCGGAGTTCTCGGTGTCGATCTCGTAGCGGCCCAGCGGGGGGAGGTTCGTCATGGGTTCATTGCACGGCGGCGGGGTGGCCGTGCGGCAGGGCGAGCCGTCGGTCACCGGGGCGACGATCGGCGGGAGCGCATGCGACTTTCGTATGGTTTCCCGCTTACCCGATATTTACGGCATGTGGGGATGTCGTAGCGTTTGCGGCATGGGTGCAGGGGCGTGTCGCCGTTCCCGCGTGCTGGACGTGGCCATCGCGGGCGGATTCGCGCTGCTGGACACCGGCTCGACGCTGCTCGGCCTGTCGTGGTGGCCCGAGCGTCCCGGTCCGCTCGCCTGGGCGCTGCTGGCGGTCCAGGCGGCCGCGTGCCTGTCGCTGGTGGCCCGCCGCCGGGCGCCGCTGACGGTCCTGGGCGTGCTGGGGACGTACACGCTCGTGGTGACGTTGCTGATCTCGCCGGGCGGCGTGCTGGTCCCGGCCGGGCAGGGGAACGTGTGGGCGCCGTTCGCGACCATCGCGGCGGCGTACGGGCCGCTCTACGACCGCAGGGACCGGCGGATCGCCGTCGCCGCGCTGGCCGCGTACACGATGGTGATCGCGCGGGTGTGGGACCCGTCGGCAGGCGTGCTGGTCGACGGGGTGCTGCGCACGGCCGTCGGCCCGCTGCTCGCGCTCTACCTCGACGGACGGCGGCGGGTGCTCAGGATGCTGGTCGAACGCGCCGAACGGGCCGAACGCGAGCGGCACCTGCTGGCCGAGCAGGCCCGCGCCGAGGAGCGCGCCCGGCTGGCCGGCGAGATGCACGACGTCGTCACCCACCGGGTGAGCCTCATGGTGCTGCAGGCCGGTGCGCTGCGGGTCACCGCGGCCGACGAGCACACCCGGCAGACCGCAGAGGAGCTGCGGGCCGCGGGCTGCCAGGTGCTCGACGAGCTGCGGGACCTGATCGGCGTCCTGCGCACCGCGCCGGAGCCGGAGGTGCCGCCGTCGGCGGCCGACTTCGCCGCGCTGGTCGCCGAGTCCGCCTCCGTGGGCACCCCGGCCGAGCTGGTCGAGGAGGGTGACCGGGCGCTGGCCTCGCCGGTGGTGGGGCGCACGGCGTACCGGATCGTGCGCGAGGCGCTGACCAACGTGCGCAAGCACGCGCCGGGCGCGCGGGTGCAGGTGCGCATCGAGTACGGCCAGGCGCGGGTACGGCTCACGGTGCGCAACACGCCGCCGACCGGCCTGCCCGGCGGCCCCCTGGCCGGCACCGGCTCCGGCCTCGGCATCGCCGACCTGCGGCGACGGGTCGAGGTCGTGCACGGCACGCTGCGCGCCGGGCCGGCCCCCGACGGCGGGTTCACCGTCGAGGCCGTTCTCCCGGCGTACGTGGCGACATGATCAGGGTCGTGGTCGTGGACGACGAGCCGATGGTCTGCCGTTTCCTGCGCACCATCCTCGGCTCGGCGCCCGACATCGAGGTCGTGGACGAGGCCCACGACGGCGCCGCCGGCGTCGAGGCGGTCGTGCGCAGCCGTCCGGACGTCGTGCTGATGGACCTGCGCATGCCCCGCGTGGACGGGCTCACCGCGATCGAACGCCTGGCCGAGCTGCCCCGGCCGCCGGTCGTCGTGGTGCTGACGACGTTCGACGCCGACGAGTACGTGCTGCGCGCCCTGCGCGCGGGGGCCGCCGGCTTCCTGGTCAAGTCCACGCCGCCGGAGGACCTCATCGGGCTCGTCCGGGTGGCCGCCGAGGGGCACACCGTGCTGTCGCCGGTCGCCGCCCGCAGGCTGGTGGCGGCCTCGGCCGCCGCGGACCCGGCCCGCGCCCGCGCCCGCGAACTGCTGGAGTCGCTGACCGGACGCGAGCGCGAGGTGCTGGCCTGCCTCGGCGAGGGGCTGTCGAACGCGCAGATCGCCGCCCGCCTCCACCTGGCCGAACCCACCGTCAAGGGGTACGTGTCGCGCCTGCTGGACAAGCTGGGCTGCCACAACCGCACCCAGGCGAGCCTCATCGCCCACGACGCGGGCCTGACCCGGTAGGCGCCGCGGGCGGCGGGTTTGGCGGCGGGTTTGGCGGCGGAGCAGCGAGGTAGGTGATAAGCCGCAAAGGGGGACAAAAGCCATGAGTAATCCGCAACAGCCCGAACTTCGCCGGTCGGGTAAGTCCGGCGCGAACTCGAAATCCACCGACGCCGTGCCGGAGTCCAAGAGCGGCGGCAAGCGGGCCGGTCGTCCGCACGGCAGCGACAAGGGACACAAGGGCGGCGGCAAGGGCGGCGGCGTGCCTCCGGGCCAGCACCCTCCGTATCCGGGGTGAGCGGGATGAAGGGCAGCCTGCAGTTCATCGGCAACGCGACCACGCTGATCCGCTACAACGGCTTCACGCTGCTGACGGATCCCAACTTCCTGCACCGCGGCCAGCGGGCGTACCTGGGCTACGGCCTGAGCTCGCGCCGGCTGAAGGACCCGGCCATCGACGTGTCGGACCTGCCGCCCATCGACGCGGTGGTGCTCTCGCACCTGCACGGGGACCACTGGGACCGGGTGACGGAGAAGGGCCTGGACAAGGGCACCCAGATCATCACCACCCGGCAGGCGGCGCGCACGCTGCGCCGCCGCGGCTTCGGCCGCAGCACGGGCCTGGAGGTGTGGGAGCAGCACGAGCTGAGCGGCCCGCAGGGCAGCGTGACCGTCACCGCCCTGCCCGCCAGGCACGCGCCCGGCCCCGCCGAGACGCTGCTGCCGCCGGTGATCGGGACGATGCTGGAGTTCCGCGGCCCCGAGGGCCTGGTGGAGCTGCGCCTGCACATCAGCGGCGACACCCTGCTCGACCGCCGCCTGGAGGCGATCCCGCGTCGCTTCCCGGAGGTCGACCTCGCGCTCGTGCACCTGGGCGGCACCCGCCTGCTCGGCACCCTGCTGGTCACCATGGACGGCGAGCAGGGCGCGACCTGGGTCGACCTGATCAACCCGCACACCGTGGTGCCGGTGCACTACGACGACTACGGCGTCTTCAGCTCACCGCTGGACGACTTCCGGCACCACATCGAGCAGGTGGGCCTGGCCGACCGGGTGGTCTACCTGGAACGCGGCGAGACCCGCGAACTGGCGCCGCACCACCTCGTGCGCCGCTGACCGCACGGACGGGCACCCGTCCGGGCCCCGCACCTGCCCGGACGGGCACCTCTCCGCGGCCCGCACCCGTCCGAACCTGCACCCGTCCGAGGCGCGCACCCGTCCGAGGCCGTTTCGGGACGGGTGCTTCGGCGTTTCGCCGGGGATGAGGTTTCTTCTACTCGGATGAAGAATCCCCTACCGGGGGCGGAAGTTTACATATCCGATTTCTCCCCCAGCGGGAGGTACGGGAGTTACCTTCGATCTCGGCCGCACCTCCTGTGCCGCCGCACGGCCGGGCCGTCGGGTCCCGTCCCAGGCGCCGGGTCCGGCCGTGCGGCCCACAGCCGCCGTCCTGCTCAGGAGAGCTTGGCCAGCTTCTCCGACGTCCGCTTGAACGCCTTGCCGGTCCACTTGTAGGTCTGGCGGACGAGCAGGTCGGGGCAGCACCGGGGAGCCTTGTCGCTGACCACCTTGCCACTCAGGCGCGCCTCGCCGTTCTGGACGGCGACGGTCTGGGTCTTGAAGTACCGGTTCTTGCCGAGCGTGCCGATCAGCCGCGGGGCCGAACGCCGGGACGCGCCGTCGTAGACGAAGGCCAGCACCGGGTTGCCCGCCGTGGGGCTCGGGCAGGACGAGGTGACGACGGTGTCCGGACGCCCGTCCCGCGTGAGGTCGCCGACCGCGGCGACCCGGGCGCGGACGACGTACCACTTGTCCTTCGGCCCCGGCTTGGGGCAGTGCAGCGCCCGCTCCACGACGGGCGCCCAGTCGATGCCCTGGAACGGGTCGGTCGCCGCCGGGCCGGTCGCGGCGAAGGCGGCGCCCGTGGCGAGGATCGGCGCCAGTGAGGTCGACAGGGCGACGGTCGACGCCCAGACGCGGAGTCGGCGGGCCATCGGGCTGCTCTTGTGCGTGGCGCTTGAGTTCATGACCGTTTCGATGCGGGAAACGCCTGACTGGTTCGGCCCGAACCGCGTGACTTCCGGCGTCATGCCGTCCGGAGCGTCTTGTCCGTCATGCCATCCGGTGCGTTTCGTCAGGCGGAAGGGGTGCAGGGCTTTGTGGGGACTCGACCACATTTTCGGAAGCGTCGTCCCAGCGTTACGCGCGACACGCCCAGACCTGCGGCTCGCATCCTGTACCAGCTCACGATCGCCACCGCCGTTATCGATCTGAGATGTTCGCTTATGTCTCCACCTCGCCCCCTGCCCAGGCAGCCGCCTGGCCGAGGCCGGAACGGAAGGACACCTCACATGCGCCCAGCCACCCGAGCAGCCCTCACCACCCTCGCCGTCGCGTGCTGCACCTTCAGCTCGCTGCCGGCCTGGGCGGCGCCGGCCGGGAACGCGCCGTCGTGCGTGACCGTCTGGCAGAACACCGGGACCATCACCAAGACCGGCTACGCCCGCAACGACTGCGGCTACCGGCTGCGACTGAAGATCATCTGGGCGCGCGGGACGGACGGCGCCTGCCAGACCGTGGACCCCGGCGAGACCATCTACTCGCGCGTGCCGCGCGGCGTGCGCACCTTCGACGGAGCCGACACCTGCTGACCGGCTCCCGCGAAAAGGCCGGCCTCACGACGGGGGCCGGCCTTTCGGGTTGCCGACACCGGAGGTCAGCCGTCGGTGACCGGGACTCCCGCCTCGCCCGGCACGTGAGTGATCACTGCTCCTCCGGCGCGTTCCTGGCCTTGCTGGGCTGGACGCGCTTGGGCTCGCCCGGCATCTTCGGGTAGTTGGGCGGGTAGGGCAGGTCGCCGCGGTCGTCGGCGGCGTACATCTCCAGCAGGGGCTCGATCGAGTACGCCCGGTCGTCGATGGCCGCGTGCACGTCGCCCAGCTTGGCGAAGCGGGCCGGGACGGTGCGGATGTCGAAGTCGCGCGGGTCGGCGTCGGCCAGCTCGTCCCAGGTCAGCGGGGTCGAGACGGGGGCGTGCGGCTGGGCCCGGACGGAGTAGGCGCTGGCGACGGTGCGGTCTCTGGCGTTCTGGTTGAAGTCGATGAAGACGCGGTCGCCGCGCTCCTCCTTCCACCACGCGGTGGTCACCAGGTCGGGATCGCGGGCCTCGACCGCCCTGGCCAGCGCGATGCCGGCGTGACGCACCTGGACGAAGTCCCAGCGGGGCTCGATGCGCACCGCGATGTGCACCCCGCGGTTGCCCGAAGTCTTGACGAACCCCGCCATGCCCAGCTCGTCGAGCACCTCGCGGGTGCGCTCGGCGGCCCGGCGCGCGGCGTCGAACTCCAGGCCGGGCTGCGGGTCGAGGTCGATGCGCAGCTCGTCGGGGTGCTCGACGTCGGCGGCCCGCACCTGCCAGGGGTGGAAGTCGATGGTGCCCAGGTTGGCGCAGTAGGCGATCGCGGCGACCTCGGTGACCCGGAGCGAGTCGGCGGTGCGGCCGCTGGGGAAGGTGACCGTGACCGACTGCAGCCACTCGGGATGCCTGGGCGGCATGCGCTTCTGGTAGATGGCCTCGGTCTGGACGCCGTCAGGATGGCGCTTGATGTTGGTCGGCCGGTCTCTGAGCGCGCGCAGGGCCCCTTCGCCGACGCTCACGTAGTACTCGACCAGCTCCCGCTTTGTCGCCCCGATCTCCGGGAAGTAGACCTTGTCGGGATTGGTGACCTTGACGGTCCGCTCCCCCACCTTGAGCTCTATGAACGGCGATGCCATGCCACCGAACCTACTCCCCCGCGCCGACAGAACAGCCGACGACAGACCCGACAACAGGGCCGACGACAGGGCCGACGTGAGAGGCGGGCCCGTCCCGGAGCCGCGTCGGTGGCGGGACCGGGGCTCGACGGGACGGACCTAAGATCATCCATCGCCGTTCCGGGCGCTGGCGCGCCACCCGGCCGGCCATCTCGGGTCGCCAGCGGCGCCAGCACGGGCGTGGGCTGTGCCGCTACGGCGAGCCGCGGACGATCTCACCCCTTGGCAGGAGGCGATGACACCCCCTTACCGACAAAGACGCGAATTCGGCCGAGAAAGGATGCTTCACCCTGCGGAGATCTCTTTTTGCCGGATCTCGTAGTCTGGACGCATGGACAAGGTGGTCAAGAGCGAGGCCGAATGGCGGGCCAGGCTCTCTCCTGAGGAGTTCCACGTGCTCAGGGAGGCCGGGACCGAGCGCCCGTTCACGGGGGAGTACGTCGACACCAAGACCGAGGGCGTGTACTCGTGCCGCGCCTGCGGCGCCGAGCTGTTCCGGTCCGACACGAAGTTCGAGTCGCACTGCGGATGGCCGAGCTTCTTCGAGCCGTCGGGGTCGGAGGCGGTGAGGCTGATCGAGGACGACAGTCACGGCATGGTGCGCACGGAGGTGCGCTGCGCCCGCTGCGACTCCCACCTCGGTCACGTCTTCCACGGCGAGGGCTATCCGACGCCGACCGACGACCGTTACTGCATCAACTCGGTCTCACTGAGGCTCGAACCCAAGGGGTGATCGATCAGCGACAGAGCGTACCGATCGTCCACAAGGGGTAGGGGCCTGCTTGTGGGCCGTGTCCATCTTCGCCACCGCTGGGTGACGATTGAGACGATCGGGCGTGTCGTGACTCAGCGGTGTGAGGTGTGCTCGAAGACGAGGGTCCGGGTGCGCTAGCCCGCCTCGGCGGCTCCCGCGTTTCCCGACGCACGTCAGTTCGGCCGGGGGTACGTGACACGGCAACTATGGTCGGACGGGCCCAGGATGTTGGCGAGGACGGGGTTCCCGTTCTCGCCGAACTCCGCCTGCACGAACACGATCGGACGCTTCACGCCGTTCGCCCTGAGGTACTCCAGGCCGCGTTTGCACAGCGTGATGGCCGCGGCGGAGTTGTCGGCGCTGTCCGGTAAGTTCGTGTAAATGCGCAGATATCCGCCTACGGTGCGGATGTCCTTGAGGTGTTTCATCGCCTTGTCGCCCCGCCCCCAACGGGCGCGGAAGTACTCCGCGGCCTCCCGGTCGGTGTGCCGCGACGGTCCGTCGGCCTTGTAACCGGCCGAGTCGCCGCCCTTGGCCGCGCCCGGGTCGTCGGCCTCGGGCAGGCTGACCTGGGCGTCGCCGGTCTCGGTCTTCCCCGTGACGGTGTCCGGCTTGCCCTGGACGGCGTCCGGCTTCGCGGCGGGGTCGGCGGCGCCGGTCCGGGCGGGCGTCCCTGAGCCGGCGGGGTCGGCAGTGGCCGGCGTGCTCGGCCGGGCCTGGCCCTTCGGCAGCTCGCGCGCCTCCGCGGCGCCCTTGCCGGTGGCCGGCGCCCGTCCCGGGTTCGCCGGGACGCCGCCCTCGGCCGCCGGGTCCTGCCGGGCCGTGGCGCCCTCCGCGCCGGCCGGGGCTCCGGAGGCGGCGACCGTGCCGCCGAACGCGCCGTTCAGGCCGAGCAGCAGCGCCACTCCCCCGGCCAGCGCCACCGCGCCCGCCGCCAGGCCCCGTGTTCCCGCACGCCCGCGCCGCCGCCGCCCACGCCGCCCGCGTCCCGCACGCACCTCCGCCGGGCCGCCGATCGCCCGCGCGTGACCCGTGCGCGCCTCCGCCGGGCCGCCGCTCACCCGCGCGTGACCCGTGTGCGCCTCAGCCCGGCCGCCGGTGCGGGGCTCCGCCCGGTCGCCGGGCTGCCGGGCGGACGGTGTCGTGTCCCGTAACGCCGCATGACGGCCTGGCGCGCGCCGGCGCCCGGGGCCCTGACCTTCCGCGGACTGTTCCACCCGGCCCTCCTAGCCCCTGCGTGGACCGTGCCACCGACGTTACGCCACCGAAAGGGAATTCACCCTCGATTGTGACAAAGGGGATAGATCACTTCAGGGAGATCGTCAAGTTGGCCCCGACGTTCCTCGCTGCCTCGGGCCGCCATGACCGCTAGGGCAGGGCCGCGACGAGCTCCTGCACCGGCTTGCGGGCGCCCGTGTAGAACGGGATCTCCACGCGGGTGTGGCGGCGGGCCTGCGCGCCGCGCAGCGTGCGCATCAGGTCGACGATGCGGTGGAGCTCGTCGGCCTCGAACGCCAGCATCCACTCGTAGTCGTTGAGCGAGAAGCAGGCCACGGTGTTGGCCCGCACGTCGGGGTAGTCGCGGGCCATCCGGCCGTGCTCGGCCAGCATCGCCCGCCGCTCGGAGTCCTCCAGCAGGTACCACTCGTAGGAGCGCACGAACGGGTAGACGCTGACGTACGCCCGCGGCTCCTCCTCGGCCAGGAAGGCCGGGATGTGGGACTTGTTGAACTCGGCCGGCCGGTGGAGCGCCATGGCCGACCAGACCGGCCTGCTGTGCCGGCCGAGGCCGGTGCGGCGGAACCGGGAGTAGACGTCCTGGAGGTCCTCGGGCGTGGGAGCGTGCCACCAGAACATGTAGTCGGCGTCGGCACGGAAGCCGGCGACGTCGTAGACCCCCCTGGTCACGACGTCCTTGCCGGCCGCCTGTGCGAGCAGCTCCTCGACCTCGTCGGCCATGTTCTCCCGGTTGCCCGGGACCTGCTCGGTCACCTGGAAGACCGACCACATGGTGTAACGGATCACCTGGTTGAGATCGCGGGCCTTCGGCCGCGGCGCGCCCTCTGTCATGTCCTTCATTCTCCTTCTCGCGACAGGTGGTCCAGAATCCGGGCCGCGGCCGTGCGAGCGGTCGCGATGCAGGCGGGGACGCCGATGCCGTCGTAGGCCGCGCCGCACACGGCGAGCCCGGCGGCGCCCGAGACCGCGGCGCGCACCCTGGCCACCCGGTCGAGGTGGCCCACGTTGTACTGCGGCAGCCCGCCGCCCCAGCGGGTGACCCGGCTGTCGACCGGCAGGCCGCGCACGCCGATCACGTCGGCCAGCTCGGCCGTGGCCAGCGACACCAGCTCGGCGTCGTCGCGCTGGAGCAGGTGCTCCTCGCCGATCCTGCCGACCGAGCAGCGTACGAGCAGCAGGTCCTGGGCCAGGTGGGGCCACTTGACCGAGCTGAACGTCACCGCCTTGACCGGCCGGCCCTCCACCGGCGGCACCAGGTAGCCGCTGCCGGTCGGCGGCTGCGGGAGCGCGTCGATCGGGTAGGCGAGCGTGACGACGGCCATGCTGGCGTACTCGATCCTGGCCAGCTCGGCGGCGGCCTTGGGCACCTCGGCCTTGAGCAGGCGGGCGGCGGCGGGCGCGGGCGTGGCCAGGATGACCGCGTCGGCCTCGATCACCTCGGGCCGCGGCACCGGCCCGGCGACCAGCCGCCAGCCGTGCTCGGCGCGGTGGAGCTCGCGCACGGTCACGCCGGTCCGGACGTCGGCCCCGGACGCCTTGGCCACCGCCTCGGGCAGGCCGCCCAGGCCCTGGCGCAGCGTCGTGAAGACCGGCCCGCCGTTCTTGGGCGCGTCCTCGACGATGTGCCGGGCGGCGCTCAGCAACGAGCGCTCGGCCCTGGCGACGGCCGCGACCTGCGGCATCGTCGCCTCCAGCGACAGCATGTCGGAACGGCCGGCGTAGACCCCGCCGAGCAGCGGCTCGACCAGGCGCTCGACGATCTCACCGCCCATCCTGGCCCGGATGTAGGAGGCCACGGACACGTCGGTGCGCACCAGCGTGGGCGGCAGGACCTGGTCGAGCGGCACCCGCAGCAGGCCGCCGGGCGAGACGATGCCGGACCTGGCCAGCTCCGCCAGGTCGGCCGGCACGCCCATGACGTGCCCCTTCGGCATCTGCCGCAGCGCGCCCCTGGAGTAGACGGCCGACCGCACGGTGCCGGGCAGGACCAGCTCGTCCTCCAGCCCGACGGCCTTGGCCAGCTCGACGCCCTCCGGCCGGCGGGCCAGCATGGCCTCGGCCCCGGCGTCGAGGCTCACCCCCGCGACCTCGGAGGCGTGCAGCTTGCCGCCGAGGCGGGGGCTGCCCTCCAACACGGTCACCTTGACCTGCTCGCTCGTACCCTGACGGAGGAACCACGCGGCCGCCAGGCCGGAGATCCCACCGCCGATGACGACGACGTGCGCCCGTTTCCCTTCCACGTCTCCTGACGCTACCGCCTCGGCAGACCGCCCAGCTGATTGGGGCACGTGACCCTACCGTGATGTATGTCGCCAAACCGGGGTGATCCCGTTTCCGTCATAAGGGCATGAGGAGAATCCGGTTGGGCATCGCGCTCTCGGCCTGCGCCACCCTGCTGCTCGCGGGCTGCGGCGGCGGCAACATCGAGATGTCGTCGGGCGGCTCGCCCGCGGTGGCCTCGCAGGGCATGGCCGCCCCCGAGGCGCGGGACCTGGCCGCGCCGAAGAGGCAAGCCGCGCCGCAGGACGGCGACAGCGCGGTCTCCGGCGTCAAGCTGGCCCAGCGGCAGCCGGACCGGCAGGTGATCTACACCGGCAGCATGACCGTACGCGCCAAGCAGGTCACCTCGGCCGCGCAGCAGGCCAAGCAGCTCGTCACGGCGGCGGGCGGCTACCTGTCGAAGGAGGAGGCCGAGTCGGCCGGCGACACCGAGGACTCGGCCCTGCTGGAGTTCAAGATCCCGCCTGCCCGGTACGCCGACGTGACCGCCAGGCTGGGCAAGGAGCTGGGCAAGCAGCTCTCGATGACCCAGGGCACCCAGGACGTCACCCTCCAGGTCGCCGACGTCGAGAGCCGGCTGAGGTCGGCGCGGAAGTCGCTGGAGTCGCTGCGCACGCTGCTGAAGAAGGCCGAGACCATCGGGCAGGTGCTGGAGGTGGAGCGGGAGATCAACTCCCGCGAGGCGGACCTGGAGGCGTTGCAGGCCCAGCAGAAGGAGCTGGCCACCCAGGTCGCGATGGCCACGCTGACGCTCCGGCTGGTCGGGCCGGTGACCGTGGTCGAGGACCCGGCCGAGGAGCCGGCGGGCTTCCTCGGCGGGCTGAAGACCGGGTGGGAGGCGCTGGTGTCGTTCACCAAGACGGCGCTGACCGTGGTCGGCGCGCTGCTGCCGTGGCTGCTCGTCCTGGCGCCGCTGGTGGCCGTGGCGGTGTTCCTGGTGCGGCGCAACCGCGCGCGCCGCCCCGTGCCCCCTGCCGCGCCCGACCCCGCGCCCGAGCCCGCCGAGCCCGGGCCGTCGGCGGCGTGAGGGTCAGGCGCCCGCTTCGTGCACCAGGTCGGTCAGGCGCTTGAGCTGGTCGGGGTCGGTCGAGGGGAGCACGCCGTGGCCGAGGTTGAACACGTGCCCCTCGGCCGCCGCGCCGCGCCGCAGCACCTCGCGGGCCCTGCGCTCCACGACCTCCCACGGCGCGAGCAGGATCGCCGGGTCGAGGTTGCCCTGCAGCGCCTTGCCCGGCCCGACGCGCCGGGCCGCCTCGTCGAGCGGCACCCGCCAGTCGACGCCCACGACGTCGGCCCCGGCCTCGCCGAGCACGCCGAGCAGCTCGCCGGTGCCCACGCCGAAGTGGATGCGGGGCACGCCCGCGACGCCCTCGAAGATGCGCCGGGTGTGGGGCAGGACGAACTCGCGGTAGTCCTCCGGGGCCACCGCGCCCACCCACGAGTCGAACAGCTGGATCGCCGAGGCGCCGGCCGCGATCTGGATGCGCAGGTGCTCCAGCACGATGTCGGACAGGCGTTCCATGAGGGAGTGCCACAGGGCGGGCTCGCCGTACATCATGGCCTTGGTGCGGTCGTGGTTCTTCGACGGGCCGCCCTCGATGAGGTAGGACCCGAGCGTGAAGGGCGCGCCGGCGAAGCCGATCAGCGGGGTGCCGCCCAGCTCGCCGACCAGGGCCGAGATCGCCTCCGTCACGTACGGCACGTCGCCCGGCTCCAGCGGGCGCAGCGCCTCCACGGCCCGCGCGTCGCGGATCGGGTCGGCGACGACCGGGCCGACGCCCGGCTTGATGTCGAGGTCGACGCCGATGGCCTTGAGCGGGACGACGATGTCGCTGAAGAAGATGGCCGCGTCGACGCCGTAGCGGCGCACGGGCTGCATGGTGATCTCGACGATCAGGTCGGGCGTCGCGCAGGCGGTGAGCATCGGCACACCCTCGCGGACCTTCAGGTATTCGGGCAGCGATCGCCCGGCCTGCCTCATGTACCAGACCGGGGTGTGCGGGACGGGCTGCCTGCGGCAGGCGCGCAGGAAGGCTGAGTCGGCGAGATTCACCCTCCAAGGGTGCCATGGCACCCGATCGGCCGGGACATCGGCGCGGGGGTGACCGGATCGGCCCGGACATCGGCGCGGGGTGTCGGAAAAACATGCATTGGATACCCAAAATCATGATCAGATAGCCAGATGAAGGTTTACCGGTCTGCCCGGCAGCGGCGTCGCACACGGGTCGAACACACCCCATGCCCGCCCAGAGAGCCGGTCTCGACTGGACCAAATGTTCACCAACCCACCGCGCGGCACCGATTCAGCGACCACTTTCGGGACACGCCGAGCGCGTTGCGGGGAATTGTCAGCGGCTCGTGCCAACGTCGGAGCCACGACCCGAAGAAAGGCCCCGGTTCGATGACTGGTGCGATGACCGCGTTGTGGAGTTCCCCGGAAGTTCGCAGCGAGCGCTGTGCTGCCTGCGCCGGCGAGCGGCTGTTCGAGCAGCCGCCCTGCTTCGACGGACACGGTCCTGGCGAGTGCCCGGAATGGGCCTGCGCCGAATGCGGCCACGCGATCCTGCTCGGCTCGGCCGAGACCACCCGACCGGTTCGCCAGCTGGTTACGGCAGCGGCTTGATCACCAAGGATGAGCACCCCCGTGGTCCCCTTCCGTCCGTCCTCGACCTACGCTTCGGCTATGACCCTCGGTGACCAGCCACCGCCGCCCGCCGCGTTCACCCGCGCGGCGCAGAGCCTGCGGCTGTCCGAGGTCAGGCCGGAGATCGAGCTGGAGGACCTCCCCGCGCCGCAGCGGCTGGCCCCCTACTCGGCCGCCATCGGCGCCTCGGTCTACCGCGACGACGACGAGCTCGCGGTCGGCCGGCTGATCCTGCTCTACGACCCCGACGGCCAGCGCGGCTGGGAGGGCCCGTTCCGGCTGGTGGCCTACGTCCGGGCCGACATGGAGCCGGAGATCACCTCCGACCCGCTGCTCGGCCCGGTCGTGTGGAGCTGGCTGACCGAGGCCCTGGAGGCGCACGAAGCCGACTACTCCGCCGCGGGCGGTACCGTGACTAGAGCCGTGTCCGAGGGCTTCGGCAACAAGGCGGAAGACCCGGTCACGACCGAGCTTGAGCTGCGTGCGTCCTGGTCGCCCGCCGAGGAGGATCTGTCCGGCCACGTCGCCGCCTGGTGCGACCTCATGTGCCTGGCGGCGGGGATCCCGCCGCTCCCGCCCGACGTGGCCGCGCTGCCGCGCCGACGTGATGATCCGGAGAGTGACCGTACGAAGTGAGGGCACCAGTCAAGACAGCACCAGCGTCATGAGGTCGGTGAGCTCATGACAGAAGAACGCATCGTCGAGCCCCTGCTCGAACCCCGCGAGGGCATCCCCCCGGTGATCGCCGACGCGCACGGGCTGGCGCGGGTCGTCGACGCCTTCGCCGCGGGCACCGGCCCCGTGGCGGTCGACGCCGAGCGCGCCTCCGGCTACCGCTACGGCAACCGGGCCTACCTGGTCCAGCTCCGCCGGGCCGGCGCCGGCACCGCGTTGATCGACCCGGTCGGCTGCCCCGACCTGTCGGCGCTCGACGCCGCGCTCACCGGCACCGAGGTCGTGCTGCACGCCGCGTCCCAGGACCTGCCGTGCCTGATGGAGGTCGGCTTCAAGCCGCGCGAGATCTTCGACACCGAGCTGGCCGGCCGGCTGCTCGGTTACGAACGCGTCGGGCTCGGCACGATGGTCGAGACCGTGCTCGGGCTGCGGCTGGAGAAGGGCCACTCGGCCGCCGACTGGTCCACCAGGCCGCTGCCGGAGGACTGGCTGCGCTACGCCGCCCTCGACGTCGAGGTGCTGGTCGAGCTGCGCGACATGCTCCACGAGGAGCTGGCCGGGTCGGGGAAGCTGGAGTGGGCGCGCGAGGAGTTCGCGGCCGTGCTCAACACCCCGCCGCCGGCGCCGCGCTCCGACCCGTGGCGGCGTACGTCGGGCATCCACAAGGTGCGCAACGTGCGCGCGCTGGCCATCGTGCGCGAGCTGTGGACCATGCGCGACACGATCGCCAGGGAGAACGACCTGGCCCCCGGCCGGGTGCTGCCCGACGCCGCGATCGTCACCGCCGCCCTTGAGGGGCCCCGCACGAAGAAGGCCCTGACCGAGATCTCGGCCTTCACCGGCCGCAGCGCCCGCCGGTACATGAACGACTGGCTGGCCGCCGTCAACCGGGCGCGGACGTTGCCCGACGCCGAGCTGCCCCAGCCGAGCACCCCCGGCGACGGGCCGCCCCCGCCCAACCGCTGGGCCGACCGCGACCCGGCGGCGGCCAAGCGTCTGGCGGCGGCGCGGGCCGTGGTCGCCGCGCTGGCCGAGGAGCACCGCATGCCCACGGAGAACCTGCTCCAGCCCGACGCGGTGCGCAGGCTCACCTGGGAACCACCCGCTGAGATCACCGACGAGAGCGTGACCACGCGGCTGCGGGCGCTCGGGGCGCGTGAGTGGCAGCTCTCGCTCACGGCCCATCCCATCGCCAAGGCGCTGGCCCGGCTCGACGGCTAGCTTCCCTCGCCGGCGTACGGGCGGAGGGCCCGCCTCCGCCCGCCGGCGTCACCGTCCCACTTGACGCTCGGAGGGGGACGGCCGTACGTTTCGGGAAAGCGCTTTCCCCATCCGTTGCCTGAAGGGATCCCCATGAGCGTGCGCACCATCGGCGTCGTGATGAACGGCGTCACCGGACGAATGGGCTATCGCCAGCACCTCGTCCGTTCCGTCCTGGCCATCAACGAGCAGGGCGGCGTCACGCTCTCGGACGGCGACCGGGTCAGGCTGCGCCCGGTCCTGGTCGGCCGGAACGCCGACAAGCTCGCCGACATCGCCGACCGGCACGGGATCCCCGACTTCACCACCGACCTCGACGCCGCCCTCGCCGCCGACGACAACCTGATCTACTTCGACGCCCAGGTCACCAGCGCCCGCGTCAAGGCCGTGCTCAAGGCCATCGAGGCGGGCAAGCACGTCTACGCCGAGAAGCCCACGGCCGAGTCGGTGCAGGAGGCCGTCGCGCTGGCCGAGGCCGCCACGGCCAGGGGCGTGAAGAACGGCGTCGTGCAGGACAAGCTGTTCCTGCCGGGCCTGCTCAAGCTGAAGCGGCTGATCGACGGCGGGTTCTTCGGCCGGATCCTGTCGGTGCGCGGCGAGTTCGGCTACTGGGTGTTCGAGGGCGACTGGCAGGAGGCGCAGCGCCCGTCCTGGAACTACCGGGCGCAGGACGGCGGCGGGATCGTGCTCGACATGTTCCCGCACTGGCACTACGTGCTGGAGAACCTGTTCGGCCGGGTCCGGTCGGTCTACGCCAAGGCCGTGACGCACGTCCCGTCCCGGGTGGACGAGCAGGGCCGCGCGTACGAGGCCACCGCGGACGACGCCGCGTACGGGATCTTCGAGCTCGAAGGGGACGTGATCGCTCAGATCAACTCCTCCTGGACGGTCCGCGTGAACCGCGACGAGCTGGTCGAGTTCCAGGTGGACGGCACGCACGGCAGCGCCGTCGCGGGCCTGCGCAACTGCCGCTTCCAGCACCGGGCCGCCACCCCCAAGCCGGTGTGGAACCCCGACCTGCCCGCCACGGCCCGCTTCCGCGACGACTGGCAGGAGGTGCCGGACAACGCCGAGTTCGACAACGGGTTCAAGGTCCAGTGGGCGGCGTTCGTCCGGCACGTGCTGGAGGACGCGCCGTTCCCCAACGACTTCGCCTCGGGGGCGCGCGGCGTGCAGCTCGCCGAGCTGGGCCTGCGCTCGAACGCCGAGGGCCGCCGGATCGAGGTGCCGCAGCTGTGAGGATCGACCTGCCGGGCGGCGCGTACGAGCTGCGCGAGCCGGTGACCTGGCCGGCCTCGGCCGCCCCGGCCGCGAGCCGGGTGGTCTACGCGGCCGCGCACGTCGTCGCCGACCCGCTCGGCGACAACACGCCGGGCTCCCCCGCCGCCGTGGACTGGGAGGCCACGCTGCGCTTCCGCCGCCACCTGTGGTCGCACGGCCTGCGGGTGGCCGACGCCATGGACACCGCCCAGCGCAACATGGGCCTGGACTGGGCGGCGACCAGGGAGCTGATCCGGCTCAGCGCCGAGGAGGCGCGCGCCTTCGGCGATCCGGCGGCGCTGGTGGCCTGCGGCGCGGGCACCGACCACGCGCCCGGCGCCGCCGACCTGCACACGATCACCGCCGCGTACGCCGAGCAGGTGGAGGCCGTCCAGGCGGCCGGGGCGGGCGTGATCGTCATGGCCTCCCGGCAGCTGGCCAGGGTGGCGGCCGGGCCCGCCGACTACCACCAGGTGTACGGCAAGGTCCTCGGCCTGGCCGACCGCCCGGTGATCCTGCACTGGCTGGGCGAGATGTTCGACCCGCAGCTCGCCGGCTACTGGGGCGCGCCGGACGTGGACGCGGCGACGGAGTCGTTCCTGGAGCTGGTCCACGCCCACGCCGCCGTGGTGGACGGCGTCAAGGTGTCGCTGCTGGACGAGGAGCACGAGGTGCGGCTGCGCGCCGCGCTCCCCGAGGGTGTCCGGCTCTACACCGGCGACGACTTCAACTACCCCTCGCTCATCAGGTCGGGCTCGCACGCGCTGCTCGGCATCTTCGACGCGATCGCCCCGGCCGCCGCCGCCGCCCTGCGCGAGCTGGACGCCGCCGAAGCAACCACCGGCGAGGAGGCGGCCCGCCACCTGGCCCGCTACGACGAGATCCTGGCCCCCACGGTCGCCCTGTCGCGGAAGATCTTCGAGGCGCCGACGTACCACTACAAGACCGGCATCGTCTTCCTGGCCTGGCTCAACGGCCACCAGGACGCGTTCGCCATGGTGAACGGCGCCCAGTCGGCGCGCTCGCTGCGCCATCTGGCGGAGGTGTTCAGGCTGGCCGACCAAGCCGGGCTGCTGGCCGACCAGGAGCTGGCCGTGCGCAGGATGACGGCGCTGCTGGCGGTGAACGGCCTGTGAGCCTGTCGCTGAACCAGTGGACGACCAGGCGCTGGTCGGTCGCCGAGGCCGTGGACGGCTGCGCGCGGCACGGCCTGGAGGCGATCGGGCTGTGGCGCGAGAAGGTGGCCGAGGAGGGGCTCGCGCGCAGCGCCAAACTGGTGCGCGAGGCCGGGCTGCGGGTGTCCTCGCTGTGCCGGGGCGGCTTCCTCACGGCGGGCGGGCTGCCCGGCGCGGAGGGGCGGCGCGCGTTCGAGCGGGCGCTCGACGACAACCGGCGGGCCGTGGACGAGGCGGCCGAGCTGGCGGCCGCGTGCCTGGTGATGGTGGTCGGCGGGCTGCCGGGGGTGCGGCCGGGCGAGCCGCTGCCGCCCGGTTTCTCCAAGGACGTCGCCGGTGCGCGGGAGCGGGTCGCCGAGGCGCTGTCGGTGCTGGCGCCCTACGCCGGCGAGCGCGGCGTCAGGCTGGCGCTGGAGCCGCTGCATCCGATCTACTGCCCCGACCGGGCGGTGCTGTCCACGCTGGGCCAGGCGCTCGACCTCAGCCTGCCCTACCCGGAGGAGCAGGTCGGGGTGGTGGTGGACACCTTCCACGTGTGGTGGGATCCGAGGCTGGCCGAGGACGTCGCGCGGGCCGGGCGGCGCATCGCGTCGTACCAGGTGTGCGACTACCTGCACCCGCTGCCCGCCGACGTGCTGCTCGGGCGGGGCATGATGGGCGACGGGGTGATCGACTTCGCGCCGATCACCCGGGCCGTGCTGGCCGCCGGGTACACGGGCGACATCGAGGTCGAGATCTTCAACGCCGACGTCTGGGCGGCCGACCCGGACGAGGTGCTGGCCACGATGAAGACCCGCTACGCCGAGCTGGTGGTCTAGGGTTTCGCGACACACCTACGGGCCCGCCGGACATGACATAGGCATGAACGTCACCGACACCGGGCCGCCGCGCAGCCAGCGCTTCGCCCACCTCTACGAGCAGACGTATGCCGCGCTGCTGCGGTTCGTCGAACGTCGCGTCCACCCCTCCCACGCCGAGGATGTGGTCGCCGACGTGTTCCTCGTCGCCTGGCGGCGCCTGGACGACGTGCCGCGCGCGGCGGACGAGGCGCGCGCCTGGCTGTTCGGCGTGGCGCACCGCACTCT
Organism: Nonomuraea sp. NPDC003560; assembly: GCF_042878785.1. Classification (NCBI taxonomy): domain Bacteria; kingdom Bacillati; phylum Actinomycetota; class Actinomycetes; order Streptosporangiales; family Streptosporangiaceae; genus Nonomuraea; species Nonomuraea sp. NPDC003560. Next base: position 497,868 of record NZ_JBIAOF010000001.1, on the reverse strand, counting down.
CCGCAACGGGCTGCGGGCCGACCAGCGGCGGCAGGCGCTCACCGTCCGCATCGCCGACAGCCGGCTGACCGGTGCCGCGGCGGCCGGGCTGGACCCCGAGCTGGTGGCACGTCGGCTCGACCTCGTCCAGGCGTGGCGGCGGCTCAGCCCGCGCCACCAGGAGACGCTCGCCCTGGCCGTCTGGGACGGCCTCACAGCCCCACAGGCCGCCCGGGTGCTCGGCATCTCCCCCGTCGCGTTCCGGCTCAGGCTCACCCGGGCCCGGCGCGCCCTGCGCCACCACGCCGGCGCCGCCCCCGCCACTACGACCCAGCCCGTGGCGACCGCCACCGTGGACTCCAGGAGCATGCGATGAACGACAGCCTCGACCACGCCCTGCGCGGCCTCGACCCGGCCGTCACCCCCGCCGACCTGGACACGGGCACCGACCCCAGGGCTCGGGCCCTGCTGGCCCGGGTGATCGCCACCGCCCCCATGGGAGCGCCCGCACCGACGACCAGCGGCCCTCGCGTACTCACCGCCAGGCGTCTCACCGTTGCCGGCGGAGGGGTGGCCGCCGGCATCGCGGCAGCGCTGCTGCTGCCCGGCGTGTTCGGCGGCGGCTCGGCGATGGCGGCGTGGACCGCGACGCCGCACACGGTGAGCGGTGACCGGGCCGTCGACGCCCAGGAGAAGTGCCTCGACCATGCCCAGGACACTGCCAAGCGCACAACCGGGCGCGACCTCGGCTTCCGGCCCGTGGTGACCGAGGGCCGGGGGCCATGGACGCTCGTCTACGTCAACGACGGCAGCAACCACCTGGCCGAGATCACCTGCCTGCTCCGCGACGGCGACCTCGTCGGCGCGCACGGCAGCGCGCCGGGGCCCGGCGCGCAACCGCTTCCACCGGTTCCTGCGGGGTCGGCGCGGGCCGCCCTCGGTTCGGCCCTGAGCACGAGTGAGGAGAGCGTGCGTACCGTGACCGGCAGAGTCGGTGCCGACGTGGTGGGTCTGGAGCTCTCCACGGAGGCGAAAGGCGACGTGACCGCGACCGTCACCGGCGGCTACTTCGCGGCCTGGTGGCCGGACGCCCCGGCGACGGAGGAGCGCGAGAACGCCTCGCTTCGTGGCGGCGTCAAGAGCGTCACGGCGATCCTCCAGGACGGGTCGCGGCACAGTGTCTCCCTTGAGGAGCTCACCGGCCTGACGAGCACGCAGCTGAACACACCGGCCACGGGCGGCTCCGCGCGCGACTGACCTGGCCGCCCGCGGCGGCGCCGGGCCTCACGGTCCGGCGCCGCGAAGCTTCACGCCAAGGGACGGTGGGGGCGTAACTGCGCAGGAAGGCCCGCACTCCGATGGTGACGAGCTGAGTGATCTCTTCCTGGGGCAGCGGGACGGCGCCGTAGAACGTCCGCTGGTTGACATCGGTGACGGTCAACAGGGTGCGGTGGGCGGCGGCGCTGTCGGCGTCATGGATGTCCAGCAGGCCGCGGTCGGCGATCCGGCGCAGGGGCCTCGGCCTCGATGGCCCGTACCAGAGCGAAGTGATCGGGGAAAGAGGTCACTGCGGCGACCCGGCCGAGGGAAAAGTCGATACACCGGCCGCGGCGGCGATCGAGTCCATGCCGGCGCGGGTGTAACCCGTCCGGCGCCGGCCAGCCTCCTGATCGCGTAAGCGGGGGCTCCGGTCCCGGCACTGGAGGATGCCGTCCGGCCGCCCTGGCAGTTCGCCCGAGGCGCACAGCCTGGGGCCGTCGACAAACGGTGACATTCGGCGGACGATGCGCTCATATTTGGCGCCAAGGGTGGTTCGTCATGGACGAACCACGCACCATCCCTCCCCGGCCCCGAGACAGGCTGTACGCCGCGGCCACGCTGGTGCTCGCCGTGCTGCTGCTGCCGCCAGCCTTCGTTCGCCATCCAGGCCGCGCCCGCGAAATGGCCTGCCGCTGGGCGTTGCGGATGCGATTCCCCGCCGAGAACCTCGCCGGGCTCACCGACGGCGCGATGGCCGCGTTCACCGCGGCGCGCACCGAGGCGCTGTGGCGTCACGGCCAGCTCATCGGCGTCACCTCCGGACACCGCGACCCCGTCGTCCAGCAGCGGATGTTCGACGACGAAGTGCGCCGCTCCGGCTCTCCGGTCCTGGCCCGCATGCTCGTGCTGCCACCGGCCGAGTCCAGCCACGTCAAGGGCATCGCCCTGGACGTGCGCCCGCACGAAGGCGCTCGCTGGCTGGAGGAGCACGGCGCCCGCTACGACCTCTACCGCCTGTACGACAACGAGTGGTGGCATTTCGAGCACCGCCCGGACAGGCTGGGCATACCGCCGCGACGGCTCCCCCACCCCGGCGTGCACCACCTCTTCGAGAAGGGCTAGCGATCCATGTCCGGTTCTCTGGGGCGGCGGCTGCGCGCGGCGCGCGAGATGGCGTTCGTGGGGCGGGAGGAGGAGCTCGCGGTCTTCACCACGGCGCTGTACAGCGGCGCCCGCAGTGTCCTGTACGTGCACGGTCCGGGCGGCATCGGGAAGTCGGCCCTGCTGCGGCGCTTCGCCGACGAGGCCGAGACGGCGGGGCGGCCCGTGTCCATGCTGGACGAGCGCCTGATGGACCCGGCGGCCTGCCAGGACGACGCGGTGCTGCTGTTCGACGGTTTCGACCGCGTGCAGAGCCTGGAGGGGTGGCTGCGCGAACGGTTCCTGCCGCGGGTGCCCGCGGGGGCGCTGGCGGTGATCGCGGGACGGAACCCGCCGGATGTGCGCTGGCAGGCGGACCCGGCATGGGCGGGGTCGCTGGAGGTGCTGCCGCTGCGCGATCTGCGGGCCGCGGACGCGCACGCCCTGCTGGACGCCGCCGGCGTGCCGGCCGAGGCGCGCGAGCCGCTGCTTGCCTTCGCCGGCGGTCACCCGCTGGCGCTGCTCCTGGGGGCGGCCGTGGCGGCGAAGGACGGCGGGCGATGGAGGCCTGATCAGCACCTGGTGGCCGAGTTGCTGGATCAGCTGGTGGGCGAGCTGCCCTCGGCCGCGCACCGGCGTGCCCTGGAGATCTGCGCGCACGCGTACACGACGACGGAGGACCTGCTGCGGGCGGCCTTCCCCGAGGACGCGGGGACGCTGTTCCGCTGGCTGCGGCGGTTGCCGTTCGTCGAATCGAGCGGTCTCGGGCTGTTCCCGCACGGCGTGGTCCGGCGGCTGCTGGAGGCGGATCTGCGCTGGCGGGACCCCGAGGCGTACACGGTGATGCACGAGCGCGTGCATGCGCACGTGGCGGACAGGGTGCGTACGGCGAGCGACGCGGACGTGCCCGGCGCGGTGGCGGCACTGCTCCATCTCCACCACGGGCCGCCTGCCGGCGACGGCGAGTTCCAGGAAGAGACCTTGCCGCAGGCGCAGGCGGAGGCGGAGGCCGGCGTCCTGGTACAGGAGGCGGCATTCTGGGTGGAGCGTCAGCCGGAGGCGTTCCGCCTCTATCGAAGCGCCGAGACGGGCGAGCCGGTGGCTCTCTCCGCGTGGCTGCGGTTGACGGAGCTCGATGAGGAGGAGCTGGCGGCCGATCCCGTCGTGGCCGCGGCGTGGGCGCACGCGCGCGCCACCGCCCCGCTGCGCGCCGGTGAGCACCTGGCGGTCAGCAGGCAGTGGGTGCTTCCGCCGTACCGCGGTAACGCGCTGTTGCTGGAGCTGATCCAGTGGCGAGCGCTCGGCAACTGTCTGCGGGCCGAACGGCTGGCCTGGTCGTACATCGAAGCACGCACGGAGCGGTATCACGGGATGCGTGACATCTCCGGCGGCCTGTTCGTCCATGACTGGCGGGCGGTGCCCGCGCAGGCGTGGCTGGAGCAGATGGTCAAGAGGCCCGCCGGCGGCCCTGGCGCCGCGACGGCGAGACTGGCGGTGCTGTCCAGGGAGGAGTTCGCCGACGCGGTCCGCGGAGCGTTGCGCAGGTTGCCGCGGCCGGACGAGCTGGCCACCTCCCCCCTGACGCGCACCAGGCTGGTCGCCGAGGAGGAGAATCCCGCCACGGCACTGGGTGACCTGCTGCGCCAGGCGATCGGCGACCTGAGCGAGGACCCGCGCTCGGTCAAGTTCCACCGGGCGCTGTCCGTCACGTTCCTCTGCGGTACGCCCACGCAGGAGCTGGCCGCGGAACGGCTCGGCATCCCCTTCACCACCTACCGCCGCCACCTGGCGGCCGGCATCGAGCGGGTCTGCGCCGACCTGTGGCACCGCGAGCTGTACGGCACCAGCCGTACGTGAATCACTCGGCGAGGGCGAAACCGACCGCCGCCTCGGCGTGCAGCCGGGCGCTCGGCAGCACAGGGATCGGGCTGTGCTTCTCACTGATCAGCAGCTCGATCTCCGTGCAGCCGAGGACGACGCCCTCCGCGCCGTCGTCGGCGAGGTCCTGGATGATCCGCGCGTAGGCGTCCCTGGACGTTTCCCTGATCACCCCGCGCACCAGCTCGTCGAAGATCACGTCGTGGACCAGCTTCCGCTGTTCGCGACGCGGGACGACCACCTCGACGCCGTGGGCGGCCAGCCGATCCAGGTAGAAGGGCTCCTCCATGGTGAACCTGGTGCCGAGCAGGCCGACCTTGCGCATGCCCCTGGCGCGGATCTCGGCGCCCACGGCGTCGGCGATGTGCAGCACCGGCACGCCCACGGCCCGCTCCACGTCGTCGCTCACCCGGCTGAAGGTGTTGCTGCAGACGAGCAGGACGTCGGCGCCGGAATCCTCCAGTCGCCTGCCCGCACCGGTCAGCAACGTGCTCACCTCGTCCCAGCGGTCGGCGAAGATGAGGTCCTCGACCGTCGTGTAGTCGACCGACCAGATGAGGCTGTTGGCGGAATGGCTGCCGCCGAGGTGCTCGCGGGTGCGCTGGTTGATGATCTGGTAGTAGATCACCGTCGATTCCCAGCTCAACCCGCCGATGAGACCGATGGTGCGCATGGAACTCCGTTTCGCCGGCTCGTCGCCGGAAGGCTTGACAGGGTGGCTGGTCATTCGGCGGAACAGCAGCTGTTCAGGCGTCGGCCAGCGCGCGGGCGCAGGCGCCGAGCCCGATCTCGCTTGAGGCCTTGACGAACACCACGTCGCCCGGTTCGAGCAGCGAGCCGGCCAGCTCGGTGGCGCCGGAGACGTCCTCGACCGTGTGGACGGCCACGCCCCGGTTCGCGGACTCCGCCGCCCACGCCATCGCGAGCGGATCCCCCTCCCCTACCGCGATCAGCACGTCGAAGCGGAGGTCGGCGACGAGCCGGCCGATCTCGGCGTGCCGGGCGCGCGAGGTGTCCGCCTGCTGCCCCATCGCGCCGAGCACGGCGACGGTACGGCGGGCGCCCGCCATCGCCCGCACCGCCCGCAGCCCGGCCTTCATGGACTCGGGGCTGGCGTTGTAGGCGTCGTCGACGATGGTGATGCCGTCACGTCGTTCGACGATCTCCAACCGGCCCGCGGAGCGCCGCCGGGCGGCGTTCAGTCCCTCGGCGATCTCGGCGGCGCCCAGGCCGAGCGCGGTGGCCACGGCGGCGGCGGCCAGCGCGTTGCCCACCTGATGCTCGCCTATGAGGTCGAGCGTGACGGGGGCGCTGCCGTCCGGCGTCACCAGCTCGAACGCGGGCCGCGCGCGGTCGTCCAGCCGCACGCCTTCCGCCCGCACCTGTGTCCCCGCCGCCGCGCCGTACAGCAGGACCTTGGCCCTGGTACGGCCGGCCATCCCGACGACGTACGGGTCGTCGGCGTTGAGCAGCGCGAACCCGTCCGCGGGAAGCGCCTCGACCAGCTCGCCCTTGGCCTCGGCTATGTCGGCCGGCCCGGATCCCATGCGCTCCACGTGCGCGCTGCCGACATTGAGCACCAGCCCGAGCTGCGGTGGCGCGAGTCCGGTCAGGTACGTCAGGTCGCCCTTCCTGCTCGCCCCCATCTCCAGCACCAGGTACCGGGTGGCGGCATCGGCGCGCAGCACGGTGAGCGGCAGGCCGAGCTCGTTGTTGAACGACCTGTCCGTGGCGACCGTCGCGGCGTGCCGTTCGAGCACCTGCGCCAGCAGGTCCTTGGTGGTGGTCTTGCCCACGGAGCCGGTCAGGCCGATCACGGTCGGGCTGATGCGTCCGAGCAGGTGCTTGGCCAGCACGCCGAGCGCGAGCTGTACGTCGTCGACCACGAGGGCGGGCACGCCGACGGGCCGCGAGGCCAGCACGGCGACGGCGCCGCCCGCGACGGCACGGCCCGCGTAGTCGTGGCCGTCGACGCGGGCGCCGACCGTCGCGGCGAACAGGCCGCCGGGCACCACCTCGCGCGAATCGACTGCCGCGGGCGCCGTCACCAGCGCCCGCGGATCGCGCACGTCGTGCAGGCTCGCGCCGACGACCTGCGCGATCCTCTCCAGCGTCGTGGCGATCACTTGCCCCTCCTGACGGTCACGTGCCTGCTTCTGGCGATCACTTGCCGCTCCGGGCGAACGCGAGGTCGATGAGGCGGCGCAGCAGATCCGGGTACGGGACACCGCTCTCGGCCCAGGCCCTGGCGTAGACGGAACGGGCCGTGAAGCCGGGCATGGTGTTGATCTCCAGCACGTACAGGCGTCCCGACTCCTCCTCGTAGAGGAAGTCGACCCTGGCCAGGCCGTAACCGCCGATCGCCCGGAAGGCGCGCAGCGACATCTCGCGCACGTCCTCGGCCACGCGTTCAGGCAGGACGGCGGGGATCGTGGCGATCTCGGCATTGCTGAGGTACTTGGCCTCGTAGTCGAGCCAGTCGCCCGGCACGAGGAGCTCGCCGGGCAGCGACGCCTCCGGGAAGTCATGACCGCCGAGCACGCCGCAGATGAGCTCGCGCGCGGCTACCTCCTGCTCGACGATGACCAACCGGTCGTGGGTCAGCGCCAGCTCCACACCCGCGCGCAGCTCCTCCATCGTGGTGACACGCGAGATGCCGATGGAGGAGCCCAGACCGGACGGTTTCACGTACATCGGCCAGTCGAGCGACTTCACCAGCCCCCAGGAGTCGATGGTGGCGCGCCATTCGTGCTCGGTGAACCACACACCGGGGGTGACAGGGATGCCCTCCGCCAGGAACGCGCGCCGCATCGCGACCTTGTCCATCGCCACGGCGGAGGCCAGGACGCCGCAACCCACGTACGGGATGCCCAGCGTCTCCAGGTGCCCCTGGACGACGCCGTCCTCGCCGAACGGTCCGTGCAGCACCGGGAAGACCACGTCCACCTGATCGGGTCGCAGCTCCATCGGCCACCTGCCCTGGCGGTCGATGATGACGGGCACGGGCTCGTACAGCTCCTTCGGCAGGGCGTCGAGCACGGCGTGTGCCGACAGCAGCGACACCTCGTGCTCGGCGGACGGCCCGCCGGCCAGCACCGCCACGCGTACGCGTTCTGTCACTATCGATCAGCCTTCCTCGGTGGGACGGTCGCAGGACCTGCCCGCCGAGTGTCGGCATTTCACCTGACCAGTTCCCAGGCCATTCACTGTCCGATTTCCGGCTATGGGCGCATGAGCGGGCCGGAGATGTCCACGCCCATCTCCCGGGCTCGGCGCCGGGCGAGCAGCCGCCCAGCCACCTGCGGGCGCGCCCGGCTCCACGCCTGTGCCGCCGCCCTGTCGGCGAAGAAGCTGACGCGGCCGACTACCGCCCCAACCTCTGTGGTCAGTACACCTAGACGCGGCCGGGGTCGATCGTGCCGTCGAGGGTGAGGGCGGCTTCGAGCAGGAAGTAGTCGCCCCAGACCAGCTCGTGGGCGGTGGCCAGGCCCTTGCGCCGGTCGTAGCAGCCGTCCACCAGGCCGCCGTGCTCGTTGAGGTGGTCACGGGCCAGCGCGTCCAGCGTGCGGGCGGCCTGCTCCCGGTAGCCGTCCTTGGCCAGCGGCGCGAGCTTGGCCAGGGCGGCGGCGGCGATCGCGGTGGCCGAGGTGTCGCGGGGCGCGGCGGGGATGCCGGGGTCGTCGAAGTCCCAGTAGCAGACCAGGTCGGACGGGACGTGGGCCAGGTACCAGTCGGCGACCTCGGTGGCCGGGCCGATGAACTCGGCCGACAGGTGGGCGGCCTGGGCCAGGCCCAGCATGGCCCACGCCTGCGCGCGGGCCCAGGTGCTGGCAGGCGAGGAGCCGTTGACGGCGCCGGCCGAGGTCTGGGCGACCGAGCCGTCCTCCCGTACGCACATGGCGTAGCCGGTGCGGGCGTGGGACTCGGCCATCACCAGCAGCTCGCGGGCTCCGGTGCGTTCGCAGGCGAAGGCCAGCAGCGGGACGGTGCCGGGCAGGCCGTCCACGCAGGCGCCGGGGCGCGGCCAGCCGTATTTGACGACGTCCTCCTCCTGGGGCGGGAGCAGGCCGGCCAGCGGGTCGAAGCCGATGCTCAGCGACCGGGCGGCGGCCACGGCGGTCGTGGCGCCGGGATCCTCGTCGCCGGCGAGCACGGCCGGGAGCGCGGCGCCGTACCAGAACAACATGCCGCGCAGCAGGGTGGGGGCGTCGGTGCGGGCGGCCAGCCGCTCGGCGACCTGGCCGGCGGCGCGGGCGTAGCGGGGCTCGCCCGTGGCGACCGCGGCCAGGGACAGCAGGCCGCCCCAGAAGCCGCCGCACCAGTCTCCGTCCTCGGACCAGGTCCATTCGCCCGTCACGGGGTCGGCGTAGAGGGGGAAGCGTCCTTGAGACTGCGCGAGGGTCCCGCCGACCCTGCGCACCAGCTCTGTGACCAGCATGGAACCGCCTCATCCGGAAACGTGATGCCTCCTCCGGTTACCCGGGGCGGCACGGGCTTAACGGGACGCGTCCCAGACGATCAGGTAGCGCCGCAGCAACAACCGGCGGAACCGGCAGCCCGGCAACAACCGCCTGGCGGCCCGCCCCACCTCGGCCCACGCCATGTCGGGGTCCATGACGGGGACGGACGGCCCGCTCTTGGGCCCGTGGCGGAGCTGGTGGACGCGGGTGACGACCTGCGCCGTGCCGCTGATCACCCAGTCGAGCAGCGAACGGTTCCTGGCATGCCCGACGACCACCAGCCGGCCGCCGGGCGCGAGCAGCCGCCGCAACGCCCCGACGGCCGCGCCGAACTCGGCGTGGTGCACGACGGCCACGGCGCTGACGAAGTCGTACCCGGACTCCGGCAGCGCGGCCGGGTCGAGGTAGTCGGCCTCGGTGAAGGTGAGGCCGGGCCGGTCGCCGTGGCGGGACCTGGCCAGGGCGACGGCCTGCGCGGACCGGTCGACGCCGGTCACGTCGGGGACGCGGGCGGCGAGCTTGCCCGCCAGGAGGCCGTCGCCGCAGCCGACGTCGAGGGCGCGGGACGAGCCGGGCGGGATCAGGCTCAGCACCAGCCGCTGGTAGTGCACGTTGTGATTCCAGTACGGATCGGGCACCTGATCACCATAGTGCTCTAAAGCGTCACCGTGCCCGCCGCTCCGTCGACGGTGATCTCCTGGCCCGTGGCGATGCGGCCGGTGGCGTCGCGGACGCCGACGACGGCGGGGATGCCGTACTCGCGGGCCACCACGGCGCCGTGCGACATGGCGCCGCCCATCTCCATCACCAGGCCGCCGGCCGTGAGGAACAGCGGGGTCCAGCCGGGGTCGGTCGAGGGGCAGACCAGGATCTCGCCCGGTTCGAGGTGGGCGCCGTTCGGGTCGAGCACCACCCTGGCGAGGCCGGTGACCGTGCCGGCCGAGGCGGCCGTGCCGGTCAGCGCGCCGTCGGGGACGGGTCCGGCCAGGGCCTCGGGCTCGGTGCCGTCGGAGAGCATGATCCGGGGCACGTGCCGGCGGCGCGACTCCCGCTCGTACGTCGTGCGCCGCTCGCGTACCAGGTCGCGCAGGTCGCCGCCGGACAGGGCGGACCTGGCCTCCTCCAGGCGCAGGAAGTACACGTCGGCGGCGTCGTCCAGGACGCCGGCGGCGGCCAGGTGCTCCCCGACCGCGCGCAGGCTGTGCCGGACGGCGGCGATGGCCCTGACCGCGTGGTACTTGGGCAGTTCGCGCAGCCCCGCGTACGCCCGGGTGCGGCCGAGCGCGAAGCGCACCACGGGCGCCCGCCACCGGCCCCTGCGCGCGGCCAGCGCGGCGACCCGCTCGACCTCCTCCCGCGCCGCCCGCGCGCCCCTGGCGAACAGCGCGTCGGGGGCGAGGGCGGCGCCGGCGTCCATGCGCAGGTAGTTGGCCAGTACGCCGAGGATGTGCGTGGGGTCGTCGGACCAGCGGGGCACGCCGACGTCGATCTCGGCCACGCCGCGGTGGCCGTACCGGCCGAGGAAGGCGGCGAGCTCCTTCTGGGCCCGCGGCGGCAGCTCGCCGGCCCGGTAGCGGCGGGCCAGCTCGGCCGCGGGCTCCTCACGGAACGCCTCGGGCTCGACGCGGCCGGCCAGGTCCCACAGTTCGAGGTCCATCTCGGTGGTCGGGTTGTTCGGGACGCCGCGCAGGACGTCCTGCAGGTCGCCCACCCGCGTGCCGGAGAGCCGGGCGGCCAGGCCGAGCAGGGCGTAGCCGGTGATCACGATCGGCATGATCGAGACGATGGCCGGGAACGTCCCGGCGAGCAGGCGTTCGGCGTGGTCGAGGCGCTGGGCGGGGGTGGCGCCGGGCGGCGGTTCGAGCCTGCGGTCCAGCTCCTCGCCGACGCGGGCGGCGAGGGCGAGCGCCCTGGCCGGGCTCAGCAGCGCGTCGCGGACCCGCGCCGGCGCGTGCACGCGGCGCGCGAAGCGGCGCAGCCCGCGCAGGAACGGGCGCGGCGAGGTCTGGACGACCGACAGCCGCGGGTCGCCCGCCAGCTCCCGCACGACGGCCGCGGCCCGCGCCTCCCCCAGGGGCATCATGCGGGTCAGGACCGCCCGGCCGGTACGGCTGCGCAGCGGCGTGGTCAGGTCGATCCACAACCGCTGCCCCGCCTCGGACAGGAACGCCGGGCCGTCGAGCCGGTCGGCGGGCGCGTGCCCGAACAGGGTCGCCGCCCCCGAGGCCACCAGGTTGAACACCGACACCCCCATCGGCGTGAACGGCCCCATCACGCCCTGGGCGACGTTGAGCGACAGGTGGACGCGCAGGCCGGGCCCGACCGGCCGGGGCAGCGGATAGAGGGTGGTGATCGGCCTGGCCTGGGTGAGCCAGAGCGTGCCGTCCTGGCCGATGGCCCACTCGGTGTCCTGCGGCGTGCCGTAGTGGTCCTCGACGCGCGCGCCGAGCTCGGCCAGGGCGAGCACCTGCGCGTCGGTCAGGCACAGCCCGCCGGCGGTGGTCTCGACGTGTTCGACGCCGCCGCCGGGCAGCGGCCGGACGGCCAGCTTCGGGCCGCCCGCCCGCCGTTCCAGCACCTCGCCGCCCGAGACGACGAACCGGTCGGGATCGACGGCTCCGGAGACGACCGCCTCGCCGAGTCCGGGGGCGGCGTCGAGGACGGTCTCGCGCCGCCTGCCGGTCACCGGATTCGCGGTGAACATCACCCCGGCCACCCGCGCGTCCACCATCACCTGGACGACCACCGCGAGCCGGACGCCGGCGTGGCCGACGCCGCTCGCCTCCCGGTAGGCCACGGCCCGGTCGCTCCACAGCGAGGCCCAGCAGCGGCGCACGGCGTCGAGCACCGCCTCGGCGCCCACCACGTTGAGGAAGGTGTCCTGCTGGCCGGCGAAGCTGGCGAACGGCAGGTCCTCCGCCGTGGCCGAGGAGCGCACGGCCACCGGGACGTCCGCGCCGAGCCGCGCGTAGGACGTCACGATCTCCTCGCGCACCGGGGCGGGTATCTCGGCCCGCAGCAGGTGGCGCCTGGCCCGCGCGGCGAGCCCGTCGCCCGGGGTGAGGTCGAGCCCCGCGGCGACCTGCCGGTAGGCGTCGGTGGTCAGGGCCCAGCCGGGCGGGACGGGCAGGCCGGCGCGAGTCAGCTCGCCGAGGTTGGCGGCCTTTCCGCCCACTTCGGCGAGCATCGTGGCGTCGATCTCGGAGAGGTCGTGTGTGGTCCTCATGGAAGGCACCCCCTCTCCCGAGTCTGCCATAAATTCACCAACTGTTGAACAGCGGTGTCCCGTCCAGTTCCCAGGCCGGGTCGAGCGGCACGCCGAGCAGGGCCAGCGCGGTGGGGCCGACGTCCACCAGGCGGGGCTCGGCCAGCGGGCGGCCGCCGAGGTCCGCGTCCAGCCGGTTCGCGATCACGAACACCGTGCGCTCCTCGGCCGAGGTGCCGCCGTGGCCGCCCTCGTCCACGTGGCCGTGGTCGGTGGTGACCAGCACCGTCCAGCTCTCCCCCGGACGGGCGCGGACGGCGTCGAGCAGGCGGCCCAGGTAGGCGTCCTGGGCGTGCAGGGCCGCGGCGTACTCGGGGCAGTGGGGGCCGAGGGCGTGGGCCACCTCGTCGGTGTCGCCGAGATAGACGAAGGCGAGGTCGGGGCCGGTCTCGGCGAGGTGGCGCTCGGCGGCGTCGGCGATCTGCCGGTCGGCGGCGGTCCAGGTGAGGGCGTAGCCGTCCAGGACCATGCGGTGGTCGATGGCGGGGCCGAACGCGCCGTGCTCGCCGAGGGCGGCCCAGGAGAGGAAGGCGGCGGTCACCAGGTCGGGGCGGGCATTCTTCGCACGACTCAAAAAGTCCGGAAATTTCGTGAACTGGGGGCTGGTGAAGCTGTTGTCCACGACGCCGTGTTTGTCGGGCCAGGCGCCCGTGGCGATCGACGACCAGCCGGGGCCCGAGTCCGTGCGCGACCTGATCACGCGGCCCGCCGCCGGCGGCTCCGGAGCCTTGGGCACGACCTCGCCCGGCGACTCCGTCCTGGGGGCCGCCGCCTCGCCGTACGGGAGCCGGCTGGTGCCGTACGCGCCGGAGGCCATCAACGACGACAGGACCGGCGGGGCCAGGGCGACGAGCCGGTCGAAGCGCAGGCCGTCCATGCCGACCACGAGGACTTTGTTCTTGTTAAGGGGCATTCCCCTATCTAAGCGGTGAACCGTCGCACCCAGGCGACCGCGCCCGGCAGGATCTCCTCGACCGGCGCCACGTCCGGGTACCAGGTGCGCTCCCACTCCAGCGAGACCCATCCGGCGTAGCCGGCCGCGCGCAGCAGGTCGCCGGCCTCCTCCAGCGGGACCGAGCCCGTCCCCATCGGGACCGGGGTGGTGTCCTCGGCCGAGACGGCGTCCTTGACCTGGACGTAGGCGAGCGAGGGGCCGAGCGCGGCCAGCGTGGCGGCCGGGGACTCGCCGTGCCGCCAGGGGTGCAGCAGGTCCCACAGCGCGCCGGTGACCTCGGGGCGGCCCGCCTCGGCCAGCAGCCCGGCCACGGCCGCGCCGGTGGGCATCCGGTCGTGCGTCTCGACCAGGACGCGTACGCCGAGGGCGGCGGCCGTACCGGCCACAGACCTCAGCCGGCGGGCGCCGACCGCCGGATCGTCGCCGCGCGGGAACACCCGCACGCCCGGCGCGCCCAGATCGGCGGCCAGCCGCAGGTCGGCGAGGAGCGCGTCGGCGACAGGCTCGTCCGGCCCCGGCTCACAGATGCCGACATATCCAGCCAGGGCGGCGATCTCCAGCCCCGCCCGCTCCACCCGTTCCCGCACCGCGCGCCGCTCCCGCGCGGTAAGCCCGGCATGGACGCCGGTGTCCGGATGCAGCCGCAGCTCAAGCCCCTGGCAGCCGTGCGCCACGGCGATCCCGGCCGCCCGCTCCAGCCCCTCCCCCGGCATCCCCAACGTGCTGACCGCCAGCTTCACGCCGTCACCCCGGCTTCCGCGCCCGTCACGCTCATGCCATCCTCCTGACGCTCTCCCGCAGCACGACCTCGCCCGCGACGTGCTCGACCACGGGGGCGGCGGCGTCCTCGCGGCCGAGCGCGAGCTCCAGGGCCCGCGCCCCCATGTCCGTCAGCGGCAGCCGCACGGTCGTCAGCGCGGGCACGTGATCACGCAGCGTGACGATGTCGTCGAACCCGGCCACCGAGACGTCCTCGGGTACCCGTATCCCGCGTTCGCGGCAGGCGGCCAGCGCGCCCACGGCCATCACGTCGTTGACCGCGAACACGCAGGTCGCCGCGCCGATCTCGGTCGCGGCCCGGTAGCCGCCGTCGCGGTCGAACGGCCCGTGGACCACGACGGGCTCGGGCAGGCCCAGCTCCCGCAGCGCCTGCGTGAACCCCTCGCACCGGTCGGCGGCGGTCACCAGGTGGGGCGGCCCGGCCAGCACGGCGAAGCGGGTGTGCCCGAGCCCGGCCAGCGCGCGGGCCAGGGCCGCGGCGCCGGCCCGGTTGGCGGGCGCGACGGTGTCCACGCCGAGCAGGTCCTGGCCGACGCACGCGGCCCGTCCGCCGCCCTCCTGGTAGCGGGCCAGCTCCTCGCGCAGCCGCCCGGTCACGACGGGGTCGGCGACCCGCGAGCCGACCAGCAGCACGGCGCGCACGCGCTGGGCGTTCATGGTGGCGACGTAGGCGATCTCCTGCTCGGGGTCGCGGTGGGTGGTGCCCACCATGACGAGCATGCCCTCGGTGGCGGCGGCCCGCATCGCGCCGTCGGCCAGCGCGGCGAAGTAGGGGTCGGTCAGGTCGTGGACGACGATGCCGATGACGTTGCTCGCCCCCCGGGCCAGCGTCTGGGCGGCGATGTTGGCGCGGTAGCCGAGCTCGTCGGCGGCCCGTTCGACGCGGGCCCGCAGGGTCGCGCCCACCTGGCGGGTGCTGCCGTTGAGCACCCGCGAGGCGGTGGCGAGGGAGACGCCGGCCTGTTTGGCGACGTCCTCAAGCGTGACCACGAGACCTCCCGGAAAGCGGTTTCCAAGTCTGCCAGACGACGACCTGGCTCCGCATCCTCGCACGCCCGCCCGCGGCGGCGGCACAACTCGCGGCACCGCGCTCACCAGGACGGCGACGGGCCCCTCACGCCCAGGGGAACAGGATGTCGAACAGGCCCTTCTTCTCGCTCGGCGCGGGGGCGGGCTGCTCCTGCTGCGCGGGCGGCGCCTGGGTGGGGGGCGCGCTCTCCTGCCGCTCCGGCTGCCTGGTGGCGGGCGCCTTGGCCGACTCCTCGGCCGAGTCCTCGGGGGTGCCGTCGGAGGTCTCGTTCATCCCGTCCTGCGGGCCGTGGGTGACCTTCTCGTCAGGCGTGGCCGTCGGACGGCTCTCGCGGGTGGCGGTGGGCCGCGCCGACGGCTCGCGGGTGGGACGGGGGCGGCGGGCCACGGGGGTGGGGGTTACGGTCTCGGACACGGTCGGCTCGGCGGTGTCCGTTTCCTCGGGCTCGGGGGCGGACTCGGTCTCCTCCGGGAGCGCGGTCTGCGGCGGGGCGGTGACCTGGCTGGCACCGGCGCAGGCGCCGACCCCGCACGGGTCGTCGGAGGAGGTGCCGGTCAGCAGCCAGCCCGCCCCGGCGCCGACCAGCACCACCGCGGCGGCCGCCAGCACCAGCACCCTGGTACGCCGGCGCACCTCGCGATCGCGCCCGGCGCCGACCCGGCGGTCGTCGGCGTCGTCGGTCCAGCCGGAGCCGAGGAAGCCGCGCCTGGTCTCACCCGCGTCGTCGTCGCCGTCGGGCTTGTAGCCCTGGTCCAGCGGCAGGTAGGGCAGGTCGTCGTCGGCCGCCGGGTCACCGCCGGGAACGCCGGGCCCGTCCGCCTCGACGACGGCGTGCGGCCCGCTCAGGCTCTCGTACGGCCCGGCCAGCGTCTCGTGCGGCCCGCTCAGGGCCTCGTGGGACCCGCTCGGCCCGTCCAGGACGTCGTGCGGGCCGCTCGGGCCGTCGAGCACGTCGTGCGGCGCGTCGGCGGGGGTCACGGGGGTCGCCGGGGCTTCGACGGGCTGCGCGGCCTGGCCGGCCGGGAGGATGTAGGTCTCGTTGCCGGAGACCTGGATCGCGGGCTGCTCGTCGGTGTCCTCGGTGCTCCACCGGGGGGACAGCACGTCTCCGGTCAGCTCCGGGTTTAACGCTTTACCCTGCCCATCCTCGTACGGCCTGTCGTTCTCGTCGCGCGCCACGATGGAACCTCTCTAGCTCTGAATACGGACCGCGACCTTTCTTAACAGACTTGTCCGGATATTTCACATGTTTCGCTAAAGTTACTCTGCGTCACATTCGCCCCAGCCAGCGGGCGAGCGCGGCCTCCAGCGGATGCCCCCGCGCCTCCGACGTCCAGGCCGTGTAACCGTCGGGACGCACGAGCAGCGCCTCGGCGTCGTGCTCCGCGCCGCCCCGCACGATCTCCAGCCGGTCCGCCCACGGCGCGGCCGCCGCCACCAGGTCGTCGCGTCCGCCGAGGTCCAGCAGCAGCGCCCGGCCGCCGCGCAGCAGCTCCGCGGTGCGCACCACGCCGCCGGCCGTCTTGACCGCCAGGTCGGGAGCCATCCGCCCGGCTCCGGGCACGCCCACGTCGTAGGCGGTGTCCACCCCGGCGATCATCCCGCTCAGGTACTCGTTGACCTGGTCGAACCGCATCAGCTCGGCGAACAGCTCGCGCAGCGGGTCGACGGCCGGGTCGGGGTGGGCCAGCGCGCTCTGGGCCCGGACGTTCCACAACACCCGCGCGCCGACCGGATGGCGCTCGGCGTGGTAGCTGTCCAGCAGCCCGGCGGGGGCCTGGCCGCGCACCTCGGCGGCCAGCTTCCAGCCCAGGTTGAAGGCGTCCCCCAGGCCGGTGTTGAGCCCCTGGCCGCCCCACGGGAAGTGCACGTGCGCGGCGTCCCCGGCCAGCAGGACGCGGCCCACGCGGTAGGTCTCGGCCTGCAGGGCGGCGTCGCCGTACCGGGACAGGTTGCGCGCGCCGGCCATCGGGACCGGGACGCCGAGGATGTGCTCGGCCGCCTCCTGGAGCTCCTCGATCGCGACGGGCGCCTCCCGGTCGGCGTGCGGGGCGCGGAAGTCGTAGGTGGTGACGCGGCTGTGCCCGGCGGGGTCGAGCCAGACGATGGCCCAGCCCCGCGGCGTACGCGTGTAGCCCGGCGGCACCGTGTACGGGTCGAGCAGCCGCACGTCGCCCATGAGCGCGGCGACGCGGGCCCCGGCGCCGGTGAACGGGATGCCGGTGGCCTTGCGCACGACGCTGCGCGCGCCGTCGGCGCCGACGACGTACCGGGCGGTCAGCTCGCGGCCGTTCACGGTCAGGGCGACGTGGTCGTCCCGCTGCTCCAGGCCGGTGACCTCCTGGCCACGCCGGATCTCCGCGCCGAGGGCCGCCGCGCGGCGGGCGAACACCTGCTCGGCCCACGCCTGCGGGCTGCCCACGATGCTCGGGCCGCCGTCCGAGACCGCGCCGAGGTCGAGCCCGAACATGCCGGAGAAGTGGAAGCTCACGCTCCCGTACGTGGACCGCCCCACCGCCTCCAGCAGCCCGCGCCGGTCCAGACTCCGAGCCGTGCCCGCGTGCAGCGTCCCGGCCTTGGACTGGCCGGTCGGCACGGCGAGCCGTTCGAGCACCAGCGGCCGCACCCCCTGCAGGCCCAGCTCGGCGGCGAGCAACATGCCCACGGGCCCGCCACCCACCACGGCGACATCGAACACAGGAGCCTCCTCGAACGCGGATGAGTACGTAATCTTCGTACATACGAACAATGTCCGTCAACTCACCGTTCGTGTTATCCGTACAATGGCGGCATGCTGCACCCGTCGCGTGACCAGATCCAGTTGGTGGAGGTGCTCGCCGCGCTCGGCCATCCCGTACGCGCCAAAATCGTTCGCGCGCTGGCCTCGGGGGACGAGCTGTTCTGCGGCGAGGTCGTGGCCGACGTGCCGAAGTCGACGCTGACCGCCCACTGGCGGGTGCTGCGCGAGGCCGGCGTCATCTGCCAGCGCCCGGAGGGCCGCAAGCTGTTCATCCGGCTGCGCCGCGACGACCTCGACGCCCGCTTCCCCGGCCTGGTCGATCTGCTGCTGGCCGAGGACCTCTAACCCGCCGGCCGGGTCACAGGCAGGGGTTCGTGGTGGAGTCGACCACCTTGTCCTTGAGCGAGCCCGGGATCGCCGACGCCACCCGCACGCCCGGCCAGTCGGCCCCGATGACGAGCTGCACGATCGGCCCGTCGGGCAGCGGGGTGACCTTGGTCGCGTACGGCTTCGGGTTCACCGGGGCGACCTTGCCCGCCACCGGCGTGCGCTTGTCCTTCGACAGCCGGGCGGCCACGGCGTCCCCGTAGACGGCGCCGTTGTCGGCGTCCTTCTTCGCGTACCGGATCGACGTGGTGGCCACCGGCGCGGCGTTGCCGACCTGGACGACGGCGAACCCCTGGTCGGCCAGCTCGTCGGCCACCTGACCGGCCTTGCCGAGCTCGGTGGTGCCGTTGAGCACCTGGACGCGCACCTGCCCGTTCTCGACCTTCGGCTTGGCGGCGGCCGAGGGCGGGGTCACGTTGACGTCGGAGCGCACGGCCTCGAAGAAGTTGCGCGCGTCCGGCTGCTTGAGCTGCACCCGGTTCTTGTCGGCCGGGTACGCCTCCACCGGCACGGTGATGCCCTTGAGCTCCTTGGCGGTCAGCCCTTGGACGCTTCTGGCGATCTCCAGCATCCGGTCCGGCTGCGCGAGCTCGCTGTCCAGGGAGACGGCCTTGACCCCGGCCCGCAGGAACGCGTTGAGCTTGGCGGGGTCGGTGAGCAGCCCGCCATCGGTGATCTTGTCCAGCACCTTGGTGAGGAAGACCTGCTGGCGCTGGATGCGGCCGAGGTCGCTGCCGTCGCCGAGGGCGTAGCGGGTGCGCACGTACCCGAGGGCCTGCTCGCCCTTGACGACGTGCTTGCCCGCGCTGAGCACGAGCTTGGCCTTGGGGTCGTTGACCGCCTTGGGCAGGCAGATCTCGATGCCGCCGAGGGCGTCGACGATGCCCTTGAAGCCGGTGAAGTCGACCTTCACGATGTGGTTGATCTTGATGTTGGTGAGCGACTCCAGCGTGCGGACCGTGCAGTTGATGCCGCCGTCGTTGAAGGCGGAGTTGATCTGGCGCAGCCCGCCGGCCAGCATCGTGCCGGTGCGGCTCCGGCACTGCGGGATCATGACCATGGTGTCCCGGGGGAAGCTGATCATGGTGGCCTTGTCCCGGTCCGGGGAGATGTGCAGCACCATGATCGTGTCGGTGCGCTCACCGAGGCCCTGCGACTTCGCGCCGTACTTCTTGTTGTCGCCCTCGCGCGAGTCCGAGCCGACGAGCAGCACGTTGAGCGCGCCGGTCTCGGGCGGCCGCGACCCGGCCTCCACCGGCGGCAGGATCGGGATGTCGGCGAAGATGCTGCGGTAGTACGCGTACCCGCCCAGCGTGACGACGACCAGCACGAACGTCAGCACCATGCTCACCCACGCCAGCGGCGTGATCCGCCGCGCAGGCCCCGGGGGCCGGTCCAGGCGACGGTCGGGGCGCTGATCGGGGCGGCGGTCCGGGCGGCGGTCGGGGCGATGCTGCGGCCGTTCCGGCGCTCTCCGGCCCTCGCTCACGCGCCCCCCTCTACGCGCGCCCGCACAGGACGCACCCCCGCGCGCCCCTCGCAGAGCGCGGCCCCCTCTGGTGTGACGCGCAGCATACTGATAATCCGCCGTATATACGGCGTGTCGCAAATTTCACCCCATAGCAGCCTCCGGCGGACGCGTCCGGCGAGGGCTCCATGCAATGCGCGCGAATCCACGGCGTCACTACGGTCCGTGACGCCATCATGACGTCCATGCTTCTGACCGAGATGGCGCCCCCTCCAGGCGCCGAGGCGCTGGCCGGGCTGCGCACCGCCGCCCGGACCGCCCGCCGGGCCGTCTTCGTCGCGCTCGCCGGCTCGATCGCGCTGCTGGCCACGTCACAGGTGCTGGCCGACCGCGCGCCGACCAGAGAGCAGACGTTACCGCTCGCCGTGCTCTCGCTGGTGGTGTTCGCGACCGCGCTGCCCGTCCTGGCGGTCACCCAGCTGGTGTGGGGCGCGCGGGCGCGCCTGGTGCGCCGGCGCGAGCGCGAGCTGTTCGCCGTGCCGCCCTCGGCCCGGCGGCGTCCGCTGAGCCGGCTCGGCGTCGCGTCCGGCTGGGCCGCGCTGCTGCTGCTCGGCGCCACCTCTCCCGGCCAGTTCAGGGCGGCCGCCCTGTACGCCTTCGCCGACGCTCTGAGCTGGGCCGTCGAGGCCGCCATGGTGATCGGCCTGGCCGCGGGGGTGTCGTTCCTCATCTGGTGGGCACGGGACGCCCTGGGGATAGTGGCGCGCGCCGGTCGTCCGGGAGGATCACCTGGCGATCCGTGGGATCCCGGCCGGGGCGCGCGTCCACGAGGGGGCGCGGCGCTCTGGACGGGCGCGGCCGTGGCGGTCGCCGCCCTGCTCGGAGCCCGCGCCCATCTCTGGGAACCGCCCATGCCGATCGTTTACGCGCTGCTGACCGCCGCCCTCGTCTGCGGGGTGGTTACCGACGAGTAGCATAGGCGCGGAACCCCATCCAAGAACGAGGAGCGAATCCGTGCCTTCCTCTCGTGACGTCGTGTTCGTCGACGGCGTACGCACGCCCTTCGGCAGGTCAGGGCCGAAGGGACTGTACGCGGAGACCCGCGCCGACGACATGGTCGTCCGCGTCATCCGCGAGCTCATCCGGCGCAACCCCGGTCTGCCTCCCGAGCGCGTGGACGAGGTGGCCATCGCCGCGACGACCCAGATCGGCGACCAGGGCCTGACCATCGGCCGCTCGGCGGCGGTGCTGGCCGGTCTGCCCAAGAGCGTGCCCGGCTACGCGATCGACCGCATGTGCGCGGGCGCGATGACCGCGGTCACCACGGTCGCGGGCGGCATCGCCTTCGGCGCCTACGACGTGGCCATCGCCGGCGGCGTCGAGCACATGGGGCGCCACCCCATGGGCGAGGGTGTGGACCCCAACCCGCGGTTCCTGTCGGAGAAGCTGGTCGACCCGAGCGCGCTGGTCATGGGCATGACCGCCGAGAACCTGCACGACCGCTACCCGTCGATCTCCAAGGAGCGCGCCGACGCCTACGCGGTGCTCTCGCAGGAGAAGGCGGCCAAGGCGTATGCCGACGGCAAGATCCAGCCCGACCTCGTGCCCACCGCGGTCCGGACGGCCGAGAAGGGCTGGGGCCTGGCCGCCGAGGACGAGGCGCCGCGCCCCGGCACCACGATGGAGGCGCTGGGCGCGCTCAAGACGCCCTTCCGCCCGCACGGCAACGTCACCGCGGGCAACTCCTCCGGCATCAACGACGGCGCCACCGGCTGCATCGTGGCCGCCCGCGAGGTCGCCGGCGAGCTGGGCCTGACGCCGAAGATGCGCCTGGTCTCCTACGCCTTCGCGGGCGTGGACCCCGAGGTGATGGGCGTGGGCCCGATCCCGTCCACCGAGCGGGCGCTGCGGCTGGCCGGGCTGTCCATCGGCGACATCGGCCTGTTCGAGATCAACGAGGCGTTCGCCGTCCAGGTGCTGGCCTTCCTGGAGCACTTCGGCATCGCCGACGACGACCAGCGCGTCAACCCCTACGGCGGCGCGATCGCCTTCGGCCACCCGCTGGCCTCCTCGGGCGTGCGGCTCATGACGCAGCTCGCCCGCCAGTTCGGCGAGCGGCCCGACGTGCGGTACGGCATCACCACCATGTGCGTCGGCATGGGCATGGGCGGCACTGTGATCTGGGAGAACCTGGCATGAGCGACATCGAGACCTGGCGCGCGCTGCTGAGCGGGCGCAACACCGACGAGGTCGTCACCAAGGCCCTCGTGCGCGACGTGCCGCTGCCCGGCGGCGCCGGCACGATGGCCCTGATCACCCTGGACAACGGCTTCGACCACACCAAGCCCAACACCTTCGGCCCGCACGGCCTGTTCGCGCTGGAGGAGGCCCTGTCGCGGATCGCGGAGCGCACCGACCTGGCCGCGGTGGGCGTCACCGGCAAGCCGTTCATCTTCGCCGTCGGCGCCGACCTCAAGGGCGCGGCCGCCGTGGCCTCCCGCGAGGAGGCCGAGGCCATCGGCGCGCTGGGCCACCACGTCTTCCGCAGGCTGGGCGAGCTGCCGATCCCGACGTTCGCGTTCGTGAACGGCGCGGCCATGGGCGGCGGCCTGGAGATCGCGCTGCACTGCGCGTACCGGACGATCTCCTCCGGCGTGCCCGCGGTGGCGCTGCCCGAGTGCTTCCTCGGCCTGGTGCCCGGCTGGGGCGGCACGCAGCTGCTCCCCCGCCTGATCGGCCCGGCGAACGCGATCAAGCTGATCATCGAGAACCCGCTGTCGCAGAACCGCATGATCAAGGGCGCGGACGCGTACAAGCTGGGCGTCGCGGACGCGATGTTCGAGCCGGCCGACTTCCTGGAGGAGTCGCTGCGCTGGGCCGCCCGCGTGGTCAAGGGCGAGGTCGCCGTCGAGCGGCTGGAGCACGACGGCTGGGACAAGGCCGTCGCCGACGCGCGCTTCCTGGTGGACATGAAGCTGCGCGGCGCCTCCCCCGCCCCCTACCGGGCGCTCGACCTGATCGCGCTGGCCGCGACCGCCTCGCGCGACGAGGGCTTCGCCGCCGAGACGCAGGCGCTGGCCGACCTGCTGATGGGCGACGAGCTGCGGGCCGGGCTCTACTCCTTCGACCTGGTCCAGCGCCGGGCCAAGCGTCCGGCCGGCGCGCCGGACAGGTCGCTGGCCCGCAAGGTCACCAAGGTCGGCGTCGTGGGCGCCGGGCTGATGGCCTCGCAGATGGCGCTGCTGTTCGCCCGCCGCCTGGAGGTCCCGGTCGTGCTGACCGACCTCGACCAGTCCCGCCTGGACAAGGGCGTGGGGTACGTGCACGCCGAGGTCGACAAGCTGCTGGGCAAGGGCCGCGTCTCGGCCGACCAGGCCAACCGGCTCAAGTCCCTGGTCACCGGCTCCCTGACCAAGGACGCCTTCGCCGACGCCGACTTCGTCATCGAGGCCGTCTTCGAGGACATGGCGGTCAAGAAGCAGGTGTTCGCCGAGGTCGAGGCCGTGGTGTCGGCCGAGTGCGTGCTCGCCACCAACACCTCCTCGCTCTCGCTCACCGAGATGGGCGCCGGGCTGGCGCACCCCGAGCGGCTGGTCGGGTTCCACTTCTTCAACCCGGTCGCCGTGATGCCGCTGCTGGAGATCATCAGGGGCGCCTCGACCGACGACGCCACGCTGGCCACGGCGTTCGCGGTGGGCAAGTCGCTGCGGAAGTCGTCCGTGCTGGTCAAGGACGCGCCGGCGTTCGTGGTCAACCGGCTGCTGACCTGCTTCATGGGCGAGGTCGTGGCCGCCGTGGACGAGGGCACGCCGCTGGAGGTCGCCGAGCACGCGCTCGACGGCCTGGGGCTGCCGATGACGCCGTTCGCGCTGCTGCAGCTCGTCGGCCCGGCCGTCGGCCTGCACGTCGCCGAGACGCTGCACGCGGCCTTCCCCGAGCGGTTCGGCGTCTCGGAGAACATGGCCAAGCTGGTCGCCTCGGGCAAGCCCGGCGTCTACCGTCCGGACTTCTCCCTCGACCCGGAGGCGGTGGCCCTGTTCGCCGGCGGCACCTCGCCGTCCACGGCCGAGCAGGTCCGCGAGCGCGTGCTCGGGGCGCTGTCCCGGGAGATCCGGATCATGCTGGACGAGGGCGTCGTCGCCGGGCCGCAGGACATCGACCTGTGCATGATCCTGGGCGCCGGCTGGCCGTTCCATCTGGGTGGCATCACGCCTTATCTGGACAGGTCGGGGATCGCCCAGCCCCGGTTCCTTCCGCCCGGTGTGGCCTCGCTGCCCGCGTGATTTTACGGAGGCCCGCCCGGCGGGTCTCCGTACGTCATGGCCGCCTTCGCCGTAGCGTACTGTGCCGTCCTACGAACGGAGAGTAACCATGATGCGAGCAGTCGGCACGATCGCTCTGTGCGGAGCCCTCGTGCTGGGCGCGTCGTCGCCCTCCCTGGCGGCGGCGCCCCCCACCCCCAAGGTCGTCCTCAAGGTCACCGTGGCAGTGAAGAACGGCCCCACCAAGGGCGCCTGGCTCAACTGCAGCCCCGACGGCGGCACCCACCCCTCCGCCCACGCCGCCTGCGAGCTCCTGCGCAAGGTGAAGGGCGACCCGGCCAAGATCAACGTCTCGCCGAAGGCGGCCGCGGCCTGCGGCAAGGAGGTGGAGCCGCGCGCCGTCATGATCCTCGGCAAGTGGTACGGCAAGACCGTCCAGTGGGGCAAGGTCTACACCAACGCCTGCACGATGAAGGCGGGCCTCGGAACGCTCCTGGCGATCTGAGCGGGTGAGGGGGGCGGGCGGCCGGCCCGCCCCCCTCGCGCGTCACCGGCCGGGCACGGCGCCCCGCCTGCTGTGCCGGTAGCCGTAGGCGAAGTAGACGACCACCCCGATGATCATCCAGACGACGAACCTGAGCCAGGTCTCCAACGGCAGGTTGAGCATCAGGTAGAGGCAGGCCAGCACCGACAGGATCGGCAGCAGCGGCACCATCGGCACCCGGAAGGCCCGCTCCAGGTCGGGCCGGGTGCGCCGGAGCACGATCACGCCGACGGACACCACCATGAACGCGAACAGCGTGCCGATGTTCACCAGCTCGGCCAGCTCCCCGAACGACACGAACCCGGCCAGCGCCATGGTCACCAGGCCGATGAGGACGGTGAGCCTGGCGGGCGTGCCGAAGGTCGGGTGGACGACGGCCAGCCGGCGCGGCAGCAGGCCGTCGCGGCACATGGCGAACAACACCCGGGTCTGCCCGAGCAGCAGCACCAGCACCACGGTCGTCAGACCGGCGATGGCGCCCACGCTGATGATGGCGGCCAGCCAGGGGTGGCCGACGGCGGTGAACGCGTCCGACAGCGGCGCGCTCGTGCTCAGCTGCTTGTACGGCTGCATGCCGACGACGACCAGCGAGACGGCGACGTAGAGGATCGTGCAGACGGCCAGCGAGCCGATGATGCCGCGCGGCACGTCGCGCTGCGGGCGCACGGTCTCCTCGGCGGCGGTGGCCACGATGTCGAAGCCGATGAAGGCGAAGAACACGATCGCCGCGGCCGAGAAGATGCCGATCACGCCGAACGCGACGGGCGTGACCCCGAACAGCACCTGGATCAGCGGCGCCTTCAGCCCCTCGACCCGCGGCGAGGCCACCGGGTCGGGGATGAAGGGCGTGTAGTTGGCGGCCTTGACGAAGAACAGCCCGGCCACGATGACCAGCAGCACCACCGTGATCTTGGTGATCACCAGGATCAGGTTGACCCGCGAGGAGATCTTGATGCCGGCCACCAGGATCGCGGTGAGGATCAGCACGATGGCCACCGCGGGCACGTTGACCACGGGATCGTCGCCCGCGATGGAGGCCGGCAGGTGGATGCCGACGGAGTCGAGCATCGAGGCGAAGTAGCCCGACCAGCCGACCGACACCACGGCCGCGGCCAGCGCCAGCTCCAGGATCAGGTCCCAGCCGATCACCCAGGCGGGGAACTCGCCGAGGGTGGCGAAGGAGAAGGTGTAGGCGGACCCGGCCACGGGGATCGTCGAGGCGAACTCGGCGTAGCACAGCGCCGCCAGTCCGCACACGACGGCCGCCACGACGAACGAGACCGCGACCGCCGGCCCGGCCACCTCCTTGGCCACCTGGCCGGTGAGCACGAAGATCCCGGTGCCGACGATCACGCCGATGCCGAACACCATCAGGTCCATGGCGGTCAGGCGTTTACGCAGCTGATGCTCGGGAGTCTCGGTGTCGCGGATCGACTGTTCGACGCTCTTCGTGCGAAAGATGTCCACGATCAGCGATCCTTCCCAGACCCTCCGTGATCATGCGCTCGCGCCGGGCCGGCCGGTGAAGCGCCTCGTCGGGGGTAGCGGACCCGCATCATGGTGGACGACCTGCTGGACACGCTGGCCGGTCAGGACGTGGCGGTGGTGCTGGCGCTCGTCCTGGTCTTCCTGACGCTGGACGCCTCGGTCGGGATCGGCCTGATCACGCCGGGCGACGGCCTGCTGATCGTCGCGGGCGCCACGTCGGGCGGCGTGCCCGAGACGCTGGCCCTGATCGGCACCGGCGTGCTGGCCTGCCTCCTGGGCGCGACGGGCGGCCACCGCCTGGGCCGCCGGTACGGCCCCCGCCTGCGCGACAGCAGGCTCGGCCGGCGCGTCGGCGAGGAGCGCTGGACCAGGGCGGAGCAGATCCTGCGGCGCAGCGGCTGGGCGCTGGCCCTGGCCTACTTCCTGCCGGTGGTGCACGCGCTGACGCCGGCCCTGGCGGGCGCGGTGGGCATGCCCTACCGCCGGTTCATGCCGTGGGCCCTGCTGGGCAGCACGGCGTGGGTGAGCACGTACGTCGTGCTGGGGGCGGCGGCCGGGCAGATGGCGCGGCGGGAGGCGGGCCTGCTGCTGCCGGCGGCGGCCGCGGCGGTGGTCGTCATGCTGGCGATCACCGCCGTGGTCCGCCGGGTGCTCAACGGCGGACCGGCTGCTCCACGCGGGAGGTCCGCTTCGCGACGGCCTCGGTGATCTGGCGCGCGAGGTCCTGGCCGGTCAGGCCGATGCGGCCGAGGATCGCGGCCCGCTTGGCGTGGTCGAGGAACTCCTGCGGGATGCCGAAGGTGCGCACCGGGACGTCGACGTCGGCGTCGCGGAGCAGGCGGGCCACGGCGTCGCCCACGCCGCCCACGCGGCCGTTGTCCTCGACCACGGCGACCAGCTTGTGGGCGCCGGCGGCCAGCGTCAGCGCCTCGTCGAGCGGCTTGACCCAGCGCGGGTCGACCACGGTGGCCGAGATGCCCTGCGCGTCGAGCAGGACGGCCGCCTCCATGCACACGTG
The DNA here is from genome assembly GCF_042878785.1 of Nonomuraea sp. NPDC003560. Taxonomy (NCBI): domain Bacteria; kingdom Bacillati; phylum Actinomycetota; class Actinomycetes; order Streptosporangiales; family Streptosporangiaceae; genus Nonomuraea; species Nonomuraea sp. NPDC003560. Next base: position 471,214 of record NZ_JBIAOF010000001.1, on the reverse strand, counting down.
CGCCATCGGGCCGACGCCCACCAGCAGCACGTCCGGTTCGCCCTCGGCGGCCCGCAGCAGGTCCATCTCGCCCAGGCGGCCCACGGACTCCAGGGGCTCGGCCACCGGGCCCTTGGGGAAGCGCAGCACGGTCGGCCCGTCGGAGACCTCCACGGCCTCGCGCAGCAGCTCGGTGACGCGGTCGCCGTCGCGCGGCACCGCGATCCGCAGGCCGGGCACGACCTGGAGGATCGACAGGTCCCACATGCCGTTGTGGCTGGCGCCGTCGTCGCCGGTGACGCCGGCCCGGTCGAGGACGACGGTGACCGGCAGCCGGTGCAGGGCGACGTCCATCAGGAGCTGGTCGAAGGCCCGGTTGAGGAAGGTGGCGTAGACGGCCACGACCGGGTGCAGGCCGCCGAGCGCCAGGCCGGCGGCGCTGGTGAGCGCGTGCTGCTCGGCGATGCCGACGTCGTAGATGCGGTCGGGGAAGGCGTCGGCGAAGGCGTTGAGGCCGGTGGGGTGGAGCATGGCCGCGGTGATGGCGACCAGGTCCTCGCGCTCCTTGCCGAGCCTGACCAGCTCCTCGCTGAAGACGTTGGTCCAGATGCGCGGCTTGGGCTTCTCGGCGCCGGTGGCGCGGTCGAAGGCGCCGGGCGAGTGGAACTGGTCCTCGTCGTGGTTCTCGGCGGGGGTGTAGCCGCGGCCCTTCTGGGTGAGGGCGTGGACGATGACCGGCCCGCGGAAGGCGCGGGCCTTGCGCAGCGCCGCCTCCATGGCCTGCTCGTCGTGGCCGTCGATGGGGCCGACGTACTTCAGGCCGAGGTCCTCGAACATGACCTGCGGGGCCAGGACGTCCTTGACGCCCTTCTTGAAGCCGTGGAGGGCGTCGTAGAGGACGGGAACGTTCCCGAGCTTGTCCTTGACGTATTCGAGCATGTCCTCGTAGCGGCGGTTGACGCGCAGCGAGGACAGGTGGGAGGCCAGGCCGCCGATGGTCGGGGAGTAGGAGCGGCCGTTGTCGTTGACCACGATCACGACGGGCAGGTCTTTGATCGCGGCGATGTTGTTCAGCGCCTCCCAGGCCATGCCGCCGGTGAGCGCGCCGTCGCCGATCACCGCGACGACCGTGCGCTCGCGCTCGCCGCGCAGCTTGAACGCCTTGGCCAGGCCGTCGGCGTAGGACAGCGCGGTGGAGGCGTGGGAGTTCTCGACGAAGTCGTGCTCGGACTCGGTCTGGCTCGGGTAGCCGGACAGGCCGCCCTCCTGCTTGAGCGCCTCGAACCCGGCCGCGCGGCCGGTGAGCAGCTTGTGCACGTACGCCTGGTGGCCGGTGTCCCAGATGACCGGGTCGCGCGGGGAGTCGAAGACGCGGTGGACGGCGATGGTGAGCTCGACCACGCCCAGGTTCGGCCCGAGGTGGCCGCCGAACCTGGCGCAGGCGTCGACGAGCAGGTCACGGATCTCCCCCGCGAGCCGCGGCAGCTCCTCAACAGCGAGCCGTTTGACGTCGTGCGGTCCCTCTATCGAGCCCAGCAACCCGCTCACGGATGCGACTCCCCTCTGCCTCGTTCGCCGTCTGTTCCTTTTCGACGACGCAGAAGAGTCTAGTTCGCCGACGTCTCGCTGACTCCATCGAGTCAAATCCACCCACTTATGTCCGATCTTGACCTAGTCTTTCCGGACATATGAACTCCCTCCCTAAAGGCAAGATCGCGGCCGTGGTCGCCGCGGCTCTCGCACTCGCCATGGCCGCCGCCTCCCTCGTGCTCGTGCTTTCCGACGTCGCCACGACCTCGGCCGAGCGTACGCCGGTCAGCCAAGCCCAGAAACTCGCTTCATCGCCCGCCGCGGCCCGCGCCGGCGCCGCCGCGCCCGGCGGCCTGGCGCAGGCCACGGCCAACGCCCTCTACCGGACCGGCAGGCTCGCCGATGTGAACTGCGCGCCGGGCGCGCTGCCCGCGGGCAGCATGATCGCCTACCGCCGCTTCCTCACGCGGGTGACGAACTGCCTGAACAAGGCGTGGGCGACGCAGTTCCGCAAGGCCCGCATGCCGTTCGGCAAGCCGCGGCTGCGGATCATCACCAAGAAGGTCAGGACGCCCTGCGGCGCCTGGAACACCGGCGCCGACGGCGTCTACTGCTCCACCGACCGCACGATGTACCTGCTGATCACCCGCGCCCAGCTCCGCAACCCGTTCCCGCTGGGCATCAGCCGCCTGATCGCCCACGAGTACGGCCACCACGTCCAGCAGGCCTCCGGCATCTGGAACTACTACTGGACGGCCAGGAACACCGCGGGCAAGGCGGCGCGCCTCCAGCTCTCGCGCAAGTCCGAACTCCAGGCCGAGTGCTTCTCCGCCGTCTTCATGAGCACGATGAAGGGCACCGCCCTGGTGAACCAGTCCGACTGGGACTACACGGTCCAGTGGTTCTACAAGAACGGCGCCAAGGGCTGGCCGCAGAACGACCACGGCAAGGGCCCGACGCAGGCGGCCTGGATGACCAGGGGCTTCAACCGGGGCGCGCCGGGCGCGTGCAACACGTGGGCGGCGGCTGCGCGAAACGTCCAGTGACGTCTGGCATTTCCGCTTTACCTTGATCTCTCTCTTTTGTAGTGTGCCTTCCCATGCGTACCCCCCGATTGGCGATCATTGCCGGAGCACTGGCGAGCGTTTTCGTCGCCGGTACGGCCCACGCGGCCGTGGCCGCCCCGGCGAGCAAGCCGGTCCTGACGAAGAACCCGATCTACAAGACCGGCCGGCTCGCGCTCAGGACGTGCGAGGAGCCGCCGGTCAGGTCCGGGACCGAGGACGAGGCGCGGGTCTACTTCGAGGCGGTGCTCGAATGCCTCGACAAGGCCTGGGCCCCCAAGCTCAAGCAGGCGGGCTTCGCCTTCAGCAAGCCGAAGTTCCAGGTGATCACCAAGCTGGGCGCCCCCACGGGCTGCGGCGGCTTCCCGGGGGGCGCGCAGGCGCTGTACTGCCCGGTCAACAAGACGATGACCCTCCTGCTCAGCCCGAACGTCGTGGAGGAGCCGTCGGACCCGGTGCTGATGCTGGTGGTGGCCCACGAGTACGGCCACCACGTCCAGAAGCTCACCGGCATGCTCCGGCACAACAAGCGCGGCGAGTACGTCCTGGACAACCCGAAGAACCTGGAGCCGGTGCGCCGTACCGAGCTGCAGGCCGAGTGCTACGCCGGGGTGTTCATGGGCAGCGTCTGGGACTCGCTGGGCCGTAGCCAGAAGGAGTTCGACTCCCTGCTCAAGGGCACGCACGACCCGGCCGACCTGAGCGCGCTCGGCGTGAAGACGCGCTCCTCGGCCGACCTGAGCCACGGCTCGGACGCCAACGTCGCGTGGTGGCTCAAGCGCGGCTTCACCGGCAAGTCGGCGGGCTCCTGCAACACCTGGGCCGCCCCCAAGGGCAAGGTCAGCTAAGCCAAACTCGTACAAACTCCTCTAAGATCCGCGATCGTGCGCATTCCCCTCATGGCGCTCGCCATGTGCATGATCGCGGTTCTTCTGTCGCCGGCTCCGTCGGCCGCGGCGGGCCGCCCGGCGCGAGGGGGGTTGTCGGCCGCGCCGGTCGTCTCACGGGAACGCCTGGCCTGCGCCGTCCCCGCCATCCGGGCGGGCAGCGCCGCCTCGCTCAAGTCGTTCCACCGGGCCATGGCCAGATGCGCCGACCGGTTCTGGGCCGGCCGGTTCGCGGCCGCGGGTCTGACCTACACCCCGCCCGAGGTGACCGTCACCACCGGCGGCGACTCGGTCTGCGGCCGGATCACCGCCAACGGCGCGCAGTACTGCCCGGTGCAGCGCACGATCGTCATCCGCGTCATGAAGCACGACCTGGACGACCCGTTCCGGATGAACATCGCGCACTCCGTCGCGCACGAGTGGGGACACCACGTCCAGGAGCTCACCGGCGTGCTGGACGCGCAGAACGCCCTGTACCAGCCCGCCTCCACGGGGGCCCGCACCCTGCTCAGCCACCGGCTGGAGATGCAGGCCGAGTGCTTCGCCGGCGTCTTCTACAGCGCCGCGCTCACCTCGATCAAACCCGACGTCACCTGGCGCGAATGGCTGGACGCCGTCCGCCGGGCGGACTACAGCAAGATCCACGGACGCCCGCGCAACCTGGCCTACTGGCAGAACCGCGGCTACCGCGACGGCTCCGCCGCCGCCTGCGACACCTGGACGGCCCCCAAGGCCCGGGTGCGCTAGGAGCTGACCCTGGCCAGCACTTCCAGCGGGTCGGCCAGCACGTGGGCGAAGGCCAGCTCGGCCGCCCCGACCAGGGTCACGTGGTCGCCGAGCGCCGACGTGCGCAGCCGTACGTGCTCGCGCTGGGGGGCCATGGCGTGCAGCGCCAGCCGGGTGCGGACCTGCGCCGCCGAGCCGAGGTAGACCTCCCGCAACATGCCCCCGAAGATCACCATCTCCGGGTTGAAGATGTTGACCAGGTTCGCCACGCCGAGCCCGAGCCAGTCGCCGACCCGGCTCAGCGCCTCCTGCGCGACGATGTCGCCCCGGTCGGCCGCGTCGACCACGGCGCGGACCGCGTCCCGGCCGTGCTGGCCGGGCCCGAAACGGCCGGCCAGCTCCAGCAGCGCCCGCTCCCCCACCTCGGCCTCCAGACAGCCGTGCGAGCCGCAGGAGCACTCGCGCCCGCCGGGGTTGACGACCATGTGGCCGACCTCGCCGCCGTAGCCGTCGAAGCCGCCGAGCAGGTGGCCGCCGGTGATGATGCCGCCGCCGATGCCCACGTCGCCGTGCAGGCAGATGAGGTCGCGCACGCCCACGCCGAGGCCCCGGCTGTGCTCGGCCAGGGCCGCCAGGTTGGCGTCGTTGCCCACGCTGACCGGCAGCCCGAGGCCCAGCCTGCGGCCCAGCTCCTCGCCGAACGGCACGTCGTGGGCCATCAGGTTGGGCCCGAACGTCACCACGCCGTCGCCCTTGCGCACCCCGCCGGACACGGCGGCGGCGGCGCCGACGCACACGGTGTCGTCGCGCGTCTTGCGCCGCATCTGCCTGGCGAACCCCGACAGCACCCCGGCCAGCTCGTCGAGGGCGAACCTGCCCCGGTCGCGGGTGGTCTCCCTGCGGTCGAGGATGACGCCGCCCAGCCCCACCCGCGCCGCCACGAGCCGGTCGGGGCCCACGTCGAACGCGAACACGTAGACGCGCGCCGACTCCGGGCGCACCACCAGCGAGGGCCGGCCGGCCCGGCCGGTCTCGCGCGGCAGCTCCTCCCGCACCAGCCCGGCGGCGGTGAGGTCGGACGTCAGCGCCATGATGGTGCTGCGGTTGAGCCCCATCTTCGAGGTCAGCTCGGCGCGCGAGATCGGCCCGCCCAGATGGACATGGCGAAGCAGCGCGCCGAGATTGTGGCGCCTGATGTCCTCCTGGGACGGTCCGGCACGCATCGTCTGGGGTTCCTTCAGGGGCTGCGGGTCGCTGATCACCTTAGACCAGCAGCAGCCGCCCGCTTGCGCGCCAGGGCGTCGACGCCCGCGGCGAGCAGCAGCACGCACCCGGTGACCAGGTACTTCACGCTGGCACCGTAGCCCATCAGGCCCATGCCGTTCTCGATCACGGCCACCACGGCGCCGCCGAGCACCGCGTCGAGCACCCGCCCCTTGCCGCCGAACAGGCTGGTGCCGCCGATGACGGCCGCGCCGACCGCGTACAGCAGCACCGAGCTGCCGCCCGTGTTCGGGTCGACCGAGCTGGCCCGGGAGGCGGCCACGATCCCGCCGACCGCCGCCATCGCGGAGCAGATCACGAACGCCGCGATCTTGATGCGGTCGACCGGGATGCCCGCCCGGCGCGCGGCCTCGGTGTTGCCGCCGACCGCGTACAGGTGCCGGCCGAACGCGGTGCGCCGCAGCACCAGCGTCCACACGACCAGCAGCACGACGATCACCGGCACCACGATCGGCACGCCGGTGAGCGAGACCAGCGCGGGGTTGCGGCTGCGCTCCAGGTTGAGCACGTAGACCGCGAGCCCGCCGAGCAGCGCCAGGGCGCCCACGCGGGCCGCGATCAGCGACAGCGGGTCGGCGACCAGGCCGCGCGCGGACCGGTTCCTGGCCCGCAGGAGCTGCACGGCCGCGAAGCCCGCCACGCACACCGCGTACAGGATCCAGCCGAGCAGCGGCGGCAGGTTCTTGTTGGCGACGGCGACGATCACGCTGTCCCGGACGGAGATGTTGGTGCCCTCGTTGACCAGCACCAGGACCAGGCCCTGGAAGGCCAGGAAGGCGGCCAGCGTGACCACGAACGACGGTATGCCGACCTTGGCCACCAGCGTGCCCAGGACGATGCCGATGAGCACGCCGGTGGCGATGGCGGCCAGCACGCAGACGTACCAGGGCAGGCCGAAAGTGGCCAGCGTGACGGCGAGCACCGCCGCGCAGACGCCGCTGGCGAAGCCGGCCGACAGGTCGATCTCGCCCAGCAGCAGGACGAACACCAGGCCCATGGCGATGAGCGTGACGTTCGCGCCCTGGGTGAACAGGTTGGCGAAGTTGATCGAGGTGACGAACGCGGGCCGGGCCAGGGCGAAGACCGTGCACAGCACGATCAGGCCGAGCACGGCGGGCAGCGCGCCCATGTCGCCGCCCCGGACGCGCTCCCAGTACGCCCGCACGCTGTGCGCGATCGACGGGGACTGCGCGGCGACGACGATGGCCTCGCCCGGGAGTTCCTTGACCTTGCTCATGGGGTGACCCCGTTCTTGAGGCCGAGTTCGCCGCTGCGACCCGAGGTGATCAGTTCGACGACCTGGGCGTGCGTCACGTCGGCGGTCTTGACCTGGGCGGCCATCCTGCCGAGGTAGAGCGCCGCGATCCGGTCGGAGACGGCGAACACGTCGTTCATGTTGTGCGAGATGAGGACGACCGCGAGGCCCGTGTCGGCCAGCCTGCGCACGAGTTCGAGCACCTGCGCCGTCTGGGCCACGCCGAGGGCCGCGGTGGGCTCGTCGAGGATGACGACCTTGCTGTTCCACAACACGGCCTTGGCGATCGCGACGGTCTGCCGCTGGCCGCCGGACAGGCTGGAGACCTGCTGCCTGATGGACTTCACCGTGCGCACGGACAGGCTGCTGAGCGTCTTCTCGGCCAGCTCCTCCATGCTGTCCTCGTCGAGCAGGAAGCCGTTCTTGCGTTCCCTGCCGAGGAACATGTTCTGGACGATGTCGAGGTTGTCGCAGAGCGCCAGGTCCTGGTAGACGATCTCGATGCCGAGCTCGCCCGCGTCCCGGGGGGTGTGGACGGCGACCTGGCGGCCGTCGAAGAGGATCTGGCCGGAATCGATGGGGTAGATGCCGCCGATGCACTTGACCAGCGTCGACTTGCCGGCGCCGTTGTCGCCGACCAGCGCCGTGACCTCGCCGGGGTAGGCGGAGAACTCGACCTCGTGCAGCACCTTCACCGGACCGAAACTCTTGTCGATCCCGCGCACTTCGAGGAGGGGGGTCATGGGGCTCCCTAAAGAGGGGCGCGGCCTCGCGCCGGTGGCACCCGGCCGCGCCCGTCCATGCTATTGAATTCCGGCCTCAGTGCACTTCTTGGCGAAGTCGGCGGTGCAGAGCTCCTCCTTGGTGACGTAACCGTCGGCCACGACGTCCTTGACGTTGTCGAAGGTGATGGCCTGCGGCTCCAGCAGCTCGGAGGGCACGTCCTGGCTGGTCTCGGGGTCCTTGACGCTGGCGCTCGCCGTGGGCTTCTCGCCCTTGGCCAGCGCGACGGCGAGCTTGGCCCCGGCGTCGGCCTCCTTCTTGACCGCCTTGTAGACCGTCATGCACTGGTCGCCCGCCAGGATGTTCTGCAGGCCCTGGACGGTGGCGTCCTGGCCGGTGACCGGCACCTTGCCGTTGAGGTTCTGCTTCTTCAGCACGGTGATGGCGGCGTTGCCGAGGCCGTCGTTGGCGGCCAGCACGCCGGCGATCTTCGGCTGCTGGGTGAGCATCTGCTCGAAGATCGTCCCGGCCTGGGTGTTGTCCCAGTCGGGCACGGCCTGGTCGGGACCCTTGACGTACTCGCCGGCGTCGAACTTGGGCTTGAGCACGCCGTCGTAGCCGTTCTTGAACAGGGTCGCGTTGTTGTCGGTCGGCGAGCCGTTCAGGTAGGCGACGATGGGCTTGTCGGCCTTCTTGTCGGCCAGGCACTTGCTCAGGCCCTCGCCCTGGAGCGTGCCGACCTTGGTGTTGTCGAAGCTGACGTAGTAGGCGGCGCCGCCGCCCAGGGTCAGTCGGTCGTAGTCGATGGTGGCCACGCCCTGCGACTTGGCCTTCTCGATGACGGCCTTGCCGCTGCCGCTGTCCAGGTTGACGATCATCAGGACGGTGGCCCCGTTGGTGATCATCTGGTCGGCGATGGTCTGGAACGCCGTCTTGTCGTTCTGGGCGTTCTGGATGTCGTACTGGACGCCGGCGGCCTTGAACGCCTCTTCCAGGTACTTGCGGTCCGCCGTCTCCCAGCGCGCCGACGACTTGCTGTCCGGGAGGATGACGCCGATCTTGCCGGCCTTCGCGGCCTGCGTCGCCGAGGCGGAGGAGGTGGAGGTGGTGCCGGTCTGACCGCTGTCGCCCCCGCAGGCGGTGAGACCGAGGGCGAGCGTCGCCGCCGCGGCGGTCAGGCTGAGGATCCCCTTGCGCATGATGCAGGGTCCTTTCTTCCGGAGGGGCCCGGATGAATGTTGTTTGCGGCAACGTATTCCGCCGCGGCCTGCTTTGGAAGACCCTTCCGTCCGAGAGTTTGTTGTTTCCGGTAACAATCCAGAAACACGAGGACGCGGTTCCGTGACCGGGAGCGGGCCGGCGTGGGCGGGAAGCGGCCGACTCCGGGGCGGCCGGGACCGGCAGAGGCAGCCGGCTTTCAGGGGCCGGGGCCGGTCGGGCGACGTGGCGGGACCGGGGCGGGCGCCGGCCGCCGGAGATCGTCGCGCGAGCTCCGGCGGACGTCCGGGTCAGCTCGCGGCGCGGTCGCCCAGGTGGCGGCGGCGCAGCGCGGGATCGGCCAGGGGGGCGGGGCTCCAGAGGCCGACCGGGTGGTAGACGTTGGTGCCGGGCGGCACGAGCTCGTCGATCCGGTCCATCACGGCGTCGTCGAGCAACAATGAGGCGCCCTTCAGCGAGCCCTCCAGCTGCTCCATCGTGCGCGGGCCGAGAATGACCGAGGTGACCGCCGGATGCGACGTGACGAAGGCGACGGCCAGGGCCGGCAGGGTGCAGCCGAGCTCGTCCGCCAGCTTCACCAGCTCCTCGACGACCTCCAGCTTGGCCGCGTTGACCGGGATGGACGGGTCGAACCGTTCCGGCGCCCGCGCGGCGCGACCTCGCGACAGGTCGATCTGCTGTCCCTTGCGGTAGCGTCCGGTCAGGAAACCCCAGCCCAGCGGGCTGTAGGTGAGCACGCCCATGCCGAGCCGCTGCGCCGTGGGCAGCACGTCGCCCTCGATGCCGCGGGCCAGGATGTTGTACGGCGGCTGCTCGGCGCGGAACCGGTACAGGCCACGCTGCCGGGCCACGTGGTAGGCCTCGACCGTCTCGTGCGCAGGGAAGGCCGAGCTGCCGAAGGCGCGGATCTTGCCCTGCCGCACCAGGTCGGTGAGCGTGGAGAGGGTCTCCTCGATGTCGGTCCGGTGGTCAGGGCGGTGGATCTGGTAGAGGTCGATCCAGTCGGTGCGCAGCCGCCTGAGGCTCGCCTCCACCTCGCGGACGATCCAGCGCCGCGAGTTGCCGCCCCGGTTAGGCCCCTCCCCCATCGGGAAGTGCACCTTGGTGGCCAGCACCACCTCGTCTCGCCTGCCCTGCAACGCCTTGCCCACGATCTCCTCCGACTCGCCCGCCGAGTACATGTCGGCGGTGTCGACGAAGTTGATCCCTTGGTCGAGGGCGGCGTGGATGATGCGGATGCTGTCGTCATGGTCGGGGTTGCCGGCCGAGCCGAACATCATGGTGCCGAGGCAGTGGGCGCTGACCTCGATGCCGGTGCCGCCGAGGATGCGATATCTCATGTCCCGGAACCGTAGGTTCTAGAGTCGGCTCTAGGTCAAACTGGACGGCATGGCAGGTTTGAGCATTGGCCAGGTCGCCGAGCGCACCGGGCTCAGCGTGCACACGCTCCGGTTCTACGAGCAGGAGGGCCTGCTGACCCAGCCCGTACAGCGGGGAGCCACGGGACGCCGGGTCTACAGCGAGGGTGACGTCGACTGGCTCGGCGTGTGCATCCGGCTGCGCGCCTCCGGCATGCCCCTGACCGACATCCGGCGCTACACCGAGCTCGTCAGGGCGGGCCACGGCAACGAGGCGGAACGGCTGGAGGTGCTGCGCGAACATCAGGAACGGGTGCTCGCCCGGATGCGGGAGCTCGACGGCTGCCTCAAGCTGATCACCAACAAGGTGGCGGTCTACGAGGGACGCCTGGGCCTGCGCGACGACATCCCGGAATGCACCGCCTGATCCATCACGGAGAGTAACCGTCCGCGGACGACCCCATCGGGCAACGCACCTGCCCAGCGGCTCGGCGCATGATTTACGGCGAGGTCGAATGTCACCTTACGGTTACTGTGCGTGACGCGTGAGGCGCATGAGGATTGAGGGGCCCTCGAAACGAAAGGAATCCCGCCCATGCGCTTCCCTGCTCGCCTGGCCGCCCTCCCCCTGGTCCTCGCCTCGGCGACCGCGCCGCTCGTCGCGGCCGCCCCCGCCCGGGCCGCGACCGGCCAGGTCGTCGTCTTCCAGGTCGAGACGCTCCCCCTCGAGGTCTACAACGACCCCAGGGGCTGCACGAAGCTGCCCCTCGCCGCACACGTGCTCAACAACCAGACCGATCAGGTCGTCCGCATCTACGGCGACCCGTTCTGCTTCGGGTCGTCCGTCACGGTCCGGCCCGGCTACGGCAGCCACGTCCCGGCGGGGTCGGGCAGCTTCTCAGCCGCCTAGGCGAGCGCCGATCGGCCCCCGCGTCCGCGGGGGCCGTCGTCGCGCGTGGGCGTCCTCCTGCTTGAACCCGTCGGTAGACTGCCCGCTCATGACCGAATTCGACGAGCAGGGACGCCCGGAACCGCCCTTCATGGGCGACGAGACCGAGACCCTCCTGGGCTTCCTCGACTTCCTGCGGGCCACCCTGGAGTGGAAGTGCTCCGGCCTCGACGCGGCGGGCCTCGGCGCCACCACCGCCGCCTCCTCGATGACGCTCGGCGGCATGCTCAAGCACCTGGCCTACGTCGAGGACCACTGGTTCTCCCGCCGTCTGCACGGGAACGACCCGCACGCCCCCTGGGACACCGTCGACTGGACGGCCGACCCCGACTGGGACTGGCACTCCGCCGCCCACGACTCCCCCGACGAGCTGCGCGCGCTCTGGCGGGACGCGGTGGCCCGCTCGCGCGCCCTGACCGCCGAGGCGCTGGCTGCCGGCGGGCTCGACCAGCCCGCCCAGCGTCCCTGGCCGGACGGCCGCCGCCCGCACCTGCGCTGGATCCTCGTGCACATGATCGAGGAGTACGCCCGGCACAACGGCCACGCCGACCTCATCCGCGAGTCCGTCGACGGGCAGACCGGCGAGTAGCCCGGCGAGTAACCCGGCGGATCAGGTCAGCAGGCTCTGCGCGATCAGGGCCAGCGCCGACGCGGTCGCCACGACCAGGACGGCCGTCCGCACCTTGCCGCCGTCCAGGTGGCGGCGCAGCGGCCGCGACGCCAGGAAGCCCAGGATCATCGGCACGATCAGGGTCGCGCCGGCGGCCAGGGCGCGGGCGGGCAGGTGGCCGACGAACGCCAGGATGGCGATCGACTGCGCGGCGCTCAGGAAGAAGAACATCGCCAGGGTGGCCCGGATCTGCGGCCCCTTGGCACTCTGGTACACCAGCGCCAGGGGCGGGCCGCCGATGCCCGTGGCGGTGCCGGTGATCCCGGACACGAAGCCCGCGCCGGTGATCGTCGCGCCGTTGCGGACGACGCTGACCGTACGCGCGGTGAGCCCGACCGCCAGCAGCACCATCACCCCGACCAGCACGCCGAGCGCCTGGACGGAGACGTACACGACGATGACGGCGCCGACGGCGCTGCCGGGGACCCGGCCCAGCAACGCGAACCCGAGCCCCCGCCAGTCCACCCGCCGCCACTCGGCGGCCAGCGTGAACAGCGGCAGCGTCATGTTGACCACCTGGATCGCGCCGGGCATCAGGCTGTGGTCGAGCATCGTCAGCACGGGCGCGGCCACCAGCCCCAGCCCGAACCCCACACTCCCCTGCACGACCGCACCCAGAAAAACCGCCAAACTCCCGACAAGCAACACAAATCCCGCATCACTCACGCCGAAAGTCAACCACCCTCACCCAGCGTCACCCCTGATGGACAGCCCCACCGGGCGAGCGGGCCACGGGGGCGGGGTGCGGGGGCGGGGGGGTGCGGGTGCGGGGGCGGGGGTGCGGGGGGTGCGGGGGGTGCGGGGGTGCGGGATCGGGGGCGCGGTGGTGCTGAGGCGGGGGGCGGGGTGCGTTGACCTGAGTCCGTTGGTCGGGGCGCGGGGCGGGTGCGTTGGTCGGGGAAGCTCTATGCTGCTCACCGTGCACTCCCCCGCTCCGCGTGCCCTCGTCGCCCTCGTCGCCCTGTCGGTGCTGGCGGTCGTCCTTCAGGCCGGGCCCGTGGAGGCCGTCGCGGCGCCGAGGCTCGCCCGGTCGGCCTGCCCCGAGACGCCGATGAGCTCAGGCGGGATCCCCAGGAGCCGCGAATACCTCACAGCGGTTCTGAAGTGCCTGGACAAGTCGTGGTCCGCCCATTTCAGGCGCACCGGCCGGACGTTCCGCAAGCCCGTCGTCCGCTACTACGACGAGCCGGTGCGTGAGGTGTGCGGGTTCGCCTGGCCCGAGCACGCGGCGGCCTTCTACTGCATCGGCCGCGACACCCTCGTCCTCCCGCTGACCGGCGCCTGGATCGAGGGCCGCACCGACCTCTACCCGTTCAAGGTCGCCGCCCACGAGTACGGCCACCACGTGCAGAGCCTCCTCGGCGTGCGCAAGGGCGCGCAGAGCCGGCGCTTCGAGCTCCAGGCCGACTGCCTGGCCGGCGCGTTCCTGGGCAGCGTGTGGCCGTCGCTGAGCCGTACCCGGCAGGACTGGACGGGGCTGCTCGACACCACCCGGGCCGCCGGCGACGAGGGCGAGGAGCACAGCCACGGCACGGGCGCCAACCGGGTGCGCTGGCTGGAACGCGGCTACCGGGCGGTCTCGCCGGCGGCCTGCGACACCTGGTCGGCCCCCGCCTCGCAGGTCTCCTGACCGTCGAGGCGGGCCTGCATGCCGTCGAGGATGAGCCGCAGCCCGTCCTCGAACGACCGCTCCCCCTGCGGGTCGCCCACCTCCGCCAGCCCGGCCGTCAGCCGGGGGTGGGCCCGCTGGAAGGCGGCCATGTCGGGCATGGCGCCGTCGGCGTCCGGCCGGGTCCGGTCGGCCTGCTCCTCCAGCACGAACCCGGCGACGTACACGCTCATCGCGAACAGCCCGCGAACGGCGTCGCCCACCTCGAACCCGGCCGACTCCAGGGCCGCCACCGACCGCTCCACCACCTCGAACAGCACCGGTGACGGCCGGGTGCCGGCCACCAGCCGGGCGCCGTCGCGGTAGGAGTTGAGCATCGCCCGGTCGCGATGGGCGTGGTCCCTCATCCACTCGCGCCAGGCGGCGGGCTCGGTGAGCGCGGGGCGGGTCATGTGGGCGGCGGTCATCGCCTCGGCCATCGCGTCGAGGAGCTCCTGCTTGTTCGTGAAGTGCCAGTAGAGCGCGGGCGCCTGCACGCCCAGCTCGCCCGCGAGCCGCCGCAGCGTGAGCCCGTCGAGCCCGGTCTCCTGCAGCAACCGCAGCGCCGCGGCCACGATGGTGCCCTTCTCAAGTGCCACGGTTGACAGCTTAACAACGTTCAATGCATCCTTAACGCTGTTAGATTTAACGCCGTTAAGGAGCCTCGCGATGATCTGCGCGGAGGGTTTGCGTAAGCGGTACGCGGCCACGGAGGCGCTCAGGGGCATCGACCTCGACGTCCCGGCCGGCACGGTGTGCGGGCTGCTCGGCCCCAACGGAGCAGGCAAGACGACGACCGTGCGCATCCTGGCCACCCTGCTCCGCCCGGACGGCGGCCGGGCCGAGGTCGCCGGCCTCGACGTGGTGCGCGACGCGGCCCGGCTGCGCTTCCGCATCGGCCTGGCCGGTCAGCACGCCGCCGTGGACGAGCTGCTGACCGGCCGACGCAACCTGGAGCTGTTCGGCCGCCTCTACCACCTGTCCAGGGCGCGGGCCAGGAGCAGGGCCGAGGAGCTGCTGGAGCGGTTCGGGCTGGCCGCGGCCGGGCGGCGGCCGGTCAGGACGTACTCGGGCGGCATGCGGCGGCGGCTCGACCTGGCCGCGAGCCTGATCGTCGCGCCGCCCGTGCTGTTCATGGACGAGCCGACCGCGGGGCTCGACCCGCGCAGCCGCCGCGAGCTCTGGGACGCGCTGCGCGGCCTGGTCCGCGAGGGCACCACGCTGCTGCTGACCACCCAGTACCTCGACGAGGCCGACCACCTGGCGGACCAGGTCGTGGTGCTGCGCGAGGGCCGGGTCGCGGCGGCGGGCTCCCCCGGCGCGCTCAAGAGGCAGGTCGGCGGCGACCGCGTGCAGATCGTCTTCCGCCATCCCGGCGACGCGGCGGCGGCCCTCGGAACACTCGGGCCCACGCTCGGGCCCACGTCCGGGCCCACATCCGGGCCCACGTCCGGGCTCGCCTTCGAGCCGGGCGGGACCCTGGTGACGCTGCCGGCGCCCGACGGGGCCCAGTCGCTGGTCCGCGTCGCCCGCGCCCTCGACGTGGCCGGGATCGCCGTCGAGGATCTCGCGCTCCGCCGTCCGACGCTCGACGAGGTCTTCCTCCACCTGACCGCATGACAGGAGCCACGAGCATGAACCTGCGCTGGACCGTCACCGACTCCCTGACCATCGCGGGCCGCACGTACTCGCGGTGGAAGGCCCAACCGGGGGAGATCGCCGGGTTCCTGGTGTTCCCCGTCATCATGACCGTGCTGTTCGGGTACGTCTTCGGCAGCGCGATCACCCTGCCCGGCGGCGGCGACTACCGCAGCTTCCTCATGCCGGGCATCTTCATGCAGGTCATGGCGATGACGGCGACCGCGGCCGCCACGGCGGTGGCCGAGGACATGGAACGCGGGATCATCGACCGGTTCCGCGCGCAGCCCATCGCCCGCAGCGCCGTGCTCATCGGGCGCAGCGTGGCCGACCTGTCGATGCACCTGATGTCGCTGGCCGCCATGGTCGCGGCGGCCGTGCTGCTGGCCGGCTGGCGTGCGCACGGCTCACCGGGCCAGACGGCGGCGGCGTTCGGCCTGCTGGCGCTGTTCGGCCTGGCGATGATCTGGGTGGGCACCTGCATCGGCCTGTACGTGCGCAGCGGCACGCAGGCCGACGCGGCCACGTTCGGCTGGCTGTTCCCGATGACCTTCCTGGCCAACACGTTCGTGCCCACCGAGGGCCTGCCCGCCTGGCTGCGGCCGGTGGCCGACTGGAACCCGATGAGCGCGACCGTGGCCGCCGCCCGCCGCCTGTTCGGCAACCCGACCTCGGCCGGGTCGGTCTGGCCGCTGCAACATCCGGTCGCGGCGAGCCTGCTGTGGTCGGCGGCGCTCATCGCCGTCTTCGCCCCGCTGGCGACCCACCGTTACCGCACGTCCAGCCGCTGAGACGCCGCTGGACAGCGGAGAGCCGCCCGGCGGAGGGTGTTCCGCCGGGCGGCTCTCACGGGTCGGGTGAAACCCCCGATGCGGGCGCGTGAGGATCCGCGCCCCGTCCCCGGCCCGCGTCCGGCTCTTGACCGGGCGCGGGCGCGGGAAGTTCTACTTGGCCAGCAGCGAGCGCAGGACGTACTGCATGATGCCGCCGTGCCGGTAGTAGTCGGCCTCGCCGGGCGTGTCGATGCGGACGACCGCGTCGAACTCGACGTCGCCGGCCTTGACGTGCACGGTGGACGGGATGCCGCCGCCGTTGAGCGCCTCGACGCCGGTGATGTCGAACGTCTCCTCGCCGGTCAGCCCGAGCGAGGCAGCCGTGGCGCCCTCGGGGAACTGCAGCGGGAGCACGCCCATGCCGATCAGGTTGGAGCGGTGGATGCGCTCGTAGGACTCGGCGATCACGGCGCGCACGCCGAGCAGCGCGGTGCCCTTGGCCGCCCAGTCGCGCGAGGAGCCCGAGCCGTACTCCTTGCCCGCCAGCACCACCAGCGGCGTGCCGGCCTCGGCGTAGTTGACCGAGGCGTCGTAGATGAACGACACCGGGCCGTCGGGCTGGGTGAAGTCGCGGGTGTAGCCGCCCTCGGTGCCCGGCGCGATCTGGTTGCGCAGGCGGATGTTGGCGAACGTGCCGCGGATCATCACCTCGTGGTTGCCGCGCCGCGAGCCGTAGGAGTTGAAGTCGCGCACCTCGACGCCGTTGGCCTGCAGGTACTGGGCCGCGGGGGTGCCGACCTTGATCGAGCCGGCCGGGGAGATGTGGTCGGTGGTGACCGAGTCGCCGACCTTGACCAGCACGCGGGCGCCCGAGATGTCGGTCACCGGCTCCGGCTTCTCCGGCATGCCCTCGAAGTAGGGGGCCTTGCGCACGTACGTGGAGGACGGGTCCCACTCGAAGGTGTCACCGGTCGGGATCGGCAGCGAACGCCAGTGGTCGTCGCCCTTGAACACGTCGGCGTAGTCGCGCTCGAACATGTCGCGGCCGATCGAGGAGTTGACCACCGCGGCGATCTCCTCCGGCGCGGGCCAGACGTCGCGCAGGAACACCGGCTGCCCGTCGGAGCCGAGGCCGAGCGGCTCGTTGTCGAGGTCGATGTCCATCGTGCCGGCCAGCGCGTACGCCACCACGAGCGGCGGCGAGGCCAGGTAGTTCATCTTGACGTCGGGGTTGATGCGGCCCTCGAAGTTCCGGTTGCCGGACAGGACCGCAGTGACCGCGAGGTCGTTGGCCTGGATGGCGTCGGAGATCTCGGTGGGCAGCGGGCCCGAGTTGCCGATGCAGGTGGTGCAGCCGTAGCCGACCAGGTTGAAGCCGATCTTGTCGAGGTACGGCTGCAGCCCGGAGCGCTCGAAGTAGCCGGTGACGACCTGCGAACCCGGGGCCAGCGAGGTCTTGACCCACGGCTTGCGGGTCAGGCCCTTCTCGACGGCGTTGCGGGCCAGCAGCGCCGCGCCGATCATGACGTACGGGTTGGAGGTGTTGGTGCACGAGGTGATCGCGGCGATCGACACGATGCCGTGGTCGATCTCGAACGACGTGCCGTCGGCCAGCGTGACCGGGACCGGCTTGTGCGGCCGGCCGCCGTCGGCGCGGGCGTTGGAGGCGGGCGCGTCGGAGGCCGGGAAGGACTCCTCGCCCTCCTCGTCGACGCCGTCGGCCACGTAGTTCTGGACGTCGCGACGCCAGGCGTCCTTGGCCGCCGACAGCTCGATGCGGTCCTGGGGGCGCTTGGGGCCGGCGATCGACGGCACGACCGTGCCGAGGTCGAGCTCGATGTACTCGGAGAAGACCGGCTCGGGGCCCTGCGGGTCGAGCCAGAGGCCCTGGGTCTTGGCGTACGCCTCGACCAGCGCGATCTGCTCCTCGGAGCGGCCGGTCAGGCGCAGGTAGTCGACGGTCTGGCCGTCGATCGGGAAGATGGCGCAGGTGGAGCCGAACTCGGGGCTCATGTTGCCGATCGTGGCCCGGTCGGCCAGCGGCACGGAGGAGACGCCCTCGCCGTAGAACTCGACGAACTTGCCGACCACGCCGTGCTTGCGCAGGATCTCGGTGATCGTCAGGACCAGGTCGGTGGCGGTGGCGCCGGCGGGCAGCTTGCCGCTGAGCTTGAAGCCGACCACGCGCGGGATCAGCATGGAGATCGGCTGGCCGAGCATGGCGGCCTCGGCCTCGATGCCGCCGACGCCCCAGCCGAGCACGCCGATGCCGTTCTCCATCGTGGTGTGGGAGTCGGTGCCGACGCAGGTGTCGGGGTAGGCCTTGCCGTCGCGGATCATGACGACGCGGGCCAGGTGCTCGATGTTGACCTGGTGGACGATGCCGGTGCCGGGCGGCACGACCTTGAACTCGTCGAAGGCCGTCTGGCCCCAGCGCAGGAACTGGTAGCGCTCGCGGTTGCGCTCGTACTCGCGCTCGACGTTGCGCTGGAAGGCGTCGGGGTGGCCGAAGTAGTCGACGATGACGGAGTGGTCGATGACCATCTCGGCGGGCGCGAGCGGGTTGATCCTGGCGGCGTCGCCGCCCAGGTCGCGCACGGCCTCGCGCATGGTGGCCAGGTCGACCACGCAGGGGACGCCGGTGAAGTCCTGCATGATGACGCGGGCCGGGGTGAACTGGATCTCCACGCTGGGCGTCGCGGCCGGGTCCCAGCCGCCGAGCGCCCGGATGTGGTCGGCGGTGATGTTGGCGCCGTCCTCGGTGCGGAGGAGGTTCTCCAGCAGGATCTTCAGGCTGTACGGGAGGCGTGCGGCGCCCTCGACGGCGTCAAGCCGGAAAATCTCGTACGACGCGTCGCCGACGCGTAGCGTGTCACGGCTGCCGAAGCTGTTCGCGGACACGGTGATTCGCCTCCTCCATCAGACAATTGCTCAGTTGAATCCTGCCGCACCCACGGAACGACACGTACGTTAGGTGAACCTAACTTGCGGGGCTCGCGGCGGATGTCTCGACGTCAAGATATTACTACGGTATCTCGACATCAAGTTAAAGCGGGGCGAGCCGCCAGAAGAGCAGGCCGATGATGGCGACGGAGAGGATCGGCGCGAGGATCTTCTGCTCGAACTTCTTGCCGGTCTTGATGCCGATCTTCCACGGCAGCACGAACTTGGCGCCGAGCGGCCACAGCACCGGGCAGCCCCGTTCCGTCATGCAGTCGCCGACGACGTGGATCAGGCAGCCGACGCCCACGGCCAGCCCGAGCCAGGCGTAGCCGACGTTCAGGGAGAGGAACACGGCGTACAGCCCGGCCGTCATGCCGATGTTGATCATGATGGACCCGGCCTTGTTGCCCGGGATGCCGATGCCGATCGCCCGCAGGGCCAGCCCGATCATCAGCACGACCGTGATGTCACGGGCGATCGGATAGGAGTTGACCAGCCAGTGGACGCCGAACCCGAGCGCCGCCGCGAAGGCCAGCGAGTGCGTCATGCCGCGGTGGCCGCCGCTGATCCAGGACACGAACTTGCTGAGCAGCCAGGTGACCGGGCCGAAGGTCTGGGCGATGGTCGCGCTGGGATGGTCGAGGTCGGGCAGCATGGCCGCCCCCGCGCAGACCAGGGCGCCGGCGATCAGCTCGGCCGGGCCGAGCGCGCCGGCCATGATGCCGGTCTCGATGAACCGGGAGCTCTCGTTCAGCAGCGGCAGTGCGGCGAGCGGCGGCGCCAGCGCCAGCCACGCGATCGCCCCGGTCATCGCGTGCGTGTGCCCCATCATGATCGGGACTGTATTGCAAAGAGCCGCTTTACGCGGAGATCCCGGCCGCCAGGTTCTGCTGACGCTGGAACGGTCCGCCCGAGAACACCCGCAAACGCAGACGAGGTCGTCTCCGCGGCGACAGCACCCCCCAGCCCTGCCGACGCGGAACGACCTCGTCTGCTCTGTTCAACGGCGGACATCCCAAGACTGTTCCCCAATTCCGCAACTTTTTCGTGATCTGGCTCACTCTGCGCCCTGCCTTGCCAACGAAACAGTAGCGATATATCGTTGACGCATCGAGAACAGATCGCGACATAGGGAGAAAGAGCATGACTTACGCACACGCAGCGGGCGACCAGTGGTTCGGCCCGCGGGAGAACCTGCGCGCGGCCCGCGAGAAGCTGAGGGCCATCGCCGACGCCTTCGAGCAGATGGGCGGCCATCACCACCATCACCGGGGCGGCGGCGGGCCGGGCGAGCGCAGGCAACGCGGCCGGCGCGGCGGGCCGGGCGGACCGTTCCCGTTCGACTTCGGCCGCGGCGGCCCCTTCGGCCCGGGCGGCCCCTGGGGCGGGCACCACGGCTGGGGCGGCGGCCGGGGCCGCAAGGCCAAGCGGGGCGACGTCCGCGCCGCGATCCTGGCCCTGCTGTCCGAGGAGCCGCGCAACGGCTACCAGATCATCCAGGAGATCGCCGAGCGCAGCGAGGGCGGCTGGAAGCCCAGCCCCGGCGCCGTCTACCCGGCGTTGCAGCAGCTCACCGACGAGGGCCTGGTGATCGCCGAGGAGAACGAGGGCCGCAAGACCTTCCGCCTCACCGACGAGGGCCGCGCCTACATCGACGCGCACGCCGACGAGGTCCGCGCCCCCTGGGACGAGATGCGTCCGGACATCGACGACAACACCGCCGATCTCTGGCACATCGCCCGACAGTCGGCATTCGCCATGATGCAGGTTCTTCAGACCGGAAACGACGCACAAATCCGCGAAGCGCGTAAGACTCTGGTTGAGACCCGGCGCAAGCTCTACCAGATCCTGGCCGACGGCGAACCGGGCGAGGAGTAACCAGGTGACCGGCTCCGCAGCGACAGGCCGGTTCGGGGAGAGCGAGGAACCAGACATGGACCACAACGATCTCCGCATCGGCGACGCCGAGCGCGAGCAGACGATGGCGGCCCTGCGCGAGCACTTCGCCCAGGGCCGCCTGACCCACGAAGAGCTCGACGAACGCCTCGACCGGGCGCTGGCCTCCAAGACGGTCCGCGACCTGTCCCAGGTGACGGCCGACCTGCCCGGCTCGTCCCCCTCCTACGCCCACCCTCAGCAGATGCCCCAGTTCGACCGGGACGCCTGGCGGCAGGCGATGAGGGCGCACCGCCACCAGATGCAGACCATGCGCCACGCGCAGGCCGGCCGTCCCTGGCACGACCATTCCCGCCGTCACTGGCGCGGCCACCGCGGTCCCGGCCTCCTCCCCCTCCTGATCGTCTTCGGGGTGCTGGGGCTGGTCTTCGGGTTCGGCCTCTTCAAGATCCTGCTGGCGGTCTTCCTGGTGGCCACCGTGTTCAACCTGGTGCACCGCCGCTTTCACTACCGCGGGTGACCTTCGCGTCCCTTCGTGACGTTGGGCCTTGACCAGAATCAACTGACATTTCATGATCTGGCGGGCGGATCTCACCGAACGAAGGGGCGTCGTATGACCGAGCCGGGTTCCGTGGTGGCCGTCACGAATCCGTTCGCCGCGGTGGGCGGCGCCGACGCGCTCGTCCTGGACGCGCCCGGCTACCTGGCGGCCTTCGAGCGCGACCACGCGGACTGCGTCGTCCCCCTGTGGAAGCTGGAGCGCGCCCAGAGCTTCTACGAGCCGGACGTGGCGAGCTGGCGGGCCATGATGGACGGCGACTGGGCCGGCTCCCTCTCCCTGGCCGAACAGATGGCGCCGCTCGTGGCCGGCTACTTCCGCCACCGGATGCCGGTGAGCCGGGTGCGCGTGGTGGAGTTCCCCGTCAGCGCGTACCTGCAGTGGGAGATGCACCTGCTGGACATGCGGGCCAGGGCGGGCTCCCCCTGCCGGGTGGTGCCCGCGGCGCGCGTGGCCGCCCTCGAACCGGTGCCCGAGCTGGTGATCTTCTCCCCCGTCCTGATGTACGAGGTCCTCTACGACGAGTACGGCGGCGGCCGGGGCGGCCGGCGCATCACCGATCCCGGCGTGATCGGCCCCTGCCTGCGGGCGGTCCAGGAGCTGTTCACCGAGGGCGAGGACGTGCGCGACTTCCACCGGCGGGAGATCGTGCCGCTGCCGCCGCCGTCGGTCACCGACGAGATGCGGGCCGCGGTGCCCCCGTACGCCCACCGGACGGAGGAGTTCCGGGTCTGAGCGCGCCCGGGGTTCCGGCCCGGGCTGGAACGGGCCACGACGCATCTCCTGACACTTTGGTTTACCCGGACATCAGGGAAATTTCGCAAATTTCGTGACACGGGGGTTGCGGTCCTACCAGAATGCGGTGCGATCCAGCGTCCATCGCAACTGGAGGAAGCCCCCATGCGCAGACCCCTAGGGGTACTCGCCGGCCTGGTGAGCCTGGCTGCACTCGGCACGCCGACGACCCCGGCGAACGCCGCGACGGCAGCCGCGGCCGGCAGCGAGGCCGCCGGCCGCTGCCGGGTCACCGTGGCCACGCCTCGCGTCAACGACACCGCTCAGATCGTCGCCTCCGCCGCCCGTCAGGGCTGCCGTACGGACGCGCTCCTGCGTGTCCGGCTCAAGCGCGCCGTCCCGGGCACGGACCCCGTCGTCAAGAGCGGCTCCACCCGGTCCGGCAGCGTCGCGCTCACCCTCCCCTGCGCGCCCGGCGTCTACTACGCGGTCGCCACCGACCACCGGGGCCGCGGCGCGACGTCCAGGGCGGTCCGGCTGACCTGCGCCCCGGCCTCGACGCCCACGGCGTCGCCCAAGCCCACCCCGACGGCCACCGCCACCCCTCAGCCGACCGCGACCGGTCCCGCCGGCACGGTGGGCACCGCCGAGGAGAACGAGGTCCTGCGCCTGGTCAACGCCGAGCGCGCCAAGGGCGGCTGCCAGCCGCTCAAGCACGACGCCCAGCTGCGCGCCGCGGCGTACGGCCACTCCGCCGACATGGCCGCCAAGGGCTACTTCGACCACACCTCGAAGGACGGCCGCAGCTTCATGGACCGCATCAGGGCGGCCGGCTTCACCGGCGGGACCGCCTTCGCCGAGAACATCGCCAAGGGCCAGGCCACCCCGGCCGCCGTGATGAACTCCTGGATGAACAGCTCGGGTCACCGGGCCAACATCATGAACTGCCGGTACACGGTGATCGGCGTGGGCGCGGCCAGGAACGGCCAGGGCCCCGTCCACTGGACGCAGGACTTCGCGGCCAGGTAGCCCTCGACGGATGCCCCGCGCGTCGCGGGGCATCCAGGGTCAGACGCGGGTCAGACGCGGGTCAGACGCGGGTCAGACGCGGGTCAGCAGGACGTTTCCGTCGCCGGCCTTCCTGACCACGATGACCGCGTACAGCCCGGTCACCTTCGGGTCGCTGATGGTCAGGCGTTCCATCTTGTTCGGGCCGCCGCTCGCGGACTTGCGGGCGGCGGAACGCGGCAGGCCCCACGCGGCGGAGTCGGGCGCCATCACGAAGAGGTCGAGGTCCTGCCCGTTGCGCGGCACGACCGTGAGCGTGGCGGGCACGCCCTTCTCGATCCACGTCGTCCGCACCTCGGCCAGCCGGCCGGCGGCGATGGGGAACTCCTGCGGCGTCCCGGCCTCCAGGTTGCCCGCGGCCGCCTCGGTCACCTCCATCGCGTACTCCTCGTAGTCGGCGTCGGAGCTGACCGAGTTGACGAACCAGTTGCGGGTGGCGGAGCTGGGCTGCACGGCGACGAAGTCCATGTTGGTGGCGGTCCAGTCGGCGCTCCTGACGGCGTCGCCGCCGGCGTTGGGCGTGGTGGCCAGGTCGACGTCCGCGCCGTCCGGTCCGGTGACGGCGGCCACCACGTGCCATTTGCCGGGCGTGGTGACGAAGGCCGTCTGCAGCGGGACGTTGGCGGGCCGGCGGATCGGATGCCGGTCGGCCAGGTCCTCCACGTGCTGGGTGGAGACGGCGTTCTGGAACAGCGCCGCCTCCGCGAGGTCGTGGTGCTGCGGGTCGAGCAGGGTCAGGAAGTGGTCGATGTCCTGGGCGGCCGCCTTCCTGAACGCGGCCACGACGGTCTCGGGCCCGGCGCCGCCGAGGTCCCAGTACTTCTCGTCCCGCGTTCCGGAGTCGGCCAGGTCGAGCAGCACCCCGGCCACGCGGCCCTCGGTCCTGCCCGCGTCCGCCCCGGTCGGCCAGCCGTCGCTGAACCAGCGCGGGCTCTCCAGGTCGATCGCGGAGGTGGACCACCGGTAGTGGGTGTCGTCGTAGGTCTGGACGGCGACCCAGTCGGCCCACCCCTCGATCCAGGCGCAGGCCGGGTTGATCATCGGCGCCTTCATGTGGTGCTGTCCGCAGGGGCCACCCGTCGACGGCGTCACGCCGGTGTAATCCATGATGAAGTGCCCAAGCTCGTGGGGAAGCGTCATCTTCTCCAGCGGTATCGAGGCGTCCAGGTTGATCTGGAAGCGGCCCAGGCAGTCGGGGCCGGTGCTCGGGCAGTAGTACGACGCGGGCAGCACCTTGTCCGGCCGCCAGATCAGCGTCACGGACTGGCAGTTCGCCTCGCCCGGCTTCCAGCAGTCGTCGGCCGGGTCGTTCAGCCAGCCGGTGTAGGCCCTCCACGTGTCGTAGGCGGCCGAGTGCAGGCGGAACGCCCCCTCCATCGGGTCGCCGGCCGCGCTGCGGTAGTCGATGACGGTGGCCGACGTGCCGGGAGGGACGTCCGGTGTGGTCGGGCCGGCGTCGGTGTAGATGTCGCCGGCCTTCTCCGACATGCCCACGGACCAGTAGTTGCTGACCGGGCTGACCTCGATGTTGACGTCCTGGCCCGTGCCGTCCTCCTCGGTGCCGGGGAAGCACAGCTTGTAGGCGCCGGACGCGTCCGTCTCGGCCCAGCCGAGATTGAGCCGGCCGTTCGTGTCGGTGTCGAACGCGTCCACCTCGGCCATGGGCACGCCGCCGACGGTTCCGTCCGCCTTGAAGTAGGTGACGCGCCCCTGCACGCACGTGTCGCCGGCCGCCGACGCCCTCGCGGTCCTCTCCGTACGGCGCCCGCGGCCCTCGCGCGGCATGCCGAACACCGACGACTGCGCGCCCACGGTGACGTAGGCGAGCCCGCCGGAAGCGGGCCCCGGACGTCCGTCGCGAGCCTGGACGCGGATGGAGGCGGGGCCGGGCCCGACCGCCGTGACGACGCCCTCGTACCGGACCGTCCGGCCCGCACGGGCCCGCCAGGTCCGGGTGGCCCGGTCCACCGGGCTGCGGCCGATCGTCGCGGCGGCGCGGTCGAGTCCGGCGGGCGGGGTCGCCCACTTCAGGGTGTCCGGCAGTTCGATGATCGTGGTGGCGTCGGGCAGGTCCTGTTTCGGGGTCACCTCGACCGTGAGCTTCGCGCTCTGCCCCACGGCGGGGGCGCGGTCGAGCGAGACGTCGACGGTGAAGCAGTCCCCCGGGACGCAGGACGGCTGTCCCGGGGCGGCGGCGTGGGCCGGGGCCGTGGTGAGTCCCACGGCCGCCAGCACCCCCGCCAGGGTGGTCGCCATCAGTCGGCGTGACATCGGCATGTCTCCTGATCAGCCCGCGCAGGCCACGGGCGAGTCGAAGTGGCCAGGTGAGGTGGGATAGGGCGAACCGCTGTCGCCCGAGACCGGGACGGCCACCTCCCGCGAACCCGACGGGTCGCCCGCGCTGCGGCCCGCGCCCGCGCCCCAGGCCACCTTGGCCAGGAAGTCGAGCATCGCCGGGGAGTGCTGGCGGACGATGTTGTGCCCGCCGTTGGCCGGGCCGCAGTGGGTGTAGAGGTTGAAGCCGCCGTTCCAGTCGATCATCTTGTCGCCGGGGTTGGGCCCGTTGGCCGTGCGGTCGCCCTGCAGGACGTCGCGGTCCGCGCCGCCGTACTGCCAGTCCACGCCCTGGTGGTGCTGGTCGTCGACGGTGGCGGCGTTGTCCTTGTCGGTCATGCGGAACCACGCGCACGGGTCCACCACCGTGGTCAGCTCACCTTCGGGCATCTTGCCGGGGGCGCACGAGCCGGGGTAGGAGCCGCGCGGGTTGTAGTCGAGCAGGTCCGCGCCGGCCCCGCCGAAGACGTGGTCGACGAAGCGGTCGCCGGTGCCGCGGGCGGCCGGGTCGAACACGCCGCCGGACAGGCAGTCGGCGGTGGCCGCGTCCAGGGCCGGGTCGCAGCCCTTTCCGCCCCACAGCAGGTCGTCGCCGTCGCCGCCGAACACCTCGTCGCCGCCGCTGTCGCCGTTGACCAGGTCGTCGCCGGCGCCGCCGTGCATGCTGTCGCGTCCGGGGCCGCCGCGCATGCGGTCCGCGCCGCCCTTGGCGAAACCGTCGTGCGGCATGGACGCGGCCGTCCAGGTGTCGCCGTCGGTGTCGTGCAGCAGGTCGGTGCGGCGGTCGTAGGTGCCGGGCTGGAAGCCCTTGTAGGTCTCCTTCGGCGGGGCGTTGAGGCTGACGGTGAAGCCGAGCCGCTGGGCGTCGGAGGCGTCGATGCGCTCGTTCAGCACGCCGCCGCGGTCGCCGAGCATGGCGTCCTCGCCCGCGCCACCGGACAGGTCGTCGTCGCCCAGCTCGCCGAACAGGTCGTCGTCGCCCTGGCCGCCGTGCAGTTCGTCGTCGCCGTCCTGGCCCCACAGCGCGTCGTCGCCGTCGTCGCCGTACAGGTGGTCGGCGCCGTAGGAGCCGGCCGGCTCGCAGGTGGCCTGGGCCTGGGTGCAGAACCTGGTCGAGTCGCCCGGCAGGGCCGGGTCGTGGCTGCGTACGCGGGTGGCGTCCGCGGGCGCCTGGCCCGCCGGGTAGCGCTCGGTGTAGACCTTCTCGGCGTTGCCCGTCACGGTGCGGACGAGCGAGCCGTTGTCACCGAGCAGGACGTCGGCGCCGCCGTCGCCCTCGATCGCGTCGGCCTCGTCGGCGGCGGCCTGCTTGGCCGAGCCCCCGATCAGGTCGTCCTGACCGGGGGTGTCGTCGCCCTCCAGGTCGGCTTGGCCACTGGCGTCGCCTCTCCAGCCGGGGTCGGCCAGCGGTCGCGTGGTGGTGCGGGTGGACTCGGCCGTCAGCGGCAGGTCGCCGCGGATCTGGTCCGCGCCGTCGCCGCCCTCGGCGTGGTCGCCCTGGCCGCCGCCGGACATCTGGTCGTCGCCGCCCTGCCCCCACAGGACGTCCACGCCACCCCCGCCGGACACCCGATCCGCCCCGGCCCCGCCACCAGAGCCTGAGCCTTCGCCTGGGCCGTCGGCCAGGAGGGTGACGGCGCGTGGGGTCATCGGGGTGCCGGCCGAGCCGATGCGGACGGTGGCCCTGGCCGGGGTGCCCGTCAGCGTCACCACGGCGTTGTCGCCGGCCACGACGTCGTCGCCGGGGCCGCCGTAGAGCGCGTCGGCGGCGTCGTCGGCCGCGGTGTGGGTGCCGCCGACCAGGTCGTCGTCGCCCTGGTCGCCCTCGACCCAGTCCACGCCCGCGCCGCCCTCGGCGTAGTCGTCGCCGTCCTGGCCGCGCAGCCGGTCGGGGCCGCCCTGGCCGAAGATCGCGTCGTTGCCCGCGCCGCCGTCGGCCACGTCCGGGCCGAAGCCGCCCGCGAGCAGCTTCACCTGGTGCACGGCCGCCTGTCCCGGCCGCACGGCGACCGAGCTCGCCGGGTCGGCCACCTCCGCACCGGCCGCCGGCTCACCGGACGGCGTCGCCGCGGCGGACGGGCTGGCCGCACCGGACGGGGTGGCCGACGGAACGCCGGACGGGGTGGCGGTGGTGGTCAGGGTGGCGTTGTCGGCGGCGATCACGTCCGGGCCGTCGCCGCCCAGCAGCGTGTCACCACCGTCCGGGTACGCGCCCGAAGCGCCGCCCACCAGCTCGTCCTCCCCCGCCTCGCCGTACACCTCGTCGCCGCCGACGCCGCCCTCCAGGTGATCGTCGCCCGCGTCGCCGTGCACCTCGTCGGCGCCGATCCCGCCGTGAGCCCGGTCGGCGCCGTCGCCGCCGTGGATCACGTCCGGGCCGCCGGCCTCCTGCGGGGTGCCGTCGAGGTCGAACGGGCCGCCGGCGTCGCCGTTGTCGCCGATCAGCCGGTCCGCCCCGGCGTCGCCGTACAGGAAGTCGCCCTTGTCGTCCTTGCCCGCCGTGCGGGCGCCGCCGACGACCAGGTCGTCACCGTCGCCGCCGAACGCGCGGTCCTGCCCGGACTCGCCCACGACGGTGTCGTCGTGCGCGCCGCCGTACAGGGTGTCGTCGCCGGAGCCGCCGGTCACCTCGTCGGCGCCGTCGTCGCCGAGCGCCGTGTCGTCACCGGAGCCGCCCGAGACCCGGTCGTCGCCCGAGCCGCCGGCCAGGCGGTCGTCGCCGCGTTCGCCGCAGACCACGTCCTGGCCGCCGCCGGCCTCGACCCGGTCGGCGCCGCCGCCGGCCGACACGGTCTCCTTGCCCGCGCCGCCGATGATCAGGTCCCGGCCGTCGGCGTCGCCGTCGTGCTCCTCGCACGGCTCGTCCCGCCGGCGGTCGCCGAAGACGGTCGCACCTCCGTCGCCGCCGATGACGTGGTCGTTCCCGTCGCCGCCGGACAGCTCCTTGGCCGAGGGCTGGACGCCCGCCGGCAGCGGCAGGTGACGCACCAGCCGGGCCGGGCCGAAGTCGTCGCGGCCCTGGGCCTCGCCGACGTCGGACGGCTCGGCGATCACCCAGTCGTCGCCGGGGCCGCCGGAGATGTCGTCCTTGCCGTGGCCGCCCGCGAGGACGTCGTCCCCGCCGCCGCCGATGATCTGCACGGCCTCGCCGGGCGCCGAGTGGCCGGCGACCAGGTCGACGGCCTGACCGCCGTACACCTTGTCGGCGCCCGCGCCGGTGTCGACGTAGTTCGGTCCGGAGTCGGCGGGTCCCGCCTCGTCGCGGCCGATCTCCGCGCGCGGCCCGGTGTAGATCTCGTCGGCCGCCGAGCCGCCGGTCAGGGTGTCGGCGCCGGGGCCGCCGACCAGCAGGCTCGGCTGCGCGCGGAACCGCGGCGAGGGGTCGGTGGCGGCCAGCGGGCTGTCGGAGGCGACGGCGATGGTGTCGTTCCCGCCGTTGCCGTACAGCCGGTTCTCGCCGAGACCGGCCGCGATGCGGTCGCCGCCGTCGGCCGGGCCGTCGTCCGGCGCGCCGGGCAGGTCGTCGCCGGTCCAGTCGGCCACGTCGACGTCGCCGACCTTGCGGGTGGCGGGGGTCAGGCGGCCGTCGCCGGCCACCCAGCCGCCCGCGCCGCCCATGGTGACGTAGTCGTCGCCGGGGCCGCCGGCCACGATCGCGGCGGGCCCGTCGTACTGGTCGCCGCTGGTGATCTGGTCGTCGCCCTTGCCGCCGTCGATCACGTTGCGGCCGGCGCCGGCCAGGATCAGGTCGTCGCCGTCGCCGCCGAAGGCCACCACCGTCCGGTCGAACGGGTGAGCTCCGGCGGTGTCGTCGCCGTACCCCTGGAAGACCAGCCGCAGCGCGCCCTTCGCGCCCCGGCCGTCGGCCAGCACCCGGGTCAGGCCGGACGCGCGGTGCTCCTCGCGCACGCCCAGCGCGCTGACCACGAAGCCCTCGTCGCCGGGGAGCTGACTGACGGTCCACTGCTCGGCGTCGTCGCCCGGCTTGGCGGTGCTGCCGCCCCTGGCCTTGCGCATCCCGCCGACGTGCAGCACCAGGGCGTCGCCCGCCTCGGTCGCGAGCTTCGGCGGGTCCTCGTCGCACTTGGGCCGGACGGAGAAGTCGAGCAGTTTGGCCTCGACGATGGTCCAGTCGAACCGCTTCTTGAAGATCGAGATGCCCACCTCGACCCACGCCTTCAGGTAGACCTTCAGCTCGCCGTCCAGCGAGAACAGGCACAGCGGGTTGCGCAGCAGGACGTCGGCGAACTCGAAGAACCGGAACTTGCCGTCATTGGTGGGATCGAGCCAGTTCATGGCGACGGTGAGGAAGATGCCGCCGCTCACGCCCGCCTTGACCAGCACCACGTCGACCGCCGCGCCCGCCTCCAGCCGCCCGGTCAGGGAGATCGCCGGCAGCGGTCGGCCCTGGTCGTCGGTGGTCTTCAGGTAGAGGCTGTCGAGGACCTGGAGGTCGACCTTGCCCTGTTCGATCGCCTTGCGGATGCCGTACGTGTCGAAGCCCGCCCTGATCTGGGCCTCGACCCCGGCGGTGCCGGAGATGACCACCATGATCGGCGGCGGCGACCAGACCGGGCCGAAGGACTGGCTGTAGGAGAAGCCGAGGCGCAGCGGCCCGGAGTCGAACGCGACCAGCTCCACGTCCTTGCCCATCAGCAGGCTGAAGATCGACCGTCCGGCGTTCTGCAGCACGGGGAAGCTGAAGCCCGCCTTCGCGGAGTGCTCCATCGGCCCCTGCGCGTCGGCGGCGGCGGTCTTGGCCTTCCCGCACGACCTGGCGCCCTGGTCGAGCGCGGCGAACAGGTCGTCCGTGGCGGGCGCCACGTCCTTGATCAGCGAGTCGGCGACGTCGGGCGAGTTCTCGGTGTCCAGCGCGCGGTCACCGGCCACGGTGAAGCTGCCGATCGGGATGCGCAGCTCTCCCTGGCAGTCGGGCAGCGACGTCACCAGCCTGCCGACCTCGATCATCCGCTCGATGAACTTGGTCGTGCCGCCGCCGGCGACCATGTTGTACTTCTTGGCGATCGTCATCAGGTTCACCTCGCCGCCGCCCGCGGCCCTGCTCAGGTCCGACAGCACGGGGATGGGCGCGTAGAGCTGGTCGATCACCGGTTTGACCGGGTCCGTGACCTTCTTGACCTGGGTCACCACCGGCCCGAGGACGCTCCGGAAGAAGTCGCCGGCCTCCAGGTTCACGTTGTTGAAGGCGATGTTGAGGTTCGCCGGGTCGGGCGAGCCGCCCTTGGTGAGGTCCCAGTCCAGGTCGAAGTCGCCGTACAGGCCGGGGAACATGGCCGAGCCGGCCGTCACCTTGAAGCGCCAGTCCACCGCGACCTTGGCGTTCAGTGACGTCTCCACCAGGCCGCCGGCGTCGGCGAGCTGGTCCAGGCCGATCCGGCCGACCGGCTTGAAGCCGATGGTGAAGGCGCCCGCGAACAGGTCGGGAGCGTTCTGCTCGCGGTTCTTGAGCGTGACGTCGAGGATCGCCAGCCGGGCGTTGATCTCCTCGGGCAGCGAGACGTTCACGCCGACGGTCGCCCGCGGCCGGTTGGCCTCGCCGGCGTCGACGTAGAAGCCGCTGGTCCGGTCCAGGCCCACCATGACCTCGGCGTGCCAGCCGAGCTCGGCCCGCACGCCCTTGCCCTTGCCCTGCTTCAGCGCGAGGCCGGGGACGCCGACGTCGAGCGGCCGCTCCACGCCCATGCAGTCCTTGACGCAGCCCTGTTCGGGATCGACGTCGCCCTTGCCGACGCTGACCTTGAACGCGATGCCGGTCAGCTCGGTGCCCTTGGCCGCGTCGCAGGCCTCGGGCTTGGCGGGGTCGGGGACGGGCGCCTGCACGCAGGTGATCACCGGCTGCACGCCCGGCCCGACCTTGGGCGCGAGCTCGTCGTTGTACCACTTGCGCAGGTCGCCGCCGGTGGGCACCTTGCCGCCGTTCGGCAGCTTGGCGAGGGCGGCCTTGATCTCCTGACGCTTGGCGCCGACGAAGTCGGCCCCCTGCTGGAGGTCGGCGCCGACCATGGGCAACCTGCCCTTGCCGGAGGCCATGCGCATGCCGGTCTCCAGGGCGGTGAGGTAGCGGTCGATGCCGTCGCCCAGGTTGGTCCAGTCCAGCTCCAGGCCCGGAGGCAGGGTGGAGAAGTCGAAGGAGGGCAGCTCCAGCCGGTTCACGTCACCGGGCAGCTTCTTGGTGAGGTCGAACATCTCGGCCAGCGGGGCGGCCCTGGGCAGCCGCAGCACGAGCGCGTGCTTGCCGTCCGCGGTGAGCGGCGCGCCGTTGAGGTAGGCGGGCAGGACGGCGCACAACGCCAGGTCGGTGTCGTCGCGGTGCGGGTCGCGGTCGCAGGCGACCGGCTCGCTCGTCTCGTTCAGCGCCAGGTCGAGCCCGGAGAAGAACGCGGCGGGGGTCACCGCGTCCTGGGACTCGCCGCCGTAGCGCAGGCTCACGCCGTATCCGAGCCTGGCCTGCAGCGGGTCGTCGCCCTCCTTGCCGATCGCCAGCGGCAGCGGGCCGACGTCGGCCTGGACCGTGCCGTCGAGCTGCGCCTTCGCCTGGAGGTCGAGGCCGGAGTCGGTCTCGATGAGCAGGTCGCGGGCCGGGTCGAAGCCGCGCTTGAGCGCCACGCGCAGGCCGAGGCGCACCTCGCCCTCGACGGCGGCGTCCAGCGTGGCCGAGCCCTTGGCGGCGACCAGGCTGCTGTCGCCGAAGGCGAAGCGCAGCGGCTCCTGCACGGCCGCCTTCTTGTCGTAGGCCAGCGACAGCCGCAGGGCGCCGTCCTCGTAGCCGATGCGCACCTGGCCGCCCAGCGCCTTGTTCAGCTCGGCCACCAGCGCCTGGACGGTGTCCGGCGGCGCGGCGGTCAGGCGGTCGATCGCGTCCCGCAGCGGCGAGCGCAGCGCGTAGGCGGCGCCCGCCTCGGGCACGGCCTGGCCGAACTTCTCGGCGAAGGACAACGTGTGCTCGCCGCACGCGGTCGCGACGGTCAGCACCCGGGTGCCGACGGCGACGCGGCGGCCGACGTGCGCCTGAGTGAACGTGCGCGAAGGGTCGGTGACGTAGGCGTTCTCGTTGCCGCAGGCGCCGTCGCCGTAGACGACGCCGGGGCCCGAGCCCGTCTCCTCCGCGGCCACCAGGTCGGACAGCGAGCGGCCGAGCAGCGGCAGCTTCGCCGTCATCGCCTCGTTGACCGGCCCGGTGCCCTTGACGCCGTCGAGGTAGGTGGCCACCGCGCCCAGGGACTTGATCAGCGCGCCGAACAGCGCCTGCGGGTTGTCGGGGTCGAAGGCGAAGTCCTTGACCCGGCCGATCTGGTCGAAACCGCGGAAGCTGACGGTGGCGGGCTTGCCGAGGTCCGGCATCTCCACCTCGCCGGAGACCCTGCCGCCGAAGAAGTCGGCCAGGCCCGGCACGCCCAGCGTGAGCCGCGCCTTGGCCACCGCGTCCACCTGGGAGGTCAGGACGTCGCCCGGCTTGCTCGCCAGCCGCTCGAACAGCCTGGTCAGCGGCACGTCGCCGAGGTCCTTGAGGCCGACCTTGACCAGGTCGCCGCCGTTCCTGCTGCCCATGGTGAGGTCGCCGGTGAGCTGGACGCCCAGGTAGCCCGCGACGGCGTTGACGTTGACCGAGGAGAGCACCGACACGCGGGCGCCGAACAGGTCGCGGCCGGTCCGCAACATGATCCGGTCCGCGGCCCTGGGCAGCTCGTTCACCACGGTCGCGCTGCCGTCGCCGTTGACGTGCTTGTACGGGCACGCCTTCTGCTGCCCGTCCGGCCGCTGCGCGCATCCCTGGCCGGTCACCGGGTCGCTCAGGTCGAGCACGACCGTGGCCGAGGCGTGGTAGCCGCGCATGACGCCCGCCACGGCGGCGGTGGCGTTGGCGCGGTCGAGCCCGGCGGCGGCCTTGAACGTGTCGCCGAAGGCGATCTGCCCGATCATGGGGTCGTTCGCGGAGATCCGGTACGGCGCGCCCGCGGCGGGCACGCCCCCGCGCCATCCCTCCTCGGCGAGGGTGACGGTGTCGGCGGTGTTGTCGGCCACGATGCCGCTCGACGCTCCGGCGGTGACCGTGCGCCCGGCGAACTGCCCCGGCGTCCACTTCTGCCCGGCGTGCCGCAGCGTCTTGGCCGCGTACGTGACGCCCGCGCCCGTCCCGCTGACGGTCTGGCCCGCGGGGTTGAGCGGCTCGGGGGCCGGGTTGACGGTCCGGTCCACGACGAGGGTGAAGGCGATCTTCTTGGCGGCGTCGTCGTAACCGGCGTCGGCGACCTTGATGATCGCGCCTCCGGGCAGGCCGCGGGCCTTGCCCAGCGCGGCGAACAGGTCCTGGATCGAGGTGAAGGTGGGCCGGCCGGTGTTGCGGTCCACGCTGGCGGCGGCGAAGGCGTGGATCGCCTCCGACACCTGCACGGCGTCGGCCAGCGAGCCGCGCATGAACGGCAGGTCGAGGTCGCCCTGCCCGTCCCAGCGGGCGCGCTGGGCGGCGGTGACGGCGTTGGCCAGGTGGGTCAGGCCGTCGAGCAGGTCCTTGGGCGTGAGCGTCTGGAAGCGGCCGAGCCGGTCCAGGTCGGCCTGGGTCACGCTGACGGCGGGCCCGCCGGTGGCGAGGTCGGGCCAGCTCGCGTCGATGGTCGCGGCGGCCCCCTCGACCTGGGCGCCGGCGAACGGCTGCGCGGTGACCTGCAGCCGGGCGGCGGCCGCGCCCTTGCGGGCGAAGCTGAACAGGCTCTCCGAGCCCAGTTCCGAGGTGTCCAGCCTGCCGTTGCCGTCCGGGTCGGCGGCGGTGGCGGCGAACTCGGCGTCGACGGAGAGCGTCGAGGCCGCCGAGAGGTCGACGCCGAGGATGCCGAAGGCGGCGGTGGGCCTGGCCCCGGCGGCGAGCCTGCCTTCGGCCCGCACGGTCATCCCGGCGTCCTTGGCCAGCCAGGCGGACTTGGTGGCCGGGTCGTAGGCGAAGGGCAGCTTGGCGGTGAGCTTCAGCGTGACGTCCACGCCGCCCGAGGTGGTCAGCGAGACCTTGGGCTGGGCGCTGCTGACGGAGATCGGGCGGCCGGCCGCCGTCCTGGTGACCTCCAGGGTCAGGTCGAGCCGCCTGATCCCGTTCTGCGTGCTCGCCTTGGCCAGGAGCTTTCCGGCGCGGGGGCCGGACAGCTCGTACTCGTCCTGGAGGTCGTCCAGGGTGGTGAGGCCCTTGAGCTTGTCGTGGACGGCCACCTGGAACAGGTCGGCCAGGCCCAGGGCGTCCTCGCCGCCGGGCACCAGGCCGACGAACGGCAGCTGCTCGCCCATCGGGCCGAGCGTGGCCAGGCCGCCGCCGGCGGCCGTGAACCGTTCCACCGCGGACAGCAGCGCCGCGGTCTCGGCGTCCGGTGCCGCGGACGCGACGGCCGGCGGCGGCACGGCCGCGACCAGACCCACTAACAACGCCAATGCGCAGACCACGCGCGACAATCGCCGGCTTGCCACCAGACCCCCCAGTGCGAAGACACAACGAACCGGGTACGTATCTAGCGATCAAGGCTTGTGCGTGACTTGGATCCGTCTACAAGCGCAGGTCAGAGACCGTCGGTTCCGGGCCCGGGCGCAGCGAGGCGCGCAGGCGGGCCATCTCCCCGGCGATCGTGGCGACGGTCCAGTGGGCGTTGAGCCCGCTCGGGTTCGGCAGCACCCACACGCGGGCGCCGCCGACCTGCTCGGGCTGGGGGCCGATGACCGCCTTGGGCCGCGCGAAGGCCGTCCGGTACGCCGAGATGCCGAGCACGGCCAGCACCTGCGGCCCCAGCCCGGCCACCTTCTCCGCGAGCTGCCGGCCGCCCGCCATCAGCTCGTCCCTGGTCAGCTCCGCCGCCTTGGCGCTGGCCCGGGGGACGATGTTCGTGATGCCCAGCCCGTACGAGGGGAGCAGGTGCTGCTCGGCGGGGGCCAGCAGGCGCGGCGTGAAGCCGGACAGGTGCAGCGCGGGCCAGAACCTGTTGCCCGGCCGGGCGAAGTGGTGGCCGGTGGCCTCCGACATCAGGCCGGGGTTGATGCCGCAGAAGAGCACGTTCAGGCCGGGACCGAGCACGTCGACAAGCACGTGCCGGAGGTTAGCCCACTCCGCGGCGTGGTCAGCCCATGTCTTCCAGCTTGCGGCCCTTGGTCTCCTTGACCCATTTGCTGACGAAGAAGAAGGACAGCGCGGCGAACAGGGCGTACATGGCGTAGGTGAGCGGCAGGTTCCACTCCGACAGCGCCGGGAACGAGACGGTGATCAGCCAGTTGGCGATCCACTGCGCGGCGGCGGCGACGCCGAGCGCGGCGGCGCGGATGCGGTTGGGGAACATCTCGCCGAGCAGCACCCAGACCACCACGCCCCACGACAGGGCGAAGAACAGCACGAACACGTTGGCCGCGACGAGCGCGATCGGCCCCTGCGGGCTGGGCAGCGAGACCACGCCGCCGACCTCCCGCGACGCGCTGAACGCCCAGGCCGCGGTGCCCAGCGCGATCGCCATGCCGGCCGAGCCGACGAGCAGCAGCGGCTTGCGCCCGATCCGGTCGACCAGCGCGATCGCGATGAACGTGCCGATGATGTTGATGATCGAGCTGGAGAAGCTGATCAGCAGCGAGTTGCTCTGGTTGATGCCCACCGACTGCCACAACACCGACGAGTAGTAGAAGATCACGTTGATGCCGACCAGCTGCTGGAACGCCGACAGGATGACGCCGACCCAGACGATCGGCAGCAGGCCGAGCGCGCTGCCGCGCAGGTCCTTCAGCCCCGGCACGCGTTCGGTCCGCAGCACGTGCTGGATCTCGGCGATCCGGGCGTCGAGGTCCACGTCCTCGCCCTCGACCTCGGCCAGCACCTCGCGGGCCTTCCGCGACCGTCCGGACATGATCAGGTAGCGCGGCGACTCGGGGATGGTGGAGGCGAACAGCAGGTAGAGCAGGGCCGGGACGGCGCAGGCGCCCAGCATCCACTGCCACGCCTGCAGCCCCCACAGGTGGTTGTTGACGTCGCCGCCGGCCAGCTCGGCGATCAGGTAGTTGACGAGCTGCGAGACCGCGATGCCGAGCACGATGGCGAGCTGCTGGAACGAGCCCAGCCGCCCCCGGTAGGCGGGCGGCGCGACCTCGGCGATGTAGGCCGGCCCGAGCACCGAGGCCATGCCGATCGCGAAGCCCGCGATGACCCGCCACAACCCCAGGTCCCAGATGGCGAACGGCAACATCTGCCCGATCGAGCTGACGGTGAACAGACCGGCGGCCACCTGCATCGACCGGGTACGCCCCCACCGGTCGGCCAGCCCGCCGCCGATCCAGGCCCCGAGCGCGGACCCGAGCAGCGCGATGGCCACGACGAAGCCGATCTGGACCGCTCCCACGTCGAAGTGCCGCTGGATGCCGGTGACCGCGCCGTTGATGACCGAGCTGTCGTATCCGAACAGGAACCCGCCGATGGCCGCCGCCGCGGTGATGAAGACGACGTGGCCCAGATGCTCCTGATGGGTGTACCGAGTTGCCATACAGGTCCCTTCCCCGTGATCGGGGACCTACCCGGAGATCACCTGTGTAGCGCGGCGCTTACCCAACCTTGCCACAAACCGGACGTCAGGCCCGGGTCAGCCAGAAGACCGCGATCACGACGACCGCCACCGCCACCGCCACGGCGTACCGCAGCAGCGCGCGCCCGAGAGCGCGCCGGACGTAGCCGGGACGGTGACGGTCGGCGGTCATCACAGGCTCCTTCGGAGGGACGGGGTCACAGGCGCGGGTCCACCGGCTCGGACTCCAGGGCGAGCACCGCGAAGACCGGCTCGTGCACCCGCCAGCCCGCCTCGCCGTCCGCCAGGCGCGACAGCGCCTCCAGGCCGAGGGCGTACTCGCGCAGCGCGAGCGAGCGCTTCTTGCCGAGGAAACGGCGGCGCAGCACGTCGAGGGACTCGGTGTAGTCGGGCCCGTAGATGATCCGCAGGTACTCCCGGCCGCGCACCTTCACGCCGGGCTGCACCCGCCCGGGCACGTACGTGGCCGGCTTGACCACCATGCCCTCTCCCCCGGCGGCGGTCAGCGCCTCCCACCACGCGGTGGCCGCGGCCCTGGACTCCGGCGAGTCGAGGGTGACCGTCACGTTCCTGGTCGGCGCGATCAGCGGCGAGTCGAGCAGCGCCAGCGTGGACAGGTGCCAGGCGTGCGGCTCCAGCGCGGTGGCCCGTCCCTCGCAGGCCAGGATCTGGAACGGCGCCAGCCTGATCCCGTCGAGACCGTCCACCGGCCAGCAGTAGCGCGCATAGGCGTCGCGGAACAGGGCAGCGTTGTCGAAGCGGCGTCGGGTGCGGGTCAACAACCCACCCACATCCAGCCCGCGTCCGGCCGCCGCTTCCAGAGCCGTGACGGCCTCCGGCAGCGCGGCCCGCGCGGCGGCGCCGACGGAGGCGTACTGCGACCTGATCAGCTCGCCCGCCTTGGCCGACCAGGGCAGCAGCTCGCAGTCGAGCACCACCCAGTCGGAGCCCAGCTCCTCCCACAGCGGCTCGCAGGCCGCGCGCACCGCCTCGACCAGCGGCGTCATGTCCCGGAAGAACGGCCGCCCGGTACGCGTGTAGACCGCGCCGGTGCTGCCGTCGGCCACGCCGAACCGGGCCGCGGCGACCTCGGGCGTCCTGGCCAGCACGGCCACTGCCCGCGAGCCCATGTGCTTCTCCTCGCACACGACCTCGCTCACCCCCGCCGCGGCGAACTCCTCGAACGCCTCGTGCGGGTGCTCCAGGTAGCCGTCGAGCCTGGACGTCTCCGGCGGCGCCATCGTCGGCGGCAGGTAGACCAGCCAGCTCGGGTCGACCGCGAACCGGCTCATGATCTCCAGCGCGGCGGCCGCGTTCTGCTCCAGCACCTTGACCCGGCCGCCGAAGCGGGTCTCGACGTGCCGGGTGCCGATCACGTCGCCGACGTCGAGCATGCCCGGCTCGCGGGCGGGGGCGCCGAGCGGCTTGGTCGGCTCGTACCAGACCTGCTCGGCCGGCACCTGGACGATCTCGCGCTCGGGGTAGCGCAGCGCGGTCAGGTGGCCGCCGAAGACGCAGCCGGTGTCCAGGCAGATCGTGTTGTTGATCCACTCGGGGGTGACCGTGGGCGTGTGGCCGTAGACGACCATGGCCCGGCCGCGGTACTCGTCGGCCCACGGGTAGCGGACCGGCAGGCCGTACTCGTCGGTCTCGCCGGTGGTGTCGCCGTACAGGGCGAAGGCGCGCACGCGCTTGGAGGCGCGGCCGTGGTAGGACTCCTTCAGCCCGGCGTGCGCGACGACGAGCCGGCCGCCGTCCAGGCGGTAGTGGCTGAGCAGGCCGTCCATGAACGTCCGGGCCCGCTCGGCGAACTCGGGCGGCCCGGCGGCGAGCTGGTCCAGCGACTCGCGCAGGCCGTGGGCGACGGTGACCTTGCGGCCGTTCATCGCCCGCACGAGCTTCTGCTCGTGGTTGCCGGCCACGCAGATCGCGGTGCCCGCCTCGACCATGTCCATGACCAGGCGCAGCACGCCCGGCGTGTCGGGCCCGCGGTCGACCAGGTCGCCGACGAACACGGCGGTGCGGCCCTCGGGGTGGGTCAGGCCCTGCCAGCCGAGCTTGGCCAGCAGCGTCTCCAGCTCCGAGCGGCAGCCGTGCACGTCGCCGATGATGTCGAACGGGCCGGTCAGCTCGGTCCGGTCCGACCACGCCTTCTCGTAGGTGATCTCGGCGTTGTCGATCTCCTCCAGGCCGCGCAGCACGTGCACCCGCCGGAAGCCGTCTGCGGAGATCTTGGACAGCGAGCGGCGCAGCTCCTTGCGCTGACGGATCACCACGCCGGGGCCGAAGTCGCGGTCCGGACGCGCGGCGTTGCGCTCGATCGCCACGTCCTCGGGCGTGTCCAGCACGATGGCGTCGGCCAGCACGTCGTGCTTCCTGGCCAGCTCGATGAGGCTCTTGCGGGCGGGGTACTGGACGTTGGTGGCGTCCACGACGGTGAACAGCCCCCTGGCCAGGCGCACGCCGACGATGTGGTGCAGCAGGTCGAACGCCGCCGGCGTGGCGGCCTGGTCGTTCTCGTCGTCGGACACCAGGCCGCGGCAGAAGTCGGAGGAGATGACCTGCGTGGGCTTGAAGTGCCGGCGCGCGAAGGTGGACTTTCCGCTGCCGGAGACGCCGACGAGCACCACGAGGGACAGCTCAGGAACGCTGATCACGGGTGAAGACTCCCATCTGGGTGGGCGGGCCGACCTCGGGGTCGTCCTCGCCGACGGGTTCGACGGCGACGTGGTAGCCGTACTGGGCGGCCACCCGGGCGGCCCAGGCGGCGAACTCGGCCCGCGTCCACTCGAAGCGGTGGTCGGGGTGGCGCAGGCCGGTCAGGAACTCGTAGCGCACGTTGTGCTCGATGTTGGGGGTGGTGACGAGCACATGGCCCGGGCGGGCGCGGCCGAACACGACGCGTTCGAGCGCGGCCAGGCGCGGCGGGTCGACGTGCTCGACGACCTCCATGAGCACGGCGGCGTCGTAGCCCGCCAGGCGCTTGTCGGTGTAGGTGAGCGCGCCCTGGAACAGGGTGAGCCGGGCCCGCTTGCTGTCGGGCATGCGGTCCAGGCGCAGCTTGCGGGCGGCGATGGTGAGCGCCAGGGAGGAGACGTCCATGCCGGCGACGCGCGCGAACCTGGGCCTGGCCAGCAGCGCGGCGACCAGCTCGCCCTGCCCGCAGCCCAGGTCGATCACGCTCGTCGCGCCGAGCTCTTCGAGCCTGCGCAGCACGGCCTCGCGCCGCAGCGTGTTGAGCGGCCGCGCCTTCCGCGCCGCGCCCGCCTTCTCACCCCCGCCTTCGGTGACGTCGCCCTGGACGCCGCCTTCCGCAGCGCCTTCGCCATCGGCCCCGGCTCCGGCGGTCCCCGCTTCGCCACCGGCCCCGGCGACGGCTTCGGCTTCGGCGACGGCTTCGGCGAAGGCGGCCTCGTCAGCCGCGGTCTCCCCGGCGGGGGCCTCCTCGGCGAGCGCCGGCTCCAGCTCCTCCTCGGTCTCGTCGCCCAGCTCGGCCAGCCTGGTCAGCGCGGTGCGGGCCAGCGCCCAGCGCCGCCCGAAGTAGCGCCGG
Source organism: Nonomuraea sp. NPDC003560 (assembly GCF_042878785.1). Classification (NCBI taxonomy): domain Bacteria; kingdom Bacillati; phylum Actinomycetota; class Actinomycetes; order Streptosporangiales; family Streptosporangiaceae; genus Nonomuraea; species Nonomuraea sp. NPDC003560. The sequence goes on along the minus strand of NZ_JBIAOF010000001.1, from coordinate 430,878 downwards.
GCGATCAGGCCGCGCTCCGGATGACCGCCGAGCCAGCCCGCCCCCGCCCTGACCAGCTTGTCGATCTCGTCGGAGGCCATCCAGTAGTGCTTGCCGTCGTCGAGCACGGGGAGCAGCACGTAGAGGTGGTTGAGCGCGTCGGCCAGCAGGACGGTGCCGCGCAGGGTCAGCCGCACGTACCGGGACTCGCCCCATTCGGGGAAACCCTCGTCGAGTGGCAGCGTCTGCGCCTCCACCGCCCACCCCAGCGGCTCGAACAGCCGCCGGGCCAGCTCCGGCCCGCCCCGGCAGGGCAGCGCGGGCACCTGGATCTCCAGCGGCAGCGGGGTGCCCGGCAGCTCCGGACGGGCCTTGCAGCGGCCCGCCCGCGCAGTGCGGAAGACGTCGGCGAGCGCGACGGCCAGCAGCGAGGAGGCCGCGTACGGGCGGTCGTTGACGTACTGCGACAGGCTGAAGTCGGGCGAGTTCCGGCCGCGCGAGCGGACCAGCGCGATCGGGTCGACCTCCAGCAGGAGGGCCGCCGTGCAGCGCTCCTCGCCCGCCTCCGGATAGAACACCGTGGCCGTGCCGAACGATTGGCCGAACTCCTGCACGCGCTCGGGATGCTTGTGCAGGAGGAAGCCCAGGTCGGTGGCCGGCGTGGCGGTGGTCGTGATCGTCAGCAGCACGTCCCAAGTGTGCCGTAGCCGGACGAAGCACCGCCAACGGAATTACACGTGCGGCAGGACCTCGGCGGCGATGAGCTCCAGGTGCTCCAGGTCGGCCAGGTCGAGGACCTGGAGGTAGACGCGCTCGGCCCCGAGCTTGGCGAAGGCGCCCAGCTTGGCCAGCACCTCGTCGGGGGTGCCGCACAGGCCGCCCTCGCTCAGCGCGCCGGGGTCCTGGCCGATGGCGGCGGCGCGCCGCTCGATCTCGGCCTGGTCGGCGCCCACGACGACGGTCTGCGCCGCCGACAGGATCAGGCCGCGGCCCGCCTCGTCGGCCGCCTCCCGGACCCGCGTGAACGCCTGCCCGGTGTCGGCCAGGGTGCGGAACGGCACGTTGTACTCGTCGGCGTACGTGGCCGCCAGCCGGGGCGTGCGCTTGGCGCCGAAGCCGCCGATGATCACCGGCGGACGGGGCCGCTGGACCGGCTTGGGCAGCGCCGGCGAGTCGACCAGCCGGTAGTAGCGGCCCTCGAAGGAGTAGGAGTCCTTCGCCGTCCACAGACCGGTGACGATCTCCAGCTGCTCCTCGAACCGGCCGAACCGCTCACCGAGCGGCGGGAACGGGATGCCGTACGCGGAGTGCTCCCCGTCGAACCAGCCGGTGCCGAAGCCCAGCTCGACCCGGCCGCCGCTCATCTGGTCGACCTGGGCCACGCTGATCGCCAGCGGGCCGGGCAGCCGGAACGTGGCCGGCGTCACCAGCGTGCCGAGCCTGATCGTGGAGGTCTCCCTGGCCAGGGCGCCGAGCGTCACCCAGGCGTCGGTGGAGCCGGCGCCGGGGTCGCCGGGGCCGATGCGCTGGTAGTGGTCGGACCGGAAGAAGGCGTCGAACCCCAGGCGTTCCGCGGCCTGGGCGACGGCGAGCAGGTCGTCATAGGTGGCGCCCTGCTGGGGCTCGGTGAAGATCCGCAGCTTCATGAGGCTCATTATCCGCCCACATCGGACGGCGACCGGAAAAGCCCCGCGCCGTCGGCGAACGCTTGCTACCTTCACCAGCAACCGCTGAAAGTAGCCGATCGATCACGATGGGTGGCATATGTCGCGGAAAGCAAGAGAGTCCGGCACGCTCCCCCGCCCGCTGGCGGTGCTCGCCGCGCTCGCGCTCGCCGGAGCCACGGCCCTGGCGATCCGGATGTTGCCCGCGGGCGCCGAGCCCGCGCCGCCGTCCGGCGCCGCTCCCGTCCGCTTCGCGCCGCCGGAGCGGCCGGCGGCGGTCCGGCAGCCGCCGCGTTCGTTCGTGGGGTTCGTCGACACCGCCCGCGACCCGGGCTTCGACCTGGCGGCCGAGTCGCGCGCCACCGGCGTCGCCCGGTACGCGCTCGGCCACCTCGTCGCCGGCGACGACGGCTGCCTCGTCCGGTGGGCCGGGCCGCCGCGGCCGGCGGGCGACCCGGTGGCCGCGGGGCTCGGGCGGCTGAGGGCGGCGGGCGGCGACGCCTTCCCGGTGTTCGGCGGGCCCGGCGGGGACGACCCGGCCGTCAGGTGCACCAGGCCGGGCGGCCTGGCCACCGCCTACCGCAGGGCGGTCGGCGCGTTCGGGGCCGCCGCGGCGGGGTTCGAGATCCGCGACGCCGACCCGGCCGCCGCGCTGCGCAGGGCGCGGGCGCTGCACGCCCTCCAAGGGGAACGGCCGCTGCGGGTCTTCTTCACCCTGCGCCTGACACCGGACGGCCTGGAGGCGGCCGACCTGGCGGCGCTGCGCGCGACCCGGCGGGAGGGCGTCCGGGTGGACGCCGTCGAGCTGCTGGCCGAGATGGAGCCGCGCACCGGGCCGCAGGGGCGGCTGCGCAGGCTGGGGTCGGCCGTGCGGGCGGCGGCCGGGCAGCTCGCGCGGGCCTACGGCCTGCCCGGCGAGGAACAGGTGTGGGAGCGGCTCGCCCTGACCCCGGTGCTGGCCAGGCCCGGCGATCTGGACGAGCCGGAGGCCCGCAAGCTGTCGGAGTACGCCGTCCGGCACGGGCTGGCCTGGTTGTCGCTGCGCGGCACACCCCCCAAACCGGAAATATCCCGCATTCTCTGGAGGACCCACTCCTGACATAGGATTTTCCCCGAATCCAGGGGGTGTGGACGACGATGGCGAGCCGTGCCGCGAGCGCGCGCAAGATCCTCATCCACTGGATGGACGCCATGATCATCCTCCTGGGCCTGGTGTTCGTCACCCTCGTCCTCATCTACGCCGCGCGCGGCCAGATGGGCGTCCCGCAGGCGCTGCTCGCGATCGCCTTCCTGGCGGGCCAGTTCACGCTGTTCCCCTCCGTCCTGCGGGCCGCCTTCGACGACCGCCCGCGGCCCACGGCGAAGCTGCTGGTGTCCGGGGCGTGCGCGGCCGGCTCGGTGCTGCTGCTGCCGCACGACGAGATGGCGAGCACGGCCACCTGGCTGGAGACCGGCGTCCTGTGGGTGTCGGTGGTCGCTTTCTACCTGCCGCTGTGGGCCACGGCCTGCCTGGGAGCCGCCGTGACCGTCCTGGTCAGCGCGTACGTCGTGCTGATCACCGACCGGTCCTGGGCCGGCACGCTGATCCCCGAGGCGGCCAGTTGCGCGCTCATGGTCGCGGCCATGCTGCTGTGGCGCTGGCTGTGGTGGACGATCAGGGACGCCAACGACGGCCAGGAGGCCAAGGCGCGCCTGGCCATCGCCGAGGAGCGCCTGCGCTTCGCCCGCGACCTGCACGACCTGCTCGGCCGCAGCCTGTCGGTGATCACGCTGAAGAGCGAGCTGGCGGCCAAGTTGTCGGCCAAGGACCAGGCCAGAGCCCTCGCCGAGATGGACGCGGTGCGCGAACTGGCCCGCGACTCGCTGGCCGAGGTGCAACTGGCCGTGGACGGCTACCACACGCTCGACCTGGACAGCGAGCTGGCCGGCGTACGGTCGGCACTGGAGGCGGCCGGCGCCCGCTGCCTGATCGAGACCAGGGCCGGCGACCTGTCCCCCGCCGGGCGCGCGCTGCTGGCGTGGGTCGTGCGCGAGGGCGGCACGAACGTGCTCAAGCACAGCTCGGCCACCACCTGCGCGATCACGATCGAGGGCGGCGTGCTGGAGATGCGCAACGACGGCGTCAAGGACCTCTCCGCGGCCCCGGGCAGCGGCCTGCGCGGCCTGTCGGAGCGCCTGACCACGGCGGGCGGCTCGCTCTCGGCCGCCCCGACGCCCACCGGCGAGTTCCTGCTGCGCGCGGCGGTGCCCGCGTGAGGCGGCCGACCCGGCTGGACAAGGTCCGCTGGCTGATCGTCTACTCCACCGACATCATCCTGCTGGTGTCCGCGACCGGCTTCTACAACCTGTACCTGCTCGGGCAGAACGTCGACCTGCCCCGGCAGGTGTTCGTGGCCGCCGGCGTGCTGCTGCTGGTGTTCATGGCGCTGGCCACGCGGCCGTTCCGGATCGCCGTGCGCGGCGGACCCCGCCCGACGGCGCTGCTGGCCGTCTCCGGGGTGCTCGCCCTGGTCCTCGCGGCCGGCACGATCCTGTACACCGTGCCGGTGTGGCTGGCGATGCTGGCCCCCTTCGTCCGCCGCCGGACGATCGTCACGTTGTCGGTCGGCTGGATCGCCGTCCTGGTGGTCGTCCTCGCGCTGACCATGGGCCTGCCCGTGGAGATGTTGTCGGCGGTCGTGGTGCTGGCCGTGTTCACCGGGATCGGCGTGGGCGGCGTGCTGGCGAACCTGTGGTTGTGGCGGGTGGCCAAGGAGGCGCACGAAGGGCAGGAGGCCAGGTCCAGGCTGGCGGTCTCGGAGGAACGGCTGCGCTTCGCCCGCGACCTCAACGACCTGCTCGGGCAGAGCCTGGCCGACGTCTCGGCCAGGACCGCCCGCGCCGCCGGTTCGCTGCCCGGCGACCCGGCCGCCGCCGAGCGGGCCATGTTCGAGGTGCGCGACCTGGCCAGGCGGTCGCTGCGCGAGGTGCGGACCGTGGTGCAGAACTACCGGGCGCTCGACCTGGACGAGGTGCTGGCCGGCGTCCGGGCGGTGCTGGAGGCGGCCGAGGTCCGCTGCACGGTGCGGGCCGACACCACGGCGCTGGCCCCGGAGGCGCGCACCCTGCTCGCCACCGTCGTCCGCGAGGGCGCCACCAACGTGCTCAAGCACAGCAAGGCCGAACGCTGCACGATCACGATCGAGAACGGGGTCCTGGAGATGTCCAACGACGGGGTGAGCGGCCCGGTGGGCGAGCATGCGGCCAACGGGCTGGCGGGGCTGGCCCAGCGGGTCGGCGCGGCGGGCGGCGTGCTGCGGGCCGAGCCGACGTCCGACGGCGGCTACCTGCTGCGCGCGGCGGTGCCGGCATGACCACCCGCGTGCTGCTCGCCGACGACGAGCACCTGATCCGCGGCGCGATCGCCGCCCTGCTCGACCTGGAGGACGGCATCGAGGTCGTGGCCCAGGTGGGCCGGGGCGACGAGGTCGTGGACGCGGTCGCCGAGCACCGCCCCGACGTGGCCGTGCTGGACATCGAGATGCCCGGCATGGACGGCCTGAGCGCCGCCGAGCGGATCAGCGCCCAGTGCAAGATCGTCATCCTGACGAGCCTGGGCCGCCCAGGCTACCTGCGCAGGGCGATGGCCGCCGGCGTGAGCGGCTTCCTGGGCAAGGACGCCTCCGCCGAGGAGCTGGCCATGGCGATCCGCAAGGTCATGGCCGGCGGCCGCTACCTGGACGCCGAGCTGGCCGCCGCCGCGATGGCCGCCGGCGACAGCCCGCTGACCGAACGGGAGCGCGACGCGCTGCGCCTGGCGGGCGACGGGGCGACGATCTCCAGGATCGCCGGCGAGCTGCACCTCACCGAGGGCACGGTGCGCAACTACCTGTCCAGCGCCATGACCAAGCTCAACGCCCAGAACCGGCTGGAGGCGATCCGCACCGCCCAGCGCATGGGCTGGCTCTGACCTCAGCGCCAGTTGGTGATCCGGCGCAGCACGTACTCCACCGGGCCGTGGCGGTGGGTGCGCAGCCAGCGTCCGCTCGCCCACACGAGCACGGTGTAGATCATCAGGGCGACGCCCATCACCGCGATCGGTGACAGCCTGCCCGCGAGGGCGAGCCCGTACCCGGTGAAGACCAGGGCGATGAGCAGCGACTGGCCGACGTAGTTGGAGGCGGCCACCCGTCCCGGCGCGGCCAGGACGCGGCCCGCCGCCGGGAAGCGGCCGATCAGCCGGAGCAGGGTGGCGACGTAGGCGGCGGCCAGCAGGATCGAGGTGAGCGTGTTGACCGCGCCGCCGAGCAGCTCGACCGCGCCGGTCCGGCCGGACGTCCAGGCGTACAGCAGGCCGCCGGGCAGGCCGGCGCCGAAGCCCGCCCACTGGACGCGGGCCAGCAGGCGGGGCCGCTGCCCGAGGCCCTCCAGCAGCCTGGACTTGCCGGCCGCGAGCCCGAACAGGAACATGGCCAGCGCGGTCGGCCCCTGGAAGAGCCAGATCATCGCCACCAGCGGCGGGTAGAGCTCGGTCTGCATCGTCAGGAAGTCCAGCGGCCCGCCGGTGGCCAGGGCCAGCACGCGGGCGGCCGCCGCCGGGTCGGCCGCGGCGAGCTGCCCGGCGGCCGGGTCGAGGGTGGACAGCCAGGCGAGGGCCAGCCAGAACAGGGTCAGCGCGCCGATGATCGAGGAGCCGGCGATGACGGCCGTCCTCGGTCTGAGCCCGCGCAGGGCCAGCAGGACCAGGCCGAGCACGGCGTACAGGGTGAGGATGTCGCCGATCCACAGCAGCAGACCGTGGGCCAGCCCGATGACGAACAGCGCCAGGCAGCGGCGCAACGTCCTGGCCCGCACGCTCGCCCCCGCCCGCTCGGCCGCCCGCATCTGCAGCGTGAAGGAGTACCCGAACAGGAACGAGAAGATGATGTAGAACTTCGTCAGCACGAACGCCGTGATCGCCAGAGCCACGGGCCCGTCGGGGATGGGCATGGCGCCCGACAGCGCGTACCCCGGGTCGGCCAGGAAGCCGATGTTCGCGACCAGGATGCCCGCCAGCGCGAACCCGCGTACGGCGTCGATCTCCTGGACGCGTCCGGCGAGGGTGGTTTGCGTCATGCCCCGACGCTAGGGACGCCTGCCCGCGCGGCGCGTCCGTCCTTGGTCTGGACGGGCGTGACCAAAGGCTCAGCCGGGCGGATCGGCCGCGGCGGCGGCCACGGCGGCGTCGGCGGTGGGGTAGACCGGCAGGTGCGCGTCGACCCCGGTGATCTCCAGCAGCCGGGCGGGGGCGCCCTGCGGGGCCGCGAGGTAGACCCGCGCGTCGTGCGTGCGGGCCTCCTGGTGGCAGGCGAGCAGGGCGTGCAGCCCCGAGCTGTCCATGAACGTCATCGCGCTCAGGTCGAACACCACGTGATCGGCCGGACGCGCCCTGGCCTGCCGGACGTGCTCCCGTAATCGCGTGTGGTTGGTGGCGTCGACCTCACCGCACACCTCGATCACGGTCACGCCGGGCAGGTGCCGATGGCTCATCGTCAGCGGCGTCATCGGCGGCCTGTCCGATCCTGGGCGGCCCGCGCCTCCGGAGGCGACCATGGATGCACGATAGACAGCTTCACCCGCCCGGGGTTCCGGCAAACCGTCACGATGAGGTCACGCCTTGGCCGGGCGGCGGCGGTCAGCGCTTCACCAGCAGCGCCACGCACTCGACGTGGTGGGTCATCGGGAAGGCGTCGAAGGCGCGCAGGTCGGTCAGCTCGTAGCCCAGCTCGCCCAGCCACTTGAGGTCTCTGGCCAGCGTCGCCGGGTCGCAGGAGACGTAGACGATGCGCAGCGCCTCCAGCCCCGCGACGCGCTCCACCACCTCGCGCCCGAGGCCCGACCGCGGCGGGTCGACCACGACGAGGTCGGCGCGCTCGATCTGGAACCGGTCGAGCGCCTCCTCGACCCGGCCGCGCTCGACCCTGGCCTGCGGCAGGTCGCGCAGGTTGGCGCGGGCGTCGCGGACGGCCGCCGCGTCGGACTCCAGCCCGAACACCGCGCCCTCAGGCCCGACCGCCTCGGCCAGCCCGGCCGCGAACAGGCCGACCCCGCAGTAGAGGTCGAGCGCCCACTCCCCCGGCTCGGGCGCGGCGTAGGCCAGCACCGCGTCGAGCAGCGTCTCGGCCGCCCCCGGGTGCACCTGCCAGAAGCCGCTGCCCGCGACCCGGAACTCGCGGTCGCCCACGTGCTCGTGCAGCACGCCGGAGCCGCGGCGCGGCACCGTGCGGCCCTTGCCCTGGTCGAGCAGGATCGAGGCGGGCGCGTCGAGCTCGGGCACGCTCACGCTGCGCCGCGGGCGCGGCGAGACCACCACGGCACGGTCGCCGCCGGCGGAGGCGATGACCTCGATGCCGGCCGCGCCGGGCCACTCGTGGTCTTCGGCGGCGACCGCCTCGACCTCGGGGTGGGCGATCAGGCAGGCGTCGACGACCTCGATCTCGTGCGAGCGGTGCCGGCGGAAGCCCAGCTCGCCGGCGGGCGTGGCGGCGAACTGCACGCGGGTGCGCCAGCCGAGCCCGTCCTTGGCGCCGGGCACCTCCTCCACGACGACCTCGCGCTCGATGCCCGCCAGCCGGTGCAGCTGCTCGGCCACGACCTGGGCCTTGAGCCGGCGCTGCGCCTCAAGCGTGGCGTGCTGCCAGTCGCAGCCGCCGCAGCGGCCGGGGCCGGCGTACTGGCAGGGCGGGACGACGCGGTCGGGCGAGGGCTCCAGGATCTCCACGGCGTCGGCGCGCAGGAACCGGCTGGTCTCCTCGGTCACGTCGGCGATCACCCGCTCGCCGGGCAACGCGTGCCGGACGAAGACCACCCGCCCTTCATGGCGTGCCACACACCAGCCGCCATGCGCGACCGGACCGACCGTCAACTCCAGAGATGCCTGTTCCACACCCCCACCCTATGGTGAGCCGCCACGGGCGACGTCCTCGTCCCCCGCCTCGCGCCCCGGACAGCCACTTTCCGGACTTGAGTCACTACTGTGGGTGATGATGGACAGAGGTCGGGTGGTGCGCCGGCGGCTCGGATTCGGGGGCACGCTGCTGGCCGTGCTGTTCGCCTGCGCCTCGCTGACGCCGTCGCTGCTGCCGCGCACGTGGCTGTTCCAGGGCGTGATGGGCGCGGTCACCGGCATCCTCGGCTATGGCGTGGGGGCCGCGGCGGGCGCGCTGGGGCGGGCGGCGATCCCGTACCGGCTGCCGGAGCGGGGGCGGCGGGCCGCCTGGCAGATCATGATCGGCGGCTGCTCGGGGCTGACCGTCGTGGCGCTCTGGTACAGCATCGACTGGCAGCGCGACGTGCGGGCGCTCATGGGCATGGACACCCGGATCACCTGGTTCCCGCCGGTGATCCTCGCGGTGGCGGTCACGCTCTTCGCGCTGTGCCTGCTGCTGGCCCGTCTCGTCCGGCTGGCCGGGCGCGGGCTGATCGACTGGCTCGACCGGTACGTCCCCGCCTACGTGGGCCACATCGCCGGCGTGCTGATCGTCGCCTCCGTGGTCGCGGTGCTCGCCGACGACGTGCTGTTCTCGGGGTTCCTCAACACGATGAGCGACGTCTCCTCGGTCACCAACCAGGGCACCCATCCGGGCGTGCGCCGGCCCGGCTCGGCCAAGGTGTCCGGCGGGCCCGGGTCGCTGGTGGCCTGGGACTCCCTGGGCCGCGAGGGCCGCCGCTTCACCGGCACCGCCTCCACGGTCTCCGAGCTGACCGCCTTCTCCGGCCGGCCGGCGACCGAGCCCATCCGCGTGTACGTCGGCCTCGGCGCCACCTCCTCGCCCCGGCAGCAGGCCGCGGTGGCCGTACGGGAGCTGGAACGGACGGGCGGCTTCGGCCGTCCGGTGCTCGCGGTGCTCGGCACGACCGGCACCGGCTGGGTCGACCAGCACATCGCCGACTCGCTGGAGTTCATGTACAACGGCGACACCGCCATGGTCGCGGTGCAGTACTCCTACCTGCCGAGCTGGGTGTCGTTCCTGGCCGACCGGCACAAGGCGGCGGCCGCCGGGCGGGCCCTGTTCGAGGCGGTGCGCGCCAGGTGGGACCGGCTCCCGCCCGGCCACCGGCCCCGGCTGCTGGTCGCCGGTGAGAGCCTCGGCTCCTACGAGCTGGAGAACGCCTTCCGCGACCTGACCGACCTGGTCGCCCGGACCGACGGCGCGCTGTTCGTCGGCCCGCCCAACGCCAACCACATCTGGGACCACCTCACCGCCCACCGCGATCCCGGCACCCCCGTCTGGCGGCCGGTCTACCAGGGCGGCAGGACGGCCCGCTTCGCCCAGCACCCGGCCGACCTGTGGCGTCCCCGGAGCCCGTGGCCGCCGCCGCGCGTGGTCTACCTGCAGAACGCCACCGACCCCGTCGTGTGGTGGTCGCCCACGCTGATCTACCACCGGCCTGCCTGGCTGGAGGGCCCGCGGGGGCCCGGGGTGAACCCGCAGATGAACTGGTTCCCGCTGGTGACGTTCTGGCAGGTGCTGGTGGACATGACGGCGGCGATGTCCGTGCCGCCCGGCCACGGCCACCGCTACGGCGCCAACATCGTGGACGGGTGGGCCGCCGTCGCCGCGCCGCCGGGCTGGACGGCCTCCGAGACGTGGCGGCTGCGGACGCTGGTCAGCGTGCCTTGATCTCCCCCTCGTCCTTGACGGTCTGGTGCCAGGGACGGCGCACCGCGCCCGGCGCGTACGGCTCGGGCCGGCCCTTGAGCCGGTCGGAGGAGTGGAGCTGCCAGGGCACGCTGGTCACCATGACGCCCGGCTTGAACAGCAGCCTGGCCTTCAGCCGCAGCGCGCTCTGGTTGTGCAGCAGGTGCTCCCACCAGTGGCCGACGACGTACTCGGGGATGAAGACGGTGACCACGTCGCGCGGCGAGCGGCGGCGCAGGGTCTTGACGTAGTCGAGGATGGGCTGGGTGATCTCGCGGTAGGGCGAGTCGAGCATCTTGAGCGGCACCGGGATGCCGCGCCGCTCCCACTCCTCCTGCAGCTGGCGCGCCTCCTCGCCCTCGACGCCGACCGTGATCGCCTCCAGCGAGGACGGCCGGGTGGCGCGGGCGTAGGCGAGCGCCCGCATGGTCGGCTTGTGGATCTTGGAGACCAGCACGATCGCGTGGTTGCGGGCCGGCAGCATGGCGGGCTCGTAGTCGTCGGTGATCTCCAGCTCGGTCGCGACCTTGTCGTAGTGGCGGCGGATGCCCTTCATCATGAGGAACAGCACCGGCATCGCGATGACCACGATCCACGCCCCGACCAGGAACTTGGTCAGCAGCACGACGATCAGCACCAGGCCGGTCATGATGGCGCCGAAGAAGTTGATCACGCGCGAGCGGTGCATCTGGTGGCGGACCTGGCGGTCGGTCTCCGTCTTCAGGTGACGGGTCCAGTGGATGACCATGCCGGTCTGGCTGAGCGTGAAGGAGACGAACACGCCGACGATGTAGAGGTTGAGCAGGCGGCTGACGTCGGCCTGGAAGCCCCACAGCAGCAGGCAGGCGCCGAGGGCCAGGATGATGATGCCGTTGGAGAAGGCCAGGCGGTCGCCGCGGGTGTGGAGCTGGCGCGGCAGGTAGCGGTCCTGGGCGAGGATCGAGCCGAGCACGGGGAAGCCGTTGAAGGCGGTGTTCGCGGCCAGGAACAGGATGAGCGCGGTCACCGCGGAGATCACCACGAACGGCAGCGAGCCGCCGCCGAACACCGCGTCGGCCACCTGCGAGATGATCGGCTGCTGGTAGTAGCCCTCGCCGACCGGGGTGCCGTCGGGCCTGAGCAGGTCGTGGGCGACGACGCTCGGCTCGGCCACCCGCACGCCGGAGGCCAGCCCCAGCGCGATGATGCCGCCGAACATGGTGATGGCGATCAGGCCCATCATGAGCAGGGTCGTGGCGGCGTTCTTGCTCTTGGGCTTGCGGAAGGCGGGCACGCCGTTGCTGATGGCCTCGACGCCGGTCAGTGCGGCGCAGCCGGAGGAGAAGGCGCGCAGGATCAGGAAGGCCGCGGCGAAGGAGGCCAGGTTCGTCTGCTCGGGCCGGATGGTGAACCCGGCGCTGGGGGCCTGCAGCTCGTCGCCGAACACCAGCAGCCGGATGCCGCCCCAGGCGACCAGGCCGATCACCGCGAACATGAACGCGTACGTGGGGACGGCGAAGGCGGCGCCGGACTCGCGGATGCCGCGCAGGTTGACCACCGTGAGCAGGATCACGATGATGATGGCGATCGCGGGCCGGTGCTCGGCCACGAACGGGATGGTCGCGCCGACGTAGTCGACGCCGTTGGCCACCGACACGGCGACGGTCAGCACGTAGTCGACCATGAGGGCGCTGGCGACGGTGAGCCCCGCGTTCTTGCCCAGGTTGGTGGTGGCCACCTCGTAGTCGCCGCCGCCGCTCGGATAGGCGTGCACGTTCTGCCGGTACGACGCCACGACCGTGAGCATCACCACCACGACGGCGACGGCGATCCACGGACTGTAGGAATAGAACGAGACGCCCGCCAGCGACAGGATGACCAAAATCTCCTGCGGGGCGTAGGCCACCGAGGACAGCGCGTCACTGGCGAAGACCGGCAGGGCGATGCGTTTGGGCAGGAGTTGCTCGTGGAGCTGCCCGCTTCGCAGGGCACGTCCCACGAGCACGCGTTTGACAAGATCCGTTACCTTCGCCACGTAACGAGATGCTAGCCGCATGCCGATGCCCTAAACGCGGCGCTCCCCCATCGGGCCATACTGGTGTCGAGCAACCGGCCGACCGCGAAGTGCGGGGGAGTATGCATATTGTGATCATGGGATGCGGCAGGGTCGGTTCGACCCTCGCCCACATCCTCGAGGACAGCGGCCATTCCGTCGCCATCATCGACCGTGACCCGCAGGCGTTCCGCCGCCTGCGCGCGGGGTTCCGGGGGCGGCGGGTGACGGGCGTCGGCTTCGATCGCGACGTGCTCACCGAGGCCGGCATCGAGTCGGCGGCCGCCTACGTCGCCGTCTCCAGCGGCGACAACTCCAACATCATCTCCGCGCGCGTGGCCCGCGAGACGTTCGGCGTCGACAACGTGGTGGCCCGCATCTACGACCCCCGGCGTGCCGAGGTCTACCAGCGGCTGGGCATCCCCACGGTGGCCACCGTCCGCTGGACGGCCGACCAGATCCTGCGCCGCATCCTCCCCGAGGGCGCCGAGCCGCTGTGGCGCGACCCCACGGGCACGGTCGTGCTGGCCGAGGTGGCCGCCAACCAGGCCTGGATCGCCACCCGCGTCGTCGACCTGGAGAGCCGGGCCGGCGCCCGCGTGGCCTTCATCAACCGCATGGGCGAGGCCCTGACCATCACGGACGAGACCGTGGTGCAGGAGGGCGACCTGCTCCACGTCATCGCGGCCGAGAACGACATGGACCGGATCAACAAGGTGCTCGCCGCGGCGCCGGAACAGGACGACTGATGCGCATCGCCATCGCCGGCGCGGGCGCCGTGGGCCGTTCCATCGCCTCCGAGCTGCTGGAGAACGGCCACGAGGTCCTGCTCATCGACGTCGACCCGCGGGCGATCAAGATCGACAGCGTGCCGCGCGCCGAGTGGCTGCTCGCCGACGCGTGCGAGATCGCCTCGCTCGACGAGGCCGGCCTCGGCAACTGCCACGTCGTGGTGGCCTCCTCCGGCGACGACAAGGTCAACCTCGTGGTGTCGCTGCTGGCCAAGACCGAGTACGGCGTGCCGCGCGTGGTGGCCCGCATCAACCACCCCAACAACGAGTGGCTGTTCAACGAGTCGTGGGGCGTCGACGTCGCCGTCTCGACGCCGCGGCTGCTGAGCGCGCTGGTGGAGGAGGCGGTCAGCGTCGGCGACCTGGTGCGGCTGATGACGTTCCGCCAGGGCCAGGCCAACCTGGTCGAGCTGACGCTGGCCGAGGACGCCCCGGTGGTGGGCCAGCGCGCCGGGTCGGTGCCGTGGCCGGTCGACTCCGCGCTGGTGGCGATCCTGCGCGAGGGCCGGGTGCTGGTGCCCACCGCCGACGACCCCCTGGAGGCCGGCGACGAGCTGCTGTTCGTGGCCAGCCAGGAGGTCGAGGAGGAGCTCGCCCACCTGCTCTCGCAGCGCTGAGCATGGACGCCGGCCGCGCCCGGTCGCTGTTCGAGGGCGCCCGCGTCGCCCGCCTGGCGACGGCCGACGCGGCCGGGGTGCCGCGCGTGGTGCCCGTCACCTTCGCCGTCCTCGGGAACGACGTGGTCACCGCCGTCGACCACAAGCCGAAGAGCACCCACGACCTGGCGCGGCTGCGCGACATCCGGGCGAACCCGCGGGTCAGCCTGCTCGCCGACCACTACGAGGACGACTGGACCCGGCTGTGGTGGGCGCGCGCCGACGGCACGGCGACCGTGCGCGAGGACGGCCACGACGCCGCCCTGCGGGCGCTGGCCGGCAAGTACCACCAGTACCGGCGGCGGCCGCCCGAGGGGCCGGTGATCGTGGTCGCGGTCAGTCGGTGGTCGGGGTGGGCGTACTCGGGATGAGCAGGTCGCGGTGGGCGCCCTGCAGCCCCTCGGGCAGGTCGTCGGCGGTGACCCAGCGGGCTTCGAGGATCTCCAGCGGGTCGATCCTGAGCGTGCCGCCGACGAGCCTGGCCTCGTAGGCCACCTCGGCCCGCAGCCCGAACCCGCTGCGCACGCGCAGCAGCCGGCCGGTGCGCACGCGCAGGCCGGTCTCCTCGAACACCTCGCGCTCGACCGTGCCCTCGAACGTCTCGTCCCGCCTGGCGAACCCGGTGGGGAAGCCCCACTGCCGCCCCTCCTGCCACAGACGGTGACGCAGGACGAGCACCCGGCCGTCGGAATCGCGTACGAGGCCGGTGACGCCGACCATGAAGGTGGCGTGGGTCAGCCACAACACCCGCCAGCGAAGCCGCCCGCCCAGCGCCTTCCACACCCGCGCCACCACCCAGCCCACCACATTCCCCCTCATCTCCCCCAGACTCCCACGCCCACCGACCTCCCGCTCCCCGCTCCGGTTCCGCCCGCGAACGCCGTCCCGGCGGGTTCGGGGGTCACCTGACCCAGCGGCGGAAGCCGCCCTCGGAGTGGACGACCTGGCCCGTGATCCAGGCGGCCCCGTCCGTGACGAGCCGTCGCACCCGCCGGCCGCCCTCCTCCGGCCGCCCCACCGGCCCGCCGTCAACGCGTCCCCGCCCCGACGGGCCTGCTCCGGTTGCATCGTGGCGGGCGGCGAACGCCCGCGTCAGCAGCACACTGGCCGCGCGTTGACCGCCCACGCCAGGCCGAGCTCGGCGGTCCGCTCAGCCAGCGCCTGGCGGGAGCTGCGCGCGTGGTCGGCCACCGGCACGTCCACGCGTCCCCGACCCCGGTCCCCGGCCCGCTCCATCACGCGCTCAAGGGCGTCAGGTCGGCCTCCAAGTGCATCAGCTCGTCACCAAGTGCCGCCCAGCGCGCCGAGCACGCCGTCGATGCCCGCCGGGTTACCGCGCCAGGGCCCTGCGAGGGCCAGGACCGCGCCGCAACCCGCGCGGCGGACGCCGACAGCTCGCGCGCCACCGCGAACCCGATGTCCGCCCGGTGGCTCCCCCCGGTCACCACCGGCCACTGGCCCCGCCAGGGGTCCTCGTCCATGGCTCGTCTGAGCATCATGGCGGGCCGAGGGGTCAGAGGCGATGGATCCGGCTCAGGTCGACGTCGAGGTCGAAGGGGACGGTCAGCTTGAGCCTGTCGTGGTGGATGCCGGTGAGCGCGTAGGCGCGGGTGGCGGGGTCCCGCTCGTAGACGTATACGACGGGCTCGCCGCCGTCGTCCTCGACCCGCCAGAAGTGCGGAATCCCGGCCGCGGCATAGAGAGCCGGCTTGCGCTCGCGGTCCCGGCTACGGGACTCGGGTGACACCACTTCGACAGCCAGGACCACGTCCTGTGCCTTGTAGAAGGTCTCGCGACCGCTGCCGAGGGCCTCGGCCTTCAGCACGACGAGGTCAGGCTCGGGGCGTTGATCGTGTCCCAGAACCACGCTCATCTCGCGGCGAACCCGGAGCTCTTCAGGAGCGGCTCCGCGCAGGTCAGCAGCAAGGAGGTCGACTATCACGGCGTGGAAGGACGCTTGGGGACTCACGAAGACCAAGCTTCCGTCAATCAACTCTGTGTGCGCAGGCAGATTCGGAATGTTATCCAGGTCTTCTGCGACAAAGCCTCCCGGCGGCGGGAAGACCCAGTCAGGCAGCGAGGAAGTGGTCATCTCGAGGCTCACCGCTTCGGCTGTCATGCATCTACGCTACCAATGTAATGCGCTCACGCCAGGTGAACAGGCGCACACGTTTCGGCGGCCGGGAGGTCCACTGCGGGTCAGGCCGGGGCGACCGGGGGCTTGATGGGGGTGCGGCCGCGGCCGAGCAGCCAGAGCATCGCGGCCAGGGCCGCCACCTGCAGGGGCCAGCCCATCACGATCTTGGCGAAGCCGAGCGCGGCCACCGCCTCGTCACCGCCGCCGAACAGGTAGACCGGGCCCTGCACGGCCACCCGCACCACGCACGGCACCATGAGCAGCCAGGTCAGCCGCGTGCAGAGCCGGACGACGCCCGCGTCTTTGTGCCAGCCCACCGGGTCGTTGGTGACCGAGCCGATGAGGAACCCGACGACCGGCCAGCGGGTGACGATGGACAGCAACATGCCCAGCGAGTACGCGCCGTTCCACAGGATGCCGGGCAGGAAGTAGTCTTTCGCGTTGCCGGTGCGGCTGGCGAAGAACGCGCCGATGGCGATGCCGATCAGGCTGTTGATCACGAACTGCGGCGTGGACCGCTGGACCACCCTGACCAGCAGGAGCACCACCGAGAGCGAGATGCTGACGATGAGCGACGTCTTCAGGTCTTCGGTGACGATCCACGAGACCGTGAAGGCGATCGTCGGCACCGCGGCCTCGATGATGCCGCGGACGCCGCCGAAGGCCTTGGCGAGCTGGGCTCGCACCGCCGCCTCGACGGTCTCGTGCGCGGCCTCTTCCGCCTCAGCACTCACCTGATCAACTCCCTGGGCGCAGTTCGTATCGCGGATTGAACATCACCTTGCGCCCGTCCTGCATACTGACCAGGCCCTCGGCCTTGACCGTGCGGCCCGGCTCGATGCCGACGATCTTGCGGCGGCCGAGCCACACCAGGTCGATCACGTCGGACCCGTCGTACAGCTCGGCCTCCAGGGCGGGGGCGCCGCCCCGCGGGCGCAATGTCACCGTACGTAGCGTACCCGCTACACAGAACCTGCGGCGCCCGCCACACGACACGATGGGCGTCGCGCCGACCTCGTCGGCGTCTTCCCGCAGTTCCTGGGCCTCGATCTCCGACTGGGTCGTGGCCAGCCGGCTGAAGAAGCCGCGCAATCCCCCGCGTTTCGGAGGCTCTGCCGTACTCATGATGGTTCAGCCTATGTGATGGTAAGCCGTCAGCGAATAGCCGATGGGGGGTCTTGGGAATGTCGCCGGGCTGGGCCGGGCGGGGCCCGGAGAGGTGACGCTCAGCGGGTCTCGCTGATTTCCGGGCCGCGCTTGAAGGGGCTGAACGCCGGGCGTTCGTCCTGCTCGCCGGCCTGCCGCTCGTGCGGACGGCTCAGCGTGATGGGCTCCTCGCGGGCCATCGGCTCGTCGCCGCGCACGACCACGACGTCCTTGACGAAGTCGATGAACGCCCCGGAGACGCGCTCGTCGAGGGCGCCGGGGCCGGTGATGGCGGCCAGGAGGAACCAGCGCGGGCCGTCGATGCCGATGTAGCGGGCCGCCCGGCTGCCGCCTTCCATGGCGACCTCGCCGGCCAGCTCGACGCCGAACGGGCCCTCCCGCTCCTCCAGCGTCTTGGCCTGGGCGACGATCTTGGTCCTGACGTCGTCCCACAGGCCGCCCGAGCGCGGCGCGGCCAGGGCCTGGAGCTGCAGCGAGCTGTCCTCGTACAGGACGACGACACCGACGTGCTGGTCGCCGAGCGAGGCCAGGCGCACGTCGAAGTCGGGGTTGTGCGGCAGCCGCAGGCCGCCGAGGTCGATCCTGTCCGTGTCGGGGTGGGGCTCGTCGGCGTCCCACGGGCCGGACTCGCGGGTAGGGGCCGGGGACTCCTGCTCGGCCACCGTCTCCGGCTGCTCACGACGACGACGTCGGAACACGTTCCTCACTCTCCCTGTTCGCGGGGCCGGAGCCCCAGGCTTGCTTCGGGCCGGCCGCTTCAGCGGCCCGTCGATCCGAATCCGTTGGCGCCGCGCACCGAGCCGGGCAGGCGTTCGACCTCGTGGAAGGCCGCGCGCTCGACCCGCTGGACCACGAGCTGGGCCACCCGGTCGCCGCGCTGAAGGCGGAACGGCTCCTTGGCGTCGGTGTTGATCAGCGTCACCTTGATCTCGCCCCGGTAGCCCGCGTCGACGGTGCCGGGGGCGTTGACGAGCGTGACGCCGTGGCGGGCGGCCAGGCCGGAGCGCGGGTGCACGAACGCGGCGTAGCCGTCGGGCAGCGCGATCGCCACGCCGGTGCCGACCACGGCCCGCTCGCCGGGCAGCAGCTCGACGTCCTCGGCCGCGTAGAGGTCGGCGCCGGCGTCGCCCGGGTGGGCGTAGGACGGCACCGGCAGCCCGGTGTCGAGCCGCTGGATGAGGACCTCCACGTCGCTCACGGGTTCACCTCGAAGTCCTGGTGTTCGGCGGCGATGGCCGCAAGGTCGCCGTGCTCAGCGAAGTGTTCCATGCTCACCTCGATGAACAGCGCCGCCGCGCGGACGGCGACCGGTCCGTCGGGGGCGCCGACGCGCCCCTCAGCCTCAAGGTACGCCTTCCTGCCCGTGATCCCGTTGCACCAGGCGCGCAGGTGGAGTGTCGTGCCCACGGGAACGGGGAGAAGGTAGTCGGTCTCCAGCCGGGCCGTCACATAGGGCTTGTGGAACAGGTAGACCGACATTCCGATGACCTCGTCCATCGCGGCGGCCAGCACGCCGCCGTGGGCAAGCATCGGCGCGCCCTGGTGGGCCTCCCCCACGGTGAACTCGGCCTCGACCGTGACGCCGTCCGGCGTGGCGGCCTTCAGGTGCAGGCCGGTCGGGTGGTCGCCGCCGCAGCCGAAGCAGCGGCTGTAGTGGGAGCCGAGGGAACTGCCCGGCGCCGGGGCGCCGGGATGGGCCGCGGGCGCCGAGGCGTCCGGCGGCGGGGTGGTGAGGGAGGAACGCGTCACGGGTGACGAGGTTACTCGCTGCGGCCCCTGGACTCGCCCTCGACACCGGATCGGAACCGCCCGGCCCGCCTCACGTCACCCCGCCGCGGGAACCGCACCCCCGGACGGCGGCTCGCCGGCGGGAGGGACGCCTCCGGACGGCGGTTCCTCCGCCGGCGGCTCGTGGTGGGGCGGTGGCGGCAGGGCGGGCGGTTTGTGGCGCAGCTCGGGCAGCGCCCGGTAGATCACCGCCGCGACCGGCACGGCCACGGCCGCTCCCGCGATGCCGGCCAGGATGCCGCCGACCGACAGCACCAGGATGATCGCCAGCGGGTGGAAGTTGAGCGCCCTGCCCACGATCAGCGGCTGGAGCACGTGGTTCTCCAGCTGCTGCTCGACGATGAGGATGCCGAGGAAGATCAGCGCGTAGACCAGGCCCTTGGCGCCGAGGGTGACGAGGGTGGCGACGGTGCCGGCGAAGAAGATGCCGACGATGGGGATGAAGCTGGCGAAGAAGATCAGCACCGCCAGCGGCGCCCACAGCGGCACCCCCATGCCGGCCAGCACGATGCCCATGATGAGGCCGTGCACGGCGGCCACGGCCACGGTGCCCTGGACGTAGTGGGAGAGCGTGGTCCAGGCCGCCCGGCCCGCCCGGTCGACCCGCGGCGACATCGAGCCGAAGGCGCGCAGGAACCACGACCAGATGCGGTCGCCGTCCTTGAGCAGGAAGAACGTCACGAACAGCAGCAGCACGATGGACGCGAGCACCTCGATCGCGACGGCGCTGGCCGACAGCACCGTGCCGGTGATGGCGGTGCGCTGGGCGTTGACCATCGTGGCGATCTCGTCGACGTAGCCGGTGATCTGGGCCTGCTTCAGGTGCAGCGGGCCGGTGATCAGCCATTCCTGGACCGAGCGCGCGGTGGCCTGCACCTGCGTGACCAGGTTGGGGAACTCCTCGCTGGCCCGCGCGCCGACCAGCCAGCCGGTGCCGGCCAGGACGGCGAGCGCGACCAGCATGGTCAGCCAGGTGGCGTAGATGGGCCGCAGGCCCGCCCGCCGCAGGCTCTTGGTCAGCGGGAACAGCAGCGCGGTCAGCAGCAGCGCGATCGCCACGGGCAGCGCCACGAAGGTGAGCCGGGCGATCGCCTGGACGAAGAAGTAGACGACCACGCCGA
Organism: Nonomuraea sp. NPDC003560; assembly: GCF_042878785.1. Lineage (NCBI taxonomy): Bacteria > Bacillati > Actinomycetota > Actinomycetes > Streptosporangiales > Streptosporangiaceae > Nonomuraea > Nonomuraea sp. NPDC003560. The sequence goes on along the minus strand of NZ_JBIAOF010000001.1, from coordinate 410,883 downwards.
CGAGGATCAGGCACCCGCACCATGCGGCCATCTTGGCCAGCACGGGCGGTACGAGTGTGGTGGGGCGGTCGATCTGCACGTGTTCAAGACTGGCACGTCCGGGCCGGGGATGCGCACCGATAAACGCCGGGATGCCGGACGGGCGGTGAGGGAGGCGCCCCTCACCGCCCGTGCCGGACGGCCGTCCTCAGCCCAGGTGCACCTCGACGGTCAGCACGTCGCCGCCGTCGAGGACGAACTCCTCGACGACTCCGGCCGCGCACAGGTCGTCCTGGGCCTGCCGGACGAGATCGGCCTCGGGCCCCGTGACGGTCAGCCTGGACACCTCGGCCCGCATCGACAACTTGGCCTCCGACTTGGCCTTGCGGATCCGCCGCAGCACCTCCGAGGCCACGGTCAGCACCGCCGGGTCGCCCGTGCCGCGCTCGGGAGCCGGCCAGGCGGCGCGGTGGACCGAGCCCTCGCGCCACCAGGACCACACCTCCTCGGTCACGAACGGCAGCACCGGCGCGAACAGCCGCAGCAGCACGTCGAGCGCCTGCCGCAGCGCCGCGTGCGCCGAGGCGGCGGCCGGCCCGGACTCGTACGCCCGCGCCTTGACCAGCTCCAGGTAGTCGTCGCAGAAGGACCAGAAGAACCGCTCGACGGCCTCCAGCGCGCGGGTGTGGTCGTAGGACTCGAACGCCTGCGTGGCCTCGCGGGCCATGTCGGACAGGGCGGCGAGCATCGACAGGTCGACCGGCTCGGTGACCTCGCCGTCGCTGCCGGCCAGCCCGAGCACGAACTTCGAGGCGTTGAGGATCTTGATCGCCAGCCGCCGCCCGATCTTGAGCTGGCCCACGTCGAACGTGGTGTCCACGCCGTAGCGGCCGTTGGCGGCCCAGTAGCGGACGGCGTCGGAGCCGTGCTGTTCCAGCAGGTCGAGCGGGGTGACCACATTGCCCTTGGACTTGGACATCTTCTTGCGGTCGGGGTCGAGGATCCAGCCGGAGATCGCCACGTCGGTCCACGGCAGCGCGTCGAACTCCAGGTGGGAGCGGACCACCGTGGAGAACAGCCAGGTGCGGATGATCTCGTGCGCCTGCGGCCGCAGGTCGTAGGGGGACACGCGCCGGTAGAGGTCGTCGTCGCTCGCCCAGCGGCCGGCGATCTGCGGCGTCAGGGACGAGGTCGCCCAGGTGTCCATGACGTCGGGGTCGGCCATGAACCCGCCGGGCACGCCCCGCTGCTCCTCGCTGTAGCCGGGCGGCACGTCGGAGGACGGGTCGACCGGCAGCGACTCCTCGGCCGGCAGGATCGGCGCGTCGTGGACCGGGTTGCCGGCCTCGTCCAGCGGATACCACACCGGGAACGGCACGCCGAAGAAGCGCTGGCGGGAGATCAGCCAGTCGCTGGTCAGGCCCTCGACCCAGTTGTCGTAGCGCACCCGCATGTGCGGCGGGTGCCAGGCCAGCTCGCTGCCGCGTTCCAGCAGCCGGGCGCGCAGCGCCTGCTCGCGCCCGCCGTTGCGGATGTACCACTGGCGGGTGGTGACGATCTCCAGCGGCTTGTCGCCGCGCTCGTAGAACTTCACCGGGCGCTGCACCGGACGCGGGTCGCCGTCGAGGTCGCCGGACTCGCGCAGCAGCTCGACGATGCGCTCGCGCGCGCTGTGGACGGTCTTGCCGGCCAGTTCCTTGTACGGCTCCGGCTCCACGCCGTCGGGCGGCTCGGGCAGCAGCCGGCCGTCCCAGCCGATGACCGGCCGGGTGGGCAGGTGCAGCTCACGCCACCAGGTGACGTCGGTGACGTCACCGAACGTGCAGATCATCGCGATGCCGGACCCCTTGTCGGGCTCGGCCAGGTGGTGGGCCAGGATCGGCACCTCGACGCCGAACAGCGGCGTGAGCGCGGACGTGCCGAACAGCGGCTTGTAGCGCTCGTCGTCGGGGTGGGCGACCAGCGCGACGCAGGCCGGGATCAGCTCGGGCCTGGTCGTCTCGATCCAGATCGGCCCGCGCTCGCCGTAGAAGGAGATGCGGTGGAAGGCGCCGGGCCACTCGCGGTCCTCCAGCTCGGCCTGGGCCACCGCGGTGCGGTAGGTGACGTCCCACAGCGTGGGCGCCTCGGCGAGGTAGGCCTCGCCGCGGCCGAGGTTGCGCAGGAACGCCCGCTGGGAGACCGCCTGCGACTCGTCGCTGATCGTGGTGTAGAGCAGGTCCCAGTCGACCGACAGGCCGACCCGGCGCCAGACCTCCTCGAACGCCTTCTCGTCGATGGCGGTGAGCTGGTGACACAGCTCGACGAAGTTGCGCCGCGAAATCGAGATCTCACGTTTGCCCGGCTTGTCCGGTGGAACGAAGTCAGGATCGTACGGCAGCGACGGATCGCAGCGCACCCCGTAGACGTTCTGCACCCGCCGTTCGGTAGGCAGGCCGTTGTCGTCCCAGCCGATGGGGTAGAACACCGACTTGCCGATCATCCGCTGGTAGCGGGCCATGATGTCGCTGTGGGTGTAGGAGAAGACATGACCGACGTGGAGGGAGCCGGACACGGTCGGCGGCGGCGTGTCGATGGAGTAGACCTGCTCGCGCGGCTTGGTCCGGTCGAAGCGGTAGGTGCCCTCCTCCTGCCAGCGAGCTACCCATACCTGCTCCAAGCCGTCGAGGGTCGGCTTTTCCGGCATGGATGCATGGCGTAGTCGCTGTTGAGTCATGCCTCCTTATGGTACGGCTTCGGGGGCCCGGCAAGCGTTAGAGACTAGTGTTCGTTACATAGGGGAAGGGAGTTGGCATGGCGGAGGACAAACCCGACATCGCCTGGCGCGTCATCGGTGGTCTGGTGGGCATGGCGACCGCCTGGGGGATGAGGAAACTTCTCGGGTTCGTCTGGGTCAAGGCGACCGGCAAGGAGCCGCCCCTCGACGACGACTCGCCCGAGGTGAGCATGGGTGAGGCGATCGGTTACGCGATCCTCACCGGCGTCGGGATGTCCGTGGCGCAGATCGTGGTCAACCGGACCGCCAAGAAGCGCTACGACGCGTGGAAGTCTGTGAAGCAGGTGACTCAAGGGCACTGAGGAACTCGCTCGCCCAGCGGTCCACGTCGTAGGTGGCCACCCGGCGGCGCATCGTGCGCATCCGCCGGGCCAGCTCGTGCGGCGTGGCCCGCATGGCGGCGATCATCTGCCGCTTGACGTCCTCGATGTCGTACGGGTTCACCAGGTACGCCTGCCGCAGCTCGTCGGCCGCCCCGGTGAACTCGCTGAGCACCAGCGCGCCGTGCAGGTCGTGGTGGCAGGAGATGTACTCCTTGGCCACCAGGTTCATCCCGTCGCGCAGGGGCGTGACGACCATGACGTCGGCCGCCAGGTAGAGCGCGGCCAGCTCGTCGTGGCCGTAGGACTGGTGGAAGTACTGGATCGGCTGCACCCCGATCTGGGCGTGCTCGCCGTTGATCCGGCCCACCTGCAGCTCGATGTCGTCGCGCAGCTTGCGGTACTCGTCCACGCGCTCGCGGCTCGGGGTGGCGATCTGCACGAAGACCGCCTCGTTGGGGCGCAGGCTGCCGTCCTTGAGCAGCTCGCCGAAGGCCTCCAGACGCTGGCCGATGCCCTTGGTGTAGTCGAGCCGGTCCACGCCGAGCAGCACGTGCTCGGGATCGCCCAGCTCACCCCTGATCTCCTTGGCCCGCGCCACGACGTGCGGCTCGCGCACCAGCGAGTCGAGCTGCCCGAAGTCCACCGAGATCGGGAACGCCTGCGTGGTCACCACCCGGTCGTCCAGGAAGATCTCGTTCCCCTTGTACGGCAGCCCGAGCAGCCGCCGGCACAGCCTGCGGAAGTTCGAGGCGCCGCCGGGCAGCTGGAAGCCGACCAGGTCGGCGCCGAGCAGCCCCTCGACCAGCTCCTTGCGCCAGGGCAGCCGCCAGAACAGCTCGACGGGCGGGAACGGGATGTGCAGGAAGAAGCCGATCCGCAGGTCGGGCCGCAGCCGCCGGAGCATCGCGGGCACGAGCTGGAGCTGGTAGTCCTGCACCCAGACGACGGCCCCCTCCTCGGCGGCCTCGGCGGCGGCCGCGGCGAAGCGCTCGTTGACCGAACGGTAGGTCTCCCACATCTCCCGCTCGAACACCGGCGGCGCCACCACGTCGTGGTAGAGCGGCCACAGCGTGGCGTTGGAGAAACCCTCGTAGTAGAGCTCGACCTCGCGGGCCGACAGCGGGATGGGGATGAGGCTCATGCCGTCCTGCTCGAACGGTTCGAGCTTCTCGTCCGGCGCGCCGTGCCAACCGGCCCAGGCGCCGTGGCGGCGCTTCATCACGGGCGCTATGGCCGTCACGAGCCCCCCCGGGCTCCTGCGCCACGAGGCCGTTCCGTCTGGCTCGATCGTGCGATCGACCGGCAAGCGGTTCGCGACGATCAGAAACGAGCTACGGCCGGTCACGCAGTCCTCCTAGGGCTCAGGTCGAGGAGAGCCGCAGGCGCGGCTCACGGCGGCCGCGACCTCGTCCGGCCCCCCGCGGGGAATGATCGCGGCGATGTGGGCATCTGGCCTGATCACCCATGCTTCATCCGGCCGCGCACCGAGTCTTTCGGCGAGCGAGCCGGTCGCATCCATCTCCGTGAGCTCGCGGACGGCGAGCGGTGCCGTAATGACCTTGCCCAGGACCTGCACAAACAAACTCGAATCGCACATATCACCCAACAGAATGAGGAAACCGTCCCGGCAGAACTCACGCAGTCTGCCCTTCGCCAGCGGCACGTCCGGCAGGATCACTCCGGGGGCCGGATCGCACAGCGCGCCCTTCGGCGGACGCCCCCCGAACGGCCGGCCCGGCTCCGGCGTGGTGAGCGGCGAGTCCACGTACCAGTAGGGCTCGGCGAAGCGCCCGGAGTCCACCTCGGCGACCAGGCCGGCCTCCAGCACCTCCCGCCGCCTGGCCCGGTCCCGGTCCGTCCGCGGCGCGAGGAAGCGCATGGTGGCGGCGGTCACCTCCAGGTTCTCCCGCGCCGCCGCGTGCCGCTCGGCATGGTACGACTCCAGCAGCTCGGGCCCGGCCCAGCCGTTGAGCGCGAAGGCCAGCTTCCAGGCCGCGTTCTCGGCGTCGGGCACGCCGGAGTTGAGCCCCCGGGCCCCGAAGGGCGCCACCAGATGGGCGCAGTCGCCCGCCAGCAGCACCCGTCCGACCCGCATCCGCGAGGCGATGCGCGAGTGGAACCGGTACGTGCTGTGCCAGATCAGCTCGTACGGCCGATCCCCGATGATTTGCTGGATTTTCTGCGAAATATCGTCTCTTGTTGGGATGAAGTCCGGCGCGATCTGCCAATCGATCCGGTACGTCCCGTTGGGGCAGGGATGGATGAGGACCTGCCGGCCCGGGTTCCACACAGGGTCGAAGTAGAAACGCCGCTCGTTCTCCCAGCCGGGCAGATCCGCCCGGATGTCGCAGATCAGGAACTGGTCGTCGAACGCCTCGCCGTCGAAGGAGACGCCGAGCGACCGGCGTACCTGCTGGGCCCGCGCGCCCGCGCAGACCAGCACGTAGGGGGCGCGCAGCAGCCGCTGCCCGCACTGGACCTCCACCCCCGCCGGGTCCTGGACCAGCCCGGTGACCTCGTGGCCCCAGCGCACCTCGATGAGCGGCTGGTCGGCGATGACCTCGTCGAGCAGCTGCTCGGTGCGGGCCTGGGAGATGTTCACGCACGGCGGCAGCGGGCCCTGGCCGTCGAAGGACCACGAGAACAGCTCGCGGTCGCGGTAGTACGTGCGGGCGGTGGTCCAGGCCAGCCCCTCCTCCGCCACCCGGCCCGCGCCCGCCGCGGCCCAGATGTCGAGCACGTCGCGCTGCTGGCAGATCGACTTCGAGCCGCCGCCGTCGCGGGCCTGCCGCCGGTCCAGCACCAGCACCCGGATGCCCCAGCGGGCCAGCAGCAACGCGGCGGTCTGGCCGACCGGGCCCGCGCCGACGACGATGACCTGCGGCACGGACTCCGCGGGCCTCATGACTGGAGCTCGTCCCACACTTCGCGGTCGCGCTCGGCGGTCCAGACGCGCGGCCGTTCGACGCCGTGGAGCTCGTCCCAGAGGCGGGAGACGTTGAAGGGCAGGCAGTGCTCGAAGATGGGCCAGCCGCCGTAGCGCGGCCGCAGGGCCCGGTGGGTGCGCTCGAACGCCTCCTTCAGCCCGCTCGCCGCGCCGACCTCGCGCAGCATCACGGTGAGGAAGTCGCGGCTCTGGGCGATGGCCGCCTCGACCTCGGCCTTGCCGTGGGCCACCGCTCCCCTGCCGCCGACCAGCGTCTCGGCCCCGAACGAGGCGACGCGGTCGAGCGTGCCGGAGGCCCATTCGCGGTGGAAGGCGTCGCCGGTGTAGAGCGCGGCCTGCGACTCGACCAGGTCGCCGGCGAACAGGATGCGCCGGTCGGGCAGCCAGGCCACCAGGTCGCCCTCGGTGTGGCCGCGTCCGCAGTGGGCCAGCACCAGGTCGCCCCTGCCGCCGCCGAGGTCGATGGTGAAGGTGTCGCTGAAGGTGACGGTGGGCCAGGTCAGGCCGGGGATCGAGCCGGGATCCTTGAACAGGCGGGGCATGCGGGCGTACTCGCTGGCCCAGTCCTGCTCGCCGCGCTCGGCGATCAGCTCGCGGGTCTTGTCGTGGGCCACGACGACGTCCGCGCCGAACGCCGAGGCGCCCAGCACGCGGACCGCGTGGTAGTGCGAGAGCACGAGGTACCTGACCGGTTTGCCGGTGTGCTCGCGCAGCCTGGCCAGCCAGTCGCCGGCGGCCGTGGGCGTGGCCAGGGCCTCGAAGCAGACCAGGAAGTCCTCGCCCTCGATCGCGCCCACGTTGGGGTCGCCCTCGGCGGTGAGCGCGTAGACGCCTTCCGCCAGCACCTCAAGGGACTGCCGCTTCTCACCGAGATCCGCCGACGAGGCGAACGGCTTGATCATCGTCTCTCCTCACGCGCTGAGGCCGACCCGCTGACGAACCAGGACATACCCCACAGACGGCCCTTGCAGCTGCGCTGCGCCGGCCCTCCCTTGACAGTGCTCGGCAGGACGGGGAAGTGTTTACCGAACATTCGGTCAGTAAGCAAGGGAGACCAGTTGGAGAGCGCGCGTCGCATGCTGGACGCCGACACCGCCTCCGCCGCCCTGGGCATCGAGCTGGTGGAGCTGGCCGAGGGGCGCGCGGTGTGCCGGATGGCCGTGACCGGCCAGATGATCAACGGACACGCCATCTGCCACGGCGGCTACGTCTTCCTCCTGGCCGACACCGCCTTCGCCTGCGCGTGCAACACCCGGGGCCCGGTGACCGTGGCGGCCGGGGCCGAGATCACCTTCGTCGCCCCCGCCCACGAGGGCGACGTGCTGGTGGCCGAGGCGGCCGAGCGCACCACCTACGGCCGCAGCGGCATCTACGACATCACCGTGCGCGGGTCCGGCGGCCGGGTGGTCGCGGAGTTCCGCGGGCGCAGCAGGGAGCTGAGATGAGGCCCTTCCCGCCGCCGTCCCCCGAGGAGCTCGACCCGGTCGAGCGCGTCTCCAGGGACGAGCTCATGGCCCTGCAACTGCAGCGCCTGCGCTGGACGCTGACCCACGCCTACGACAACGTGCCGCTCTACCGGCGCAAGTTCGACGAGCACGGCGTCCGTCCCGGCGACTGCCGGAGCCTGGACGACCTCGCGCTCTTCCCGTTCACCACCAAGGAGGACCTGCGCGAGTCGTACCCGTTCGGCATGTTCGCCGTGCCGCGCGAGCGGGTGGCGCGCGTCCACGCCTCCTCGGGCACGACGGGCAAGCCCACGGTCGTCGGGTACACCAAGGCCGACCTCGACGTCTGGGCGCAGGTGATGGCCCGGTCGATCCGGGCGTCCGGCGGGCGTCCAGGCGACGTGGTGCACGTGGCGTACGGCTACGGGCTGTTCACCGGCGGTCTCGGCGCCCACTACGGGGCCGAGCGGCTGGGCTGCACGGTGGTGCCGGTCTCCGGCGGCATGACGGCCCGGCAGGTCCAGCTCATCACCGACCTGCGGCCCAGGGTCATCATGGTCACGCCGTCGTACCTGCTGGCGCTGCTCGACGAGTTCGCCGCCCAGGGCCTCGACCCGCGCGAGAGCTCGCTGGAGATCGGCATCTTCGGCGCCGAGCCCTGGACCGAGCGCATGCGCGCCGAGATCGAGGAGCGCTTCGACCTGCACGCCGTCGACATCTACGGGCTGTCGGAGGTCATGGGCCCCGGCGTGGCCAACGAGTGCGTCGAGACCAAGGACGGCCTGCACGTCTGGGAGGACCACTTCTATCCCGAGACCGTCGACCCGTTCACCGGCGAGCCCGCCCCCGACGGCGGCGAGCTGGTGTTCACCAGCCTCACCAAGGAGGCCATGCCGGTCATCCGCTACCGCACCCGCGACCTGACCCGGTTGCTGCCCGGCACGGCCAGGCCCGCCTTCCGCCGCATGGAGAAGGTCACCGGCCGCACCGACGACATGATCATCCTGCGCGGCGTGAACGTGTTCCCGACCCAGATCGAGGAGCTCGTGCTGCGCGTGCCCGGCCTGTCGCCGCACTTCCAGCTGCACCTGACCCGGCCGGACCGGCTCGACGTGCTCACCGTCAGGGTCGAGGCGCGGCCGGGCGCGACCGGCCGCGAGGAGGCCGGGCGCGCGCTGCGGCACGCGGTCAAGGCGGGCGTCGGCGTGAGCGTCGAGGTCGAGGTGGTGGGCCCCGAGACGCTGGAGCGGTCGGTGGGCAAGCTCAAGCGCGTGGTGGACAGCCGGGACGTCTGACCTCACGGCCGCCTGGCTACGGCGTCAGCTCGTCACGGGGGTCGGGCGGCGGCAACGACGGGCCCTTGAGGCGAAGGTCGGCGCGGATGGCCTTGCCGAGCTTGCCGGTCGCGCCGCGGTTGAGCGCGCCGCCGGCGACGGCTCCGGTGAGGAAGGGGCCGAACGTGGTCAGATGGCGCCCGAGCGTGCGCATGAGACGGTTGCGAAGAGCGGCCTTCGACGCGGCGCCGAGCGCGAGCGAGACGGACGCGGGGGCGAGGGGGTCGATCCCGCGCTGCTTGGCCCAGGCGGAGGCGAAGGCGAAGGCGCGCTGCGTGCCGTTGCCCTGGACGCGGACGCCGTAGACCTCGTGCAGCTCGGCCAGGAGCTTGACCTCGATCGCGGCGACGACGATGGTCTCCGCGACGAGCTGCGCGGGCGCGGAGAGCAGGAGGGGTGGTGCGGCGAACTGGGCCGCCGCCAGTGCTCCGCCGATGGCTCCGACCGTCATCGTGGCCTTCTGGGCGGTGCGCACCAGGTCGTCGGCGAGCTCCTCGCCGGTGAGGCCGTGATGATGCTCGGACAACGTCGACAGGTCGCGGATGGGGATGCGGGGCGCGATGTTGAGGAAGACGTCGGCCAGCCAGCGGCCGCGGCCTGCGCCGCTCTCGCGGGCCTTCTTCGCCCCTGCGGCCAGGGACCTGGCTAGTCGGCCGAGCAGTCTGCGCCGCTCGGCCGGCTCCAGCTCACCGGGCGCGGTGAGCCGCACAACGAGCTCGCCGACCTCCTTGTCGGGGTCGGCGATCCCGTCGTCCGTCTGTTGCTTGTCCTTCTCGGGCTCGGCCAACGCGATGCCTCCGTCCTCTTGGTCGCGACCGCTCAGGGTAGGCGGGCTCGGTCGTGCCTTGGGTCCCTCACCCTGAGCTCCTTCGCTCCAGCGGTCAGGCGGCGCACTCCCGGCAGATCTGCTGGCCGTTCTTCTCGGAGGCCAGCTGGCTGCGGTGGTGCACCAGGAAGCAGCGCGAGCAGGTGAACTCGTCGGCCTGACGGGGAATCACCCGCAGGGAGAGCTCTTCGTTCGACAGATCCGCGCCGGGCAGCTCCAGCGACTCGGCGAGGTCGGTCTCGTCGATGTCGATGCTGCCGGACGACTTGTCGGTACGCCGTGCCTGGAGTTCTTGGAGGCTGTCCTCCCCCAGGTCGTCGTCTGTCTTTCGCGGGCTGTCGTAGTCGGTAGCCATTGTGCTTACTCCATCCCCCTCATCTATATGTCTTCGCGCTCATCGCGCGTCTTCTAACGTCCGGGAGGCCCATCTTGTGCCCGTTCCGTCGGGGAGATTTTCCATCGGTACCCCGCGCGAACGGACAACGAACCTCCCAACACGACAGGGCCTGCTGCCGACGGCAATGGTTAGCCAAATATGGCGAAACCCACAGCCTTGGCGTCATGCACGACCGTGTTCGACGGCACATCCAACCACATGTACGGCGAGAACGAGACGCCCCCACTACATCAACACGCGGACGAACACCCCTGAACGTCACCCGTCGGCGCCCCATGGACCACTCAAGGACGCTCGGTCAACGCGTCGGAAGCCGAATCGTCACCACAAGTCCTCCGCCATCACGCGGCACCGCGGTCACGTTTCCACCGTGTGCCTGCACCACCGCACGGACGATGGACAGCCCCAGACCCGATCCCTTGGCCGATTCCACGCGGTCGGCGTGGAGCCTCCTGAACGGCTCGAACAGGCTGTTCACCTCGTACGCCGGGACGTGCTGCCCCGTGTTGGCCACCTGAACAACCAGCCCCCCGTCTGCCATTCCCGTCCGGATCCAGACTTTTCCGTTTTCAGGAAGGTTGTACTTCACGGCGTTCTCCAGCAGGTTGCTGACCGACCGCTCCAGAAGCACCGGGTCGCCCACGGTAGGCGCGCTGACCAGTTCGGCCACAACGGTCACGCCGTGTTCGGCGGCGAAGGGCGCGAGCTGTTCCACCGCCGTCTGCGCGACTTCCTGAACGTCGAGCGGTTTGCGCACCGCGAGTTCTCGTTCGCTCCTGGCGAGCAACAGCAGTCCCTCGATGAGCTTCTCGTTACGCGCGTTGACTTCCAGCAGCGTGCGCCCGAGCGCTTTGAGGTCCTCGGACGCCTCCGGATCCGACAACGCGATCTCCAGGACGGTCCGGTTAATCGTCAACGGCGTGCGCAATTCGTGGGAGGCGTTGGCCACGAATCTGCGCTGGGTGTCGAAGGCGACGTTGAGCCGGGTGAGCATGGCGTCGAAGGTGTCGGCCAGCTCCTTCAGCTCGTCGTTGGGGCCGCGCAGGGCGATGCGCTGGTGGGCGAGCGTGCTCTCCGACAGCTTGCGGGCCGCGCTGGTCATCTGGGTGACCGGCCGCAGCGCCCGGTCGGCCACGAAGTAGCCGATGATGAGCGCGAGGATGCCGACCCCGGCCAGCGCCATGAAGGAGCTGGTGAACAGCGCGTCGCGCGCGCTGCTGACGGCCCGCCCCTTGGCCAGGGTCCACCGGTTCTGCATGATGGCGGCGTCGAGCGGGTCGAGGTCGTCGGTGATCAGGTCGGGCCAGGCGTTCTCGATCGATTTGCCGACGATCGAGTAGACGACGAAGAGCAGCACGGCCGCGGCGGCGAACACCAGAGCGCTGTAGGTGAGCGTGAGCCGCCACCGGATGCTCACCTTGGCCGGCAGCCCCCTGACCCGTTCCAGGGTGCTGCGGGCGGGCGTCTCGGAGCCGGGCGGGGGCGGGCCGTCCCAGGCCGGCGGCCCGCTCGGGGGTGGCGCCTCCTGCACGCGCGTCGCCTTCCTGGCCGAATGGGGGCTGATCATCGGATGCGTCGGCCCCGCCCCGCGCTCTGGCCGTTCGCTCACAACTTGTACCCAACCCCGGGCACGGTCTCGATCACCTGAGGCTCGCCCAGCTTCTTCCGCAGCGTCATCATGGTCACCCGGACGACGTTCGTGAACGGGTCGATGTTCTCGTCCCACGCCTTGTCCAGCAGGTCCTCCTGGCTGACCACCGCGCCCTCGGCGCGCATCAGCTCCTCCAGGACCGCGAACTCCTTCTTGGTGAGCACGATCTCCTTGCCGTCGCGCTCGACCAGCCGCTTGCCCGGGTCGAGGCGGATCCCGGCCCGCTCCAGCACGGGCGGCAGGGCGGGCGCCGAACGCCGGCCGAGCGCGCGCACCCGGGCCACCAGCTCGATGAACACGAACGGCTTGGCCAGGTAGTCGTCGGCCCCGAGGCCGAGCCCCTCCACCTTGTCGTCCACGTCGCCGGAGGCGGTCAGCATGAGGATCCGCGAGGCCGAGCGCTGCTCGACCAGCCGGCGGCACACCTCGTCGCCGTGCACGACCGGCAGGTCGCGGTCGAGCACGATCACGTCGTAGTCGATGTAGGAGGTGCGCTCAAGGGCGCCGCCGCCGTCGTAGGCGACGTCGACGGCCATGGCCTCACGCCGCAGCCCGGTCGCGATCGCGTCGGCGAGCACCCGCTCATCCTCGACAACCAGCACTCGCACGCCTGGTACACCCTCTTTCCGGTTCCGGTGTCTCATTCTGCCTACAGGCTCGATAAGCGCACGGTAAGGCATGTCCAGGGGTGTGCCGGGCAGGGGCCGCACAAATTCATGTTTCAGAGGGCGATAACCCGGGGTATGCCGTCGGGACACCCATTGCCCGGACATCCAGTGGCAATGGTTCCCTTCGCCCCGCACGGATCGAACCCCTGAGAGAGTAGGTGAGATGGGCGAGTTCACCACCACGATCGAACGCCGCCTCGACCAGGCTTACAAGAGCCTCTCCGAGGCCCGCAGCACCGGCGACGACTACCTCGCCGACACCCTCACCGCCGAGATCGAGGACCTGCGCCGCCTGGCCGACGATCACGGCGTCCCACTGCCGCGCTAGACATACGCGTGCGACGGCCGGGGCCCGCCGGGCCCCGGCCGTCCTGTCATGCCCGCGGCCCGGTCAGGAGTCGCGTTCGGGGTCCAGCGGCACGAGCAGGTCGTGCAGCTCCTCGAACAGGCCGGGAGCCGCGCACAGCGCGAACTCCGGGCCGACCGGCCGGCCGTGCAGGCCGCCGAGCCGGGCGCCCGCCTCGGTCGCCACCAGCCCGGCCGCGGCGTGGTCCCACGCGTTGGTGCCGCGCTCGTAGTACGCGTCCACCCGGCCCGCCGCCACCGAGCACAGGTCGATGGCGCACGAGCCGCCGCGCCGGATGTCGCGCACCCGCGGCAGCACCGCCGCCACGACCCGTCCCTGCACCTCGCGGCGCGGCGCCGAGTAGCCGAACCCGGTCGCGACCAGCGCCCGGGCCAGCGGCACCCCGCTGTTGCAGCGCAGCCGCGCGCCGCCCAGCCAGGCTCCCTCGCCGAGCGCGGCGGTGAACACCTCGCCCCGCGCCGGCACGTTGACGACCCCCGCCACGATTCGCCCGGCCACCTCGACGGCGATGGACACCGCCCAGTCGGGCAGGCCGTACAGGAAGTTGACGGTGCCGTCGACGGGATCGACGATCCACCGCACGTCGGACGCGCCCGGCGCCTCGCCGCCCTCCTCGCCCAGGAACCGGTCGCCCGGACGGACCGCCAGGACCCGCTCGCGGATCAGCTCCTCCGACGCCTTGTCCAGGATGGTGACGACGTCCGTGGGGCTGGACTTGGTCTCGACGTCCTCCGACATCGTGGGCCGCTTGGCCAGGAGCATGTCCCCGGCCTCGCGGGCGACGTCCTCGGCCAGCCGCAGGAAGTCGGTCATCAGGCCACCGAGTCCGGGCGCTTCCACTCCTCGCCGAGCACGTGCTGGGCGAGGAAGGCGAGCACGGTCTCGTACCAGGCGACGATGTTGCCCGGCTTGAGGATCCAGTGGTTCTCGTCGGGGAAGTACAGGAACTTCGACTCGACGTCGGTGCGCTGCAGGTCCCACCACAGGCGCAGGGACTCGCCGATCGGCACCCGGTAGTCCTTGTCACCGTGGATGACGAGCATCGGGGTGGTGATCTTGCCGAGCCCGAGGTGCGGCGAGAGCTGGTCGTAGCGCTCCGAGCCGGGCTCGCCGAACTCGCGCTGCCAGTACAGCGAGGAGTCGGTGGTGCCGGCGAACTGGTCGAGGTTCCACAGCGCGGCGTGGGTGACGATGGCCTGGTAGCGGTCGGTGTGCCCGGCCAGCCAGTTGGCCATGTAGCCGCCGAACGAGCCGCCCATCGCCGCCACGCGCTCGTCGTCGATGTCGTCCCTGGCCAGGGCGACGTCCACGATGGCGTCGAGGTCGGCCTGGGTGCGCGGGCCCCAGGCGCCCCAGCCGCGGTCGATCATCTCCTGGCCGTAGCCGGTGGACAGGCAGGGGTCGGGCATGAGGACGGCGTACCCGCGCTGCGCCATGATCCACGACTGCCAGCGCCACTGCCAGTCGTTCCAGGACGCGACCGGTCCGCCGTGGATCCACAGCAGGAACGGCGCCGGGTTGTCGGCCGAGGCGCCCTCGGGCAGCACGAGCCAGCCGCGCACGGTCGCGCCGTCGTCGGCGGTGGCCGAGATCTCGGTCAGCGTGCCCGGCACCTCGGGGCGCGGGGCCGGCGAGGGCAGGTCGGCGATCTCGCCGGTGGCCGCGTCGATCCTGGCGGGGGCGGGGGCGAGGGCGATGTTGCTGCGCAGGGCGTAGACGTACGCGCCGTCGGCGCTGGCGTTGACCCCGAGGTAGGCGGCGTCGTCGCCGGTGAGCCTGGTGTGCTCGCCGTCCAGCGGGACGCGGAAGACCGGGCGGCGGCCCTGGTGGTCGGCGACGAGGTAGAGGGCCGAGGAGTCGGGGGCCCAGGCGAGGTCCGTCGGGAACAGGTCGGGGGCGTAGGCCCGGCCCTCGCCGGTGGCCAGGTCGGCGATCCACAGCTCCACGCGGACGGAGACGTCCGTGCTCGTGATGCGCTCGCGCGCGCAGGCCACCCGCGTGCCGTCGGGCGAGACGGCGATCGGGCCGCCGAAGTCGTGCGCCTCGTCGGTGAGCAGGGTGCGCCGCTCGCCGGTGGCCACGTCGATGGCGACCAGGTCCGTACGGCTGTCGCCGCCGGACAGGTACCTGCGCCAGGTGACGATCACGGTGGAGCCGTCAGGGGTGAGCTCGAAGGCGGCCTCGCGCAGCGCCTCGCCCGCGTCGGGGGTCAGCTCGCGCACGTCCTCCAGGCGGTCGGCGCCGAGCCGGCCGGTGAACAGCCGGGTGCGGGCCGGGCCGAGGTCGTGGTCCCAGTAGCGGACCGGGTAGCCCTCGTGCAGGATCGCGCTGGTCCCGGCGTCCTTGCGGGCCTTGCGCCGCTCCTCCTCGGTCGACTCGTCGCCGTCGAGCACGTCGGAGGCGAACACCACCACGTCGCCCGCCGTGCGCGCGGCGCCGATGCCGCCGGGGCGGGTGGCGATCTGGCGGGCCTCGCCGCCGGCGCGCGGCAGCAGCCACAGCGCGGGCACCTCGTCGGTCGCGTCCTTGACGGTGGTGTCGGGGCGCGCGGAGGTGAACAGCACGTCCCCGGCGTCGGTGAAGACGGCGGCCGTCTCGCCCTTGGCGGAACGGGTCAGACGGTACGGCTCACCGTCGAGGGGGATCGCCCAGAGCGCGCTGCCGTACGACTTGCCGTCCGGATTGAGGGCCTGCACGGCCGAGATCAGACGGGAGCCGTCAGGCGAGAGCTTCAGGGAGAGGACCCGGGGAATGGCCACATAGTCACGAATGTCATCGAATGCGCTCACTCGATCGAACCTACCTGGTCACCGGCGCTCCGCGGGCGACACCGCGCTCCGCGCCTCCTCCCCCTCCCTCGGGCCGGACCGCCCGCTCTCCTGACTAGGCTTGACACGTGGCTGATTACGACGCTCTGCTCGTCCTGTCGTTCGGCGGACCCGAGGGCCCCGACGACGTGCTGCCGTTCCTGGAGAACGTCGTGCGGGGGCGCGGCGTGCCGCGCGAGCGGCTGCTCGCGGTGGCCGAGCACTACCAGGGCTTCGGCGGCGTCAGCCCGATCAACCAGCAGAACCGCGAGCTGGTCGAGGCGCTGGGCCCGGTCGCCGGCGTGCCGGTCTACTGGGGCAACCGCAACTGGCACCCCTTCGGCGAGGACACCGTGCGGCGGATGGCGGCCGACGGCGTGCGCCGGGCCGCCGTCTTCGCCACCTCGGCGTTCGCCGGATATTCGAGCTGCCGCCAGTACTACGAGGACATCGCCAGGATCTCCGTCGAGGGCGGCCCCGAGCTGATCAAGATGCGGCACTTCGGCGACCATCCGGGGTTCGTCGCGGCGATGGCCGACCACACGCGCCAGGCGCTGGAGCGGCTGGGCCGCCAGGACGCCCGGCTGGTGTTCACCGCCCACAGCATCCCGGTGTCGATGGCCGAGACCGCCGGCCCCTCGGGCGGCCTGTACGAGTCCCAGCTCCGCCGCAGCGCCGAGCTGGTCAACCAGGCGCTGGGCCGCGACGAGCCCTGGCACCTGGTGTGGCAGTCGCGCAGCGGCCCCCCGCAGGTGCCGTGGCTGGAGCCCGACGTGTGCGACTTCCTGCGCAAGACGGACGCCGGCTCGGTCGTGCTGGTGCCGATCGGGTTCGTCTCCGACCACATGGAGGTCGTCTACGACCTCGACACCGAGGCCCGGCAGGTGGCCGCCGAGCTGGGCCTGCCGATGGAGCGCGCGGCGACGGCCGGCACCCATCCGGCGTTCGTGCGCATGGTCAGAGAGCTGATGGACGAGCCGGAGCCCGTCGCGTGCCCGCTCACCTGCTGCCCGCGTCCGGTCCGGCCCGGCGGGCGGCCTCAGGCGTAGGTGCGGGCGTACGCCTCGGCGATGCCCATGACCTTGTCCACGTAGTCCCACGAGTGGTTGTAGAACCAGATCGACTTGCGCAGCTTCGCGCCGCCCTTGCCCGCGCCGTTGGCGCACAGGTAGTTGGCGGCGCCGGGCACCGCGTCGTAGGGGCTCCAGATGTCGGCCTTGCCGTCGCCGTCGCCGTCCACGCCGTAGTGCTTCCAGGTGGCGGGCATGAACTGCATCGGCCCCAGGGCGCCCGCGCTGGAGGGGCCGTTGTTGCGGCCGTGGCTGCTCTCGACCTGGCCGATGGCCGCCAGCACCGTCCAGGACAGGCCGGGGCAGCGGGTGGCGGCGGCCTTGTAGAGGTCGAGGTAGCTGTTCGGGCGGCCGACGGTGACCGGCTGCTGCTGTTGCCGCTGCGGTTGCTGCTGCTGTTGCCGCTGGGTGCGGCTGGCCGCGTCGAGCACGACGACCTGCGCGCCCTTGCCGAGCAGCCGCCGCACGCCGGCCTCGGCGATCGTGCCCGGCTTGCCGTGCAGCAGCACCGCGACGCCCTTCGCGAAGCCGAGCGACCGGCCCACCTCCAGGCTGACCAGGCCGTCCACGCCGGAGAGCCCGAGCGTGGCCGAGGCCGCGACCCGGAGTCTCGGGCCGCCGTCCACCTGGTACATCGCGCCGAGGATCATGCCGTACCTGCGCGTCGTGCCGGCCTCGGCGACCAGCTCGCCCCTGGCCAGCGCGCTCCAGACGGCGGGCTGGTCGGCGACGGGCTGGGGCGTCCAGGAGCGGAAGTCGGCCGGGTCGACGGCCAGCAGGTTGAGCGACGTGCCGGCGACCTTGACCGCGCCGGCGTCCACGACGGCGGCCTTCTGCACGTGCTTGAGCGCCCCCAGAGCGAGCCTCGTCCGCCGGGAGACCGTGGCGGGCGCGATCGCCAGCACGCGCGGCGGCGTCACGGTGACGCCCGGCCCGCCCTGGCCGAAATCCTTGACCGGCGCCGTCGTGGGTACGAGCTGGTCGAGGCGGGGAGCGGCCTCCGGAACCGCGCGGGTGATCGGCCTGCGCACCGGCTCCTGGGCCGTTCTGACCAGGTCATCGCCCATGAGCACGACGACTCCCCCGGCCACGGCGGTGACCACGAGCACGCCGAGGACCATGAGCAGGACCGCGCGGAGAGAGGGAAGACCGGACATCAGCCACACGTTAACCCACTCACCGGAAATATCACTTGCCATCCGGACAGACGGTGCGCCATCGTGGGGGCGCCAAGTAAGGGGGAAACAGCGTGGTCGGGCCTTACCGGGGATTGTTCAACGGGCCCGGAGTCAAAGGATTCGTGCTGGCCGGGTTCGTCGGCCGGATGCCGATGTCCATGCTCGGCATCGGCGTCGTGCTGCTGATCTCCACCGTCACCGGGTCCTTCGCCACCGCCGGCGCGGTCGGCGCCACCACCAACGTGGCCTTCGCGATCGCGGCGCCGCTGTCGGGGCGGCTGGTGGACAGGTTCGGCCAGAACCGGGTGATCGCCCCCTTCTCGGTGGTCAACGCGCTGGCGATGGCCGCGCTGATGCTCAGCGCCGCGCTCGGCCTGCCCGAGTGGACGCTGTACGTCTCCGGCCTGCTGATCGGCGCGTCCTCCCTGTCCATCGGGTCGATGGTGCGGGCCCGCTGGTCCACGATCCACGGCGGCACCGGGACGCTGCACACCGCCTTCGCCTTCGAGTCCGTGGCCGACGAGGTCGTCTTCGTCACCGGGCCCGCGCTCGTCACGGTGCTGGCCACCGCGATCAACCCGTACGCGGGGCTGCTGGTGGCGCTGGTGTGCATGCTCGGCGGCTGCCTGGCCCTGGCGGCGCAGCGGCGTACGCAGCCGCCCGTGCAACCGGTCAGGACGGCCGGCGGCACCCCCATCCTGATCCCCGGCATCGCCCTGCTGGCGTGCGTCTACCTCGGGCTCGGCGCGGTGTTCGGCTCGGTGGACCTGATCATGGTCGCCTTCGCCGAGGAGCACGGCGTGAAGGGCGCCTCGGGATTCCTGCTGGCGGCGTTCGCGGGCGGGTCGATGGTGTCGGGGCTGTGGTTCGGCTCGCGGGAGTGGCGGATCTCGCTGCGCGCCCGGTTCATCCGCGCGCTGGGCGTGTTCGTGGTGGGCCTGCTGCCGATCCTGCTCGTGGACGACCCGTGGGTCATGGCCGCCGTGGCGTTCGTGGCCGGTCTGGCCATCTCGCCGACGCTCATCACCGGGTTCTCGCTCACCGAGCGGCTGGTCCCGCCGTCCCTGCTCACCGAGGGCATGGCCTGGATCTCCACCTCGATCGGGTTCGGCGTGGCGATCGGCGCGTGGGCGGGCGGGCAGCTCACCGACGCCTTCGGCGCGTCCAGCGCGTTCGGCTTCGCGGTGTGCGCGGCGCTCCTGGCGGCGATCGTGGGCGTCGGAGGTTCGGGTTTGCTGAGACTTCCGGAAGCGCCTTCACCCCTGAAGAGCTGATCCGCTACGGTCGGGAGTTATCCCTCGCAACACCCATCACACCGGAAGCTTTGCTATGTCCCGACAAATCACTTCACTTCTAGCTATCGCGGCAGTTTGCGTCACCCTGGCTCCCGCGCCCGCGTTCGCCCAGACGCCGAAGAAGGCCGAGGTCGATTGCGAGCAGGTCAAGTGCATCGCGCTGACCTTCGACGACGGGCCCGGCCAGTACGCGGGCACCCTGCTGGACACCCTCAAGAAGTACGGCGCCAAGGCGACGTTCTTCCTGGAGGGCCAGTACGTGAACAGCCGCCCGGCCTTCGTCAAGCGCATGGTCACCGAGGGCCACGAGGTGGGCAACCACAGCTACAAGCACCCCGACTTCACCAAGATCGACGCCGGGGTCATCAGGAGCGAGATCAAGAAGACCCAGGACGCGGTCAAGAAGGCGGCGGGCGTCGAGCCCAAGCTGCTGCGCCCGCCGTACGGGCTGGCCGACATCCAGGTGTCGGACGTCGCGACCGAGTTCGGCATGCCCATGATCCTGTGGACGGCCGGCTCGCACGACTGGGACACCAAGAACGTCGAGGCCATCAAGAAGAAGACCCTTGAGGTGGCCGAGCGCGACGGCATCATCCTCATGCACGACTGGGTCAAGCAGACCGTGGACGCCATGCCCTCGATCGTCAAGTCGCTGCAGGCCAAGGGGTACCAGCTGGTCACGGTCTCCGACGTGATCAAGCAGCAGAACCTGCAGCCCGGTCAGGTTTTCCCGGTTCCCGAAGGCTGGGATAAGTGAGTATCGTTCACGTTTAATCGGAACGACGCTCGGAGGGGCGCCTCATGGTCTTCACTAACTGGGCCGGGAATCAGACGGGCGCCCCTGCCGAGGTGCGCACCCCCGCGAGCGTGGCGGACGTCGTCCAGGCCGTGCGGGACGCCTCGGCCGCCGGGCGCCGCCTGCGCATGGTCGGCACGGGCCACTCCTTCACCGGGGTGGCCCTCACCGACGGGATCATGCTCCGCCCCGAGGGGCTGAGCGGCATCAGGTCCGCCGGCGAGGACCGCGTCACGGTGCTGGCCGGCACGCCGCTCAAGGTGCTGAACGAGCTGCTCGACCAGCGCGGGCTGGCCCTGGCCAACATGGGCGACATCACCGAGCAGACCGTCGCCGGGGCGATCCAGACCGGCACCCACGGCACCGGGCGCGACAGCGGCGGCCTGGCCGACCAGGTCACCGAGCTGGAGCTAGTGCTCGCCGACGGCTCGGTCGCCACGGCCGTGCCCGGCGAGGACCTGTTCGACGCGGCCCGGGTCGGTCTCGGGGCGCTGGGCGTGCTGACGGCCGTGACGTTCCGGGTGGAGCCCGCGTTCCTGCTGCGCAACCGGCGTCGCAGGATGACGCTCACCGACATCCTCGCCTCGCTCGACTCGCTGACCTCGGCCAACGAGCACCTCGACTTCTTCTGGCTGCCGCACACCGACGCCTGCCTGGTCAAGACCAACAACAGGGACGCGGGCCCGGCCAGGCCGCCGAGCCCGTTCAA
Organism: Nonomuraea sp. NPDC003560; assembly: GCF_042878785.1. Taxonomy (NCBI): domain Bacteria; kingdom Bacillati; phylum Actinomycetota; class Actinomycetes; order Streptosporangiales; family Streptosporangiaceae; genus Nonomuraea; species Nonomuraea sp. NPDC003560. The sequence goes on along the minus strand of NZ_JBIAOF010000001.1, from coordinate 390,315 downwards.
GCACTGGCTGGACAACGTGTTCCTGGAGAACACCGTCTTCGGCGCCGCCTGCGCCGTCGGCGGGCGGCGTCCGGCGCTGATCCCGCGGATCAACGCGATCAGCGCGGCGGCCCTCGGCGACTCGGAGGCGGTGGACACCTCGTACAAGGTGTTCACCGCCCGCCGGGACGTGCGGTTCCTGGAGATGGAGTACGCCGTGCCGCGCGAGCACCTGGCCCAGGCGCTGCGCGAGACCCGCGACCTGATCGACCGGATGGACTGGAAGGTCACCTTCCCCGTCGAGGTGCGCGTCACGCCGCCCAGCGACGCCTGGCTGTCCACCGCGTACGGCCGCGACTCGGCCTACGTCGCCTGTCACATCTACCGGCCCACGCCCAACCCCGCCTACTTCGAGGGCGTGGAGGAGATCATGAACCGGCTGGACGGCCGGCCGCACTGGGGCAAGATGCACACCCGGGACGCCGCGTACCTGCGCAAGGTCTACCCCCGCTTCGACGACTTCGTCGCGCTGCGCGACCGGCTGGACCCGCGCCGGGTGTTCACCAACGACTACCTCGACGTGGTGCTCGGCTAGCGCCCCTCCTGCTGCGCCGGCGGCTCGTCCGGCTGCGTCGTGGCCGGGGGCGCGCTGGACTGCTGCTCGCCGGGGTCGGGACGCTCCTGCTCCTCCTCGCCGGGCCCGGGCGTCTCGGGGACGGGCTCGACCGTGTCCGTGGGCGTGGGCGCCGGCGTGCCGCTCGGACTCGGCTCGCCGGTCCCGGAGGGCGGCGGAGTGCGCGGCGTGTCCGTGGGCGTCGGGGTGGGGGTCGGGGTCGGGGTCGGCGACTGCGTCGGACCGATCGGCCGGTCGTCGCGGTCCTGGCGGTCGTGCCCCTGATCCTTGACGGGGGCGCGCTGCTGCTCCTTCACCGACGTCTGCCCGCCGGTGACCCGCTCGTGCAGCGTCCGGTGGTCGAGGGCCTGGAAGGCGAGGATGCCGCCCATGCTGACCGCGAACACCAGCGCGGCCGCGACCGCCATCTTCAGCCACGGCAGCCCGCCGCGCCCGGCGGGCTCGACGACCGGCATGACCAGCGTGTCATGCCCCTGGCCGCCGCCTCCCCGGACGGCGTGCGCGGCGGTCTGCTCCCCTGCGGCCCCGGCGGCGGGCGCGGCAGTCCCTTCCCCTGCGGCCCGGGTGGCGTGCGCGGCGGTCTCCTCGCCCGCGGCCGGGGTGGCGTTCGCGGCGGCGGCGAGCAGGCCCTGCCCCTCCTCCTGCTCCTCGCGCCACGCGGACAGCGTGTGCTGCTTGACCCGGTCGCCGGTGCGCTTGAGATAGTGCGTATAGACGGCACTGGCCACCGTGCTCGCGATGCTGACCACGGCGGCGCCGATCACGGTGCCCGCCACCCCGAGGTAGGAGGCGGCCACCGCGGCGGTGACGGCGGCGAGGGCGCTCCCGAGGATCTGTGGCACGCTCAGCTCGAACTTCCGCTGCTCGCCGGTCATCCCCCGGATCAGTCCCCTCTGGTCATGCGTACGGTAAAGAGCTTCCTCGTGAATAGACGCGAGCGCGTGTCCCGTTGTTCCTGTGACCTGCGCGACAGGCATCCTCGTAACTCGTGCCCCGACGATTCGGCCTACCCTCCGTCTACCTCGCCGCGGCCGTGGCGACGGCCGCGACGACCGCTGTCCCGCTCGCCATGACGCCCGCCTCCGGACTCGCCCTGCGCCCCTCGGCCTCCGAGCCCACCCGGCCCTACATCGTCACGGCCCGCAGCCGCGCGGACGCCCGGGACCTCGTCGCGGAGGTGAGATGGCGGGTACGGCGTTACTACACCGAGGCTCTGCCGGGTTTCGCCACCTTCCTCACCGTCGGCGAGCTGGCCGAGCTCAGATCCGATCGCCGGGTCCTCGCCGTCGAGCCCGACCGCGAGATCCACGCCATGCCCGGCGACGCCCCCGCCCCCGCCCCCGACACGGACGCCACCACGGGCGCCGATTCGGGCGCGGGCACGACCGTCTTCGTCCTGGACACCGGCGTCGACGTCACCCGGGCCGAGTTCGGCGACCGGGCCTGGCGCGCCTTCGACGCCACCGGCGGCACCGGGCGCGACTGCGGCGGGCACGGCACGCGCGTGGCCAGGGCCGTCGCCTCGCGGGCGCCGGAGGCCAGGATCGCCTCGGTGCGGGTGCTCGGCTGCGCGGGGTCGGGCTCGCTGGCCGACGTGCTGGCCGGGCTCGACTGGATCCGGCGGCACGCGCGCGGCCCGTCCGTCGTCACGCTCGCCGCCGACGGGGCCGACTCGCCCGCGCTCGGCGCGGCCGTACGGTCGCTGGTGCGCTCGGGGGTGTTCGTCGTGGGCGCGGCCGACTCGGGCTGGTGCCAGGTTTCCTCCGGCGGGCAGGCGTTCTCGGCGGGCGCCCCGTACCTCGCCGCCGCCGCGACGCGTCTTCTCGAACGCCGTCCCGACGCCGCCCCCTCCCTTGTCGCGAGTTCGCTGAAGTGCACAACAGCACGCGCCGCGATTCGCCAGAATCCGTCGAGGAGCTCTAACCTCCTCATGCACAGCGGCGGGCGTTAGAGGAAATGGAATCCACAAATGTGACCGGCGTCACATCGCCCCCGGGGCTTCCCAGGAAGGCGATGTTCGGACATGCCGGGTACGGTGCTGGCAGGCAACCGGCACACGCGAGAGACTCAAGGGTCCGGGGGAAGAATGGCGACGCTGACGAAGGGACTCGCATGCAGGAGCTCCGACTCGTCGCGGTGAGTGAGGACGGCACCTATCTCGTGCTGGCTACTGCCGGGCGAGGTACGCGCTTCACCCTTCCCGTGGACGACCGGCTCCGTGCTGCCGTCCGCGGCAACTTCTCCCGTCTCGGCCAGTACGAGATCGAAGTGGAGAGCCCGTTGCGCCCCAAGGAGATCCAGGCACGCATCCGCGCCGGAGAGACAGCGGAAGAGATCGCCGCGACCGCCGGGATCCCGGTCGAACGAGTCCGCTGGTTCGAGGGCCCGGTGCTGCAGGAGCGGGAGTACGTCGCCCAGCAGGCGCAGCGCGTCGCCGTCCGCATGCCCGGGGAGACCGCGCCCGGTCCCACCCTCGGCGAGCTGGTGGCCGAGCGGCTGACCAGGCGCGGCGTGCCCACCGACGAGATCGACTGGGACTCCGCCAAGCGCGACGACGGCCTGTGGCGGGTCAAGCTCGGCTACGTCTGGAACGGTCACACGCGCCACGCCGAATGGCTCTTCGACCCGCGCAAGCGCCACGTCTCCCCGCACGACGACGAGGCCATGCGCCTGTCGTCGGCCGACTTCGATCCCGAGCCCGCCGTGGTGGAGGACACCACGGTCACGCCGTTCGCGCCGCGGGTGGCCAAGCTGCAGCCGGTGCCGCCGCTCGCCTCCGACCCGCTGCCGTTCCCCTCGGTCGTGCGCCGCGAGCCGGAGGAACCGGCCGTCGGCTACACCCCGCCGCCCAGGCCCGCCGACACCGGCGGCTACGGCCGCGGCCCCGACCTGCCGGGGCGTGACCTCGCGGGACGCGACGTCTCCGGGCGTGACGTGCCGTTCGAGCGGCCGTCCCCGGGGCGGGAGAGCGCGTCGGACGGCTCGTCGTCCCTGCCCGAGACCAGCCGCGCCCCCTTCCGGGGCGAGGGCTTCCACCCGGACCCGTCCCGTGCCGAGGGGCAGCGCGGGGAGCGTGGGGAGCGCGCTGAGGGCCAGCGTGGGGAGACCGCGGGCCGCGAGACCGGCTTCGGCCGCTCTCCGGACGCCTCCTCCCGCCGCGGCGGCACGTCACCGTGGCTGCCGGACTTCGGCTCGGGCCGTTCGGGCGAACGCGACGACTCCATCTACGCGCCCGCCACCCCGCCGCCCTCCCGCCCGCTCACCTCCCACCCGTCACCCACCGAACCCACGACATCCACCCAGCCACCCACCGCCCCGGACCTCCGCCCGCAGCCACCTGCGGCCTCGGACTACCGGACGCAGCCGCCTGCCACCCCGGACTTCGGTACGCAGCCGCCTTCGACCCCTGCACCTGGCACACAGCCGTCGGCCGGCCCGTCGCTGGATGGGGAAGCGTCGGTCAGTCCGTCGCCGGGTGCGCAGCCGCCTGCCGCTCCGGAGGCCGGCGCTCAGTCGGCTGCCGCTCCGGAGGCCGGCGCTCAGTCGCCTGCCGCTTCGGAGGCTCTTGGTCGGCAGGCGGCGGTGTCCGCTCGCGAGGGCACCGCCACGTCGGCGGCTCCTGAGGTCCTGCCGACGTCGGCCGGTCATGAAGGGCCGGTGACGCCGCCGTCCTCGCCGACGGCCGCCGGGGAGCGCACGGCCCAGCCCGACGCTTCCGTCCCGGCCCAGCCCGCCACCTCGATGCCCGCCGCCGCGGCGCCCGTCCAGCCGGAGCCCTCCGCCACGGCCGACGTGCAGCAGGAGGCCGCGGCCACCACGGAGGCCCAGCCGACGGGCTCGGCCGTGGATGCTCAGCACTCCGCGACGCCGGCGGCCGACACCACGTCCGTCTCCGCCACGGCCGAGACAGACACCACCGGTTCTCCCGCGCCCGAAGACGCCGCCACCACCTCCGACACCGGCGACGCCCAGGTCACCACGCCCGAGGCAAGCGACTCCACCGCGCCCTCGTCAGACGCCTCTGCGGCCGGTGCGACGGACGTCCCGGACGCTGCGGAGGCTTCCTCCGCCGCACCCACCGAAACGCCCACGGTCGCCACCACCGACTCCACGCCCGCCCCCACCGAGGCGACCGCCTCGGACGTGACGTCAAGCGCGCCGGCCGCCGCGGAGCCCGCGCCCAAGACGCCCGAATCCACCGAGCCGGAGGACGCGACGACCGCAGCCTCCCAGCCGGAGGACGCGGCAACCGCACCGCAGGCGCAGGCCACCACACCCACGCCGACCACCGAGAGCGCACCGGCAGCCGCCGAGGACGCCCCGGAACCCGCAACGACCGCCGAGTCGGACGCCACAACCGAGGCCGAGCCGGCTCCGACCGAGACGGCGACGCCCGACGCACCCGCCGCCGAGACATCTGCCGCCCAGGACGCACCGGCCGACGAGCCCTCAGCCGCCACCCCGCAGGACGTGCCGGCCGCCGAGACCGACCAAGAGTCCTCGACCGCTCCGGAGCCGGCTGCCGCGAAGTCCCCGGACGCCGAGCAGGAGCGCCCGGCGACGGCACCGGAGCCCGCCGCCCAGGACGTGCCCGCCGAGGACGTGCCCGCCCAGGACACGGCCGTGCCGGAAGCGTCCGAGGAGGTGGCGGAGAAGGTCGAGGAGAAGGTCGAGGTGGCCGAGAAGAAGGCGCCCGCGCCCAGGCCCAAGCCGGGCCCCGGCGCGCCCAAGGGCACCCCGCCGGTCCCGGCCGCGCGTCCCGGCAAGGACGACGCCAAGGGCCCCGGCAAGGACGACGTCCCGGTGCCCTCTCCGCCGCCCGCTCCGGCCGCGCGTCAGGCGCGCAAGAACTCGCGTGGCCGCCGAGCCTCCGTGCCGACGTGGGACGAGATCATGTTCGGCGCCCGCCGCCAGGACTGACCCGCACCCGATCAAGCGACCGCAGGCCGCGCCCACCTCGACAGGAGGGCGCGGCCTCGGTCGTTCAAGAAGGAAGTACCGCGGGGTTCGGCGGAGGCGTTCAGTCCTGTGGCGGGACGGTGTGAGGCCGCATGAACGGGGCCAGCCACTCCGGCGTCACCTCGGCGGGGAACGCCGCGCCCTGAGCCTCCGAGACGTCCAGCGCGTCGTAGCCGCCCTTGCCCGCTCCGACCCCCGCGATCAGCGTCAACACCCCGGCCCGCCGTTGGAACCAGGTCTGGCGCAGCCGCCAGCCCACCACGGCCCGGCGTTCGATCACCGCCTCGGCACGGCGCAACGAGCCCGACCGGACCACCAGCCGGGCGCCGTCGTAGCCGTGCCCCAGGGAGGCGTACCGGTCGAGGCCCAGGAACACCCCAGCGCCCGCCAGGAGCAACGCCAGGACCGTCAGGATCCACCAGAGCATCATTCCTGTGGCCCACGCCCCGGCGGCGCTCAGCGTGGCCAGGAGGAGCCACGGGAAGACCGCCCGGAACAGACGGCGGTTGCGGGCGACCGGCGGATGGGCGCGCAGGCTGGAGCGGAAGGGGCCCACGGCGTCGGCGGTGACGCCGACGGCGACCTGGCGCGGCACGTCGGGCAGCAACTGCCCGCGCGTCTCGGAGTCGCCGAGCCCGGTCACGATCGCCCAGACGCGTACGACCCCGGCCAGGCGTTCGGCCAGGCCGTCGACGATCTCGTAACCGCGCACCCGCCGGGACTCCAGCGACACGCTGCGCCGGTTGATCAGCCCGCGTTCGGCCACGAGGTAGCCGTCGCGGCGGGTGAGCCTGAAGTCCCAGTTGAAGACCGCGTACATCACGCCGCCGACGAACGGCATGGCGACGACCAGCAGCAGCGCCACGACGAGCAGCAGGTAGGGGTGCTCCCACAGCCACTCTCCCGCGTTCCAGGCGGCGTCCTGGCCGAAGCCCAGGTCGTCGCCCCACTGGAAGGCCAGCCCCACCGCGCCGCCGGCGAGCGCGAACGGCGTGAGCAGGTACGCCCCGGACAGCGGCCCGTACAGGAGCCACCGGCGCGGGACGGCGATGATCGGCCGGTCCACGGGCGCGGGGCCGGGCCCGGGGATGTGCTCGGCCTCCCTGACCTGGACGGCACGGCGCAGCAGCACCGCCTTGAGTCGTTCGGCCTCGCCCAGCGTGACGCCGTCGAGCGCGGCCTCCTCGTCGTCGCCGCTCGCGCCCGTGTCGACCTTGAGCACGGCCAGCCCGAGAATGCGGTGCATGGGCGGCGTGGACACGTCGACGCCGCGCACCCGTTCCAGCGGGATGGTCCGGATCGAGCGGCTGATGAGCGACCGCTTGGTCTCCAGGCGGTCGCCGACGATCTCGTACGTGAAGGTGGCCCAGCGGATGACCGCGAACACGACGGTGCCGACGACGCCGAACGCCGCCCACGCGTACGACCTGGCCGAGAAGCCGCCCACGAACAGCACGCCGACCAGGGGCAGCAGCAGCGAGGGCAGCATGCGTACCGGGTCGATGAGCAGCACTTTGGGGCTCAGCCGCCTGGGCGCGGGGGGCGGGGGCGGCGGAGGAGGAGGCAGAGAGGGCGGTGGTGGCGGCGGCTGGGTCACGTGGCGTCGTCCCTGAGCTCTTCGGCGCGGTGGGCGAGCCGTTCGGCGAGCCCGGCCGCCACCTCGAAGTCGAGGCCCTTGATCGTGGACGAGCCCGCGTGCGAGGCGGTGCGGATCTCCAGCGTGGCCAGGCCGAGCAGCCGTTCCATCCACCCCTGGCCCTTGTCGACCGTCTGGATGCGGCTCACCGGCACGAACACCCACTCCCTGGTCAGGAACCCCGACCTGGCGTAGACGACGTCGCCCGACAACTCCCAGCGGTGGACGGCGTACCTGATGAACGGCTCCGCCGCCAGGAACGGCGTCAGCACGACCCCGACCACCAGCGGCAACAACCAGGAACGCGCGGCGAACCAGGACGGCACCCACGACCAGCCGCTGCCGCCCACCCACCCGGCCACCACGGCCGAACCGCCCACGAAGAGCACGAATCCGATCGCCGCCTGCAGCAACCACAGGCGGCGGGCCTTGGGCGAGACGCGGTGCGCGGGGTCACGCAGTGGGCCTTTTGACGTCACAAGAACCAGCTTAGGGCGCACGCCCCGAAAGACGATCTGACCCCGACCCCAAGATCTCTTCCATCCCCGGCACGGCTGCCAAGGTCACCCACGAAAGGCATCCCCACAGCCAGGGCCAGCCGGCCCTCGGGGGTCCGGAGTGTAGAGCCGGCGAACGGGCGAGAGACAGTGCCGGTCGGCAGACCCGAGCCAGCGAGCAGAAGCCAAGGGGCCCCCAAGTCCCGGCCCCGAGGTGCCGAGGGCAGGGAGCCGGGGGTCCCGGGGGGCCCGGGGGCGGAGAGGCTTCCTCTGCTCGGGGCTTGGGAGCGCAGGGCCCGCACCCGCTGAGAGCACGAGGGCATAGACGACGCTCAGGCTGCTCGGAGGGTCATAGGCCAAGAGCCGAAGGGAGTCCGGCCCGGCCGAGGAGCGCCAGTGCCCGCCCGGCGGCATTGCGCAGGCCCCCGCGTGCCCCGCCCGGCGGCAGGTAAAGATCGGACGGGCGGCGCGGCGTGTCGGACGGCCGGCCGGGGGCGACGGGTGCATGCTCGGTGGCGGCCGGCCGCAGGCTGTCGTGCTGGGCCACGTCGGCGGCGCCACGTTCGTGCCATCCAGGCCCGGCGGCGCGTTACCGCACCACGCGCGAAACGCCCTCACGAAGCGTGGCAGCCGCCGTCCGCCCGAAGCCAGAGCGACGCGGCAGCCCCCCGGCCTCACCAGCCATAGGCAGCCGCCGCCCTTCCGCGACGCGCAGAGACCTGGGCAGCCGCCCCCCCAGCGCAAAGCACATCTGCCTCGTCCGGCGCATCTGAATTTTGCGTGCCGGGCGCCGTCCGAAACCATGCCCGTTTTGTCCGGTGAGCTCGCGCGCCGCGACCGCGCCGCCCGCCCCGGGGAACGGGCAGGCCAGGAAGGTCATCAGATCGTCACCCCCGGGCCTCCGCCGACGGCGTCCCTGTGGCCAACTTCACCCCCAGGATCCCCGCATTCTGGCCGGTTTCGGCTCCTTTACCGACGACCGACCATCGGGAAACGGTCTGCGCACCGCCGAGAGCCGCGTAGCATCATCCGGCATGGGGCTGTGTAACACGGCATCACGTGTGAGGCGGGCCGCTGTCAGTGTGACAGTGGTGGCTTTCGCGCTCACCCTGTCAGGTTGCGCCGCCCTGGGCATCGGAAGATCCCAGGCCAAGGAGATCGCGGAGATCAACGTCTCGAGCCCCGAGTTGCGCGACGGCATGCCGCTGCCGAGCGAGTTCTCCTGCCGAGGCCGCCAGGGCAGCCCGCCGCTGCGCTGGTCCAGCGAACCCTTGCCGAAGGCGAAGTCGATCGCGATCGTGGTCGATTCCCATACTCCCTCCGAATCGGCCGTTCACTGGGTGCTCTACAACATCCCGGCGACCACGACCGAGCTGGGGCCGGGCGCCGCCGAGAGTCCTCCCGAGGGCTCCGGCCAGGCCACGGTGACCAGTGGGAAGGCGGGCTACGAACCGCCCTGCAACACTCCGGGCAGCTACCGGTTCACCGTCTACACGCTGAACGACAAGGTCGAGGCGAAGGAGGGCGGCCTCCCCGAGATCTTGAAGGAGATCGCCGACCACACGATCGCCCGGGGCCGGCTGACGGCGGTGAACATCCAGTGACAGGTCGATCACCGCAGGTAGACCGGATGAACCAATTCTTTGCGTAGGGTGTGACAACTCTCATAGTGGTCCGACAGAATCAGATCCAATTGTTAGGCATTGGTGATCAAAGGGGGCAGATCGCGTCGATGGCCGCGCGATCTCACCGATGCCACAGGGAGGCCATGGCTTTGAGGGTGGTGCAATGATCGCGGTCGTCGTGAGCTTGGTCGCTGTCGTGCTCCTCGTGCTCGTCGTCGTGGCACTGGGCATGCGTTCCATGAACCGCCGGGAGAGCTCTCTCCCTCCGGAACGGCTGAAGGAGATGGCCGAGAAGGAGGAGATGACGCACGCCCGGTCCACCGACGAGTTCGCCGCGCACGAACCGCGCATGGCCAATTTCAGCCCTGACTTCTCCCCGATCGACGAGGTGAAGCCGAAGCCCGTGCGCACCGGCCAGCGTGGCAGGCGTGGCGTCGACGAGTGGGGCAACCCGACCACCGACCACGAGGACGAGGAGTTCTGGGCGAACATCCGCAGCGACGCCGAGGAGGGCGGTTTCGGCGCCGGCGGCACCGTGGCGGCCCGGAAGGGCGCCTCCCGTCCCGTCGAGCGTGAGCAGCCCGCCGAGCGCCGTGAGCGTCCCGCGAAGCCCAAGCCCGTGGCCGCCGCGGCCGACCCCAACGCCGCGACCGTCCAGGCCCCGCTGCCCCAGCGCCAGCCCGCCGCAGCCGCGGCCAACCTCGCCGACCTGGTGGAGCCCGCCAAGCGGCCCACCCCCTCCGCCTCCGACATGGCCGACCAGCGCACGGTGACGTTCGCGGCGCCCACGCCCGACGTGCTCAGCCTCCTCGGCGGCGCCCAGCCGGTCGTGCCGGCCTCCCGCCCCGAGCCCCTGCCCGCGAGCGGCGCCCACCCGGCCGTCCCGGCAGCGGGGGGCTCGTTCCCCGCCAACCCGGCCGCCGGCGGCGGCTCCTACGCGGGCGTCACCTCCAGCGGGTCCTTCCCGGTCGCGCCCGTCGCGCCGATCCACGGCGCGCCGACCAGCGACCCGTTCCCCGCGTACAACAACGCCGCCAACAACGCGGCCGACGCTCTTGAGACCACCTGGACGGGCGCGCCCGCCGCGGCCACCTCCGGCTCCTGGCCCGCCGCCTCGCCCGACATCCTCGACGACCCCTCCCCCGCCTCCTACGGCGGCCCGGCGAGCTCCTGGCCCGCCTTCGTGGAGCAGCCCGCCGCCACCGCCTCGCCGGCCGCCGCGTTCCCGGCCTCGTACGAGGTGCGCGCCGGCTGGGCCGTGGCCGACGACTCCGGCTCGCCCATCACGGGCCCCTCTCCGGCCACCGGCACGCCGACCGTCCCCGCCCGCGCGGTCTCGGCCTACGACGACGTCCTGTCGGCTCCGCCGGTGCCGCCCGCGCCGTCCTCCATCGCGTACGAGACCGGCGACTTCACCGCCGGGTCCGGCCCCGCCTGGCCCGAGCCGCCGTCCGGCACGGCGAACTGGCCGACGTACGGCGGGCAGTCGCAGGGCGCCGCCGCTCCCGGCCAGGCCGACAACGGCGGCGGCCGTCGCCGGGCTCCCGAGCAGGACTACAACGACTACTACCGGTGATCTCCGGCCCCTTACCGAATGAGTAAAACCCCCGCGACGACCCCCTAAAGCGGGGGTGGCGCACCACTAGGGTTTCCGACATGATCGGCGATACCCTCAGTAGCTGGCTGCGTACGCTACGGCATGATCTACCCGCTTCGCTCGTGGTCTTCCTCGTCGCAGTCCCGTTCTCCCTGGGCATCGCGGCGGCCTCGGGCGCCCCGCCGGCGGCCGGGCTCATCGCCGCCGTCGTGGGCGGGGTCGTGGCCGGGTCTCTGGGCGGGTCGGCCGTTCAGGTGAGCGGGCCCGCGGCAGGGGTGTCCGTGGTGGTCGTGGAGCTGGTGCGGATCCACGGCTGGCGGGCCACGTGCATGATCACGCTACTGGCGGGGGTCGTCCAGCTCGTGCTCGGCGTGGTCAAGGCCGCCCGGGTCGTCCCGGCCGTCTCCCCCGCGGTCCTGCGCGGCCTGCTGGCCGCGGTCGGCGTGATCCTCGCGCTCTCCCAGCTCCACGTGGTGCTCGGCGGACAGCCCCAGCTGTCGGCCCTGGCCAACCTCGCCGAGTTGCCCGGCCAGATCGCCGGCCTGCACGGGCACAAGGTCGCGCTGGGCCTGTTCACGATCATGGTGCTGGCGTCGTGGACGCGGCTGCCGGCCCGCGTCAGGGTGGTGCCCGCGCCGCTGGTCGCGCTGCCGGCCACGGCGGGCGTCGCCTGGCTGGCCGGCTGGGACGTCACCCACATCGACCTGGCGGGCAGCTTCTCCGGGTGGGGATTCCCCGTGCTGCCGTCCGCCGACTGGCACACGATCGTGGGCGCGGTGCTGCTCGTCGCGCTGCTGGGCAGCGTCGAGTCGCTGCTGTGCGCGTCCGCCGCCGACGGGACGCACCCCGGCCCCCGCGCCGACCTCGACCAGGAGCTGACCGGCCAGGGCGTGGCCAACATGGTGTCGGGGGCGCTGGGCGGGCTGCCGATCGCCGGCGGCGTCGTCCGTACGGAGGCGAACGTGCGGGCGGGCGGGCGCACCCGGTCGGCGGCGATCCTGCACGGGGTGTGGGTGCTGGGCTTCGCGGTGGGTCTCGGCTGGTCGGTGCGGCTGATCCCGCTGGAGGCGCTGGCGGCGCTGCTGGTGTTCACCGGTGTGCGGATGGTGGGGCTGGCGCGCGTCAGGAAGGGGCGCGGGCACGGCGAGGTGCCGGTCTACGTGGTGACGGCGGTGACCGTGATCGTGCTGGGCCTGGCCGAGGGGGTGCTGGCGGGGGCGGCACTGGCCGCGCTGCTGGCGCTGCGCCGGCTGACCTGGGTGAGCGTGCGCAGGCGCGAGGAGCCGGACGGCCGGCTGCACGTGACGATCAGCGGCTCGCTGACGTTCCTCGGCGTGCCCAGGCTGACGCACGAGCTGCGGTCGATCCCCGCGGGCACGCCGGTCGACCTCGACCTCACCATCGACTTCATGGACAACGCGGCCTTCGAGGCCATCCACTCCTGGCGGCTGGACCACGAGCAGGCGGGCGGCACGGTCGACCTCGACGAGCCGCACGACGAGTGGTACACGCTGGCGGCCGGCGGGGCCCGCGCGTACCCCGGCAGGTCGCCGGACCGGCGATGGGTGCCGTGGGCGCAGCGGCGGGCCCGCCCGCAGCGCCGCGCCATCCCCGACGACGGCGGCTCGACCCCGGCGACCTGCACCGAGGGGGCGCGCGACTTTCACCGCACCACGGCGCCGCTGGTCCGGCCGATCTTCACCGAGCTCGCGCACAAGCGGCAGCCGACCCACCTGTTCATCACATGCGCCGACTCCAGGATCGTGCCCAGCCTGATCACGGCGAGCGGTCCCGGCGACCTGTTCACCGTGCGCAACATCGGCAACCTGGTGCCGCGCCGCGGCTCCGAGCCGCACGACGACTCGGTGGTGGCCGCGATCGAGTACGCCACGCAGGTGCTCGGCGTGCGCACGATCACCGTGTGCGGGCACTCGGGATGCGGGGCCATGGCCGGGGTGCTCAGCGCCGGGGTGCAGGCCGGCAGCCTGCCGGGGCTGCGGCGGTGGCTGCGGCACGGGAACCACAGCCTGGCCAGGTTCATCGAGACCGAGGGCGACCGGCTGCACAAGGGGGCCCTCGACGTGTTGTGCCGGGTGAACGTCCAGCAGCAGCTGGAGAACCTGCGCACCTACCGGAAGGTGGACGAGCAGGTCAGGGCGGGCAAGCTGGAGCTGGTGGGCCTGTACTTCGACATCGGGTCGGCGCGGGTGCACCTGGTGCCGCCGCTGCGGTCTTCGCTCTCCGTGAAGTTGTGAGCCCGCGCCCCGCCGGGCGCCGAAGATGGGTTCATGAAGATTTTGCTCATCGGCGGCACGGGGTTCCTGGGGCGCGCCATCGCGGAAGAGGCGTTGGCGCGCGGCCATGAGGTCACGACGTTCAACAGAGGGCAGAGCGGCGGCGACGTGCCGGGCGTCGAGGCCGTGCGCGGCGACCGGGAGTCCGTCGCCGACCTGGAGCGGCTGGCCGACGGCCGGTCGTGGGACTTCGTGGTGGACACGTCCGGGTATGTGCCGCGGGTGGTGGGCGAGTCGGTGCGGGCGCTGTCGGGCCGGGCGGCGACGTACGCGTTCATCTCCAGCGTCTCGGCCCTCGACGGGTTCCCCGCCAAGGCCGCGACCGAGGACACCGGCGGATGGCCGTGCGAGCCCGACGCCGGTCCCGACGACGGCGACTACGGCGTGCTGAAGGCCGGGTGCGAGCGGGCGGTCGAGCAGGGTTTCGACGGCAACGCGCTGATCATCCAGCCTGGGCTGATCCTCGGCCCGTACGAGAACGTGGCCCGGCTGCCCTGGTGGCTGACCCGCATCTCGCGGGGCGGCCGGGTGCTGGCGCCCGGCGATCCCGCCGAGCCGATGCAGCTCATCGATGCCCGCGACGTCGCCATCTTCACCCTCGACCAGGCCGAGCGGGGCGTCGCCGGCCGCTTCGCGGTGACCGGCCCGGCGGGCAACACCACCTACGGCGAGTGGCTGGAGCTGTGCAAGCAGGTCACCGGGTCCGACGCGGAGTTCGTCTGGATGGACGCGGAGTTCCTGGTCGCGCAGGGGGCCGGGGCGTTCGTGGAGCTGCCGCTGTGGGGCGGGCCGCCGTCGGAGGAGAACGCCAACTTCTGGAGCGTGCCGACGGGCAAGGCCGAGGCGGCGGGGCTGCGGGCGCGTCCGGTCGCGGAGACCGTGCGTGACACGTGGGCGTGGCTGCGGGAGATCCCGGAGGAGCAGCGTTCCTACGGGCGCAGGATGGTCCACGGGATGGCCCCGGAGAAGGAGGCCGCCATCCTCGCCGCCTGGGACGCCCGCTCCGCCTGACCCCGAAAGCGCCGCCAGGACCCAAGTGGAAGCGCCGTCGAGCCCCGGGCGGAGTAGCGCCGTCCGGGCCTCGGTGGGGACGCCGTCGGGGCCCGGTGGAGGCGTCGTCAGGGTGCCGAGGCTGTCAGGCAGCCCCGCAGGCGGCTGGGTTTCCGCCCCTCGCCGCCGGGCGCCTGACACGTCGTCGAAACCTTGTGAGCTGGGAAGACGCATACAGCCCAGCTCGACGGGCAGGTGACTGCCGGTGTACGTGAACTCACGGGGGAGGGTTCGACGATGACGTACCAGAGCAGGCCCGTAACGGGCTGGGTGGGCTGGGTATGGTTCGCCGGCATGCTCATGATCATGGCCGGCGTGTTCAACATCATCACCGGTCTCTACGCGGTGATCAACAGCGGGCTGTTCGTCCGCACACCATCCCGCCTGCTGTTCTTCAACGTCGGCACTTGGGGCTGGATCCACCTGTTGTTCGGGGTCGTCCTGCTCCTGACCGGTATCGCGGTGAGCGTGGGGCAGACCTGGGCCCGCATCGTGGCGGTGGTTCTCGTCATGATCAACGCGATGACGCAGCTGACCTGGATCGCGGTCAACCCGTGGTGGTCGCTCGCGGTCATCGCGGTGGACGTACTGGTGCTGTACGCCCTGATCGTGCACGGCCGCGAGGCCCAGGAACTGGGAGGTGAGAGACGAGCCGGCCTGTAGGCCGGGTTCTGTCCTTCGCGAACGAAGGGGCGACCATCCATCTAGGGCCGCCGTTGCCGGCGGCCTCAAGCGGTCTACCCGCGCGGCTCGGGCGGGCAGCCCTCGAACGTCGCGCGCGGAACGCTCCGGAGAGCGTCCCTTCTTGACCTTGCTCCGGGTGGGGTTTACCTAGCCGCCCACGTCACCGTGGGCGCTGGTGGTCTCTTACACCACCCTTTCACCCTCACCTCCCACCGAGGCGGGAGGCGGTCTGCTTTCTGTGGCACTGTCCCGCGGGTCACCCCGGGTCGGCGTTACCGACCACCCTGCCCTGTGGAGCCCGGACCTTCCTCGGCGGGCCCGAAGGCCCGACGCGGCCGCCCGGCCGACTCGTCTTCAGGGAGGTTATCAAACCTCAAGCCGTTCCCAACCGAGTCGCAAGATCGATTGGGTGGGATGGGCATGTCACCGCCTGAGGGGGGCGGAGGCAGCAGCGGCCGCGCCGGGATGTTCTGGCGGCTCCCGGCGCGGCCGCGCTCAACGCCCGCAGGCTGGTCGAGGCACGACTTCGCCACCGCGCGCTCAACGCGAACGGGTCGTGTCGCCGGGCGTGCTCAACGGAGGTGGGCGGTGTCGTTGAAGGACTTCACCACGGCGGGGCCGTCGGCGTAGTACTCGATCAGCGACAGGCAGGCCAGGTCGAGGTGCATCCGGTAGAGCGCGCCCAGAGGCGCCGTGAGGGCGTCGCGCAGCAACATCTTGATCGGTGTCACGTGGGAGACGACGAGGACGGTCTTGCCCTCGTAGCGCTCCACCAGCCGCTCCCCCGCCGCCTGGACGCGGCGGGCCGCCGTGGCGAAGCTCTCGCCGCCGGGCGGCGCGGCGTCGGGGCCGGCCAGCCAGGCGGCCAGCTCGGCGGGCCACTCACGCTGCACCTCGGTGAACGTGTGCCCCTCCCAGGCGCCGAAGTCGGCTTCCCTGAGGTCTTCGTCGATCTCGACGTCGAGCCCGGTGCGCTGGGCCACGGCCTCGGCCGTCTGCCTGGCCCGCTTGAGCGGCGAGGAGACGATGACGTCCGGCCGGTACGGCTCCCGCGACAACCGGTCGGCGGCCGCCGCCGCCTGGGCCAGCCCGTTGGCGGTGAGCTCGGCGTCGCCGAGGCCGGAGAACCTGCGTTCGACCGACAGCGGCGTCTCGCCGTGCCTGAGCAGCAGCAACGAGGTGGCCACGCGGGTGGGCGGGGCCCAGCCGGTGCCCTTGGAGCGCTGCTGGGCGGCGGCCACGGAGGCCGTGGGGGCCGACAGCTCGGCGATGGCGCCCGCGTCGAGGAGGTCGGTCTGCTCGACGACCGGCGCCGGTGTGCGGGCCGCGGGCACGGCGGCAGCGGGGACGGCCCCCGGCGCGCCGGTGTCGTGGGTGCCGCCCGCCTTCCAGGTCAGGCCCTTGGCGGCGGCGTCCATGGCCTCGTTGGCCAGCCGGTCGGCGTGTTTGTTGTGCTCGCGCGGGATCCAGGTCCACTCGACCACCCGCAGCCGCCTGGCCAGCGCGCCGGCCTCAAGGGCGAGCGGACGCAGGCCCTCGTTCTTGATCTTCCAGCGGCCGGCCATCTGCTCGATGACCAGCTTGGAGTCCATCCGCACGGCCACCTCGGCGCCCTCGCCGCCCACCCCCAGCACGGCGGTCAGCCCGGCGATCAGCCCGCGGTACTCGGCCACGTTGTTGGTCGCGACGCCGATCGCCTCGGCGGCCTCGGCCAGCACCTGGCCGTCGGCGGCGTCCCGGACGACCGCGCCGTAGCCGGCGGGGCCCGGGTTGCCGCGCGAGCCGCCGTCGGCCTCGATGACGTAGGACGTCACAGGCCGGACTCCGGGGTGCGGACCAGGATCCGCCGGCACTCCTCGCAGCGCAGCACCTCGTCGTGGGGGGCGGCCTTGATGGAGTTCATCTCGGCGATGGACAGGGCCACCTTGCAGCCCTGGCAACGACCGCCGTGCAGCATGGCGGCGCCCACGACGTACTGCTCCTTGAGCTTGTCGTAGAGCTTGAGCAGGTCGGCGGGGATCTCGCCGGCGACGGCGGCGCGGCGGCCCCGGACCTCGCCCGCCTCCTTGTCGATCTCGGCCAGCGCGGCGTCACGGCGGTCCTCGGCGGCGGCGCGGGTGGCGGCCACCTCGTCGCGCTGGGCGACCAGGTCGGTGACCTTGCTGTCGGCCGCCTCCCTGCGCTCCATGATCTCCAGCACGACCTCCTCCAGGTCGCCCTGGCGCTTCTGCAGCGAGGCGATCTCGGACTGCAGGCTCGCCAGGTCGCGGGGCGAGGTCACGGCGCCGGAGTCGAGGCGCTTCTGGTCGCGGTCGGCGCGGGTGCGCACGGCGTCGACGTCGTTCTCCGCCTTGGTCTGCTCGCGCGCGAGGTCGCCGGCCTCGGTCTCGGCCTCGATGACCTGGGTGACGAGCCGGGCCAGGCGCTTGGACTGCTCGTCGATCTCGGCCAGCTCGGGCAGGGTGCGCCGGCGGTGCGCCAGCCGGTCGATCACGGAGTCGAGCTCTGCCAGGTCGAGCAGTCGCTTCTGGGCCTCAGGGGCTGCTTTCATGATCAATATCCTCTTGTCCAAGCATCGGTGACCGTGGCGGAGACGCGCGTTTCAACGGTAACGCCACTGGAGCGCAGGATGGACGCCGCGCTGTCGAGCCAGGGCCACTCGGTGGCCCAGTGGGCGGCGTCGATCAGGGCGGGGCCACCGGACTCGACGAACTCACCGGCCGGATGGTGCCGTAGGTCGGCCGTGAGGAACACGTCGACGTCCGCGGACCTGGCCGCGCCGAGCAGCGAGTCGCCCGCGCCGCCGCTGACCGCGACGCGCGAGACCGGCCGGGCCAGGTCGCCCGCCACGCGCAGGCCGCCGGCGGTGCGCGGCAGCCCCTTGGCGGCCTGCGCGGCGAACTCCCCCAGCGTCATGGGCTCGGGCAGCTCGCCGATGCGGCCCAGGCCGCGCCAGGGGTCGTCGGGGAAGGGCTGGAGCGGTACGAGGTCGCCGGTCAGGCCCACGGCCCTGGCCAGGGCGTCGGAGACGCCGGGATTGGCGGTGTCGGCGTTGGTGTGGGCGGTGTAGAGGGCGACCTCGTGCTTGATCAGGCGGTGGATCAGGCGGCCCTTGGGCGTGGTGGCGGCCACGCTGGTGGTGCCGCGCAGGTAGAGCGGGTGGTGGGTGACGATCAGGTCGGCGCCCCAGTCGAGGGCCTCCTCGCCCACGACCGCGACCGGATCGACGGCGAACAGCACCTTGTGCACCCGCCGGGCGGGGTCGCCGCACACCAGCCCCACCGCGTCCCACGACTCGGCCCGGGCGGGCGGGTAGGCCGCCTCGAGCACCTCGATCACCTCAGTCAGCGTCACAGCAGCCACCTGCGCAGACTACCGGCCCGCGGAAGGGTCGCGCGGGGCGTGGCGGAGGGTGTCGCCAGAACGCGGTTCGGCGTACTGTAAGTGGATCCTGACTTCGCGGAGGACGGCATGGCACCCAGCGTCGCGATCATCGGAGCGGGCTTCGGCGGCCTGTGCATGGCGATCCGGCTGCGGCGCGCCGGGATCGGCTCCTTCACGGTCTTCGAGAAGGCCGCCGACCTCGGCGGCACGTGGCGGGACAACAGCTATCCGGGCGCGGGCTGCGACATCCCCTCGCACCTGTACTCGTACTCGTTCGAGAAGTACGCGAGCTGGACCCGCCGTTACCCAGCCCAACCCGAAATCCTCGCCTATCTAGAGCATTGCGCCGATAAATACGACGTCAGGCGAAAAATCCGCTTCGGCGCGGAAGTACGGCGAGCGGTCTTCGACGGCCGCCGCTGGCAGGTCACCAGCACCCACGACGGCGGCGAGCGCACCGAGGCGTTCGACGTGGTCGTCATGAGCGTGGGCCAGCTCAACCGCCCGCACCTGCCCGAGATCCCCGGCATGTCCGACTTCGAGGGCGTCTCCTTCCACTCGGCCCGCTGGAACCACGACCATGACCTCACCGGCCGCCGCGTCGCCGTGATCGGCAGCGGCTCGTCGGCGGCCCAGCTCGTCCCGGCCGTCGCCGAGCGGGCCGCGCACCTCGACGTCTTCCAGCGCACGCCCAACTGGGTGATCCCCAAGCCCGACGCCACCTTCGGCCCGCTCGCCCGGCTGGCCTTCCACTACGTCCCGGGCCTCCAGCGGGCCTACCGCGAATGGATCTACCGGTACGCCGAGGCCACCCTGTACCCGGCCCTGGCCGAGGGCTGGAGCTCCGGCCTGCTGCGGAAGCGCGCCCTGGCCCACCTGCGCGCCCAGGTCCCCGACCCCGTCCTGCGGGCGAAGCTGACGCCTGGCTATCCGCCCGGTTGCAAGCGCGTCGTCATCGACAGCGCCTTCTACCCGGCGCTGACCAGGCCGGACGTCGACGTCGTCACCGATCCGATCGTCCGGATCGGGCCGAAGGGCGTGGAGACCGCCGAGGGGCTGCGCGAGGCCGACACGATCGTGTACGCCACCGGCTTCCTGAGCACCGAGTTCCTGGCCCCGATGGAGGTCACCGGGCTCGGCGGGCGGTCGCTGGCCGCGCAGTGGCGCGACGGCGCGCACGCCTACCTCGGCATCTCGGTGCCCGGCTTCCCCAGCATGTTCCTGCTCTACGGCCCGAACACGAACCTCGGGCACAACTCGATCATCTACATGATCGAGTGCCAGGTGCGGCACGTCATGGCGTGCCTGGCGCGGGTGGCCGAGCAGGGGCCGATCGAGGTGCGTCCCGAGGCGATGGCCGCCTGGACCAGGCAGCTCGACGCGGCGATGGACCGCATGGTGTGGGGCGAGGGGTGCCGGAGCTGGTACAAGACGGCCGAGGGGCGGGTCACCAACAACTGGCCTGGCCCGACGACGCTCTACCGGCGGCTCACCGCCCGGCCGCCGCGCGGGGCGTACCGGAGGGTCGAGGAGATCCCGTCTTCGGTGCGGTGAACAAGATATGGGCAAAAAATCGGACTTGAGGCGCATTGGAGCAGGTCGGGGGCGCGCGGTAACGTCCTTCGCATGACGCTTCCCCTGCACCGGCGTGCCGTCGTGGCCGACACCCACAATGATCTCCTCATGGCGGTCGCCGCCCGGCCGCCCCAGCAGTGGGCCTCCTTCTTCCGCCGGCGGTGGCTGCCGCAGCTCGTCGAGGGCGGGGTCGACCTGCAGATCCTGCCGGTCTTCATCGACGACCAGTACCGGCCCGAGGGCGCGCTGCGGCAGACGCTGCGCATGATCGAGTGCGCCCACGTGATCGCGGAGGGCAACCCCGACGCCGTACGGCTCTGCCTCGACGGCTCGGCGATCGACGCGGCGCTGGCCGAGGGCAAGATCGCCCTGGTGCTCGCGCTGGAGAGCATGCCGGGGCTCGACGAGAGCGTCGAGCTGATCTCGACCGTCCACCGGCTGGGCGTGCGGGTGGCCTCGATCGCCCACTTCGGGCGTACGCCGCTGGCCGACGGCAGCGCCGAGGACGCCACCGGCAGCGGCCTGACCAGCCGCGGCGTGGCCGCCCTGAGCGAGATGGAGCGGCTGGGCATGGTGTTCGACGTCTCGCACCTCGGCGCGTCGGGCGTGGCCCACGTGCTGGAGCTGGCGACCAAGCCGGTCATGGCCACCCACTCCGCGGCCCGCGCGCTGCGCGACCACCACCGCAACCTCACCGACGACCAGCTCCGCGCGGTCGCCGCCACGGGCGGCGTGGTCTGCGTGAACTTCTTCGCCCCCTTCCTGGCCGAGCGTAAGGAGGACATGACGCTCGACCGCCTGCTCGACCACATCGAGCACGTCGCGCAGGTGGCCGGGATCGACCACGTCGGCCTCGGCCCCGACTTCATCCGCGAGGTCATGGACGATCTGACGCCCCCGTGCTGCGAGGGCCTGGAGCCCGACGACCTCGACTCCAAGGCGTCGATCCCCGGCCTGGAGGGTCCCGTCGGGCTGCCCATGGTGACCGAGGGGCTGCTCGCCCGCGGCCTGCCGGAGAAGGACGTCGCCAAGATCATCGGAGGGAACGTCCACCGGTTCCTCGGGGAGAGGCTGGCATGATCGAGGATCTGGAGGAGCTGGTCCTGTGCGAGTCGTTCTCGCGTGACCTCGCGGCCGTGGCCCGCAGCGCCGAGGTCGTGGCCGCGATGGGGGCCCGCCATCTGGGGGCCCGGCCGGAGTTCCTGGTGATCGACGGCGTCACCCATCTGCGCTGGTCGTTCGGCACGCCCAGGGTGCTGCTGCTCGGCCACCACGACACCGTCTGGCCGATCGGCACGCTGGCGACCCACCCCTGGTCGGTCGTCGACGGGGTGGCGCGCGGGCCGGGCGTGTTCGACATGAAGGCCGGGCTGGTGCAGACGTTCCACGCGCTCGCCGGGCTCGGCTCGCTCGACGGCGTCACGCTGTTGATCACCGGTGACGAGGAGCTGGGCTCGATCACGTCCGCGCCGCTGATCACGGACACCGCGCGGGGGCTGGCCGCCGCGTTCGTCATGGAGGCCAGCGCGGACGGCGGCGCGCTGAAGACGTCCCGCAAGGGCACGTCGATGTACACGCTGCGGGTGCGCGGCAAGGCGGCCCACGCCGGGCTGGAGCCGGAGAAGGGCGCGAACGCGGGCGTCGAGCTGGCGCACCAGATCCTGGCCATCGCCGCCCTCGGAGCCGGTGACACGACGGTCACCCCGACCGTGCTGCGCGGCGGGACGACGCTCAACACCGTCCCGGCCGAGGCGACGGTGGGGGTCGACGTGCGGGCGAGCACGGTGGCCGAGCAGCTGCGGGTGGACGCCGCGATGCGGGCGCTGGCCCCCGCGGTGCCCGGCACGCGGCTGGAGGTCGAAGGGGGCCCCAACCGGCCGCCGCTCGAAGCCGCGATGTCGGCCTCGCTCTACGCCCTGGCCCAGGACCTGGCCGGAGGTCTGGACGTGGGCCCGCTGACCGCCGCCGCGGTGGGCGGCGCCTCCGACGGGAACTTCACCGCGGGGGCCGGCTGCCCGACGCTCGACGGGCTGGGCGCGGTGGGCGGCGGCGCGCACGCCGACCACGAGCACGTGGTGGTGGCCGAGATGCCGCGCCGCGCAGCCCTCCTCCGCGCCCTGATCGAGGCCGTGCGCTGAAACAACCGGGGCGGGTCGGCGGGGAGCGGGTGTGAGCGGCCGGGACAGCATTCTGTCACTCCTTCACCAGTGGTATCGATATGGTGACTGCCTGTAGTCATTTGACGTGCGCCGCCACTCTCGGGGCGCACGTTGACCAGGGAGGTTCCATGAAATCCGTGCTGACCGCCGCTCGCAGGACGGCCGCCCTAGCCCTGTGCGCGTCCGCCGCGCTCGTCGTCCCGTTCGGGGCGAGCCCGGCCGGTGCCGCCGCCGCCGACGAGCCGGGCGTGCTGCTGTACATCACCGTCACGCCCAGCAACGGCGGCGGCGCGTACGCGATGCGGCTCACCTGCGACCCCGACGGCGGCACCCACCCGCGCCCGCGCACGGCCTGCGCCGAGCTGCACGAGGTCGACGGCGTGGTCAAGGACCTCAACGTCGACCCGGGCGCCTGCCCGCGCAACTACTCCCCCGTCTCCGTGCGCGTCAGGGGCCACTGGTACGGCCGCACGACGTCCTACGACAGGAAGTTCGAGAACGACTGCCTGATGGAACGCACGCTCGGGCCGCTGGTGAAGTGATCCCCGGCAGTCCCTGACATGCCCGTCCGCCGAGCGCGGGCGGGCATGCCGCCGTCCGGCGGGCATAGTGGGGGGCATGACGAGCCGGGAGGAGGCCGCCGAGGCGGCGGCCAAGAGTGGTGTGACCATCCGCGAATTGCACGAGATGGGCGAGTTCGCGCAGGTCTTCCGGCTCTTCGACGAGATCTGGCGGCCCGATCCGGGCAACGCGCCGATCAGCGTCGAGTTGATGGCCGGGTTCGCGCACACCGGCAACTACGTGGCCGGCGCGTACGAGGACGACGTGCTCGTGGGCGCGTCGGTGGGCTTCCGGGCGGCGGACGGCGCGCTGCACTCGCACGTGACGGGCGCCTCGATCGGCCGGGGCATCGGCTACGCGCTCAAGCTGCACCAGCGGGCGTGGTGCCTGGATCGGGGCCTGGACCGCGTCACCTGGACCTTCGATCCGCTCGTCCGCCGCAACGCCCGGTTCAACCTGGTCAAGCTGGGCGCCCGCCCGCAGGAGTACCTGCGCGACTTCTACGGCGTCATGGCCGACGCGATCAACGAGGGCGACTCCTCCGACCGCCTGCTGGCGGTGTGGCCGCTGGACGAGCGCCCGCTCGGGCCACGGGTGGAACCGGCCGAGGGCCGCGTCCGGGTGCTGGCCGAGGACGGCTCCGGCCCGGTCGTGCGGCCGGCCGACGCGGACGTCGTGCTGGTGGGCACGCCGCACGACGTCGAACGGCTGCGCGTGCACGACCCGGCGGCGGCCAGGGCCTGGCGGACGGCGATGCGCGAGGTGCTGGGCGGCCTGATGGAGTCCGGCGGGCGGGTGGACGGGCTCACCGGCCAAGGGGACTACGTGGTGACCCTGACCGGATAGTTCACCGGCGTAAGCGATCTGCGTAAGGTGACGGTACGGGAAGCCGACCGAGGAGATCCGCATGACGGACTTCACCCCCACCGTCCCCGCGCGAGTCCTGCCGTCCGTCGCCGTCCGCGACCTGCCCGACCCTCCCCGCTCGACCTGGCGCGTCATCGGCCCGGGGCTGGTCGGGGCGGGGGTGGGGCTGGCGTCGGGCGAGTTCATCCTCTGGCCTTACATCGCCTCCCAGGTGGGGCTGGTGTTCGTCTGGGGCGCGGCGGTCGGCATCGTCACCCAGTGGTTCCTGAACATGGAGATCGAGCGGTACACGCTGGCCACCGGCGAGACCGCGCTGACCGGGTTCAGCCGGATGTGGCGGCACTGGGGGCTGGTCTTCGTCGTGATGACGCTGGCCTCGAACCTGTGGCCGGGGTGGGTGACCACGTCCGCGACCATGGTGACGTACCTGACCGGGGCCGGGGCGGGCGGGGTGCGCTGGATCGCGATCGGCATGCTCGTCGTGATCGCGCTGGGCCTGACGCTGGCGCCGGTGATCTACACGGTCCTCGAACGGGTGATCTTCGTGAAGATCGCCCTGGTGGCCACGCTGGCGGTGGTCGCCATCCTGTTCGCGATCAACGCCGACAGCTGGGTCGAGCTGGGCAAGGGGCTCACCGTGGGCGCCCGCTTCCCGGCCGGGGAGCTCGGGATCGCCGTGCTCATGGGCGCCGTCGCCTACGCCGGCGCGGGCGGCGGCCAGAACCTGTGCCAGAGCAACTGGATCCGCGACAAGGGCTTCGGCATGGGCGTGTACGTCCCGCGCCTGGTCAGCCCGGTCACCGGCGAGGAGGAGGCGGCCGCCTCGACCGGCTTCCAGTTCCCGCCGACCGACGACAACCTGGCGCGCTGGCGCCGGTGGTGGCGCTTCGCCAACGCCGAGCAGGGCGCGACGTTCGCGCTGGTGTCGTTCCTGACGATCGGGCTGATGTCGATGCTGGCCTACTCGACCGTCTTCGGCCGGCCGGAGGTGGCGGGCAGGAACGACATCGGCTTCCTGAAGGTCGAGGGCGAGGTGCTGCAGGGCGTGGTCGGCACGTGGTTCGGGATCCTGTTCTGGCTGATCGGCGCGCTGGCCCTGTTCGCCTCGGCGATGGGCATCGTCGACTACACCTCGCGGCTGGCCTCGGACACGATCAAGACGGTCTACCTGCGCGACCGGCCCGTGTCGGTGAACCGCGTGTACTTCGTCACCGTCTGGGCGATGACGCTGGTCGGCATCGCGATCCTGCTGCTCGGGCTCGACCAGCCGCTGATCCTGCTGGTGTTCTCGGCCTGCTTCGCGGCGGTGATGATGTTCGTGTACTCGATCCTGCTGATCGTGCTGAACCGGCGGGCGCTGCCGGAGGCGATCAAGGTCAGGTCGTACCGGCTGGGGGCGCTGGTCTGGTCGGTGCTGTTCTTCGGGACGCTGACCGTCCTGGTGGTCGTCCAGCAGGTGCAGAAGCTGACCGGCTGATCGCCTGGCGGCGGGCGGTCAGCGGACGGTAGGAGCCCGGTCAGCGGGCGGCGGCAGCATCGGCGGCATGACCAACATGACCTGCGTGGCCGGCGGCAATGACGACTTCCAGCTCGTCACGCACCTCACCGTCACCGGCAGCCAGTTCGAGATCGGCCGGGTGCTCACCGAGGAGGCCCGCCGGCTCGGCTGGTCGCCCAGGACCGCCGACCCGGCGGTGATCAGAGCAAGGATGTCCTGGTTCGAACGGAACTGGCCGCAGCACCACGCCCGCATGGACGGCGCCGCCGCGGCGCTCGGCCTCGACCCCGACCAGGACGAGCTGGCCCTCGACGGCTGGAACTACGTGCCCGCGGGCGCCGCCTGCTCGGCCCTGTGGTGCCCGCCGTCCGCCTCCGCCGACGGGCACGGCAGGGTGGGCCGCAACTACGACTTCTTCCTGCACACCACCAGTCAGCTCATGGGCGAGCCGGCCCGCCCCGGCGAGCTGCCCATGGCCGCCCGCCCGTACGTGATCAGCACCGTGCCCGACGACGGGCTCGCCTCGACCGTCATCACCATGAACGGCCTCGACGGCTGCATCGACGGCATCAACGAGGCCGGCCTGGCCGTCATGCTGCTGATCGCCGACGCCGAGACCGCTGCCCCGCCGCGGCTGGACGTCCCGCAGGTCGGGCTCGGCAGCCTGCAACTGCCCCGGTTCCTCATGGACACCTGCGAGACCGCGGCCCAGGCAAGGCAGGCGCTGCTGGGGGCCAAGCAGTACGACCTCGGCCTGCCCCTGCACTACCTGGTCGCCGACGCCCACGGCCAGGCGTTCGTGTGGGAGCGCGGCACGGACGGCACCGAGCACGCCGTCGAGTTCGGCGACGGCCCGCTGTGCGTCACCAACCACCTGCTGCACCGCCATCCCGACCCGATGGCCCTGCCCGCCGACACCCCGGCGAGCCTGGGCACCTACGGCCGGCTGCGCACCCTGTACGAGCGCAGCAAGGGCGCCACCATGTCCGCCGAGGACCTGCGGGACAGCCTGCGCGCGGTGCGGCCGGCGGAGGATGCCGCCGGGCCGTTCCGCACGCTGTGGACCACGGTCTTCGACACCGCCGACCGCACCCTCGCCACCCGCTTCTACCTCGGCGACGGCCGCGACTACAGCGAGGAGCTGGTGTTCCCCGCCTCGGCCAGGTAGCCCTCGCGCACCTTCGAGCGCGACAGCTTGCCCGTGGGGGTGCGCGGGAGCCGGTCGCGGTACTCGACGACCTTCGGGTGCTTGAACCGGGCGAGCCGGGGCCCGCAGTGTTCGAGCAGCTCGGCGGTGAGCTCGGGGCCCGGCTCGACGCCCTCGGCGGGCTGGACGAGCGCGACCACGTTGTGGCCCCACTCCTCGTCGGGCACGCCGATGACGGCGACGTCGGCCACCGCGGGGTGCTCCAGCAGCGCGGCCTCGATCTCGGCGGGGTAGATGTTCACCCCGCCGGAGACGATCAGGTCGGTGCGCCGGTCGCACAGGAACAGGAACCCGTCGTCGTCGAGGTAGCCGATGTCGCCGGGGGCGTACCACTCGCCCAGCATGCTGGCGGCGGTCTTGGCCGGGTCCTTGCGGTACTCGAAGGAGCCCATCGAGGACTTGACGTAGATCATGCCGGGCTCGCCCGGCGGCAGCTCCTCGCCCTTCTCGTCGCAGATCTTGGCCTCGAACGTCGGCGCCGGGCGGCCCACAGTGCCGGGCCTGGCCAGCCAGTCGTGCGGCTTGACGGAGAAGGCGATCGTGGACTCGGTGGAGCCGTAGTACTCGTACAGCACCGGGCCCCACCAGTCCATGATCGCCTGCTTGACGGCGACCGGGCAGGCCGCGGCCGTGTGGATGACCTGGCGCAGGCTCGACACGTCGTACTTGGCCCGGACGTCCTCGGGGAGCTGGAGCATGCGGTGGAACATGGTCGGCACCATCATGGCGTTGGAGACGTGGTGGCGCTGGATCAGCTCCAGGATGTCGACCGGGTCGAACCTGGGCGCGATCACCACCGTGTGCCCGAGGTGCAGCGCGAACTGGGTGTGCGCGCAGGGCGCCGAGTGGTACATGGGCGAGGTCACCAGGTGCACGGCGTCGCCCGGCGCGAGGTCGACGACCTCGCCAAGGAACCACGTGTACAGCGGCACGAGGGCCTCCGGCTCGGCGTCGGGCAGCGGGCGCTGCACGCCCTTGGGGAAGCCGGTGGTGCCGGAGGTGTACCACATGACCGCCCCGGCCGTACGTCCCTCGGGGGCGTCCGCGGGCTGCCCCTCGGCCAGCCCGGAGGTGCCGATCTCGGCGCCCGGCACGGCGTGCGCGGCGTCGGTGACGACGACCTTGGCGTCGCAGTCGGCCAGGATGTAGGACACCTCTGACTCGGTGAGGTGCCAGTTGACCGGCACGTAGTAGAGCCCGATCTGGCCGGTCGCCATGAGCATGACGACGGCGTCGACGCCGTTGGGCAGCACGCCCGCGACCACGTCGCCCTTGCCCAGCCCGCGGGCCCGCAGGCCGTGGGAGACCTGGTTGACCCGGGCGAGCAACTCGCCGTACGTGGTCCGCGTGCCGTCGGTGTCGATCACGGCCAGGCGGCCGGGGTCGGCGGCGGCGATGGCGTAGAAGCCGGGAAGGCCGCTGATGTCCATCTACAGCTCCAGGAGTTCCGCGAGACGGGCCCGGTGGATGCGGGGCGGGCCGAGCAGCACCTCGTCGGCCTTGGCCCGCTTGTAGAACAGGTGCGCGTCGTGCTCCCAGGTGAAACCTATGCCGCCGTGCAGGAGCAGGTGGTCGCGGGCGACCTCGAAGCAGGCGCGGCCCACGTACGCCTGCGCCAGGGCGGCGGCGCCGGGCAGCTCGGCGGGCGACTCGTCGGCGGCCCAGGCGGCGTACCTGACGATCGACTCGGCCTGTTCGAGCTTGCCGTGCATGTCGGCGAGCTTGTGCTTGACGCCCTGGTAGGAGCCGATGTAGCGGCCGAAGGCGACGCGGATCTTGGCGTAGGCGACGATGGCGTCCAGCGAGGCGCGCAGCACGCCGAGTTGCTCGGCGGCGAGCGCGACGCACAGCCGGTCGCCGATGCCGCTGCCGGCGGGCGGACGGCCGAGCACGCGGGCGGGGGCGTGCTCCAGGGTCACCCGCGCCTGGCCGCGCGTGAGGTCGAGCGTCTCCAGCGGGGTCCGCGTGACGCCGGGGCCGGCCAGGTCGACGGCCACCAGCAGCACGCCGCCGTCGCCGGGCGCGGGCGCGAGCAGCACGTCCGCCTCCATGCCGGACAGCACCCGGGGCAGGGCGCCGGTGACGGCCGTGCCGTCGAAGGCGAGGTCGCTCTCGGGCTGGACGAGCGTGGCGGCGACGCGGCCCTCGGCGATGCCGCCCAGCAGCTCCTTGTCCGACACCTGGGTGAGCGCGAGCGCGGCGAACTGGGTGGCGAGGAAGGGGCCGGGCAGCAGCGCGGCGCCGGTCTCCTCCAGGGCCACCGCGAGGTCGGCGAGCCCGGCCCCGGCGCCGCCGTGCTCCTCGGGGACGGCCAGGCCGGACAGGCCGAGCTCGCCGTTGAGCCGGGCGTACACCTGGGGGTCGTAGCCCTCGCGGGCCTTGCGCAGCGGCGAGGCGGCGCGCAGGAAGTCGCGCACGGCCTCGCGGAGCTGCTGCTGTTCCTGGCTGAGTACGAGCTTCACCCCTGCGTCCCCACCTTCAGGTCCTTGAACGGCACGGTCTTGTCCACCCGTGGCTCCGGCGGCAGGCCGAGCACGCGGTCGCCGACGATGTTGCGCATGATCTCGTTGGTGCCGCCGCCCAGCGCCATGCCGGGGGCCAGCGAGATCGACCGGGACAGCGGGTGGTCGCCGACCACGGACTCGGGGCCGACGAGCTGGGTGGCGAGGTCGGCCTGGAACAGGGTCAGCTCGGCCAGCAGCAGCTTGGCGGCGCTGCCGCGGGCGCCGGGGAAGATGCCCGCCCTGGTCTCCTGAGCGAGCCGCTGGTTGAACAGGGCCAGGGCGCGGCTGCGGATGTGCAGCTCGACGAGCTGGTCGCGGACCAGCGGGTCGCTGGTGTCGAGCGTCTCGCGCAGCGCCTCGAAGGTGGCCGGGTTGTCCTTCTGCCCGCCCATGCCGACGCCCGCCGAGATCGACAGCCGCTCGTGCAGCAGAGTGGTGACGGCCACGCTCCAGCCGTCGTCGACCTCGCCGATCCGGTGCTCGTCGGGGATCGTCACGTTGTCGAAGAAGATCTCGTTGAAGTTGGCCCGGCCGGACATGTCCTTGAGCGGCCTGACCGTCACGCCGGGGTGGTGCATGTCCATCACGAACATGGTCAGGCCGCGGTGCTTGGGCACCTCGACGTCGGTGCGGGCCAGCAGCAGGCCCCAGTCGGCGTGGTGGGCGACCGAGGTCCAGACCTTCTGGCCGTTGACGACCCAGGTGCCGCCGTCGCGTACGGCGCGGGTCTGGAGGCTGGCCACGTCGCTGCCGGCGCCCGGCTCGGAGAACAGCTGGCACCAGACCTCCTCCCCGCGCAGCAGCGGCCGGACGAACCGCTCGCGCTGCGCGTCGGTCCCCCGGTCCACCAGCGTCGGCCCGGTCATGCCGAGCCCGATGGAGAAGACGTACGTGGGGAGGGTGTAGTCACGCGCCTCGGCGGCGAAGGCGCGCTCCTCGGCCTGCGTCAGCCCCTGGCCGCCCCACTCCCGCGGCCAGGTGATGCCGGAGTAGCCGGCGTCGTACAGCCTGGCCATGAACTCCTTGGCGCGGGCGAGGGCGTCGGCCCCTGACTGATCGTCGGCCGGGACGTTGTCGCGCAGCCACTCCGCGGCGGCACGCCGATACTCTGCAAGGTCCACATCGACTCCTTGGCATCAGTGTTCACTTACTCTAGTCAGGTCGCGGCGGCACGCATAGAGCAATGCTCTGGAGGCCCATTCGGCTGCATTTGTCGCCGAATCTCCGCTAATTAGGACCACTCCCGCCTCCTGTGATCATCTGGTCGTCGGAGGGTGCGTGCGCATGTTCAGACGCTGGTCCGTGCAACGGCGGCTGACGCTGGCCGCCCTGCTGTGCGCGCTGGCGGGTTACGGCGTCACCGCGCTCCTCGTCACGCCGCTCTTGCACACGCTGGCCACCGGCTTCCTCACCGAGCAGACCGCCGGCGCCGCCCGCCGCATCGCCTTCGTCGTCGAGCGGGACGCGCCCGGCCGCCTGCGGCCCGTGGCCGTCACCGAGGGCACCGACCTCATCCAGGTCGTCGACGCGGACGGCCGGATCCGGCAGGCCAGCCCGCGCCTGACCGGTCAGCCGCCGCTCAGCACCAGCACCGCCACCGGCGCCGACGCCCGTCTCGACACCACGTCCTGCACGAACCGGCTGCGCGGCGTCCACTGCCTGATCACCGTCGGCTTCCGGGCGCACGTCGGCGGCAGACCCTGGATGATCTACGCCTACACCCCCCAGCTCCCCTGGTACATCAGTCCCTGGTACCCGCCGGCCACCGCGCTCGGCGTGCTGCTGCTGGCCGCCGTCACGGCCTGCGTGGCCTGGCTGACCGCGCGCAAGGCGCTGACCCCGGTCTGGGCGATCAGGGACGAACTGGCCGAGATCACCGCCACCGACCTCGGCCGCCGGGTGCCCAGGGGACGGCACCGGGACGAGCTCGACGACCTCGCCCGTACCGTGAACGAGACCCTCGACCGGCTCGAACGCGCGGTGGAGCAGCAGCGCAGGTTCGCCTCCGACGCCTCCCACGACCTGCGCAGCCCGATCGCGGCGATGCGCACGCAGGTCGAGGAGGCGATGCTCGCCCCCGAGGAGACCGACTGGCCCCGGACCGGCCGGCGCGTACTTGAGGGCCTCGACCGCCTGCAGAACATCGTCGGCGACCTGCTGACCCTGGCCCGGCTGGAGGCCGGCGCGCCCGGCCGCCGGGAGCCGGTGGACCTGGCCAGGCTGGTGCGCGAGGAGTTGCTCCGCCGTCCGGAGCGCAAGCCGGTGGAGACGCGGCTGCGCTCGGGGGTGGTCGTCGAGGGCGACGCGCTGCGGCTGTCCCGCCTGCTGGCGAACCTGCTCGACAACGCCGAGAGGCACGCCGATACCATGATCACTGTGACTGTGGGTGAACACGAGGGACGGGCGGTGCTGGAGGTGCTCGACGACGGCGCCGGCATCGCCGCCGACCAGCGCGAAGCCGTCTTCCGGCGGTTCATCCGGCTGGCCGACTCCCGCCGCCGCGACGCCGGCGGCACCGGGCTCGGCCTGCCCATCGCCCGCGAGATCGCCGAGGCCCACGAGGGCACGCTCACCATCGAGCCCTCCGAACGCGGCGCCCGGTTTGTCCTACAAATACCGTTGATCAGTAGTTAGAGTTACTCGCTGTGACACCCACTTTCAGCCGATTAAGGCGCGAAGACCTCCTCAAGACGGCCTGCGAAGTGATCGCCGAGCAGGGGTTCGGTCACACCCGGACCCTCGACATCGCCCGCGCGGCGGGCGTCAGCCAGGCGTTGCTCTTCTACCACTTCGACACCAAGGACAGGCTGTTCGCGCAGGCGTTCGGCTACGCGGCCAGGCTGCATCTGGATGCGCTGTCCGACATCGAGGAGTCCCCCGCCGGCCCGCTCGAACGGCTGCGCGCCCTGCTGCGGCGCTGCTCGCCGGTGATCCCCTCGGACGAGTGGCGGCTGTGGATCGACGCCTGGGCCGAGGCGATGCGCAGCCCGGAGCTGGCGGAGATCTCCCGCCGGATCGACGCGCGCAGCCGTTCGCTGCTGCGCTCGATCATCGAGGACGGCGTGCGCTCCGGCGCGTTCGCCTGCGGCGATCCGGAGGAGGCGGCCTGGCGGATCTTCGCGCTCATCGACGGCCTGGCGGTCCAGACGCACGTGCATCCCCACATGCTCTCGCGCCGCCGGGCCGCCGTCCTGCTGCGTACGGCGGTCGCCGGAGAGCTGGGGCTGCCCGTCGAGAACCTGTGACCCGGGCCCCTCTTCCACGCCTATTGGATCCTTCGTACAATTACAAGGGCGAGGAGAGGAGCACCCGCGATGACATCCGCACCGAGCTCTGCCGCCGCCAGGGAGAACGACGAGAGGATCGCCGACCGCACCGCCTACGAGGCCGTCGTCGAACGCCTGTCGAAGGCGTCGGTCGACAGACACTGGGAGCCCTACCGCGACATCCCGTGGGACGACCCGGAGTTCCGCGTGGACCAGGCCGACCCGCGCTGGGAGCTGCCCGAGGTCGACAAGCTGGGCGGCCACCCGTGGTACCGCAGCCGCTCCCCCGAGGTCCGCGCCAGGATCGGCCTGTGGCGGGTCGCCACCGCCATGAAGATCGGCCTGCAGTTCGAGAACCTGCTCAAGCGCGGCCTGCTCAACTACGCCTACCGCCTGCCGAACGGCTCCCCCGAGTTCCGGTACGTCTACCACGAGACCATCGAAGAGGGACATCACGGGATGATGTTCCAGGAGTTCGTGAACCGCACGAAGCTCCCGATACGCGGCATGCCGCGGCCGCTGTCCCTGGTCGCCCAGATCGCGCCCTGGATCCCGCTGATCTCCACCGAGCTGTTCTTCGTCTTCGTCCTGGGTGGCGAGGACCCGATCGACCACGTGCAGCGTAAGGTGCTGAAGGACGGCCGGGCCCACCATCCGCTGGAAGAGACGATCATGCGCATCCACATCGCGGAGGAGGCCAGGCACATCTCCTTCGCCCGCCACTACCTCCGCGACCGCGTGCCGCGCATGCCCCGCCACCGGCGGATGTTGCTGAGCGTGATCTCGCCGGTCGTGCTCGGCGTGATGGCCCGCATCATGCTCGCGCCGCCCGGCCCGCTGATCAGGCACTTCCGCGTCCCGCCGCAGGTCGTGGCCGAGATCTACCGCGACAACCCGGCCGCCCGGCGTGAGATCCGCGACTCGGTCGGCCGCACGCGCGAGCTGTGCGCCGAGATCGGGCTCGTCAACGTCGTCAGCAGGAAGGTCTGGCAGGCCATGGGGATATGGGCGGAGCCGGGCCGGTGAAGGTCGCGGTGGTGACCGGAGGCGCCTCCGGGATCGGCCTCGCGGTGGCGCGGGAGCTGCGGCGCAGGGGCGTGACGGTGGTGATCGCCGACGTCGACGAGCGGGCGGGCAAGCAGGCCGCCGCCGACTCCGGGCTGGAGTTCGCCCGGCTCGACGTCACCGACGCCGAGGCCGTGGCCGCGCTGGTCACCCGGGTGAAGGCCGAACGTGGGCGGCTCGACTTCCTGTTCAACAACGCCGGCATCGCGGTCGGCGGCCGCACCCGCGAGCTGACGCTCGACCACTGGAACCGGACGATCGACGTGAACCTGCGCGGCGTCGTCCACGGCGTGCACGCGGCCTATCCGATCATGGTGGACCAGGGCTTCGGGCACATCGTCAACACCGCGTCGCTGGCCGGGCTGGTGCCCGCGCCGCTGATGCTGCCGTACACGACGAGCAAGCACGCCGTGGTCGGGCTCTCGCTGGCGCTGCGGGCCGAGGCGGCCGCGTACGGGGTGCGGGTGAGCGTGGTCTGCCCGGGGTTCATCGACACGCCGCTGCTCGACCACGCCAACCCGGGGCTGCCGCAGAACGAGATCGCCGCCCACGCCAGGAGCGCGGCGGTGCGGGCGCAGGGGCGGCTCTATCCCGTCGACGCGCTGGCCGGGGACATCCTGCGCGGGGTGGCCAGGAACAAGGCGCTGATCGTGGCGCCGGCCTCGGGCCGGATCGCCTGGCGCGCCGCCCGGCTGTGGCCGTCGGCGGCGGTGCGGGTGGCGGGCCTCGCGGTCCGGCGGCTCACCCGGCGCTGAGGCCCGTCCGTCCGGGCCACCGGACCGGTCAGGCCGGACGCCGGGCGATGAGGACCTCGGTGGTCGTCGTCAGCTCCCAGCGGCCCGACGGCTCGGCGGCCAGCAGGGCGGCCCTGGCCGCCTCGACGAACGCGGGCAGGCGGTCGCCGAGCCTGGCCGGGGCCGTGTAGGAGTAGGAGAGCTGCAGGCCGAGCACGGCGTCGAGGTCGTAGGCCAGGCGGTGCTCGTACCGGCTCGACTCCAGCTCGGCGAAGGGCGAGGCGGCCAGCACGTCGTGGTGGTGCTCGCCGGTCCGCTGGAAGGAGCCGGCGGCCGTCCAGGTGTTCGCCCCGAACTCCTCGCGCACCCGGCGCATGACCGGCTCCCACGGCTCCTCGGCGGGGTCGCGGGTCGGGCCGACGAGGGCGACGACGCCGCCGGGCGGCAGCAGCGCGTCGAGGTCGGCCAGCACCGCGCGGCGGTCCATCCAGTGGAACGACCGGCCCATCACGACGTGACCGAACGGCGGCAGCTCCCGCAGCGTTGTCGAGTCGCCGCGCAGCCAGCGGACGCCGGGCACGCCCGCCGCCAGCCGCCGCCCCTCGGCCAGCATCTCCTCGTCGGGGTCCACGGCCAGCACCTCGCGCACCCGCCCGGCCAGCGGGATCGCGATCGTCCCCGGGCCGCAGCCGAGGTCGAGCACGACGCCGTCCGGACCGAACGCGCGGGCCAGCCGGTCGATGGCCGGATCGCCGTGCCCGGGCCGGTACTTGGCGTAGTAGGGCGCCGCGCCGCCGAAGAGGTCCGTCATGGGTGGGACCATATACGGGTTCGAGACTCGTTCGATGGAAGGTTTTGATCGGTGAGGCGGCTACTCACGGTCCTGTTGCTCGCGTGCGCCGCGGTCGGGTTCGCCCTTCCCGCACAGGCGCACAACGTGCTGGTCGGCAGCGATCCGAAGGACGGCGCCACGCTGTCCGCCTCGCCCGCGCGGGTGACGCTGGTGTTCGACCAGGCGGTGCGCCAGGGCTACGCGCAGGTGGGCGTGACGGGGGCGGACGGCTCCTCGTGGGCCGACGGCGCGGCGGAGGTGGCCGCCGAGCGGGTCTCCGTCAAGGTCAGGCCGCTGCCCGCGGGCGGCTCGTACGTGGTGGGCTACCGGATCCTGTCCTCCGACGGCCATCCGGTGACCGGGAAGATCAGCTTCACCATGGCCGCCTCCGCCACCGGCGTCTCGGCCGGGCAGGCCGAGCAGGGCGACAGCGCCGAGGCGGCCGAGGCGGCGGCCAACGGCGGGGCCG
The DNA here is from genome assembly GCF_042878785.1 of Nonomuraea sp. NPDC003560. NCBI lineage: Bacteria > Bacillati > Actinomycetota > Actinomycetes > Streptosporangiales > Streptosporangiaceae > Nonomuraea > Nonomuraea sp. NPDC003560. The sequence goes on along the minus strand of NZ_JBIAOF010000001.1, from coordinate 355,239 downwards.
GCATGGCCGTCGTGTGGATCGTGGCCGCGCTGCTGCTGCTGGCCGCGGGCACCGCCGTCGCCCTCCGCCGCGCCACCCCCGCCGGCGCGGACCCGGCGGACACCTCGGCCACGTCGGCGACCTCCGCCGCCGCCGAGCCCGCTGAGGGCGCCGCCTCGTCCGAGGGCGGGACGCGGGCGTGACCGCGACCGTCTCCTCCCGTTCCGGGCAGCAGGCGCTTGGCGGGCGGCTCGTCGTCGGCGCCTTCGTCGTGTGCGGGATCGTCGCCGCCGTGGCGGCGTCCACGTTCACCGCGCAGGAGTCCGTGCCGGGCATCCCCATGCCGGGGCCGGTCGTGGCCTACGGCCTGCCGGTCGTCCGGGTGCTGCTCGACCTGGCCGCCGTCGCCGTGGTCGGCCTGAGCCTGGTGCCCAAGCTGCTCGGCTTCGACGACCCCGACGCCACCGAGCCGGTGCTGCGCCGGGTGCGTCCGCTCGCCGTGCTGGCGGCCTGGGCGTGGGCGATCTGCGCGCTGCTCACCATCGTGTTCCAGACGGCCGAGCTCAATCCGGGCCGGGTGCCCACGTTCGGCCTGATCGCCTCCTACGTCGAGGAGGTCGGCACCGGGCAGGGGCTGCTCTTCAGCGCGGCGTGCGCGCTGGCGGCGGCGGGCATCGGGCTGATGGCGGTCAGGTTCGGCGAGAAGGTGCCCGCGGAGCTGCGGATCATCGTGGCGCTGTTCGGGCTGCTGCCCATCCCGGTCACCGGGCACGCGGTCAACTCCGTCTGGCACGACCCCATCATGATCTCGATGGAGATCCACGTGATGGGCGCGGCGGCCTGGGCGGGCGGCCTGGCCGCCACGGCCGTGTTCGTCGCCCCCCACCGGGGGCTGCTGGCCGTGGCGCTGCCGAAGTTCTCCAGGATGGCCACCGTCTGCCTGCTCCTGGTCTCGCTGTCCGGGCTGGTCACGGGGCTCGGCACGATGGCCCTCACGCCCGGCGTCGAGCTGCCCGGCGCGATCCTGACCAGCCACTACGGCGTGCTCGTGGTGATCAAGACGGCGCTGGTGGCGCTGCTGGTGCCGCTGGCCGCCCACATCCGCTTCCGCCTGCTGCCGGTGATCCGCCGCGGCGGGGCCACCGCCCTGGTGAGCTGGACGGCGGCCGAGGTGGGCGTGATGGGGCTGGCCTACGGGGTGGCGGTCGCGATCACCCGGGCCTCGATCGGCTGAGCCCGCCGGTCGCGCCGCCCGGCGAGCCATTCGGCGGCCAGCCAGGCGACCATCAGGCCGAGCCCGGCCCACAGGGCCGACGACGTGACCAGGGGCGGGGCTCCGTACAGGCCGGTCTGGCCCTTGATCGCGCCGTAGACCGGGCCCAGGGCCGCGTTCTGCGCGACCAGCGCGCCGTAGGCGCCGGCGGTCACCACGGCCGCCCCCACGACGGCGCGCACGGCCGGGACGCGCACCAGGAACGCCAGGTCCACCAGCAGCCCGGCCGCCACGAAGAAGAACGGCACCGCCGACGGCGGGAAGCCGCCGAAGGTGAGCAGCGGCCAGATCAGCGTGCGGAATCCGACGTACGCGCCGGCCACCAGCGTCGCCGCGCCGAACCTGCCGATCAGCAGCCTGGCCGCGACCAGCACCGACAGCCCGCCGACGACGGCGTAGACCGGGTAGAGGTAGTCGGGCACCGGCAGGGTGAACCCGGCCATCATGATCCGGTCGACCGGACGGCCCATCTGGTCTGCGGCGAAGCGCAGCAGGATCGGCTCGGCGTAGGTGGCCTGGTTGTCCCAGGCGCCGAGCGACAGGATGCCGTACTCCTGGTGCTGCTCGGGGAAGTGCACGTTCTCCAGGAAGAACGCGAGGAAGGCGCCCAGCACGACCGTGCGCTCCCGGCCGGGGGGCGCGCCCATGAACCAGCCCCTGATCACACCCATGATCATGAAGAACGTTCCGACGTAGAGCATGATGTGCGACGGGCTCCACGAGGTGATGTCGAGCCCGTTGACGCGGTGGTTGATCAGGTCGAGCGGCACCGCGACGAGGAAGATCCCGGTCCCCCACTGGATGAGCCGCAGCGCCGCCTTGTCGACGCCGTAGCCGGTGTAGCCGTGGACGACGGCCAGCACGACGACGAGGGCGGTGCCGGCGGAGTTGAGCAGGTGGGGCGGGGCGAGGTCGTCGCGCAGCCATTTGAAGTGCCACGAGACGTCCCAGGCCGAGCCGAGGAGCTTGAGCGTGAGCGCCACCAGCCATCCGAAGTAGAGAACCCGGAACAGGTCTTGCGGCGTCTCGCGCCCCGCCTGGCCTCTGGTCCAGTACGGCAAGGCCCATGCCGCGGCCTTCTTGAACGATGCTGGTGACTTCACGGCGCAAATCTTACGGTCATCCGGCCCATCGGTCTCAGATGTCCCATTTGTCTGGATGAGCGGCGGCCTTCAGGCCGGGCGGCGGGTCAGGCGTACCGGGAGGTGTTTGAGGCCGTTCTGGAAGTTGGAGGTGAGGCGTACCGGGGGGCCGGTAAGTTCGACGTCCCAGGCGAGCAGCTCGGCGAAGACCGCCCGGAGCTGGACGCGGGCGAGGTGGGCGCCGAGGCAGAAGTGCGGGCCGAACCCGAAGCTGACGTGGTCGTTGGGGGTGCGGGCGACGTCGAAGCGGTCGGGGTCGGCGAAGACGGCCGGGTCGCGGTTGGCCGAGGCGTGGTAGACGACCACCTTCTCCCCCGCCTGGATGCGCCGGCCGCCGAGCGTCAGGTCGCGGGTGGCCGTGCGGCGGAAGTCCATCACCGGGGGCCAGTGGCGCAGCATCTCCTCGACCGCGGACTCCAGCAGCGACGGGTCGGCGCGCAGCCGGGCCAGCTCGGCGGGGTGGCGCAGCAGGCTGAGCAGGCCGCCGGGGATGCCGTTGCGCAGGGTCTCGTTCCCGGCGACGGCGAACAGGAAGAACATGTTCTCGAACTCGGCCTCCGTCAGGCCGCCCTTCCTCATGGCGGACATGACGGACTCGTGCGGGGTGTCGGCCAGGGCGTGGGCATAGGCGAACATGTCCGTCAGCGCGGCCCTGGACCTGGGGTTCATGCCCGGTTCGAGCTCGGGACGGGCGGCGACCGCCAGCCGGCCCACGGGGGTCAGGGACTCGACCTCGGCCGTGGACAGGCCGGCGTAGTCGTCGTCCTGGTAGCCGATGACGCGGGAGGCCCAGTCGTACAGCAGCCGCCTGTCCTGCTCGGGCACGCCCATCACGTGGGCCAGCGTCCAGACCGGCAGGTCGGCGGCCACCTCGACGAAGTCGCATTCACCGGGCGCGAGGAGCGCGGCCACCCGGTCCTTGATCGTGCGTTCCAGGGCGCGGACCGCGCGCGGCGTGAAGGCGGCCGCCACGATCCGGCGCAGCCTGGAGTGCTCGGGCGGGTCCATGTTGAGCATCATCGACCGGACGAACTCCAGGTCGGCAGGGGTGTCGGGGTCGCGGATCTGGGTGGCGCCGAGGTGGGAGGAGAAGTCGTCGGGGCTGCGCAGCACCCGTTTGACGTCGGCGTGCCGGAACACGCCCCAGTAACCGGGCCCCTCGCGCCAGGGGCCGACGGCCGGCTCGGGGATCCAGCAGACCGGGCTCTCCCGGCGGAGCCGGGCGTACAGGTCGTAGGGGACGCCCGCCGCGTAGGTGGACGGCAGGAACACCTCGGCCAGGTCACGCTCCTCCCCCTGCCCGGGGTTGTCCACAGGACGCTCCCCCCGCTCTGGGTTGTCCACAGGACGCTCGCTCCGCTCCTCCGCCATGCCCTACAGCGTGCATGATGAGCGCGTGACTCCAGAAGACGCACAGGCGATTCTCCGGCAATACTTCGCTCCCTGGATCCAGGAGCTCGGGCTGCGGGTGGAGGAGGTGGGCGAGCGCCACGCCGTCGTCCGGCTCCCCTGGTCCGACTCTCTGGCCAGGGAAGGCGGCGGGTTGTGCGGCCAGGCGATGATGGCCGCCGCCGACACCGCCACCGTCGTCGCGATCTCCTCCGCCAGGGGCGGGTTCGTGCCGATGACCACCGTGCAGCAGTCGACCACGTTCCAGCGGCCGGTGGTGGGCCGCGACGTGCTGCTCGACGTGCGCGTCACCAAGCTGGGGCGCTCGCTGGCCTTCTCGGAGGTCACGCTGACGCCCGACGGCGACGGCGATCCGGCCGCGCACGCCTCCACCGTCTACGCGATCCTCGGCTGAGGGCCGTCTCAGGGATCTCTCAGGTGCGGAAAGTAGGCTCACCGCCATGAAACGTGTGGCCGCGCTGGTCGCGGTGCTCGCCGTCATCGGGGTGACGACGTGGCTGGTGTGGCCGTCCACCGCGGAGGCGCGCGGTCAGGACCAGCGGATCACGGTCGTCGACGGGCCCGCCGACGACCAGCGGGTGGAGCTCGACGCCACGTTCTTCCCGCCCGCCGGCGGCGGGAAGGCGCCCGCCGTGCTGGTCGCCCACGGGTTCGGCGGCAGCAAGCAGAGCGTCCGCCAGCAGGCCGCCCGCCTGGCCCAGGACGGCTACGCCGTGCTGACCTGGTCCGCGCGCGGCTTCGGCCGTTCCACGGGCGAGATCGCGCTCAACTCGCCCGACTACGAGGTCAAAGACGTCAAGCAGCTCGTCGACTGGCTGGCCAGGCGGCCCGAGGTGCGGCTCGACGCCGCCGGCGACCCGCGCGTGGGCATCACGGGCGGCTCGTACGGCGGGGCCATCGCCCTGATGGCCGCCGCCTACGACCAGCGCGTCGACGCCATCGTCCCGCAGATCACCTGGGCCGACCTGGCCGACGCCCTCTTCCCCAACGCCGCCGCCGGGTCCGCCACGGGCCCGCAGGCCGCGATCGGGCAGGGCGTGGCCGACGGCGTGTTCAAGCGCATGTGGGCGGGCATCTTCTTCGGCCAGGGCGTCTCCCTCGACACCTTCGCCGCCCAGTCCCGCCGCGAGGCCGCCGCCCCGCTGACCGTCGAGCAGGCCAGGTGCGGCCGCTTCCTGCCGGCGATCTGCGCGATCTACCAGCAGGTCGCCGAAGACGGCCGGGCCACGCCCGAGGCCGTCGCGCTGCTGCGCAGATCCAGCCCGGTCACCGTGGCCGGCCGGATCAAGGCGCCCACCCTGCTCCTCCAGGGCCAGCGCGACTCCCTGTTCCCGCTCGCCCACGCCGACGCCAACGCCCGGGCCATCGCCGCCGCCGGCACGCCGGTGAGCATGGCCTGGTTCGACGGCGGGCACGACGGCGGCAACGGCGAGGCCGACTGGCTCTACGACCAGTCCTCGGCCTGGTTCGCCCGCCACCTCAAGCGCGAGGCCGCGCCCGCGGTGAGCGCGTTCACCGTCACCCGCGACGGCGGCCGCGACCCCGGCACCCGCCAGCGCGTCAGGCTCCACCCCGAGGCCGCCGCCTACCCCGGCCTGGCCGGCACCGACACCGCCACGGTGCAGCTCGCCGGCCCCGAGCAGAACGTCGTCAACCCGCCCGGCGGCGCCCCCGCCTCGATCTCGACCGTTCCCGGCGTCGGGGGGCTGCTGAGCGGCCAGGGCGGCGGCACGGGCGTGTCCATCGACATGCCCGGCCAGAGCGCGGCGTTCGAGTCGCCGCCGCTCACCGCCCCGCTCCAGCTCACCGGCAGCCCCACGGTCAAGGTCAAGGTGTCGGGCAAGGGCCAGGCGACCCTGTTCGCCAAGCTCTACGACGTCGCCGACGCCGTCCAGCCGCCCGCGCTGCCTGCCGGGCTGGTGGCGCCGTTCCGGGTCACGATCCCCGAGGGGGCCGGCTCGGCCGAGGCCACGGTCACCCTGCCGGCCGTCGACCACCGGTTCGCCGTGGGCCACCGGCTGCGGCTGGTCGTGACCACGACGGACATGGGGTTCGCGACCCCGGCCGAGCCCGCCGCGTTCGGCGTCTCCCTGGCCTCGCCCACGCTGGCCGTCCCCACGGTCCGCACGCTCGCCGCGCCGCCGACCGGGGTGGCCTGGTGGGTGTGGGCGATGCCGCTGGCCGCCGTGCTCGCCGCCGCCGTCCTCCTGGCCACCGGCCGTCCCTCGGGCCGCGGCTCGGCGGCGAAGGCCGGCGTGAGCCCGAACGGCGACGGGACGTCGGAGGCGCCGGGCGGTGACGGCGGGCGTGAGCTGCCGGGCGGTGACGGCGGGCGTGAGGTGCCGTTGGAGATCGTCGGGCTGACCAAGGCGTACCGCAACGGCGAGCGGGCCGTCGACGGGCTGTCGTTCCGGGTCGAGCAGGGCCAGGTTCTCGGCCTCCTCGGCCCCAACGGCGCCGGCAAGACGACCACGATGCGGATGATGATGGGCCTGATCCGCCCCGACTCCGGCGAGATCCGGATCTTCGGCGACCCCGTCACCCCCGGTGCGCCCGTGTTGTCCAGGCTGGGCTCGTTCGTGGAGGGTCCCGGCTTCCTGCCCCACCTGTCCGGCCGCGACAACATCGAGCTCTACTGGGCGGCCACCGGCCGTCCCGCCGCCGACGCCCACTTCGAGGAGGCGCTGGAGATCGCGGGCCTGGGCAAGGCGCTCGACCGCGCGGTGCGCACCTACTCCCAGGGCATGCGCCAGCGGCTGGCCATCGCCCAGGCCATGCTCGGCCTGCCCGACCTGCTGGTGCTCGACGAGCCCACCAACGGTCTCGACCCACCCCAGATCCGGGAGATGCGCGAGGTGCTCAAGCGCTACGCGCGCGACGGCCGTACCGTCATCGTCTCCAGCCACATGCTGGCGGAGGTGGAGCAGACCTGCAGCCACGTGGTCGTCATGCACCGCGGCCGGCTGGTCTCCACCGGGCCCGTGTCGCGGCTGCTGAGCTCGGCGGCGGGCAACGGCAACGGGCACGGCGGTCCGCGCCTGGAAGACGTGTTCCTCGACCTCATCGGAGACAGATCATGACCGCCGCGCCCGGCTACGCGCCGCGCCGCACGCTGCCGCTGCGCGTGGAGATCGTCAGGCAGTTCAAGCGGCGGCGGACGCTGGTCATGTTCGGGCTGCTGCTGGCGTTGCCGTGGGTGCTGGTGATCGCGTTCCAGTTCGGGCCGCAGTCCGGCAACCAGGGGCCGTCGTCGGTGCGGATCAGCGACCTGGCCACCGCGAGCGGCCTGAACTTCGCCGCGTTCGCCCTGTCGGTGTCGGCGAGCTTCCTGCTGGTGGTGGCGGTCGCCCTGTTCTGCGGCGACACGGTGGCCGCCGAGGCCAACTGGTCGTCGTTGCGCTACCTGCTGGCCGCGCCGGTCCCCCGCGACCGCCTGCTGCGCCAGAAGCTGATCGTGGCGCTCGGCTTCTCGGCTGCGGCGGTGATCTGCCTGCCGCTGATGGCGCTGCTGGCCGGCACGGTCGCGTTCGGCTGGCACGACATCCAGGTGCCCGGCACCGGCGAGACGATCCCGGCGCTCGACGTGCTGCCCCGGTTCGGCATCGTGATCGGTTACGCGCTGGTCAGCCAGCTCGTGGTGGCGGCCCTGGCGTTCCTGGTCTCCACGGTGACCGACTCGCCGCTCGGCGCGGTGGGCGGGGCGGTGGGCCTGTGGATCGTGAGCACCATCCTGCAGGCGGTCGAGGCGCTGGGCACGCTGCGCGAGTTCCTGCCGACGTTCTGGAACAACGCGTGGCTGGACGCCCTGGCCCCCGAGCTCGACTGGAGCGGGATGGCCAAGGGCGCCTCGGTGTCGATCACCTATGCCGCGATCCTGATCGCCGTGGCCTTCCGCAGGTTCCGGCGCAAGGACGTGGTCAGCTGACGCCCTTGGCGGCGTCCTCCAGGCCCTTGATCTCGATCTTCCGCATGCCCAGCATGGCCTGCGCGACCCGCTGGGCGGCGGCCGGGTCCGGCACGCTCATCAGCTCCTGCAGCGCCCTCGGGACGATCTGCCACGACAGGCCGTACCGGTCCTTCAGCCAGCCGCACTGCGACTCCTCGCCGCCGTCGGTGAGCCTGGCCCACAGGTCGTCGACCTCCTCCTGGGAGGCGCAGTCGACGTAGAGGGAGATCGCCTCGGTGAAGGTGAACTGCGGGCCGCCGTTCAGGGCGAGGAAGCGCTGCCCGGCCAGCTCGAAGGAGACCACCATGGCCTGCCCGGCAGGCCCGGGGGCGCCCTCGGGGTAGCGCTGGACCTCCAGGATGCGGGAGTCGGCGAAGATCGAGGTGTAGAACTCGGCCGCCTCTTCGGCCTGGTTGTCGAACCACAGGTAGGTCGTGATCTTCTGCATGTCGCCGGTCGTCCTTTCGAGACGTGTCGCGGGGGCCGGATCCGTGCCCGTCCCCTTCCTTTCATCGACGCGTCGAACGGGACGGGGGCGGATCGACACGCGTCCCGAAGAATTTTGAAAAAGTCTGAGACGTCGCGGAAGGCCGTGGCGCCGGCACGGACGGCGTCAGGCGGAGGGTTCTGTGGCCGCCGTCCTGAAGAAGCGGGCGGTGTCGTCGTCGGCGGGGAAGTACGCCTCGACGGCGATCTCCTCAAGCGTGACGTCGAAGGCCGCGCCGAACGTCGTGATGGTGTTGATGAAACACAACTCCGCGCCGCGGTGGCGGATGCGGACGGGCAGCGCGATCTCGGCCGGATCCGGTGGCCGCGGATCGCCCGCGGGACCGTAGGACAGCACCTCCTCGTACAGCGCGCTCAGTTCGGCGTCCCCGCTCTGCGCGACCTGGCGGGCGAGCCGGGGCAGCAGGAATCCGCGGACCTGCCCGAGGTTGAGCAACCGCGAGGCGAACCCGCCCGGGTGCAGACCGAGCCGCATCATGTTGACCGGCGGCCGGAGCAGCGCCGCGTCGACGCCTTCCAGGAAGACGTCGATCGCCGAGTTGGCGAACAGCAGGTTCCAGTGCCGGTCCACGGCCAGCGCCGGATACGGCTCGTGCCCGCGCAGGATCTGCTCCAGGACGTTCCGCGCCGAGGCCAGGTGCGGGTCCTTCAGCGGCCGTTCGCGGACGACGGGCGCGTGACCGGCCGCGACCAGCAGGCGGTTGCGCTCCCGCAGCGGGACCCCCAGATGCTCGGCGAGACGCAGCACCATCGCGCTGCTGGGGATGGTCCGTCCCGTCTCGACGAAGCTGACGTGCCTGGCGGACACGTCCGCCTGCAGCGCCAGATCGAGCTGGCTGAGCCCCCTGCGGCGTCGCCACTCGCGCAGCAACTCGCCGATCGGCCGGTCCTGGTTCATCCGGCGATTATCGTCGCACCCCGCTGACCTGCGCGATTACATGCCATGTAATCGACACCCCCGGGCGCGCGCTGCGACGGTGTCCCCCATGAACGACAGCAGCACGACCACCCGCAACAAGCACCTGGTCCTCGACGGCTTCACCCGGTTCGCGGCCGGGGACATCGACGTGCTCCGCACGCTCCTGCACGAGGACTTCGTCGAGCACAGCCCGGGCAACCCGTCCGGGCGGGACGCGTTCATCGCCCACATCGCCGAGGCTCCCGTGGCGCGTGCCCGGCTCGACCTCAAGCGGGTCATCGCCGACGACGATCACGTGGTGATGCACTACCTCATGACCACGGACGACGACCCGCGCGGCGTCGCCGTCGTCGACATCTGGCGGCTGGCCGGCGGGCAGATCGTCGAGCACTGGGACGTGGTGCAGCCGGTGCCGGAAGCGGCGCGCGTCCCGCACGGAATGCTCTGAGGCGAGGCGCGTGCGGCAGACATCCACCCGTTACACGATCGGCGCCCCGGCGCCCGGAGGTCCCATGAAACTCGCTCCCCATCTGCATCGCCTCGGCAACGACGTCGTGGCCTGCTATCTCGTCGACACCGCCGAGGGCATCACGCTCATCGACGCCGGGCTGCCCGGCCACTGGCGGGATCTGCAGCGCGAACTCCGTTCCATCGGCAAGTCCGTGGACGACATCCGGGGACTCGTCCTGACCCACGGCGACTCCGACCACCTCGGTTTCGCCGAACGCCTGCGAAGTGAGCACGGGGTGCCGGTGTTCGTGCACGCCGCCGACGCCGTCCGCGCCCGTACCGGGCAGAAGCCCAAGGTCGCGGTGGGGCCTGTGCGGCTCGGTCCCGCGCTGGGATTCCTGAGTTACTCGCTGGGCAAGAACGGGCTGCGCACCCGCCACGTCCGCGAGGTCACCGAGATCGGTGACGGCGACGTCCTGGACCTGCCCGGGAGCCCGGTGATCGTGGGCATGCCGGGGCACTCGCCCGGGAGCGTGGCGGTGCACGTCCCGCTCGCCGACGCCGTCTTCGTCGGGGACGCCCTGACCACCCGGCACGTCCTCACCGGCCGCGAAGGCCCCCAACCGGCCCCCTTCACCGACGACCCGGCCCAGGCACTCGTCTCCCTTGACCGGATCGCCCGGCTGCCGGCGTCCTGGGTGCTCCCCGGCCACGGCGCCCCCTGGCGCACCTCACCGGCCCGGGTGAGCGAGACGGTCCGCGCGGGTGGCGTCGGCAGGTAGCCGAGCGCTGCTCGGGTCAGGTGCAAAGAGCTGGCCTGTGCCGACTCACCTGCACGAGCAGAGGCGGCCGGTGACATCGACTGACGGCCCCGCGCGCCTTCGTGGTCACCGGCGGGGAGCATCCCCGGCTGGACCCGCCTGCCTCACGTGCTGCACGCCATCCGCGCACCCCACCCCGGACCAGGCCCGGCCCGGAGCCGTGGTGGCCTGCATGGGCGACCGCATCGCCGCCTGGCAGCGGCGTCGCGGCCGCGAAGGTCACGAAGGCCGGGAAGGCCGGGAAGGCCGCTCGCCGTCCTTTGACGTGGCCGGCCGCCGCGCCCGTTCAGCCGTCGATTGTGACGTGCCGACGAGCGCTCATGGCATCGATCGGCTCGAACGTCATCGCGGTATCGCCGCCCGGTACGGCAAACCCGCTGTCCGCCTCACGAAAGCCGCCGTCATTGACCGGCTGACGATCCTTTGAGGCACGCCCTAATGGGGCGAGTGGGATTCGGCGGGATACAAAGTTACGTACCCGGATAGGGCGGGCCTGAGTGTGATGGGCCGGAAAGGGGGATCAGGCGGGCCGTTTCGGGAACGGCCGGGAGCCAGGAAGGTGGGCGCCCGGCCACAGGGCGGCGCGGGCGGCCAGGTCAGCCCCAGTGCGGAGGCTTGTTGTCGAGGTAGAAGGCGTCGGCGTCGGCTTCACGCCAGTCGCCCCAGCCGAGGTCGGTGTCGTCCGAAGTCTGCTCCGGGAGAAATTCGTCCACGGAAAACATGCTACCGAGACGTACAAACCAACACCGGTCGTCTTCCCGGCTCCACGGACAGCCCTTGTGCCCGGCGGTACGATGCCAGGGCAGGTGTCGCCTATCCCCCGTGAGGCTGCGCATGGCCACCCCTACAGGCTGGCGGAGAGAAGGCAATCTACCGGCGGAGCTCACCAGCTTCGTGGGGCGGACCCGGTTACTCGCCAACCTCAAGCGGCATCTCGCCGAGTCCCGGCTGGTGACCGTCACCGGCATCGGCGGGGTGGGCAAGTCGCGCACGGTGCTGCGGCTGGCGCACCAGGTCCGCACGCAGTACCCCGACGGCGTGTGGTTCGCCGACCTGGCCCGGCTGCAGGACGCGGGCATGGTCAAGCACACGATCGCCTCGGCGCTCGGCATCGCCGACCAGTCCTCGCGGGCGGAGTCGGAGTCGTTGTCGGAGTGGGTCGGCGAACGCGACATGCTGCTCATCATCGACACCTGCGAACACCTCGTGCAGGGCTGCGCCGAGCTGGTCCACGAGCTGCTGGAGGCCGCGCCCAACCTGAAGGTGCTGGCCACGAGCAGGCAGTCGCTGCACCTGCCGTACGAGCAGGTGGTGCCGGTGCCGCCGCTGGTGGTGCCCGGCGACGACCCGACGGAGAACCTGTTCACCAACGAGTCGGTGCAGTTGTTCGCGCTGCGGGCCGGGGCGGTCGTGCCCGACTTCCAGCTCGACGAGGACAACATCGGCGCGGTGGCCGAGCTGTGCCGCAGGCTCGACGGCATCCCGCTGGCGATCGAGCTGGCGGCGGTGCGGCTGCGCGCCCTGTCGGTGGAGCAGATCCTCGGGCTGCTGGCCGACCGGTTCAGCCTGCTGGCCGGCGCGAGCCGTACGGCCCTGCCGCGCCATGCGACGCTGCGGGCGGCGATCGGCTGGAGTCATGAGCTGTGCGAGCCCGCCGAGCGGCTGCTGTGGGCGCGGCTGTCGGTGTTCGCCGGCGACTTCGAGCTCGACGCGGCCAGGTTCGTCTGCTCCGACGGGCGCCTGCCCTCGGAGGACATCACCGATCTGGTCACCGGGCTGGTGGAGAAGTCGATCCTGATGATCAGGAGCCACCACTCCGGCGTCCGCTACAAGCTGATCGACACGCTGGCCGAGTACGGCGAGGAGTGGCTGGACAAGCTCGGCCAGGCCCAGCAGATGCGGCAGCGCCACCTGGAGTACTACCTGAGCCTGGCCCAGCGCAGCGAAGACGCGTGGTCGGGTCCGCGTCAGATCTACTGGTTCGTGCGCATGCGTCAGGAGCACGACAACGTGCGGGTCGCGCTGGAGCACGCGTTGTCCTCCTCCATGCGCAGCGGCTCGGCGCTCACGCTGCTGGCGTCGTTGTGGTTCATGTGGGTGTGCTGCGGTTTCGTCCGGGAGGGGCGGCTCTACCTCGAACGCGCGCTGGAGGCCAACCCCTCGCCGAGCAAGGAGCGCTGCAAGGCCCTGTGGGTGCTGTCCTACGTGCGCAGCGCGCAGGGTGACAGCGAGGGCGCGCTGGCGGCGGCCGAGCAGTGCAGCACGGAGGCCGTCCGGGTGGGCGACTCCAGGGCGGTGATCCTGGCCTCGAAGATGCAGGGCACGGCCGCGCTGCTCCAGGGCGACCTGCAGAAGGCCAGCGCGCTGCTGGGCGTGGCGATCGAGTTCAACACCGACAACAAGGAGCTCAACCCGGGCCTGCTGCCCGCGATCGTCGAGCTGTCGCTGGTGTTGTCGGCGCAGGGCGAGCTGTTCGAGGCCGAGTCGCTGCTCCAGGACTGCCTTCAGGTGTGCCGGGAGCGCGGCGAGCTGTGGGTCAGCTCGTACGCCCAGTGGGCGATGTCGCGCACGAGGCTCGCGACCGGCAGGCCGGGCGAGGCGCTGCACAACGCCCGCGAGGGCCTGCGGATCAAGCGGCACTTCCACGACACGCTGGGCACGCTGCTGGTGCTGGAGACGACCGCGCGCATCCTCATCGCGCTCAAGCAGGCGCCGACGGCGGCCAAGCTGCTGGGCGCGTTGCAGCAGAACTGGCGGACGGCCGGCCTGCCGCAGATGGGCGCCCCGTTCCTGACCGACGACCACGACGCGTGCGTCGAGGACTGCAAGTCGATGATGGGCGAGCTGGCCTACAAGAACGCCTTCGAGAACGGCGCCCGGCTCGACCTCGACGAGGCGTCCACGCTCGCGCTCGGCGACCTGGACGCCCCGGCCGAGGACTGATCCCGGGGCCTCACACGGCCTGGGGCCAGCGGGTCCCCTCCGGCCACGCGTGCACGTAGCGCGCGCTGCCGAGCGAGAACTCGATGTGCCCGCGTACCCAGTGCTCAAGGCCGCGGACGTACGTGCGGACGGGCGGCGGGGCCCACTTCTCCAGCGCCGCGCGCCGGTCGAGGAAGGCGGCGAGCGCCTGGTTGTGCATGTCGGAGACCTCCAGGAGGGCGTCCTGGAGGGTGAGGTTCCGGTGGGTGGCCAGCACGGTGACGAGGTTGTGCCGGGCCTTGTCGTTGTCGCACTCCTTGGCGTAGGAGAGCAGGTCGTTGTCCCAGCCGATGAGGTCGCAGGCCAGGTCCGACAACATCCGCACGTCGGGATGGTGCCACTCCTCGGCTTCGAGGCGGTAGCCGCCGCCGGCGTCGATGAGGGCGAAGCAGGTGTAGGTGGCTCCGGTGATGCGGCGCATCAGGATGTAGTCCTGCGGGGTGGGGATCAGGTCGGCCTCGCGGTTGGCCGCCTCCCAGATCTGGGCGAACAGGTACTCCTTGACCGTGATGCGCCACCGATCCACCTGCGCCGGGGTGGAGGTGGAGACGATGCGGTGGAGGAGTTCGTTGAGGGCGAGCCCGAAGGGGTCGTCGTCGTCCGGCTTCCTGCGGTCGTCCAGGATCTCCAGGAGCGGCGGCAGGGCGCGGGCGAGCGCGGAGGCCCGGTGCCCCATCAGCTCTCCCTCGCAGAAGGCGTCGTCGAACGCGAAGAGCCAGTTGTACCAGTCGTTGATCAGCCGGAGGCTGTCGCGCGGGACCTCGGGGTTGGTACGGGCGGCGAGCAGGCCGATCTTGGAACGCCGGAAGTGCTCGATGGTGTCGGCGTCCTTGAGCATGCTGGAGGCGGCCAGCCACGTATGGCTCTCCGCGTCGACCTCCGCGGCATGCACGTTGATCTCGTTGGGGAACGGGCATGGGAGCGGAGGGATGTGGAGCGGTCGCCTACTGAAGGAATGCGCAGAAGTTGCCACGCCCTTCAGCATGACGATCGGCTGTTCAAAAGGCCACACTCGACAACTTGGAGCCCTTTAATGCCTTTTTCACACTATGGATCCCTCCAAGGGAACTGGTGGATAAACTGGGCATTTGCCAACATTGAGGCCGGGTCCAATGCCGACAGGACGCCGTCCCGCTGATCGGCTCCCGCCCCCGGCAGCGCTCTGACCACGGCCGACTCCTGCGTGAACCCGCCCACGGAGAGCGGCCCGCACGCCCGGCCGCAGGCGCGGCCGGAGCCGTATCCAGACGCGACGATCATTCATCGGGCTCCGCGCGACCATGATCGGCCGCCGCCATCAGCAAAATGTCACCTTTGATGATGGCCAGATTGACCGGAACGCCAGCCTCCGGCACCGGCGGACGACATCCTGGAGCCGCCGCGCCGGCCAGGGCGGACCCCCGCCTCCGACCGGATGCCGGATTGTGCCTCGATAGGGTGCCTTGCGCGGAATCGATCCGACTCGCCATAGGTTCTGGGGAAGAGTACCTAGGGAAAGGCTGTCCAACCGTGTTCGACCCGAAGGATCTCTACAGGCTCGCAGACGACGCGCCCGAGTTGACTGATCCGGTGTTGCTGTACCACTTCGACGGTTTCGTCGACGCGGGCGGTGCCGGACGCCTCGCGCTGGGCCACCTGCTGGCCGAGCTGGAGCACCGGGTCGTGGCGACGTTCGACGTGGACCGGTTGCTCGACTACCGGTCGCGGCGGCCCATCATGACCTTCGACACCGACCGCTGGGTCGAGTGTGAGAGCCCCGAGCTCGCCGTCCATGTCGCCCATGACGCCACGGGCACGCCGTTCCTGTTGATGAGCGGCCCGGAGCCGGACCGGGAATGGGAGCTGTTCACCCGCGCGGTGGGAGAGCTGCTGGACCGGCTGAAGGTGAGCAAGATCGTCACGCTGCACGGCATCCCGATGGCGGTGCCGCACACGCGTCCGCTGGGCATCACCATGCACGCCAGCCGGCCCGAGCTGATCAACTCCCAGACCAGCGCCTTCGGCCGGGTCCAGGTGCCGGGGAGCGCGGCCGCGCTGCTGGAGCTGCGGCTGGGCGCGCAGGGGCACGACGCGGTCGGGTACGCGGTGCACGTGCCGCACTACCTCTCGCAGGCGGAGTACCCGACGGCGGCGGTGACCGGGCTGGAGGCGGTGACGCGGGGCACCGGCCTGGTGTTCCCGATGGAGGCGCTGCGCGACGCGGCCCACCGCACGACGGCGGAGATCGAGGAGCAGATCCAGGCGTCCTCGGAGCTGTCGACCGCCATCAGCGGGCTGGAGCAGCAGTACGACGCGTTCGCGGGCGGCACGGAGCGGCAGAACCTGATGGCCGAGACGACCCCGATGCCCACGGGCGACGAGCTGGCCGCCCAGTTCGAACGTTTCCTGGCCGAACGCGACGACGAGTGACGGGCGGCCCGGGCCGTACCGGCTAACCTGGGCGGATGAGCGAGATCCGGGTCGGCCTGATCGGATACGGCACCGCGGGCGCGTACTTCCACGCCCCGCTCGTCCATGCCACTCCGGGCCTGCGGCTGTCGGCGGTCGTCACGCGCAATCCGGAGCGGCAGGCCGAGGTGGCCCACCGGTACGGCGCGGCCGGCGTGCCGGACGTGCGTGAGCTGTGGGAGCACAGCGACCTCGTGGTGGTCGCCTCCCCCAACCGCACGCACGTGAGCATGGCCGCCGCCGCGCTCGCCGAGGGCCTGCCCGTCGTCGTGGACAAACCGGTCGCCCGCACCGCCGAGGATGCCCGCGAGCTGGTCCGGCTGGCCGAGCAGGCCGGCGTCATGCTGACGGTGTTCCAGAACCGGCGCTGGGACGGCGACTTCCGCACCGTGCGGCGGCTGATCGCCGAGGGGCGGCTCGGCGACGTGCTGCGCTTCGAGTCGAGGTTCGAGCGCTGGCGGCCGGTGCCCAAGGGCGGCTGGCGGGAGACCGGCGGCGCGGAGGAGATCGGCGGCCTGCTCTACGACCTGGGCAGCCACCTGGTCGACCAGGCGTTGCAGCTGTTCGGCCCGGCGCACGAGGTCTACTGCGAGAGCGACGTGCGGCGGCCCGGCGTGGCCTCCGACGACGACACGTTCATCGCGCTGCGGCACGCGGGCGGCGTGCGTTCCCACCTGTGGGCCAGCTCGGTGGCGGCCCGGCTCGGGCCGCGGCTGCGGGTGCTGGGCTCGGCGGGCGCGTACGTCAAGCACGGCATGGACGTGCAGGAGGAGCGCCTGCGGGCGGGCCTGACCCCCGACTCCCCCGGCTTCGGCGCCGACGAGGAGAGCCGCTGGGGCCTGCTCGGCACCGACGACGACGCCCGGCCCGTTCCCACCGAGCCGGGCGCGTACCTGGACTTCTACCGCGGGGTGGAGCGCGCCCTGCGCGAGGGCGCGCCGCCGCCGGTCGACCCGCGCGGCTCGATCGACACGCTGGCCGTCATCGAGGCCGCCCACCTGTCGGCCGCCCAGCGCATGGTCGTCCACCTGGGGTGACAGCTGGGCTGGCTGATCAGTCGCGCAGGCGGGCGCGCAGGGCCGCGTCGTCGGCGTCGGTCCAGCCGTGGCCGCGCAGCCAGCCCATCGGGCCGTCGAAGCGGTCGTCCAGCACCTTGAGGAACTGCTCGATGTAGCGGGCCCGGGGCCGGTGGTCGTCCGCCGGGCGGGAGTCGAGGTCGTCCCGGTAGGTGTCGCTGGCGCGCAGGCGCTTGAGTATCAGCTCCAGGCGCTCGCCCGTGGCCACGTAGTCCCGCACGATGGCCTCGCGGGTGGCCCCGGCGACCTCCAGCGCCAGCGCCGACAGCACGCCGGTGCGGTCCTTGCCCGCCGCGCAGTGCACCAGCGCGGCGCCGTCGTCGAGGGCCATGGCGCGCAGGGCCGCCACGACGGCGTCCGGACGGTCGCGCAGGTAGCCGAAGTAGAAGCCGGTCACGCGCAGCTCCTCGTCGACGTCCCGTTCCTGCCAGGGCAGCACGCGGTCGCCGTCGATGGAGTCGGCCTCGACGTCGGTGTGCCTGCCGCCCTCGGCGAACAGCGTCAGGTGGTGGTGGGTCACCTCCGGCACCCGGGTGAGCGGGCCGGGGCCCTCCAGGTTGACCTCGGCGGTCGAGCGCAGGTCCACGACGTGGCGCAGGTTCAGCTCGCCCACCAGGAGCGACACGTCCGCGGGGGTGAGGCCCTGCAGGTTGTCGGCTCGGAAGATCCGGCCGCGGCGGGTGAGCCCGCCGTCACGGGTGGGAAGTTCGCCCAGGTCACGTACGTTGACGGCGCCTTCCAGATCGATCCATCTTGTCATCTCATCCATTACTTCGACCTTATATGTCGGCCAATCATGAGCGGATTCCTTGTTCATAACGCAGCATGAACGTATGGATCCACGCGCGCTGCCTCCCCGGCTGGTGATCGATCCATCGCTGCCCCCGGACGTCTCGGTCGAGTTGCGGTCGAGCCCGCACATCCTTCATATGGCCCGTTCCGGCAGGCGGATGGATCCCAGCTTCAGCCCCGCCCTGCTCTTCGCGCTTCCGGCCCTGCTGGTGATGGTCCTGATCGTGACCAGCAGCCTCGAGGTCGTCTTCGTGGCCGGGCTCGGCATGGGGCTGATCGCCCTGATCCGGTGGATGGCGTTGGACAGCTCCCACCGGATCGTCAAACGACGACTACGACTCGCCACCGCCCACGCCGACCACTACGTCCTGCCCGAGGACCTCGACCGTCCCTGCCAGGTGCTGCTGCGCCGCGCCCAGGACGCGGCCACGGCCGTGCTGAACTCCAAGGTGCACAAGGCCGGGCTGATCGACTCGGCGGAGAACCAGGTGTCGCTGCCCGAGGAGGTCTGGCAGATCGCCCACCGGCTGCGGCGGCTGTCGTCGATGCACGCCGAGCAGGGCAGGCTCATCCCCCGCGAGCTGCCGCCGGGCATGGAGGACGCCTTCAAGCCGTACACCAGCGCCCTCGACGCCGCCTGGACCTCGCTCTCGCACCGCGTACGCCACCTGGAGAAGTACGCCAAGCAGGTGCTCAAGGCCGACAAGGTGTACCACGCGCACAGACGCCTGGAGGCGCTGGCCGCCAAGACCCCCGAGTACCAGCAGCTCCTCGCCGACACCGTACGGGACGAGCTGGCGCACGAGCGCATCAGGGAGCTGTCCGACCAGGCGGCCCACGTGCGCAAACTGTTCGAGGAGAGCGTGCTGCAGGCCAGGCAGGCGGCGGGCGAGCTGCTGAGAAGCCCCTTCAGCGACGCCTACGGCACCGGCGCGCTCGGCCCCCGCACCGGCGGGCACGACCGCGCCGCGCACCGCACGACCGGCCCGCGTGACCGGCACGATCGCGGCGCGACCGGCCCGCAGCGGCACCCCTCGCGCGACTCCTGACCCCGCGGGCGGTCAGGGCCGGGCCTGCCGCAGGAGCTCCAGGGTGCGGCGCATGCCTGCCTCGTTCCCCAGGCTGCGGTAGATCTCCCTGGCCTGCTCCAGCGGCCCGACCGCCGCGTCCGGCCCGCCCGCGTCGAGGTGCGCCTCGCCGAGGTAGCGCAGGCTCCTGGCCATCCACCAGCGGTCCTCCAGCTCCTGGAACCCCCGTACGGCGCGGCGCAGCTCGTGCTCGGACTCCTCGATCCGGCCCAGCCGGGCCAGGGCGCGCCCGGCCGACACCGCGGTGCGCGCCACCCCCCACGAGTCGCCGAGCGCCACCAGGATCTCCTCGGCCCGCCGGACGTACTCCAGCTCGCGCAGCCCGCCCGCCGGATCGCCCACCTCGCCCGCGGCGCGCAGGCAGCGGGCCTCCTCCCACAGCTCGCCGCGCTGCCGGAACATCTCGGCCGCCCGGTCGAGACTGAACCCGGCCCGGACGAACAGGGCGTCGGAGGCCCGGTGGTCGCCGGCCCGGCGCTCGCCGCGCGCCTGGGCGGCCAGCACCTCGCCGTAGACGCGCAGGGTCTGGGCCTCGGAGTAGCGGTTGCCCGCCCGCTGGAAGATCTCCAGGGCGTCTTCGAGCAGGTCGCGGGCCTCCTCGGGACGGCGTTCCGCCATGCGCATCTCGGCCAGGTTGCGCTGGGTGCGGGCCATCCACCACAGGTCGTCCTCGTGCTTGAACGCGGTGATCGCCCCGATCAGGTAGTCCTGGGCGCGGTCGAGGTGCCCGCCGCTGATCAGGGTCATGCCGACCGTGCGCCTGGCCCTGGCCGCCCACCAGGTCTCGCCGAGGTCGCCGAAGATCTCCAGCGCCTGCTCGGCCTCGCGCAGAGCGCGCTCGCGCAGGCCCATGCCGCCGCGCACGATCGCGCTGTTCAGCAGCGCGATGGCCAGCGCGCGCCGGTCACCGGTACGCCGGCCCGCCTCGCAGCCGATGTCGGCGACGTCCGCCCAGTCGGCCCAGTAGGCCCGCAGCGAGTGGCACAACGAGCAGAACGCCCTGCTCAGCCCCCAGGTCAGCTCCCAGAGCCGGAGCTGCGCGGCCAGGTTGATCATGGCGAGCAGGGACAGCCGCTCGGCGTTGAGCCAGTCGCCAGCCCCGAGCTGCCCCTCGGCGTCGGCGCGCCGGCCGCCCTTGCTCCAGTCCTGCGGCCAGCGGTTCTGGGCGGCCTCCTCGGCCCGGCGGCGGTAACCGTGCAGGACGCGCTCGACGGCGGCCCTGCGGCGTTCCTCCTCGTCCTGGCCGGCCAGCTCGGCGGCGAACACCCGGACCAGGTCGTGCAGGCGGTAGCGCATCGCGCCGGTCTGGTCGGTGCCGGAGCACTCGGCGAGCTGGGCGTCGATCAGCGCTTCGAGCTGGTCGGCGCCGTCGAGGCCGGAGATGTCGAGCAGCTCGCCGGCCACCCAGCCGGGCACGTCGGGCGCGGGCAGCGCGCTGAGCAGGCGCAGCAGGCGGCGCTGGATGCCGGTGCAGTCGTCGTAGCTGAGCTGCACGGAGGCCCGCACGCTCTTGTCCACGCCCTGGGCCACCTCCAGCTGGTCGAGACGGCGGCGCTCGTCGGTCAGCCGCCCGGCCATCTCGCGCATGGTCCACTGCTCGCGGGTGGCCAGCCGGCCGCCGCAGATGTTGATCGCCAGCGGCAGGTGGTCGCAGAGCCGGACGATCTCCTTGGCCGACTCCAGGTCGTCCACGACCCGCGCGCCGCCGGCCAGCCGGGCCAGCAGCTCCACGCCTTGCGCCTCGGTGAGCACGCCGAGCCGGGTGTCGTGGGTGCCGTCCAGGAACAGCGGGGAGCGCGAGGTGACCAGCACCGCGCAGCCCGGCTCGGCCGGGATCAGCGGTTTGACCTGGGCGGCGTCGTGGGCGTTGTCCAGGCCGATGAGGATCTTGCGGCCCTTGGTCCAGGTCAGCCAGAGGGTGCGCAGCTCGTCGAGGCCGCCGGGGTCGGTGGCCAGGCGCACGCCCAGGCCGCGCAGGAAGCCGATCAGCACCTCCTCGGGGCGTACCGGGGCGTCGACGCCGCCGCGCAGGTCGGCGTGCAGCCGGCCGTCGGGGAACCAGTCGGCGACCTCCTGGCCGAACCTGGTCATCAGCGCCGACTTGCCGACGCCGCCGCGGCCGTACACGGAGACGACCAGGGGCGGGGACAGGTCGGAGGACTTGCGGCGGGCGGCGAAGACCTCGCGCAGGGTGGCGAGGGAGTCGGCGCGCCCGGTGAAGTGCTCGGGCACGGGCGGCCACTGGTCGGGCGGCCGCCCGCCGGGCTCGGGCGCGGGCGCGGCGCGCCGCCGGGGCGTGGCCTCGGTGGTGGCCCACGTGGTCACGCCGACGAGCAGCGCCGCCGCGAGCGTCACGCCGATCTTGGCCATCGGCGGGATGTCCCACTCCAGCGAGGCGGCCAGCACACTGGCGGCGCCGGCCGCGAGCCCCGCCGAGACGGGCGCTGCCCATGTGACCCGCTTACGTCGCGGTTTGTCCGGTAAGTTTCCCGGCACCGAACACCCCCTTCCGGGGGTGATTCAAGCCGATGGGGCACGGCGAGCGCCAGCCGTACCCCATCGTTCCGCTACAGGCCGATCACGTGGCAGGTGGCCGTGGCGGTCTTGGTCGGGTCGCTCTCCGAGACCGCGGTGAGCTTGACGCGGGCCAGACGGTCGCCGCCGGGCGCGCGCACCGCGTTGACCGTCACCGGCGCCTGCTTGCCGAAGGCGACGGAGGCCAGGGCGTTGGGCACCTGGGCGGTCCAGCCCTTGCCCTGCACCTCGGCCTTGACCCGGTAGACGTCGGAGTCGAGGTAGGCGCTGACGTCCTCGGGGTGCTGCCCCTGGGCGGGGGCCGCCTTGCCGGTGTTGAACACCGGGAACGTGCAGGTGGAGACGTTCTTGCCGGTGGGGACGCCGGCCGCGGGCAGCACCCGCACGCCGCGCTTCTGCGGGCCCGCGCCGTCCAGCGACCGGATGGCGACGGTGTAGGACAGCTCGCCGTTCCGGTTGCGCTTGAGGTCGGTGACGTAGAAGTGCAGGCGGTTGGCCTGGTCCACGTACTCGTACTCGCTGCCGGAGTCGGTCCCGGCGTGGAAGAGGGCGTCGGAGAGCTGGCGGTAGTCGCCGACGGTGATCGGCACCTTGGTCCCGTCGGGCATCACGTAGTCGGTCATGCCGATGTCCTGCGGGTTGGCGTCGATCACCCACTCGAACGGCGCCCGGTCCTCGTTCTTGGTCTTGGCCAGGAGCACGCCGGAGTCGGGGGTGAAGGAGTCGGAGCCCATCCGGTCCACGACCTCGACCGTGTAGTTCTGGTAACCGCCGCGGTCGCACAGCGGGTCGGTCGCCGGGCAGGTGCTCTTGTCGCCGGGAGCGTCGAAGGAGATGTTGACGCCCGACAGGTCGTTCTGCCCCGGGCGCACGGCGCGGGCCAGGATCTTGGCCGTGACCAGGCCGGACTCGTCGAGCGCCTCACGCGACAGGCGCAGGACGTTCTGCTCGTCCACCATGCCGAGCTTGAGCTTGTTGCGCAGCATGTGCTGGGCGCCCATGGACGCGCCCGCCGTGGGCGGGATCAGCCAGCGGGAGTGCGGCCCGCCGGGGCCGTTGAAGCTGCCGCGGCTGAGCATCTCCCAGACGCCGGTGTACGCCCGGACCGGCGGCACCCCGTACGGGTTGTTGTAGTTGTCCAGCACGCCGAGGATGTGGCTGAACTCGTGGGCGTAGACGGCCATGCCGGAGCTCTCGGCCTGGACGGAGTCGACGCCGATGTTGGCGTTGGGCCAGAAGTTGGAAGCCGCCTGCCAGGAGGACCAGTCGACGTAGCGCGTCTTCAGCCAGTTGGGCAGGGCCGGGTCGGGCGGGCCCCACTCGTCGGGCACGTCCTCCTTGGTCGGGAACTTCATCATCCCGAACTCCTGCCAGGTGGACGACTCGTCCTGGCCGGCGCTGAGGTAGAAGACGAAGTCGTACTGCTTGGCGACGTCCTCGCCGACGGCGTTGATCCAGGCGTTGTGGCCGTCGGTGCGCAGGTTCTTGGTGCAGGTGTCGCCCGCCGGGCAGCCCGAGGTGCCGTTGAAGCCGGGCTCCAGCGCGTACTCGTGGTCCTTGCCCGGCATCGTGTACGGGCCGAACCCGGTCAGCTCGACGCCGTACCGGCCGCCGGAGTCCTCCATCCAGTACTCGTGGATGGTGTGACCCTTGTTGAGGTCGTTCGGGGTGTTGAGGAAGTCCTGGTAGAACTTGGCCACCTGGTCGCGCGGGACGTCATGGGCCTCGGCGCTCGGGTTGGCGTAGATCGTCGAGCCCTTGGGCTGGGTGACGACGAACGCCTGGTTGGGGTAGTCGAGCAGCACCAGCGCGCCCTTGAAGGTGCGCTTGGAGCCCTTGACGGCCGGGTCGTTCCAGTTCGTGCCCGGAGGCTTTTTGTAGTCCGCCCACGTCATGTGGTCGGGGTTCTCCCAGTTCTGCGGGTCGAGAGGCGTGAGGCCGCCGGGAGGACGGGCGCGCAACGTCTGGGCGTCGGCCGATTCGTCCTGCTGCCAGGGCTGGGTCTGCGGCCAGTGGTTCTGCCGCCAGGGGTACTCGGGATCGACGGTGGGGGGTGCTGCGGAAGCAGGGGTCGCCATCAGGCTCACCGGGAACAGCACGATGGCCGCCAGCAAACCCTTCAGCAGCTTCTTCGGGGCATTCACGGATTGACGGTATAGACGTTATTGACGGAGATCACCGATCAGCTGTAGGGAAGACGTGTAGCAACCCTTCCGACATTTGTCGAAATGTCCAGCGTGACCTAGGTGGAGCAGTGGCGGATCTCCAGCGGATCGTGGACGACCTCGCCGTGCGCCTCGGGCGTCCCCTCCTGCTGGAGGACCGCGTGCAGCGCGTGATCGCCTACAGCGAGCAGAACGGCGCCATGGACGACATCCGCCGCGACTCCATCCTGCGCCGGCACACCACCCCCGAGGTGCGCGAGTGGCTGCGGGCGGCCGGCGTGCACGAGGCGCAGGCCCCGCTGCGCACGGCCGGCGCGCCGCACCTGGGCCTGCTGCCGCGCGTGTGCGTCCCGCTGCGGCACGCCGACGCCCTGCTCGGCTTCCTGTGGTTCATCGACGCCGAGCCGGCCATGTCCGAGGAGAAGGTGGCCGAGGCCGTGGCGGCCGTCCCCGGGCTGGCGCTGGCGCTGTTCCACGAGAGCCTGGCGACCGGGCTGGCCTCCCACCGGGAGCTGGAGGCGGTCACCGGGCTGCTGCGCGGCGAGCGGGACGCGGCCAGGCAGCTCATCGAGGCGGGCGCGTTCCCGCAGGGCCAGCCGGTGACCGTGCTGGTGGCCCGGCCGCGCTCGGCCGAGCCCGACGAGGGGCTGCGCCTGGCGCTCGAACAGGGGCTGCTGGCGCTGCGCCGGCGGCTGAGCGGCCACCACCCGCTGCACCTGGTGCGCTACGACCACGCCGTGCTGCTCACCGCCGGACCGCCGGTCCCGCCCGACGAGCTGCACGCGGCCATGCCGGTGCCCGTGGTGGTGGGGGTCGGGCGCACCCGGCTCGAACTGGCGCAGGCGGCCGGGTCGTACGCGGAGGCCCGGCACGCGGCGGAGGTGACCGCGCGGGTGCCGGGGCTCGGACGGTCGGCCGAGTGGGCCCGGCTCGGCGTCTACCGGATGCTCACCCAGCTAGCGGACCAGGAGGTGCATCCCGGGCTCGACGGGCTGCTGGCCGACGAGCAGTACCTGCCGCTGCTGGAGACGCTGGAGACGTACCTGGACCTGGCGGGCAGCGCGGTGGCGACGTCCCGGGCGCTGCGGCTGCACCGCACCTCGCTGTACTACCGGCTGCAGCGGGTGGAGGAGCTGGCGCGTACGGACCTCAAGGACGGCGGCGAGCGGCTGGCCCTGCACCTCGGCCTGAAACTGGCCCGGCTGTCCGGCCGCTACCAGCCCCGGGACGCCCGCGGCGACTGATTGCCTTCGCCGCCGCCGCTCGCGTTTAATGCCAAAAGGGCAAATCCGACGGGAGCGCCGATGCCGGGTGCGAAGCGTGCTGCGCGGGTTCCAGGACGGGTGCCGGACCCGGATTCGGGGCGGGCTTCGGGGCCGGTTCGGGGGGCGGCGTTGGGGCCGTTTCCGGGGAGGCGTGCGCCCTCGCGCGTCGTGGCCCATTCCGCTCCGCTGGTGCTGCCGGTCTGCGCCGAGCCCGTGCGCGACGGGACGGTGGTGATCAGGGGCGGGCGGGTGCTCCAGGTGGGCTCGCGGGCCGAGCTGCTGTCCCGCTTCCGCGTCGCGGAGGAGGTCCGCTGGCCGGGCATGATCGTGGCCGGGCTGGTGGACGCCTGCTGCGCGCCGACGCCCCCGGGCCCCGGCGTCACCACGCGGGCCGCCGTGGTGTCCGACCCCGCCGATCTCGCCGGCGTTCCCGGCATCTCGTACGTCGAGGCGTCCAGCGCCGGCGAGCAGGAGTGGGAGGAGCACGACCGGGACGCGCTGATCACGGCGCTGCGCGAGGTGGACCGGCCGTGCCCGGTCGGCATCGCGGTCCGGACCCGCGATCCGCACGTGCTGGAGGACGTCGCCGTGCTGGCCAGGACATTCGGCCTGCGGCTGCTGGCCGGACTGGACCGGCACTCGCCCATGGCCCTGGACGAGGCCGGCGCGCTCGGCCCCCACTGTCACGTGGCCTGCGCCCGCCCGCTCGACCCCGGCGAGCGCAAGCTGCTGCGCCTGCGCCGGAGCGTGGTCGCGATCTGCCCGCCGGGGCAGGAGCAGGCCGCCGACGTGCTGGCCCTGCTGGAGGAGGGCAACCGCCTCGCCCTGGGCAGCCTCGCCCTGGGCAGCCACGCTCCCGGCCAGCACGCTCCGGGCCACCACGCTCCGGGCCACCACGCTCCGGGCCACCTCGACCCGAGCAGCCTCGACCCGGCCGGCGCCGGTACCGGCGACCTGCTCGGGCCCGGCGACCTGCTCGGGCTCGCGGCCGACGTCCGGCGGCGGGCCCGGGAGCTCGGACTGCGGGTTCGGGGACTGGACCGCCGCCTGGTCGAGGCCGCGACGCTGGGCGGGGCGCGGGCACTGGGCCTGGACGCCGGGCCGGGCCGGATCGGCTCCCTCGGGCCGGGCAGCCGGGCCGACTTCGCCGTCTTCGACGCCCGGGGACGCTACCCGTACTCGGCCCTTCTGGCCCGCCCACCCTGCCTGGCCACGGTCGTCGGCGGCGCGCTCACCTGAACAGGCCGCCCCTCCATGGCAGGGTCGTCGTCTGCGCGGTCATCCCGAACCCGTGCACGGTCGTCGGCGGCGCGGTCATCGGAACTGGCCGTCCACCGTGCCGAGCAGATCCCTGAGCTGGTCGCGCTGCTCCTGGGACAGCACCGCGAACAGGCCCTCGCCGGCCTCCCTGCGCGCGTCCCTGGCCCGTTCGGCCATGGCCCGGCCCGCGTCGGTGATCACGACGAGCGTCGAGCGGCGGTTGGCCGGATCGACCTCCCTGCGCACCAGCCCGGCCTCCTCCAGCGCGTCCACGACGGGCGTCAGCGAGCGCGGCACGATCCGCAGCTCGTCGGCCAGTTGCACCATCCGCAGCGGCCGGCCGGCCTCGCCGAGCACGCGCAACGCCCGAGCCTGTCCCGGATTGAGCCCGAGCGGCACCAGCCGATGCACGTATCCGTGTCGCAGACGCCTGCTGACCAGGTGCAAGAGCTCCGCGAGCTCCTTCTCTCCCATACCGACGATTTTAGCCGGAACAATTATGAGTTAACCTCTGTTTGAGTGGACATCCGAAAGGAGGCCCCATATTGGCCGACGAACCACGCGCGCCGCTGCGGCGCATCATCGGACTCTTCACCCCTTATCGCGGCCGGCTGATCCTGGTGGGCGCGTTCATCCTGCTGTCGTCCCTGGTCGGGCTGGCCTCGCCGTTCCTGCTGCGCGAGGTGCTGGACGTGGCGATCCCGTCCCGCGACGCGCTGCTGCTCACGCTGCTGGCGCTCGGCATGATCGCGGTCGCGGTCACCACGAGCGTGTTCGACGTGCTGCAGACGCTCATCTCCACCACCGTGGGCCAGCGGGTGATGCACGACCTGCGCATCTCGGTCTACTCCCACCTCCAGCGCATGTCGCTGGCGTTCTTCACCCGCACCAAGACAGGCGAGGTTCAGTCGCGCATCGCCAACGACATCGGCGGCATGCAGTCGGTGGTCACCTCGACCGCGACCTCGATCATCTCCAACCTCACCACCGTCATCGCCACGATCGTGGCCATGCTCGCCCTCGACTGGCGGCTGACGGTGATCTCGCTGCTGCTGCTTCCGGTGTTCGTGTGGATCAGCAGGAAGGTCGGCGCCGAGCGTAAGCGCATCACCAACGAACGGCAGCGCAAGCTCGCCGTGATCTCCTCGATGGTCCAGGAGTCGCTGTCGATCAGCGGCGTCCTGCTGGGCCGGACGATGGGCCGCTCCGCCGAGCTGACCGACCGGTTCGGCCGCGCCTCCGACGAGCTGGCCGAGCTCGGCGTACGGACGAGCATGGCCGGACGCTGGCGGCAGTCGTCGATCCAGATCATCATGGCCGCGATGCCCGCCCTGATCTACTGGGCCGTGGGCTACACCGGCATCATCTCCGTCGGCACCCTGGTCGCCTTCACCACGCTGCAGTCGAGCCTGTTCCGGCCGACGGTGTCGCTGCTGCGGCTGGGCGTCGAGGTGCAGAGCTCGCTGGCGCTGTTCGGCCGCATCTTCGAGTACCTGGACCTGTCGGTGGACATCCACCCCGGCACCCGCACCCTCGACCGGGTACGCGGCGAGGTGCGCTTCGAGCGGGTCGACTTCGCCTACGAGGACGAGCGCACCCTGCACGCCGTCGACGTCACCGTCCCCGCGGGCACGACGCTGGCCGTCGTGGGCGAGACCGGCTCGGGCAAGACCACCCTCAGCTACCTGCTCCCCCGCCTGTACGACGTGACCGGCGGCCGGGTCACCATCGACGGCGTGGACGTACGCGACCTGACGTTCGAGACGCTGAGCGAGGTCGTCGGGGTGGTCTCGCAGGAGACGTACCTGTTCCACGCCTCGATCGCGGACAACCTGCGCTTCGCCCGTCCGGCGGCCACCGACGAGGAGCTGGAGGCGGCGGCGCGGGCCGCGCGCATCCACGACCACATCGCCTCGCTGCCCGACGGCTACGACACGATGGTGGGCGAGCGCGGCTACCGGTTCTCCGGCGGCGAGAAGCAGCGCCTGGCCATCGCCCGCACGCTGCTGCGCAACCCGCCGGTGCTGATCCTCGACGAGGCCACCAGCGCCCTCGACACCCAGACCGAGCGAGCCGTCCAGGAAGCCCTGGACACGCTGGCGCGGGGGCGTACGACGATCACGATCGCCCACCGCCTGTCGACCGTCCGCGACGCGGACCAGATCGTCGTGCTCGACCACGGCAAGGTCGTCGAGCGCGGCACCCACGACGAGCTGATGGCGCTCGGCGGCCACTACGCGGCCCTGGTGGATCGGGACCGCCCCCTCGAACTGGTCTAATTTTTCACGCTAAACCTGTTTTAACCGTGTCTTACCTCACATTTCGGGCAAATCGGAATCGTCGCGATCGTGGCGCGCGTTGACTCCCGCGTTTCCCCGTACCGAGGCTAGGACCAGTCTTGCCACCGCGCTCCTCCACCTTCCGCGCCCTGCGCCACCACAACTACCGGCTCTGGGCGGGAGCCGACATCGTCTCCGTCACCGGCACCTGGATGCAGGTCCTGGGGGTGAACTGGCTCATCCTCACCATGACGGGGTCGGCCACCAGCGTGGGGCTGAGCCTGGTGATGCAGGCGCTGCCGACGCTGCTGCTGGGCATGTGGGGCGGCGCGCTGGCCGACCGGCTGCCGACCCGGCCCGTCGTCGTCGCCGCGCAGCTCGCGCAGGCCGCGCTGGCCGCCGTCCTGGCGCTGATCGCCTTCTCCGGCGCCGACTCCGTCGTGCCGATCTACGCGGTCGCGCTGGCGGGCGGCGTGGTCTCCGCGCTCGGCGGGCCCGCGCTCGGACGCTTCGGGGCCGAGGTGGTGCCACCGGCCGACCTGCCCAACGCCATGGCGCTCGGCTCGATCCTGAACTCCTCAGGACGCATCCTCGGCATGAGCCTGGCCGGCGTGCTGCTGCCGTTGACCGGCAACGGCGGGCTCTTCCTGCTCAACGCGGCCACCTTCTTCGTCGTGATCGCGGCCGTCGCGCTCATGCGGCGCGCGGAGTTCCACCGGCTCGCCGGCTCCGAGCGGCAGCCCGGCGCGGTCGCGGCCGGCCTGCGGTACGTGCTGCGCACCCCCTGGCTGCTCGTGGTGCTGGCGCTCTCGCTCGTGCTGGGCAGCCTCGGCCGCAACTACCAGGTCACCATGGCCGCCATGAGCGCGGGCCCGCTGGCGGCCGGCGCCGCCGGGTACGGCCTGCTGTCCAGCGTGTTCGCCGCCGGCACGGTCGTGGGCGGCTTCCTGGCCGCCGCCCGCCCGCACCTGACGATCCGGCTGCTGCTGATCACCGCGTTCCTGACCGGGGTCGCGCAGACGCTGAGCGGCCTGATGCCCGCTCTGGGGACGTTCGCCGCGATGATGCTGCCGATCGCGGCGGGCGCGGTGATCATCGACACCACGGTCTCGGCGCGGGCGCAGCTCGACAGCCCCGACGAGATGCGCGGGCGGGTCATCGCCGCGCTGGGCATGGTGAGCGCGGGCGCGGGCGCGATCGGCGGGCCGCTGCTCGGCTGGCTGAGCGACGCGTTCGGGCCGCGCCTGTCGCTGGGCATCGGCGGCGTGTCGTGCGTGGCCGCGACCCTGCTCGCGGCGCTCGCGCTGGCCCGCCTGTCCGGCCGGACCGTCCGGCAGGCGGCCTTCCGTCCGCTCCTGGAGAACCGCCTGGAGAACCGGCTGGCCCCGGAACGGGCTTAGTCTCTTCACGTGCACAACACCAGATACGCCCCGAACGGCATGGTCTGCAGCGTCGACCACCTGGCCTCGGCCGCCGGGGTGGGCGCGCTGGACCGCGGCGGTTCGGCGGCCGACGCGGCGATCGCGGCCAACGCCGTGCTCGCCGTGGTCGCGCCGCACATGTGCGGGCTCGGCGGAGACCTGTTCGCGCTCGTCCACGACGGCACGGCCACCGGCGCAGTCACCGGCACGGCCGCCGGCACAGTCACCGCGCTCAACGCCTCCGGCCGCGCCGGGTCCGGCGCCGACCCCGCCCGGCTGCGCGCCGAGGGGCACACCCGCATGCCGCACCTGCACGACGTCAGGTCCGTGCCGGTGCCCGGCTGCGTCGACGGGTGGCTCGCCCTGCACGCCAGGCACGGCCGGCTGCCCATGGCCGAGCTGCTGCGGCCCGCGATCGCGCTGGCCCGCGACGGCTTCCCCGCCTCCCCGCTGCTGGTCCCCGGCGCCCGTACGGCGGCCGCGCGGCCGGGCGGCGGCGACTTCGCCCCCGTCCGCCAGGCCGGCGACCGCGTCACCCGCCCCGGCGTGGCCCGCGCGCTCCAGGCGGTGGCCGACGGCGGCCGCGACGGCTTCTACCTCGGCGAGTTCGGACAGGGCCTGATCGAGCTCGGCGCGGGCGAGTACACCGCCGCCGACCTGGCCGCCCCCGGCGCCGACTGGGTCGAGCCGCTGCGGGTGCGCGCCTTCGGCCACGACGTCTGGTCGATGCCGCCCAACTCCCAGGGTTACCTGCTGCTGATGTCCCTGGCCGTCCTCGACGGGCTCGACCTGCCCGCCTCGCCCCGCCATCCGGCCTGGGCCCACCTGCTGGCCGAGGCCGCCAGGGCCGCCGGGCACGACCGGCTCGACCTGCTGCACGAAGACGCCAAAGACCTGCTCGACCCCGGCGAGATCGCCCGCCGCCGGGCCCTGGTCGACCCGGTCAGGCGCAGCCGCCTGCGGGCTCCGTCCGCCGACGGTGACACGACGTACCTGTGCGCGGTCGACGGCGACGGCATGGGGGTGTCGCTGATCCAGTCGAACGCGTCCGGGTTCGGCGGCATGCTCTTCGAGCCGCGTACCGGGATCAACCTCCACAACCGTGGCATCGGTTTCTCGCTGCGTCCCGGCCACCCGGCCGAGTACGGCCCCGGC
This sequence comes from Nonomuraea sp. NPDC003560, assembly GCF_042878785.1. Taxonomy (NCBI): domain Bacteria; kingdom Bacillati; phylum Actinomycetota; class Actinomycetes; order Streptosporangiales; family Streptosporangiaceae; genus Nonomuraea; species Nonomuraea sp. NPDC003560. The sequence goes on along the minus strand of NZ_JBIAOF010000001.1, from coordinate 324,326 downwards.
CGCCGTCCGCCGCACACCCTGGCCCCCGCGCTGATCACCCGTCCCGGCGGCGGGCTGCGCACGGTCGTGGGCACGATGGGCGGCGACGCCCAGCCGCAGATCCTGGCCCAGGTCATCACCCGCCTGCTGCATCACGGCGAGGAGCCCGGCCAGGCGCTCGCCGCGCCGCGCTGGCGGCTGGGCAGCGGCAACGGCAACGGCTTCGACACCTGGGACGCCCCCGACGACGCCGTGCTCGACCTGGAGGAGGGCACGACCTGGGCCGACGGCCTGACCGCGCTCGGCCACCCGGTGCGCACGCTGCCGTACGGCGGCTCCTTCGGCCACGCCCACCTCATCGACGTGCGCCCCGACGGCATGCTGGCCGGCGCCGCCGACCCCCGCTCCCTGGTCGGCGCCGCGATCGGCCGCTAGATGGACAAGGATGAGCTACCGGAGGCCCTAAGCCGGGCCAAGTCGTAGGATTCCGGTCCGTACGGTGGGTAGAGGGCGCAGTATGAGCGAACTACCTCCGGACCGATTCGGCATGGCCGACGAGCAGGACATCGAGGTCAGGGAGTGGACCGACGACCTCGGCCTGCACCACGAGGTCAAAGAGGACGACCCCCAGCACGAGGCCACGCTCGACGAACGGCTGCGCCAGGAGTTGCCCGACCGCCCGCGCCGCGCCCCGCGCGAGGAGCACCGCCTGACCGAGCCCGACGAGGGCGCCCACCCCGACACCGAGGACGAGGCCATCGGCGTGGACTGGGACGCGGACCGGGAGGACCTGTCGGCCGAGGAGCGCGCCCTGCGCATCGACCCCGACGAGGACCTCACCTGACCCGCACACCCCTCGCACGGCTCACCTGGGGCCCGGAAGCCCCTCGCGGGCCTCAGGTGAGGCGGCGCAGGGCGGGGAGCAGGGCGTGCAGGTCGTCGACGATCATGTCGGCGGCCTTCGCCTGCGGGCGCTCGGCGTGCAGGAAGCCCCAGGGGCCGCGGCGCAGCAACGCCGTGCGCATGCCCGCACGGGCGGCGGGCAGCACGTCGTTGTCGAGCCGGTCGCCGACGTAGAGGATCTCGCCGGGCTCACGATCGGCCACCGAGGCCACCTTGGCGAAGAACTCGGGGGCGGGCTTGGACAACCCCCAGCCCTCGGAGGTGTGCACCGAATCGACCGGCAGGTCCATCGCCACGAGGGCGTCGAAGGCCCGGCTGGGCTGGTTGCCGGCGATGATCACCTGGAACCCGGCCGCGCGCAGCGCCGCCAGGGCCTCCCGGACGTCGGGGTAGAGGTCGTCGGCGTCGAAGTGGTTGCGCAGCCCGGCCGGGTCGTCGCGCTCCCAGGCGGCGATCTCCGCCTGCACGTCGAGACCGGGCCGGACGAGCTCGAACGCCTCACGGTGGGAACGGTCGAGCGCCGCCATGCCGCCGAGCGCGCCCATGAGCACGAACCTGCTGACCCCCAGCCGGTCGGCCCAGCGCGACCAGATGCGCGTCTCGTCGATCAGCGTCTCGCCGACGTCGAGCACGACGGCCTTGACGGCCTTGACCATCACTCCCCCTGTACGTCCGTGTGAAGCCCCGAGCTCAGGGCCGCAGCTTCTCCATCGCCTTGGCGATGCGTTTCTCCGACACCGGCGTGGGGGTGCCGAGGGTCTGGGCGAAGAAGCTGACCCGCAGCTCCTCGATCATCCAGCGGATATCCGTCACGTCGGGGTCGCCCCGGCGGGCCGGGTGGAGGCTCGCCAGCAGGTCATGGTAGTCGTCCTCGATCTTGTGCACGCGGTCCATCCACTCCTCGTCCCGCCAGGGCTCCTCCGGGAGCTTGGTGAGACGCCGCTCGATGGCCCGCAGGTAACGCAGGACGTCGGGCAGGCGGCGGGTGCCGGTGGCGGTGACGAAGCCCTTGAAGACGAGCTTGCCGAGCTGCTCGCGCACGTCGTCGGTCGACGCGCTCGCGCGCAGGCCGTCGAGGCGGGTGCCCACGGCGTGCCAGACGCTCAGGATCTGCTCGACCTTGGCCAGCACGTCGGCCGCAGTGTCGTGCAGCTCGGCCCGGACGTGCTGGTGGAGGCGGTCGAAGCCGGCCGGGTCCCAGGCCGGGCCGCCGAGGTCGAGCATCAGCTTGTCGACGGCCGCGTTGACGACGTCGTCGAACAGCGCCACGGCGCCGCCGTGGGGGCTGCGCGACAGCGCCAGCTTGGCCTGGTTGGACAGGCCGCCGAGCAGCGACCTGGCCGGGTTGGTGACGTTGAGCAGGAGCAGCCGCCGGGTGCCGGGCCAGTGGGCGCGGCGCTGCTCGGCGGCCGTCTCGAAGATCTTGACGGAGACCGACTCGCCCGCGTCGACGAGCGCCGGGTAGCCCTTCATCCGGCCCTGTTCGAACACCTTGGGCAGGGTGCCGAAGCTCCAGGTGCGCAGGCCCGTGCGCTCCAGGTCGTCGCCGGCCTCCGACAGGGTCTTGCGCAGGCGCGGCGCGAGCCGGCGCTTGAGCGCGTCGAGGTCTTTGTCCTCGGCCACCGTGCGCTTGCGCTCGTCGATCACCCGGTAGGTGATGCGCAGGTGGTCGGGCACCTGGTCGAGCTGCCAGGCCTCGCGCGGCACCCGGACGCCGGTGAGCCGCAGCAGCTCGCGCTCCACGGCCTCCAGCAGCGGCTCGCCGCCCTGCCTGACCCCGGTCAGCACCTGCCTGGCGTAGTTGGGGGCGGGCACGAAGTTGCGGCGCAGGTGTTTGGGCAGCGACCGGATCAGCGCGGTGATCAGGTCTTCGCGCAGGCCCGGGATCTGCCAGTCGAAGCCGTCGGAGTTCACCTGGTTGAGCACCTGCAACGGCACGTGGACGGTGACGCCGTCGGCGTTGGCGCCCGGCTCGAACTGGTAGGTCAGCTTCATCCGCTGACCGAGCTGCTTCCAGGTGTCGGGATAGTCGCGGGCGCTGATGTCGGCGCCCTCGTTGACCAGCATCTCCGGCGAGAACGTGAGCAGCTCGGGCTGCTCACGCCCGGCCTTCTTCCACCAGGAGTCGAAGTGCCTGGCCGAGACGACGTCGGCGGGGACGCGCTGGTCGTAGAAGTCGTACAGGACCTCCTCGTCGACCATGATGTCGCGGCGGCGGGCCCGGTTCTCCAGCTCCTCGACCTCTTCGAGCAGCCGGCGGTTGTCCTTGAGGAAGCGGTGGTGGGTGTCCCAGTCGCCCTCGACCAGGGCGTGCCGGATGAACAGCTCGCGTGACAGGTCGGGGTCGATGCGGCCGTAGTTGACCTTGCGGCCGACCACGAGCGGCACGCCGTACAGGGTGACCTTCTCCAGGGCGATCACCGCGCCCTGGTTCTTCTCCCAGTGGGGCTCGGAGTAGGTGCGCTTGACCAGGTGCTGGGCGAGCGGCTCGACCCAGTCGGGCTCGATCTTGGCGTTGACCCGGGCCCACAGCCGCGAGGTCTCGACCAGCTCGGCCGACATCACCCACTGCGGCTGCTTCTTGGCCAGGGCCGAGCCGGGGAAGATCGCGAAGCGGGCGTTGCGCGCGCCGATGTACTCCTGCATCGGCCGCCGCCCGTCGGCGGCGCGCTGCTTGTCCATGACGTCCTTGACGCCGATGTGCGACAGCAGGCCGACCAGCAGCGACACGTGCACCTGGTAGGGGTCGGCGGGCACGCTGCCGGGCTGGGCGCCGAGCGCCTGGCGGACCTGGCTGTAGATGTCCTGCCACTCGCGGACCCGCAGGTAGTTGAGGAACTCGGCCTTGCACAGCCGCCGGAACGCGCTGGAGGACAGCTCCTTCTGCTTGTCGCGCAGGTAGTTCCACAGGTTGAGGTAGGTCAGGAAGTCGGACTCGGGGTCGGCGAAGCGCCGGTGCTTCTCGTCGGCCTGCTGCTGCTTGTCGGACGGCCGCTCGCGCGGGTCCTGGATGGACAGGGCGGAGGCGATCACCATGACCTCGCGCAGGCAGCCGTTCTTCTCGGCCTCCAGCACCATGCGGCCGAGGCGCGGGTCGACCGGCAGGCTCGCCAGCTTGCGGCCGATTCCGGTGAGCTTGCCCTGGGCGTCGAACGCGCCCAGCTCGTGGAGCAGGTTGACGCCGTCCTTGACCTGCCGGCGGTCGGGCGGCTCGACGAACGGGAACGCCTCGATGTCGCCCAGCCCGATCGAGGTCATCTGCAGGATGACCGAGGCCAGGTTGGTGCGCAGGATCTCCGGGTCGGTGAACTCCGGCCGGGAGAGGAAGTCCTCCTCCTCGTAGAGCCGGATGCAGATGCCGTCGGAGGTGCGGCCCGAGCGGCCCTTGCGCTGGTTGGCGCTGGCCTGCGAGATGGGCTCGATGGGCAGGCGCTGGACCTTGGTGCGGTGGCTGTAGCGGGAGATGCGGGCGAAACCCGGATCGACCACGTATTTGATGCCGGGCACGGTCAGCGAGGTCTCGGCCACGTTGGTGGCCAGCACGATCCGGCGGCCGGTGTGGCGCTGGAAGACGCGGTGCTGCTCGGCGGCGCTCAGCCGGGCGTAGAGCGGCAGGATCTCGGTGTTGCGGAAGTCGGCCTTGGACAGGGCGTCGGCGGCGTCGCGGATCTCCCGCTCGCCGGACAGGAAGACCAGGATGTCGCCGGGCCCCTCGGTGACCAGCTCGCGGCAGGCGTCGACGATGCCGCCGGTCTGGTCGTCGTCCTCCGCCAGCGGGCGGTAGCGGACCTCGACCGGGTAGGTGCGGCCGGAGACCTCGATGATCGGCGCGTCGCCGAAGTGGCGGGAGAAGCGCTCGGGGTCGATGGTGGCGCTGGTGATGACGACCTTGAGGTCGGGGCGCTGCGGGAGGAGCTGTTTGAGGTAGCCGAGGATGAAGTCGATGTTGAGGCTGCGCTCGTGGGCCTCGTCGATGATCAGGGTGTCGTACTGGTCGAGCATGCGGTCGTTCTGCAGCTCGGCCAGCAGGATGCCGTCGGTCATCAGCTTGACCAGCGTGCGGTCGCTCGCCTGGTCGGTGAAGCGCACCTTGTAGCCGACGACCTCGCCGAGCTCGGTGCCGAGCTCCTCGGCGACGCGCTCGGCGACGGTGCGGGCGGCGATGCGGCGCGGCTGGGTGTGGCCGATCAGCCCGCGCACGCCGCGCCCTAGCTCAAGGCAGATCTTGGGGATCTGGGTGGTCTTGCCGGAGCCCGTCTCGCCCGCGATGATCACGACCTGGTGGTCGCGGATGGCGGCCAGGATGTCGTCCTTGCGCTGGGAGACCGGCAGGTTCTCCGGGTAGCGGACCTGCGGCACGGCCTCGCGGCGGCGCGCCAGCCGCTGCTCGGCGCGCTCGACGTCGGCGAGGATCTCGGTGACGATCTTGTCCCGGGCGTCGCGGGAGCGGACCCGGCGCATGCCGTCGAGCCTGCGCCGCAGCCGCCGCTGGTCGCGCGGCATGAGCTCGGGCAGGCGGGACTGGAGGTCGGCGAGCGGAGAGGACAACGAAGGCGTTCCCATACTGCTTTCAGGATATTTGAGCCCCGTGGCCCCGGAGCCAACGGCCCATGGTGCCCGACGCGACCCGCCCCCCGCATCCCAATATCGCGCCCGGCACCGCGGCCGCGCTGCCCGGCCGTGCCGGGACGGCGGCCGCGGCCCCCTACCGCGCCGGCCGGGTGGTGGCGGCGTGGCGGGCGGCGCCGATGATGCCGGCCTCGTTCTGCAGGGCGGCGGGGACCACTGGAGTGTCGATGGTGACGTGCGGCAGGAACTTGTCGGCCTTCTTGCTCACGCCCCCGCCGATCACGATCAGCCCCGGCGAGAACAGCATCTCCACGTGCCTGAGGTACTCCTCGACCCGCTCGGCCCACTTCTCCCAGCTCAGGTCGTGCTCCTCGCGGGCCCGCGCCGACGCGCGCTCCTCGGCGTCCTTGCCGCGCAGCTCCAGGTGGCCGAGCTCGGTGTTGCAGACGAGTGTGCCGTCGGCGAACAGGGCGCTGCCGATGCCGGTGCCGAAGGTCAGGATCAGCACCGTGCCCTTCTGGTCGCGGCCCCTGCCGAAGGTCATCTCGGCGATGCCGGCGGCGTCGGCGTCGTTGAGCACCGTCGCGCCGCCGAAGAGCGCGGCGGCGTCGACGCCGATCCACGAGTGGTGGACGTTGGCCGCCGTCTGCACGACCCCGTCGACGACGACGCCGGGGAAGGTGACGCCGACCGGGCCGTCCCAGTCGAAATGCTTGACGATCTCGGCCACCACCTCGGCCACCCCCTCGGGCTTGGCCGGCTGGGGCGTGGCGATGCGCAACCGCTCCTGGACGAGCTCTCCGGCCTCGGTGTCGACCGGGGCGCCCTTGATTCCCGAACCGCCGATGTCGATGCCCAACACGTTCATGACTCTCCTTCTCCCCCGCCCTGGACGGGAAAACTCACCCGCCGGTATTTCCGGCCCCGCTGAACCCGCTCCGCGTCCGCCGCGTATCTCGCGTCACAAGCGCTCACTAGGAGGCACGGATGCGGCTCCGCATCATCACGCTCTGCGCTGTCGCCGTCGTGGCGGGGACGACCCTCACCGCCCCCGCGCAGGCGACCACCAGGACCCGTTTCGACGTCATCAACCTTGTGTCGGACGTCAAGGGCAAGGCCCCGGTCACCGACCCCAAGGTCGTCAACCCGTGGGGCCTGGCCATGGGCAAGACCTTGTGGGTCTCCAACGCCGGCACCGGCACCGCCACCGTCTACTCCGGCACGGGCCGTAAGGAGAAGACGGAGGTGTGGATCCCGGGCGGCTCCCCGACCGGCCAGGTGTTCAACCCGGGTGACGGCTTCACCGTGAAGGGGCGACCGGCCACGTTCATCTTCTGCAGCCCGAGCGGCGCGATCACCGGCTGGAACGCCGAGGCCGACCCGGCCAACGCCGTGATCGCCGCGTTCACCCGCGGCGCCGACTACAAGGGCCTGGAGCTCGTACGGACCAACGAGGGCGAGTTCCTGCTGGCCGCCGACTTCGCCCACGGCCGGGTGCACGCCTTCGACGAGAACTTCCGGCGCATCCGCCTGGCCGGCTGGCAGTTCCAGGACTCGCGGGTGCCGCGCGGCTACAACGCCTACAACGTGGCCGTGGTCAACGGCAGCGTGTGGGTGGCGTACGCGCTGCGCGACCGTACCACCGGCAAGCCCGTCTTCGGCGCCGGCAAGGGCTTCGTGAGCCGCTTCAACGCCGACGGCCGCCTGACCGGCCGCATCTCCAGGGTCGGGCTCGACGCGCCCTGGGCCATGACCGCCGCGCCGCGCGGCTGGGGCCAGTACGCGGGCGCCCTGCTGGTCGGCAACTTCGGCGACGGCACCGTGCACGCCTACAAGGGCGACCGCCACCTGGGCGCGATCACCACGTCCGGCGGCCGGCCCGTCAAGCTCCCCGGCCTGTGGGACCTCGAACCCGGCACCGCGGCCACCGGCGGCGTGAACACGCTGTGGTTCTCGGCCGGCATCGAGGGCGCCAAGCACGGCCTGATCGGCGTGATCGCGCCCGCCGGCACGAAGCCGACCTCCACGGCCGCCGCCCCCGCGAGCACGCCGGCGCCCACCCGCTCCGCCGCCCCCAGGACGAAGTCGCCCTACGGCGGCGGCAGCGGCTACTGACCGCAGCCACGACCGGGCCCATGATCGGGCCCACGACCGGGGCCACTGAACGTTTCCGGCGCGGCCGGCGCGGGCCGCGCCGGAAACCCGGATTCCCGGAAAACCCGCGAACCACATATGGACACGGAATGCGACGGAGCAGATACTCAACGTGTCAACACCCTCATCCCTGCTCTCACGTCGCCCCCTTAAGCACCGCATGAGCCGGCGTGTCGTGTGCTGCCCGGAAACCGTGCCTGTCAGGGAACAGGACAAGGAGAGACCATGCCCGTCAAGAAGTCTCTGTTCCTTTCCGTCATCGCCCTCGCCACCGCGGCCTGCGTGACGGCCACCGTCGTGGCCCTCCAGGCGTCCAGTCCCGTGTCGGCGGCCACGCGCGCCGCGCTGCCGCCCGGCTACCAGCTCGTCACCCTGCCCAACGCCAACGTCCCCAACTTCCAGCGCCGCACGGTCTACTGCCCGGGCTCCAAGCACGTCCTCGGCGGCGGCGGCGAGGCCCGCGGCAACGGCGCGATCCTGGTGGGGTCGTTCCCCACCGATGACGCCCGCGGCTGGATCGCCCTCGGCCGCCAGATCGGTTACAACGACGTCGGCATCAGCGTGTTCGCGATCTGCGCCGACTAGCCCGCCCGCCGGCCCCGTCCGCTCTCCCGCGGGCGGGGCCGGCGCACGTCCGGCCTCAGAGCCCGCCGAGGACGGCCGCCAGGTCGGCGACAGTGCGGTAGTGGACGCCCGTCATGCCGAGCGCCCTGGCGGCCTCCACGTTCGGCAGCCGGTCGTCGACGAACAGGCAGCGCGCGGAGTCGGCCCCGGCGAGTTCGGCGGCGATCTCGTAGATGCGCGGGTCGGGTTTGATCACGCCGACCCTGGCGCTGCTGACCAGGTCGTCGGCGAAGTACGTGAGCCCGAGCCGGTCGAGGTGCTCCTCCACGGTGTCCGTGGCATTGGTCACGATGATCACCGGCACGTGCTGCTGCGCCTTGGCCAGCAGTTCCCTGACCTCCTCGTCCACCCGGAACGGCACCGCCGCGAACTCGGCCACCGCCCGGCGGGCCCGCTCGTCGCCGCCGAGGGCGACCGCCACCGACTCCAGCCATTCGCGCTCGCTGATCCGGCCCAGGATGGCCGGCTCGATCAGCTCGGGGGCGAACGCCGTCGCCATGAGCGGCAGGGCGTACCGGGCCTCGATCTCGGCCTGGACGGTGTGGTCGAAGAGGCGGAGCACGCCATCAAGATCGGTGAGAACCGCATCAAAGGGGATCACAGCCATCATTGTGCCGTGAAGTACCGCATCCGCTGGTCCGAGAAGGTTTCGCGTGCCACCAAAGCCCCAGGGCGACCGGCGGCACTACCATCTCCGAGACGGTATTCGGTATCGGAACGGTAGGGCATGGACGATCACCAGCTGCCACCTGAGCTGTGCCAGCTGTTCGCCGACGGCGGCAGGGGGCGCAGACTGCCCCCGGGCCTGCCCGCCGGCGACGTGGTCTGGCCCGACCCGGCCTACACCCGGCAGGTCGTGGCGGCCCGGCCGGCGTTCTGGATGAGCGACGAGCACGCCGCCGGCGAGGACTGGTCGTTCATGCGGGTCTGGCACGCGCACAGCGGCCTGTGGCCGGTGCTGCTCGACGAGTCGGCCCAGCCGTGGGCGATCGGGCAGATCGTGCCCGACGACCCGATGCTGATCGGCCACTTCACCGCCGAGGGGTTCATGACCGAGGTGTGGCAGGAGTGGGTCTCGCAGATGCCGCGCGACGCGCTGGCGGAGTTAGAGCCGTACGGGGCGCTCTGCCCGGGGCTGGCGCCGCCGGGGGTGCCCCGCGCCGACCCCGGCGACGTGGCCGACTGGCTGGCCCGCGAGCTGGCGCCCAGGGGCATGCCGCTCGGGCTGGTCGCGGCCGGCCGGGGGGCCGACGCGCTGGCGGTCATGGGCTGGCAGGGCGCGCTGCACCACAACGAGTGGATGGTGCCGATGGCGGCCGTGGTGCGCAGCTGGGAGGACCGGTTCGGGGCCCGCGTGGTGAGCGTCGGGTTCAACACCCTCGACCTCAGCGTGGCCGCGCCGCCGGCCGACCCCGAGCACGCCCTGCACGTCGCCGCCGAGCATTGGGCATTCTGCCCCGACAACGTCGTGCAGGGACCGGGCGACCTCCAGGGGTACGCCGACCAGATCATCGGGCAACACGCCTGGTCGTTCTGGTGGGACTGAATCCCCGGCTTTTACGCTACTTTTAACCGCGACAGGGAGGGCTCGGTCACAGCATGTCACGGGGAGATCTCACTCCGGAGCTACTGCATTCCTCGTCCTGGACGGACTGGCTGGTGCAGTCGGCCGGCATCCCCGTCCACGACGTGCCGCTGGTGTCGGTGGGCGGCGGGCTCGGCTCGTTCACGCTGGTCGACGTGCTGCGCATCAGAGGCGTGCCGATCCCGGCCATGCGGGTGCTCTCCACCAGCGACACCCCCTGGCAGACGTGGGAGTACCTGACCCGCGTCTCGCAGCTGCCCGCGCACGAGCGCATCCGGTCCGACGCGGGGGCGCGCCCCGACAACATCTGGGGCTTCCCCTCCTACGCGGTGCAGGAGGCCTGGCAGGACGGCTCGCTCAAGCCGATCCTCCAGGTGCTCGCCGAGCCGCTGTTCACCGACTTCTACAGCCCGCGCGCCGGGCTGGTCACGCAGAGCGTGCGGCGCGAGGCCGACCGCATCGGCTACTGGCACATGCTGGCCAAGGGCCAGGTGCGCATGGTCAGGAAGCGGCTGGGCGGCGGGTACTTCACCGTGCTGACGCCGCCGCCGGGCACCTCGCCGACCAAGCGGGTGGTGCTGCGCTCCCAGTACGTGCACCTGGCCGTCGGCTACCCGGGGCTGAAGTTCCTCGACGACCTCCAGGAGTTCCGGCAGGCGCAGGGCGAGCGTTACCGGGTGGTCAACGCCTACGAGCCGCACGAGCACGTCTACGATCAGCTGCGCAAGCGGCCCGGGGTGGTGGTCGTGCGCGGCGCCGGGATCGTGGCCTCCCGGGTGCTCCAGCGCCTGATGGACGACCGCGAGCGGTACGGCCTGCACACCCAGATCGTCCACCTGTTCCGCACGTACGTGGCCGGTCCGCACGGCCCGAGCGTGTTCATGCGGCGCAAGGGCGGCGACGGCTGGGCCTACCAGGCGTTCACGATGCCCAAGTCGGCCTTCGGCGGCCAGCTCAAGGCCCGGTTCAGGAAGGCCACGCCCGAGCAGCGCGCCCTGATCTCCAAGGCGCTGGCCGGCACCACCACCCCGAAGCTGGCCCGCTGGCAGGAGCAGATGCGCAGGGGCCGGCAGGGCAACTGGTACCACCCCACGCAGGCCGTCGTCGACCGCATCGAACGGGCCCCCGACGGCCGCCTGATCACCCACACCCGCAGCGTCAACGCCGCCGCCATGCAGTACGTGTCCGACTTCATCATCGACTGCACCGGCCTGGAGGCCGACATGCCGGAGCACCGCGTCCTCGACGACCTGCTGCGGCACGGCGACGCCCGGCCCAACAAGGCCGGCCGGCTGAGCGTCGGCCAGAACTTCGAGGTGCTCGGCGCCGAGAGCGAGGGCGGCGTCCTGTACGCCTCCGGCGCCGCCACGGCCGGCAACCACTTCCTGGCCGTGGACAGCTTCCTCGGCATGCAGACCGCCGCGCTCGACATCGCCGCCGACCTGACCAGGCGCGGGTTCTGCAAGGGGCTCGGGCCGGTGCGGTCCACGGCCCAGTGGCTGCGGTGGGCGGGAAACAGGAGGCTCGCTTGATCCCCACGCTGGCCGGGCGGCTGCAGACCCGGCTGTTCACGCTGGCCACGGTGGGGGCGGCGCTGACCGCGCTGATCACCCTGGTGCTGCCGATGTCCTTCCGGGACGCCTTCCTCGTGCTGCTGGCCGTCGCCGTCGTGGGCGTCGGGTGGGAGCTGCTGTACCACCTGCTCATGCAGTTCCGCTGGGACAAGGACTGGCCGACGCTGTTCGGGCTGGTCACGGCCGTGCCCGAGGGGCTGCTGATGTGGGTGCTGCTGGACGGCGGGCTCGTCCCCGGCGTCGCCGGCCCGGTCAGGGCGTGGGCGTTCGCGGTGATGTTCGCCTTCGTCTGGCTCGGCCAGTGGTTGTTCGTGAACGGGCCGATGCGGGTGTTGTTCGTCGAATGGCGGCTGCGCGGCGGCCGCCTGCTCTGATCCCGGATCTGCGCACGGTTCTGCTTACGGAGGGGCAATGGGGGGCGTCGAGCTGGCTCGACCGCTGTACTTCTGGCTCGGTTTCCTGGCCACGGTGGCCGGGGTCGTGCTGCATCTGCCGATGTACCTGCACGGCGCCGACATGCACTACCGCCTGGCGGGCATGCCGATGGACCTGCCGATGACCATCGGCATGGCGCTGATCGTGGCGGGGCTGGCGGTCACCGCGTACGGGCTTATCCCGCCCGGCGCGCTGACGGCCAGACCGGCCGCCGAGGTACGCGTCCGCGCCCTGGACGACGCGCGCATGCGGCCGGCGCACATCGGGCTGATCGTGGTCATGTCGGTCGCGGTGATCATCGATGCCATGAAGCCGATCACGCTCGGTTTCGTCGCGCCCGGCATGGCCAAGGAGTACGGCCTGAAGTCCGCGCTCAACCCGGCCGGCGAGCTGCCCGTGGCGCTGCTGCCGCTGGCCGGGCTCACCGGGACGGTGCTCGGCTCGCTGCTGTGGGGCTGGATGGGCGACAAGATCGGGCGCAAGCCGTCGATCCTGTTCGCCGGGGTGCTGTTCATCGGCACCGCGATCTGCGGCGTCATGCCGGACTTCGAGTGGAACCTGGCCATGTGCGTGGCCATGGGGCTGGGCGCGGGCGGCATGTTGCCGATCACGTTCTCGCTGCTGGCCGAGACGATCCCGCCGCGGCACAAGGGCTGGGTGATGGTGCTCATCGGCGGCAACCTGGCGGTCGCCTACCTGGCGGCCAGCTGGTTGTCGGCGTCGCTGGCGCCGACGTTCTCCTGGCGGATGCTGTGGCTGGTCGGGCTGCCGACCGGCGTGTTCCTCATCCTGCTCAACCGCTTCATCCCCGAGTCGCCGCGTTTCCTGCTCGCGCACGGCCGCGACGCCGAGGCCCGCGCCGTCCTGGCCAGGTACGGCGCGGCCGCCACCACCGAGGAGGCCACCGCCGGCGTCGAGCGGGTGGAGGACGAGCACGCGGGCGGCTACTCGCGGCTGTTCCGCCGTCCGTTCACCGGGCTGACGGTGGCCGTCGTGGTGCTCGGGCTGAGCATCGGCCTGGTCACCTACGGCTTCCAGCTGTGGATCCCGTCCAACCTGCAGAAGCTGGGCCTGGACCAGCAGACGGCCGACCGGGCGCTGCGCGACTCGACGCTGCTGGGCCTGCCGCTGATCTTCGTCTCGGCCGCCATGTACGGCCTGTGGAGCGCGAAGAAGACGATCGTCACGCTGTCGGCGCTGGTCGGCGTGGCGCTGGCGGTGCTGGCCTTCTCCGGCGAGACGCTGGCGCACGACCGTACCTGGCTGTACGTGCTGCTGGCCGGGCCGATCGTGGGGACGGCGACGATCGCCGCGGTGCTGGCCGCCTACAGCTCGGAGATCTACCCGACCCGGGTGCGCTCGCGCGGCTCCGGGCTGTCGGCGGGGATGGGCAAGGCCGGCGGCGTGGCCGTGACCGCCGTGCTCGTGGCCGGGGCGGCGGCGCCGTCGATCGGCACGACCGCGCTGCTCGGGGCGGTCCCGCTCATCCTGGCGGTGGTGGCGGTGCTGGCGTTCGGGGTCGAGCCGGCGAAGGGCGCGGCCGGCGACCCGGCCACGCCCGCCGCCGCCTCGCCAGGGGCCTGAGGGCGCCCTGGCGTTCACCGGGTCCTGACGCCCAGGGCGCCCGGGAGTTCACGGCACGCGCGCCACGGCGCCGTACGTGCCCGACGAGCTCGGCCGGCCGGAGCAGGCGGCGCCGTGGTCGTCGGGCCGCCACTCCGGGACCCACACCAGCCCAGGATCGACCAGCACCAGCCCGTCGAGCAGCGCCGCCACCTCCTGCCTGCCGCGGATCGCGTGGCCGGGCAGCGTCATCGCCAGCAGGTCCCGGACCGCCGGCAGCAACTCGCCCGGCACGCCGTCGAAGGTGGTCTGCAGCAGCGACAGGTAGCTGCCGTCGGACGCCGCCCGGCGGACCCGCTCGATCACGTAGTGGACGTACTCGTCGTCGGCCAGGCTGTGGACGGACAGCAGCAGCACGGCCACGGGACGGTCCCAGTCGAGGAAGGCGCGCACCACCCGGTCGTCGAGGATCGCGTCGATCTCGCGCACGTCGCCCTCGACCACGCGGACCAGATCGGTGCCCGGCTCGATGGTGGCCCGCGCGCCGGCCAGCACCATCGGGTCGTTCTCCACGTAGACCACCCGGGCGGGCACGCCTCCGGAGCCGCCGTGGCAGCCCGCGGCCACGTCGTGCAACCGGCCGCCCGGAGGCAGGCCGCTGGGCACGCCGCTGCCCACGACGACGAACTGGTCCACGCCTTCGGCCGCCAGATGCCGGACCACGCGCACCAGGAACTGCAGCACGGCCCGCGCGGCGGTGGTCGTCACGGACGCGGCCTGGTCATATCGGCGTACCAGATCGCGGTCGGCCGAGAAATTGTTCTTCCCGCCCGCGGCCGCGTCGAGCACCCGGGTGGTCATGGCTCGGGTCATCTCCAGCTTCGCCAAGTTACGGATGGCACGCTGACGCATTGAGTGTTGCCCCTTTCCCCTCGCCCACTATCTCGGGAAAAGCCGGTCCTTTCGGACCCCACTCGATGACCCAGACCTTATGATCCTCGTTGCGCGCCGGAAGACAACAGGAAAAGCATGAATTCTGCGGAAATATGCCTTACCTGAATGGCGCCGGCCGGAGATCATTTCGCTGTCGAGCGCGACAGGCGTTCGCGGTGGGACTCCAGCACCTCGTACGTCTCCTCGCGGGTGGTGGTCGTCACCGACAACTTCGTGAACGCCTGGTGGTAGGTCTCGACCGCGGCGGCGTCGGTGATCAGCTCGTCGGCCTCGACGCCGTGGGCGCAGGCGACGTCGGGCTCGAACGCCTCGGCGAAGCGCCACAGCGTGAACGGGCCGGTGCGGGGCACGTACGCCGGGTCGTCGATCGGCACGACGTGCAGCGAGACGTTGGGCCGCTTGGCGTGGTCGAGCAGCAGGTCGAGCTGGCGGAGCTGGGCGTGCGGGCCGACGATCGAGCGCAGCAGCACGGCCTCGTCGATCACCGCCCACAACACCGTGTCACCGGCCCCGGCCAGCGCCTCCTGGCGGGCCATGACCAGCGCCAGGGCCTCCTCCACCGACGACTGCCCGAGCGTGGCCGGCCCGGCCACGGTGATCGCGGCCCGCGCGTAGTCCTCGGTCTGCAACATCGGCGGGACGAACTGGGGATGGTACGTGCGGATCACCGTGGCCCGCTGCTCCAGCGCGTAGGCCGTGGCCAGCCAGACGGGCACCGACTGGGCGTCGTACCAGGCGGCCTCGCGCTCGCCCCTGGCCAGCGAGAGCACGTACTCGCGGACGGGCGGGGCGGTGACGCCGTAGAGGCCGAGCAGGCGCTCGACCGTGATCGGCGTGGGCGCGAGACGGCCCTCCTCGATCGCGGGGATCGCGGCGGCGCCCTTGCCGAGCGAGCCCTCGACCTGCTCGACCGAGAGCCGCACGCCCATGCGCAGGCCGTGCAGCCGCTTGCCGAGGGCGCGGCGCTGTGAGTCGTTGAGCGGCGTGGCGGCCTCGGGGATCTCGGCCGCCGGCTCCGGCTCGCCCGGCAGCCCCTCGGCCCGGCGCGCCAGCTCGACCACGCCGCGCAGGACGGCCAGCGACCCCTCCGACAACCCGGAGGCCGACAGGCCGATCGCGGCCGCCCGCAGCTGCAGGTCCTCGACCGCGCCGGACTCGTAGTGCTCGTCGCCCACCAGCCAGCCCACGCTCACCTGGAGGCAGGCGGCCAGCGCCCGCAGCACCTGGAGGGTGGGGTTGGTCTGCTTGCCGGTGCGCAGCTGGCTGACGTAGGCGCGCGTGATGGGTATGCCCGCCTCGGTGAGGGCGGAGGCGACCTGGGCGCCCGTGAAGCCGCGCTTGGTCAGCGCGAGATCGAGCCGTTCGGCGAAGTTCGCCACGGCGCACCTCCTACCGCCCGTGAACTTTTCCCAGCCTAAGGTACGAGACCCCCACTGTCCCCTGCCACGCGGGCCAGCTCTGCCCGGCGGGTAGGTATCAACTTATTCGCAAAGTGTGAGTTGACATAGCCCCTCTTTCCAGCACAGTATCGGAGCGCGTGGTAACTGTGGCTTAACAGCCCGGACGATTCGCGAGAGTCTCCGGCAAGGAGGTGGCCGGACGTGACCATGGACTCCCTCGACGGCTCACGCTTCCTGGAGGATCCGGTCTCCCGGGGGCAGCAGCAGGTCGTCCGGCGCATCTGCGCGCGGGTCGCCGGCCCGCTGACGAGCCGCGACGTCCAGGTCGCCGAGCTGCCGCTGGGCGGGGTCGAGATCTGGCTGGACAGCCCCCGTCACCGCTGGCGCCTGCACCACCGCATGGCCCGCGAGCTGCGGCTGGCCGGCTGGCACACCGAGCCGGGTCCCGACCGGCTGCTGCTGCTCGGCTGGAGCGCGGTCTGCCTGGGCCACCGCGCCAGGATGCTGGGCGCGGCCCTGTCCGGGCGGCTGGCCCACTTCGACCGCACGTCGTTCGCGGCCGTCATGATCGCCACCCGGCTGCGGCACGAAGGGCTGCCCGCCGCCGAGCTGCCCGCCGCGGTGGTCGAGCGCTGCCGCGACGCGCTGCGCTGGCCCGTCCGGCTGGCCGACCTCGACGGGCTCGAACGCCGGTCGTCGCTGGAACCCATCAGGCTCAGGCTGGCCCAGGTGGCCGGGCTGGAGTCGACGGTGAGCCGGCGCTGCGCCGAGCACCTCGCGCTGGCCGCCAGGGTCGCGCGCACGGTGGCCGGCACCGCGCCGCCCGCCCGCTCGCGCGCCTCGGGCCCGCGCGCAGGGCTGACCGAGCGCATGGTCTGCGTCAGCGTGCCCAACAGGGCCGCTGCCGCGCTCGACCCGGAGACGGCGCGATGACGCCGCTCCCCGTCCCCCGCCGGGCCTCGCCGCCCACCGGCCCGCCCGCACCGCCCGCGCCGCGCGCGGCCGTGCCGGCGGCCCTCATGCGGCCGGCTCCGGCGCTACCCCATCCCTCCGGCACCGTGCGTCACGTGCCCGACAAAGTCGGCACGGTGCTGTCGGCCGGCGCGGTAGCGGCTGGCGTGCCGGCCAAACCAAGGGGTAGTGCCTGGGGCCGGCTTTCCTCGCGGCCGTCCGCCCGTGATCGGGCGGCGGCCTCCCCGACCGGGGAGGCGGGCCCGCCCGGCTCCCCGGCCGGCGCCACCGGCACGGCGGCGACGCCGGGCGGGACGATCGGCGTGACGGGCGCCACGGCTCTGATCGACCGCCCCCTCAGGGGGCCGGCGCCCGCGTGGGCCCCCGTGCCGGTGGCCATGACGTCAGCGGGCCGCGCCCGGCCCGCGTCACCCGGATCCGCGACCGACAGGAGTGATCATGCTCACCGACGAGATGTCCAGGCGGCAGCCGCACGAGGTGCACGCCCGGGGAGCACGGCCCCAGCCCGCCGAGCCGAGGGACGAGGGCCGGGACGAGCCGCCGCGGGCCGAGGCCCCGGCGCGCACCGTCCACCGGCTGCGCCGGATCCGGCAGGTGTCCGTGCAGGCGATCGGCGAGATCGACCAGGCGCTGGCCTGACCGTCATGCGGACGGTCCCCGACCCGGAAGGTGCGAGATGAGCCGCGGCAGGGTGGGCGTGATCGTCGCCCCCGCCAATCCCTCGGCGGAGCCCGAGCTGACCCGCCTGCTCGGCTCGCGCGCCGACATGCACGTCACCCGATTCCCCGTGCACCGGGGAGTGTCGCTCGCCGAACGGCTGGAGAGCTACAACGAGGCCCTGCCCGGCATGGTCTGCGCGTTCGACGGCCTGCCGCTGGACGCCCTGGTCATGGCCTGCAGCGAGTCCCGCTACCTGCTGGGCCCCGACGACGACGCCGACCAGTGCGCGCGGCTGTCGGCCTCGACCGGCGTGCCGTTCGCCTCCTCCACGCAGGCCACCAGGGAGGCGGTGGAACACGTCGGCGTGAGCGACATCGTGCTGGTCTCGCCGTACCAGCCGTGGCTGACCGAGCTGGCCGAGCGCTTCTGGAAGACGGCGGGGCTCAACGTCACCCAGGTCGTGCAGGTGCGGGCGGCCAAGGGCGGCTACTCCTCCTACGCGGTCACCCCCGCCGAGCTGATCACCCAGGTCGAGCGGGCCGAGGTGCCCGGCGACGCGGTGCTGCTGTTCACCGGCACCGGCATGGCCACGCTGCCCGTGCTCGGGCCGCTCAGCGCCGGCAACGACCGCACGCTGCTCACGTCCAACCTCTGCACCGCCTGGTGGGCCCTGTCGCGGGCCATCGGCGAGCACGTCACGCTCAGCCGGGTGCCCTACCGCCGCCACATGGCGGAGCAGGGGAGGCGCCCCGCATGAACGGCGTGATCGTCGTCGGGGCCGGCCCGGCGGGGCTGACCGCGGCGCTCTCGCTGGCCAGGGCCGGGATCCCGGTCACCGTGCTGGAGCGGGAGAACGAGCTCGCCGGGCAGGCGCGGGCCTGCACCTTCCATCCGGCCACGCTCGACCTGCTCGACGAGCTGGGCGTGGCCTCGCAACTCGTCGCCAAGGGCCGCGTGGTCGAGCGGGTGCAGTGGCGCGACCGGTCGGGGATCGTGCTGGCCGAGATGGGCATGAACCGGCTCAACGGCCTGACCAAGCACCCGTTCAGGATCCACGCCGACCAGGCCGCGCTCACCCCGCTGCTGCTCGCGGCCCTCAACGCCTACCCCGACGTGGACGTGCGCTTCGGCACCCGCGTCGACGGGGTCTCCGAGGGCGGCACCGGCATCCGCGTCCGCGTCGGCCAGACCTGGACGCGGGCCCGGTACATGATCGCCGCCGACGGCGGCCACAGCACGGTGCGCGGCTCGCTGGGGCTGCCCTTCCCCAGGTCGGCCTACCCGACGCAGGCGCTGCGGGTGTTCACCGACTCGCCGCTCGACCGGCTGCTGCCGAGCCTGGCGCCGCTCACCTACGTCCGCGACGTACAGCAGTCGTGCACGCTGCTCGCGCTGCCCGACCACTGGCGGATCATCTTCAGGATCCCCTGCGACGCCACCGAGCCGCTGTCCTCGCCCAACGTCTCGATGCTGGTCCGCCGCGCCCTGCCGGGGGCGAGCGGGCCCATCCACGTGACCGGGGCCGACCGGTTCGGGCTGTCCAGGGGCGTGCTGACCTCCTACCGCTGCGGGCGGGTGCTGTTCGTCGGCGACGCCGCGCACCTGACCTCCACGGTCGGCGGCCTCAACATGAACGCCGGCATCCACGACGCCGTCGAGGTCGGCCAGGTGATCGCGGCCGTGCTCGGCGGTTTCGCGCCGCCCACCGCGCTGGAGGCGTGGGCGTGGCGGCGGCGGGCCGTGCTGCTGCAGCGGGTGATGCCGCGCGGCGAGACGCGGCCGGCCGGCGTGCGCGAGCGCGACAGCGCCCGGCTGGCCGCGGCGATGGCCGGGCTGCGGGCCATCGCCGGCGACCCGGAGGCCACGCGGGCCTATCTCGCGCAGGCCTCGCTGCTCGACACCGTTCCCGGCTCCGCCGGTGGGGCCCGGCCCGTCTGACACCGCTGAGGAGGTGCGACACTGCATGTGGCGAACGCTCTCGGACGAAGCGCGCCAGGCCATCCGCGAGCTGTGCGACACGCACGGCTCCCGCCTCTACGACTACTGCCGCACCGAGCTGGCCGCGGGCGACGCCGAGCAGGCGGCCGCCGGCGCGCTGGTGTCCGCCCACCTCTACGCGGACCGGCTGCGCGACCCCGCCCTGCACCGGCCCTGGCTCTACGCCCTGGCCCGCGCCCACCGCGCGTTCGTGGCCAAGCCGGCCAGCATCGGCTCCTGGTCGCGTCCGGGGCGGATGTCGGAGCTGCTGCCCGAGGCGCTGCTCTCCCTCGACCGCCCGCTGCGCGAGCTGCTCGACCTGTCCCTGCGCCACGGCCTGTCCGACGCCGAGCTGGCCACCGTCTTCAGCCTGAGCCAGGACGAGGTCAGCGCCGTGGTGGCGCGGGCGGCCGACGCGCTGGAGGGCTGGTTCGCCGCGATCATCGCCGCGCGCGGCCGTACGGGATGTCCTGATCTGACCACGCGGGTGGCGGCCTGGGTCACCTCGCCGGGCCGCCGGGCCCGCGCCCGGATCAGCCGGCACATCCAGGGCTGCACCGCCTGCCGGGCCGCGCCCCGCACCATGTCGGCCGCCACGCTGCTGCGCCGGCTGCCGATCGCGGAGCTGCCCGGCACACTGACCAACCGGCTCGCCTCGGCGCAGCCGCTGCCCGGAGAGGGACCCCTCTGGCGGGCGGACGGCTTCCCCGTGCTGGCACGCACCCTGGTGGAGCCGCTCGCGGCCCCGCCGGGCGTGGGGGCGACGCCGATGCCCCCGGTCGCCGACCCCACGACGGCGACACCGGGAAACCCCTGGTCGGCGGCGGGCGCGGCCGCCGCCGACCAGGAGCCCCCGGGGCGGGCGGCGCGCGGGCGGCACCCGTTCACGCCGACGAGCCGCGCCCGGCCCTTCCGCGGCGGCTCCCCGGGCGACAAGCTCGTCTACGACAACCGGGCCGAAGGCGGCCTCAGCGGCACCGTGATCAACGGGCCGGGCGGCAGCCCGGTGAACAGCCCCGTGACCGGTCCGTTGAGCGCGCCGGTCGGCGGCGGTGAGGCCGGTGGTGGTGACGGCGCCGCCGCCCCGCCCGGCGCGATGATCATCCGGTACGGCGGCATCGGCTGGAACGGCGAGCCCGGCGGTCTCGACCGCTTCGACGGCGAGGCCCCCTGGCAGGAGTTCTGGCGGGAGCAGCCGGCGGAGCCCGAGGAGGAGACCGAGGCCCCGATCCGCACGGTGGCCAGGCTGGGCCTGCTGCTGGGCGTCGGGCTGCTGGTGGTGGGCCTGGTGTGGGCCGTGCTCAACGCGCGCGCGCATCCCGCGGTGGTCACCAGGGCGGCGGTGCAGGCGGCCGTCCCGGCCGAGACGCCCACACGCTGGACGGCCGCGATCGGCCCGGCCGCCGGGTCCGCCCTGTCGTCCCTGGACCGGCAGGCCGACCTGCCGAGACCGGCGGCGCCCACGGCCCGGGTGTCGCCCCGGTCGGCGTGGCTGGGGTCCGGGCGGGCCGGGGCGTTCTCGCTGGCGTGCACCGGGACGTGCCGGGTCGTCTCGGCCACCGGCACGCGCGGCATCGTCGTCGACGGCACGACGTTCCGCGTCCTGGACCCGCGTTCGCGGCCCGGCTGCCCGGGCGGGCCCGACGTGCGGCGCGGCCGGATCACCATCGTCTGGACGGGCCGCGCCACCGGCGACGGCCTGCGCACCGGCGGCACGGCGACCGCCGGCGGCACGCTCACCCTGAAGGTGGGCTGGACCGTCGCCAGGGACAAGGGCGTGCGGCGGCTCGACGCCGGCGGCGTCCGCTGGAGCAACTGCCGATGAGGCCCCGGACCGGCCGGGGCCCCACGCGCGGCTAGAAGAACCGGAACCCGGGCTCGGGCTCGGGCAGGTCGAGCTGTCGCGGCCCCCTGAACGTCGCGCTGTCCTTGGGCACGTCGGCCAGCGGCGTCCCGAGCACGAGCGGCACGGCCACGCTGCTGCGGGTCAGGTCGACGGTGACGGTCGCGCCGGTGCCCTCCTCACTGGTGTAGGTGGTGTCGGTCCCGGCGAGCACCAGGCCGATCCGGTGGCCCTTCCTGAAGGTGTAGTCCTGCGGCAGCGTCTGCCACCTGACCGTCCCGTACGTGCCGACGGGCAGCGGCTGGGCCTGGCTGAGCGAGTCGCGGTTCTGGACGTCGATCCAGCCGCGGGCGACGATCTCCAGCGGCCGGGTGGCCACGTTCGTGGTGACCTTCTTGTAGCAGGCGTCGTCGGCCGCGGTGCTCTCGCCGTGGCAGTCCTCCTCGGTGAGCGTGGTGACGCCCTGGCCGCGCCGCCAGTCGACGCGGGTGTCCTCGCCGAAGTCGACGAGCAGGGCGGTCAGGTTGGCGGTGGGCTTGTCGAGCTTGACCCGCAGGTCGGCGGTGGGCGTGCCGGACAGGCGCAGGTCCAGCGGGAGCGCGCCGGTGGTGAAGGCGGCGCGGCCCGGCTTGGCCGTGCCGACGTCGGCCACCATCTCGGTCTCGCTCAGCGCGAGGTCGGTGAAGGTGGCGGTGCTGTCGCCGCGGGCCTTGAGCAGGCCGAGCGAGCCGTCGGCGGCGGGCCGCAGCACGGCCTTGAGCGCGTACGGGGCCGGCCAGTCGCGCTGGGTGGTCCACTGCGCCGGGCCGAGCTGCACGTCGGCGCGGGGCTCGTTGGTGATCCCGTTGCGGACGCCGTGCAGCCAGTGGTCGAACCAGCGGTGCAGGGTGTCCACCCACAGGTCCCTGCGGCCCTCGAAGTCGAACGGGTCCACGTGCTGGTACTGGCCGACCCAGATCTTGCGCGGCACGTTCCGCTGGGCCAGGGCCTGCCACCAGGCGGAGAAGTTGTCCGGCCGGACGTTGAGGTCGTTGACCGTGTGCACGACGAAGACGCTGGCCTTGACCTTCGAGGCGTCGCCGAGCAGGCCCTTGAGGTAGTCGCGTTCGTTCCAGAAGGCGTTGTAGTTCCCGGTGTCGTCGCCGTCCTCGGCGTCCATGCGGTCGCGGACGGCCTGGCACTTGGCCTCGGGGTCGGTGTCGACGTAGTTGGTCAGCCAGGAGGCGTAGTCGTAGTTGTAGACCACGCCGTTCGAGCGCTGGTACTTGTACCAGGAGCTGATGGCCGAGATGGGGACGATCGTCTTCAGGCCCTCGACGCCGGTGGCGGCCACGGCGTTGGCCAGCGTGCCGTCGTAGGACTTGCCGATCATGGCGGCGTCGCCGGTGGTCCAGTCGGCCACGGCGGGGGTGCCGTCGGCCCTGACCGCCTTGGCGCGGCCGTTCAGCCAGTCGATGACCGCCTTGCCGCCCAGCACGTCGGCCTTGCCGCCCATGTCGGGGCAGCCGTCGGACCTGGTGGTGCCGAGCATGTCCACGTTGAGCACGGCGTAGCCGCGCGGGACGAAGTAGTTGTCGTAGAACAGGGGGAATTTCGTGACATTGCCGGAGGCGTCGTACTGCTTGCGCTCCCCCTCGTTCCCGCGCCCGGAGTTGTCGTAGTACGGACTCTCGTCGATGATCACGGGCACCTTCAGGCCCGGACCGGACTCCTTGGGACGGATGATGTCCACCCTGACCCGGTCGAGCGCGCCGTCGAGGTCGCTGTCCACGGTGGACTCGACGTACACGTGCTCGCGGACGGCGTCGGCGTAGGAGAAGACCGGCTGCGTCCGGCCGTCCTTGACGGTGATCGTGGGTCCGGCAGCGGCTTGCGCCGGGGTCGCGATCGCCAAGGTGAGGGCGACCGCGAAGAGGGCCGGGCGTAATTGTGGCACGCGTGACCTCCGTGACAAGTGTCGTAATTTCCCCCGCAATGTCTCACCCGGCCAGAAAGCTGACAAGATCCCACCTATGGAGGCACAGGACCGGATCCGGGGCTGCCTGCTCGGCGGCGCGATCGGCGACGCCCTCGGGGCGCCCATCGAGTTCGAGTCGTTGCGGGAGATCCGCCGGCAGCACGGCCAGGACGGCGTCACCGGCTATGTCACGACCTGGCGGGGCAGGCACGCGCTCGTCACCGACGACACCCAGATGACCCTGTTCACCGTCGAGGCGCTGACCCGCGACCGCACGCCCGGCGAGGTGCGGCAGGCGTACCTGCGCTGGCTCGACACCCAGGAGCACCAGGCTCCGCCGCCCGCCGACCGGCCGCACCGGACCGGCGCGCTGCGCGAGGAGGGCTGGCTGTACTCCCGGCGGGCCCCGGGCAACGCCTGCCTGTCCGGGCTGCGGCAACCCTTCCCCGGCCCGTCGCCGTCCGGCGTGCCCGGCCCGGTGAACCCGGACTCCAAGGGCTGCGGCACCGTCATGCGCTCGGCGCCGTTCGGGCTCGTCGCCCCGTACGACGCGGGCGCCGCGTTCGAGCTGGCGGCGGTCTGCGCGCAGATCACCCACGGCCATCCGACCGGCTACCTGGCCGCGGGCGCGTTCGCCGCGATCGTCGCCCGCCTGATGGCCGGCGAGCCGCTGGAGGCCGCCGTCGGCCACGCCCTCGGCCTGCTCGCCGGTCGTCCGGGGCACGAGGAGACGTCCGGCGCCCTGCGCGCGGCACTCGACCTGGCCGCGTCCGGCCCGCACTCCCCCGAGCGGGTGGAGACGCTGGGCGGCGCGTGGGTGGCCGAGGAGGCGCTGGCCATCGGCGTCTACTGCGCCCTGGCCGAGCCCTCGCCCGAGCGGGCGCTGCTGCTGTCGGTCAACCACTCCGGCGACAGCGACTCGACCGGCTCGGTCTGCGGCAACCTGGTGGGCGCGCTGCGCGGCGCGGACGCGCTGCCGGCCGCCTGGGTGACACCGCTGGAGGGCCGCGAGACGATCGAGCGCCTGGCCGCCGCGCTCCTCTAGGCTGGAGGCTCACCGGGACGGAAGAGATCGCATGCGAAACGTCGCGCGGACCTCGCTCGTCGATGCCGCCATCGAGGAGCTCCGCGGGGAGATCACCAGTGGGGCGTGGCCGGTCGGGACGAAGATCCCGTCCGAGAGCCGGCTCGCCGAGAGCCTCGGCATGAGCCGGCTGTCGGTGCGCGAGGCGGTGCGGGTGCTGGCCCACGCCGGGCTGCTGCAGACCAGGCAGGGCGACGGCACGTACGTCACCGCCACCGACGAGTCGCAGGTGGCGCTGCGCCGGCGGCTCGACCGGGCGGCCGCGATGGACATCATCGACGTGCGCCGCGGGCTCGACCTGGTGGCCGCCCGGCTGGCGGCGGTCAAGCGCACCGGCGACGACGTGGCCGCGATGCGCGAGGCGCTGGCCCGCCGCGGGTCGGCCGCGCGCGCGGGCGACCTCGACGGGTTCGCCGACGCCGACGCCGACTTCCACCTGCTGGTGGCCGACGCCGCGCACAACCCGCTGCTGGCCGACCTCTACCGCAGCATGCGCGACGCGCTGCGCGACAGCGTCCGGGACCAGGAGCAGGCCGCGCTGGCGCCCGACCCGTCGCACGACGACCTGCTGGCCGCGATCGAGGCGGGCGACGCGGCCAGGGCGGTCGAGGTCTCGGTCGCCATCCTCGACGCCCAGGAACGCGACCTGTGACCCGCGCGCCGGGTCAGCGGGCGATCAGCACGGCGAGCCCGGCGGCCGGGCCGAGCAGGATCGAGGCGGCGGCGCACACCTGCGCGACCGGGCTCGACGCGGCGGGGTGCGCCGGGCCCTCCGCGGCGAAGACCGGGCGGATCCAGCGCAGGTAGTAGAACAGGCTCGCGACGGTGTTGGCGGCGGCGACCACCGCGAGCCAGGCGTACCCGCCGTCCCAGGCGGCCGCGAACATCAGCAGCTTCCCGGCGAAGACCGCGGTCGGCGGCGTCCCGACCAGGCCGAGCAGGCATACCACCAGCGCGAACGCCGTCCAGGGCGAGCGGCGGCCGAGCCCGGCGTAGTCCGGCAGCCGCTCGGCCCCGGTGGCGACCACGACGGCGAACGCGCCCAGGTTCGTGACCGCGTAGGCGGCCAGGTAGACCAGCAGGGCGGGCGCGGCCAGGGCGGTGCGTCCGGCCACCGCGACCGGGACCAGCAGGTAACCGGCCTGGCTGACCGTCGAGTACGCCAGCAACCGCCGTACGTTCTCCTGCTGGAAGGCGGCCAGGTTGCCGAGCGTCATCGTCACGGCGGCCAGCACCGCGAGCAGCGCGGGCTCGTCCAGCACCGTCGTCGCCAGCCGGTACAGCGCCACCAGCGCGCCGATCTTGGGCACCGTGGTCACGAACGCGGCCACCGGCGCCGACGTGCCCTCGGTGACGTCGGGCACCCAGAAGTGCGCGGGCGCTCCCCCGGCCTTGAACAGCGGCCCGGCCAGCAGCAGCACCGCGCCCACCGCCGGGGCGCGCGCGGCGGGGTAGGCGGTGGCGCCGGACCAGCCGTACACAACGGTGGCCCCGGCCAGCATGAGCACGCCGAGGAAGGCGCCCATCAGGTAGTACTTGAGCGCCGCCTCGGTGCCGGACGCGTCCTTGGCGAACCCCGCCAGCGCGTACGCCGGGACGCTCGCCAGCAGGTACGCCGCCACCAGCACGAGCAGGTCGTCCGCCCCCGCCATGAGCACGGACCCCAGCGCCGCCAGCACCATGAGCGTGTACAGCTCGGCCTCCCTGCCGTCCCCCCTGACCCGGCCGGTCGCCAGCCACACGGCCAGCAGGGCGGCCAGGCAGACGGTCAGCCGCGCGGCTCCGGTCGGCGGATCGACGGCGTAGGCGTCGAAGGCCAGGACGGCGGGGCGCGGCAGGGCGGCGGCGCTCGCCGCGGCGGCCGCGGCGAGCGCCGCCATGCACACCCAGGCGGCGACGCGCTGCCGCCCGCGTGCCACGAACAGCCCCGCGAGCAGCGCCGTCACCGCGCCCAGCACCATCACGACCTCGGGCAGCATCGCGGTCACCGCTGCGCCGCCGTGGGGTGCGCTCACCGGCCCGCCAGGGCGACGACGGCACGGGCGGCGGGCTCGATCAGGTCCAGCAGCGGGCGCGGCGCCAGGCCGATGAGCAGGGACAGCACGAGCAGCGGGGCGATCGCGCCCAGCTCGCGCGGACGCAGGTCGGTGACCCGCGGCGTCAGCTCGCCCGGCTCGCCGAGGAACGCGCGTTGCAGCGCCCGCAGGAACAGCGCGGCGGTGATCAGGATGCCGGTCACGGAGAGCGCGCCCGCGACCACGGCCCCCGAGCCGATCACCCCGGTGAAGATCTGGAACTCGGCGATGAACCCGGACAGTCCGGGCAGCCCGAGCGAGGCGAACGCCGCCACCGCCGTGAGCCAGGCCAGCACGGGCGCCCGTCCCGCGATGCCGCCGTAGCGGCCGAGGGCGTAGCCGCCCGCGCGGTCCCACAACACGCCGATGATCAGGAACAGCGCGCCGGTGACCAGACCGTGGCTGACCATCTGGGTGACCGCGCCGCTGACCGCCAGCTCCTTGGCCCGCGCCGGGCCCCCGGCCAGCCCGGCGGCCCCCAGGGCGAGCACGACGTAGCCCATGTGGTTGACCGAGGTGTAGGCGACGAGCCGTTTGAGGTTCTCCTGGGCGAGCGCCACCAGGGCGCCGTACAGGACGCTGACCAGGCCGATCACGATGACCAGCCAGGCGTACGCGCGCCACGGGCCGGGCAGCAGCGGCACGGCGATGCGGGCCAGCCCGTACGCGCCCATCTTCAGCAGCACCCCGGCGAGGATGGCCGATCCGGCGGCCGGGGCGTCGGTGTGCGCGGGCGGCAGCCAGGTGTGCACGGGCACGACCGGCGTCTTGACCCCCAGGCCGATCCCGATGGCGAGCAGCACGGCCGGGCCCGCGTCCGGCGGGCGGCGGGTGAGGTCGGCCAGGTCGAAGGTGTGCGGGTCGGCGGCCAGGTAGAGGCCGACGAAGCCGAGCAGCAGCGCCAGCGAGCCCAGGAAGGTGTAGAGGAAGAACGTCAGCGCGGACCTGGCCCGGTCGCCGTGCCCCCAGCCGACGATCACGAAGTACATGCCGACGATGGACAGGTCGAAGAAGACGAAGAACAGCAGCAGGTCGAGCGCCGCGAACAGCCCGGTGGAGACGGTCTGCAGGAACAGGAACAGCGCCGCGTGCGCCTTGGGCCTGGCGGGCTCGCCCAGCGAGTGGACGGCGCAGAGCAGGAACAGCACCGCGGTCATGGCGATCAGCGGCAGCGACAGGCCGTCCACGCCGACGTGGTAGCCGGCCCCCGCCGTCGGGATCCAGCGCAGCCTGGTCTCGTACGCCAGGCCGCCTCCGTACCCGGTCCACAGGACGATGACCAGGGCGAGATCGGCGGCGGACGCGGCCACCCGGACCAGGCCGGCCGCGCGTGCCGTGACGCCGGGCAGGACGAACAGGGCGGCGGCGGCCAGCGGCAGGAACACGACGACGTCGAGCACGCCTCACCTCACGATCGCGAACACGACGGCCAGCACGACGAGGGCGACGGCGGCCTGGGCGAAGTAGGTGTGGACCTGTCCGGTCTGGGGGCGTCTGGCCAGCCCGCCGAGGCGTCGTACCGCGCCGCCGATCCGTCGTACGAGCCCGTCGAGCCCCGACTCCAGCGGGCTTCCGGCCAGCCGCGCGGCCCGCAGTCCCGCCCGCGCGACCGCCTCGACCGCGCCGTGCACGACCCGCTCGTCGAACCAGGCCGCCCACCGCGCCGCCCGCAGCAGCGGCCGCCACACCACGGCCCGCGCCGCCCGCTCCAGCCCCAGCCAGCGCCCGAACACCCCGCCCACGCGCGAAGGCGCGACCGTCCAGGGCCGCACCGCGATCACGGCCGTCTCGGGCCGCACCCCGATCACGCCCTGCCCTGGCCGTACCGCGATCAGGGCGGTCACCAGGGCGAGCGCCGGGACCCCGGACAGGGCCAGCTCGCCCGCCGT
This sequence comes from Nonomuraea sp. NPDC003560, assembly GCF_042878785.1. Classification (NCBI taxonomy): domain Bacteria; kingdom Bacillati; phylum Actinomycetota; class Actinomycetes; order Streptosporangiales; family Streptosporangiaceae; genus Nonomuraea; species Nonomuraea sp. NPDC003560. The sequence continues at coordinate 296,129 of NZ_JBIAOF010000001.1, read as the reverse complement.
GAGGCCGGGCGCGCCCGGGTCGCCCACCAGCCGGGACCACCAGCCGTGCAGCGCGGGCAGCCCGACGATCCCGAACCCGGCCGCCACCAGGGCGAGCACCGGCAGCGGCAGCAGCTCGGGCCAGGCCACCCGGCCCGTGGCCCGCCGCTCGCTCCCGGTGCCGGTCGCCGCGTCGGCGGCCCGCCAGACCGCGGCCAGCGCCTTCCCCGCGTACAGGGCGGCCACCAACCCGGCGGCGAAGGCCACCACGCGCGGTCCAGGCTGCGCGACCCCGCCCAGGACGGCGTCCTTGGTCACCCACAACGACAGCGGCGGCAACCCGGCCAGCGCCGCGGCCCCCACCCCGAACGCCACCCCCACCAGCGGGAACCGCCGGGCCGCGCCGTGCAGCCCGGCCAGGTCCTTGGTGCCGAGCGCCGCCAGCCAGGCCCCCGCCGCGAGGAACAGCAGGCTCTTGACGGCGGCGTGCGCGACCAGGTGGGCCGTCCCGCCGGAGACCGCCGACGCCCCCGCCGCCAGCACCATGAACCCGACCTGCGCGCAGGTCGAGGCGGCCAGGAGCTGTTTGAGGTCCCGCTGCGCCAGCGCGACCAGGCCGAGCAGCAGCGCGGTCAGCGCGCCCGTCCAGGCCGCCACCGCCGCCGCCCAGCCGGTGGCCGCGAGCAGGGCGTGCAACCGCAGCAGCAGGTACGCCCCCGCCACCACCATGGTCGCCGCGTGCAGGAACGCCGACACCGGGCTCGGGCCCGCCATCGCCCGCGACAGCCAGAACGCGAACGGCCCCTGCGCCGACTTGCCCAGCGCGGCCAGCACGATCCCGCCCGCCACCACGTCCCGCCACGGCGGCGGCAGCCCCGGCAGCCCGGCGAGCGCCAGGCCGCCGCCCGCGGCCAGGGCCGCGCCGCAGGCGACGTACAGGCCCAGGTCGCCGGCCCGGGTGGTGACGAAGGCGACGGCTCCGGACCGTACGCGCTCCCGGTCGCGCCACCGGTAGCCGATCAGCGCGTACGACATCGCGCCCATGACCTCCCAGCCCATCAGCAGCAGGACGAGGTCCGTCGCGGTCACCGTGGCCAGCATCGCGCCGAGGAAGATCAGCATCAGCCCGTGGAAGCGCCCCGACCGCTGCTCAGCCGCCGCGAACACCAGCACGGCCAGCCCGACCGCCGCCACGGTGACCACCATGACCGCCGAGAGCCCGTCCACGGCCAGCCCTTCGCCGACGATCAGCCGGGCGGTCGCCGAGGGCCTGGTCGCCGCCGCGTGCCCGGCCAGCCCGAGGGTGAGCGCGGCCGTGGCGACGGACAGGGCGGGGGCGGCGCGGCGCACGGCGATCAGCAGCGCGCCGGCGGCGGCGGGCAGCGCGGGCAGCAGCCACAGGGACGGGCTCATCCCTTGAGGTCTCCGGCGGCGTCGGTCGTGTCCACGTCGCGGGCGCGGAAGACGGCCGTGGTGACGGCGAAGCCCATCGCCATCTCCAGCGCCATCACGGTGACCGCGACCAGGACGAGGACCTGGCCGTCCGCGGCGGCCGGGGCGACGTGATACCAGAAGGCGCCGGCGGCCGCGAGCACGCCGTTGATCATGAGTTCCAGGCCCATCATCAGCATGACGATCGACTGCTGGGACAGCACGCCGTACAGGCCGACGGCGAACAGGGCGGCGGCCAGCAGCAGGAAGGCCTGGAGCGTCATCGATCGTACCGTCCCCGGTGGGTGGCCAGCAGCACGGCCGAGATCATCGTCGCCAGGATCGCCACCCCGGCGACCATCATGACCAGCATCTTCGGTCCCATCAGGGACAGGCCGAGCGCGTGCGTGGGGTCCGCCGGCGGCCGTCCGCGCCGGCTCGGCGGGCGGACGAGCAGCGCCCCGGCGGCCAGCAGGACGAACACCGTTCCGGCGACGGCCGCCGCGCCCCGCTGGTTGTGCACCATCTTCATCGGCATCAGCCCGGCCGGGTTCATCATGTACATGATCATGAAGACGGCCATGACCAGCATCTCCATGACCATCATGAGGACGACCAGCACCCCCAGGTACTCCAGGTCGATCAGCAGCAGCGTCCCGCCCACGGCCAGCAGCGAGACCAGCAGCGCGAACGTCGCCCGCGCCATCGAGTCCACCACGAACACCGCCACCCCACCCGCCACCGCGACGACCGCCAGCGCCCAGAACGCCACGTTCACGGCAGCACCGCCACCGCGACGACCAGCAGTTGCACGAGCGTCGCCGGGATCAGCACCACCCACGCGAACTGCACGAACCGGTCCATCCGCACGACCGGCATGCGATGCCCGGCCAGCACCAGCACGGCCAGCACCGCCGCCGTCTTGACCGGCCCCCACGCCCAGCCGGGCAGCACGGGCCCCGCCGCGCCCCCGAGGAACAGCGGCACCGCCCCGGCCGCCGCCACGACCAGCAGCGCGTGGCGTCCGGCCAGGAAGACCAGCCGGTCGGGGCCGCCCAGCTCGCCCGGCACGCCGCCGCACACGTCCCGCCCGACCGGCTGTCCCATCGGCCCCCAGAACGCCATCGCCACCGCCGAGACGAGATAGACCACGAACGCGACCGGCATCCACACCACGAACCACAACCCGCGCTGCGCCGCCACGAGGTCCGCGAACCGCAACGACCCCGCCCCCACCCCCGCGGTGATCAGCACGAACATGTGCGGCAGCTCGTACGCCAGGCCCTGGACCAGGAACCGGTAGCCGCCGACCAGCGGCCACACGGCGTTGACCCCCCACCCGACCAGCCACAGGGCCCCCCAGACGCACACCTCCATGGCGTTGAACCACACCACCCCCGCCCCCAGGTCCAGCACCGGCGCGCCCCCGACCGGCAGGACGACGGCGGCCAGCAGCGCGGCCACCGGCAACGCCACGACCCCGGCCCGGGTGAGCAGGACGTCGGCCCGGTCCGTCCGCCGCCGCTGCTGCACCACCAGCCGCGCCCCCTCCCTGAACGGCGCCACCGCCGCCGCCCGCCACGAGCTCCGGCCCGCGCCGAGCGCCGCGTCGAAGGCCGCCGCCCCCCACGTCAGCCCCGCCATCCCCAGGGCCATCCCCGCGGCCGTCCCCGCAGCCACCGGTTCACCCGTCCCTGGCTGGCGACGGCAGCCGGTCGAGGTCCGGATCGAGACCGGCCACGATCAGGCGTGCCACGGCGAGCTCGGCCCCGGCCAGCAGGCCCGGCAACAACGCCAGCACCCGGTCCACCGGGACGTCATCGCCGTCCCAGGGTCCGGAGCGCTCTTCGGTCAGGGCGTCCACGTCCTCTCCGGTCAGGGCGTCCACGTGCTCTTCGGTCAGGGCCTCCACGTCCTCTCCGGTCAGGGCCTCCACGTCGTCGAGCCACCGGCGCGCACGATCCAGGGTGTCCCCACGCAGCCGCTGTGGGGCGTCGGGGCCGAGCTCACCCGCGCCGCGCAACATCCACCGCAGGACCCATGACCGGCGCACCCGCCGCGTGAACCGGACGCATCGGCGTCTTCCCCGCTCGTCCACGGCGTCCGCGAGCAGGCGGTCGCGCAGGCGCCGGGCGTCCGCGGCGGCGGCGGGCCATCCGGCCACGCCGAGCAGCCTGCCGAGGCCGTCCAGCCGGGCCGCCGCCGTCCGCCGCCGCGCCTCCGCCGGGCTCGCGCCCGGCTGCGGCGTCCAGAACGCGTCCCCCGTGCCGTCGGCCGGCAGGGTTCGCACCCGCGCCTCCTGGATGACGTCCCCTTGCAGGACGGTCTCCACCACCAGCCCCGCGGGCCAGTCCGCGAGCACGGGTCCCAGCGGCACGTGCAGCCGGTCCAGCTTCAGCCCGTCCCGGTCGGCCCCTCGGTCGGCCATGGGGGTGTCGTCCGCGGACGTCCCCGTGGCCAGGACGCCGGCCTGCCGCCACTGGACGGGTTCGTCCCCCAGCGTGCGGACGGCGTCGTCCAGCGCGGCCACGACCCGGTCGGCCGGGACGTCCGGCGGCAGTTCCACCAGCGCCCTCGGCACCGGGACCGCCCTCCAGACCTCCCGTACGGCCGCCGCCAGCTCCGCCCCGGGACGCCCGCACACCACCATCACGCTCGCCTCCGCCGCCGACGCCGCCACCGGCCAGCCACGGCGGTCCGCCTCCGCCTCGGCCAGCAGCCGCGCGCCCGTCCCGTACGGGCAGGCGACGAGGAGCACCCGGGGCCGCAGCGCCGCCTGCCGCAGCAGCCACCCCCTCAGGCCCACCGGAACGCCCCTTCCCGCCACGCGTACAGGACGCCGACCAGCAGCAGCCCCAGGAAGGCGAACATCTCCACGACCGCCGGCAGCCCCACCTCGGCCACCACGAGGGCCCACGGGTACATGAAGACCATCTCCATGTCGAAGGCGAGGAAGACCAGCGTCACGGCGTACCACCGGACGTGGAAGCGGGACACCGCGTGCTCCCGCGGCCGCGCCCCGGACAGGAACGGCCCCACCCGTACGACTCCGCCGGGCGACAGGGCCAGGGAGGCCAGGTACACCGCGGCGACCCCGGCGGCGAGCAGCGCCACGAGCCCCAGCACAGCGCCCACCGCTCTCACCTACCGCAGAGCCCCGAAGATCAGAATCACCTGCCCCTCACGGTAGCAATCGGAATCCGACTTCCCCGCGACCGACATCCCCCCTTACCAGCACGAACGCGGCCGGGTCGGCGACCGGAGGGTCAGTGCTTGAGGCCGAGGGAGGTGACCAGGTCGCGCATCTCGTCGTCGTAGACGGCGGCCGGGTCGTGGACGAGGGCGCGCAGGTGACCGTAGATCTCCAGGGCGACGAGCCCGTGCATGCGGCCCCACACCCGCAGCGTCACCGCGATGGCCGCCGGCGGCAGGTCCGGGAAGTCCTCCCGGACGTGGGCGACCAGGGCGGGGTCGAAGTCGTCCCAGGTGTAGGCGCCGCCCCCGGACGCGCACTCCCGGGCCGCCGGCCAGGCCGCGGCGACCAGCCCGACGATGCCGGCGCAGGCGCGCGCTTCGGCCTCCTTGCCCGGACCTTCTCCGGGCGGACGGTAGCCCGGCACGGGGTCGCCGTAGACCAGCCGGAAGCCCTCGGGGTTGGCCAGCGCCCACTCGCGCATGGCCCGGGCCCAGGCCAGGATCCGCCCGCCCGGATCGTTCTCCGGCACCGCGTCGCGGGCGGCCTCGGCCGCGTCGACGGCCGAGGTGTAGACGTCGCCGATGAGCGTCGTGACCAGGTCGTCGCGGGTGGGGAAGTAGCTGTAGATCGCACCGGCCGTCATGCCCATCTCGCGGGCGATCGCGCGCAGCGAGATGGCGTCGGGGCCGCCGTCGGCCATGAGCTGCAGAGCGATGGCCTTGATCTCGGCGCTGGTCTGGGCGCGTAGCCGGTCCCGGCGGCTCGTCCTGGGGTCGCTCACGGTCGACAGCTTACACGGCATGCTGTTTACTGAACGGCGTGTAGTAATCGAACGCTGTGTTGGGAGTCAGCAGGTGAGCACCACCGATGTGATCCACGCCTACCTCGACGTCTGGAACGAGCCGGACGCCGCCGCCCGGTCGGCCCTGATGAGGTCCGTCCTCACCGAGGACTCGCTCTACGTCGATCCCGAGAACGCGGGCCTGCGCGGGCACGCCGAGCTGTCCGAGGTGATCGGCCGCGTCCGGAGCGGGCTCGGCGACCTCCGGTTCATCCTCGACGCCGTGGTCGGCGTCCACCATGACCGCGCGTTGTTCCGCTGGCGGCTCGGCCCGGCCGTCACCGGCTACGACGTCGTGGAGTTCGACGGTGGCCGCATCCGCAGCATCGTCGGGTTCTTCGCCTGAACCGCCCCCCGCCGGACCGCAGCCCCGCCATCCATCGCGGCGCAAGCCGCGCGAACCACACAGGAGCCCACATGTCCCTCTCGTCCGCCTCCCGGGCGCCCGTCACCGTCGTCGGCCTCGGGCTGATGGGCCAGGCGCTGGCCACGGCCTTCCTGGCGAACGGTCACCCGACCACCGTCTGGAACCGCTCGGCGGCCAAGGCCGGCGACCTCGTCGCCAAGGGAGCCAGCCTGGCCGGCTCCGTCGCAAGCGCGGTCGAGGCGAGCCCGCTCGTCGTCGTCTGCGTCTCGGACCACGACGCCGTGCACGGGTTGCTGGAACCGGTCGCCTCCTCGCTGGCCGGCCGCACCCTCGTCAACCTGACCACGGCGACCTCCGTCCAGGCCCGCGACACCGCGAGGTGGGCGGGCACGATCGGGAGCGTCTATCTCGACGGGGCGATCCTCGCCCTCCCCCAGGCGATCGGCACCGCCGACGCCACGGTGCTGTACTCCGGCCCGGAGGCCGCCTTCGAGGAGCACCTGCCCACCTTGCGGGCGCTCTCCGGAGACGGGACCGTCCATCTCGGCGAGGACCACGCCCTGTCCGCCCTGTACGACATGTCGGTCCTGAGCGTCATGTGGGGCGTGCTGAACGGCTTCCTCCAGGGCGCCGCCCTGCTGGGCGCCGCGAACGTCAAGGCGACGACCTTCGCGTCCCTGGCCACCACCGCCATCGGCGTGACGACCGGGTACGTCTCCGCCTACGCCCGGCAGATCGACGAGGGCCGGTACCCGGCCGCCGACGCCACCCTCGCCGTCCACCTGGGCGGGATGGAGCACCTGGCGCAGGAGAGCCGGGCGCTCGGCGTCAACACCGAGCTGCCGGACCTCTTCCTGGACCTGGCGCGGCGCGCGGCGGCCGGCGGCCGTGCCGGCGACGGGTACGCGGCGATGATCGAACAGTTCCGCGAGCCCTCCGCCTGACCTGCCCTGGCGGCGCTAACCGCCGATGACGAGGGTCTCCGTGGAGCCGTCCTCGTCGGGAGGGTCGTCGGCGGCGGCGTTCCGGCGCGCGCCGGACGGTCGTCCCGGTCGTCCCGCTCGTCCCGCGGGTCCCGGTCGTCCCGGCGTGCCGCGAAGGCGCGGCAGGCGGGACGCCACGAGCGCCACCAGCGCGCCGGCCACCGCCGCGGGCACCAGCAGGTACGCCGGAACCCCGCCGCCCGGCGCCTCTCCGGCAGGAACCCGCGCAGCCGCACTCCCAGCGGCCCCGGCCCCGCCTCCGACCTGCGTCCCGGCCTGCGTCCCGGCCTGCGTCCCGGTCGGCTCACCGCTCGGCACCGGTGTGCTCTTGCCCGGCGGGAAGCCCGGCGGCCGGACCGCGCCCCAAGGGTCCTTCCCATCGCCGCCGAACGTCGCCACCTTGTCCGGCGGCACCGGGTCGGCCAGCAGCCGCCCGGGAACCGTGAGCGTCCCCACGGCGTACGGCTCGAACCAGCCCTGGAGGCCCTCCACCCGCCACACCCCGTCCGGCACGGCCACCGACGTGGCGTAGTGTCCGGCCTCCGGCAGCGGGGTGCCGGCGAAGGTGACGGTCCTGCCGTCGGCCCGGGTGAGGCGCAGGCCGACGGGGTCCAGCTCGCCGGCGTAGGGATGCGTGCCGTGCTGCAGCACCCAGAACCCCAGCGTGTACGTCCTCCCGCCCGCGAACGCCGCCGGCGGCGGATCGAGGTAGGTCACCGCCCACCCCCCGCGCGAGGACGCGGACGCCGCCCCCGCCCACCATCCGGACGCCACCAGGACGACCAGCACGGCGGCCGCCAGAGCAGCCGGTACGGCCACGTTTCTCTTCATCACGCACCTCCGACCTCCCTACACCGCCCGGCCCCGCCGGGTTCCCGCCCGCGACTCGGCGGGGCAGCCGGCCGTTTTCCGCCGAACGGGTGCGACAATTTCCGGTGCGACGCGCACAATGGAGTCAGCACGAAGAAATCAGGGCGAGAATTCGGCGAGGAGGCTTACGCCGTGTCCGCCACCGGAGGCGAATATCTGACCGCGATGCTCGACGTTCTGGTTTACGAGAACGTATTGGTCGCCTGGCGCCGCGCGCCGGGTGGTTATCTGATCGTCACGCACGAGGGCGAGGAGGTCCGGCTGACCGCGCAGCAGGCAGGGATGTGGGCGCAGGGGGCGTTCGCGGTTTATCTGGCGTTGGTGGATCAGCGCCGTATCACTCCGCGTATTCCGGGTGACACCACAGCGCAATAACACGCATCAGAACAAAAACCCATTTTTCCAGATTTGTCGCCACAGCGGCCGAGAAGAACCGTCCGGGCAGCCGGTCAAACCGGTTTCCTGGCGCGTCCGAGAATGTGCGGCAACCTCGGCGACAACGGCAGCGGCCGGAAGGCGAACCGTTCGCGCTCCTCGACCACCAGCCCGCTGTCGATCAGGGCGCGCTCGGTGTCACGGTTGAGGCGGCACCCGCCGGCCATCCGCCGCCACAGCGGCGTCACGAGGTCCTGCACCAGCGCGCCGGCGGCGCGCGAGGAGCGCACGTGCTCGTAGAACCGCACCTCGCCGCCGGGCCTGAGCACCCGGGACACCTCGCCGAGCACCGCGCGCTGGTCGGGCACCGAGCACAACACCAGCGAGAGCACCACGGCGTCGAAGGAGGCGTCGGCGAACCGCAGGTCCGCGGCGTGCCCGGCGACCACGCTCACGGGCACCGGCGCGCCGGCCGCGGCCCGGCCGGCCAGCCGCCGCAGCCGGTCCTCCGGCTCGACGGCGACCACCTCGCGCACCCCCGCCGGGTAGTGCGCGAAGTTCAGCCCGTTGCCCGCGCCGACCTCCAGCACCCGCCCGGCCAGCCCGGCCAGCAGGCGCCGCCGGTGTTCGGCCGCGCCCCGCCGCTCCGACTCGGCGCTCATCCGCTCGTACGCCTGGGCGAAGCGGGGGTTCTGGAACCGCGTCAGGTCCTGCACGTCCTCCACGCTAACCCGCCCGCGCGCCCCGCGTGGATCCGTCACGACCGGACGAGGCGGGCGATGGCGTCGGCCGCCTCCTTGACCTTGGCCTCCGCCTCGGCCCCGCCCTTGCGCGCCGCCTCGACCACACAGTGCGCCATGTGCTCCTCCAGCAGCGACAACGCGAACGACTGCAACGCGCTCGTCGTCGCCGAGACCTGCGTCAGGATGTCGATGCAGTACTTGTCGTCCTCGACCATGCGCTGGATGCCCCGCGCCTGGCCCTCGATCCGGCGCAGCCGCCGGAGGTGGTCCTGCTTGCCGTCGGTGTACCCGGCCATCTCCCGGTCCTCTCGCTCGCTACACCGACCGCAACACGGTACCCCCCTACCGTATTTCGGAGCGGGGCCGGTCAGCCGCCCTGGTTGTTCATGAAGCGCGAGATCAGCCACTGGCCGCCCTGGTGCGAGAGCATGAAGAGCTCGCGGTAGGTGGTGTCGCCCTGCTTGCTGGTCGAGCGCGCGAAGGCGTCCTGGGTGCCCGCGTTCCGCGTCTCGTCGATGGTGTGCGTGGCCGACTTCAGGTCGGCGCCGTCCTTGAGCAGCTTCTCGTAGAGGCTGCGGACGGCCTGCGAGCCCGTGGCCGTGGCCTGCCCGTCGAAGGCCACCACGGCGTCGCTGGTGAACGTCTTCACGACCGCGTCCACGTTGCCGGACTTCAGGGCGTCGAAGTAGTTCTGGACGGCGGCGCGCGGCTGGGTGGCCGCCGTCATGGTGCCGGTCGGCGTGGCGGTCTCGGTCATGGTCTCGGTCGTGGTCGGCGACTCCATGCCGGTCTCGGTGGGCGTCATCATGGTCTCGGTCGGCGTGGCCGGGCTGGCCTCCCCCTTCATCGCCTGCGTGTTGCTCCCCGCGGAGCAGCCCGCGACCAGGACGACGGGAACGATCGCGGCCAGCAGGAGTGCCCTGCGCTCAGAAATCTTGCTCATGGCCGGGTTGATGCCCTCGCCGGTCGTCCCCGAATGCCCGGTTTAGGCACTCCGCACGACCCCTTTACCTCATGTCGGCATTACTCACGGTAACGCTTCACTGTCATTGGTGAGACCGGTCAGAGCTGTGATCGTTGCCGCCCCGAGACCGGGCGGGTGGGGGCCGCCTATAGCGTCCCTCCAGTGCGGCCAACACAGGCGAATCCGGAACCACTGCCCCAGCGTGAGGACGCCGAGCGCTGTGCCAGCGTCCGGTCCGGGCGGCGGTGCGTCCTTCCCGCGGCCCACCCCACCCCGCACGTCTACCCGCCCGTGGAGACGCTCTAGCGACGTCCTCGCAGGTGAGAGGGCCGGCCGGCGGGGCAGGTGACGACGATGGACGAGCCGACGACCACCGTCACGCCCTGCGAGGACGGCCCGCTGCTGATCAGAGGCCCCTTCGAGCTGCTGACTCAGGACGGCGAGCCGATCGACCCGGGAAGGGCCACGGTCGCGCTGTGCCGGTGCGGCCGATCGTCGACCAAGCCGTTCTGCGACGGCTCCCACAAGTCCGTCGGCTTCCGGGCGTCGAGCGAGCCCGACCCGCCGGCCGACTCCTGAGCCCGCGCGCGCAGCCACCGCGCCGAGTGGGCGGCCCGCGCGAGCCGTCCCCCCGCGTACGGCACGCCGCCCGCGCAGGCCGCCCCCACCGCCAGCCAGGAGCACACCGCCCGCTCCAGCACCCACACCGGCGCGAACAGCGAGGCGCCGGCCGGGAAGACCCGCCGCCCGCCGGCCCGCCGCCGCCCGGCCTCGGCCAGCGCGACGGCCGCCCCGGCGGAGGCCAGCAGCGGCAGCGGACGGCGCACCAGCGCGAGCGCGGGCAGCACCGCCAGGAAGGACGCCAGCCGCACCGGCTGGGCGAGGTCGTCGTAGGCCTGCCGGACCCGCTGCGACCAGAACCGCCGCGCGTCGCACGGCAGCCTCCGGACGTACAGGCCGGGCGGGCGCAGCTCGCGCCCGCCGTGGGCGCGCACGGTGCGGACGAGCTCCAGGTTCTCGAACAGCACGTCGCCGTCGTAGCCGCCCATGGCCAGGAAGAACGACCGCCGGACGCCGAACGTGCCCGGGTAGTCGGCGCCGAACGCGCGGTTGAGCAGGGTGCGGGCAGTGTCCCAGCGGGCGTGCCAGGGGGCGGGGTCGAAGTAGTTCTGCGGCCTGACCAGCTCGGCGCGGGCGAGCAGGGCGTGCATCTCGGCCAGCGCGGGCAGGTCGTAGCGCACGTCGTCGTCGGCGATCACGACCCGGTCGCCCTCGGCCAGCCGCAGCCCGGTCGTCACGCCGTTGACCTTGCCGTTGGCGAAGGACAGGCCGGCCGCCGGGCTGACGTGCCGGATCAGGCAGCGCCAGCGGCGGGCGTGGCGGGCGTACAGCTCGGGCCGGCTGCCGTCGACCACGGTCACGCGTACGTGCGGCGCGAGGGCGCGCAGGTACTCGGTCAGCTCGTCGAGGCCGGAGTCGTCCTGCCAGCGCAGCGGGATCACGTAGTCCAGGTCGATCACGCGGGCACCTCCTGGCCGAGCAGCGAGGACGCGCCGCGTTCCCAGCGGCCCATGACGTGCTCGGCCCAGCGGCGTTCGAGGGCCAGGGCGCAGGCCGCGCCGTACAGGACGTCGCCGGTCAGGGCGGGGAAGGCGGCGGCGAACCCGCCGCACAGGTCGGCCGCGGCGATCTGCTCGTGCACGGCGTCGGCCTGCACGTGCTCCTCGTAGAACCGGGCCGCCGCCGCGTCGCCGCCGAGCCGGCGCAGGCCCGCGGCGTAGCGGCGGTTGGGCAGCGACGAGGTCATCTCGATCGCGGCCAGGTGGCCGACCAGCGCGCCGCGCAGCCGCCGGTGCAGCCCGAACAGCGACATGGCGTTGCTGACGGCCAGGGTGACCGCGGGGACCCGCGGCAGGTACGCGCCGTAGGAGTCGTCGAGGCCGAGGCCGCGCATGGTGTGGCCGAACAGCTCGCAGTGCATGCGCTCGGGCCGGCCGCCGCCGTACTCGTCGGCCTGGATCTCCACCAGCGCCGCCTTGGGCCGGCCGCGCAGGCGCGGGATCGCCCAGGTGTGCGGGTCGGCCTCCTTCAGGTGGTAGATCGAGCGGTGGATCACGAACTCGCGGAAGGCGTCGATGCCGGCCTCGCGCTGGAGGTGCAGCGAGACCGACGGGCCGTCCTCGTCCTCGGCGGTCAGCGCGGTGAGCGCGCGCCGCACCTCGCCGGGCGGCACCGGCCCGGGACGCGGCACGGCCCCGGCCAGCTCCCGCTCGAACCGGTCCTCCAGCAGGCCGCGCAGGCGCAGCAGCGACGGCTCCCACTCCCAGCGGTCGTCCACCTCGTCGAAGCCCTGGTAGTGCAGCTCGTAGCAGGCGAACAGGGCGAGCTGGAGATCCTCCTCGCCGTCGGGGCCGGGGGCGTCGGGCAGCGTCGCGGGCGGCCGGGCGAGCCGGTCGAAGAGCAGGTCGGTGAGCGGGCCACGCGCGGGCGGCAGGCGCATCAGGCGGCCTTGCGGTAGACGGAGACGTGCGCGCGGCTCTCGTCGGTGAACGGGGTGCCGATCCAGTCGGCCCAGCGGTGTTCCAGGGCCATCCCGGCCAGCCTGGCCATCAGGTCGAGCTCGGCGGGCCAGGCGTAGCGGTGGTTGGCGGGCAGCAGCCGCACGCCCTCGCCGGTCAGCCGTACGCGGGTGGTGCGCATGTGCTGGGTGGCCGGGGCGAGCCTGGCCGCCTCGATGAGGACGGCGTCCTCGGCCAGCGACAGCAGCCGCAGCGCCGAGCCGTCGCGGAAGGCGGCCGGGTCGGGCACCCACGCCTCGACCACGAACCGCCCGCCGCCGCGCAGGTGCCGGGCCGCGTTGGCGAAGCAGTTGACCTGCGCCTCCTGGGTGGGCAGGGCGAAGATCGTGTTGATCGCGAGCACCACCAGCGCGTACGAGCCCTCGACCCGCATGGTGGAGAAGTCGCCCACCGTCACGGGGACGGCCGCGCCGCCGGGTTTGGCGCGCAGCTCGCGGGTCATCTCCGGCGAGGCGTCGATCCCGGCGACGGACAGGCCGCGGGCGGCGAGCGGGAGCGCCAGCCGCCCGGTGCCGATGCCGAACTCCAGCACGGGGCCGCCCTCGGCCAGCGTCGCCAGCCGCTCGACGGCCGCGCCGGTCGGCAGCTCCGTCACCGTGGCGTCGTAGATGTCGGCGATCCCGCGCCCGTAGGCGGAGGCGTCGTAGGCCACGGCGCACCTCCTGTCCCCCGTGTTTCAGCAGGTCAATGCCCCTGCTCTGATCGGCTAAACGCTCACCTCCACCCGCCCGGCCGCCACCCGCACGGCGTAGACGGGCACCTGGACGGCCTCCTCGTCCAGGCACGCCCCCGACACCAGCGAGAAGACCTGCTTGTGCAGCGGCGAGGCCACGGTGGGCTCGCCCCGCCTGGTGCCGACGATGCCGCGGGAGAGCACGTACGCGCCGCTGAACGGGTCGAGGTTGTCCAGGGCGTGCACGTGCCCCTCGTAGGTGCGGAACAGCGCCACCTGCCGGTCGCCGACCAGCGCGCAGACGCCGCGCTCCGGCGGCAGGGCCGCGTACTCGCAGACCGGGGTCCAGCTCATCGGGCCATCACCGGCCTGATCTGGCCGCGCTCGGAGGCGAACACGATCGACGGGTCGGGCACGCCGGGGGCGTTGACGAAGCTGACGAACCTGCCCAGCTTCTCCGGGTCGTCCAGGGTCGCCGCCCACTCGTCGGCGTAGGTGGCGACGTGCTGTTCCATCTGGGCGTCGAGGTCGGCGCAGATGCCGAGCGAGTCTTCCATGATCACCTTCCGGAGATGGTCGAGGCCGCCGTCCAGCGACTCCAGCCAGGCGGCGGTGCGCTGCAGCCGGTCGGCGGTGCGGACGTAGAACATCAGGAACCGGTCGACGGTCCTGATCAGGTCGCCGGTGCTCAGGTCGGTGGCCAGCAGGTCGGCGTGGCGGGGCCGGAAGCCGCCGTTGCCGCCGACGTACAGGTTCCAGCCCTGCTCGGTGGCGATGACGCCGAAGTCCTTCGACCTGGCCTCGGCGCACTCGCGGGCGCAGCCGGACACGGCCGACTTGAGCTTGTGCGGCGAGCGCAGGCCGCGGTAGCGCAGCTCCAGGGCGATGGCCAGGCCGACGGAGTCCTGGACGCCGTAGCGGCACCAGGTGGAGCCCACGCACGACTTCACCGTGCGCAGCGCCTTGCCGTAGGCGTGGCCGGACTCGAAGCCGGCGTCCACCAGCCGTCGCCAGATCTCCGGGAGCTGTTCGACCCGGGCACCGAACAGGTCGATGCGCTGGCCGCCGGTGATCTTGGTGTAGAGCCCGAAGTCGCGGGCGACCTCGCCGATCACGATGAGCTTGTCCGGCGTGATCTCGCCGCCCGGGATACGCGGGACGACCGAGTACGTGCCGTTCTTCTGGATGTTGGCGAGGAAGGCGTCGTTGGTGTCCTGCAACGCGGCCCGCTCGCCGTCCAGCACGTGCCCGTTGTGCAGCGAGGCCAGGATCGAGGCCACCGCGGGCTTGCAGACGTCGCAGCCGCGCCCCTGCCCGTGCTCGGCGATGAGCCGGGAGAACGTCGTGATCTTCCGCACCCGGACGATGTCGAACAGCTCGGCCCGCGAGTACGCGAAGTGCTCGCACAGCGACCTGCCGACCTCGACCCCCGACTCCTCCAGGAGCTGCCTGAGCATCGGCACGCAGCTCCCGCACGTGGTGCCGGCCCGCGTGCACGCCTTGAGGCCGGGCACGTCGGTCACGCCCAGCTCGGCGACGGCGTGCCGGACGTCCCCCGCGCACACGTTGTTGCAGGAGCAGACCTGCGCGTCGCCGGGCAGGTCGAGCGGCGCCCCGGAGCCGCTGAACAGCAGGTCGGAGGGCGGCGCCGGCAACGGCTTGCCGACGAACGGCCGCAGCGCCGCGTACGGCCCGGCGTCCCCCACGCAGATGCCGCCGAGCAGCGTGCGGGCGTCGTCGCTGATGAACAGCTTCTTGTAGACCCCGGCGACCGGGTCCATGTAGGTGACGTCGAGGGCGCCGTCCATCGCGCCGAACTGGGCGACCTCGACGCCGAGCAGCTTCAGCTTCGTGGAGGTGTCCCCGCCCGCGAACGACGACGTCCCGCCCATGATCCGGTCGGCGGCCACCTCGGCCATCGTGTTGCACGGCCCGACCAAACCGTGAACCGCGCCGCCGGCCAGCGCGCACTCGCCGATCGCGTAGACCGACGGGTCGGCGGTGCGCATGCCGTCGTCGACCACGACGCCGCCCCGCTCCCCCACCTCCAGCCCGCACGCCCTGGCCAGCTCGTCGCGCGGCCTGACGCCCGCCGAGAACACCACGACCTGGCCCTCGATCAGCGTGCCGGACGGCGTGCGCACCCCGGCGACCCGGCCGTCCGGCCCGGTGACGACCTCCTGGACGCCCGACCCGGCGTGCACGCCGAGCCCGAGGGCCTCGATGTGGCCCTTGAGCACCGCGCCGCCGCCCTCGTCCACCTGGCGGGGCATCAGCCAGGGGCTCATCTCGACGATGTGCGCCCTCAGGCCGAGCGCCCGCAGCGCGTCGGCCGCCTCCAGGCCGAGCAGGCCGCCGCCGACCACGACGCCCTCGGCCGCGTCCCGGGCGGCCGCCCGGATGGCGTCCAGGTCGTCGATCGTGCGGTAGACGTGGGCGTGCTCGCGTCCTGGCACCGGCGGCACGAACGGCGCCGACCCGGTCGCCAGCACGAGCACGTCGTACGGCTCGGCGGCCCCGCCCTCGACGGTCACCGTCCGCGCCGCCCGGTCGACGGCGACGGCCCGGCTGCCCAGCCGCGTCACGGTCCCGGCGGGCACCGGGTAGGTGAGGTCGGCCAGGGTGGCCCCCGACAGGTACGAGGTCAGCGCCACCCGGTCGTAGGCCGGGCGCGGCTCCTCCCCGATGACGGTGATCCGCCCGTCGAAGCCCCGGCTCGCCAGGGTCTCCACGAAGCGGTGCGCGGCCGGGCCGTACCCGACGACGACGATCCTCCTCATACCGGCACTCCTTCCTGATCGCACAACCAGCCGACGATGCCCTCCACGGCGTCGCGGCAGGTGCCGCAGCCGGTGGTGGCCCTGGTGGCGGCGGCCACCCCGGCCACGTCGCGGGCTCCGGCCTCCCAGCACGCCCGGATCTGTCCCTTGGTCACGTTGTTGCACCGGCAGACCTCGGCCGCGTCCGGCATCAGCACCGGGCTGCCCGCGACCGGCGCCGGCGACAGGCCCGGGAACAGCAGGCCGGCGCGGTCGCCCGGCACCGGGCCGCCGCGGTCGAAGAGCTGGGTGAGGGTGCCGACGGCATCGCTCTCGCCCAGCAGGATCGCGCCCACCAGCCGCCCGTCGCGGATGACGAGCTTGCGGTAGGTGCCGCGGGCGCGGTGGCTGAAGCGCACCACCTCGGCGTGCTCCTCGCCGAGCTGCGTCTCGCCCATGGCGGCCAGCTCGACGCTCCTGGCCTTGAGCCTGGTGACCAGCCGGGAGCCGCGGTAACGGGCCTTGCCGCCGGTGATCACCTCGGCCGCCACGGCGGCCTGCTCCCAGGCGGGGGCGACCAGGCCGTACACCGTGCCGTCGTGCTCGGCGCACTCGCCGACGGCGAAGATCGACGGGTCGCCGGTGCGCAGCTCGTCGTCCACGACGACGCCGCGCCGCACCTCCAGCCCCGCCGCGGCGGCGAGCCCGGTGACCGGGCGCACGCCGCAGGCCAGGACGACCAGGTCGGCCTCGACCAGCTCGCCGCCCGCCAGGCGGACGCCGTCCGGCTCGACCGCGGCCGCGCTGACGCCGGTGCGGGCCGCCACGCCGAGCCCGGCCAGGGTCTCGCCGAGCACCTGGCCCGCCTCGGCGTCGAGCTGGCGTTCCATCAGGTGCCCGGCCAGGTGCAGCAGCGTGACCGGCAGGCCGCGCCCGGCCAGGCCGCGGGCGGCCTCGATACCGAGCAGCCCGCCGCCGACGACGGCCGCGCGGCGCGCCCGCCCGGCGGCCCGCATGATCCGCTCGCAGTCCGCCAGCGTGCGGAACGGCACGGCCCGCCCGACGCCGGGCAGCGGCGGCACGACCGCCTGGCTGCCGGTGGCCAGGACCAGCAGGTCGTACGGCTCGCGCCGCCCGTCCGCGGTCACCACGTGCCTGGCGTCCCGGTCGATGCGGGCGACCTCGGCGCCGGGCACGGCCTCCACGCCGTGCGCGGCGTACCAGGAGGGGTCCACCAGGCGCACCTGGTCGGGACGCGCGCTCCCGGCCAGCACGTCCGACAGCAGCACCCGGTTGTACGGCGGGCCCGCCTCGGCCCCGAACACGGTCACCCGCATCCGCGGGTCGCGCGCCCGCACCTCGCTGACCAGGCGTGACCCGGCCATCCCGTTCCCCACGACGACGAGCCTCATGAGTCCCTCTCCACCCTGACCGCGCAGACCTTGAACTCCGGCATGCCGGAGACCGGGTCGAGCGCCGGGTTGGTGAGCCGGTTGGCGCCCTCCCAGTGGAAGGGCATGAACACGGTGTCGCGCCTGATGGCGTCGCTGATCCTGGCCACCGCCCTGCTCCGGCCCCTGCGGCTGCTGACCCGCACCAGGTCGCCCGCGGCGACGCCGAGCTGCGCGGCCAGGTCGGGATGCAGCTCCACGAACGGCTCGGGGGCGGCTTGCACCAGCGACGCGATCCGGCGGGTCTGGGCGCCGCTCTGGTAGTGGGCCAGGACGCGGCCGGTGCTCAGGTACACCGGGTAGTCCGCGTCGGGCTCCTCGGCCGCGGGCCGGTGCTCGACCGGGACGAACCGGGCGCGGCCGTCCGGGTGGGCGAAGCGGTCCAGGAACGGCCGGGGCGTGCCGGGGTGGTCCTGGGCCGGGCAGGGCCAGAAGACGCCGGTCTCGGCGGCGATGCGCTCGTAGCTGATGCCGGAGTAGTCCGCGACGCCGCCCGCCGCGGCCCGGCACAGCTCGTCGAAGACGGCGGCCGGCTCGGTGTCGAAGCGGTGGCCGAGCCGGGCGGCCAGCCCGGCGATGACGTCCAGGTCGCTCCGGACGCCCTCCGGCGGCGCGACGGCCCGGCGGCGGAGCAGGACGCGGCCCTCCAGGTTGGTCATCGTGCCGCTCTCCTCGGCCCACTGGGTGACCGGGAGCACCACGTCGGCCATGGCCGCGGTCTCCGAGCGCACCACGTCGGCCACGACCAGCAGGTCCAGCCCGGCGATCCGGCCGCTGACGTGCCCGGACGCGGGCGCCGACACCACCGGGTTGGACCCGAACAGCAGCAGCGCCCGCGGCCCCCGCGGAGTACCGAGCGCGTCCAGCAGCTCGTACGCCGTCCGCCCCGGCCCCGGCAGGTCCTCGGCCCGCACGCCCCACACCCCTGCCACGTGCGCGCGGGCCGCCGGGTCGTCGATCCGGCGGTAGCCGGGGAGCTGGTCGGCCTTCTGGCCGTGCTCCCTGCCGCCCTGGCCGTTGCCCTGGCCGGTCAGGCAGCCGTAGCCGGAGCCGTACCGGCCGGGCAGGCCGAGCGCCAGGGCCAGGTTGATGAACGCGGTGACGGTGTCGGTGCCCTTGGCGTGCTGCTCGGCGCCGCGCCCGGTCAGCACGTACGCGTTCCCTGCGGCGGCCAGCGCGCGGACGGCCTGCCGCATCCGGTGCACCGGCACCCCGGTGACGCGCTCGACGCGTTCGGGCCACCAGGCGGCCAGCGAGGTGCGCACGTCGTCGAAGCCGGTGGTCCTGGCGGCCACGTAATCCGCGTCCACGAGGTCGTCGGCGATCGCCAGGTGCAGCAGCCCGAGGGCGAGCGCCAGGTCGGTGCCGGGCGTGGGCTGCAGGTGCAGCCAGGCGAGCCGGGCCGTCGGGGTGCGGCGCGGATCGACGACGATCAGCCGCGGCCCCGACAGGTGCCGGACGAACGGCGGCATGGTCTCGGCCACGTTCGCGCCGGCCAGCAGCACGACGTCGGCGTCGGCCAGGTCGGTGACCGGGAACGGCAGGCCCCGGTCCATGCCGAAGGCCCGGAGGGAGGCGGCGGCGGCCGAGGACATGCAGAAGCGGCCGTTGTAGTCGATCTGGCTGGTGCCGAGCGCGACCCTGGCGAACTTGCCGAGCTGGTAGGCCTTCTCGTTGGTCAGCCCGCCGCCGCCGAACACGGCCACGGCGTCGGGGCCGTGCTCGGCGCGGATCGCGCGCAGCCGGGCGGCGACGTGGTCGAGGGCGGTCTCCCACTCCACCGGCTCGCCGTGCAGGAGCGGCGTGGTCAGGCGTTCGCCGTTGGTGAGCAGCTCGGCCGCCGTCCAGCCCTTCTGGCACAGCGCGCCGGGGGCGTTGGCCGGGACGTCGGTCCTGGGGGTGATCTCCAGTGCCGGGCCGATCTCCATGCCGCACTGGAGGGCGCAGTAGGGGCAGTGTGTCTTCGTCATGTCAGACCCGCGCGTGGGCGAGGCTGGCGACGACCGTGACGCCGACGGTGCGCGTGTAGCACCACCAGGTCAGCGCCAGGCAGCCGGCGTAGAAGACGGCGAAGGCCAGGAACGCAGGGGCCGGGGTGCCGGCCGCGGCGAACGCCATGCCGAAGGCCCGGTTGACGAGGAAGCCGCCGAGCGCGCCGACCGCCGAGATGACGCCGATCGCCGCCGCGGCCTGGCGCCGGCCGTGCAGCAGGGCCTCCGCGCCCGCGCCGCGCTCGGCGACCGCCTTGGCGTGGAAGATCGCCGGGATCATCCGGTACGTCGAGCCGTTGCCGATGCCCGCGGTGAGGAAGAGCAGCTGGAAGGCCAGGAAGAACAGCCAGAAGCCGCCCGCGACGCCGGCCGCCCAGGCCAGCAGCACCCCGGCGCCCATGGCCGCGAAGTTCCACTGCGTCACCCGCGCGCCGCCCAGCCGGTCGGCCAGCCAGCCGCCCACCGGCCTGACCAGCGAGCCGAGCAGCGGCCCGGCGAAGGCGACCGCCGCGTACGGCGCCTCGGGGAACAGGCTCTTGCTCAGCAGCGGGAACGCCGTCGAGTAGCCGATGAACGACCCGAACGTGCCGACGTACAGGACCGACATGATCCACGTCTGCGCCCGTCCGGCCACCGCGAGCTGCTCGCGCGGCTCGGCCCTGGCGCCGGCCAGGTTGTCCATGAAGAACCACGCGCAGGCCGCGGCCGCCACGATGAACGGGATCCAGAACCAGCCGGCGGCGGCCGTCCCGAGCGAACCGATCACCAGCGGCACGACGAGCTGCACCGAGCTGACCCCGACGTTGCCGCCCGCCGCGTTCAACCCGAGCGCCAGCCCCTGCCTGCCGCGCGGGTAGAAGTAGGTGATGTTGGCCATGCTGGAGGCGAAGTTCCCGCCGCCCACCCCGGCCAGCGCCGCGATCACCAGGAACAGCCAGTACGGCGTGCCGGGATCGTTCACTGCCACCCCGAGCAGCACGGCCGGGACCAGCAGCAGCGCCGCGCTGGCCACGGTGAAGTCGCGCCCGCCGAACCGGCCCGGCCCGAACGTGTAGGGCACCCGCAGCACGCCCCCGACCAGGTTCGGCAGCGCGACGAGCCAGAAGAGCTGGTCGGTGGAGAAGTCGTAGGCCCCCATCCTGGTGGCCACGACGCTCCACAGGGTCCAGACGGTGAACCCCAGATGCTCGGCCACGATGGAGAAGACCAGGTTGCGCCGGGCGACGTGCCTGCCGGTCCGCTGCCAGAAGGCCGGGTCGTCGGGGTGCCACTCGGTGATCCAGCGCGCCATCGATCTCTCCTCCGCTCGGCGTCGGGAGCACCACGGTAGGAGGGCCGCGTTACGCGTTCCGGCAGCCGGCGGAGGTACGGCGGTTACGGGTGATTCACCGCGGTAACAAGGCGCGCACAACCGTCACCGGCGAAACACGCCGGTAATGAACGGAGTTCTGGCTGGTTACGTGGTCTTCCCCGGGGTAACAGCACTCATGGCAAGGGGGGAATAATGATCAAAAAGCTGCACCAGATGGGCATCAAGTCAGGCCACATGTACGCCGCGGGGCTGGCGTCCATCGGCCTGTCCTTCTGTTCCTGGATGATCTCCAAGAACAAGGAGGGCGCGGGCCTCGACCGGGCCGACCGGTGGGGGATCTTCATCGGCGAGTGGGCGCCCACGTTCTTCGCGATCGGCGTCGCGCTGCGGATCGAGGAGACCCACAAGGACCTCGAAGAGCGCGGCACCGAGATGTTCGACAGCACGCAGGGCCAGCGGTCCCGCTCGCACGTCGGAGTGTGACCGGGAGGCCGCGCAGGTCACGCCGGGGGGCCGGCCTGCGCGGCACACCACTTCGCCGACGTCCTCAGCTTCGCCGACGTCCTCAGCGGGACAGCCGCTCCAGCGGCTCGTCGGTCAGCCGGTACTTCAGCCACTCGTCCTGCCGCACGGCGCCGAGCTTGTCGTAGAAGGCGATGGACGGCTCGTTCCAGTCGAGCACCGACCACTCCAGGCGCTGGTAGCCGCGTTCGGCGCAGATCCTCGCCAGTTCCGCCATCAGCGCGCGGCCGTGGCCGCCGCCCCGGTGCTCGGGGCGCACGTACAGGTCCTCCATGTAGATGCCGTGCACGCCGCGCCAGGTGGAGTAGGTCAGGAACCAGATCGTGAAGCCGACGGGCTCGCCGTCCTGCTCGGCGATGTGCGCGAACACGGCGGGCCGCTCGCCGAAGAGCGAGGTCCGCAGCATCTCCTCGGTCACGCGCACCTCGTGCGCGGCGTTCTCGTACGTGGCCAGCTCAAGGATCATGCGCACGATGGCGGGGACATCTGCTGGGGTGGCGGGGCGAATCATGCGCACAGGGTAGCCAGCGCATTTGGTTGAACCGTCCACCGCCCCCGTACGTCGTTACGGCAGAACGGTATTCGGGGGACCGTCTGGAAGCTCAGCCCGGATGACCGAATGGGGACGGAAACCGTGGGCGTTTTAGAGGAGCTGGGGGTTCGCCTGCCCCCGTATCCGGACATCAGGCTCGCGCTCGTGCTCGGTGAGCGCGCTTTGTACGTGAACGGGGATCTGCAGACCGCCAGACGCTGGTTCGAATCGGCCTACCGGCAGGCCGAGGCGTGCGGCGACGTGCCCGCCCTGGCCAGGGCGGCGCTCGGCCTGGGCGGGGTGTGGGTGCAGGAGCACCGCACGTGCGCGGAGTCGGAGATGGTGCGCGCGCGTCAGCGGCACGCGTTGTCGCTGATCGATCCGCACTCGTCGCTGGCGCTGCGACTGCGGATCAGGATGACCGGGGAGGAGGACTACAGCGCGGGCGGCCACGAGGAGATCCTCCGGCTCGTCGCGCGGGCCAGGAGCGCGGGCGATCCGGCGGCGCTGGCCGAGGCGCTGAGCCTGGCCCACCACTGCCTGCTCGGGCCGGAGCACGGGCCGGCCCGCTTGGAGCTGGCCAGGGAGCTGATCGGCCAGGCGGCGGTCACCCGGCGCAGGGGCGACCTGCTGATGGGCCTGCTGTGGCGGACGGTCGACCTCTACCTGGCGGCCGACCCGCACGCCGGACGCTGCCTGGAGGAGCTGCGGGGCCTGCTGGCCGAGCACGACCACCTGGCCGTCGGGTTCGTGACCGACGTGATCAGGGTGATGCTGGCCATCCGGGCGGGCCGGTTCGAGCAGGCGGAGAAGATGGCCGGCGACTGCTTCGAGCGCGGCGTCCAGGCCGGCGACATGGACGCCACCGGCTGGTACGGCGGCCAGATCGCCGCCATCCGCTGGTACCAGGGACGCATCGCCGAGCTGCTGCCGACGGTGGCCAACCTGGTCAGCTCGCCCACGCTCAGCCCGATCGACAACTCCTACCTGGCCGGCCTCGCGCTGGCCGCGGCCACCTCGGGCGACCGCAGGGCGGCGGCCGGCCACCTGGCCCGGCTGCGCGGCCGGGACCTGGCCGACCTGCCGAGGTCGAGCACGTGGCTGTTCTCGATGTACTGCGTCGTCGAGACCGCCCACCTGCTCCAGGACGCCGGCGCCGCCGCCGAGGCGTACGCGCTGCTGCTGCCGTTCGCGGCTCTGCCGGTGGTGGCCAGCCTGGGCGTGCTCTGCCTGGGCTCGGTGCAGCACAGCCTGGGCATGGCCGCGCTCACGACCGGCGACGTGGACCGCGCCGCCGGGCACCTGGCGGAGGCCGTCCGGGCCAGTCTCGCGCTCGGCCACTGGCCCGCCGCGACGCTGTCGCGCTGGCGGCTCGGCCAGACGCTCGCGCTGCGCGACGGGCCGCACGACAAGGCGGCGCGGGCCGCCCAGAACGCCGCCGCGCAGGAGGCCAGGGAGCTCGGCATGGTGCTGCCCGCCGTGGTCGGCAGGGCGGGCGCGGCGCACGGGGCGTTCCGGCTGCGCAGGCACGGACGGCACTGGCAGGTCGAGCACGGCGGGCGGCTGGTGGTCGTCGAGCACAGCGTCGGCATGCAGCACCTGGCGACCCTGATCGCCAACCCGGGGCGCGAGATCCTGGCCGCCGACCTGGCCGCGGGCGCGCCGGCGCAGGACAGCGAGCCGGCCTCGGCGCAGCCGGTGCTGGACGACCTGGCCAGGGAGACCTACCGGCAGCGGCTGACCCAGTTGCAGGCCGACATCGACGAACTGGAGGCGATGAACGACCTCGAACGGGCCGCCGCGCTGCGGCTGGAGCGCGAGTGGCTGGTGGCCGAGCTGTCGGCGGCGACCGGGATCGGCGGGCGGGCGCGGCCGTTCACCGGCACGGAGGAACGCGCGCGGATCGCGGTGGGCAAGGCGATCCGGCGGGCGATCTCCCGCGTCTCGTCGGCCGACCAGGCACTGGGGGACGAGCTGCGGGCCACCGTGCACACGGGCGTGCGGTGCAGCTACCGGCCCCGATGACGGCCGTACGGGCGTGCGGTGCAGCTCCCGGCCCCGATGATGGCGGTACGGGCGTGCCCCCGCGGCGCGCCCGTACCTTTCGTCCGGAACACTGGTCGCAGGAACCAGACGAACGGACAAACAGCATGGAACACCGCACACTCGGACGTACGGGACGCCAGGTCGGCGTCGTGGGCCTCGGCGCCTGGCAGCTCGGTGCCGACTGGGGCGAGGTGAGCGAGGACGAGGCGTTCGCCACCCTGGAGGCGGCCGTGGCGGCGGGCGTCACGTTCGTCGACACCGCCGACGTCTACGGCGACGGCCGCAGCGAGCAGATCGTCGGCCGCTTCGCCAAGGCGCATCCCGGGCTCACCGTGGCCACCAAGATGGGCCGCCGGATGGCGCAGGTGCCGGCCAACTACGTGATGGACAACTTCCGCGCCTGGAACGAGCGCTCTCGGCGCAACCTCGGCGTGGACACCCTCGACCTGGTCCAGCTCCACTGCCCGCCCACCCCGGTGTACTCCTCCGACGCGGTCTTCGACGCCCTGGACACGCTGGTCGCCGAGCAGAAGATCGCGGCGTACGGCGTCAGCGTGGAGACCTGCGAGGAGGCGCTGACCGCCATCGCCAGGCCCGGCGTGGCGACCGTGCAGATCATCCTCAACGCGTTCCGGCTCAAGCCGCTGGAGCGGGTGCTGCCCGCCGCCCGCGCGGCCGGGGTGGGCGTCATCGCCCGCGTCCCGCTGGCCAGCGGCCTGCTGTCGGGCCGCTACGACGAGCACACCGTGTTCGCCCCCGACGACCATCGCACCTACAACCGGCACGGCGAGTCGTTCGACGTCGGCGAGACCTTCTCCGGCGTGGACTTCGCCACCGGCCTGGAGGCGGTGCGGCGGCTGGCCGAGCTGGTGCCGGAGGGGGCGTCCATGGCCCAGTTCGCGCTGCGCTGGATCCTCGACCAGCCCGGCGTCTCGGTCGTCATCCCCGGCGCGCGCAACCCCGGCCAGGCGCGGTCCAACGCGACCGCGGCCGACCTGGAGCCGCTTCCGGAGAAGACGCTGGAGGCCGTACGGGCCGTCTACGACGAGCTGATCAGGCCGCAGGTTCACGACAGGTGGTGACCCGTTGACGGTACGGCTTCCCGGGCTCTAATGTTTAGGAAACTTTCCTAAGCAATTTCTCGCCGCGCGCACACCTTCGAGGAGCCCCGCATGAACGCGAGAAGACGGACCGCCGGCTGCGCCGCCCTGGCCACGGGCCTGGTCCTGCTGGGCGCCCCGGCCGCCTCCGCCGCGCCCACCGGCTGCACGTACCAGCTCAACCAGGCCGAACGCTGGGCCACCAGCTACTGCCCGAGCGGCACCGGCGAGCACCGCATCCACGTGATCCAGCGCCACTTCCTGCCCGAGGTCGGCCTGATCCCGATCGAGGGCCCGTGGGTGCCGGCCGGGCAGACCTCCTACACCGGGATCACGCCGCACACCACGGTGAGCGTCTGGGTGGACACCCGCGGATGAACACCAACGGCTACGGCGGCTTCTGTCCGCACGCGACCATGAACCCCAACGGCTACGGCGGCTTCACCGCCCGCTGACGCGCGGCCTCCCTCCCTTGCTGACGCGTGGCTTCCCCCGCTTACGCGCGGCTTCACCGCCCGGCGGCACGGGAGCTTCGACGCTCGCGTCAGGGGTGGCTCGCGTCAGGGGTGGCTCGCGTCAGCGCCCGCGGCCCCTTCGCCTGCCGTACGCCAGGTAGGCGATCGGCCCGAATGGCTGCACGAAGATGCCCAGCCACCAGACGCCCTTCCAGCCGTGGATCTCCCGCTGCGGCCGGCGCCACAGATCCACGGCGGCGGCCCCGGTGAGCGCCAGCTCCGCCGAACCGAGCCCGAGCAGCACCGCCCGCCGCCGGCCCGACATGTCACTCCATCGCACGGCCGAACACCCCGATCGACCTCTCTGACGCATGGTCGAGCACTCCGATCGACCTCTCCATCGCATGGCCAAACACTCGGATCGACCTCTTTGAGGACAATCCCGTCCTTCCGTCGTCTACCCCACCCGTCGCCTCCGGCAAGCCCCCTTCGCCCCCGGCCGGCCGTCACCGCCGGATCGCGATCTCGTAGGAGTAGCGGTCGCCACGGTAGATCGACTTGGCCGCCTCGACCGCCCTTCCCCGCTGGTCGTAGGCCACCCGTTCGACCAGCAGCGCCGGCGCCAGGGGCGCCGCCTCCAGCAGCTCCGCCTCCTCCGGCTCCAGCACCGTCGCCCTGATCGACTGCTCGGCCCGCTCCAGCCTGATCCGGTACGCCCCCGCCAGCACCTCGTACAGCGACCCGCCGAGCGGCCGGTCGAGCAGACCGGGCACGAACGCGGCCGGCACGTGGGCACGCTCCAGGCACATCGGCGAACCGTTGGCCGTACGCACCCGGCACAGCCGCACGACCGCGTCCGCCGGGCTGATGCCGAGCGCCTGCCCCACCCGCGCCCCGGCGGGCACCTCGGCCGCCTCCAGCAGCCGCGACCCCGGCTCCAGCCCCCGCCCCCGCATGTCCTCGCTGAACGACGTCAGCTCGATCGTCTTGGCGATGCTCCGGTGCGCGACGAACGTCCCCGCCCCTTGGACGCGGTAGACCCTCTGGTCCGTCTCCAGCCGGTCGACCGCCCGCCGCACGGTCAGCCTGCTGACCCCGAACTCCTCGGCGAGATCGCGCTCGGCGGGCAGCCGTTCGCCCGGCTTCAGCTCGGTCTCGATGAGCGTGAGCAGATGGTCTGTGAGCCGGCCGATCTTCGTCACGGGTGGTCGTCCTCGGTCAGGGGGTGCTCTTGACGCTCCGATCGTAATTGGGCTATACCAATCGGGCAAGTGAGGTGGGTTACTGCCTCTATGCCGGAAGATTGGGCTGTACCAAATGGATGTGGTGACCGCGATCGAAGGCGGCCTGGTCGTGAGCTGCCAGGCCCCCGAGGGCCACCCCCTCCGCGACCCGCGCACCATCGCGCTCCTCGCCCGCTGCGCCGAACTCGGCGGCGCGGCCGGCCTGCGCGTGAACGGCCCCGAGGACGTCCGCGCGGTCAAGGCCGTCACCGGCCTGCCCCTGATCGGCCTGGCCAAGGTGCCTCGCCCCCACGCCCGCCCCCTGATCACCCCCACCTTCGCCCTGTGCGAAGCCCTGGTACGAGCCGGCGCCGACGTGGTGGCCCTGGAGGTGACGGCGGAGGCCGAACCGGAGGCGGGCGACCTGCCGTCCCTGGTCGAACGGGTATGGAAGGAGCTGGGCGTACCCGTCATGGCGGACGTCTCGACAGCTGAGGAAGGACTGCTGGCCTGGAGCCGAGGCGCAGCCCTGATCTCCACCACCCTCTCCGGCTACACCCCCTACACCGCCCCCGCCCCCACCCTCGACAGCACCCCCGCCCCTGTGGGCAACCCCGCCGCCACCCCAACCCCCACCGCCCGAGATACCGTCCCGGCTCCGAGTTCCACCACCACCGACCCCGCCGTCACCCGGAGCTCCCCCACCGACCCCGCCGTCACCCGGAGTTCCACCACCACTGATCCCGCCGCGCCCCTGAGAGCCGCCGCTGACTCCACCTCCCGCCCAGGGACCGGGGCCGCCCCTCGGCCGGGGCTCCCCCATGAGCCCGACCTCGATCTGGTCGGAGAACTCGCCGCCCTCGGGGTCCGTACGGTCGCCGAGGGCCGGCTCCGCACCGACGCCCACGTGGCGGAGGCGTTCGCCCGAGGCGCCTGGTCGGTCGTGATCGGCGCCGCCATCACCGACCCCCTCGCCCTCACCCGCCACCTCACCGCAGCCACCCCCAGGGCAAGCCGGTGACCCCCACCCCATCCCGCGTCCACCCTCATCACACCGACGCCCCCATGCTCCCCTCACAACGCCGCCCAGCCGCCACCCGCACCGCCTCGCCGAACAGCACCACGCAAGTCCGTCCAACCGAACACCCCCACCCGAACAGCACCGCACCACTCCCCTCAGCTGAACGCCCGCACCAGAACAACACCGCGCAGTTCCCCACAGACGTACACCCGCACCCGAACAGGGCCGCGCAGCTCCCCACAGACAGCACCCCAGCCGAACACCCCCGCCCGAACAGCGCCGTGAGACCCCTCCCAGACAGCACCCCGGCGGTACACACCCAGCTGAACAGCGCCCCCATCGTGCGGCGCCCCGCCACCAGCAACCCCACCGTGCGACACCGCACGAACGGCATCCCCGCCGTGCTCGGCATCGACATCGGCGGCACCAAGACCGCCGCCGCCCTGATCCCAGCCTTGGCCACCGGGGGTGAGACGGAGATCCACCTCCCCGCCCGCGTCCCCACACCTGCCGGACGCGGTGCCGCCGCGGTGCTGGCCGCTGCGCTGGAGCTGGCCGAAGACCGGCTCACCCAGGCACGCGCCGCCGGAATGGACGTCATCGCCTGCGGAGTCGGCAGCGCCGGGACGATCGACGACAACGGCGTGGTCACGCACGCCACCGACGCCCTGCCCGGCTGGCGAGGCACCGACCTGGCCACCGCCTTCACCCAACGGCTCGGCCTGCCCGTCACCGTGCTCAACGACGTCCACGCCTGGGCGCTCGGCGAGGCCCGGCACGGCGCGGCCCGGGGCAGCCGCCTGGCCCTGGTCCTCACGATCGGCACCGGCGTCGGCGGCGCACTCGTACGGGACGGCGAACTCCTGCGTGGCCGCAACGGCATGGCGGGCTCCCTCGGCCACACCCCCGCCGTCCTGCCCCCGAACGCCGACGCCGACCGCCCGTGCCCCTGCGGCGCGACGGGGCACCTGGAGGCGTACGCGTCAGGCCCGGCGATCCTGTCGGCCTACCACGCCCGCGGCGGCACCGCCCCCGACCTCAAATCCCTCTCCACAACCCGACACAACGCCGAGCCCCCCGCCCTGCGACACCCGGCCGAAACCCCCGGCCCACGGAACCCCCTGAGGGCCACCGGACAGCAGGCTGGGCCGGAAACCGCCGACCTCCTGGCCCACGAGGTGATCCACGAGGCCGCCGTCATCCTCGGCCGTTCGATCGCCTCCGCCGCCACCCTCCTGGACCCGGACGTGATCGTCCTGGGCGGCGGCGTCACCGGCCTCGGCGAGCTCCTGACCGTCCCCCTGTTCGAGACGATCCGCCGGTACGCGCCCCGCGGCCTCGACTCCATCCCCGTCCGGCTCTCGACCCTGGGCGCACACGGGGCCGTGCTGGGCGCGGCCTCGGCCGCCATGCCCTGAGTCCGGAGCAGCACGTACCGGCCGACCGGCGTCAGCCGCGAGGCGGAAGGTGCAGCCAGATGTCGGGCGGCCCCAGGACGGGCCGGGCGTCGGTGAGCCGCAACCCCGTGTACGCGCAGCAGTACGCCACCCCCTCCCCCTGGTAGAGGAAGGCGTTCAGCACCTCGTCCGCCGAGCTGTCCGGCGACACCCAGCCGCCGCCCGGACACGCGTCCCACTCCTCGACGACACCGTCCCGCGAGCTGTAGCCCTGGTTGCCGCCCTTCGGATCGGCGTACATCGCGTAGCAGACGGTCCCTGCCGACAGGCGGTTGATGACGTCGGCGCTGGTCACCTCGGCACCCCGGCGCCGACTGATCACGCATCCGCCCGGCACGTCGGTGGCTCCCACCAGGCCGTTCCGCTCGCCCGGGTACGGCTCGTCGAGGACCCCGTCGATCCCGGCTCCCTCGGCCACCGTCGCCCCGAGCCGCCGCGCGGCCTCCGCCGCGCTGACGCCCGCGACGCACACCAGCCCCAGCCCGTCGTACTCGAAGTCGCCCAGGGCCTCGATCAGCCGCTCGGCCTCCACGACGGCGGCGTTCTCCGCCTCCGAGAGCGTGGGCTTGTCGCGCGGGAAGGGGAAGAACAGGCCCGGGTTGGGACCGGCCAGGCTGAGCCGCCCGGGCGACCAGCCGCCCGTCATCGGCCGCCACGGATCGGCCCCGGCGGCGACCAGGGCGAGCGCGTTGTCCCTCTGGTGGGCGAACACGGCCCGCCAGAGCGCGCTGTGCCCCTCGTACGCGGCGTCGACGTCGCCGACCCGGCGGGCCAGCTCGGCGACCACCTCGGGCGAGCCGTACTCGGCCGCGAGGTGGAGGGGCGGCCCCTCGTGCCACAGGTCGGCATGCGGATCGGCGCCGGAGTCGAGGCGGGCGCGGATCTCGCTCAGATCGGACCAGTCATCCCAGCTCAAGCCCACCCATCCGGCTTCCTTGGTGACAACCACGACACTCCCCCAGAGGCAGGCAGCTTATCGAACACCAGTACGAGCATATCGCGGCTCCGGCGCCGGACCGTCCCTGACGACCCGCCCGGCCCCGCACGCGCAACCGTCCGCACGAGGCAGGCCGAGGGGGGCCGCACAAGCCTCTGACCTTGGATGTCGGCCACCCCGAGGGGGCCGGCGATCAGTCAAACCCTAAGCGCAGCGTCGCCGCACCTCGACCAGGAGTGACATAACCGTGCCCTTCCGGCGGTACACCCCTGTCTCCGTCGGCGCGTCTCCTCACGTCCGGACCATCCGTCCCTGGAGTCACGCCATGCCAACGAACGCGAGCACGGCCAGGATCGTCACCGCCACGGCCGCCCTGCTGCCCCTCACCCTCGCCCTGAGCACGCCGGCCGACGCGGCCGCCGTCCCCAAGGGCACGGTCGCGGCACGGGTCGTCAAGATCGTGGACGGCGACACCATCGACGTCGTGCGCGGCACCACGAAGATCCGCGTGCAGCTGCTCGGCGTGGACACCCCCGAGCGCGGGCGGTGCTGGTCCAGGACTGCCACCGCCCGTACGGCGGCGCTCCTGCCACCCGGGACGACGGCACACCTGCTCACCGCCAGGACGCCGGGCGTCCCGCCCTCGCACGTGTGGAACGCCAAGGGCGTGCACGTCAATCGCAACCTGATCCGCTACGGCTACGGCAAGGCCGTCCCCTTCAAGCCGGACGACGGGTACAAGAGCCTCTTCCGCACGGAGCAGGCGAAGGCCAAGGCGGAGAAGTTGCGGATCTGGTCCGGCAGGTGTGACACGTCCACCTCCACGCCGACCCCGTCCCCGACTCCGACCCCGTCCCCCACGCCGCCCCCGCCCGCCGGCACCGACCCGCGCTTCCGCACCTGCGCCGAGGCGAACGCCGCCGGCTACGGCCCGTACCGCCGCGGCATCGACCCCGAGTACGCCTGGTACCAGGACCGCGACGGCGACGGCGTCGTCTGCGAACGCTGACCCGCGCGAGCCCGCCGAACGTCCCGCCTGAACGTCCCGGCCAACCGGCCGGGACACACGCCGGTCGCCAGGGGCGCCGGGTCAGCGAGCGGAACGCGCCAGGATCGCCGCCTCGACGCGCAGGCCGACCCCGACGAGCGCGACGACGAGCAGGAACGCCAGCCAGGGCAGCGGCGGGCTCGACCACTGCAGCAGCATGAACGCAGCCGAGGCCAGCCCCGCCGCGATGCCGGTCGTCCCGAGCACCCGAAGGATCACGACGGTCTCGCGCTCATCGGCGGCGGGGCGGCCCCGCGGCCCTGGTGCACTCACGAAGGCGAGCCTCCCAGATCCCCACCCCGTCCCGAAAGACCCGGCAGAGGTCCGGCGAACACTTCCGGACAGACACCGGAAGGCGAGAGACCGACCTCCAGGCGAACACCACCACCCTCGCCATAGATGCCGAATCCGGGCTAACATCGCCACATGGCGATTGATTCCGAAGGTGGCCGTTGTGTCAGTGCGGACATCGCCGCCGGCATCTCCCCCGCGGCCGCGCTGTTCCACTCCCTGGCCGACGAGACCCGGCTGCGCATCGTCCAGCGCCTGGCCCGTGGCGAGGCCCGCGTGGTCGACCTGACCACCCAGCTCGGCCTGGCTCAGTCCACGGTGTCCAAGCATCTGGCCTGTCTGCGCGACTGCGGCCTGATCGACTACCGCGCCGAGGGCCGCCAGTCGTTCTACTCCCTGACCCGGCCCGAGCTGATGGACCTGCTCGCCTCCGCCGAACAGCTGCTGGCCGCCACCGGCCACGCCGTGACGCTGCGTCCCGGCCCCGTCGAGGTCACGCAGGAGCCGGTGTCGTGACCGCCGCGCACCTCACCACCCCGGCGCGCCGGACGGCCCTGCGGCGCCGCATCCGCCTGCTGGTCGCGGCCACCATCACCTACAACGCGATCGAGGCGGTGGCGGCCATCACCGCCGGCACCCTGGCCTCCTCCGCCGCGCTGGTCGGGTTCGGGCTGGACTCGGTGGTGGAGGTCGCCTCGGCCGCCGCGGTGGCCTGGCAGTTCTCCGCGGCCGACCATGAAAGGCGGGAGAGGACGGCACTGCGCGTCATCGCGATCTCCTTCTTCACGCTGGCCGCCTACGTCACCTTCGACGCCGTCCGTACGCTGCTGGGGGTGGGCGAGGCCGAGCATTCGACGCCCGGCCTGATCCTGGCCGCGTTGTCGCTGGTGGTCATGCCGTTCCTGTCCCACGCGCAGCGCCGCGCCGGACGCGAGCTCGGCTCCGCCTCCGCGGTGGCCGACTCCAAGCAGACCCTGCTGTGCACCTACCTGTCCGGCGTGCTGCTGGTGGGACTGGCGCTCAACAGCCTGTTCGGCTGGTCCTGGGCGGACCCGGTCGCCGCGCTGGTGATCGCGGCGGTCGCGGTCAAGGAGGGCCGCGAAGCCTGGCGCGGTGACGCCTGCTGCGCCGTCCCGGCCGGCCTTGAGGAGCAGGCGGACGGATGCGCCACCTGCGCCCCCGGCTGCTCCTGCTGCTCCGCGTCCGGAGAATGACAGGCCGCGCCCTCCAGGGGAGGTGAGAAGCGTGAACACCGTCCTGGTCGTGGTCGTCATGGTGGTGGCGACGTTCGCCACCGCGACGCTGTCGGCGGTGGCCGGGTTCGGCGGCGGGGTGCTGCTGCTGCCGGTGTTCGTCGCGGTCCTGGGCGCCCGGGACGCCGTCGCGGTGCTGACCGTCGCGCAGCTCGCCGGCAACGGCAGCCGGGTGTGGTTCAACCGGGACGAGGTCGACCGCCGTCTGGTGGGCGTCTTCGCGGCCGGGGCGGTTCCCGCCGCCGCGGCCGGCGCGCTGGTGTTCGCCGCCGCCCCGCTGGCCGCGCTGACCCGGGTCATCGGGGTGTTCCTGCTGGTCATGGTGGTCTGGCGACGCAGGCGGCCGCATGGCGTCCGGCTGGACGACGCGGCGTTCGCGGCCGTCGGAGCCGTGTCCGGGTTCGGCTCGGCGCTGGTCGGCTCCATGGGGCCGATGGTCGCGCCGTTCTTCCTGGCCCGCGGCCTGCTGCGCGGCGCCTACATCGGCACGGAGGCCGCGGCGGCGGTGGTGATGCACCTGACCAAGCTGGTCGTCTTCGGCGCGGCCGCCGTGCTCACCACGTCCGGCGTCGCCACCGGGCTGGCCCTGGCGCCGGCGAGCGCGGCCGGGGCCTGGGCGGGCAAGAAGATCGTCGACCGGCTGCCCGCCGGCGCGTTCGTGGTGGTGGTCGAGGTGGGGCTGGTGGCGTCCGGGCTGGTACTCGTCGTCACCGGAGGCTGATGATCCGGCCGCCCGAAGCCGGACGACGTCAGCCCCGGACCTTCACGCCCCGCCCAGCCGGACGACGTCAGCCCCGGACCTTCACGCCCCACCCAGCCGGACGACGTCAGCCCTAGCCCCTCACGCCTCGCCCAGCCGGGCCGCCTGGCGGGTGAGGTGGTCGCGTTCGGGGAGGGTGGGGGCTGACCGGGCGGCCTCGGCGTAGAGGCGGGCCGCGGTGGCCGGGTCGCCGGCGCGTTCGTGCAGGTAGGCCGCGACGGCGGCGTGGCGGGGCAGGGCCGGGTCGAGCTCGGCCAGGGCGGCCAGACCGGCCCGCGGGCCGTCGGCCTCGCCGACGGCGACGGCCCGGTTGAGGCGGGCCACCGGGCTGCCGGTGAGGCGCACCAGCTCGTCGTACCACTCGACGATCTGCGGCCAGTCGGTCTCCCCGGCCGTCGGGGCGTCGGCGTGCAGCGCGGCGATGGCGGCCTGGGCCTGGAACTCGCCCAGCCGGTCGCGGGCGAGGGCCGCCTGGAGCACGTCGACGCCCTCGGCGATCAGGCGGGTGTCCCACAGGCCGCGGTCCTGCTCGGCGAGGGGCACGAGGCTCCCGTCGGGGGCGGTGCGTGCCGGTCGCCGGGCGTGGTGCAGCAGCATGAGCGCGAGCAGGCCCGCGACCTCCTCGTGCCTGATCTTCGCCGCGAGCAGCCGGGTGAGCCGGATCGCCTCGGCGGCGAGGTCGACGTCGCCGGAGTAGCCCTCGTTGAAGACCAGGTAGAGCACGCGCAGCACGGTGGCGACGTCGCCGGGCTGGTTGAACCGCACGCCGGAGACGGTGCGCTTGGCCCGGCTGATCCGCTGGGCCATGGTCGCCTCCGGCACCAGGTACGCCTGCGCGATCTGGCGCGTGGTCAGCCCGCCGACCGCGCGCAGCGTGAGCGCGACGGCCGAGGCCGGCGTCAGCGACGGGTGCGCGCACAGGAAGTACAGCTGGAGCGTGTCGTCCACCGCCTCCCCGGGGGCCGGCGGGGGCTCGCTGTCGACGCGGGTCTCGCGGTGCCGCCGGGAGGCGTCGGCGCGGGCGGCGTCGAGGAACTTGCGCCAGGCCACGGTGACCAGCCAGCCCTTGGGGTCGCGGGGCGAGTCGTCCGGCCATACGCGCACGGCCTCGGTCAGGGCGTCCTGGACGGCGTCCTCGGCCGCCGCGAAGTCCGCGCCGCGGCGGACGACGACGCCGATCACGGCGGGCACCAGCTCCCGCAGCAGCGACTCGTTCACCCGGCCACCAGGTGCGGCCTGGTCAGAAAACGACTCGTTCACTTGTCCACCACGTGCGTCCCGGTCAGAGAACGACTCGTTCACTCCGCCACCAGGTGCGTCCCGGTCAGGAAGGGCCGCACCTCCAGCCACTCGTGGATCGGCTCGCCGCCCGCGCCGGGGGCCGCGGACAGCTCGCCGGCCAGTTGCAGCGCCCGTTCGTAGCTCGCGACGTCGATCACCATCCAGCCGGCGATCAGGTCCTTGGTCTCGGCGAACGGGCCGTCGGTGACCGGCGGCCGCCCCTCGCCGTCATAGCGGACGAACGTGCCCTCGGGCGAGAGCCCCTGACTGTCGACGAACTCACCGCTCTCCTGCAGCCGGGCGGCGAAGTCCCGCATGTACTGGACGTGGGCCGCGACCTCCTCCGGCGTCCACTGGCCCATCGGCACGTCGTTGACCGCCGCCGGCGCGCCCCGGTAGTGCTTGAGCAGCAGGTATTTGGCCATCAGGTTCTCCTTCGAACTGTCCGGCCCAGTCTGGCCGGATTCCGCCACGCGGCAAAACTCGGGTTGACGTTGACGTTGCGTCAACTTCTAGCATCGAGGCCATGTCGATCACCGTTCTTGACACCTGCTCCGCCATGCGGCGGATCCTGCTGGCCCCGGTGGCGGACCGCGCCGGCCTGCTGCGTTCGATGCTGGAGCCCAACGCCGGGATGTACCGCTACTACCCGGGCGAGGTCGATCTGGTGTCCGTGCATCTCCAGACGTCCGGGTTCCCCATCGACCGTGACGAGGAGCGTTGCCTCGACGCGCTGGACACCCTGGAGGCGGCCGGAGCCTGGGAGCGGATACGGCGCGCGCTCGACGACGCTCTCGCCGTGCTGACGGAGGCGACGCCGGGGCTGGCGGTTCCGGACATCACCGTGCTGTTCGTGCTCGGCGACCCGGCTGACGAGCATTTCATGGGGCCCTGCAAGGGGCTGACCGGGTTCGGCGGCATCTCGGGCAACATCGCCATCACGCTGTGGCCCTTCCCCGAGAACGTGGAGCGGCTGGAGGCCACCGCCGTGCACGAGCTCCACCACAACCTGCGATGGAGCCCGGGCGGAGTGGTGTGGGACCCGATGACCGTCACGGTCGGCGAGCACATCGTCGGCGAGGGCCTGGCCGACGCCTTCGCCCGCCAGCTCTACGGCGACGAGCTCGGCTACGCCCGCATCGGCGTGCCCCACCTGCACGACGACGCGGTCTTCGACAAGGTGCTCACCGGCCTCGACGTGACGGGCATGGAGAACTTCACCGCCTGGGTGCACGGCGACGCCGGCGCCGAGCACCTCGGCGTCACCCCGGTGGGCCTGCCGATGGGCGCCGGGTACGCCGCGGGCAACCGGCTGGTCGACGCCTACCTGGCCGCGACCGGCCGGACGGCGGCGCAGGCCCTGCACGCCGACAGCGCGGAGATCATCGCGACCACGCTCCGCCGCGGGTGACACTGGACCGATGGAGTGGACGATCCAGGAGCTGGCGGCCAGGGCCGGCGTCAGCAGCCGCACCCTGCGGCACTACGACAGCGTCGGGCTCCTGATCCCGTCCCGGGTGGGCGCGAACGGCCACCGCCATTACGACTCCGCCGCGGTCGTGCGGCTGCAGCGGATCCTGCTGCTGCGCCGGCTCGGCATGGGCCTACCGGCCATCGCCGAGGTCCTGGCCGACGAGGTGGACGCGTGCGACGGGCTGCGGGCCCACATCGCCGCGCTGGAGGACGAGCGCGACCGCATCGACCGGCAGATCAGCTCCGTGCGTCACACGCTGGACGCCCTGCTGGCGGGGGCGGAACCGCGGATGGACGTCATGCTGGCCGGCTTCAACGACCACTACAAGGACGACGTGATCGCACGCTGGGGCGAGCGCGCGTTCCAGGTGAGCAACGACTGGTGGCACGGCAAGACGCTCGACCAGCAGCGGGCCTGGAAGCGGGCGGCCGAGGACCTGGTCGCCGCGTGGGTCGCCGCGGTGCAGGCCGGGGTCTCGCCGACGTCCGACCGCGCCCAATCGCTGGCCGCCCGGCACGTGCGGTGGCTGAGCCAGATCCCGGGCACGCCCACGGCCGAGGGCGACCGCGAGCGCTCGATCGAGATGGTGAGCTGCCTCGGCGACATGTACGTCGACGACCCCCGCTTCGCCGCCATGTACGGCGACGCCGCCGGGGCGAGGTTCGTCCGCGACGCGCTTCAGACGTACACGCGTACCCGGATGTGAGCGCGCGTACCCGGATATGAGTGCGCGTACCCGGATGCAGCGGTCATCCCTCGCGTCCCGGGACGGACGGAGGGATGATCGAGGGCATGCGGGTCTTGTCCCTGTGGCTGTTCGCGGCGTTCCTCATGGTCACGGCGTGCGGTGACGACGCCCCCAGGAACCCCGCACTGCGGGCCGAACTGTTGAAGATGCTCAAGACGGACCAGGAGCAGCGCACCCTGGAGGCCAGCCAGGAGGACTGGGACCGGACCGAGAAGGCCAACACCGAGCGCATGCGGCAGATCCTCGACGCCTACGGCTGGCCGGGGTACGAACTGGTCGGCAAGGACGGCGCGCAGGCGGCCTGGGCCCTCGTCCAGCACGCCGACCGCGACCTGGCCTTCCAGCGCCGGGGCCTGGAGATGATGCGGCGGGCGGTGGACGACGGCGACGCCGACCCGTCCGACCTGGCCTACCTGGTGGACCGTGTACGCGTGGCGGAGAAGAAGCCCCAGGTGTACGGGACGCAGTGGGAGACCACCCCCGAGGGCGAATGGCGGCCCCGCACCCCGATCGAGGACGAGGCGCGGGTCGACGAACGACGCGCGGAGGTGGGTCTCAAGCCGCTGAAGGACTACCTCAAGGAGCTCCAGTCACTGAAATGAGCACCTGAAGCTCGCGATGTGCTCAGAAGTAGTGATTTCCGGCCCTCGCGGCGCCCTCAGAAGTAGCGGGACGTCAGGTCCGTCGTGGGCCAGGAGGAGACGGTGACCTTGTTCATGTCGTCGTCGATCGTGTCGAAGTCGAGCGACCCGGTCTCCTCCCTGCGGTTGAACACGACCGCGTAGCTGAAGCCGTTCTGCAGCCGGGCCAGGTAGGAGTACGTGCCGGGCATCGAGCCGTCGTGCCAGGTGTTGAGGTGGCCAGTGACCTGGCGCACCCACCAGCCGCCGCCGTACCAGGATCCGTACTGGTTGACGCCGATCTCCGGCTTGGCGACCAGCTTGGCGATCGAGGCCGAGCTCAGCACCGTGCCGGGCTTGTCGAAGGCGAGCGTCCAGCGGACCAGGTCGACGGCGGAGGCGAGCCAGCCGCCGTTGGCGTCCTGGTTCGGCATGTTGAAGCCGCCGTACTGGTAGGGGACGACGGTGCCGGAGGCGTCCACCACCGACTTGTTGGTGTACTGCGACTCGTAGGCGACCTCGCCGGGCGCGGCCTCGCTCCGCAGGCTGCGGCCGAGCCGCATGCGGGTGATGCCGAGCGGCTGGAGCAGCCTGGTCTTGACGTACGACTCGTACGACATGCCGGAGACCTTCTCGATCACCCGGCCCAGCAGCAGGTAGCCGTAGTTGCTGTAGACCATCTTGCTGCCGGGGTCGAAGTCGAGCCGCCGGGCGGTGGCGTACTTGACGATGTCGGCGTGGCTGATCGGCAGCGGCACGTCGAGCGCGGCGGAGATGGTGTGGTCCAGCCAGAGCTGGTCCTTGGAGACGCCGCGGTCCCAGCCGCCGAGGTGCTGCATGAGGCGCAGCACGGTGACCTGGCCCATGCGCTCGTCGAGCGGGGTGAGCCCGAGAAGCTGGGTGACCTTGGCCGACAGGCTGAGCTTGCCGTCCTGCACCAGCCGCATGATCGCGGCGGAGGTGATGTTCTTGCTCAGGCTGGCGATGCGGAACAACGACGTCGGCGAGACCGCGGGCAGCGCCCTGGAGAAGTCGTTGTAGCGGTAGCCCCTGGCCAGCACGATCTTGCCGCTCTTCATGATGGCGAGCTGCGCGGCGGTGATCTTCCGGTCCAGCACGAACTTCTTCACCAGGTTGTCGAAACCGGCCAGCGAGGCGGGCGCGACGCCCGACATCTCGACCCCGGGCAGCTCCGGCCGCGCGGCCCGGGCCGCCGTCGCGGGTGCGAGGATCGCGGCCGGAACCGCGATGGCGCCGGTTTTGAGAAGATTTCGCCGGGACAGCAGCGTCACGTCAGGGCCCCCAAGTCACATCCGTACCATTAGGGCCCGTATCTTACGGACTTTTCGGCCACCCTTGACAGGAATCTGCCAGATCGCGCCCGGCCGCAGCCCGGCGACCTCGCCGCCGGGCCGGAGCGCCGCGCGGGGCTAGACCCGGGTCATCGTGGACTGGTAGCCGCCGCCGGGCCACTCCCAGGCGCCGGAGTTGGTGTCGCCGTCCTCGCTGAACTTGCCGACGAAACGGGCGGGCGAGCCCTGGTCGCCGTACCAGATGGTCAGCGTGTCGCCGCTGACCTCCCAGGTGTACTTGAGGATCTCGGCGGACTGGCCGAACAGGTGGGACTTGAGGGTCTTGCTCTCCTCGTCGTAGCCGATGTACTCCACGGCCTTGGTGTCGGCCAGGTCGACGTGCTGGACCAGGAAGTTGCCGCCCTCCAGCCATTCGAAGCGCACGGTGCCGGCGTCGGTCGCCTTGCCGTCCTCGACGTTGCTGACCCGCCAGGTGCCGATGAGGACGTCGAGCTGCCGGAGCGCGGGGTTGGGGGATTTATCGGTCATGGTGGTTTCCCTCCGTTTCAGGGTGACAGTGCACGGCTTGGCGCGGCGGGACCAACGGCCCGATGCCGTCCGGCGAGGGCCGGTGATTTCGCGGCTGACCTGCGAGGACACCGATCGGCGGCACTCCGGTCGCGCGTCCAGCATCCCTTGGCGTCGAGCTGATTGTCCACTGAAAGAGCACGTTGAAAGAAGCCGCGACACGGGCGCCGTGCGATTCTCGGGAAGAATTGCTTTCGTGCGGGAATTGTCGCGCGGCAGCGAATAGGCTGGAGGATTTTCATGGATTCGCCGTCGGTCTTCCGCAGGCCGCCGGCCCGCATCCCCGGCGCCGCTCCCGCCCCTCCTGCCGCCTCCCCGCCCTCCGCCTGAGCAGACCGTCCATGAGCAGACATTTCATGAGCAGGCCGTTCATCCCGACCCCAAGGAGACGCATGTGAGCCGCCGTGGCTGGGTGCTGTTCGCCCTGATGTCCGTGATCTGGGGCATCCCCTACCTCCTCATCAAGGTCGCGGTCGGCGGCGTGCCGGTGCCCGTGCTGGTCTTCGCGCGCACCGCGATCGGCGCCGCGCTGCTGCTGCCGCTGGCGATCCGCGGCGGGCAGCTGGCGATGGTCCGGCGGTACTGGCGGCCGGTCCTCGCGTTCGCCTGCCTGGAGATCCTGGCGCCCTGGTGGCTGCTGTCGGACGCCGAACGGCGGCTGACCAGCTCGACCAGCGGCCTGCTGATCGCCGCGGCGCCCATCCTCGGCGTGGCGCTGGCCCGCCTGAGCGGCGGCAGTGAACGGCTCGGCCGAACCCGCTGGATCGGGCTGGTGATCGGCCTGGCCGGCGTCGCCGTGCTGGCCGGGCCGCACCTGGGCGGCGGGGACGCCTGGGCGATGGGCGAGGTGCTGCTGACCGCGCTCTGCTATTCGATCGCCCCGCTCGTCGCCGACCGGCACCTGCGGGACCTGCCCACCATCCCGCTGACGGCCGCCTGCCTCACCCTGGCCGCGCTGGTCTACACGCCCGCCGCGATCTGGACCTGGCCGTCCGCCATGCCGAGCTGGCAGGTGCTGGCGGCGCTGGGCGGCCTCGGCGTCGTCTGCACCGGGCTGGCGTTCGTGGTGTTCGTGGAGCTCATCAAGGAGGCCGGGCCGTCGCGGGCGCTGGTGTCGACGTACATGAACCCGGCGGTGGCCATCGTCGCCGGGGTGCTGATCCTGGACGAGCCGCTGACCGCCCTGATCGTCGTCTCGTTCGCGCTGATCCTGGGCGGCTGCGTGCTGGCCACCCGCGCCGAGGAGGAGCCGCCCGCCCCGGCGGCCGGCCCGCCGGAGCGGGCCGAAGAACTGGAAGTACGGTCCTGACCCGTTCTCGTGGTCGAGGCGTTGCAGGAAGCTGCCGGACGCGGGCAATTAGCTGAAGCCCGCATTTCCGATTTCGCGGTCGCACATCGAACAAAATCATTGGTATCCGGCAACCAAGAAATCGATGGGTGACCTTCCGATGACCACAGAACTGCTCCGCGATTTCATCGCGCACGCCGAGAGAGAACCGTCCGCACCAGCCTTGCGAACCAGGACGGAGAAAGTCAGCTACGCCGAACTGGCCGCCATGGCCGGACGGGCCCAGAAAGAACTCGACGCTTTTGCGCCGGGCCCGGTCGCGGTGCTCGCCCGTAAGTCGCCGCAGGCGGTCGCGCTGGTGCTCGGCTGCCTGGCGGCCGGGCGTCCGCTGCTGCTGCCGCCGATCGACCTCGGCGCGGTCGCGCTCGGCGAGCTGTGCGCGCGGGCGGGCTGCGTCGAGGTGCTGGCCGCCACCCCCGAGGACGCCGCCGAACACCCCGACGTGGTCACCGCCGTGATCAGCGGGCCCGGCGACGAGCCCAGCGGCGGGCCCGCGGTCCCCGTGCCGGTGGCGGTCGCCGAGCAGGACACCGTGTTCATGCTGACCACGTCCGGCTCGACCGGCACCCCGAAGATCGTCCCGCTGTCGGCGGGGGCGGTGGCGCGGTTCACCGGCTGGGCCGGCGACGCGTTCGGCCTCGGCCCCGGCGAGGTGGTGTTCAACTACGCGCCGCTCAACTTCGACCTGTGCCTGCTGGACGTGTGGGCCACGCTGCGGCACGGCGGCTGCGTCGCCCTGGTCGACCCCGCGCTGGCCGCCAACCCGCGCTACGTCTGCGACTTCTTCGCCGCCTGCGGGGTCACCGTCGTCCAGGGCGTGCCCATGCTGTACCAGCTGCTGGAGGAGGGCGTCTTCCCCGACGTGCGGCACGTCATCGTCACCGGCGACCACGCGCCGGTCCCGCTGCGCGCCGGCCTGCCGCGCCGGTTCCCGCGCGCCCGGCTGCACAACGTCTACGGCTGCACCGAGACCAACGACAGCTTCTGGCACGAGTTCGACGCCGCCGAGGCGGCCGGGCCCGCCCCCCTGCCGATCGGCCGCCCGCTGCCCGGCGTCGTCGTGGCCTTCGGCCCCGATCTGGCCCCCGTCCCGCCGGACGACGGCGGCACCGAGCTCCTGGTCTGGACGCCCTTCCAGACCGACGGGTACGTGACGCCGGACCCGGCGGCGGCGACCGGCAGGTTCGTGACCGGGCCGGACGGCCGCCGCTTCTTCCGCACCGGCGACCTGGTCCGCCGGGACGCCGCCGGCCGGCTGTTCCTCGTCGGCCGGGACGACTTCCAGCTCAAGGTGCGCGGCATCCGGGTGAACCTGGAGCAGATCGAGCGGGTGCTGCTGGAGCACGACGACGTCCTGGAGGCCGCCGTCGTCCCGGCCGTGGACGGCACCGAGACCCGGCTCACCGCGTTCGTCCGCGGGACGGGGCCGGGGCGGCTGTCGGGGCTGCGCCTGCGGACGCACTGCGCGATGCGGCTGCCGCGGGCCGCGATCCCGTCCGCCATCAGGCTGGTCGAGCAGCCGTTCCCGCGCACCTCGACCGGAAAGGTGGACCGAAAGCGCATCGGCTGACACGCAAAAGCCTATTGCGGGCACGCGCATTCTCGGAGATGCGACCGCGTGCGCGCGCGTGTGATGCTGCCTTTCGTGGACATCACACACCGGATTAAAGAATTCGTGGTGACCGAGTATCTCCCCGATACTCCGCCCGACGAACTCGAGGCCGACTACGACCTTTTCCGCAACGGGGTCATCAGCAGTCTGGGCCTGTTGAAGCTCATCGGCTGGATCAAGGACGAGTTCGGCGTCCCGGTCGACGAGCTGGACATCGCACCGGAGAACTTCCGGACCGTGGCCGCCATTGACGAATTCGTCGGAAAAGCATTATCAGCACCAGCAGAACGGACACTGCAATGATCATCCGCAAGATCTCTGACGTGACGCCGGTCGAGTGGGGGAACGGCCTGAGCCACCGCTTCCTGGTCGAGCGCGACGGCATGGGCTACTCGCTCACCGACACGATCGTCTGGGCCGGCACCAGCTCCCCCCTCCAGTACCGCAAGCACCTGGAGGCGTGCTACTGCATCAGCGGCCGGGGCGCCGTGATCGACGCCGACGGCCGCCAGCACGTCCTGGAGCCGGGCACCATGTACGCGCTCGACCAGAACGACCCGCACCACCTGATCGCCGACCCCGGCGAGGACCTGCGGCTGATCTGCGTCTTCTCCCCCGCGCTGCAGGGCGACGAGCGCCACCAGCTCGCTGAGGCTGAGTTCTCCCACTACTGACGGATCTGGTCACCCATGGACGAGTGGAGCGACACACACCGCGAGCTCAGGGCCGAGTTCGCGGACTGGTACGAGGTGCTGGGCGAAGGCCACCTGGACGCCGACCGCGACGCCGACCGGACCGCCGGCCTGCCGGCGCACAAGTGGGAGCAGGTGCGCGCCTCCGGGCTGCTGCGCCTGCCGTTCTCGCCGGAATGGGGCGGCCGCGGCCTGGACCTGCTCAGCACCATGTACGTCCTGGAGGGCCTCGGCGAGGGCTGCCGGGACGGCGGGCTGTGCTTCTCGCTCTGCACGCAGATCGTGAGCGCCGGGATCCCGCTGCAACGCTTCGGCAGCCCCGAGCTGAAGGCCCGCCACCTGCCGGGCATCTGCGACGGCACGACGATCACCGCGCACGCGATCACCGACCCCGGGGGCGGCTCCGACGTGCTGGGCATGGGCATGACCGCCAAACCGGACGGCGACGACTGGATCCTCGACGGCGACAAGGTGTTCGTGACCAACGGCCCGGTCGCCGACCTGATCGTGGTCTACGCGGTGACCGACCGCGACCTGGGCCCGTTCGGCCTGACCGCCTTCCTGGTCGAACGGGACACCCCGGGCCTGCTGACCGGCCCGGACGTGCCCAAGATGGGGTTGCGCACGTCCCCGCTCGGCGAGCTGACGCTGCGCGACTGCCGGGTCCCGGCCGCCAACGTGGTGGGCCGGCCCGGCATGGGCTTCACCGTGCTGGAGCACGTGATGCGGTGGGAGATCCTGTGCTCCTTCATCGTCCAGGCCGGCGCGATGCGGCACCGGCTGGACCGCTGCGTCGAGCACGCCTCCCGGCGCCGCCAGTTCGGCCGGCCGATCGGCTCGTTCCAGATGGTCGCCGGCCAGATCGTGGACATGAAGATCGGCGTGGAGACCGCCCGGCGCTGGTTGTACGACGCCGCGCGCGGCTTCGCCGCCGGCCGGGACGTCGCCACCGACATCGCGATCGCCAAGGTGGTCACCAGCGAGGCGAACGTCAGGTCGGCGCTGGCCGCGATCCAGATCTTCGGCGGCAGCGGCTACCTGACCGGGACCGGGCTGGAGAAGGAGCTCCGGGACGCGGTCGGCGGCACCATCTACTCCGGCACCTCGGAGATGCAACGGATCCGCATCGCCCGGATGCTCGGCCTCAAGGAGTCACACACATGACCGCTGACCTGGCCGCCGACCTGGCCGCCACGAAGTTCCTGGACGCCGGCCACCCCGTGGTGCGCGAGTTCGCCGAACGGGCCGTCGAGGGCGCCGCCACGCCCACCGAGCAGGCCGTACGCCTCTACTACCAGGTGCGCGACACCATCCTGTACGACGTCTACGACATCGACATGTCCCGCGACGGCCTGCGGGCCAGCACGATCATCGCCCGGGGCAGCGGCTTCTGCCTGCACAAGTCGGTGGTGTACGCCGCCGCCGCCCGTGCGCTCGGCATCCCGTCCCGGCTGGTGTTCGCCGACGTGCGCAACCACCTGGCCTCCGGACGGCTCAAGGAGCTCGTCGGCGGCGACGTGTTCCGCTTCCACGGCCTGGTCTCCGTCCAGCTCGAAGGCCGCTGGGTGAAGGCCACCCCCGTGTTCAACAAGATGTTGTGCCGGCTGTACCGCCTGAAGCCCCTGGAGTTCGACGGCACCGCCGACAGCGTCTACCACCCGCACGACGAGGCAGGCCGGCGGCACATGGAGTTCCTGCACTGGCACGGCGAGTTCGACGACTTCCCCTACGAGCTGGTCCTGGAGGGGTTCAGGACGTCCCACCCCGCGCTGCTGGGCGGCGGGGACCAGACCGTGAAGGGCTCGCTGACCGCGGAAGCGGGCGTCTGACATCCCTCGACGAAGTCCTTATGAGAGGTATCCGTTGAACGAGACCGTCAAATACACCCTGAACGAGGACGACATCCCGTACACGTGGCTGAACATCGCCGCGGACTTCGGCGAGCCGGCCCCCATCCTCGACCCGGCCACCGGCGCGGCGATCACCCGGGCCGAGCTGTGCAGGACGATCGCCGAGCCCCTGGTGGACCAGGAGCTCAGCACCGAGCCGGAGTTCGAGATCCCCGGCCCGGTCCGCGACATCTACCGCCAGTGGCGGCCCACCCCGCTCTACCGGGCGCGCCGCCTCGAACGCGCCCTGGACACCCCCGCCCGCATCTACTACAAGTACGAGGGCGTC
The DNA here is from genome assembly GCF_042878785.1 of Nonomuraea sp. NPDC003560. Taxonomy (NCBI): domain Bacteria; kingdom Bacillati; phylum Actinomycetota; class Actinomycetes; order Streptosporangiales; family Streptosporangiaceae; genus Nonomuraea; species Nonomuraea sp. NPDC003560. The sequence continues at coordinate 251,137 of NZ_JBIAOF010000001.1, read as the reverse complement.
TCGCCGGTCGGCAGCCTCAAGCCCAACTCGGCGGTGCCGCAGGCGTACTACAACAAGCAGATCGGCAAGACGGGACTGGTCACCGAGACCGGCGCGGGCCAGTGGGGCAGCTCGATCGCCTCGGCCGCGGCCATGTTCGGGCTGAGCGCGCAGGTGTTCATGGTGGGCGTCAGCTACCGGCAGAAGCCGTACCGCCGGGCCCTCATGGAGGCGTACGGCGCGGTCTGCAACTCCAGCCCCAGCCCGCTGACCGCGGCCGGACGGGCCGTGCTGGCCGAGGACCCCGACCACCCCGGCAGCCTCGGCATCGCCAAGTCCGAGGCCCTGGAGGTCGCCTACGGCAATCCCGACCTGGGCTACACCCGCGGCAGCTCGCTCAACCACGTGTGCGCCCACCAGACCGTCATCGGCCAGGAGGCGATGCTCCAGATGGAGCTCGCCGAGGACTACCCGGACATCGTGGTCGGCCCCTGCGGCGGCGGCAGCACCCTGGCCGGGATGTGCTTCCCGTTCCTGCGCGACAAGCTGCGCCGCGGGCGCGAGATCCGGCTCGTCGCGGCCGAACCGGTCGCCTGCCCCACGCTGACCCGTGGCCGCATCGCCTACGACCACTCCGACGCGGCCCGGCTCACCCCGCTGTCGCGGATGCACACGCTGGGCCACAAGTTCGTGCCGCCGCCCGTGCACGCCGGCGGGCTGCGCGCCCACGACATCTCGCCGCTGATCAGCCGGGCCGTCGAGAACGGGCTGATGGAGGCGGTCGCGGTACGGCAGACCGCCTGCTTCGAGGCCGGCGTGCTGTTCGCCCGCGAGGAGGGCATCGTGCCCGCCCCCGAGTCGGCGCACGCGGTGCGGGCCGCCATCGACGAGGCGCTGCGCTGCCGTGAGCAGGGCCAGTCGAAGGCGATTCTCATCGCGCTGTCCGGGCACGGCCACTTCGACCTGGCCGCGTACGAGATGTTCCAGGCCGGGCTGCTGCCCGACGACGAGCCCACGGACGACGACCTCGCCCACGGCCTGTCCAGCATCCCCGACCTGGCACGCGCCTGACCGGGCGGTGACGCGCGGCCTGCCCACCGGCGGGCCGCGCCGTCAGGTCCGGAACGCGGCGACTAGCGCTGCTTGAGCCGGAGGGCTTCCTTGCGGGCCTCCGCCTGGACGGTGCGCTCCCGCTCCAGCCAGTCGGGGTTCTCCGCCTTCAGCGCGTCGATCTCGGCGGTCGTGAGCGGCTCGGTGATCCCGGCCCGCAGCAGCCCCGAGATGGAGACGCCGAGCTTGGCGGCCACGACCTGCTTGGGGTGCGGCCCGTTACGACGCAGGTCGGCGAGCCACGCGGGCGGCTTGGCCTGCAGCTCGTTCAACTCGTCCCTGGAGACGACGCCCGCCTGGAACTCCGCGGGCGTGGCCGAGAGGAGGACACCCAGCTTCTTGGCCGCCGTCTCGGGCTTCATCGTCTGGATGCTCTTCGGTTTGGACGAGGTCATGCCCCCAAGCCTAGCCAGTCGGGACAGCGTCCCCGACATCGATACCCTGAGGACGTGACTGACGAGAGCGGCGAAGACTTCCGGCTGGCGTACGCGCCCGGCGTGACCCCCGCCAAGTGGGCCGGCGTCTGGGCCGAGAGGCTGCCCGACGTGCCGCTCACGCTGGTCACGGCCCCCACCCCCGAGGCGCTGGCCCTCCTGCGGGGCGGCGGGGCCGACGCCGCGTTCGTCCGGCTCCCGATCGACCGCGAGGGCCTGAGCGCGATCCCCCTCTACGTCGAGACCACGGTGGTCGTGGTGCCGAAGGACCACGCCGTGGCCGCCGCCGACGAGGTGACCCTCGCCGACCTGGCCGAGGAGGAGATCTTCCATCCCCTCGACGACGCCATCGAGTGGTCGTCGCGGCCCGGGCAAGCGGCCTTCACCCGTCCCGCCACCACGGCCGAGGCGGTCGAGATGGTGGCCGCCGGCACCGGCCTGCTCCTGGTCCCCCAGTCGCTGGCCCGCCTCCACCACCGCAAAGACCTCACCTACCGCCCGGTCACGGACGCGCCCCAGTCCCAGGTCGCCCTGGCCTGGCCCACCGACGCGACCACCGACCTGGTGGAGGACTTCATCGGCATCGTGCGCGGCCGCACCGTCAACAGCTCCCGGGGCCGCGCTCCCGCCGCTCCCGCCGAGCGCCAGGAGAAGCAGGCACGACGCCAGCCCCCCAAGCCCGCCGCCCAGAACCGCGCCGGTCGCCGCGCCGCGCCGACGAGCCGCAAGAAGAAGGGCCCGCGTCCCCGCTGACGGCGGCGTCCCGGCGACCGGACAGGGGCTTGACGGCGGCGACGGTGCGGCTACTTTCTCTTAAGAAGCTTTCCTAAGAGTGCACTGCCTGACGACCCACTGGAGGTCAGCACATGCGCGCGAGAAAGCACTTGACCCTCCCCCTCGCGACCGTCCTCACCACCGTCGCCCTCTTCGGCGCCGCCTCCCCCGCGCACGCCTCCCCCACCGGCTGCACCACCGGCCGGGACGGCAAGACCGCCTGGGCGTACTGCAGCGGCGGCTCCGGCAACTACGCCGTGGTCATCCGCGTCACCCATCCGGACCCCACGGTGGGCTCGTGGCCGGAGGTCGGCCCCTGCGTCTCCCCCGGCCAGCGGTCGGAGTACACGCCTTACCACAACATCCCGTTCACCGTCACGGGCATCACCTACTGCTGAACCCGCACGGGCCGGGCGGCCGGTCTCCTTCGCCTACGTGACGATGAGACCGGCGTCCGCCAGCACGGACATGAACAGTCCCCCGCACAACAACGCGATGGGCCACACCCTCTGGGTGAGGGCGACCAGGATTCCGGCGAGGAGTGCCAGCAGAGCGACGATGGTGAGGGCGTCCATGTGCGTGTTCCTGCCCGTAGGGGGTGGTCTCAGGCGCCGGGGCTCAGAGCTGGCCGAGCTTCGGGATGATCTCGCTGAGCACCCAGAGCGCCAGACCGAGTGCGAGCAGGTTGACGCGCGCGCCGCCGATGTTGAAGGCGGACAGGACGAAGCAGGCCAGGGCGAGGATGAGCAGAATGAGAGTGATCATGCCGTGTTCCACTTCTGTAGCTGGGGTGGTCGCACAGCGCTACCCGTGATCATCCGATGTAGGCATGCCCGGCGAGTCGGAGGAAGTGGATCGCGGTGTTGGCGCGGCAGCCGATGCGTTCGTAGACCGGCTGCCCGGCCGGCGTGGCGTGCAGCACCAGCCGCCGGTGCCCGCTCCGCCTGCCGCCTTCGTGGATCGCCTTGCGGGTGACGGCCTCGCCGTACCCCTTGCGCATCTCCTCCGGCAGGGTGGCGACCAGCGCCAGGAAGATGGAATGCGGCCCGGCGACGGTGGCGGCGCAGGTCACCGGCCGTCCGTCGCTGTACCCGAGGTAGGCGTGCACGTCGCCGCGCCACAGTTGGGAGCCGGCCAGGGCGAGCCTGCCCGCCTCGGGCGGCATGCCGTAGGCGCGTGCGTTGATGTCGCCGTACGCGGCGAGGTGCTCCTCGTTCTCCACCCGCCGGAACTCCAGGTCCGGATGATCCGGCTCGGGCACGGACAGGTCGCCCGCCATGCCCCGGCCCGAGAACGCCGGCTCCAGCCCCGCCTCGGCCGCGCGCCGGAACAGGCTCTGGCGCGCCTGGGGGCTCAGCAGATCCTCGAAGACCCACAGATATCCGCTTTCGGACCTGCCCCTCATGAAGGACGCCGCCCGCGCGAGCCGCTCGCCGAGCGCGTCCGCGGGGATGCCCGTACCGGCCAGGGTCACGGTGTTCCAGAAGCCGAAGGCGCTGTCGGCCCACATGTGCACGACGCCGTCGTCCGTACCGATCCGGCCGCCTCTGTCCCGTACCAGCTCGCTCCAGACGGCGACGAGATGATCCCTGGACTCCACGGCCTCTTCGAGCGACGACACAACCGGCCCCTTCCCCGAGGAGACACCACGAGCGACCCAAGCGGATCGTACGACGCGGGCTCACCGGCCGGGCCACTATCCATGATGACCTTCCCTGCGGTACCCGGCTGTGCTTCCCTTAGGGGTGGCGACCGAAGGGTGGTATCTCGAAGAGATGAAGCGCGATGACTCCCGCTCCATCAACGCCTTGCGCGCCACGTCCCAATTCGCCGCCTTGGAACCGATCTGGGCCGGCATCAGCTCCACCATGCAGCTGCGGGCCCTGCTGGTGTTCGGGGCGCTCTTCAACGAGCGGGTCTACGTGCATGACACGCAGCTCGTGGACAACCCCCGGGTCGTGGGCGACTTCAGCAGGTCGGACCTGCGGGAGAACAACTTCTACCGCCTGCTCAGAGATCTCGTCGCGGGAGGCGTCGTCGCGGTCGGGCTCCGCGCCCACAACTACCTCTACCAGGAGGACCGGCTCGACCCCTGCGACTCTCTGGCGGACGTCCTGGACAGCTGGAAGCGGAACAGCCCCGACGGGAAGGGATGGGTCGTCTCGCCGGTCTCGGCCGCCCGCGACCGCATGATCAGGGAACTCGACGGCGTTCTCGCCGGAGACGGTTCCGTAGTCGTCCGCTACGACTATGTCACCGCCAAGGACGACTTCATGCGGCAGGTCCGCGAGGCCGCCAACTCACCTGACTCCGTCCTGACCGGCCTGCTGTCGGCGCAGCCGATCGAACTGAGAAGACGGTACGACGACATCCTGTCGAGGCCGCGGTTCTCCCACACTCCCATCTTCGCGCTGCTCCACGACTCCGGACTGCCGGTGAGCAGCGAGCTGATCCAGATCCACGGCCTCTTCGACGAGACCGCGCACGCCCGCGCGTTCAACGCGAGGATCATGGGCTCGGACTGGAACTCCGGGGACGCCACCGGCCTCGCCGAGGCCGTCCTCACCGGTGCGCAGCATGCGCCCAGCCGGCCGGATCCCCAGTTCGACGTGCAGGAGCTCGTCGAGACGGCCTATCGGATGGTCGAGGGTCCGCCGCCCGACCTGCTGGCCATGCTGCGTTTCGAGGAGATCGTCGAACTGCGCCAACAGGCCAGGGAGCTGTTCGAGATCCAGTCCTACCTCGAAGTCTCGAACGCCCATGACGCGGACGACGTGCTGGCCGCGGCCCTGGCCGACTGCGCCGCCGACTACTGGCAGCGCATCTGCGACCACATCCGGGCGACGCGTCCTCATCTGGCGGTCAAACCAACGAAGCTCGGCATCTTCCTGCGCAGGAAGATGCCCGGACTGGCGAAGGTCGCCGAACGGTTCGCGATGACCGGCCTGTCCACGCTCACCGAAGTGGCGGTCAACGCGGTCCCGCTAATCGGGGGCCTGCTGGGCGAGGAGGCGAAACACAGCATGCTGCGGCGGGCCAACCTGGAGTTCGTCTTCTTCACGGACTCCTCGCGCATGCGGGAACTCAGGAGCTACTACCCGCACCGAAGCTGGATCTCCTCCGACGCGAGAACGATCACACGTGGGTGAGCGCGGAACACCTCCCCGGGAGTCCTGATGTCGACGACACCTTCCCTCTCGCAGCGTGACGGACTCACCTGGGCCCTCCGGCCCGCCAGCGGTGACCGCGTCGGCCCGGGGCCGCACGAGCAGGACATCTGGCGCCTCCTGCAGTCCTTCGCCGAGCCGGGCTCGGCCTTCCTCGACGTCGGCGCCCACGTCGGCCACTACGCCTTACGGATGGCCAGGGCCTTCACGAAGGTCATCGCCGTCGAGCCGAACCCGGTCGCACTGCGCGCGCTGCACCACAATCTGCAGCTCAACGAGATCGGCAACGTCGACGTCCACCCGGCGGCCGCGCACGACTCCGGAGCACGACTGCGACTCTGGGACCCCTACGACGTCACCGCCGGCCCCTGCACCCGTACGCTCGCCGCCGGCGAGCCGGCGACCATCCCCGCCGACTGCGTCACTTCCACCCTCCACCACGGCGAGGAGGGGTACGGCGCGTTCCTCGGTGCGGCCGACGGCCTGCCGATCGACGTCATGGCCTCCCGGTCCCGGGAGAGGATCCGGCTGGTCAAGATGGACATCGAGGGTCATGAGGGGAAGGCGCTGGCGGGCGCGGCGGAGACGATCGCCCACCACCAGCCGGCGCTCCTGATCGAGATGCACGACTCCATGTACGGCGCACACATCAGGGAGGAGGTGATCGAGCAGCTCACCCGGCACGACTACGCCTGGTGCGACTTCTCGCTCTACCAGCGATCGAAGATGACCCGGTCGGACATGTGCCCCTACATCTACGCCGAGCCGGTCAGCACGCGGCGGATGCGGGACGTCCGCGACTTCGCCGTCCGGGCGAACGAGGGCGCGGCGTCACGCTGGGTGACGACTCCGTGAGACGGTCAGGATCACCAGGCTCATCTCCTCGTGCCGCACCCAGCACAGGGCCTCGAAGTCGCCCATCTCCGCCTTGAGCAGGCCCGCTTCCTTGTCGATCGTGCGCAGCAGCCCCGAGTCGAGGTCGGTGGAGAGATACTCCAGGCCGTTGAGGACGAACGTGGCGGCCATCGGCTCCGCGGCGTGCACGGCACGGAGCTGCCGCACCGCCGATGACGAGAGCTGGATCTCGTAGTAGCCCTTCATGAGGCAAGCTCACGGCGCAGGTCGCTGAGCCGCATCGTCTCCATGCCGGCTTCGAGCTCCGCGATCAGCCTGAGCCCCGACAGCCGGTCAGCGGCGTCCTGGGCCTCGTTGAGCAGGTCGACGCCGGCGGCGGCCACCTCGTAGGGCACCACCGCGGCCACGAGGCGACCGTCCTGCTCCAGCAGGACGACCTCTCCCGCCGTCGCCTGGTCAATGGCTTCCTGGACGGCGGCCGCGGTGGCGGGGATCCGCAACGTGCGATTTCGCATGGCAGGTGGCTCTCCGTTCACGGACTGCGCAGCCCCTTCGGCTTAAGAGCCTTACCCCGGGGACCTCCACCACAATACTTCGCCGCCGCTACGGAGAAGTCGCAGTCAGTGCACATCGATCTGGCGATCGGAGAGCGTTCCCGCCCGGCCCGTGCCGCATCCGCTCCTTGCCGCTGACCAGCCCCGGCTCGCCCGGCCTCGGGTCAGGACTTCAGCTTCAGCCTCTTCCTCGACGCGCCCGGGAACACGACGACCAGGTGCTCCTCCCCTGCCTCACCGATCCGCACGTGGACACGGAGCCGGTAGCGGCCCTTCCCGGCGATCGCCAGGTTCGGCATCGGGGCGCCCGCGCCCACGTCACCGCCGTCGCCCATCTCGGGCACCGCGAGCCGGCCGCCGCGGCTGACGATCGGCACCTCGTGGACCTGGTCCCACCCGGCGGTCCGCAGTGGCGGCGCGGCGCGGAAGGCCTTCACCGTGAGGCACAGATCGACGACGTCCTCGACGTGCCCGATGAGCACCGCGCCGCGGGCCACCCCGACGAGGGCGCCGTCTTCGTAGGACCGGACCGTGGCCAGCTCCGCCTCCTCCATGGCCGACTCGCCCTCGCCGTCCTGGACCAGGTATCCGGGATCGCCGTCGACGAACAGGAAGTACTTGGCCGTGGCCTGGACGACCCCTTTCGTCCGGGGCCACGGGTCCCGGCACTTCGCGTTCTCCCCGGCGATGTGGGCCGCGTTCGCCGCCGCCTCCTCCGCCGTCGACCGCAGCAGGTCGGGACGGGTGGCGCCGATGATCTCCGGGCAGACGTAGACCAGTTCCTCGGGGTACACCCGCCAGGCGGCCCGGGCGCTGCCGGCCCGCGTCAGGATGGCCTCCTGCTCGTCGGCGTCCTTCGCCCGGCACAGCGCCCGTCCGTACGCGAGGACCGCCTGGTCCGACGTGGTTTCCGGGAACATCGGCGGGCCTGCGCCGTCTGCGCTCCGCGCCCGGCACAGGAACACGGCGTCGCGTTCCGCGGGCTTCACGTCGCCGAAGCTGGGCCGGTCGTAGCAGTCCGCCGACCCGGCGGTGTAGGTCAGGCGCGCGTCCTGCTCCGGATTGATCAGTACGACGAGCGACAGCACGGCGACAGCCGCCACCGCGACGCGGGACCCGCGCCGCCGGACGGACGGAAGATCCGCCGGACGGCCCTCGGCGGGCAGTTCACGAGCGGTGGCCGCGATCCACACGGTGCTGACGAGCCCCATCGCGTCGATCGCGATCACCATCGCCAGACCGCCGCCGAAGTGCCCTCCGACGAGCAGGTTGAACGGGATCGTCAGCGCGTAGACGCCCACCGACGACACCCCGGCGATCAGCGTGCCGCGGCTCCAGCGGCCGTCACGCCACTGCCCGAGGACGGTGACGAGGGTCGCCAGCACTCCGCCCCCGATCAGGACCGCCTGGATGACGCCGCCCGGTCCGAGCTCCGGAAGGTCGAGGTCGTCGAGCACTTCATTGGCCGCCCCGGCCAGCTCCACCGCGAACAGCACTCCGGCCGCCCCACGCAACAGGCGGGACCGCCACCGGATGACGAGCAGGTAGAGGACGTCGATCGCGGCCCACAGAACGAGCGTGAACGCCGCGTCGACCGCGTCCGGGAGCAGCGCGACGGGGTACCACAGCACGAGCGCGTGGGCCACCGCCAGATACAACAGCCGGCGCAGCGCCCTCTCCCCGCGGTCCAGCGGCCCCCGTTCCGGGGTGCGCAGAATCCGCCACAGGAGCGCCGCCTTCACCAGGGCGGCCCCGAACAGCGCAAGACCGACCGAGGCGTCGGACCCGTCCCCCGTGGAGAGCTCGCCGAAGGTCGGCGGCGACCACTCGGCGGCCACCCAGAGCCAGGTGTCGCCGAGCACCAGCCCCGCGACCGCCGCCAGAAGAATCAGACTTACTAATCCGATCCTGATAAACCGCCATAAATGTTCCGAAGACACGGGACGCGATCTTAGTGCGATCTTGGTGCGGCACTGCTACACCGGCCGGCACGGCGGAACAAACGATGCCGTACCGGTGTCGGCCAGGCGCCCCCATTCACCGGCGATCTGATTTGATCACCACTGTTCGACCGGCATCGGCACGCACGGGAGACCGCCTTGACCGCAGACAGCCGCACCAGGAATTCACGCAGAACCGGGTACGTCATCGTCGTCATACTCGTTCTGCTCGCCTGTCTGGCCGAAGGCGTGCACCTGTTCGGCGGGCGCGCTGAACGCATGCGTGAGGTCTATGGCGGCGCCTTTCAGGTGGCGCATCCGGAGTACGACGTCATCGTGGGCCACGAGGTGGGTGTGGGCCCCCTGTCGATGGGCGTGACGGTCAGCACTTTCGAGACGCATCCGAGTCTGCGAGGTCGTCCAGCACACGAAGAATTAGTGACCGACGTGCTGGGCAGGACCTCCGCTCCCGCCATGCCGGAGGCGACGATGAGCCCGTTGCTGCGCTCGTTCCACGGCGGCGAGGGGGCCGACGAGCCGGCCAAAAGCCGGGCCCGCCAGGCAATAGCGGCCCTGGGCAGAAATGACTTCTCCACCGCCGTCGTGGAACTGACCGCCCCCATGACCGAGAACGAGCTGACCACCACCCTGGGCGTGCGAGGAATTCGATCGGACGCCGCGTTCCTGTTCCTCTCCCGATCGCGCGGGGACGCCGACAAACCGGTCTACTGGCGGTCGTGCGCGGTCTATGAAACCGAATGCGAGAACACTTCACCGATCGAGCTGTACAGACGTTGGGCGGCCAAGTTGCAGTGAACCGACGCACTGAGCCTGAAGTCCTTCGGGCTCGATCTCCGCCGTTTACGTCAGGCGGCACATGAAGGCAGGATCTATGGATTGGTCGTCTACGGACACTCGAAACCGGCACTCACCGAGCTGATCGGAAAACCCGGAGTACGCACGATCAAAATCGTCGGCTCATCTCGCAGAGGGCCATGACCACCCCGCTCGGCGCCCCGCCTCAGAACGACAGCTTGAACCCGTCGTGACTGCGGACGAAGCCGAGAGAGTCGTAGAAACGATGGGCCTCGGTGCGTCGCTTGTTGCTGGTGAGCTGGACCAGGGTGCAGCCGCGGGCGCGTGCCCGCTCGATCGCCCAGGTGAGCAGTTCGCGCCCGAGCCCTGCCCCACGCCGATCGGCACGCACCCGGACCGCCTCGATCAGCGCCCGCTCCTGACCGTGTCGTCCCAGGCCGGGGATGTACGTCAGCTGGAGGCAGCCGACGACCGTACCGTCTGCCTCGTCCATGACGATCATCTCGTTGCGCTCGTCGGTGTCGACGGCCTTGAAGGCTCGCTCGTACGCCCCGTCGACCTCAACGGTTTCGGGATCGATCACGGTGTCCTCGTCGGCCAGGAGCGCGATGATCGCGGGCAGATCCCGGCGCGTCGCAGTACGAATTCTCACGCCCCAGAGCATGCCAGGCACCTGACCCGTCGAGCGTCACGCCGCCGCCGTTGACGCAGAGATCGGGAGGAGCTCGCGCACCGGCCGATCCCCATTGACGGCACGAAGCCCCGTTGCCGCAAATGGAAACGGGGCTGCCCCCTGGCGCTTGTCGCCCCCCTGGCTGAGCCAGACGTCTTCCCGGCTCAAGCCTCGCCATGAAATGATCCACTGCGGTTGGATCCAGGTAAGGACTGGCATGTCTCCCAAAGCGATGGCGTTCGTCGCCTTCCTGTTAATCGGCTCGGGCATTCTCACCGGCCTGATGTCCGTCACGTCAGGCGGTGAATCCTGCGGCTCGGCATTTGTCGGAGTCACCTGGACGCAACTCGATCCGTCCTCCGCCTTGGCCGACAGGCTGCACCATTTGGACAACTGCACAGACCTGCGGAGCCTCGTCAGGATTCCCGCGACCGTACTGGTCGCTGCGGGTGGGGCCACGTTGTTCGCCGCCTTCCTTTCACGGCGACGCGTATCCCTTTCACGCGGATAGAGTGGCCAACCGCCGGGAGGGCACCTTCCAGCGTGCTCACGGATGTTCTACGCGATCACGAGGATGGCCTTGCGATCACACAACCAACCACACCGTCGCAGACGCGCTGAATTGCCGGCTGACCAACGGGCGCCCATGTTGGCCCCGGCGGAACCCGTCCCGAAGGCGGCCGCGAGCGGTCGGGATCACAGAAATTCGCCGAACCTACCAGTCGTACATCGTGGAGTTCTACAAGCGATACGACTTCGGAAACAGCCGCGAGAATCGCGGCCCGGACCCCGAGTTCGAGACCCCCAGACCCACAGGATGCGCGGTGCGGTGTCATGTCGGAGTCGCCTCCGCCCTGGAGCCTGAAATTACGCGCTTGCAGGACTTGAACGGCCCTGTCGTGTAACGGTGCAAACCGCACAGGCTATCGACGCGTCTTACGCACGCCCCCCTACTCCCTCAGGAGCCCCGCATGGCGTATCCCGGCCCGCAGGACCAGGACGGCCAGCCGTATCCCCACCAGCCGTCACAGCCGTACGGGCAGTACCCTCAGCAGCCGCCTATGCCAGCACCGGCAACGCACAACTGGATAGGTGTCGTCGGCCTTTGCCTCGGCATCCTCGCCCTCCTGCTCGACGTGACCATGGTGTTGGCCCGCGTCGGGATCTGGGTGTCGTTAGTCGCCATCTTCATGTCAGGGTTGGGCATGTCCCACGCTCGCGCCGGGACAGCCACCAATCGAACCTTGTCGATCGTCGCGATGATCCTCAGCTGTACGGCGTTGGACTGTCCATCGCCGTCCAGTCCGTCTGGCACTCTTTCTAAGCACCGACGGGACCTCCAGGTAGACGCGGAACAGCAGCCCCGTAGAGCTCGCTGTGCAGGCGTGGCACCGCCTCGGGGGTGGAAGCCTCATACCTGCCCCCCGCTTTTCGGGTCGACCGTCTCGGAGAGGGCCAGCCCCCAGGGCACGCGAAGATCGCAAAGAGTCCACGCACCGGCCGATGGCACGCTAATGGCACGAAGCCCCGTTTCCGCGATGGGAAACGGGGCTTTCTAGGAAGTGGGCGGTACTGGGTTCGAACCAGTGACCCCTCGCTTGTAAGGCTCGCCGCGAGAGGGTGGGACCTCGGGTGATTCGGGGTCCCACCTCGGCGAACGTTCCGCCCTGGTCCTCGACCGTCCACGCTCGTCCTGGGCCGTTGTCACTCAGATAGTCACTCAGCGGGGGCGGCCTGGCCGTGCTCCAGATAGACGGTCCTGCCAAGCTCGCGTGCAGTGGCAGCTGCCTTGACACGACGGGCAAGCCGCTCGATCAACAGCCCGTCCAGTTCCTCGACGGGGTGAAACTCATAAGCGCTCAACTCGTTGTCCACGAACCTGATCTGCTTGAGCAACTCGCCGTCCAAGGTGCCGCCGTCGAACACGAACAGGACCTTGTCACCCTCCTTGGGGAGAGGCGCCCAATCGACCACGAGGAGGCGACCGATGGCCGGCTGAATGCCCAGCTCCTCTTGCACCTCTCGAACGCACGCCTCGTACGGGGTCTCCCCCGGCTCGACGTACCCGCCCGGGATGTCCATGGAGGGCTTGTACGTAGGACGGACGAGAAGCACACGACCGCTGTCATCGAAGAACAGCGCACCGGCAGCGGCACGGGCCTGGGCGAACGGCGGAGCCTCCTGATCGTTCACAGCCCCGACCTTACGCCACAGGGACTGTCTTCACACGATGTGCAGTCGCCGCGCGAGAGCTGCGAGTTGGTAACTGGGTTTGCCCTTCTGCCTTCTGATCCACGACATCGTGAGCTGGCGGCTGAGGTAGTGATGGCGCACCTGCTCGGGAGCGATGGTCTCGGCCTCCAACAGCGCGGCCATCGCGTCGTCGGTACGGTTCCACAGGCTCAGGGCATGCGCCACGGCCAGGCCATGACGAGCGCGACGTTCGATCGGAAGCCCGCTGGTATCCAGCTTCGGCCCGAGCTCCACAGCCACCTGGATGTCTCCCAGCTCGATTGCCGTGGCAACCTGATGGATACGCACGTTCGTCGGCCCGAACGCGGTCCAGACATGGTTGGCGTCACCGCCGAGCCGCACCGCCGCTTCCTGCGCCTCGGCGAGGAACGCGCGTGTCGTGCTGCGGTCGTCGTCTCGCGCCGCCGCCATCGATCCGGCGAGGTACAGCGTCCCGTACACCGAAAGCAGCTCAGCCGTGGCGTGCGGGAGGTCAGGAGACAGCAGGTCGGCGGCGTCCATCGTGAGCTGCTTGGCTGCCTCGTAACGGCCGTTGGACAGAAGGGCGTGGGTCACGGAGCGAAGCAATGAGGCCGTCACAAGCTGATCACCGGATTGCCGTGCAAAGGAGAGTCCCCGCTCAGCGGCGATCCATGCGAGATCAGCCTCACCCACCTTGGCCAGGATGCTGGCAGCGGCGTGGTAGACCTGCCCGAGCACTCCCGATGCGGCCATGCGGGCGGCACCGTTCGCTGCGCGCGCAGCATGATGCGCCTTCCCCAGGAGTCCGGGCAGAGTCCGTATCACGTAGCTGTACCGGGCTCCCTGGTACGCCCTCCACACCTCGGCAAGGGCACGTCGCAGGTCGGCCTGATCGGAGGGTTCCGCGTTCTCCACGAGCCCGGCCATCGGCGAGAGCTGTCGATAGTCCGTGATCGCGGCGCGCAGTGCGGGGATGGTCTGATCGCCGCTTCCGTCCGTCCACTCGAACAGGTGCGGCTCGGCCAGTAGATCACCGAGGGACACGTCCAATACGCTCGCCAGGGACTTGATGACGGACAGACGATCCAAGGTGATGCGGTCGTTCTCCACCTTGCTCAGCCAATCGGTGGTCCGTCCCACCAGCCCGGCCAATACGTCCTGAGACATCCCACGCCGTCGCCGGTACCAGGCCACGCGCTGGCCGATGGACAGATTGCTGGTCATTCCTCGCATGCACCTCATCCTCATCCGATGCCTACGACGGACCCCTGAATTTCTTTCCGGCCTCACAGCTCAGCCGACACATACCGTCACGCTACGTCACTGCCGTACGTGGTGGGAGGCCACTCATGCAACCGCCGAACCGACACCCCACGCCAGAGAAGCACGCCGCCGATGCCCTGGCCGACGCCCTCGCCGCTCATGGCGTATCCGCAGACGTCCATGACGGCTACGGCCTGAGCCTGGTGTCCGTGTGGATCGGGCTCGTCGTCTGGTGCGACGGCGATTGGTACTGGTGGCGGGCAGGCTGGGACGACCGCCGTAAACGAGTGCTGTACGCCCGCCATCCGGCCATCGAACCGTCGAGAGCCGCGCGCCGGGTCGCCTTCCGCTACGCGGACCTTCAACGACGCCACCCCCTCTCGGAGACGATCCGCAGTCTGCGCCCGGAATCCACGGAAGCGAGCCCCCAGTGAAGGAGATCCTGCGCAGTGGCACGCTTGCGCTGGTGTCCGTGCGGGTCGGAACGGTCGTCAGGTGTCACAACGGGCGGTACTGGTGGCGACCAGCATGGGACGCGAGACGACAGCGAGTCATCTATGCCTGGCCCCCCTCCACCGGGCCCACTCGGTGCGCGTACCGAATCGCTCTCCGCTACACCCGGCTTCGGGAGTCTCGGCCACTCTGTACGCCGGTCGCCGGAGTGCAACCATGCCCATGACCTTGGCGAAGTTGATCGCCGAGTACCCGGAGTGGCAGGTTCACGACATGGCCGCAGGGTGGGCGGCCATTCGGAAACAGTCCGTTCCCTGTAGAAGCGGCCAGTCCAACGTCCGTTGCGGGGCGACGTTGGATGAACTGGCCGCGAACCTGCAAGCGGAGACCAGGCTAGGGAAGAAGCAGCGGCCTCTTCACGGGTCGGCCTGAACGGCCCTGCGGCAAGCCGGGCACCACCACAGGCAGCAACCCGGGCGAATCGATGGCAGCCCGACCCGGAGCGCAGGGCCTCCGGGCCCGAGCACCGGAAGCGGGGCGGCAGGATCTTGAAAGCTCAACGTCGGGGGCGCCAGCCCGCGTGCGGTGGCGGGCGCGAACGGCCCCCAGGCCGCACGCGCAAGCCCGCCAGACCGCTAAGCGGCCGGCGGCCCCGTGGCGAGCGCAGCGAGCCCTTGAACCAGTAAAGAAACTCTGAACCATCAACCGATGCCAGACCGTCAAGCATCAACTGAAGGTTGACAAAGGGAGACCAGACAAAACGGCCAGCCGCATTTGCAGTGATAGTACGAATAGCGATATATATCGGATATGGCGCTCCGCGAGCAGAGCTATCTGATCCTCTTGGCCCTCTCCCAAGGCTCCCTTCACGGATACGGCGTGATCAAGGCAGTGCAGGAACTGTCCGAAGAACGAGTACGGCTCGGTGCGGGCACCCTCTACGGTGCTCTCGACCGGCTGGCGGGCGACGGATTGGTGATCGTCGTCAAGGAGGAGGTCGTCTCCGGCCGTCACCGTCGCTATTACGACCTGACTGGCCACGGTCGTCAGGTGCTGGCCGAAGAGACCGCCCGCTTGGCGCGCCTGGCCGCCACCGCTCAGCGACGCCTGAACCTCCAGCCCGGGATGGGGATGTGATGACCCCCGACATCACCTCCGCCTACGAGCGCCGCTGCCACTTACTGATGCGCCTGGCCTATCCACCTCGTTTCCGAGAATTCCGTGGCGCCGAACTGCTGAGCACTCTGCTGGACCTGGCCGAGCCAGGACAGCACCACCCGACCATGCGCGACTGTGTGGACGTGCTCCGCGGCGGGTTCATGCTGCGTTTACGCGAACATCCGCCCCTGTGGTACTGGCTGCCGTACCAGATGTTCGACTTTCGACTGCCCTGGCGGTACCGCTGGTGGGCCAGAGACGACATTCAAGGCCGGTTCTTCCTGGAGCGGCGATTGATCTTCGGTGCGCTCATATATGGCCTGTACTTTGCGCTGGCCCAGTCGACGCTGCCGTACTGGATCCCGGGGCTGATGTTCGGAGTCGCCTACCTGCTCTCTCTGCTTACCAAGGCCAGCATGAGACGCAAGCGGCTCGCCAAGTACGAGTTCCACCCTGATGGCACCTCTTATGTCTATGTTCCGCGCTCACCAGTAGTCCGTCCTGCTAACGAGGCTGATGAGCATCCACCGCTTTAGATCACCAGGTCTATGCCGTTGTCGCTGAGTTCTTGCGGGGTGAAGTCGGCTTCGGGGTCGTCGGCGAGTTCGCGGTGGTAGCCGATCTCGTAGCGGTTGGCAGGGGCTTTGACCTCGGTGACTTCGATGGGGCGGCCGTTGGGGTGGGCCGTGGTGCGGCGGATGATGAGGACGGCTTCGGCGTAGTCCATGCCGAGTGCGGCTCGTTCGTCTTCGTAGGCGATGCGGGCACTGGTGAGAGTCAGCCATCGGACAGGGCCGTGTTCACGGACGAGCGACTGGTAGAAGAAGCCGGGCCGCTTGCGGCACTGGGCGTGGCGCTTGGGGTCGTCCCAGTCGGGGAGCATGTCGGCGTTGGTGTAAGAGTTGATCTCCAGGCGGGCCGACGCGCCGTGGATGACGGCGGTGTGTCCTCGGTGCCACATGCTGCGGCGGTGGATGACCGGGTGGCCGGCCCGGACGCTGAGCATGATCGCGACGTCGCGGTTGGCGATGGTCTTCTCGCCGGTGAACAGCGGGGTTTCGCGGTCGCGTTGGGCGAGGTCCCAGCCGAAGGGACCGCTGGCAGGACACAGGCCTTGTGTTCTGCACACGGACAGGAACGCCCGTCACGGCCCACAACGTACGACGCGACCTCCGCAAGGTCGTCGAGGCGGCAGGGCTCACCGGACGGGAGTGGTCACCTCGTGAGCTACGGCACAGCTTCGTGTCCGTGCTGTCAGACTCCGGCGTCCCCATCGAGGACATCTCACGCCTCGTCGGGCACTCCAACACGGTGGTCACCGAGACCGTCTACCGGCATCAGATCCGGCCCGTGATCATGCAGGGAGCTGCGGCGATGGACAAGATCTTCGGGACTTAGTCCCTCACTTAGTCACTCGGACGCCGTTTTCAAGATCAGAGATTGTACGTTTACGCTGGTGGGCGGTACTGGGTTCGAACCAGTGACCCCTCGCTTGTAAGGCGAGTGCTCTACCGCTGAGCTAACCGCCCCCTGATCGGCACTAACCTTACGACACCAGAGGGGCCGATCGCACATTCACCGTCCAGCCGGGGCCCAGTTCGGGGCGGCCGGCGGCTCGCCAGCCCAGCAGGGCGGCGCCCAGCATGCCGGCGTCGACGCCCAGCGCGGCCGGGACGAGCGGAGGCGCGTCGCGGAAGGCCAGGCGCTTGACCAGGCGGGTACGTACGGGATCGAAGAGGGCGGGACCGGCCTCGGCCAGGCCGCCGCCGAGGACGATCACCGAGGGGTCCAGCAGCAGCGTGTACGTCGCCAGGGCGAGCGACAGGGCCTCCACGGCCTCGTCCCACACCTCGATGGCGATGGGGTCGTCGGAGGCGACCACCTGCTCGGCGCGTACGCCCTCCACGCCCGCGCGCTGGCTGTAGCGGCGGCCGACCGAGGCCGCCGAGGCGTACGTCTCCAGGCAGCCGAACTGGCCGCACGCGCACTGTTCGCCGTCGGGGAAGACGGGGGTGTGGCCGATCTCGCCGGCCCAGCCGGAGGAGCCGCCGTACGGGTCGCCGTTGATGATCGAGGCTCCGGCGATACCGGTGCCGATCGGGAGGAAGAGGAAGTCGGAGACGCCTCTTCCGGCGCCGAGGATGCTCTCGGCCAGGCCGCCCGTGCGGACGTCGTGGCCCAGCATGACGGGGATGTCCAGGGTGGTGAAGTTCGAGGCGGGGACGTCACGCCAGCCCAGGTTCGCCGCATAGAGGGCCGCGCTCTCGGACACCAGCCCCGGGACGGCCAGACCGACGCCTGCCGGTTCGCCGTCGCCGGAGGAGGCCAGGTGGCCGATGAAGTCTGAAATGGCGGACACGACCGCCTCAGGGCCCTCCTCGCGAGGAGTGTGGCGCCGCTCGCTCAGCAACACCTCACCGGACTCGCTGACCAGGCCGCCCTTCATGGACGTGCCACCGACGTCGAGCGCGACGACGAACGAACTCATAGCGGACACGAAAGGAGACGATAGCGCAGGTCAGCAAATGTCTGAAAAGGCGCTTGAGAATCTCTCAGCCGGAAGGACGGCGCCGCGCCGCGATCCAGGCCGGCGACACCAGGGCCCTGAACTGGCGATCAACCACACGAGGCCTGGGCCTCGAACTCAAGATCGCCCAGGCGGTCAGGCCCTGCCCAGCACCCGGTTGAGCGCCGCCTCGACCTCCGCCGACAGCCCGGGCGGAGCCCCCGACCCCACGTACGCCCCCTGCTCCTCGAACCCCTTCGGCGCCCGGGCCTGCCGGACGGCGCCGCAGCCGCGGCACTCGATCTCCCCCAGCCGGCAGATGAGCGCGGTGGACCCGCAGGTGGCGCAGGAGTCGAGATCGAGGTCGTGCAGCCGTTGACAGTCCGGGCAGATCAGCACCTGGGACTCGTTGCGCACCCCGCGCTGCCACGGGCTGGCGCCACGGACCGGGTCGGTCTGCCGGGCCCCGCATCGGTAGCAGGGCATCGTTCCCTCCGAAGTCAGGAAATGTCGGCGAGTGCCTTGACGTAGTCGGCGACGTCACGTGCCGAGGAGATCGGACTGATCACCGACCACCGGATCACGCCCTCGCCGTCGATGACGAAGGTCCCCCGACGTGCGAGCCCCTTCGCCTCATCGAACACACCGTACGCCTGGGCGACCTGTCCATGTGGCCAGAAATCGGAGAGTAGGGCGAATCCGTAACCTTCCCGATCGGACCAGGCACGCAAGGCGAACACGGAGTCGACCGACACGGCGAGCACCCGCGCGTCGAGAGGCTGGTCGCGCAGCGCGGTGAGCTCGCCCTCACAGATCCCGCTGAAGGCAAGCGGATAGAAGACCAGCACGACCTTCTCGCCCCGGAACCTGGACAGTCTCACCGGGGCGCCGTGCTGGTCCTGCAGCTCGAAATCCGGAGCCAGTGCGCCGACCTCGGCAGGATGTGCGTTCACAGCCCACCATCCTGCCGTATCGGCCGGCCTCGGAGTTTCCTAACGTCGGCCCTTCGGTGCGACGAGCCTGGTCCCGGACCAGTCGGGTGCGGCTGAGATGCTGCTGGTCTGCGAGAGACCCGCGGTAGCGGCATCCTCCCCGATGTCGCTCGGCTCCACGTGGCCATCGCGCCCGGCCTTGGGAGTCAGCAGCCAGATCTGGCCGGCTTCGGCGAGTGCTCGCATGGCGTCGCTGAGGGCGTCGAAGAGGTCCCCGTCGCCGTCGCGCCACCACAGCAGCACCACGTCGACGACGTCGTCACTCTCCTCGTCCAGCAGCTCGTTGCCGGTCAGGTCCTCGATGGAGTCGCGAAGCTCGTCGTCGACGTCCTCGTCCCAACCGATCTCCTGCACCACCTGACCCGGCTTGAGGCCGAGTCGTTCGGCCAGGCCGCGCTCGCCCTGCGCCTGACCCGCGGTCGCGCTCACGTTTATCCCTCCTGCTTGAGTGGCCCCGCTCTATGCGGTTTATCGCTTCGGCACAGTCCACACGCTGTGACCCTCAGTCGTCAACGGTCGCCACGGGTACGGCCGTAGTCGGCCAGAATCAATCTGACAAAAACGACAGGCGAACCTGGCGTTGCGTGTTGTCGACATTGAGGTCGACCAGCGCGACGGACTGCCATGTGCCCAACGCCATTCTCCCGCCCAGCACGGGGATCGTGGCGTACGGCGGGATCAGCGCGGGCATGACGTGTGACCTGCCGTGACCGCGCGAACCGTGGGCATGACGCCAGCGGTCGTCGGCCGGGAGCAGGTCTCGCAGCGCGGCGAGCAGGTCGTCGTCGCTGCCGGAGCCGAGCTCCAGCAGCGCCACGCCCGCGGTCGCGTGCGGCACGAAAACGTGCAACAGGCCGTCTTCTCCCTGCGCGCGCACGAATTCAGCGCATTCAGCGGTGATGTCGTGCACGGTCTCGCGTGAACCCGTGGCCACGGAGATGATTTCTGATCTCACAGGGAAATCCTACTGAGGCACAACGACCGCATCAGGGCCGGGAAAGACCAGCCCGGTGTGGCCGTCGTCGAACCGCACCATGTACGGAGGCTCGCCGTCCGTGCCGTGGACCTCGGTGATGACGCCGCTCCGCTCCCTTTCGCCGACCGTGTTGCCGTGCATCAGGAGCCGGTCTCCTGCCGTCGCATTCATACCTTCCACATTGGTACGACGAACGGCCCGAGAAAAGAGCGGATGCCGGGGACGGCGATTTTTTGCCCGGTCTTCATCGGGGCCGAAAATGATGACCGAAACGTTACGCGGCACGGACGCGACGTTTCGGCCGCCACGGCCGGACCGTGGTCGTCGGATCACCTGACCACCACGGCGTTACGGCTGGTCAGGGGCAGGACGGCGGAGTCGCGTCCGGCTCTGTCGCCTGATGGTTCCGATATGGCCTCATTTCGGCAGCGGCCCGGCCGAGAGCCGTTTGTGCACCCGCGCGGAGGCAGCGGCGGGATGCGCGACAGAGGGTCGGCTCGACAAGAGAGACAAGGAGAGGGGCGTCCAGGAAGCCGGACACACAGCTTCAGGCCAGCCGACAGGGTGCGGGCCCGGCCTCGGGTCGACCGACAGGATGCGGTGCCCGGCTTCGGGCGGGCCGACAGGATGCGGGGCTCGGCTTCGCGACGGCCTGACGCCACCTGAGTTCCCAGGAGGCCACCCTCCGCGTTCTCCAACGGGATACACCCGAGACAGGCCGCACGCTCCGAGGCCCGCCTGAGACCTCGCACGTCACGAAGGCCCCGCGAGGCGGGTTCGAAGCGCGTACAGAAGCAAGGAGAAGAGGTGTGCGCCTCGGCCCTCTCGGCGGACGCCGCCCCGCCCGCCCCCACCACAAGGACGGTGGCTAGACTCGCGCGGCGCGGCGCGGCCGCCCCCTCCGGGTGAGGACCGCCCGGTTCGGGGGAGGGTTGAGGGCGGAGGCCGACCCACCGGGCCAGCCCCCTAGGATTGGGGGGAAATTTCGTCCGTTTTCTAGTCTTGTTAAATTGCTCCACCGATGTAACCTTTGGTGGCGATTCGTCCTACCATCGGTGGTCTAGGCCACCAACATGGCCCTGCCAGCAGGGACGCTCTGGTTACCCGTCAGTAGAGATGCGTTTTCTACGACTAGCGACCAGGATGGAAGGCGACCCAGACCAGACTTCAGTCATTCTCGGAAGGCGAGACCCAGTGGCTTCCGGACGCCAGCGATTCTCGATCATCAGCGACGGCCTACCCAGCCAGCTGCCTGATGTCGACCCCAGTGAGACCAACGAGTGGCTCGAGTCTCTCGACAATGTCGTCAAGACCGAAGGCCGCACCAGAGCCCGCTACCTCATGCTCCGCATGCTGGAACGGGCCCGCGAGCACCAGGTCGGCGTGCCGGGCCTGCGCAGCACCGACTACATCAACACGATCCCGCCGGAGCGCGAGCCCTGGTTCCCGGGCGACGAGCACGTCGAGCGGCGCATCCGTGCCTACATCCGGTGGAACGCCGCGGTCATGGTGTCGCGGGCCAACGCCCGTACGAACGTGGGCGGCCACATCGCCACCTACGCCTCGGCGGCCTCGCTCTACGAGGTGGGCTTCAACCACTTCTTCCGCGGCAAGGACCACGGCGAGTCGGGCGACCAGGTGTTCTTCCAGGGCCACGCCGCGCCGGGCATCTACGCCCGCGCCTTCCTGGAGGGCCGCCTCAACGAGGCCCAGCTCGACGCCTTCCGGCAGGAGCTGTCGCACGGCTTCCGCGGCCTGCCCTCCTACCCGCACCCGCGGCTCATGCCCGACTTCTGGGAGTTCCCGACGGTCTCCATGGGCCTCGGCCCGATCGGCGCGATCTACCAGGCGCGGTTCAACCGCTACCTGCTCAACCGCGAGCTCAAGGACACCTCGCGCAGCCACGTGTGGGCCTTCCTGGGCGACGGCGAGATGGACGAGCCCGAGTCGCTCGGCGCGATCGGCCTGGCCGCCCGCGAGGAGCTGGACAACCTCACGTTCGTCATCAACTGCAACCTGCAGCGGCTCGACGGCCCGGTGCGCGGCAACGGCAAGATCATCCAGGAGCTGGAGTCGTACTTCCGCGGCGCCGGCTGGAACGTGATCAAGGTCGTGTGGGGCCGCGACTGGGACCCGCTGCTCGCGGCCGACGTCGACGGCGTGCTGGTCAACCAGATGAACACCACGCCCGACGGCCAGTTCCAGACCTACTCGGTCGAGACCGGCGGCTACATCCGCGACCACTTCTTCGGCGGCGACCCGCGCCTGCGCAAGATGGTCGAGCACCTGTCCGACGACGACATCCGCAAGCTGTCGCGCGGCGGCCACGACTACCGCAAGGTCTACGCGGCCTTCAAGGCGGCCCGCGAGCACGTCGGCCAGCCGACGGTGATCCTCGCCCAGACCATCAAGGGCTGGACGCTGGGCAAGGACTTCGAGGCGCGCAACGCCACCCACCAGATGAAGAAGCTCACCAAGGCCGAGCTGAAGGAGTTCCGCGACCGGCTCTACCTGCCGATCCCGGACTCGGCCCTGGAGGGCGAGCTGCCCCCGTACTTCCACCCGGGCGAGAACGACCCCGAGATCCAGTACATGAAGGAGCGCCGCGCGGCGCTCGGCGGTGTGCTGCCCAAGCGGGTCATGCGCGCCAAGCCGGTCAAGCTGCCCGGCGACGACGTCTACAGCCAGTTCCGCAAGGGCTCGGGCAAGCAGCAGGTCGCCACCACCATGGCGTTCGTGCGCCTGCTGAAGGACCTCATGCGCGACAAGGAGATCGGCCACCGGTTCGTGCCGATCATCCCCGACGAGGCCCGCACGTTCGGTCTCGACGCCATGTTCCCGACGGCCAAGATCTACTCGCCCCACGGGCAGACGTACGAGGCGGTCGACAGGGAGCTGCTGCTGTCGTACAAGGAGGCCGTGCAGGGGCAGATCCTGCACGAGGGCATCAGCGAGTCGGGCTCGATGGCCTCGACCATCGCGGCCGGCACCTCCTACGCCACGCACGGCGAGCACATGATCCCGGTCTACATCTTCTACTCGATGTTCGGGTGGCAGCGCACCGGCGACCAGATGTGGCAGATGGGCGACCAGATGGGCCGCGGCTTCCTGCTCGGCGCCACCGCCGGCCGCACCACGCTCAACGGCGAGGGCCTGCAGCACGAAGACGGCCACACGCCGCTCATCGCCTCGACGAACCCGGCCGCGGTCTCCTACGACCCGTCCTGGGCCTTCGAGGTCGCCCACATCGTCAAGGACGGCCTGCGCCGCATGTACGGCGAGCAGCCCGAGGACGTCTTCTACTACCTGACCGTCTACAACGAGCCCTACCTGCAGCCCGCGCAGCCGGCCGACCTCGATGTCGAGGGCCTGCTCAAGGGCCTGTACAAGTTCGCCGAGGGCCCGCAGACGCAGGGGCCGAAGGCCAACATCCTGGCCTCGGGCGTGGCGGGTCCGTGGGCCATGGAGGCCCAGCGCCTGCTGGCCGAGGAGTGGGGCGTGTCCGCCGACGTGTGGTCGGCGACGTCGTGGTCCGAGCTGCGGCGCGACGCGCTGGCGTGCGAGGAGCACAACCTGCTCAACCCCGACGCCGAGCAGCGCGTCCCGTACGTGACGCAGGCGCTCTCGCAGGCCAGCGGCCCGTTCGTGGGCGTCAGCGACTACATGAAGGCGGTCCAGGACCAGATCGCGCAGTGGGTGCCGGGTGACTGGTCCTCGCTGGGCACCGACGGGTTCGGCCTGTCCGACACCCGCTCGGCGCTGCGTCGCCACTTCCACGTGGACGCCGCCTCGATCACGCTGGCCGTGCTCACCCGGCTGGTCAAGCGGGGCGAGCTCGACGGCGAGGTGCTGCGCGAGGCCATCGCCCGCTACCACCTGAAGAACGGCGTCACCGAAGCCGGCGGCGCGGAGAGCAACGACACCCAGTCGATGGGCGTCTGAGTCATCCGGAAGGCGCGCTCCCGCGAACTGTCTCTCGCGGGAGCGCCGTCATGTCCGGGCCTGCGCTCCGTCCGACGGGTGAGGCGGCACGTCCAGGAGGGGTACGTGCCGCCTCACCCAGGTTCGACGCGAGGTCCCGTATCGTGGGCACTACTTCCCCCGAAGACACGAAGGGGAATGTTCGTATGCGACGCGTCCTAGCCGCCGCCCTGCTCATAACGGCCGCGGGCTGCGCGAGTGCACCCGCAGAGCCCGCCACCGACGGGCCCGCCGCCGACACCGACAAGATCGCGTGGGGGCCGTGCACCGACATCAAGCGCCCGGACGGCGAGCCACCGGCACAGCAGGACGCCTCGGTGCGCTGCGGGAAGCTGGCGGTGCCCCTCGACTACTCCCGCCCCGACGGCGACAAGCTGGAGCTGGCGCTCATCAAGCTGTCGGCCACCGATCCGAAGAAGCGGCTCGGCTCGATGGTGTTCAACTTCGGCGGGCCGGGCGCCTCCGGCGTGGACACCCTCGACCAGGCCGCCAAGGTGCTCACCACCCTGCGCGCCCACTACGACCTGGTCAGCTTCGACCCGCGCGGCGTCGAGCGCAGCGCGGGCGTGCGCTGCGGCGACAGCGCGCAGATGGACCGGTTCGTCTCCCTGGACACGCTGCCCACCAACGCGCAGACCCGTCAGGAGAGCCTGGACGCCAACAAGGAGTTCGCCCAGCTCTGCCAGCAGCACTCCGGCAAGGTCCTCCCCTACGTCGGCACCGTCAACGCCGCCCGTGACATGGATCGCATCCGCGCCGCCGTCGGCGACCCCAAGCTCAACTACGTCGGCATGTCGTACGGCACCCAGCTCGGAGCCGTCTACGCCACCCAGTTCCCCAAGAACGTGGGCCGGATGCTGCTCGACGCGCCGCTCGACCCGACGGTCACCTTCGAGCAGCGCACGCTGACCCAGACCCGCGGCTTCCAGCAGGCGTACGAGAGCTTCCTGCGCAGCTGCGTCAAGGGCGGCTGCGAGGTCGGCAAGGACGTGACCGCCGCGAACGCCAACGTCGAGAACCTGATGAACCAGCTCACCACCAAGCCGCTGAAGGTGGACGGCCGCCAGCTCACCCAGGGCCTGGCCTCCACCGGCGTGGCCGCCGCCCTGTACTCCGAGCTGACCTGGCCGTTCCTGGAGAAGGCGCTCGGCGAGGCGCTGAAGGGCCACGGCGAGGCGCTGATGTACCTGGCCGACTCCTACACCGGACGCTCGGAGGACGGCACCTACTCCACGCAGATGACCAGCTTCCCGGCCATCACCTGCGTGGACACCGCCGAGCGGCCCAGCGAGGCCGAGCTGCGGCGCACCGAGGCGGCGGCGCTGCGGATCTCGCCGCTGTTCGGCAGCGAGGGCTCGGGCGGGCTGTGCCGGGTGTGGCCGGCCAAGGGCAGCAACGAGGCGCGGCATGTCAACGCCACCGGGTCGGCGCCGATCCTGGTCGTGGGTGGCAAGGGCGACCCCGCCACGCCGTACCAGTGGGCGCCGCGGCTGACGGCCCAGCTCAGGACCGCGCGGCTGGTGACGTACGAGGGCGAGGGGCACGGGGCGTACCTGTCGGGCAGCAAGTGCGTGCAGGGGCTGGTGGACGCGTACCTGGTGGAGGGCAAGCTGCCCGCCAAGGGCGCGACCTGCCCGGCGGCCTAGTGTGTGACGGGTGACCGACAACGACACCTTCATCGCCCGGATCGAGGGCGAAGCCGCGCGGCTGGCGGCGCTGGCGAGCGATCTGTCCGTCCCGGTGCCGACGTGCCCGGGATGGACGATCGGCGATCTCGTCACGCATGTCGGCCGGACCCATCGCTGGGCGACGTACGTGCTGCGCAACCGGGTCCAGGAGCGCGTCTGGTCGCGCGAGGTGCCCAGCGGCCTGGCCGAGGGCGCGCACGGCGACGCCGCCTGGCTCATGGAGGGCGCCGCCGCCCTCCTGGACGTGCTGCGCACCACCGACCCGGACCTCGCGGTGTGGACGTGGGGCCCGGACCGGCGGGCCGGATGGTGGGCGCCCAGGATGCTCTTCGAGCTGGTGATCCACCGGGCCGACGCCGAACTCGCACTCGGCCTCGACCCGGAGATCCCGGCGGCGACCGCCGTGGACGGCGTCGAGGAGTTCCTGCACAACCTGCCGTACGCGACCTGGGTGACCAGGTCGCTGGCCGGGCTCGGCGCGGAGGGGGCCACGATCCACCTCCACGCGAGCGACCTCGACGGCGAGTGGACCATCACGCAGGGCGCCGACGGGGCGGTCAGCTGCGAACGCGGCCACACCAAGGGCGACGCCGCTGTCCGCGGCCCGGCGAGCGAGCTGCTCCTGGTGCTCTACGGTCGGCGGCCCCCGCGGTCGCCGGCCGTCTTCGGCGACCACGACCTGCTGACCCGCTGGCTGGCGGCCGCCGCCTTCTGACGCTGCTGAGGCTTCTGACGCTTCTGACGCGAACCCCCTGTCGGGGGAAGGGGCCCTGGACGCGCCGCCGCTCGGCGATCGGCGGCGTGTCCAGGGCGGGTGAACCGCTTCCAGGCGGGACGGCCCGCGTCGCGCGGCCCCGGTTCGGCGGGGAAGGTGCTTCCCCGGGGGCGCGATCGCGGCGAGGTCCCGCGAGCTCCGGCGGCGTCCGCCGCCGAAGGGCTCACCTGCGGTGGAAGACTCCGAACAGGCTCCCCGAGACGTCACGCAGATAGGCGAAGTCGGTGCCGGCGCCGTCGTCGATCACCTTCATCTCGACCTTGCCGCCGAGCGCCTCGCTCTTGGCGCACGCGGCCTCGACGTCGGCGACCTGCACGTGGAACACCGCGTGGGCGGGGAAGTCGCCCTTGTTGTTGAACAGCCCGCCGCCGGGCCGCTCGCCGCCCGGGTAGCCGATCATGCGGTAGTCGAGCGGGCCGTCGTCGTCGCGGCTGAACGACCAGCCGAACAGCCCGCCGTAGAAACGTTCGGCGCCTTCGGGGTCGTCGGTCGCGATCTCGAACCAGGTCACCGTGTTGTCCATCATCGTCTCCTCGTCTTTCGAACAAGACAACGATGTATCGCTATGGCGACAACCCTATGTCGGTGTTTTCGCATGATTAATCGAGCATGGTTCCGCGGACCACCATCTCCGGGACGTCGGGGGCGAACCCTTCGAGCGGCCGCTCGGGGCAGCGCTCGACGGTGACGACGGCCGCGGCGATGCGGTCGAGCCGGAAGACGCGGACGTCCTCCCGCAACCGGCACCACGCCACGAGGTACCAGAAACCGCCGCGCCCGCCCAGGAACACCCCCGGCTCGACGTCGCGCGAGGTGAGCGCGCCCTTGGCGTCGGCGTAGTCGAGCCTGAGCACGCGCCGCCGCAGCAGCGCCTCCTCGATGGCCCTGGAGATGCCCTCGGCGCCGAGCGGCCGGGTCGGGGAGCCGGGCTCGGGCGGCTCGCTGACGAGCTGCACCCGCCGCGCCAGCTCCCTGGCCAGATCGCCCTCGGGCCCCGGCATGGCCGAGACCACCTTGCGTAACGCGCTGCGGGCCTGGCGGCCGAACGGCTGGTCGCCGGCCTGGCTGAGGGCCACCGCGATGGCCACCGCCTCGGCCGGGGTGAAGTTGAGCGGGGGCAGCGACATCTTCTTGTCGAGGGCGTAGCCGCCCCTGCGACCGGGCTCGGCGTAGATCGGCACCCCGGACCCCTGCAACGCGGTGATGTCGCGCTCGATGGTGCGCACGCTGACCTCGAACCGCTCGGCGAGCTCGCGGGCGGAGCGGCAGCGTGGCGCGATGGCGCGCAGGTCCTCGACGAGCGCATAGAGCCGGTCGGTACGGTTCACAGCCGGAACGCTACGCGCCGCCACCGACAATCACCGGCTCCGCGCGGCCTCCGCGACAACGACCTGGCTCGGCCGCCACCCAGGGCTCACCCCGCCGTCCACTCCAGCAGCCGGTCCAGGGGCCAGGTGTTGACGATCCGCGCGGCCTCGATCCCGCACCGGGCCGCCCGCTCGCAGCCGAAGCGCTGCCAGTCGAGCTGCCCGGGCGCGTGCGCGTCGGAGTCGATCGAGAACACGCACCCCGTCTCGTACGCCAGCCGCATGAGCCGCTTGGGCGGGTCGAGCCGGTCGGGCCTGGAGTTGATCTCCACGGCGACCCCGAACCGCCGGCACGCCTCGAAGACCAGCTCGGCGTCGAACTCCGACTCCGGCCTCTTGACCCCGCGCTCGCCGCCCGCCCGCACGACCCGCCCCGTGCAGTGGCCGAGGACGTCGACCAGGGGGTTCGCGACGGCGGTGACCATGCGGCGGGTCATCTCCTCCCGGTCCATGCGCAGCTTGGAGTGGACGCTGGCCACGACCACGTCGAGCCGTCCGAGCAGCGCCGGGTCCTGGTCGAGCGAGCCGTCGAGGTGGACGTCGACCTCGATGCCGGTCAGGATCCGGAAGGGCGCCAGCCGCTCGTTGAGCCCGGCCACCACGTCGAGCTGCCGCTCCAGCCGCTCGGCCGACAGTCCCTTGGCCACGGTCAGGCGTGGCGAGTGGTCGGTCAGCGCCCAGTACTCGTGCCCGAGCCCCCTGGCGGCCTCGGCCATCTCCTCGATCGGCGAGCCGCCGTCGGACCAGTCGGAGTGGCTGTGCAGGTCGCCCTTCAGCGCCTCGCGCAGGGCCGTGGTCTCGGCGTCCAGCTCGACGCCCTCGGTGGCCCGCAACCTACGCAAATACGTCGGAACCTGACCGTCGAGCGCTTCGTTGATCACGAGGGCGGTGACCTTGCCGATGCCGGGGAGGTCGCCCAGCCCGCCGGCTCCGGCCAGCCGCGCGAGCTCCCCTTCCGGCAGGTCGTCCACGACCGCGGCCGCGCGACGGAACGCGCGGACCCGATAGGTGGGCTCACCTGCGCGTTCGAGCAGGAAGGCGATCTCGCGCAGGGCCTGGACCGGTTCCATGAGTCATTCATACCCGAGCGGACGACGACCGGCATTGAACAGGGGCGAAGCGCACCGATAGGCTGATTCGCCCAGGAAAGCAGGAACCACATGGCACAACCGCCGCGCATGCCGGCTCCCCCACCCCCACGCAAGTCGTCCAAGGCCGTCCCACTGACCATTCTCGGGGTCCTGTCGGTGATGCTGGTGGGCTACTGCGCGGCGACCCAGGACGACGACGACGTCACCGCCGACTGCGTGGTGCAGCTGGAGGACGGCACGTACGAGGTCGTCGACGACGACTACTGCGACGACGACGGCGGCAGCGGCGGCGGCGGGTCCCACTACTACGCCGGTTCGCGCGGCGCGTACATGTGGTACTACGGCGGCCGCCGGGTCGGCAACCGCATGCAGGGCGGCACCACGTACCGGCCGTCCGACGTGAACATCTCCACCCGCAGCGGCAAGTCGATCCAGCGCGGCGGCTTCGGCAACAGCTGGGGCGGCGGGAGCTGACGTGCGCCGCGAGCATGGCATCGCCCGTCCCGGCTGGGAGAAGACGATCGAGGGCCAGGGCCTGGCCTACCACCGGATGGCCCACCCCGAGGGCCTGAGCAGGCCCTACTGGGACGAGTCGGTGCACTACGTCCTGTCCCTGGAGGAGGTGGAGTCGCTGGAGGAGCAGGTCGAGGAGCTGCACGGCATGTGCCTGCGGGCCGTCGAGCACGTCGTCTCCACCGGCCGCTACGCCGACTTCGCCGTCCCCGAGTGGGCCAGGGACGCCGTGGCCCGCTCCTGGGAGCGCCGCGACCCCCACCTGTACGGCCGCTTCGACCTGCGCTACGACGGCACCGGCCCGGCCCGGCTGCTGGAGTACAACGCCGACACACCGACGTCGCTGGTGGAGTCGTCGGTGATCCAGTGGTTCTGGCTGCAGGACGTCCACCCCGGCGACGACCAGTGGAACTCCCTGCACGAGCGGCTCATCGAGCGCTGGCGCGAGCTGCCGCTGCCGCCCGGCCCCACGCACTTCGCCTTCACCAACGCCGACGAGACGGGCGAGGAGGCCATGACGGTCGCCTACCTGCAGGAGACCGCCGAGCAGGCGGGCCGGCGGACGGTCGCCGTCGCCATGGAGGACATCGGCTGGGACGAGCTCAACCGCCGTTTCGTCGACGCCGGGGAGGAGATGATCCGCTCGGCGTTCAAGCTCTACCCCTGGGAGTGGATGCTCGCCGACGACTTCGGCCGGCACGCGGTGCGCCACTCCACCTGGATCGAGCCGCTGTGGAAGTCGCTGCTGTCGAACAAGGCGCTGCTCGCCGTGTTGTGGGAGCTCTACCCCGGCCATCCCAACCTGCTGCCCGCCTACCTCGACGGGCCGCGCGAGCTGACCTCCTACATCGCCAAGCCGCTGCTGGGCAGGGAGGGCGCCTCGATGCGCATCGTCACCCCCGAGGGCACCCAGGAGACCCCGGGCCGTTACGGCCGGGAAGGCTACGTCTTCCAGGGGTTCCAGGCCCTGCCGGCGTTCGAGGGCCAGCGGCCGGTGCTCGGCGCCTGGGTGGTCGCCGACGAGGCCGCCGGGCTCGGCATCAGGGAGACCACCGGCCTGATCACCGACGACACCTCCTCCTTCGTCCCTCATCGCATCGCGAACTGAAGCACCCCCGTGATTGGAAATGACGTGACCCTTCTCGAAGTCCTGGCCCGCGGCGCCGGCGCGATCGCCGCGTACGCGGCCGTCGGCGTGATCCTGCTGATCGTCGGCTTCTACGTGATCGACTGGGCCACGCCCGGCAAGCTGAGCGAGATCATCCGCACCCAGCGCAACGCGAACGCGACGCTGCTCACCACGTCCGCGCTGGCGGCGATCGGGCTCATCGTGGCCGCGTCCATCTGGTCCTCCGGCGGCCGGCTGGCCGAGGGGCTGGCGGGCACGGCCGTGTTCGGGCTGGTCGGCATCGTGGTGCAGACGGTGGCGATGCTGGTGTTCGACAAGGTCGTCGGGATCTCCGTACGCGAGCTGGTGAAGGAGCCGGAGCTGCAGCCCGGCGCGCGCCTGCTGGCGGTCACCCACGTGGCGATCGGCCTGATCACGGCGGTTGCGGTCATCTGAAACACCACCGTTCCGGTCATCGGAAGCGACCTGGCACTCTAGGAGGCGTGACAGACCGGACCCGGGAGGACACCACGCGAAGGCTCGAGCGCGCCATGGGCGCGCTCGGCACGGCGGCGATGGCCCGCATGGACGACCAGCTCCCCTGGTTCCGGGCGCTCAGCGCCGAGGACCGCTCGTGGGTGGGCCTGGTGGCCCAGGCCGGCATCGCCGCGTTCGTGGAGTGGTTCCAGCACGCCGGCGAGAACCGGCCGACGCCCAGCATCGAGTTCTTCGGCACGGCCCCGCGCGAGCTCAAGCGCTCGATCTCGCTCCAGCAGACGGTCGACATCGTCCGGATCGTGGTCGAGGTGGTCGAGGCCCAGACCGACGAGCTGGCCGCGCCGGGCGGCGAGGACCAGCTCCAGCAGGCCATGCTGCGCTACACCCGCGACGTGGCCTTCGCCGCCGCGCACGTCTACGCCCGCGAGGCCGAGGCCCGCGGCTCCTGGGACGCCAGACTGGAGGCGCTGATCGTCGACGCGCTGGTGCGCGGCGAGGTCGACGACGGCCTCCACTCCTGGGCCGCCGCCCTCGGCTGGACCTCCTCCCCCGTCGTCGTGATCGCCGGGCACGCCCCCGACGACGACCCGCGCGCGGTCATCGACGGCCTGCGCGACAAGGGCCGCCGCATCGGCATGGACCTGCTGGCCGGCGTGCAGGCCGACCGGCTGATCGTGATCGTGGGCGGCGCCGACAGCGTCCACGACGCGGCCCGGCAGGTCGTGGCGCGCTTCGGCGTGGGCCCGATCGTCATCGGTCCCGAGGTGCCCGACCTGCACGCCGCCGCGCGGTCGGCGCGGGCCGCGCTGGCCGGGCTGAAGGCGTCCGCGGGCTGGCCGGACGCCCCCAGGCCGGTGCACGCCGAGGACCTGCTGGCCGAACGCGCCCTCGACGGCGACGCCGACGCCAGGGAGCAGCTCATCGAGAACGTCTACCTGCCGTTGGCCGGCACACCCCTGCTCGATACGCTGGCCACCTACCTCGAACAGGGCACCTCCCTGGAGGCGACGGCGCGGCTGCTGTTCGTGCACCCGAACACGGTCCGCTACCGTCTGAAGAAGATCACCGAGCTCACGGGCTACCAGCCCACCGAGGGCAGGTCGGCCTTCACGCTGCAGGTCGGTCTCATCCTGGGCCGGCTTTCCGAAGGCGCCGCGGCATGGCGGGCCCTAACGTAACATTCCCGAAATCTTCACTGTAGGGTTCCTACAAAGCACCCGGGACAAAGTTCGTACGGATCTCCATCCGCGTGTCGAAGTTCTACAGGGCATGGTGGTTTTTGTGCTTGTACTCGTCGCTCCGGGCCAAGGCGCCCAAACCCCAGGCTTCCTGACCCCCTGGCTTGAGTTGCCCGGTCTGGCCGACAGACTCGGCGCCTGGTCGGAGGTCGCCGGGATCGACCTGGTGGCCTACGGCACCACCGCCGACGCCGACGAGATCCGCGACACCGCCGTGGCCCAGCCGCTGCTGGTGGCCGCCGCGCTGGCCGCCGCCGAGGCGCTGGGGGCCTCCCCCGACGTGCTGGCCGGCCACAGCGTGGGCGAGTTCGCCGCGGCCGCGCTGGCCGGGGTGCTCACCTCCGAGCAGGCCCTGGGCCTGGTCCGCGAGCGCGCCCAGGCCATGGCCAAGGCCGCCGCCGTCACCGAGACCGGCATGACCGCCGTGCTCGGCGGCGTGGAGGCCGACGTGCTGGCCGCGATCGAGCGTCACGGGCTGACCCCGGCCAACATCAACGGCGCGGGGCAGATCGTGGCGGGCGGCACGCTGGAGCAGCTCGCCGCCTTCAAGGACGACGCGCCCGCCCGTGCCAGGCTCATTCCGCTCAAGGTGGCCGGCGCGTTCCACACCGAGCACATGGCCCCCGCCGTCGACGCCCTGCGCGAGGCGGCCTGGAACGTCGTGCCCGGCGACCCGCAGGTCACGCTGCTGTCCAACGCCGACGGCCGGCCGGCCGCCGGCGGCGCCGAGTTCGTCCAGCGGCTCATCTCGCAGATCAGCAGCCCCGTCCGCTGGGACCTGTGCATGGCGACGATGGCCGAGCTGGGCGTGACCAAGATGATCGAGCTGCTGCCCGGCGGCACGCTGACGGGGCTCGCCAAGCGCGGCCTGCGCGGCGTCGAGACCGTGGCGCTGAAGACACCCGACGACCTCGACGCGGCCAGGGAGCTGATCAAGTGAGGATCCCCGACATCGCCCCCGGCGCCCGGATTCTGGCCCTCGGCCATTACCAGCCGGACAACGTCGTCACCAACGACGACCTGGCCAAGACCATGGACACCAACGACGAGTGGATCCAGTCCCGCGTCGGGATCAAGGAGCGCCGGGTCGCCTCGGCCACCGAGTCCGTCGAGGACATGGCGGTCCAGGCCGGCGGCAAGGCGCTGGCGGCCAGCGGCCTGACCCCCGACGAGGTCGACCTGGTGATCGTGGCCACCTGCACGCTGGAGACCCAGATCCCCAACGCCGCGGCGGTCGTGGCCCACCGGCTGGGCATCAAGTCCCCGGGCGCCTTCGACGTCAACGCCGCCTGCGCCGGCTTCTGCTACGCGCTGGCCACCGCCAGCGCCGCCGTCCGCGGCGGCGCGGCCAGGAACGTGCTGGTCGTCGGCTCGGAGAAGCTGTCGCAGTGGGTCGACTGGACCGACCGGTCCACGGCCGTGATCTTCGCCGACGGCGCCGGCGCCGCGGTGGTCGGCCCGACCGACACGCCCGGCATCGGCCCGGTCGTCTGGGGCAGCGCCGGCGACAAGTCCGAGGCCATCTCCATCGCCGACCGCACCAAGTTCCTCTCCCAGGAGGGCCAGACGGTCTTCCGCTGGGCCACCGCGCTGCACCCGGTGGCCCTGGAGGCGTGCGCCCGCGCCGGGGTCGACCCCTCGGAGCTGGCGGCGTTCGTCCCCCACCAGGCCAACCTGCGCATCATCGAGGCCATCGCGCGCAAGCTCGGTGCCGACAAGGCCGTCATCGGCCGTGACATCGTCACCGCGGGCAACACGTCGGCGGCCTCCATCCCGCTCGCGCTCTCGCGGATGCTGGAGCGCGGCGAGGTCCGCTCAGGCGACCTCGCGCTCATCCTCGGCTTCGGCGCCGGTCTGACCTATGCGGGCCAAGTGATCGAGATTCCGTAGGATCCGGTACGGCTCCCGCCGTACCTCAGCTCGTACGGCGGAAGCCGTACAGAAACCAGAAAATGAAGGAGAAGTAGCGACATGGCTGCCACCGAGCAGGAGATCCTCGCGGGCCTCGGCAAGATCATCAACGAGATCACCGGCATTCCGGCCGGCGAGGTGACCCCCGAGAAGAGCTTCGTCGACGACCTCGACATCGACTCCCTGTCCATGGTCGAGATCGCCGTGGCCGCTCAGGACGAGTTCGGCGTCGAGATCCCCGACGACCAGCTGAAGAACCTGAAGACGGTCAAGGACGTCCTCAACTTCATCCAGGCCTGACACCCAGCAGTTCTGACCAGTAAGGAGCGCGAAAACGTGAGTGCGAACCGGGTACGTGTCGTCGTCACCGGGCTCGGCGCGACGACGCCCGTCGGTGGAGACGTCACCTCGACCTGGACGGCGCTCCTCGCCGGTCAGTCGGGTGTGGAGACCCTCACCACGGAGTGGATCGACTCCGTCCCCGTGCGGTTCGCGGGGACGGCGGCGGTCGACCCCACCGAGGTGCTGCCCCGCCCCGAGTCCCGCCGTCTCGACCGCAGCGAGCAGTTCGCCCTGGTCGCCGCCAGGGAGGCCTGGCAGGACGCCGGCGCCCCCGAGGTGGCCCCCGAGCGCCTGGGCGTCGTGGTCTCCAGCGGCATCGGCGGTATCAGCACCACCCTGACCGCCTACGACACGTGGAAGGAGCGCGGCTGGAACCGGCTGTCGCCCTTCACCGTGCCGATGCTCATGCCCAACGGCCCGGCCGCCTGGATCGGCATCGACCTGGGCGCCCAGGCGGGCGTGCACGCCACCGTCTCCGCCTGCGCCTCCGGCGCCGAGGCGATCGGCTACGCCATGGACATGATCCGGCTCGGCCGCGCCGACGTGGTGGTCGCGGGCGGCACCGAGGCCGCCATCCACGGCCTCAACATCGCCGCCTTCGCCGCCGCGCGGGCGATGTCCACCCGCAACGACGACCCGCAGGGCGCCTCCCGGCCGTGGGACCGCGACCGTGACGGGTTCGTGCTCGGCGAGGGCGCCGGCATCGTGGTGCTGGAGTCCGAGGAGCACGCCAAGGCGCGCGGCGCGCGCATCTACGCCTACGCCTCCGGCGTCGGCTACTCGGCCGACGCCCACCACATCACCCAGCCCGAGCCCGAGGGCCGCGGCATCATCATGGCGATGACGCAGGCGCTGACCGACGCCGAGATCACCGGCCTCGACGTCAAGCACGTCAACGCGCACGCCACCTCCACCCCGGCGGGCGACGTCGGCGAGGTGCAGGCCGTGGCCAAGGCCATCGGCACCCACCCGCTGGTCACCTCGACCAAGTCCATGACCGGTCACCTGCTCGGCGGCGCCGGCGGCATCGAGTCCGTCTTCACGATCAAGGCGCTGCAGGAGCGGATCGTCCCGGCCACCATCAACCTCGACAACCTCGACGACGGCATCGAGGTCGACATCGTCCACGGCGCGAACCGCTCGCTGCCGCAGGGCGACATCGCCGCGGTCAACAACTCCTTCGGGTTCGGCGGGCACAACGTGACCGTCGTCTTCAAGGGGGCTTGATGACCGTACTGGACAGCCGGGTGGTGGGTGAAGGCTCCGGCCAGAAGCCCGCCGACCCCCGCGATCCAGTCGTCCGCCTGGCAGCGCTGCTCGACGAGGGCTCGCTGCGGCTCATCACCCCGCAGGACAACAGCGGCGTCCTGGCCGCCATGGGCAGGATCGAGGGCGTGCCCGTCGCCGCCTTCTGCAGCGACGCGCGCTTCCAGGGCGGCGCGATGGGCAGCGAGGGCTGCGAGCACATCGTGCACGCCTACGACGTGGCCGTCCGCGAGCGGGTGCCGGTCATCGGCATCTGGCACTCCGGCGGCGCCCGGCTCGCCGAAGGCGTCGAGTCGCTGCACGCCGTCGGCCGGGTGTTCGCGGCCATGACCAAGGCGTCGGGCGTCGTGCCGCAGATCTCGGTGGTCGTCGGCCCGGCGGCCGGCGGCGCCGCCTACGGCCCCGCGCTCACCGACCTGGTGATCCTGGCCGACACCGGCCGCATCTTCGTGACCGGCCCCGACGTCGTGCGCAGCGTCACCGGCGAGAGCGTCGACAGCGAGGCGCTGGGCGGCCCCGAGCCGCACAGCAGGCGCAGCGGCGTCGTGCACGTCGTCACCAAGACCGAGGCCGAGGCCTACCTCCAGGCGCGCCGGCTCGCCACGCTGCTCGGCCACCAGGGCCGAGTGCGGCCCGGCGCGGTCGAGGAGGTCGACTTCTCCTCGCTGCTGCCGGAGTCCGCGCGCCGGGCCTACGACGTCAAGCCGCTGGTCAACGGCCTGCTCGACGAGGCCGGCGTCGAACTGCACGCCAAATGGGCGCCCAACGTCGTCACGTCCCTGGGCCGTCTCGGCGGCCGGACGGTCGGCGTCGTCGCCAACAACCCGTTGCGGCTGGGCGGCTGCCTCGACGCCACGTCCGCCGAGAAAGCCGCTCGCTTCGTACGTATGTGTGACGCGTTCGGAGTGCCGTTGGTTGTCCTCGTGGACGTACCCGGTTACCTGCCGGGCGTCGGCCAGGAGCACGACGGCGTCGTCCGGCGCGGCGCCAAGCTGCTGCACGCCTTCGCCGAGGCGTCGGTGCCCCGGGTCACCGTGGTCACGCGCAAGGCCTACGGCGGGGCGTACATCGCGATGAACTCGCGGGCGCTGGGCGCCACCAAGGTGTTCGCCTGGCCGACCACCCAGGTGGCGGTCATGGGGGCGGTGGCGGCGGTGCGCGTGCTCAAGCGGCGCGAGCTCGCCGCCGCACCCGAGGACGAGCGGCCCGCGCTGGAGCAGCGGCTCGCCGAGGAGCACGAGCAGCTCGCCGGCGGCCTGGCCCGCGCCCAGGAGCTGGGCGTCATCGACGAGGTGATCAAGCCCGCCGAGACGCGCGGCGCCATCGCCAAGGTGCTCGCCCAGGCCACCCCGGCCAGGGGCGCCCACGGCAACATCCCGCTGTAGAGGTCAGATCCACGCGAAAGGCCCCGCACCGCGACCCGGTGCGGGGCCTTTCCGTTGTTCGGGAAGCCGGACGGCTCCAGGGCATGACGTGCTTGCCGCGGGCCGCCCCCGGCAGGCGCTGGGCGGGAGGCGGGACGGGTCAGACGGCGGCGTGCAGCCAGCGGACGGGAGCGCCGTCGCCGGCGTACCTGAACGGCTCCAGCTCTTCGTCCCACGGCCGGCCGAGCAGCTTGTCGAGCTCGTCCTCCAGCACGCACCGGCCCTGGGCGGCCATCATCATGGCGGCGCGCAGGCGGTCTTCGGGGATCATGATGTCCCCGGCCGCGCCGATGACCGCCGTGAAGGCGCCGAGCGTCGGCGTGTAGGCGTGCCTGGAGCCGTCGACGCCGGGCGAGGGATCCTCGGTGATCTCGAATCTCAGGCGCTGCCAGCCCATGAGGGAAGAGGCGATGGCCGCCGCGATGCCGGCGCGGCCCTCCCACTCCGCCTGCGCGCGCACGACGTTCGGCGCGGCTGGTTGCGGTGTCCACGTCAGATCAACGGGCACGCCGAGGACACCCGCGACTGCCCATTCGATGTGAGGGCACAGCGCGGGCTGAGCCGAGTGGACGTAAAGCACGCCACGAGCAGACACCGGACCTCCCGTTTCGGTACGAGGTGCGCCTTCCCCAACGGCCTCGCCCCGGGATGATCACAAGTGACTAGGGGAAGACTACCGTCGGTCGCCATCGGACACCAGAGGGGGGCCATACCAAGTTGGTGCGGGCGTGTCACGTGACAGTTGTGGCGGGCGGGGAAACAACCGGCTCATGGACATGCAATCTGTCGGCGAGGCGTTCATCCGGCCAGGCCAGGTGCTGGTCGACCGGGGCGCGGTGTCGGCCGCCGCCCGCTGGACGCAGGCGGTCTCCGAGGCCGACGGGGTCACCGTCCTGCACCTGTCGGCCGGGGTGGACCCGTGCGAGATCACCGCCGAGCTTCGTGACCGGGGCTTCCGGGCCTCACCCAACCACGTGCTCACCGGCCAGCCGTTGTTCTTCGGCGGGCCGGCGTCCCGGCCGTTCCCCACGCCGCCCGTATCCTTCAGACCTGCCAGGTCGCGTTCGGACGTGGTCGTGGCCCTGCTCGACACCGGCGTGGCCAAGCACCCGTGGTGGTCGGGCAGCGACTGGTACTCCAGGCTCGGCCCGGAGAGCGCCGACGCGGCCCAAGGGGCGCAGGCCGGGCACGGCACGTTCGTCGCCGGCCTGCTGGCCCGCCGGGCCCCGGGCGCCAGGCTGCGGGTCCGCCGGGTGCTCGACGGCGACGGCCTGGGCGACGAGGCGACCGTGGTGCGCACCCTCCACCGCATGCGCGAGGACCCGCCCCAGGTGCTCAACCTCTCCTTCGGCTGCCACTCCTTCGACGACCGGCCGCCGCCCCTGCTGGCCGACGCCATCGGCGCGCTGAAGGACACCGTGACGGTGGCCTGCGCCGGCAACACCGCCTCCGACCGGCCGTTCTGGCCCGCCGCCCTGCCGTGCGCGGTGGGCGTGGCGGCCCTCGACGCCGCCCAGGAGCGCCGCGCGCCCTTCTCCGGGTACGGCACCTGGGTCGACGCCTGCGCCTGCGGCGACTGGCTGACCAGCAGCTTCCTGGACACCGGCGAGTTCGCCGGCTACGCGGCCTGGAGCGGCACGTCGTTCGCCACCGCGCTGGTGTCGGGGGCCGTGGCCGACGCCGCCCGGCGCGAACCGGCCAAGGAAGCCGTCGAACGACTGCTCGACCCCCGGCAGTCCCGGCAAATTCCCGATCTGGGAGTTCTCGTACCCACGAGTCTGTAGAGTTTACGCTCAGTCCTCGGCCAATCACGGTGAGGCAGGATGACCTCCCCGTGCGGGACGAAAGGAGGCCGCATGAGCGACTTGCGCGATCCGGCGGAGCTGCTCCGCGACGCGGCCGACGGCGACCGATCCGCCTGGGACGAGATGGAGTCCCGGTTCGGCCCGCGCATGTGGGCGCTGGCCCGCTCGTGCGGGCTGGGCGAGGCCGACGCCGCCGACGCGGTCCAGGGCGCCTGGCTGCGGCTGCTCCAGCACATGCACGACATCCGCGACCCCTCGCGGGTGGGCGGCTGGCTGATGACCACCACCCGCCGCGAGGCGCTCCTCCTGCTCCGGAAGGAGCCGTCGGGCCTGCTGGTCGCCGATCCGGAGGGCAGGCCCACCTTCGGCGCCGTCGAGGAGCCCGATCCGGCGTCCGCCGTGCTGGAGGCCGACGGCAGGCGGCTGCTGTGGAAGTCGGTCTCCGCCCTGCAGGAACCCTGCCGCACTCTGCTGCAGCTGGTCGCGACCGATCTGGGAAACCAGCAGATGGCGATGCGGCTCGGGTTGCCCGTGGGCAGCGTGGGGCCGACCAGGGCCCGCTGCCTGGAGAAACTGCGCACTCTGCTCTCACTACAGGAGACAGCGCAATGATCAACGACGAGTACTTCCTGGCAGCGCTCCGGCTGGCCGCCGGCATGGATCCGATGCCCGGGCACGTGTCGGCCGCCGCGCGTGACATCTACGGGCTGCGCGTCCCCCAGGCGGTGACCGCCAACCCCGCCGACCACGGCGGTGGCCGGGCGGCGCGGTCCGGTGCGCCCGACCGCGACGACGGCTCGCATCTGGTGCGGTTCGTCACCGACGGTCTCACCTTCGACCTGGAGGTGACCGTGGGCGACGGGCTGATCGACGTCGCCGGGCAGATCTTTCCCGATCCCGGGGAGGGCGCCGCCATCGACGTGCGCACCCCCCACCTGACGCTCACCCGGCAGGTCGCCCAGGACGGCCGGTTCGCCGCCACCGGGCTGCCGCCCGGCTGGCTGAGCATCGTGTGCCACCGTCCCGGTCATGCCCCCGTCCAGACCAGGTGGGTGCGCATCCGGCCGTGACGCCGCCGCCCACGCAGTACGCCCCCACCCCTCCTCCCCGCCGGTCAGCCCCCCATGAGCGTCACTTCTCCCCCACCAGGATCAGCCCCCGACCACGGTCCGCTCGTCGAGGCGGCCGAGGCCGCCGTGCTGCGCGCGCACGTCGATCCCGAGCAGGCCCTTTACGCCGGCCGCACCGTCCTGGCCGCCGCCCGCCGCGCCGAGGCGCCCGAAGCCGAGGCGATCGCGCTGCGCGCCATGGCTCTGGCCGCCCGCGAGCTGGGCGACCTCCTCAGCGCCGAACACTGCCTGCGGCAGGCCATCGCCACTCCGGGCGCCCCGGCCGAGCGCCAGGCCCAGGCGCGGCTGTCGCTGGTCACCGTGCGCACCGAGCGCGGGCACCCGCTCCAGGCCCTGCGCGTGGCCGCCCTGGCCTGGGCCTACCTGTCGCCCCTCGACCGCGCCAAGCTCGACACGCAGCGCGCGGTAGCCCTGGCCCACCTGGGCCGCCACCAGGAGGCCATCGCCGCCTGCGACCGGTCGCTGCGGGCCCTGGTGGCCGCGCCCGGCACGGTCGACGACCGGCGCTTCCTGGCCGGCGGCCTGCTCAACCGCGGCCTGATCCACGCCTACCGCGGCGACTGGGACGCCGCCATGCGCGACATCGCGGCCTGCCTGCAGATCGCCCAGTACGCCGGCCTGCGCCACCTGGCCCGGCTGTCGGCCGCCAACCTGCCGTTCCTGGCCGTGCGGCGGGGGGACATCGCGGGCGCGTTCGAGCATTACCGGGAGGCCGAGGACACCCTGTTCGGCTTCCCCGAGCGGCTGGCCACGATGCGGGCCGACTTCGCCGGCGCGCTGCTGGCGGCGCACCTGCCCGGCGAGGCCAGGGCGATGCTGAGCCTGGCCGTGCCCGATCTGGAGTCCTCCGGCGCGCAGGTGGCGCTGGCCGAGGCGCGGCTCAAGCTGGCCCAGGTCGAGCTGCTCACCGGCGATCCCCACCGGGCCCGGCAGGTGGCCGAGCAGGCGGCGCGCGAGCTGGCCGAGCAGGAGCGGCTGTCGTGGCTGCCGCTGGCCGGCGAGGTCGTCCTGCGCGCCAGGCTGGCGATAGGGCCGGTCACGTCCGAGCTGGTCGCCGATCTGATCAAGTGCGCCGACGAGCTGGAGGACGTCTCCTCGCACATGGCCGCCGCCGCGGCGCTGCGGCTGAGCGCGGCCGAGGCGGCGCTGGCCGTCGACGACCATCCGGTGGCCTCGGCACAGCTGCGCAGGCTCACCCGGCACGCCGAGCGCGCCGAACGCTGGATGCCGGCCGGCACCCGCCTGACCTCGCTGGCCCCCGAGCCGCAGACCACGCAGCTCGCGCAGATCCCGGCGACCGTCCGCCAGCACGCCCTGGCTCTGGAGGCGGCGCTGCGGGAGGACGTCACGGGCGCGCTGCGGGCGGTCCGCGACGGGCTGGCCGAGGTGAGCGGGCAGGTGGAGACGTTCGAGGATCCGGCGCTGCGGGCGCACGCGGCCCGGTCCGGTGAGCGGCTGGCCGCCTTCGGGCTGGGCCTGGCGGTGCGCGACGGGTGCGCGGGCGAGGTGTTCGAGTGGGCCGAGCGGTGGCGTGCGGTCGCGGCGCCGGAACACGCCTGCGGCCTGGTGGAGATCGACCGGGTCCGGGCGGCGCTCGACGGCGCGGCGCTGGTGGAGTTCGTGGCCGAGGAGGAGACGCTGCTGGTGGTGCTGATCACCGCCGACCGGCTGATCCTGCGGCGGCTGGGCGGCGTGCG
The DNA here is from genome assembly GCF_042878785.1 of Nonomuraea sp. NPDC003560. Lineage (NCBI taxonomy): Bacteria > Bacillati > Actinomycetota > Actinomycetes > Streptosporangiales > Streptosporangiaceae > Nonomuraea > Nonomuraea sp. NPDC003560. Next base: position 209,439 of record NZ_JBIAOF010000001.1, on the reverse strand, counting down.
GCAGGCGCGTGAGGCGATCATGCGGCTGCGCCACGCCCTGCGTCAGTGGGGTGCGGGGCTCGACGTGGCCGGTCCCGCGCAGGCGCTCACCGAGCTGACCGGCGCCGGCGCGGAGCTGGAGCGGCTGCTGCTGGGGCCGCTCGCGGCCGAGCTCGGTGACCGGCCGCTGGTGGTGGTGCCGGTGGGGCCGTTGCACACCCTGCCCTGGGGCGCGCTGCCGGGGCTGCGCGAGCGTCCTGTGAGCGTGGCGGCGAGCGCGGCGGCGTGGGTGGGGGCGCGGCGGCGGGCCCGCGTGCGGGCGGGAGCGCCGGTGGTGCTGGCGGCGGCCGGCCCCGAGCTGGCCCACGCGGAGGAGGAGGTGGCCCGCGTGCTGGCCTGCCATCCGGGCGCGCGGGCGGTGCCCGGCCGCCGGGACGCCGTGCTGGCGGCGCTCGGCGAGGCCGACGTCCTCCATCTGGCCGCGCACGGCGCCTTCCACGCCCGCAGCCCGCTGCTGTCCGGCATCACCCTCGGCGACGGGCAGCTCATGGCCTACGACCTGCTGGGCCTGCACCGCGCGCCGGAGCTGGTCGTGTTGTCGGCGTGCAACTCCGGCATGGCCCGCACCCCTGCGGAGGGGGCGCCGCTGGGGCTGCCGGGCACGTTCCTGGCGCGCGGGAGCTCGTGCGTGGTGGCGGGGATGGTGCCCATCGGGGACGAGGCCGCGATGGCCATGATGGGCGCCTTCCACGAGCTGCTGGCCGATGGGCAGGCGCCGGACGCGGCTCTGGCCTGCGCGTCGGCCAAGACCGGCCTGCTGGGGTTCGTCTGTTTCGGGGCGGGCGACCGGCCCGTCCGTCCGGCCGGCTGACCGCGTTCGGGCGTCAGCCGGTGGCCACCGGGCGGGCGGGGTCGGCGACCCAGTTCGACCAGGAGCCGACGTAGAGGGCCGCGGGCACGCCGGCCAGTTCCAGGGCCAGCACCTCGTGGGCGGCGGTGACCCCCGACCCGCAGTAGGCGCCCACCGGGACGCCCGCGCGCACGCCCAGCCCCGCGAAGCGGTCGCGCAGGACGGCGGGGGCGAGGAACCTGCCGCCCTGGTCGACGTTGCCGGTCGTGGGCGCGCTCACCGCGCCGGGCACGTGCCCGGCCACCGGATCGACGGGCTCGACCTCGCCCCGGTACCGCTCGGCGGCGCGGGCGTCGAGCAGCACGCCCTCGGCGGCCACCGCGGCGGCCTCGTCGGCGGTCAGCGTCGGCATGCCGCCGGGCCTGGCGGTGAAGTCGCCCGGCGCGACCTCGGGCTCGTCCTTCGTGATCGGCAGGCCGGCCTCGGCCCAGGCCGCCAGGCCGCCGTCGAGCACGCGTACGGATCGGTGGCCGAAGTAGCGCAGGGCCCACCAGGCGCGGGCGGCGGTCGTGGAGCCGGCGTCGTCGTAGACCACGACCGGGCGCGCGTCGGACACGCCCAGCGCGCGCATGGCCCGCTGGAACTCGTCGGCGCCGGGCAGCGGGTGGCGGCCGGCGGGACCGGGCGGCGCGGCGAGGTCGGCGTCGACGTCGCAGAAGACGGCGCCCGCGAGGTGCCCCTCGCGGTAGAGCTGCACGCCGGGCGGGCCGCCGAGCCGCCAGCGCACGTCGAGCACGGACACGTCGGGCAGCGCGGCGAGCTCGGCGGGCGTGATCAGCGCACTCATCGGGTGGATACCTCCAGCAGCGGGACGTTGAGCTCGGCGGCGGTCAGCGAGCCGTGGTAGCCGGTGAACAGCGCCTCGATCGGATGACGGGTGGGGGCGGTGAGGGCCAGACCGGCGCGGGGCACGGCCACGACGTCGCCGATGCGCCCCAGCCACGCCTCGCGCACCCGGGGCCCGAACCACCCGGACTCGACCGCCTCCTGCCTGGACACTACCCAGGCGCGGTCGCCGAGCGTCGCGCGCCACGCCTCCAGGACGTGCCCGGCGGCTCCGGGCTCGGCGTAGACGTGCCTGGCCCGGGCCTCGCCGCCGAGCAGCGCCACGCCCTCGGTCAGCGCGGGCACCCGCTCGGCGTCGAGCTTCTCGGTGGCGTTGACCATGCCGTGGTCGGCGGTGACGTAGAGGGCCGAACCGGCCGGCAGCGACTCGGCCAGCCGCCGGGCCAGGCGGTCGACGACGGCCAGCTCGCCCAGCCACTCCGCGCCACCCCATCCGGACATGTGGCCGACGGCGTCGAGCTTGCCGTAGTAGGCGGTGACGTGGGCGCGGGGCGCGGCGCGCAGCACCTCGCCGACGCGGGCGACGATGTCGTCGACGCCGTCGGCGGGCACATGGCGAACGCCTCGGTAGACGGCCCTGGTCAGGCCGGAGCCCTCGAACTCGGCGGGAGCGACGTAGACGGCGTCGACGCCCTGGGCCGCGGCTCGCTGGTAGACGGTGGGGGCGGGCTGCCACTCTTCGGGGTCCATCGTCCGGCCGCCGGGGAGGGTCCAGCGCAGGCAGTTGAACAGGTGGCCGGTGCCGGGGACGGCCAGCGTCAGGCCGACCATGCCGTGCTCGCCCGGGGTCAGGCCGGTGCCGAGCGAACACAGGCTGGTGACGGTGGTGGCGGGGAAACCGGCGGTGAGGGTGCGGGCGGGCAGGGCGGACAGGAAGGGGGCGGTCTCGGGGTGGGCGCGGAGCAGCTCGGCCCCCAGGCCGTCGACCAGGAGCAGGCAGACGCGCGCCGCGGGGTCGAGGGCCAGCGGGTTGGGCTCGGTTAGGCCGAGGGCGGCCAGCAGCGAACCGGGGAGGTCCGCCAGCGACCCGGCGCCGTAGTCCGGCAGCATCCCCACATCCTAGTGGCCGGGGGTGGTCAGGCGGCGGCCCTGACGGTGGCTCTGACGGTCGCCTGGGGTGGCCGGGCGATGTGCCGAACGGCGGGCCGTCGTGGTCAGGCGGCGGCTCGGGCGGTGGCCTCGGACAGGGCCTTGGCGAAGGCCAGCACGTGGGTGACCGCCTCGGGGCCGTCGGCCGCCTCGCTGACCCGCAGCGACAGGTCGTCGGCGGTGATCGCGCCGGTGTAGCCGTGGTCGGCGTCGCAGTTCTCGTCGCCGCAGGTGGCCGGCTCCAGGTCGACGTGGGAGATCGCGCCCCAGCCGATGGTGAGGGTGACCTCCGTGGGCGGGACGCCCGGCACGTAGGAGGCCGGGTCGGGCACCACGCGGGTGACGGCCACCGACTGCACGCGGCTCAGCCGGACCGCCTCGGTGGTCGTGGACGCGTGGGAGGCCGAGACGCCCTCGACCGCCGGGTGCTCGTCGGTGTGGCAGACCAGCAGCCTCGACGTCGACAGCACCAGGACGGTGACGTGCCTGCGGACCTCCATCGCGGGATCGAAGGTGGCCTCGTGGTGGACCACGAACGCGGTCACGGCCTCCTTGCCCAGCGCGGATTCGACCGCATCGGTGACGAGGTCGGGGTAGTAGCCGCTGCGCTCGATCGCTTCACGCAGGCCCGCGGCTGAGACTCGGGTTTCCCTCATGCCTCCATCCTGCCAGGGCCGCGCAGTGCACTCACCCGCCAGACATAACGCTCTATGAACGTCTTTGTCTAGACATGAGCGACATTGTGCGCGCGGTCAGGAGAGCCTTCTCGGGCCGCCGTCCAGGCGTGGTCCGGCCGGGGTGCGCAGGGTGGCGCGGGCGCCCAGGATCAGCACCTCCGACTCGCCCACCAGCACCTGGTCGAGGTCGAGCCGGGCCACCTGCGGCAGGTCGTTGGCCAGGCGGCCCACGCGGACGAGCAGCTCCTCCAGGGCGGGGACGGCGACGGGCGGGTAGCCGTACTCGCCGAACAGCAGCGGGGCCGCGCGTACGGAACGCACCAGGGCGGCGGCGTCCTCGCCGGTCAGCGGCGCCAGCCGGAAGCCCTGGTCCAGCAGCAGCCGGGCGGTCACCTCGCCGAGCCCGAACGAGACCACCGGCCCGAACGCGCGGTCCTCGACGACCCCCACGACGGTGGGCACGGCCGGCTGCGGCGCCATGCGCTGCACGGCCAGCTCGACCCGCTCGCCGAGCTGGTCGGCGAACTCGGCGTAGGCGTGGCGCACCATCTCGGGGCCGGTGAGCCCCAGGCGTACGGTGCCCGCGCGGCGCGAGGCCCCCGGGTCGGCCACCTTGAGCACCACGGGCCAGCCGAGCCGTTCGGCGGCGGCCACGGCCTCCTCCGGCGAGCGGACGACCTCGGCGGGCCAGACGGTCAGCCCGTAGGACGACAGCAGCTCGGTGGCGTCGATCTCGACCGGCGGGCCTGGCTCGGCGAACCCGCCCGGCTCCTCCCCCGCCGGGGCCGGGGCGCCGGACAGCGCGGCCAGCACCAGCTCGCGGGCGCGGGCGGTGTCGAGGCCGTCGAGCTCGGGCGGCGGCACGGCCGGATGCGCCCGCCAGGTGGCGTACCGCACCACGTGGGCCAGGGCCCTGACCGCCTCCTCCGGAGCCGCGTACGACGGGATGGAGCCCCGCGCGGGCGTGCCGCCGGAGCCGCTGGGCACGCGCAGCGACGGATGCATGCCGAGATGCCCGCGGAACGTGGCCAGCACCGGCTTGGCGGACCCCTGCGAGACGCGCAGCAGCTCGGCCGCCACCTCGTCCGACTCGCCGGGGATCGGCGGCATGTAGATCACGACGGCCGCGTCGACCTCGTCGGCGGCCAGCTCGCCGGCGAGCGCCGCGCCGAACTCGGCCGGCCCGGCCGCGGCGCCCAGGTTGACCGGCGGGCGCGGTTCGAGGCCGGCCGCCAGGCAGGAGTCGGCGGCCAGCAGGCCGAGGGCGTCGGAGTTGGTCACGAGCGCGACCCTGGGCCCGGCGGGCAGCGGCTGGTAGGCCAGGAGCTGGCCCACGTCGAAGAGCTGGATGAGGTCGTCGACCCTGATCAGGCCGGCCTGGGCGAACAGGGAGCTGATCGCGGAGTCGGGCAGCCCGAGCTCCTCGGCCGAGTGGCCGGCCGGGGTGCCGCCGCTCTTGACCACCACGATCGGCTTGTTGCGCGCGATGCGCCTGGCCAGCCGGGTGAACTTGCGCGGGTTTCCCAGCGACTCCAGGTAGAGCAGGATGACCTCGGTCGCGGCGTCCTCCTCCCAGTACTGCAGGAGGTCGTTGCCCGAGACGTCGGCGCGGTTGCCGGCCGAGACGAACGACGAGATGCCCATGCCGCGCTGGGCCACGCGCTGGAGCAGCGCGGTGCCGAGCGCGCCCGACTGGCTGAAGAAACCCACCCTTCCGCGGCCCGGCACGGTGGCGGCCAGCGTGGCGTTGAGCTTGACGGCCGGGTCGGTGTTGGCGATGCCCAGGCAGTTGGGGCCGACCACGCGCAGGCCGTAGGAGCGGGCGATGCGGGCCAGCTCGTCCTGCCGGGCGCGGCCGGACGCGCCGGTCTCGCCGAACCCGGAGGAGACCACGACCAGCCCGTGCACGCCCTTCTCGGCGCACTCCTTGACCACGTCGAGGACGCCCTCGGCGGGCACGGCCACGACCGCCAGGTCGACCTCGCCGTCGATCTCGGTCACGCTGGGGTAGGCCCGCACGCCCGCGACGGCCCGCACCTGCCGGTGCACGGGGTAGACCGGGCCGGTGAAGTCGGCCGCCAGCAGGTTGCGCAGGACGGTCTGGCCGACGCCGCCGGGCTCGCGCGAGGCGCCGATGACCGCGACCGAGCCGGGGGCCAGCAGGCGCGCGATCGAGCGCGACTCGGCCCGGTGCTCGCGCGAGGTCGTCACCTCCGCCGAGGTCTCGGTCGGGGTCAGGTCGAGGGTCATGCGGACGACGCCGTCGGCGAACTGGCTCTGCGCGGTGTAGCCGGCCTGCCGCAGGACGCCCATCATCTTCATGTTGGCGGGCAGCACGTCGGCGACGAACCGCTCGATGCCGCGCTCGCGGGCCGTGGCCGCCAGGTGCTCCAGCAGGACGGAGGCCACGCCCCTGCCCTGGTGGGCGTCCTCGACCAGGAAGGCGACCTCGGCCTCGCCCGGCTCGGTGCGGTCGTAGCGGATGACCGCGACCATCTCGGCGCCGATGGTGGCGATGAGGGCCACGCGGTTGACGTAGTCGACGTTGGTGAAGCGCTCGACGTCGCGGTCGGACAGCCGGGGCCGGGGGCCGAAGAACCGGAAATAGATCGACTCGGCCGACAGACGGGAGTAGAAAGCACGGAGACGGTCGGCGTCGGCGGGCCTGATGGGGCGCACGTGCGCGGTGCCCCCGTCGGCCAGGACGACGTCGGCCTCCCAGTGAGCCGGATACTGTGCCTCCACGCCACGAGCGTAAACCCGCATCCCACATGCCAAGACCGGTGGGCCTCTTGGGCAACGCTTGTGCATCGACTGCTGCCCGGTGTCCGGGGTCAGCCCCACGAACAGCCCGGAAGCTGTTAGTTTTGCCGTGGCCAGGGTCGTTCTGAAGGCAGCAAGGTGGTGGCATCATGACGCGGGTCGTCGTGGTGGGCGATCTCATGACCGACGCGGTCGCGCGCGCCCGTTACGCGCTCGCCAGGGCGAGTGACACGCCCGCGATCGTGACGATGCACGGCGGCGGCTCCGGCGCCAACATCGCCTCGTGGCTCGCCGTCGAGGGCGCGGAGGTGGCCTTCATCGGCCGCCGGGGCGCCGACATCACCGGCCGCAACCGCGACATGGAGCTGATGGGCTACGGCGTCGACGCCCGGCTCGTCATGGATCCCGAGCGGCCCACCGGCACCTGCGTGGTGCTCGTCACACACAAGGGCGAGCGCACGATGCTCTCCGACCCGGGCGCCAACGCCGCCCTGTCCCCCGAAGACCTGCCGCGCGACCTGTTCGCCTCGGGCGCCCACCTGCACCTGTCGGGCTACACGCTGGTCAACGAGGGCTCGCGCGACGCCGGTCTGGCGGCGCTCGACATGGCGCGCCGCACGGGCATGTCGATCTCCGTCGACTGCGCCTCCTCGGCGCCGCTGGAGCGCACGGGCGCCGAGCCGTTCCTCGAATGGACCAACGGCGCGAAGCTGCTGTTCGCCAACATCGACCAGGCCAAGGTGCTGACCGGCCGCGACGACGCCGAGGCCGCCGCCAAGGTGCTCACCGCGTGGTTCCCGCAGGTCGTCATCAAGATGAACGCCGAGGGCGCGCTGTGGTTCAGCAACGGCCGCCCCGACCCGGTCCGGGTGGCCGCCGAGCCGGTCGACAAGATCGTCGACGGCACGGGCGCGGGTGACGCGTTCTCGGCCGGGTTCCTGCCGCCGTGGCTGGCCGGCAAGCCGCCGGCCGAGTCGCTGGCCGCCGGGTGCCGGCTCGCCGCCAAGGCCATCATGCACCTGGGCGCGCGCCCGCCGTTCTGACCCGTTCCCCGGCCGGGCTTCCCCTGCCCCGGCCGGGCTTCCTTCCGCCGGTCAGGACGTGGTGGCCAGCGCGAGCGGCAGCACCGCCGGCGCGCCCGCGTGCCGGATCAGGGCCGCCGCCAGGGTCATCGTCCAGCCCGTGTCCACGCGGTCGTCGATCAGCAGCACCGGGCCGCCGCACTGCGCGATCGCGGCGCCGAGGTCCTTCGGCATCGCCAGCGTGCCCCTGATCGCCTGGACGCGCTTGGCGCTGTTGAACTGCCGGCCGGGCGACCCCGCCCGGTAGCCCAGCTCGCCCAGGTAGGTCAGCCGGCCCACCTGCGCCAGCCGTTCGGCGAAGCCGCGCACGAGCTGCGGGCGCGTCGCCGACGGCACGTTGACCACGGCCACCGGCCGCTCCTGCCAGTCCCACGCCGACAACACCTGGACGACGGCCTTGAACATGTCGTCGGCCATCGGCCCGTCGGCTCCGGCGAGCAGCTCGCGCAGCCGGTTGCCCCAGCCGATGTCGGTCAGCCGGCCGAGCGCGCGGCCCGGCTCGGCGCCGAGCTCGGGCTTGATCCTGCCGGACAGGTCGGCCAGGCCGGTGGGCCACTGCCTGCGCGCCTCGATCTCGACGCCGGGCCTGCTCAGACGTTCGCGGGCGGTCTCGACGGCCTGGGCGGCGATCTCCGGCGAGCGGTGGCGGCCGGTGCAGTTGTCGCAGCGGCCGCAGGGCGTGGCGGTGTCGTCGTCGAGGTGCCTGCGCAGGTACTGCTCGCGGCACTCCTCGGTGGTCAGGTAGCGCAGCATGGCGTCCTGCTCGGCCTTGCGCTCGGCGGCGATGCGGGCGTAGCGCTCGGTGTCGTAGGCCCAGGGCTCGCCGGTGGACTCCCAGCCGCCCTTGACCCGGCGCACGGCTCCGTCGACGTCGAGGACCTTGAGCATCATCTCCAGGCGGCTGCGGCTCAGGTCGACCGCGGTCTCCAGGGCCTGGGTGGACATCACGCCGCCCTGTTCGAGCGCCTGGAGCGTGGCGCGCACGACGGGCTCGGGCGGGAAGGCCAGGGAGGTGAAGTAGGCCCAGATCTCGCGGTCTTCCGTGCCGGGCAGCAGGATGACCTCGGCCCGCTCGACGCCGCGCCCGGCCCGGCCGACCTGCTGGTAGTAGGCGACGGGCGACTGCGGCGCGCCGACGTGCACGACGAAGCCCAGGTCGGGCTTGTCGAACCCCATGCCGAGCGCGCTCGTGGCGACCAGCGCCTTGATCTTGTTGTTGAGCAGCGCCTCCTCCGCCGCCAGCCGCTCGGCCGGGTCGGTCTGGCCGGAGTAGGCGGCCACCTCGTGACCCTGCTCGCGCAGGTAGCCGGCGATCTCGTGGGCGGCGGCGACGGTGAGCGTGTAGACGATGCCGGAGCCCGGCAGCTCGCGCAGGGTCTGGGCCAGCCAGGCCAGGCGCTGCTCGGCCGAGGGCAGCTTGACGACGCTCAGGTGGAGGCTCTCGCGCTCCAGCGGGCCGCGCAGCACGAACGTGCCCTCGCCCATCTGCTCGGCGACGTCGCGGGTGACGCGGGCGTTGGCCGTGGCGGTGGTGGCCAGCACCGGGATGCCGGGCGGCAGCTCGTCGAACAGCGTGGCGAGCCGGCGGTAGTCGGGCCGGAAGTCGTGGCCCCAGTCGGAGATGCAGTGGGCCTCGTCGACGACCACGAGCCCGGCGCTCTCGGCCAGCTCGGGCAGCACGTTGTCGCGGAAGTCGGGGTTGTTGAGCCGCTCGGGGCTGACCAGCAGCACGTCGACCATGCCCTCGGCGACCTGGCCGTAGATCTCCTCCCACGCCTCGGGGTTGGCGGAGTTGATGGTGACGGCCCTGATGCCGGCGCGCTCGGCGGCGGCGATCTGGTTGCGCATGAGGGCGAGCAGCGGCGAGACGATGACCGTGGGGCCCTCGCCGAGCTCGCGCAGCAGGGCGGTGGCCACGAAGTAGACGGCGGACTTGCCCCAGCCGGTGCGCTGCACGACGAGGACCCTGCGCCGGTCGAGCACGAGCGCCTCGATGGCGGACCACTGGTCGTCTCGCAGCCGGGCGTGGTCGCCGGCCAGGGCCCGCAGCCGCTCCTCGGCCTCTTCGCGCAGCATCGCCGCGTCGGGGGCTTCAATCATGCCCCCCTTATTACCAGCTTCCACCGACGGAACAGGCCCACCGCGCGTCCCCGTCCGGACGAAGGTGCGGGGTCCGCCGTGCGGAACCGGGGGGCGGGACGGAACGTTGAGCAGTCGTCAAGCGCTTTCGCCCCCCAGGAGGGCTGATGACGGGGCTTGTCCACACCCCGGTCGTACCGGCGGCGACGCGTCGCCGGAGGAACACGAAAGATCACTTCGAGATGATGGCCCGGGTGGTGCTGGCCGTCATGATCCTCACCACGGCGGGCTGCGCCGGGACCGACGTGAAGGCGTCCTACCACCCCGCCTTCCTGCCGGTGAAGCTGGAATGGGGAAGCGACGGCAAGGTGCAGGTCTCGGGGGAGACCTCGCTGGTCACGCCGGTCGGCATCTTCTCGATCGGCGCCGAGTACAACCTGCCCGAGGCCGACGACGACGCCTTCTACGTGGTCGTCCGCGACGCCCGCAGAAGCCCGGACAAGCCGGACGTGGCGGGCTTCGATCACATCTACAAGGTCAACAGCGGTTCCGGCGAGTTCATGGCCGTGGTGAACGGCACGGCCGTGATCCAGGTCGTCCGCCGGCAGGTGCTCATCGACGTGACGAACGGCGCCGTGCGGACCATCGAGTTCAAGAACGCCCAGGCCACCGTCAAGGAGCGGTCGGCAGGCGTCGGGGAGCGCTGGCAGGAGTACTGGGACACCTCCTTCTACTCCCCCATGGCGCTGTCCAGGTGGGCCTACGACGACTCCACGATGTCGAGCTGGTTCGGCCTGGGCTTCCTGTGGTTCCTGGTGCGCCTCGCGCTGGCGATCGTGCTCGGGGTGGTGGACGTGCTCCTCGTGGTCGGGTGCACGCTCGCCGCCGTGGCGTACGTGCTGTTCGGCCCGACCGGACGCAACATCGTCTACGGCGTGGAGACGCTGCTGTTCCTGTTCCTCGCCCTGTCGGGCTGGGCCTCGCTCAAGCTGTGAGGCGCTCCTCGTCCGCGTGCTCGGGGAAGGCGTTGATCGTGACGCGGTGCATGCGGCGGCGTTCGGTGTAGTCGGCGACCGCGTAGTGCTGGGTGGGTCGGTTGTCCCAGAAGGCCAGCGTGCCGGGACGCCAGTTCAGCCTGCACTGGTACTCGGGCGAGCGGATGTGGTCGATGAGCAGCGGCAGCAGGGCCTCGTTCTCCCGGTCGCTCAGCCCCACCAGGCGGGTGGTGGAGGCCCGGTTGACGAACAGGGCCTTGCGCCCGGTCTCGGCGTGCACGCGGACCACCGGGCGCTCCACCGGCGGCCACTTGGCCTGGATCTCGGCCAGGTCGAACGGGTGCCCCTTGGAGATCGCCTTCTTCATCGACATCGTGATGTCGTGCACGGCGGTCAGCTCGTCGCACAGCCGCTGGATCGACGGCGACAGCGTCTCGTAGGCCAGGTAGGTGTTGGCCCAGCAGGTGTCGCCGCCCACGCTCGGCAGTTGCATGCAGCGCAGCAGCGAGCCCATCGGCGGCGTGGGCTCGAAGGTGTTGTCGCTGTGCCATTCGTCCCCGCCCTCGCCCTTCGGGGAGGTCTGGTCGAGGATGTGGATCGGGCTGCCGGAGTCCTTCTTGAACGCCGGGTGGTTGATCGTGCCGAAGTTGAGGGCGAACTGCAGGTGCTGCTCGTCGTCGATGTGCTGGTCGCGGAAGAACAGCACCAGGTGCCGCAGCCACCCCTCGCGCAGGGTCGCGACGTCTTCCGGGGAGAGGGGTTTGCGCAGATCGACCCCGGTGACCTCGGCGCCGATGTGCTTGGTCACGGGATGGAACTCGATCATGGCGAAGCCTCCGGAGGCGGGTGGACGGGGTCCTCGCCTCCGACGGTAAGACCCAAGCAATTGCTTGGTCAAGCCCGGGGCGGCGCGCCGACGAGTCGCGGGCACCCGAGTCTCTTCGGCACAATGTTCGACATGGCCCGACGTACGACTGCACCCCCGCCTGAGGACTTCGAGGAGCGGATCGTCGACATCGACGTCTCCTCCGAGATGCGCAAGAGCTATCTCGAGTACGCGTACTCGGTGATCTACCAGCGGGCTCTGCCCGACGCTCGCGACGGCCTCAAACCGGTGCAGCGGCGCATCCTCTACTCCATGAGCGAGATGGGCCTGCGTCCAGAGCGCGGCCACGTCAAGTCCTCCCGCGTCGTCGGCGACGTCATGGGCAAGCTCCACCCCCATGGCGACAGCGCCATCTACGACGCCCTCGTGCGCCTCGCGCAGCCGTTCTCGATGCGCCTGCCGCTGGTCGACGGCCACGGCAACTTCGGCTCCCCCGACGACCTGCCGGCCGCCATGCGGTACACCGAGGCCAGGCTGGCCCCGGCGGCGATGCTCATGGTGGAGTCGCTCGACGAGGACACCGTCAACTTCAAGCCCAACTACGACGGCCAGGAGACCGAGCCCACGGTCATGCCGTCGGCGTTCCCCAACCTGCTGGTCAACGGCACCACCGGCATCGCGGTCGGCATGGCGACCAACATGGCGCCGCACAACCTCGCCGAGGTCGTGGCCGCCGCCCGCCACCTGATCAAGAAGCCCGACGCCACGCTCGACGAGCTGATGAAGTTCGTGCCCGGCCCCGACCTGCCGACCGGCGGCTCGATCATCGGGCTCCAGGGCGTGCGCGACGCCTACGAGACCGGGCGCGGCACGTTCCGCATGCGGGCCAGGTGCGCGGTCGAGCAGATCACGCCGCGGCGCAAGGGCATCATCGTCACCGAGCTGCCCTACAACGTCGGCCCCGAGCGCGTGGTCACCAAGATCAAGGAGCTGGTGACCAGCAAGAAGCTCCAGGGCATCGCCGACCTGAAGGACCTCACCGACCGGCACAAGGGCCTGCGCCTGGTCATCGAGATCAAGAACGGCTTCATCCCCGAGGCCGTCCTGGAGGAGCTCTACCGGCTCACGCCGATGGAGGAGACCTTCGGCATCAACAACGTCGCCCTGGTCGACGGCGAGCCGCGCACGCTCGGCCTGCGCGAGCTGCTGCAGGTCTACGTCGACCACCGGCTGGAGGTCGTGCGGCGCAGGTCCGAGTACCGCCGGCGCAAGCGCGAGGAGCGCCTGCACCTGGTCGACGGCCTGATCATCGCGCTGCTCAACATCGACGAGGTCATCCAGGTCATCCGTTCCTCCGACGACTCGGCGCAGGCCCGCGCCCGGTTGATGGAGGTCTTCGACCTGACCGAGATCCAGGCCGCCTACATCCTCGACACGCCGCTGCGCCGGCTGACCCGGTTCGACAAGCTGGAGCTCGACCAGGAGAAGCAGACGCTGAGCGAGGAGATCGCGGCGCTCACCGAGATCCTGTCCTCGGAGGCGAAGCTGCGGCAGGTGGTCTCGGGCGAGCTGGCCGAGGTGGCCAAGAAGTACGCCACGCCGCGCCGTACCGTGCTGCTGGAGGCGCCGGGCGTGGCCCGCACGCCGGTGGCCTCGCTCCAGGTGGCCGACGACCCGTGCTGGGCGCTGCTGTCCTCCACGGGGCTGCTGGCCCGCACCTCCGACGCGGCTCCGCTGGCGGGTGAGGGCGACCGTTCGGCGCACGACGTGCTGGTGTCGGTGGCCCGCACGTCCGTACGCGGCGAGGTGGGCGTGGTGACGTCGTTGGGCCGGTTGATCCGGGTCCAGGTCGTCGACCTGCCGACGCTGCCGCCCTCGGCCAACCCGCCGACGTTGTCGGGCGGCCATCCGGTCTCCGAGTTCGTCTCGCTGCAGCCCGACGAGAAGGTCGTGGGCCTCGGCTCGCTCGACCCCGACAGCCCCGGGCTGGCGCTCGGCACGGCCCAGGGGGTGGTCAAGCGGGTGGTGCCCGACTACCCGGCCAACCGCGACGACTTCGAAGTGATCACTCTCAAGGACGGCGACACCGTGGTGGGCGCCGCCGAGCTCGACTCCGAGGACCACGACCTGGTCTTCATCTCCTCCGACGCCCAGCTCCTGCGTTACCCGGCCTCGCTGGTGCGCCCCCAGGGGCGTCCGGCCGGCGGCATGGCCGGCATCCGGCTCGACGGCGGCGCCCGGGTGATCTGGTTCGGCGTGGTCGACCCCTCGCGTCCGGCGCAGGTGGTCACCGTGGCCGGGTCCTCGACGGCGCTGCCGGGCACGCAGGTCGGGGGCGGCAAGGTCTCCGACTACGCCGAGTTCCCTGCCAAGGGCCGGGCCACCGGCGGCGTGCGGGCCCAGCGGTTCCTGAAGGGCGAGGACGAGCTGCTGCTCGCCTGGGCCGGCCCCGCGCCCGCCAAGGCCGTGTCGGCGGTGGGCAAGCCGGTGCCGCTGCCGGAGGAGATCGGCCGCCGCGACGGCTCCGGCGTGCGGCTGACCCACACCATCGGCGCCGTCGGCGGCGCCCTGGCCGCGGGGCCGCAGGCCGACGCGCCGGCGCCGCCGGCGACCGACGAGGAGTGATCCCCGGCTGACCGGCGTCACGGAGGCCCGCCCCGCCTGCGCGGGGCGGGTGTCCGGTCAGTCGCGGCAGAGGCAGAACGTGTGGCCGGCGGGGTCGAGGAAGACCCGGAAGCTGTCGTCCTCGCTCGGCTGCCGCTCGTGCTTGGTCGCGCCGATCTCCAGCACCTGCCGCTCGGCCTTGTCCATGTCGGTGACGGTGACGTCGATGTGGAGCTGCTGCGGCCGATCGCCCTCCGGCCAGGTCGGCGGCCGGTGGCCGGGCACGCGCTGGAAGGCCAGGCGCTTGGGCGAGCCGCCGTCCTCGACGACCACCCAGGTGTCGTCCTCGTACGTGACGGGCCAGCCGAGCAGGCGCGAGTAGAACTCGGCGAGCGCCCGCGGCTCCGGGCAGTCGAGGACCGTCGTGCGGAACTCCGCGATGCCGGCCATCATTCACCTCCTGGACTTGTTTCGCCGGCGTCCCGGCCGACGAGAATGGGGGTCATGGCTGCCAATTCGTTCATGGTTCCCCTGGGCACTCCCGCGCCCGCCTTCGACCTCACCGCCATCGACGGCGGCAGCGTCTCGCTCGCGGACCTCAAGGGCTCTCCCGCCACGCTCGTGGTCTTCCTGTCCAACCACTGCCCCTACGTACGGCACATCGAGACGGGCCTCGGCACGCTGGCCGCGGGCTACGGCTCCAGGCTGTCGGTGGTGGGCATCTGCAGCAACGACAGCGTGAACTACCCCGACGATGATCCCACACACCTGGCCGGGCAGGCCCGGCGCGCGGGGTTCCCGTTCCCGTACCTGCTGGACGACACCCAGGACGTCGCCAAGGCCTACCGCGCGGCCTGCACGCCCGACTTCTTCCTCTACGACGGCGACCTGCGGCTCGTCTACCGGGGAGAGTTCGACGGGTCGCGCCCGGGCAACTCGGTCCCGGTGACGGGCTCCTCGCTGCGCGCGGCGGTCGACGCGCTGCTGGCGGGCGATCCCGTCCCGGCCGAGCAGCGCGCCTCGATCGGCTGCGGCATCAAGTGGCGGCCCGGGAACGAGCCCACGGCCTGAACAGGGCCTGACCGCGGCCTGAACGCGGTCAGGCGGAGGCGGCGGCCTCGATGGCGGCGGGCAGGGCGAGCAGGAGTTCGTGGGGCTCGCCGCCGGTCCACGACCGGATCAGCCGGACGCCGGCCTCCCCAGGGTCGAACTCCTCGCAGCCGAGCGGCCCGTAGCAGCCCGCCTGGTCGAGCATGAGGATGATCGGGTCGTCCTCGGGCAGGCCGGCGGCGTACGCGGCGGTGTCGAGCAGGGCCAGCGCGCATCTGGCGTTGCGCCCGTCGTCGTTGGACTCCACACGGTCGAGGCGGCGCCGGGCCTGAGCGCGGAGATACGCGGCGAGCGATTCGGACCTACTCACGACTGACCTTCTTCGACGACGTACAGATGGTGACGACATCATCACGCAAGGTGAGTGATTTTCGTGGGACCTTCGGGAACTCGCGCCAGTCGCCACCCCGGAAAGCATCATCTTTGGGACGTAAGGGAAGATCTGAGGCATGACTGCGTTCGACGACCTGTATGCCGCCAACGCGAAGTACGCCAAGGACTTCGGCGACTCCGGGCTCACCGGCCGGGCAGCCCGCGGGCTTGCCGTGGTGACCTGCATGGACTCCCGCATCGACCCGCTGGGCCTGCTGGGCCTGCAGCCCGGCGACGCCAAGATCCTGCGCAACGCCGGCGCGCGGGTCACCGACGACGTGCTGCGCACGCTGGTCCTCGCCGTGTACCTGCTGGGCGTCGAGCGCGTCCTGGTCATGCCGCACACCGACTGCGGGATGACCAAGGTGACGGACGCCGACGTGCACGACCTGACCAGCGCCCGCGGGGTCGACACCCGCAGCCTGGAGTTCCACACCGTCCCCGACCAGGGCGAGGCGCTGCGCCACGACCTCACCCGCATCCGCACGACCCCGTTCCTGCCCGCCGACATGCCGGTGACGGGCGCGATCTACGACGTGCGCACGGGCCTGCTCACGCCGGTCGGCGACTGATCTCGCCGCGCTCGCGCTGGAAGGTGGCGTACAACCACCACAACGACGGGACCAGCAGGACCGCGCCGACGGCCAGCGAGCCCAGGCTGGCCGCCAGCACCGCGTCGGTGGCCGCGGCCTGGTCGAGGGTGAGGCCGGGGAGCAGCACGGGATACTGCCCCACGCCCCAGCCCCACAGCAGCCCGGTCACGGCCAGCGCGGCGCTGAGGCGTACCGCCAGATAGGCCCGCCGCCACAGCAGCACCAGCGAGGCCAGCCCGGCCAGCACCGACAGCGCCAGCAGCGGCAGGGCGCGGCCGGTGGTCAGCTCGGCGAACAGGGCGGGCGCGTCGGCGCGCAGCACGAGCAGGCTCACCGCCGCCAGCACGCCGACCACCGCCCCGCAGCCCAGCGCCCGCCGCCGGAACTCCTCGGCCAGGTCCTCCTGGCCGCCGCGCTGGGCGTCGCGGGTCAGGTAGACGGCGGCCAGGTACGCGGCCGTGCCGACGCCCAGCGCGCCGACCGCCATCGACGTGGGGTTGACCCAGCTCCCGACCAGGTCGCCCTTGGCGACGCCGGGCGGCACCCGGCCGGAGGCGATGCCGCCCGCCGCGGCGCCGAGGAAGAACGGGGTCACCACCGAGGAGAAGGCGAAGGTGGCGCCGAACAGCCGCCGCTGCCAGAGCCGCGAGGAGACCTTGCGGAACGCGAACGCCGCGCCGCGCCCGATCACGCCCAGCGCCACCAGCGTGAGCGGGATGTAGAGGGTGGAGGCGACCGAGGCGAACACCGACGGCACGCCGGTCCAGGCCAGCACGATCACGAAGATCAACCAGACGTGGTTGGCCTCCCAGACCGGGCCGATGGAGTGCTCCACCAGGTCCCTCCGCCGCCGGCCGCGCTCGGCGCCGCCCGCCAGCAGGTCCCAGACGCCGCCGCCGAAGTCGGCGCCGCCGAACAGGACGTACGCCGTCAGCCCGATCCACAGGACGGCCAGCATGATCTGCGGCAGCGGCATCGTCACACGACCTTGTAGCCGGTGACGTCGGGCTCCTGCGGCGCCAGCGGCACCGGCACGTCGCGGGACAGACGGCGCATCACGTACACGGTGGCCACGGTCAGGACCACGTAGACGGCCGTGACCAGCGCGAACCCGTACACCAGGCCCGGCGCGGGGTTGACCGCCTCCGCCGTGCGCATCACCCGGAACACGATCCACGGCTGGCGTCCGACCTCGGTGACCACCCAGCCGCTCTCCAGCGCCAGCACGGCGGCCACGCCCGACAGCGCGGCGGCGCGCAGGAACCACGGGGACTCCGGCAGGTCACGCCGCCGTTTCCAGGACAGCGCGAGGCAGGCCCCGAGCAGCAGCAGCCCGAAGCCCACCAGCACCATGATCTGGAACGCCCAGTGCACCATGTTGACCGGCGGCCGGTCGGCGAGCGGCACCTGCTCCAGGCCGGCGATCTCCGCGTGCGGGTTCCAGTGGGCCAGCAGGGACAGGCCGTAGGGGATCTCCAGGGCGTACTTCAGCTCGCCGTCCACCGCGACCCCGCCCAGGTGCAGCGGCACGCCCCGGCCCGTACGGAACACGCCCTCCATGGCGGCCAGCTTGACCGGCTGGTACTCGGCCACGAAGTGCGCGGCCCAGTCGCCGACGCCGATCTGCACGGGCGTGACGGCCGCCGCGACCGTGAGCGGCAGCAGCAGGCCGAGCCGGTGGTAGCGGTCGCGCCGGCCGCGCAGCATGGCGACCGCGTACACGCCGGCCATCAGGAACCCGGCCACCATGAACGCCGCCAGGATCATGTGCACGGTCTGGGGCGGCGTGGCCCGGTTGAACATCGCCGCCCATGGATCGACGGCCACGATCCGGCCGCCCGCGACCTCGTACCCGGTGGGCTGCTGCATCCAGGCGTTGGCGGCGACCACGAAGAACGCGCTGGCCACCCCCGCCAGCACGATCGGGATCCCGGTCAGCAGATGCGGGACGGGACGCAGGCGGTCCCAGGCGTACAGGTAGATGCCGAGGAAGATGGCCTCGACGAAGAACGCGATGCCCTCCAGCGAGAACGGCAGGCCGATGACCTCGCCGTACACGCCCATCATGCCCGGCCACAGGAGGCCCATCTCGAACGACAGGATCGTCCCCGAGACCGCGCCGACCGCGAACAGCACCCCGAGCGCCCTGGCCCAGCGTCGCGCCAGCAGCCGGTAGTTGTTGTCCCCGGTGCGATGCCCGCGCCACTCGGCCAGCAGGGTGATGGCGGGCATGCCGACGCCGAGACAGGCGATGATGATGTGCCAGCCGAGGGACAACGCCATCTGCATGCGCGCCGCCCCCAGATCCACCGCCGCGCCCGCGGTCACCCCCATCGCCGTTCCTCTCCCCCCGCCCATCGGGGCCGTGAACTTCGTGGGGGGATCTGGCAGGGCTCGTCCGAGGAGGTAATCCGCGAAACGGCTGCGTCCCGCCCGTACCCCGCCGACCCGTGGATGACACTAGGTAATTGACGCTTACCCTCCACAAGGAGGGAAGCACGAAGCAGGCCGGAACCCCCACCCACCACAGAAGCCGACCAAGAGCCCAGAACCGAGCCCGGGACCGGGGAATTGCCAGTCCCAGAAGCAGCCATCCCCACCAGCAGGGCCTATGCGCCATGAGCACTCAAGCCCCACATGCAATCCCGCTGCTGGGCACCAGGCCCAGGCCCCTACCTCGCTCCCCGACTTGCCACCCTCCCCCTCATGCCTCCTCTCGGGCCCCTCATGCCTCCTCTCGGGCCCCTCATGCGGGCGGCCCACCGTGCACCTCGCTGCACCGCAACACCTAGAGGCCCGCCAGCGCGCCCACCAACGCCGCCACAGGGCCCCAGGAGCCGCCAGAAAGCCCTAGGAGCGCCCCAGCCCCAGCCGTTGGCCTCAGAGCCCTACCTGAGCCCTGAGGGCCTTGGGGCCAGTGCCCGTCCGGTGCGACGCCGGTCAACGAAGCTGGTGCAAGGCCCTCGATCTCCCAAGCGCGCCTTCCAGCGGCCACCGCGATGACTGGCTCCCACGTTCTGCGCGGGCACACCGAAGCGGCGCAGGTTCCGGGTGACGCCCCAAGCCGACGCGCCCACTACCCCGGTCGGGGCTTTAGGCGTAACCATGAACGGGCCCGAGCGGCCCATACCCGCTGCACATCTCCGCAGCCGGCACAGAACCCAAGGCGCGCTGCGCTGCAACCGAAGCCCATCCCATCCGGCCGAGCCGTCGGTGGCGGGCGAGACCGAGTTGCCTGCGAAAGACCACGTGCGGCAGAGAGCGCATCACCGCAAGCGCCCCCTGAACGCCCTGTGACCAGCGTGCCGCCAGGGCGGGCCGTCTGGCGGCGGGAGCGACAGGCCCTTCCGACCGGGGCAGAACCCTTCGAGACCGGGTCGCCGGGGTTGCCAAGCAGCCCTTCGCCCTACCAAACGTGTAGCGCCCGCGCCCCGGCCGGGAGCTCCGCGCCGACCTCCCATGAGGACTTCCTCAAGCCAGCCCGCGCGCCAACCCCACACCTCTTTGGGCCAGAAACCCTGCTGCCCGGGGGCGTTCCGAGGCCCTGAATGTCCCCCTGAGCCGGTGCCCGCTCTGAGCCCGTTGCCCCTACAATCCGGCGTCCTCGTGAGCCCGGCGTCGCCCTGGCCCGATGACACCCGGAATCCGGCGTCCTCCCGTACCCAACATCGCCTGGCCCGATGACGCACCTTGAGCGCCCAGGAGCCAAATTGAGGCGCGGTGACATGACATTCGGTGGCCCGCCGAAGCCCGGCCAGGGCGCAGCCCCATGACACGCGCCCGTCTTACGGTCGGGGACACATGGGAGGCCATCGCGGAAGCCCGGCATCGCGTTGCGACCCGATGGTGTCCTGTCAACGAGGTTGAAGCAGGGTAGCGCCGCGGACATGGGCGCAAGGCCCCCGGAAATCTGGGCCCTTGCTTGAGCCGGTGTCAGCGAAACCCGGGGCCAGGGGCGTGACCCCGGGTGAGAGCCTCCAGGCTCAGGCGTCGATGTGGTCGCGGTCGACCTCGGCCGCGCTGCTGACGATGAACTCCCGTCGCGGCGCCACGTCGCTCCCCATGAGCAGGCTGAAGATGGCCTCGGCCCCCTCGGCGTCCTCGATGCGCACCCGGCGCAGCACCCGGTGCCGCGGGTCCATCGTGGTCTCGGCGAGCTGGTCGGCGTCCATCTCCCCCAGGCCCTTGTACCGCTGCACCGGGTCCTTCCAGCGCTTGCCCCGCCGTTCCAGGTCGCGCAGGACCTTCTGCAGCTCGGCGTCGGAGTAGCAGTAGATGTACTTCTCCTTGCCGCGCCCGGGGTTGGTGAGCTCGATGCGGTGCAGCGGCGGCACGGCCGCGAACACCCGGCCGGCCTCCACCATCGGCCGCATGTAGCGGTGGAACAGGGTGAGCAGCAGGCAGCGGATGTGCGCGCCGTCGACGTCGGCGTCGGCCATGAGGATGACCTTGCCGTAGCGGGCCGCCTCGATGTCGAACGAACGCCCCGACCCGGCCCCCACCACCTGGATGATCGCGGCGCACTCGGCGTTCTTGAGCATGTCGCTCACGGACGCCTTCTGCACGTTGAGGATCTTGCCGCGGATCGGCAGCAGCGCCTGGAACTCGGAGTCGCGGGCCAGCTTGGCCGTGCCGAGCGCGGAGTCGCCCTCGACGATGAACAGCTCGCTGCGGTCGACGGCGTCGCTGCGGCAGTCGACCAGCTTGGCGGGCAGCGCGGAGTTCTCCAGGGCGCTCTTGCGCCGCTGGTTGTCGCGGTGCTCACGGGCCGCGATGCGGGCCTTGGCGGCGGCGACGATCTTCTCCAGCACGGCCCGCAGCGGCTGCTTGAACCCGCGCGGCGGGTTGGCGAACAGCTCCTTGAGCTCGCGCGAGACCACGTGGGAGACGATGCGGGTGGCCGCGGAGGTGCCGAGCACCTCCTTGGTCTGCCCCTCGAACTGCGGCTCGGGCACCCGGACGGTGACCACGCCGGTCAGCCCCTCGGAGATGTCCTCCTTGTTGACCGGGTCGTCGCCGCTCTTCAGCAGCCGGGTCTCGCGCAGCAGCTCGTTGATCGTGCGGACCAGGCCGCGCTCGAAACCGGTCAGGTGGGTGCCGCCCTTGGGCGTGGCGATCACGTTGACGAACGAGCGCACGGTCGACTCGTAACCCTTGCCCCACCGGACCGCCACGTCGACGGTGAGCTCGCGCTGCACCTCGGTGGGCGTCATGTGGCCCTGGTCGTCGAGGACCGGCACGGTCTCGTGGAAGTGGCCCACGCCCTGCAGCCGCAGCACCTCGCAGACGGGCTCGTCGCGGGCCAGGAACTCGGTGAACTCGGAGATGCCGCCGTCGAAGCGGAACTCCTCGCCGGTACGCTCCTCGCCCCTGCTGTCGAAGACCGCCAGGGTCAGGCCGGGCACCAGGAACGCGGTCTGCCGCAGGCGCACGTGGATCTCGTCGAGCGAGACCTCGGCGTCGGGCAGGAAGATCTGCTTGTCGGCCCAGAAGCGCACACGGGTGCCCGTGACGTTCTTGGGCAGGTTGCCGCCGATCCGCAGCCCGGACTTCTTCTTGAACTTGGCCGTGGGCCCGTCGCCGTCGAAGACGCCGGGCACGCCGCGCCTGAAGCTGATCTCGTGGACCCGCCCGTCGAGGTCGACCTCGACGTCGAGCCGGGAGGACAGGGCGTTGACCACGGAGGCGCCCACGCCGTGGAGGCCGCCGGAGGCGCCGTAGGAGCCGCTGCCGAACTTGCCGCCGGCATGAAGCTTGGTGTAGACGAGCTCGACGCCGGCCAGGCCGGTCTTGGGATGGATGTCAACGGGGATGCCGCGGCCGTTGTCCCGCACCTCGATGGAGCCGTCGGCGTAGAGCTCGACCTCGATGCGGTCGCAGTGGCCGGCCAGGGCCTCGTCGACCCCGTTGTCCACGATCTCCCAGAGGCAGTGCATGAGCCCGCGGCTGTCGGTGGACCCGATGTACATGCCCGGCCGCTTGCGTACGGCCTCGAGGCCCTCAAGCACCGACAGGTGACGAGCTGTGTAACCCGCCTCCACTACCGTCACTCTTGCTCCCCTGGTCTAAGCATCGAACACGTGTGCGTAGCCTACCGTTCTTCCCTCAGGCGCGCGTACAAGCTTGCCATGGCGACACGTTTGCCGTTACCAACCGGCTGATCACCATTACTTTCGGACACATTCTGCTCTGGGCGTAGCGAGGCGGAGGTTGGGAACGTCCACGTCCGGTTAGATGTTGTCTCAAGTGACTGACGCCAGATCCTCGCTTCGGCGGGGGTGACCCGAAAGGCGATACGTGACTGGAGCTCTCGCCCCCGTTAAGCCGCTGACGGCCCTCGACCGCTGCGACCGCTGCGGCGCCCAGGCCTACATTCGCGCGACCCTGCCTGTTGGTGGGGAGCTGCTGTTCTGCGCCCACCATGGGCGTCAGCACGTCGCAGCGCTGCGCGAAAAGGGCGCCGACATCCTGGACGAGTCGGCTCGCCTCAGCGAAACCCCATCAATGAACCCCAACGACGACCGCTGACGTGTTCGTTGTGATCACATAACCACATATTGCACGGCCAGTTCGGCGATCCCGGCACACCACGCCGGGATCGCCGTTCTGCGTTCAACCCCGTCCAGGCGGTGGCCTGAGCGCCCGCAAGCGATGGTTCAGGTCACACGCACGTAGCGGCCAGACCGCGCACAGGCAGGGCTGGGTGCGCAAAGGCGGTCGCCGGGTTGCACGAAGACGGTGGTCCAGGGCACACGCAGGCGGTGAATCAGGCCACACGCAGGCGATGTCCGGGCGCACGCAGGCGGCGGCCCTGGACACACGTGCACGCAGATCCAGAGCGCGGGCGGAGGCGGGGCGCAGGCCGTGCCTGTCGTGTACCGGGCCCCCGCACGGTGGTCAGAGGGCCGCTTGGGCGCCGGAGCCAAGGCCCTCCGCGCGCGGCGTGGTTCGGGCCGTGCACACGCCTGTGGTCCAGGCTGGTCGTACGGCTCAGGTCATGGTGTTCGTACGCGGTAGTGGTATCGGCCGATGGTCTGGAAACCCTCGCTGCGGTACAGAGCCTGGGCCCCGTGGTTGGGCTCGGTGGTGACCAGGTACGCGTTCTTCGCCCCGGCATGCCTGGTCAGGGCGCGCAGCACCGTACGGGCCAGCCCGCGCCGCCGGGCCCGCGGCAACGTCGCCATGCAGAAGATCCCCGCCGTGCCCCCCTGCGGCACGACCCGGCCGACCGCCACCGGCACGCCGTCCTCCTCGGCGGCCCCGTACCAGGCGGGCACGCCGGTGCAGATGCGGGCGGCCTCCTCCAGGCCGGCGCCGTACCGGCCGTCCACGGACCACCAGGTCTCCAGCCATTCCGGCCATGGATGGTCCTCGATCCGCACCGGGCCGCGCGGCTCGGCCGACGGCGACCCGGCCATGACGACCGTCGGATCGACCAGCTCGTACCCTCTGCGGGCCAGCTCGGCGTCCAGGCCGGACCAGGTGCCGGGGCCGACGGAGAAGGCACAGCTCTGTCCCCGCTCGCCGTAGAACGCCTCGGCGGCGCCGATCGCGGCGTCCAGGTCGGCGGGGGCATTCAGGGCGAGCACCGAGTTCGCCCGTTTGGTCACGCCGCCGGCGGAACGCAGCACCCAGCCGTCGTGGGCACGCTGCTCGTAGGCCGGCCACGCCTGGTGCACCAGCAGGTCGACGTTCATCCGCGCAGCCTAGCCGACCAGCGCGAACACCCTCTGACCGGCCCGTTAGGGTGTGGGGTTGTGCTGATTCTGCTGCCGCCGTCCGAAGGAAAGGCCGCCGAGGGGAGCGGTCCGCCGCTCGGCGAGCTGTCCTTCCCCAAGCTCGACCGTGCCCGCAAGCGGGTCGTGACCGCGCTCATCCGGGCCTCCAAGCGCCGCGACGCCGCGCAGGTGCTCGGGCTGACGCCCGGTCTGGCGGGCGAGGCGGCCAAGAACACGGCGCTGAAGACCGCGCCCACCCTTCCTGCCGCCGATCTCTACACCGGCGTCCTGTACGACAACCTCGGCCTGAACACCCTGGACGACGCCGCCAGGGCCAGGGCGGAGGAGTCCGTGCTGATCTTCTCCGGCCTGTGGGGCGTGTTGCGCGTCTCCGACCGGGTGCCGCCGTACCGCCTGTCGATGGGGGTCAGCCTGCCGCCGCTGGGCGGCCTGGCCGCCTACTGGCGCACGCACCTGGCCAAGGAGCTGGACCGGCTGCCGGGGCTGGTGGTGGACCTGCGCTCGGCCACGTACGCGGGGGCCTGGCAGCCCGGCGACCGGTCGGTGTCGGTACGCGTCTTCCGCGACGGCAAGGTCGTCAGCCACATGGCCAAGGCCACGCGGGGCGAGATCGCCCGCGTCCTGCTCCAGCAGGAGGAGGCCCCCGGCATGCCCGGCGAACTGGCCAAGACCCTCGGCAACCTGGGCTGGACGGTCGACCTCGCCGAGCCCACGCGGCCGAACCGCCCCTGGCTGCTCGACGTGCACGTCACCGACCCGGCCTGACGCCCCCGGAAACGGCGATCGCCCCGCCCGGAGGGTTCCGGACGGGGCGATCGACGAGGTGGCTCCTAGTCCAGGTAGTCGCGCAGAACCTGGGACCGGGACGGGTGACGCAGCTTGGACATGGTCTTCGACTCGATCTGGCGGATGCGCTCACGGGTGACCCCGTAAACCTTGCCGATCTCGTCGAGCGTCTTCGGCTGCCCGTCGGTGAGGCCGAACCGCATCGACACGACGCCCGCCTCCCGCTCCGACAACGTGTCGAGAACGGAGTGCAGCTGCTCCTGCAGCAGCGTGAAGCTGACGGCGTCGGCCGGCACGATGGCCTCGGAGTCCTCGATGAGGTCACCGAACTCGCTGTCGCCCTCCTCACCCAGCGGGGTGTGGAGGGAGATGGGCTCGCGGCCGTACTTCTGGACCTCGACGACCTTCTCGGGCGTCATGTCCAGCTCGCGGGCCAGCTCTTCCGGCGTGGGCTCGCGGCCGAGGTCCTGCAGCATCTGCCGCTGGACCCGGGCCAGCTTGTTGATCACTTCGACCATGTGGACCGGGATGCGGATGGTCCGCGCCTGGTCGGCCATGGCACGCGTGATCGCCTGCCGGATCCACCACGTGGCGTAGGTGGAGAACTTGTAGCCCTTGGTGTAGTCGAACTTCTCCACGGCCCTGATCAGACCGAGGTTGCCCTCCTGGATCAGGTCGAGGAACAGCATGCCGCGCCCGGTGTAGCGCTTGGCCAGCGAGACCACGAGCCGGAGGTTGGCCTCCAGCAGGTGGTTCTTGGCCCGGCGGCCGTCTTCGGCGATCCATTCGAGCTCGGCCCGGACATCGACCGGCAGACTGTCGGTCTCGCCGCCGCCGAGCTGCTCCTCGGCGAACAGACCGGCCTCGATGCGCTTGGCCAGCTCGACCTCCTGCTCAGCGTTGAGCAGGGGGACCTTGCCGATCTGCTTGAGGTAGTCCTTCACCGGGTCGGCGGTGGCGCCGGCGGCGGCCACCTGGGCGACTGGGGCGTCGTCGTCGTCGTCGGACAGGATGAGGACCTCGTCCTCGGTCTTGTCCGCGGTGGCGGCGGCGACGTCGGCGGCCTTGGGCTCGTCGTCGGAGTCGTCGTCGGAGTCGGAGTCACCCTCGGCGTCGGAGTCGTCCTCGGCCACGATGTCGTCGACCTCGATGTCCTCGAGGTCCTCCAGCTCCACGTCGCCGTCGAGCTCGAGATCGTCGTCGTCGGAGTCGGCCGCCTTGAGGCCCTCGGGTGCCTTCGGCTTGGTCTCGGCAGGCCCAGCGCTGACTTCTGGCTTGGCCTTCTTGGCGGCGGCCGGAGCCGCCTTCTTCGGAGCGGGAGCGGCCTTCTTGGCCGGAGCCGGCTTCTTGGCGGCCGGCTCGGCCTCAGCGGCGCCCACGACCGCGGTCACGGTCTCGGGCTGCTGCTCTTTGGCGGCCGCTGCCGTCTTGGTCTTGACGGGGGCAGCGGTGCGGCGCTTTGCTGGACCACGAGACTTCTTCGGCGCAGCCGAATCCGCGGCGGTCACCACCACGGTCACGCCCTCTTTGCTGAGGTTCCGCAAGAACGCGGCGGCGTGCGACATGGGGATGTCCGCCTCCTCGAAGGCCTGACGGACATCCTCAGACTCGAGGAAACCCTGCGAGCGCCCACGCTCGAGCAGTCGCTGAATGACGGGCTCGTTCAGCTCTTGTGGCTTCGAGCGAGTCGAACTTGCAGGCGACACGAACACCTCTCGAACGAACGCGTGGCGACAATGGACCCAGATGCCCGCTGGGGGCTGTTGCCTCTCTCGGAGATCGGTGAGGCCGTGCGAAGCGCGACGGACCTGACACAGCATTGTGGCACGACCCCGCACTCCATACGGCCACCTCCCGGCGGTTGTCCTCCACCCTAGGCCGACCAAGACAGTAGTGCGTACGTAAGCGGGGCACTGATACCCGAAAGCAACCGTTATGACTGTTTCATTCAGTCACTCTTCGTGGCCGGCGGGACGTGAATTGCGAGCGCGGTAACGTCATCATCCTGTTCATATCCAGACAACATCCGGTCAACCAGGAAGTCCAGCAACATGTGCGGACTGCTGACCACCTCAGGCGGCGCTTCGGTCACAACACTGCAAATCTCTGCGAGACCGGCGTCAAGCCCTCGCTTCCTGTTCTCCACGAGACCGTCTGAGTAGAGCACCGCGGTGTGTCCCGGCGGCACCACGAACCGGAACTGCCGGCGACTGGTCGGCCAGCCCAGCGGCGTGCCGGGCTCGGCGTCGCACAGGATCGCCGTGCCCTGGGGCGAGACCAGGACGGGCGGCGGGTGGCCCGCCATGGCCAGCGTGCCCTCGCCGGTGACCGGCTCGACGACCATGTAGGCCAGCGTGGTGACCTGCTCCTCCTCTTCCGTGGCCTCGAAGACCCGGTCGAGGCCCGTGAGCACGGCGGCGGGCGGCGGGTTGGTGAGCGCGAGCGCCCGCATCGCGTTGCGGATGCGGCCCATGCCCGCCGCGGCCTTGACGCCCTTGCCCATGACGTCGCCGACGACCGCCGCGACACGCCCGTCCTGCAGGACGAACGCGTCGTACCAGTCGCCGCCGACCTGGACGTGGCGGCTGCCAGAACGGAAGCGCTGGGCCAGCACCAGGCCCTTGACCACGGGCAGGCGGTCGGGCAGCAGGCTGCGCTGGAGCGTCTCGGCCGTGCGGTGCTCGCGCTCGAAGAGCGTGGCCCGCTCGACGGCCAGGGCGCACTGCCCGGCCAGCGCCTCCAGGAAGACGCCGTCCTCCTGGGAGATCTTCTGCGGGCGCGTGAACGAGAAGCGCAGCGCGCCGAGCGCCCGGCCGGCGGCCAGAAGCGGCAGGCCGACCCAGGCGCGCTCGTCGCCCTGGCTGATGAACCCCGCCAGCGCCTCCTCGTCGTCGCCGGCCTCCAGCAGCTGCGCCTTGAGCGACTCGGGCGACTCGGCGAAGACCGGACGGCGGCTGTTGACGGCCATCGTCATCACGTTGGAGTGGGACAGCGGGATCTCGTCGCCCGAGCCCTGGACCTCGGGGATGCCCTCGCCGTTGACCAGCTTGAGCGCGGCGCGGTCGGTGTCGAGCAGCGCCACGGCCGAGCGGTCGGCGGCCAGGGCGGTGCGGCCGACGTCGATGATGACCTGGACGACCTGCTCGACCGTCAGGGCCTCGGCGAGCTGGGCCGTGGCGCCTTGGAGCCGGGCGGTGCGCAGGGCGGCGGCGCCGAGCTGGTCGGTCAGCCTGCCGCGCATCTCCTCGGCCTCGCGCTGCGGGGTGACGTCGGTGTTGGCGCCGACCCACTCCACGACCCTGCCGTGCCTGATGATCGGCACCGCGCGCACCTCGAAGTGGCGGTAGCCGCTGGCCCGGGTGCGGACCCGGTAGTTCCACTCGAACATCGTGCGGCCGCGCAGCGCCTCGCGCCAGGCCTCCTCGGTCTGCTGGCGCTCCTCGGGGTGGACGACCTCCAGCCAGCCGTTGGCGAGGTACTCCTCCAGCCCCTGGCCGGTGATGGCGCGCCACTGGGGCGCGTCCTCGACGACGGCGCCCGTGGGCGAGGTGATCCAGACGAGCTGGGACTGCGCCTCCACCAGCGAGCGGTAACGCTCCTCGCTGCGGCGCAGCGCCTCCTCGGTCTGCCGGCTCTCGGTCACGTCGAGGCCCACCAGCGCGACGGCGCGCAGCTCGCCCGCCTCGTCGTGGACCGGTGAGAACGACAGCGACCAGTGGCGGGTGTCGCCCTCGGCGGACCGCACGCGCACGCGGCCCTCGGTGACCGGCGCGTCGCTCTCGATGACGGCCTGGACGGCGTGGGTGATGATCTGGCTCAGGTCGGCCGCCAGCACCTCGACCGGCAGGCGGCCCACCAGGCGCTCGGCGGGCACGCTGACGACGTCGCTGAACACGTCGTTGACCCGCTGGACGCGGCCATCGCCGTCGAAGAACGCGAAGGCGAACTCGGCCTCCGACAGCATGCCCTTGAACAGGGCGGAGTCTGAGATGTCCACATCCGACTCCCGGGGACGGGGAACGGAGGTCTCGGCGCTCATGGTCGGCACCTCCGTCGCGTGCCAGGGTCTCCCACGCGGCACATCTCCATAACTGTGTATCGGCGTAGCGCAGCTCCGGGCGACCGGATTCTGCAGTACATCATCGGCGATGGGCATGCGCCGACGGAAGCCCCCGCCGCCGCCCGGTCGCCATAAGGGTCAACGCATCCTGTCAAAGTCGCTCCACATTGCGCAGCAAGATCAGGTTACTCGCCCTTGGCCGCGCGCTTGGCCTCCTGTTTGGCGGCGCGCACCCGGCCCAGGCTGTCGGTGTCGACCACGTCGGCGACCGAACGGTATGACCCCTCCTCGCCGTAGAGTCCGGCTGCCTCACGCCAGCCTGACGGCTGGACCCCCAGCTGCTTGCCCAGCAATGCCAAAAAGATCTGGGCCTTCTGCTTGCCGTATCCCGGAAGGGCCTGCAGTCGTTTCAACAAGTCTTTCCCGTCGGCCGCGTCGCTCCAGATGAGCTCGGGCCGCCCGTCGTAGTGTTCGACGAGGTAGGCCGCGAGCTGCTGGACGCGGGCGGCCATCGACTTGGGGTATCGGTGCACGGCCGGCTTCTGCGCCAGGAGCGCGGCGAACGCCTCGGGGTCGCAGGCGGCGATCTCCTCGGCGGTCAGGTCGTGCCCCAGGCGCTCCGAGATGGTGTACGGCCCAGTGAACGCCCATTCCATGGGAATCTGCTGGTCGAGCAGCATGCCGACGAGCAGGGCGAGCGGGCTGCGGCCGAGGAGCTCGTCTGCCTCGTCCCGCTGGGCGAGCTGGATGCGCATGGAAACAGCTTTGCACGAGAAGCGAACACAGGCGCCTCAGAGCCTTGACACAAGGCCGAGAAAAGATGAAATGGGAGCGCAAGTCACCCTGCATACGTTCCTGGGGGTTTGCTCCCGGGTCTCCAGAGGAATCTCACATCTATGCTCGCTCTGGCCACACGCTTCCTCAGGGAGCCGGTCAGTCTCCGGCTGGCCGAAGAGTTCCTGACCGTACCCGTGGACACGATCGACCGGTGCGTGGCCGACGTGTGCGCGTGCGCCGAGCATCTCGGCGTCCCGCCCACACCGGAGGTCGTGGAGCGCATCGCGCGCGAGCATCTGCTCGCCATCGTGAACTCCGCCCCGCCGCCCCGAAGTCCCCGCTGATCGCGGCTCCACCGATAACATCGGGGTCACCAGGCCGAGTTCTCTTCACCGTTTGCGCCTGGAATACGAGAGAGTGAGGGCGTGCGCCGACACCGACGAGATCCCCGGGAGAGCAGCCCGCCCGACGACGTGTTCCAGGAGATGGTGCAGGCGGCCCGCGAGCTGCTCGCGGTGCGCAGCCCTCTCGACGCGGAGCTGATGGTCTCAGACATGATCGGGGCCTGGTGGGGCAGGCGGGTCAGGGGCGGTGACGTGGAGCAGGTCCTCGGGGAGGGCCTGGTCGACTACGCGGCCAAGGCCGGCACCCCGGCCTCCCTGACGCTGCTGGTGTGCCTGGCCTACCTGGGCACCGCCCGCCAGGGCGCCAAGGCCGAGGGCGCGGCGCTGGCGATGATGGAGTCGGGCGTGGCCAGGCCCGGCTGGGCCGACAAGGTCGGCGCGGTCAAGCCCACCGGCTGCTACGTCTCCCGCGACGCCTACGGCGACCAGGACACGGTGATCTGCACGTTCGCCTACCGGTGGAACGAGGCATCGGTGCCCAGCGACCGGCACGCGCTGGTCGTGGTCGTCGACCACAACATGAACGGCATGGCCCGCGACGCGTGGGTGTCCTCGCACGTCGACAAGCTGCTGGAGCAGGCCAGGGCCGAGGCGGCGGGCAACCCGATGCTGCTGTTCGAGGAGATCCAGCCCGAGCAGGCCAGGGCGCTCCTGGACTCGGCCATGAAGGCCACCAGGGAGCCCAAGACGCCGCCGCCGGTGAGCGAGAGCTACAGCGCCTACCACGCCTTCGCCCGCGCCCGGCTCAAGGCGCTGCCGCCGGGCCGCAAACGTCCGGCGCCGCTGCACATCGAGGCGCCCTACAGCCGCGAGCGGCGGGCCATGCTGGCCGCCGAGTTCCTGGCCTCCGACGCCGCCGAGCACCTGTCCGACCCGTCGGCGGCCTCGCGCTGCGCCGACCACATCATCGACTACGGCTGCGAGCGCGACTTCAACCGGCCGCTGCGGGTCAGCCCGACCAAGTGCGAGACGTTCCTGCTCGACTGGCTGCCGCGCAAGGTGATGCTGAGCGCGGCCGAGCAGGAGGCGATGCCGCACGTGCTGTCGGCGTGGGTGCGCTTCGCCGCGCGCCGCACCGGCCTGCCCGAGCAGGGGCTCAAGGCCACCCTCGACGCGGTGTGGGAGGCCACGGGCAAGTTCCCCGAGGCCTACCGCGACCCGACGTCGTTCGGGCTCGACCGGCCGCTGCTGGAGCGGCTGCTGCCCGACGGCGACCTGTCGGCGCTGGCCAGGCGGGTGTTCGCGTTCCCCTACCTGCAGGGCGTGCACAACGGCATCGACCTCGACCGGCTCAACCCGGCCGACGAGGCCGACCGGCGCACGTTACTGGAGATCGACCACGGCGGCGTGATCGACCAGGAGCACCTGGCCTGGCACGAGGAGATCGCGACCCGGCTGTGGGACGGCGACCCGCCCCAGCTGTGGGAGGCCGCCCAGCGCCTGCTCGACCTCGGCCACGACCGCCACGACGTGCTCCACGTGCTGATCGAGATCGCCGAGCGCATCGGCGGCGACCCCGACGAGCTGGCCGCCGCCCTCGACGACATCGCCGACATCCCCGACGAGATCTAGGGTCCGTCCCATGTCGATGTACCGCCGGCTGGCCATGGGCCGCTACCTCGCCTCCGAGCACACCCAGGGGCCGTGGGACCCGGGCTCCCAGCACATGGGCCCGGTGACCGCCCTGATGGTCCACGAGCTCGACCGCACCGCGCCGCTGCCCGGCCTGGCGCTGTCCAGGCTGGCGGTCGACGTCTTCGCCCCGGTGCCCGTGGCCGAGCTGGAGGTCGTCACCGACGTCGTCCGCGACGGCAAGCGGGTGCAATGCCTGTCGGCGGCCGTGCTGTCCGGCGGGCGCGAGTACGCCAGGGCCACCGCGTGGCGCATCCGCGAGGCCGACACGCCCGCCACGCCGGCCGCCGGGCCGCCCGCGCCCGTGCCGCCGCCCTCGCCCGAGCACGCGGCCTCCTACCTGGTGTCCGGTTTCGGCTACGGCAGGGCGTTCGACTGGCGGTTCGCCCGCGGCGGCCCGATGCTGCCCGGTCCGGCCACGGTGTGGGGCAGGCTGACCGTGCCGCTGGTGGAGGGCGAGGAGATCACCCCGTTCGAACGGCTGGCCGCGTTCGCCGACAGCGGCAACGGCGTGAGCCCGGCCGTCGACTTCGCCACCCACGTCTTCGTCAACGTCGACCTGACGATCTCGCTGTTCCGCACCCCGGTGGGCGAGTGGACCTGCATGGACGCGGCCACCGCGATCGGCCCCTCCGGCCGCGGCCTGACCCGCACCACCCTGTACGACGAGCGCGGCGAAGTCGGCACGGCGACTCAGACGTTGTTCGTCGCGCCGAGGTAGCGCTGCGCCATGATGGTGGGATGGTGATCGACCTCAACGCCGACCTCGGTGAGGGCTTCGGCATCTGGCGGCTCGGCGACGACCTCGCGCTGCTCGACATCGTCACCAGCGCCAACGTCGCCTGCGGCTTCCACGCGGGCGACCCCGTGACGATCAGGCGCACGTGCGCCGCGGCCGTCGACCGCGGCGTGTCGATCGGCGCCCAGGTGTCCTACCGCGACCTGGCCCACTTCGGCCGCAGGGAGATGGAGGTCGAGCCCGAGGAGCTGTGCGCCGAGGTGCTCTACCAGCTCGCGGCCGTCGACGGCATCGCCAGGGCGATGGGCGGCCGGGTCTCCTACGTCAAGCCGCACGGCGCCCTGTACAACCGGGTCTGCCGCGACGAGGTGCAGGCGGCGGCGGTGATCGACGCCGTCGCCGACTACGACCCGACGCTGCCGGTGCTGACGCTGCCGGTCTCGGTCGTGCACGAGGTGGCCGCGGCGGCGGGCGTCCCGACGGTGAGCGAGGCGTTCGCCGACCGGGCGTACACGGCGGCGGGGGCGCTGGTGCCGCGGCGCGAGGCGGGCGCGGTGATCCACGACGCGGCGGCGGTCACCGCGCGGGCCCGCCGGATGGCCCTGGAGGGCTCTGTGACGGCCGTGGACGGCAGTCCGGTGTCCGTCTCCGCCCGGTCGCTGTGCGTCCATGGAGACACCCCTGACGCCGTCGGGCTGGCCCGTGCCGTGCGCAACGACCTGCTGGCGGCCGGAGTGGTCCTGCAGGCGTTCGCGTGATCCGTCCGGCGGGAGAACATGCGCTGCTCGTCGAGACCGGGTCGCTGGCGGCCTCCCACCGGCTCGACGCGGCGCTGCGGGCCGAGCGGCCCGAGGGGGTCGTGGAGGTCGTGCCGGGGCCGGAGACCGTGCTGGTGGTGGCCCCGGGCGCCGACCGGGAGCGGTTGCGGGCCAGGCTGGCGGCCTTGACCGGATCGGCCCGCGAGGCGGCGGCCGGGGCGGACGTGCCGGCCGGGCCGGTGGTGACGATTCCCGTCGTCTATGACGGGGCCGATCTCGATTCCGTCGCGGCGCTGGCCGGGATCTCGGCCGAGGAGGTGGTCGCCCGGCACACCGGGCGCGAGCTGGTGGTCGGGTGGCTGGGGTTCGCCCCGGGGTTCGCCTATCTGACCGGGCTCGACCCCGTGCTGGAGCTGCCCCGGCTGGACACGCCGCGCACGTCGGTGCCGGCCGGCTCGGTGGCGGTCGCGGGGCCGTACTCGGCGGTCTACCCGACGGCCTCGCCCGGCGGGTGGCGGCTGCTGGGGCGCACGGCGACGCGGGTGTGGGACGTGACGGCCGAGCCGCCGTCGTTGTTCCGGCCGGGGATGCGCGTGCGGTTCGAGCGCGCATGATCGAGGTGATCGCGCCCGGCCCTTATGCGACCGTCCAGGATCTGGGGCGGCCGGGCCTGGCCCATCTGGGCGTCCCGCGTTCGGGGGCGGCCGACGCGCCGAGCCTGCGGCTGGCCAACCGGCTGGTGGGCAACCGCGAGGACGCGGCGGGCGTCGAGGTGACGTTCGGGCTGGCGCGGCTGCGGTTCCACGAGGGCGCGTGGGCGGCGCTGACCGGCGCGCCGGCGGAGGCGCGGATGGGGGTGCCGTTCTGGGTGCCGCCGGGGGGCGAGCTGCGGTTGGGTGCGCCGGAGTGGGGGTTGCGCACGTACGTGGCGGTGCGCGGCGGGATCGCGGTCGAGCCGGTGCTGGGCAGCCGGTCCACCGACTCGCTGTCGGGGCTCGGCCCCGAGCCGTTGCGGGCCGGGACGCTGCTGCCGGTGGGCGGGTCCGCCGCCGGGGAGATCTCGGTGGACCTGGCGCCGCCGGCGGGGCCCGCCCCCGCCGTGCTGCGGGTGCTCGCCGGGCCGCGGGACGACTGGTTCGTCCCTGGGGCGCTGGAGGCGCTGTGCGGGGGGCCGTACGAGGTGAGCCAGGACAGCAACCGCGTCGGGGTGCGGCTGCGCGGGCCCGGGCTGACGCGGGCCAGGCAGGGCGAGCTGCCGAGCGAGGGCATGGTCACCGGCGCGGTGCAGGTGCCGCCGAGCGGGCAGCCGATCGTGTTCCTCGCCGACCACCCGCCCACGGGCGGCTACCCGGTGATCGCGGTGGTGCGGCAGGCCGACCTGCCGGTCGCGGCGCAGCTGCGGCCCGGCGACGAGGTGCGCTTCACAACGCGACCTGGCCGCTGACGCAGGTGACGACCGACCCGCCGACCCACACGTCCCGCTCGTCGGCGGTGATCCGCACGCGCCCGGCGCGGCCGAGCACGGTCCCCTGCCCCGCCGTGTACGGCGCCTTCGCCCGGCCCGTGCGCAGCAGGAACTGCGCCAGGGACGCGTGCAGGCTGCCGGTCACCGGATCCTCGACGTCGGGAGCGAAGACGCGCACCTCGTAGGCGTACGGCGAGCCCTCCGGGCAGGGCCCCGCCACGCCGACCATGTGCTCGATCGCGCCCGGCCGCAGCTCCAGCACCTCCTCGGCGGCGGTGAGCAGCACGACCACCCAGCCGGGCCCGTTGTCGGCCCATTCGACGGCCAGCATGCGCTCGCGTCCGATGCGCAGGGTCTCGGCCAGCCGCTCGGCCAGCTCCTCCTCGACCGGCCCGGACCGCAGCAGCTCGGGCGCGGCGAAGGCGAGCCCGTCCGCGGTCCTGCGCACCCGGATCAGCCCGGCGTCGCACTCCTGGACGATCTCCGCCGCGTCCCGCGGCCGGCCGCCGCTCTCCAGCCAGGCGTGGCAGGTGCCGAGCGTGGGATGCCCGGCGAAGGGCAGCTCGCCGCCCCCGGTGAAGATCCGGACCCGGTAGTCGGCCCCGGGCACGGTGGGGGGCAGCACGAACGTCGTCTCGGACAGGTTCGTCCAGGCGGCGAAGCGCCGCATCTCCTCGGTGTCCAGCCCTTGGCCGTCGAGCACGACCGCGAGCGGGTTGCCGCGATAAGGGACGGAGGTGAACACGTCGACCTGACGGAATGCACGTTGCATACGCGCAGTCTGGCCGACGGGTCTTCCGCCGGTAACCCCGCGCGCTCACACTGGGCGATGTGGCGGACTACGACGTGCTGGTGCTCGGCTCCGGTCCCGGCGGGCAGAAGGCCGCCATCGCGGCGGCGAAGCTGGGCCGGCGCGTGGCCATGGTCGAGAAACGGAACATGATCGGCGGCGTCTGCATCAACACCGGCACGATCCCGTCCAAGACGCTGCGCGAGGCGGTCCTCTACCTCACCGGCCTCAACCAGCGGGAGCTGTACGGCGCCAGCTACCGCGTCAAGGACGAGATCACGGTCGCCGACCTCGGGATGCGCACCCAGCACGTGATCGGCCGCGAGATCCAGGTGATCCGCAGCCAGCTCGGCCGCAACCACGTCACGGTCCTGCCCGGCACCGGACGTTTCCTCGACCCGCACACCATCGGGATCAGCGGCGACGAGGAGCGCAAGGTCACCGCCGACCGGATCGTGATCGCCACCGGCACCTCCCCCGCGCGCCCGGACAGCGTGCAGTTCGACGAGCGCACGGTCATCGACTCCGACGCGATCCTGCACCTGGACCGGGTACCCGAGACGATGGTCGTGGTCGGCGCCGGGGTCATCGGCATCGAGTACGCCTCCATGTTCGCCGCCCTCGGCACCAAGGTGACCGTGGTCGAACGGCGCGAGCGCATGCTGGAGTTCTGCGACCTGGAGATCGTCGAGGCGCTCAAGTACCACCTGCGCGACCTGGCGGTGACCTTCCGCTTCGGCGAGCACGTCGCCGCCGTCGAACGCCGCCCGCGCGGCGCGCTGACCCTGCTGGAGAGCGGCAAGCGCATCCCCGCCGACTGCGTCATGTACTCGGCCGGACGCCAGGGCAGGACGGCCGAGCTGAACCTGGAGGCCGCCGGGCTGGCCGCCGACGACCGCGGCCGGATCCGGGTGGACGAGCACTACGCCACGGACGTGCCGCACATCTACGCGGTCGGCGACGTGATCGGCTTCCCGGCGCTGGCCGCCACCTCGATGGAGCAGGGCCGGGTGGCCGCCCAGCACGCCTGCGGCGAACCCGTGGCGGAGCTGCGGGAGCTGCCGCCCATCGGCATCTACACGATCCCCGAGATCAGCTTCGTCGGGAGGTCGGAGGACGAGCTGACCCGCGACCGGATCCCGTTCGAGGTGGGCATCTCGCGTTACCGGGAGCTGGCCAGGGGGCAGATCATCGGCGACTCGTACGGGATGCTCAAGCTGCTGGTCTCCTCGGAGGACCGGCGGCTGCTCGGCGTGCACGTGTTCGGCACGGGGGCCACCGAGCTGGTGCACATCGGCCAGACCGTGATGGGCTGCGGCGGGACCGTCGACTACCTGGTCAACGCGGTGTTCAACTATCCGACGCTGGCGGAGTCGTACAAGGTGGCGGCGCTGGACGCGATGAACAAGATGCGGGTGGTGGCCCGGCTCACCG
This sequence comes from Nonomuraea sp. NPDC003560, assembly GCF_042878785.1. Classification (NCBI taxonomy): domain Bacteria; kingdom Bacillati; phylum Actinomycetota; class Actinomycetes; order Streptosporangiales; family Streptosporangiaceae; genus Nonomuraea; species Nonomuraea sp. NPDC003560. The sequence continues at coordinate 172,930 of NZ_JBIAOF010000001.1, read as the reverse complement.
CCGACATGTGACTTCTCCCAATTGTCGGTTGCGACCGCTACGCTCCTCGATGGTTCATCTACAGGAGGCGTACGTGCGCAGCGAGGCCACGGGGAGGTGGCTGCCCGCGTTCCTGCTGCTGGCCGCCATCTGGGGCAACAGTTTCTTCTTCATCAAGATCGCCGTCGGCGCGCTGCACCCGCTGCAGGTGTCGTTCGGCCGCATGGCGGTCGGCGCGGTCACCCTGCTGGTCGCGCTCGCGGTGACCAGGCGGCCGCTCCCCCGCGACCCGCGGCTGTGGGGGCACTTCCAGATCGCCTCCATCGTGCTCACCACGCTGCCCTTCACCCTGTTCGCCTACGGCGAGCAGTACGTCTCCTCCGTCGTCGCCGCGATCTGGAACGCCACCACGCCGCTGTGCACCCTGGCCTTCACGCTGGTGCTGCGGGCCGAGCGGGCGACCGCCGCGCGGGCGGCCGGGCTCGGTCTCGGGTTCGCCGGCGTCATGGTGGTGCTGGGGGTGTGGCAGCCCATGGCGGGCGGGCAGCTCGGCGGCAGCCTGGCCTGCTTCGGGGCGGCGCTGTGCTACGGGGTCGGCGGGGCGTACATGGGGCGCTTCATCACCGGGCGGCGGTCCGAGCCGCCGGTGGTGCTGGCCGCGGGGCAGCTCCTGACCGGCGCGGCCCAGCTCGCGGTGATCACGCTGGTGGCGGGCGTGCCGCTGGTGGACACCGCGGCGCCCGCCGAGGTCTGGTGGAGCCTGCTGGGCCTCGGCGGCCTCGGCACGGGCGTGGCCTACCTGCTGCTGTACCGGGTCCAGGCCCTGGCGGGCGTGACGACGACCTCGACGGTGACGTACCTGCTGCCGGTGTTCGCGGTGGCCTCCGGCGTGCTGCTGCTCGACGAGACGATCACCTGGAACCAGCCGGTGGGCGCGCTGGTCATCCTGCTGGCCATCGCGCTCACCCAGGGCGCGCTGCGCGTGCCCGCGCGCTCAGCCGTCCGCTGAGGGACGGCGTCCGCGGGGCGCGGGCTTCTTGCGGCCCGCCACCAGCGTGTCGCCGGGCACGGGGGCCGGCGCGGACTCTTCGGTGGCCGGCGGGCCGGCGGGGCGCGTGCGGGGCCGGGGGTGCGGCATGGTGTCCGTCATGGGCGAGGGCGCGTCCCCGGCCTGCCGACCGGCCTCCTCGGGGACGGCGTCCTCGGCCGGCTTCGGCCGGCGGGCCGGTGCGTCGGCGTCGCGCAGCGAGGCGATGACCCGGTCGGCCTCGGCGTCGGCGGCGAACTCGTTGGCCGCCTCCGTCTCCCGCCTGCGGATCACCACCATGTGGTCGACCGACAGCCGTCCGGCGCCCACGACGGCGAGCAGGATGGCGGCCGCCCCGAGCAGGATCAGCTCGTTCATGCTGATGGGGTTGAGCGGCGGGGCCACCAGGAAGACGCCCAGCGCCTCGGCGAACAGGATCAGCCCGGTGACGGCGACCCCCAGCCCGGCGATCAGCAGCGCCCCGCCGATCAGCTCGGTGAGCATGGTGACCGTGGCCCACGCGCCGGGCGCGGGCGCGCCCTGCTGGAGGAACTTCGCGCCGGTGGCGGTGAGCCCGTCCTCCAGCTTGGTCCAGCCGTTGGCGAAGAAGATGCCGCCCACGCCGACGCGGGCGACTAAGGCGGCGACATCACGCAGGGCCTGTTTCACGATATTTGTCTGCCCTGTCCGGGGCCCGGCACACCTCAATCACGGCTGAGCAGCATGGCCACCGCGACGGCGGTCAGGCCGAGCAGGACGACGCTGACGACCACGGTCGTGTGCAGGGCGTTGACGAAGGCCCAGCGTGCGGCGTCGAGCAGCGCGTCGCCGGTGCTGCCGCCGATCTCGCGGGCGACGTGGGCGGCGCCGGCCAGCGACTGCCTGGCCTGGTCCATGCCGCCCGCCGACACGCCGGGCACGGCGGGCAGGGCGGGCGCGTAGGCGAGCGTGGTGATCGTGCCGAGCACGGCGACGCCGAGGCCCGCGCCCAGCTCGTACGCGGTCTCCTCGATGGCCGCGGCCCCGCCGGCCCGGGACTCGGGCACCGAGGACATGATCGTGTCGGAGGCGGCCAGCAGCGCCACCTGCACGCCGAACCCGATGCCCACGAAGCAGACCGCCAGCATCACCGGATGGCCCTCGACGCCCCAGCCCAGCGTGGGCGTCAGGGCCAGCGCGACGAGCCCGAGCCCGCCGCTCATCGTGGCGCGCATGCCGATCCTGGGCAGGATGTGGGCCGCCGCGAGCCCGCCGGTGACGGCCGACAGCACCAGCGGCAACATCCTGACCGCCGCGCGCACCGGGCTGTCGCCCAGCACGAGCTGCAGGTACTGGGCCAGCATGAGCTGGAGCCCGACCAGCGCGAACACGCCCAGCAGCACGCCGGCCACGCCGGTGGTGAACTCCCGCCGCCGGAACAGGGCCAGTTCCAGCAGCGGCGCCGGCAGACGGGACTGGCGGCGGACGAACGCGACCAGCAGCCCCGCGCCGCCGAGGAAGACCAGCACCGAGGCCCAGAACGGCAGCAGCGTCCCCGACCCGGCCTCCTTCAGCCCGAAGGCCAGGGCGAGCAGGCCGAGCACCGACAACACGGCGCTCGTCGCGTCCCAAGGACGTTCTCTGCGCAGCGGCGACTCCGGCAGCAGCCGGACGGCCAGCGGCAGCAGCACCAGCAGGATCGGCACGTTGATCAGGAAGACCGCGCCCCACCAGAGGCCGACCAGCACGCCGCCGATCAGCGGGCCCACCGCCGCCCCGGCCGCGGCGACCGCGCTCCAGACGCCGAGCGCGACGGCCCGCTCGCGCCGGTCGGTGAACACCTGGCGGATCAGCGAGAGCGTGGCCGGCATGATCATGGCGCCGCCGACGCCGAGCAGCGCCCTGGCCAGGACCAGGGTCAGCGGCGTGGGCGCGAACGCCGCTCCCGCCGAGGCCACGCCGAACAGCACGAAACCGCCCAGGACCAGCCGCTTGCGGCCGTAGCGGTCGCCGAGCGTGCCGAACACGATGAGCAGCGGCGCGACGACGAGCGAGTAGCTGTCGATGATCCACAGCAGCTCGACGGAGGACGGTTCGAGCGCGGCCGTGAGCGCGGGCACCGCGATGTGCAGGACGGTGGCGTCGACCGTGATCAGCAGCAGGCTCAGGCAGAGCAGCACGAGGACGGCCCAGCGGTTGTCCCGTCGCGGGCGATCGGCACGCCGTACGAGGGGTGCGGCCTGGGTGACGGTCATGGGCCTCCTTGCAGGCCGATCCGGTCACCAGGGCCTGCACGTGCAGAACGGTCGAAAGCGGGGGAACTCACGGGGGGCGGTCTCGCGCCCTCTCCTGCCGCGGCTCTCCACTCCGGCTTGCGTGGCAGCTTAGGCCATGCCAGGCGCTCGGCATAGCGGTATGGGCCGATCCGCGAGGCCCCCCACCTCTCTAGTGAGATACAGCCATATGTCCGGATCTACCCAACCTCCATCCGTCACCCGATCATGGGAGCCGTGGGGAACGCTGGAAGTGCCGGTAAAGATGATATTTCCGATAAGTCCTCACGCGAGTGGTGCACCGAGGCCCTGACCAGGCTGAACGCGGGCCGTCCCGAATCGGCGCTGGAGGCCGCGCGCCGGGCGGCCGACCTCGACCCCGGCGACGAATGGGCCTGCCGCCTCATCAGCCTGGCCCACGAACGCCAGGGCCGCGACGCCGACGCCCTCCCCCCGGCAGAACGCGCGGTGGACCTCGCGCCCGGCTCCTGGTCGGCCCGCCTGCGCCTGGCCGCGATCTCCCGCCGGATCCCCGGCCGCTGGCCCGCGGCGGTCGCCGACGCCGTGCTGGCCGCGCGGTTCGCCCCCGAGGAGGCCGACCCCGAGGTCCTGCTCGGCGACCTGGCGCTGCTGCGCGGCGACCATCCGCGGGCCGGGCGGGCCTACCGCGCCGCGCTCGCCACGGCTCCGGCCCATCCGCAGGCCCGCGTGAACCTGGCCCTGTGCCTGCTGCGCTGGGACCGTCCGCGCCCGCACCACGATCCCGCCTGGCCGGTCGACCCGCGCCAGACGGGACGGGCCAGGCGGGCGCTGGAGGTGTGGGCGCGCCAGGCCCGGCTGCTGCTCGCCCTGGCCACGATCGCCGTCACGGCGGCCGCGCTGGCCCTCGACTCCGCGGGTTGGGCCCGGTGGTGCGGGTTCGCCGCGCTGGCCGCGCTGGTGCCGCTGACGGTCCGGCAGGCGCGGCGGGTGGGGGTCTGGGCGTACGTGCCGGCCATGGCGGGGCGCGATCCCTGGCTGGGCGCGGCCGTGGTGTCGGCCGGGTTGTCGGTGCCGGCGTTCGCGGGGTGGCTGCTGCTGGGCGCGGCGCACGCGGCGCCGTCCTGGCGGGATCCGGTCTGGGCGGGGCTGGCCGGGATCGTGGTGCTGATGTGGCCGGCGCTGGCGGTCGTCCGGGTGCTGGCGGAGTCGTGGCGGGGGCGGCCGATGCCCGCGCTGGCCGAGCTGGCCCGCGTCACGGGCGAGCGCACGGCGGCCAGGAACGCCGGCGTGACGTTGTGGATCGTCCTCATCAGGACCTGGTCGGTGCTGGTGCCGCTGGTCGGCGGGGCGCTGGCGGTCGAGCCGCGGGCCGCGGTGGCGGCGGTGGCGGTGCCGTTCCCGATGGTGCGGGCCTGGCTGCGGGCCCGCCGCGGGGGCGACGGCTGGCTGCTGGCCGCGGGCGGTCTGGTGGCGCTCGCCGCCCTGGGCTGCGCCGCCGGCGGCGCGCTGGGGTCGGCCTGGGGCTGGCGGGCGGGGGTGGGCGCGCTCGCCGCGGCGATGACGGTGTTCGCGGCCCGCGCCCTGCGCGCGTGGTGGCGCGGCGCGCCGGGGCCCTGGCGGGCCTCGCTCGTCATGTGCGACCTGCCCATGGGCGGCGCGCCCTCGGTGGTCCTGACCCCGGAGGCGCGCCAGGCGTTCTCCTACGCCAGGAGCCTCGTCCTGTCCTACGGCGACCCCGCGGGCCCCCGGGTCGTGGGCGCGGCCGGGTCCGTCACCTCCTCCGGCGAGCTGCGGCTGATCGCCGGGCCCGAGGCGTGGGAGGGCGTGGCGGCCGACCCGCGCGTCGCGGTGTTCGCGGCCGACCCGTTGCAGCGGCGGTTCTGGGTGGAGGTGCGCGGCATCGCCCTGGCCGGTCCGGACGTGCTGCGCGTCACCCCCAAGCAGGTGCTCGTCGGCGAGTTCCCCGGCAGGCACCAGCGACGGTGAATAGAGTTTTGTTCTATGCGGACCCTGCGCACCCCCGAAGAGCGTTTCGCGAACCTGCCCGACTTCCCCTACGAGCCCCGCCACGCCGACCTGCCGGACGGCCCGCGCATGGCCTACGTCGAGGCCGGACCCGCGGACGGCGAGCCGGTCGTCCTGCTGCACGGCGAGCCGAGCTGGTCCTTCCTCTACCGCCACGTCATGCGCGAGCTGGCCGCGGCCGGGCTGCGCGCGATCGCCCCCGACCTGATCGGCTTCGGCCGCTCGGACAAACCCGTGGACCCCGCCGACCACACCTACGCCAGGCACGTCGAGTGGACCCGCGCCCTGCTGTTCGACGCGCTGGCCCTGGACCGCGTCACCGTCGTCGGCCAGGACTGGGGCGGCCTGATCGGGCTGCGGATCGCCGCCGAGCACCCCGAGCGCGTGGCCAGGATCGTGGCCGCCAACACGGGGTTGCCCTCGGGTGACATTCCCATGCCCGACGTCTGGCACCGCTTCAGGGACACCGTCGCCGGCGCCCCCACGCTGGACATCGCCCGGCTGGTCCAGGCGGGCTGCCGGACGCGCCTCAGCGACGAGGTGCGGGCGGCCTACGACGCGCCGTTCCCGGACGAGTCGTACAAAGCGGGCCCGCGTGCCCTGCCCGGGCTCGTGCCGATCACGCCCGACGACCCCGCCGCGCCCGCCAACCGCGCTGCCTGGCAGATCCTCACCACGCTCGACCGCCCGTTCCTGGTGGCCTTCTCCGACGGCGACCCCATCACCGGCGGCATGGCCCCCATCATGCTCAAGGCCGTCGCGGGCACGGCCGGGCTGTCCCATCCGGTGATCGCCGGCGCCGGCCACTTCCTCCAGGAGGACGCCGGCACCGAACTCGGACGGCAGATCGCCCTTTTCGTGACCTCCACCTAGCGTGTCAGGCCCGCCCAATCGTCGGTCGGGTGCGGTATAACCGGGGGCGGACCGGGGAGGCGTGATGCGTGAGTCCGACAGGGCCCAGGCCGCGGGGCGGGCCGCGGCGCGGGATCTGTTCGAGCAGGTGAGACTGCGTTATTTCCAGATCCCCCCCGCCGTGCGCCGGGTGCTCTACGCCGTCCTGCTCATCGTCGTCATGGGCGTGGGCGCGGCGCTCGGCTGGGATCTGCTGAAGACGTTCCCCCTCGTCCTGATGGCGCTCGCCTTCGTGGCGCTGACCATGCGCTTCCCGCGGGCCGCCGCGACCGCGCTGGTCGTGGCCGGCTGGGTGGTGCTGGCGCTGCCGCTGTTCTCCTGGCGCTTCCCCTCGGGCTCCATGGCGCTGCACGCGATGGTCGCGCTGGCCCTGCCCGTGGCCGCCGCCGCCCACCTCATCCGCTGGGTCACGCCGTGGGTGACCACGCTGGCCGCGCTCGTGCCGGCCGGGGTGCTGGCCTTCGGGCTCTCCTTCCTGTCGGCCGCCGTCGCGCTCTGGGGCGCCTGCCTGGCGGCCGTCGTCGTGCTGGTCCACCGGTTCCTCCAGGCGCGGCGGGCCAAGGCCGAGCTGTCCGCCGAGGAGCAGCAGGTGCGCGTGCGCGCCCGCGAGGGCCGGCCCGAGCCGCAGGCCGACAAGGCGGGCGCGCCGCCCCAGATCTCCGTCGAGGAGGCGCTGGCCGAGCTGGAGGGCATGATCGGGCTGGCGCCGGTCAAGGAGCAGGTCCGCTCGATCGCCGCCTCCATCGAGGCCACCCGGCTGCGGGCCGAGGCCGGCTACACCGCCGAACGCCCGACCAGGCACTTCGTCTTCGTCGGCCCGCCGGGCACCGGCAAGACCAGCGTGGCCCGCGCGCTGGCCAAGATCTTCTACGCGTTCGGCCTGCTGGAGACCCCTTACGTGGTCGAGGCGCAGCGGGCCGACCTGGTGGGCGAGTTCCTCGGCGCGACCGCGATCAAGACCAACGAGCTGGTCGACCGGGCGCTCGGCGGCGTGCTGTTCGTCGACGAGGCCTACAGCCTGGTCAACTCCTCCGACGGCCAGCCCGACAGGTTCGGCGCCGAGGCCGTCCAGACCCTGCTCAAACGGGCCGAGGACGACCGCGAGCGCCTGATCATCATCCTGGCCGGCTACGAGCAGGAGATGGCCTCGTTCCTGTCCAGCAACCCGGGCCTGGCCAGCAGGTTCGCCACCCGGGTGCGCTTCCCCAGCTACTCCGCCCCCGAGCTGGCCGAGATCACCGAGGTGCTCCAGCGGCGCAGGGGCGACACGATGGCCCCCGACGCCAGGCGCGCCCTGCTCGGCCTCTACGAAGACGTCCAGCGGCGCGGCCTGGTCGACGAGCTGGGCAACGCCCGCTTCGTGCGCAGCCTGGTCGAGGCCGCCGCGCAGGCCAGAGACGTGCGCGTGGTGGGCGCCGGCGGCACCCCGACCACCCACGACCTGGTGACCACCACCACGCCCGACGTGACCAAGGCGTTCGAGGAGCTGACCGCCCGCTTCCGCGGCTACGTGGCCACGCCCACGCTGGAGGAGGCGCTGGCCGACCTCGACGCGATGGCCGGTCTTGAGCCGGTCAAGCGGCAGGTGCACGCCATCGCCGCCCAGCTCCAGGTGGCCCGCATGCGGCAGGAGCGCGGGCTGCCCACGCCGCCCCAGATGCGGCACTTCGTCTTCGCCGGGCCGCCCGGCACCGGCAAGACCACCGTCGCGCGGGTGCTCGGCCGCGTCTTCGCCGCGCTCGGCCTGCTGGCCAGGCCCGACGTCGTCGAGGCCCACCGGGCCGACCTGGTCGGCCAGCACCTCGGCGCGACCGCGATCAAGACCAACGAGCTGGTCGACCGGGCGCTCGGCGGCGTGCTGTTCATCGACGAGGCCTACAGCCTGGTCAACCCCGGCTACGCGGGCGGCGACGCCTTCGGCTCCGAGGCCGTCCAGACGCTGCTCAAACGGGCCGAGGACGACCGCGACCGGCTGGTCATCGTGCTGGCCGGCTACTCGCGCGAGATGGACTCCTTCCTGGCCACCAACCCGGGCCTGGCCAGCCGGTTCAACCAGCGCGTGGCCTTCCCCAGCTACTCGCCGCGCGAGCTGTCGCAGATCGCGGTGCTGCTGGCCGGCAAGGCCGGTGACAGCTTCGACGAGCAGGCCCTGCGCGACCTCGACGAGGTGTTCGCCTGGGTGTGCGAGGAACGCCTGATCGACGGCCTGGGCAACGGCCGCTTCGCCCGCTCGTTGTTCGAACGGGCCGCGATGCGCCGCGACGTGCGCCTGGCCGCCCACGCGTCGGGCGGCGGGTCGGCCAGCGCCGCCGACCTCACGACGATCACCAGCGACGACGTGCGCACCGCCGTGGACGAACTTTCCGGACGTTAACCCCTCTTTGGCATTTCCCCGCGCCACGATGCTGCTGGGTGTAGCAGTATGACTACCTATCGTGCGCGTCCGGGAGGGGGACGATGGCGGGGTTCCTGGCCCGCAGGCTGCTCAACTACGTGGTGCTGGTCGGCGTGGCCGCGAGCCTGGCGTACCTGCTGGCCGCCGGGGCGCTCGACCCGCGTTCCAACTACGCCGACCGCACCCCGAAACCGCCGCCCGCCGTCGTCGACGCCCAGCTCACCGCGCTCAACCTCAACGACAAGACCCCGTTGCTGCAGCGCTACGCCACCTGGGCCGCGGGCGTGCTGCACGGCGACTTCGGCAAGACCGTCACCGGCTCGCCCGTGAACGAGGACCTTCGGCGGCGGATGGGGGTCACGTTCCGGCTGGTCATCCTGGGGCTGCTGTTCGGGAGCCTGCTCGGCGTGCTGGTGGGCGCGTACGCGGCGGTGCGGCAGTACGGCTGGTTCGACCGGCTCTCCACGGGCCTGTCGTTCGTCGTGCTCGCGGTGCCGGTCGTGGTGCTGGCCAACATGCTGATCCTGGCCGCCGCCTGGGCCAACGACAACCTCTTCGGCCGCCAGGTGCTGCTGGTCAGCGGCGAGTACAGCGCCGGCCTGCAGACCGGGTTCTGGGGCTACGTGCTCGACCGGGTGCAACACCTGATCCTGCCGACGATCTCGCTGTCCGTCGGCCTGGTCGCGGTCTTCAGCCGCTACCAGCGCAACATGATGCTCGACGTGCTCGGCGCCGACTTCGTCCGCACGGCCAGGGCCAAGGGGCTGAGCAGGGGCCGGGCGCTGACCCGCCACGCGCTGCGCACCGCGCTCATCCCGGTGGCCACCTACTTCGCCTTCACGTTCGGCACCCTGCTGACCGGGGCCACCTTCACCGAGAAGATCTTCGGCTGGCACGGGCTGGGCGAGCAGCTGATCAACTCGATCTTCACCAACGACGTCAACACCGTGGCGGCGATCTCCTTCCTGGCCGCGGTGGCCGTGTTGTGCGCCGCGCTCGCCTCCGACCTGCTGCACGCCGCGCTCGACCCCAGGGTGCGGGCGTGATGACGCTCTCCGAGGAGGAGCTGGCGGAGGAGCTGACCGGCGACCTGGGCCGGGCGCCGTCGCGGCTGCGGGTGGTGGCCGGGCGGTTCTTCCGCTCGCCGCAGGGGCTGATCGGGTTCGCGGTGCTGGCGCTGATGTTCCTGCTGGCGTTCGCCGGGCCGCTGTTCAGCCCGTGGTCCTACACCGACAAGGACTTCACGGCGTTCCTGCAGCCGCCCTCGCCGCAGCACTGGTTCGGAACGCTCCAGACGGGCGCCGACGTCTACGCGGTGACGCTGCGCGGCATGCAGAAGTCGCTGATCGTGGGCCTGCTGGCGGCGCTGGTGTCCACGGCGGTGGCGGCCGTGGTGGGCGCCTTCTCCGGCTACTTCCTGGGCTGGACCGACCGGGCGCTGAGCTGGGTGACCGACCTGCTGCTCGTGCTGCCCGCGTTCCTCATCCTGGCGATCATGTCGCCGCTGTTCGGGGCCGGGCAGTGGGTGCTGTTCGTGATCATGCTGGCGCTGTTCCTGTGGATGGTGACCTCGAAGATCGTCCGGGGGATGACGATCTCGCTGAAGGAGCGCGAGTACATCCAGGCCGCTCGCTTCATGGGGGTGCCGCCGGTGCGGATCATCTTCCGGCACGTGATCCCCAACCTGTCCTCGCTGCTCATCGTCGACGCCACGCTCAACGTCAGCGCGGCCATCCTGACCGAGACCTCGCTGTCGTACTTCGGGTTCGGCATCCAGCCGCCCGACGTGTCCTTCGGCACGCTGATCGCCGACGGCTCGCGCACGGCGGTCTACGCGCCCTGGACGTTCTGGTTCGTGGCCGGGCTGCTGGTGGTCACCGTGCTGGCGGTCAACCTCATGGGCGACGCGCTGCGCGACGCCTTCGACCCGGCGGCGCGGCGATGAGGCCGGCGGCGAACCCCGTCCTGGAGGTCAGCGACCTGCACGTGTCCTTCGGCGACGTGCGCGCGGTGCGCGGGGTCACCTACTCGGTGAGCCCGGGCGAGGTGCTGGGCATCGTGGGCGAGTCCGGGTCGGGCAAGTCGGTCACCTCGGCCGCTGTCATGGGCCTGCTGCCGCCGAGCGCCCGGGTCACCGGGTCGGTGCGGCTGCACGGCAAGGAGCTGATCGGCGCCTCCGAGCGGGAGCTGACCCGCTTCCGCGGCAAGACCGTGTCGATGGTGTTCCAGGACCCGCTGTCGGCGCTCACGCCCGTCTACCGGGTGGGCGACCAGATCGCCGAGGCCGTCCGCGTCCACCAGCGGGTGAGCAAGGAGAACGCCGCGGTCAAGGCCGTCGAGCTGCTGGAGCTGGTCGGCATCCCGTCGCCGAGCGAGCGGGCGCTCGCCTTCCCGCACGAGTTCTCCGGCGGCATGCGGCAGCGCGTGATGATCGCGATGGCCATCGCCAACGACCCCGACGTGATCATCTGCGACGAGCCCACCACCGCGCTCGACGTGACCATCCAGGCGCAGGTGCTGGAGGTGCTGAAGAAGGCCCAGCGGAAGACCGGCGCGGCGATCATCATGATCACGCACGACCTCGGCGTGGTGGCCGGCTTCGCCGACCGGGTCCTGGTCATGTACGCCGGGCGCCCGGTCGAGGTGGGCGACGTCGACGACATCTACTACCGGATGCGCATGCCGTACACGGCGGGGTTGCTGGCCTCGATCCCGCGGGTCGACCGCGGCGGCCGTCAGCCGCTGCTGCCGATCGCCGGGAACCCGCCCTCCCCCGCGGCGCTGCCGCCGGGCTGCCCGTTCGCGCCGCGCTGCCCGCTGAAGATCCACGAGTGCGACGCGGCCGAGCCGCCGCTGTTCGAGGTGGCGACGGGCCACCGGGCGGCGTGCATCCGCTGGGAGATCGTCCGCCCTCAGGGCCCCGGCCGCCACGCGGCCGGGGAGCCCGTCGCCCCCGCGGTCCGCGCCGAGCAGCCGGTGCTGGAGGTCGACGGCCTGGTCAAGGACTACCCGCTGCTCAAGGGGGCGCTGTTCAAGCGCAGGGTCGGCACGGTGCACGCGGTGGCGGGCGTCAGCTTCGACATCCGCCGGGGCGAGACGCTGGGCCTGGTCGGCGAGTCGGGCAGCGGCAAGACCACCACGCTCACCCAGATCCTGGAGCTGGTCCCGCCGCAGGAGGGGCGCGTGGTCGTGCTCGGCCGCGACACCGCCCGGCTGGACGGCGCCGGGCGCACCGCGATCCGGCGGGACATGCAGGTCGTCTTCCAGGACCCGATGGCCTCGCTCGACCCGCGCATGACGGTCTACGACATCCTGGCCGAGCCGCTGCGCACCCACGGCGAGCGCCGGCCGGGCCGGCGGGTGGGCGAGCTGCTCGCGCTGGTCGGCCTCGACCCGGCGCACGCCGCCCGCTACCCCCAGGACTTCTCCGGCGGCCAGCGCCAGCGCATCGGCATCGCCAGGGCGCTGGCGCTGGAGCCCAGGCTGCTGGTGCTGGACGAGCCGGTCTCCGCGCTCGACGTGTCGATCCAGGCCGGGATCATCAACCTGCTCGGCTCGCTGCGGTCCAGGCTCGGGCTGTCGTACCTGTTCGTCGCGCACGACCTGGCGGTGGTGCGGTACATCGCCGACCGGGTGGCGGTCATGTATTTGGGCAGGATCGCCGAGATCGGGCAGGTAGACGCGGTCTACGGGGCTCCGGCGCATCCGTACACGCAGGCTCTGCTGTCGGCGATCCCGCTGCCCGACCCGGCGCGTGAGCGCGTACGCGAGCGCATCCTGCTCGAAGGCGACCTGCCGAGCCCGGCCCACCCTCCGACCGGCTGCCGCTTCCGCACCCGTTGCCCGAAGTTCCGCTCGGTGCTCACCCACGACGAGCGCGCGCTCTGCGTGGACGTCGAGCCCGAGGTGCTGCCGGTGGGCGACGACCAGGGCGCGGCCTGCCATTACGCCGAGAGGCTCGACGTCGTCTAGATCAGGAGGAATGCGCTCGATGAAAGCTTCACGTCTTGTCGTGGCCGTCGCCGTGACCGGCTCGCTGTCGCTGGTGAGCTGTGGCGGCGGCGGCTCGGGGGGCGGCTCGGCGAGCGGCACGGAAGGCGCGCACAAGACCATCAAGGCCTTCGACATCAACCCGCAGCCGCGCGACAAGGTCAAGGACGGCGGAACGCTGCGCTGGGGCATCAACGAGTTCCCCAGCCAGTGGAACCGGAACCACGTCGACGGCAACCTGGCGGTGGCGGCCGTGATCAGCAACGCGTTGCTGCCCTCGCCGTTCGTCTCCGACGAGAAGGCGGAGATCACCGTCGATCCCGACTACGTGCTCGACGCCAAGGTCACCGACCAGAGCCCGAAGCAGGTCGTCACCTACACGCTCAACCCCAAGGCCAAGTGGTCGGACGGGCAGCCGATCACCTGGGCCGACTACCAGGCCCAGTGGCAGGCGCTCAACGGCCGCAACCCCGAGTTCCACATCGTCTCGGCCACCGGCTACCAGGACATCGAGAAGGTCGAGCGGGGCAAGGACGACCACGAGGTGAAGGTCACCTTCGCCAAGCCGTTCGGCGACTGGCAGTCGCTGTTCGGGCCGCTGCTGCCGGCCGCCACGAACCGGACGCCGCAGGCCTTCAACACCGCGTGGCTGAACAAGATCCCGGTGACCGCCGGACCGTTCAAGTTCAAGGGCTTCGACCAGACGGCCAAGACGATCACGATCGTCCGCGACGACGCCTGGTGGGGCAACCGGGCCAAGCTCGACCAGATCATCTACCGGGCCTCGGAGCAGGACTCGCTGATCGGCGCGTTCAGCAACGGGGAGCTCGACCTCATCGACGTCGGGCCGTCGGCGCCCGACTACGCGCGGGCCAGGGCCACGCAGGGCGCCCAGGTGCGCCAGGCCGCCGGGCCCGACTTCCGGCACTTCACCTTCAACGGGTCGAGCGAGCCGCTCAAAGACGTGAACGTGCGCCAGGCCATCCAGCTCGGCATCAACCGGCAGGCCATCGCGCAGTCCGACCTGCAGGGCCTCGACTGGCCGATCGCGCTGCTGAACAACCACTTCTTCATGAACACCCAGGAGGGCTACCTGGACAACGCCGGAAGTCTCGGCGTCTACAACCCCGAACGCGCCAAGCAGCTGCTCGACGCGGCCGGCTGGAAGCTGAACGGGGCCGTCAGGCAGAAGAACGGGCAGCCGCTCGACCTGCGGTTCGTGGTGCCGTCCGGGGTGCAGCTCAGCAAGTCGGAGGGTGAGCTGGCCCAGAACATGCTGGCCCAGATCGGGGTGAAGCTCACCATCAAGGCGGTGCCGAGCGACGACTTCTTCACCAAGTACGTCATCCCCGGCAACTTCGACATCACGCCCTTCGCCTACATCGGGACGCCTTACCCGATTTCGAGCAGCTACGGGATCTACGCGAACTCGGCGAACGGCAAGACGTGGAACGCCAACTTCGGCCGTACCGGCTCGCCGGAGATCGACCAGGCCATGGACAAGGCGGCCCAGAACCTCGACCCGGCCGGCGCCCGCACCCAGACGAACGAGGCCGACGGGCTGATCTGGAAGCTGGTCAACGTCCTGCCGCTCTACCAGCGTCCGCAGAACGTGGCGGCCAAGCAGACGCTGGCCAACGTCGGCGCGCGCGGATTCTACGACCTGCGCTACGAGGACATCGGCTTCACCGGCTGACCGGCGTTCAACGCTCCACGGCGAGCTTCACGCCGAGCCCGACGAAGATGCCGCCCGTCGCCGTGTTCACCCGGCGGCGGGCGACGGCGCTGCGGCGCAGCCATCCGCCGATGCGCCCGGCCAGCACGCCCACCGCGTCGTCCACGACGAACTCGAAGGCGATCAGGACGGCGCCGAGCACGGCGAACTGCAGCCACATCCGCCCCAGCCCCGGATCGACGAACTGCGGGAGGAAGGCGACGGTGAAGGTGACCATCTTGGGGTTGAGCAGGTTCGTCAGCAGGCCGCTCAGGTAGGCCCGGCGCCCGGACATCCCGGTGCCCGGCTCGGGCATGTCGCTCACCCCGCCCTTGCGGTCCCGCAACATCCGCACGCCCAGGTAGATCAGGTACGCGGCGCCGCCGATCCGTACGACGGTGAAGGCGACCGGCACGGCCGCGAAGAGCGCGGCCAGCCCCGCGGCGGCCACGGCGATGTGGATGGCCTCGCTGGTCGCCACCCCGGCCGTGGCCAGCAGCCCGGCTTTTCGCCCAATGTGCGGAATGTCGGTGGGAGGCGGTAGAAGTGACGCATGACGATGGAGCTCACCTGGCCGCAGATCCTCTCCTGGCGCCTGCGCAGGCAGTTCGTGGCGGCGGCCGACGGGCCGGACGCGGTGTCGGTGGCCCGCCGGCTGTGCGGGGTGCAGGCGCAGGTCGCCTCCTCGGCCCAGCTCGCGGTGGCGGTCAGGAGCGCCCGGCCCGACCCCGGTGAGATCGACCGGGCCCTGTGGAGCGATCGGACCCTGGTCAAGACCTGGCTCATGCGCGGCACCCTCCACCTGGTGCCCGCCGACGAGCTGGCCGGCCTGTGCGCGGCGCTGAGCACGCTGCGCTTCTGGGAGAAGGGCTCCTGGCAGCGCGGGCACGGCGTGACCGCCGCGGAGATCGAGGCCGTCATCGAGGCCGTCCCCGAGGCGCTGAAGGGAGCGCCGCTGACCCGTGAGGAGCTGGTCGACGCGATCGTGGCGCTGACCGGCGACGCCCATCTCCGCGAGGCGCTGACGTCCGGCTGGGGGGCGCTGCTCAAGCCGCTGAGCCGCCTGGGCGAGCTGTGCTACGGGCCGCCCCGCGAGGGCAAGGTGACCTTCACCGCGCCGCGGTCGTGGGTGCCGGGCTGGCCGGGGGAGCTGCCCGGCCAGGAGGAGGCGGGCGTGCGGGTGCTGCGGGCGTTCCTGGGGGCCCACGGGCCGGCCACGCCGGAGATGTTCGACACCTGGCTGTTCGGCGGCGTGGCCAGGAAGGCGGTGCTCAAGGCGTGGGTCAAGGGCCTGGCCCCGGAGCTGGTGGAGGTCAGGGCCGACGACGGCACGACCCTGTACGCGCTGGCCGAGCACGCCGACGAGCTGGCCGCCACCCGGCCCTCGCAGGAGGTCCACCTGCTGCCGGGCTTCGACCAGTTCATCCTGGGGGCGCCGCGGACGCTCGCCCCGCTCGTCCCGCCGCCGCTCAAGCCCAAGGTCAGCCGCCAGGCGGGCTGGATCTCGCCCGTCGTGGTGCACGAGGGCCGGGTGGCCGGTGTGTGGGAGGCGAAGAACGACGCCATCACCCTCGACCTGGCCGCGCCGGTGCCTCAGGACGCGCTCGACCGCGCCCTGAGCCGCGTGCGGTCGCTGCTGGGCCCGGCCTGACGCCGTCCGGTCAGGCGGACGAGCTCGCCATCACCCGGTCGACGATGCCCTTGTTGCCCTCCTCGCGGGCGCAGTGGGCGCAGCAGTACCAGTGCTCGCCCGACTGGACGCCGTGCCCGATGACCTTGGTGCCGCAGTGCTCGCAGATCGGCGCCATGGCCTCGATCGCGCACTGGAAGCAGTCGAAGGTGTGCACGGCTCCCTGCGCGTGCACCTCGAAGGCCATGTCGTAGTCGTTGCCGCAGTTGTCGCAGACGGCCATGGTGATCCCCTCTTCACGTCCGAATCACCTGGGGCAATACCCCGAACCATGGTGCGCTTTCCCCAACGAAACGCCATATTCACGCCGAGTCACCCTTGATGATGACGAAACGTACGATCAGCGGCAGCCCCAGGAGGCCCAGCGCGGCTAGCGCGACGGGCAGCCCGAACGGTCCGGTCAGCCCCGCCACCAGCAGCGGGCTGACGACGAACCCGGCGTAGGAGACCATCGACACGCCCCACACCAGCGTCCCGGTCGGGTCGTCGGCGGCCGAGCGGCTGAGCAGCGCGGGCACCAGCGGCCCGAGCGCCAGCCCCGTCAGGGCGAAGCCCGCCATCGACAGCGGCACACCGTCACCGAGGCCGGCCAGGCCGATCCCGGCCGCGCCGCCCACCCCGGCGACCAGGTACAGCGCGCGCAGGGGCACCGGAGGCAGGGTCTGCGCGGCGATCCGGCCGGCCGTGAGCGCGGCCATGTAGACCGAGGGGGCCAGGCTCGCCATGAGCGGCGTGGCGGCCCGGTGCTCCTCCAGCAGGAGCACCGACCACTGCTCGACGGCGTTCTCGATCACCAACACGCATCCGGCCAGCGTCCCGAGCAGCAGCGCGACGCCCCACAGCCGGCGCCCCGCGTGGTGGTCGCCGGAGGGGGCGGCCCGGCCGCCGCCCACGGGCAGGGCGGGCAGCGACAGGGACGTCGCCGCCACCAGCACCGCGATCACCAGCAGCACGGCCCGGACGTCCATGCCGAGCGAGCGGGCCAGGCCGGTGAGCGGGGCGGCCACGATGACGGCGAGCGGGAAGGCCGCGTGCACCGCCTGGAAGAGCCGCCGGCCGCTCTCGCGCTCGACGCGTCCCGTGGTCAGGTTGAGCGCCACGTCCAGCGCCCCGCTGGCCGCGCCGAGCAGCAGCAGCCCGGCCACGAGCGGCCAGTACGCGGTGACCGCGGCCAGGGCCGCCACGGCCAGCCCGAACAGGACGGTCGTCGCCATGAGGGCATGGCGCTCGCGCCCGCGGGCCAGCCGGCCGGTCAGCGCCATCGCGGGCAGGGCCCCGACGGGCACCGCGCTCAGCGCCGTGCCGAGCTGCGCCGCCGAGACGCCGAGCTCCTGCTTCACGGCAGGCAGCAGAGCCGCCCAGGACCCCCAGAACACCGCCCAGACGGCGGACACCGCGATGAGCGGCATTCACCAACCCCCTTGAATTGCGGTCAAGTCTCGGTAAAGATCGACGACGTCCTTAATATCCCCCGCCGAAGGGAATATCGTGCTGACGCGAACGGTCATCGCGGCCGGACTGGTCGCCGCCGGTCTCGCTGCCACCCCCTCCGCCGCCTCCGCGGCCACCGCCCCCGAGACGCCCGAGCGCGTCTGCGGCGCGGGCTACCACCGGGTGCAGGACGGCCACCGCGCGATGAAGACGCGCGACGGGAAGGTGTTCGGGCACGTCTACCTCATGTACAACAAGAGCGCCGGGAAGAACTGCGTGGCGGCGATCAAGACCGCCTTCCGCGGCACCCCTACGGTCACCGGCGCCTCCATCGAGGTCCGCGGCGGCGGCCGCAGCGAGGACGTGCAGCGTTACCGCTTCTACGCCGAGACCGGCCACATCGACGGTAGCTGGAAGTGCGTGAAGTACGCGGGCTGGACGCGCACCCCGGACAACCGTGTCGAGGCGTGGGGCGGCCGCGGCTCGTGGGGCAACTGCCGGGGCTGAGACGAATCCCCTCCTTCCGGAGCTGTCACATCGCGCCGGGCCGCCTCGTCCTGTGTCATGGAAGTGACGACACAGGGAGGATCACCATGACCCAGCGCATCGACATCGCCAAGCTCGCCCCGGAGGCGTACCGGGGGTTCCTGGCGGTGGAGGCGTACATGCACGGCAGCGACCTGCCCGCGGCCACGATCGAGCTGGTCAAGCTGCGGGCCAGCCAGATCAACGGCTGCGGCTACTGCGTGCACATGCACAGCGGGGACATGAAGAAGGCCGGGGAGAGCGACGAGCGGCTGTGGTCGGTCGCCGCCTGGCGGGAGGCCACGGTCTTCACCCCGGCCGAGCGGGCCGCGCTGGCGCTGACCGAGGAGGCGACCCGCCTGGCCGACCGCGGCGAGGCCGTGCCGGACGAGGTGTGGCAGCAGGCGGCCGAGCACTATGACGACAAGCAGCTCGCCGCCCTCGTCGTCGCCATCGCGATGATCAACGCCTGGAACCGGATCGGCGTGACCGCCCGCCTGGTTCCGGGGACGTGACGCGGGCGCACCCGCACGCGAGGCCGTAGAAATGCGTTGAGCGGTCCCGGGAGCCCCGGTTAGGTTGGCGCGCAAGGCGGGTGGCGGCACCCGCCGAGCCGCCGTCAGCCGGCGGCGGCCCGGAAGGGGGAAGACCGTGAAACGTGTCAGAGTCCCGAAATCGACGGCCATCAGGCGTCCGCATCCGTCGGCCGAACCCGATCTGCGCACCCCGTCAGGGCGAAAGTTGCCCTATTAGCTACCCTTTACAGCGAACTTACGGCTGTATCGGTAGATAACAGAGGTAACAGAAACATCACGGGGGGCTCACATGAAGAGGCTTGCGGTGGTGCCGCCGCACATCGCCAGGCACAAGATCCGCGACATCCGGGCGGCGGTCCGCCGCCGAAGGACCGAGGCCACCGACCCCAAGGTGGTCGACCTGCGGGCCTACAGCGGCCGGAACGTGATCCGCTTCCCCGGCGGACCGACGCCGGCCGCCTGAACCGCACGGGATTCACCGCACCGCTGAGGCCCGACACGACCGGCTCCCCCCGCCGGCCGTCCGGTCTCAGCCGTAGAGCCTCTTGGCGTAGCCCTCGCCGTAGTACGACTCCAACTGCTCCAGCGTCTCCTCGACCACCTGAACCTCCTTGATCAGAGTGGCGTGCGAGGGCAGGACGGACGGGTTCCAGGAGTCGGGCGTCCAGAGCTGCGAGCGCAGGAACGCCTTGGCGCAGTGGAAGAAGATCTGCTCGATCTCCACCACCAGGGCCAGCCGCGGCCGGTGGCCCTTGACGACCATCTCGTCGAAGAACGGCGCCTCGCGCACGAGCCGGGCGCGGCCGTTCACGCGCAGGGTCTCGTTGCGGCCGGGGATCAGGAAGATCAGGCCGACGTGCGGGTTCTTCAGCACGTTGAGGAACCCGTCGGCCCGGCGGTTGCCCGGCCGGTCGGGGATGGCGATCGTGGTGTCGTCGATGACGTGGACGAACCCGGCCGGGTCGCCCTTGGGCGAGACGTCGCAGTTGCCCTCGGCGTCGGACGTGGCGATCAGGCAGAACGGGGAGGCCGCCAGCCAGTCGCGGTCACGCGCGTGCAGCCGGACCCGCTCCTTGGTCACGGCCCTCGGCATCACCTCGCCCAGCAGTTCCCGCAACTCCTCCTCGGACCCGATCTCCGCCCAGCTCATCTGATCTCCTTTCGAGGGGTACCGCCCGATTTTGTCAGGAGATCGGGGCAAGCATCCTGTGGGGTGCCCTGAGGAGAACGCTGACCGGATCATCACGGTTGTCCGTCAGGCCGGGGCCGGGGCGCACCTCGATGTCCTCCAGCCCGACGGCCGTGCCGCACGACGGGCACCGCGACACCGGGTCGAGCCGGGCGCCGCAGGCGGCGTGGTGGAACAGGCGGCGCGGGCCGTCCCCGCCGAGGTTGCGCTCGCCCCACTGGGACAGGGCCAGCATGGGGACCCACAACTCGCGGCCCGTGGCGGTCAGGACGTACTCGTCGCGCGGCGGGTTGTCCTGGTAGCGGCTCCTGGCCAGCACGCCGGCCTCGACCAGCGCCCCGAGCCGCTGGGACAGGACCGCCCTCGGGATGTCGAGGTGGGCGAGGAAGTCGCCGTAGCGGCGTACGCCGTACATGGCGTCGCGGACGACCAGCAGCGTCCACCGTTCGCCGATCACTTCCAGGGCCCTGGCCAGCGAGCAGTCCTGGCCGTCGTAGTTCTTGCCGAGCGCCATGGGACCCATGTTAGTTCATTCACCGAACCGTGATACGTTGCGCCGCATGAGTTCAATGACCGAACTGACCCGGGTCCGGCCGGGCACGCTGGCCGTGGCGTCCTCGGCGCCCCTGCTCGTGCTGACGAACTACACGGTGCCGATGGTGACGTTGCCGCAGACGGCCGCGTCCCTGGACGCCGGGCCGACGGGGCCGGTGTGGATGCTGGGCGGCATCTCGCTCGGGCTGTCGGCGCTGCTGCTGGTCTCCGGCGGGCTGGCCGACGACCACGGGCGCAGGCGGGTGCTGGTGTGGGGGTCGGCCGTGCTGGCCGCCGCCGGGGTGGCGGCCGCGCTGAGCACGTCGGTGCCGGTGTTCGTGCTGGCCAGGCTGGCGCAGGGCGGGGCGAGCGCGGCGATGCTGGCCGCCAGCCTGGGCATCGTCGGCCACGCCTACCCCTCGGGCGCCGCGCGGGTGCGGGCCACCGGGCTGTACGGCGCCATGATCGGGCTGGGCACCGCGCTCGGCCCGCTGGCCTCCGGCGTGCTGGCCACCGCGGTGAGCTGGCGGGCGGTCTACTGGGTGTTGTCGGCCGCCGCGCTAGCCCTGGCGGTGGCCTCGGCGCGGCTGCTGGCCGAGTCGCGCTCCCCCGCCCCGCGCCGGTTCGACGTGCCCGGCGTGGTGCTGCTCAGCCTGGGCGTGGGGGCGCTGGTCGCGGGGGTCACCGAAGGGCGTGCCGGGTGGGGGCGTCCGGTGGTGATCGGGGCGTTCGCGCTGGCGGCGGTGCTGGTGGCGGCGTTCGTGTCGGTGGAGCGCCGGCGTCCGGAGCCGCTGCTCGACCTGGAGCTGTTCGGACGGCCGGCGTTCCTGGTCGCCACCGGCGGCGCGCTGGTGGTCGGGGCGGCGGTGGTGGGCCTGCTCAGCTACCTGCCGACCGTGCTCCAGACCGCGCACGCACTGACGCCGCTGCAGACCGGCCTGCTGTTCTGCCTCTGGTCGGGCACGTCGTTCGCGGTGTCGCTGGCGTCCCGGCTGGTACGCCTGCGCACCGCCGCCCGGCTGGCCCTCGGCCTCGGCCTGACCGCGCTCGGGTTCGCCGGCCTGCTGGGCGTGGGCGGCTCGTTGGACCTGCCGCTGGTCATCGCCGGGCTGGTGGTGAGCGGCGCCGGGTCGGGGCTGATCAACTCCTCGATCACCCACCTGGCGATCGAGAGCGTGCCGGCCCACCGGGTCAGCATGGGGTCGGGCGCCAACAACACCGCCCGCTACGTCGGCTCCTCCCTGGGCGCGGCCGGCGTGGCCGCGGTCGTCGGCGCGTTCGGCGTGGACCGGGGGACGACGGTCGCGGTGGCGGCCTGCATCGTGCTGGCGGCGGTGACGGCCCTGTCCGCCGTGCTCACCCGCCCCTGAGCCCGCCCCTGAGCCCGCCCCTGAGCCCGCCGCTGGGTCCGCCCCTGGGTCCGCCCCTGAGCCCGCCGCTGAGCCCGGGCCCGGCTACCAGCGGCGGGCGTGGGCCATGGAGGTGAGCAGGGCGTCGCGTTCCATGGCGAACCTGGCCGGGTCCATGCCCTGCCGTTCGGCCCGCAGGTGCAGCACGGTCAGCTCGGTCGCCGCCTGCTGGTAGTCGCTCATCGCGCGGCCGAGCCCGGCGCCCCTGGCCCACCTGCGGGCCGCCTTGCGGGCCTTGAGCGTGCTGAGCATCTTCAGGTCCTCCGCCGTGACCAGGCCGGTCTGGCCGTAGCCGGGCAGGTAGACGCCCATCTTCGAGACGAGCTGGCGGCGTTCGACGACGGTGACCACGATGAGCAGGACCAGCGCCACCATGATCACCAGGTACGCCGTGCCCAGCCAGGCCAGCGACTGGGTGGAGGCGGCGCCGTTCCACAGCCCGTGCAGGACGACCGCGCCCAGGTAGCCGAGCGGGATCGCGGCGAACCTGGCGGGCGTGCGGCGGGTGAGCGCGTAGGCGACGCCGAGCCCGATCATCGAGGTGTAGATGGGGTGGCCGAGCGGGTCGATCAGCCCTCTGAGCACGAACAGCCGGACCGCGGCGCCGGTGCCGTCCTGGCCGAACGCGATCAGGTAGTAGCCGATGTTCTCCACGGCGGCGAAGCCGAGCCCCGCCATGGAGGCGTAGACGATGCCGTCGGTCAGGCCGTCGATCTCCTGCTTCCTGCGCAGGAGCAGCAGCAGCGCCGACCCCTTCAGCGCCTCCTCGATCACCGGTGCCAGGAACACGGTGCCGACGTCGTTGACGAGCTGGGCGCCGTACCCGGCCCGCAGGAACAGCGCCTGTCCGGCCAGCGTCAGCCCGACGCCGAGCACGATCGCCAGGCCCGCGCCCCACGCGAAGGCGAAGGCCAGGTGCAGCTTCGGCTCCGGCTCCAGCCGGTCGAGCGAGAGCACCGCGGCCAGCAGCACCGGCAGCGGCGCGATCCCGAGCACCGCCGACAGCCCGAACCCGACCGGCCCGCCTTTGTGCAACATGAGACCGAGGACGATCAGCGCCAGGACGCCTGAGACGACCAGTCCGATCAGGAGCGCCTTGCTGGGTCTCCTGGCGGGGTGCGGAGCTGTCATGGGGGGCGCCTTTCTCCGACTCAGTGCACCTACTATGAGCGTTCCCGGCCGTCGCGCACTTGACAGTCGCCTACATCACCGTGACTCGCGGTAATAGGGATCGGCCACGACGGATTCCCCGTCCACGTAGGAGTACACCTCACGCCCGGCGATGAACACCCTCAGCGCCCGGCTCATCACGTCGAGCGGGTCGCCCGACCAGATCACCACGTCGCCGTCGAGGCCGGGACGCAGCGAGCCGACCCGGTCGTCGAGGCCCATGATGCGGGCCGGGTTGACGGTGATCGAGCGCAGCGCGGTGTCCCGGTCGAGCCCCTCCTTGACGGCCAGGGTGGCCTGGTGGACGAGGAAGTGGATGGGCACCACCGGATGGTCGGTGGTGATCGCCAGCTCGACCCCGGCCCGCGCGAGGATGCCCGGGTTGCGCAGGGCGCGCTGCCGCAGCTCGACCTTCGACCGGCTGGTGAACAGCGGGCCGATGATGACCGGCACGTTCCGCTCGGCCAGCGTGTCGGCCAGCAGGTGGCCCTCGGTGCCGTGGTTGAGGATCAGCCGGTGGCCGAACTCGTCGGCCAGGCGCAGCGCGGTGGCGATGTCGTCGGCGCGGTGCGCGTGCTGGCACCACGGCAGCTCGCCGTCGAGCACCCGGACCAGGATCTCCAGCGTGCCGTCGCGGTCGAACGGCTTGTCCTCGCGCTCGGCCGCGGCCTTCCTCGCCTTGTAGTCCTGCGCCTTCATGAGGGCGTCGCGGATCACTGCGGCCACGCCCTGCCGGGTGGAGGGCAGCTTCTTCTGGTCGCCGTAGACGCGCTTGGGGTTCTCCCCCAGCGCGCTCTTGACGCTCACCGGCTCTCTGACCAGCATCTCGTCGACCGACCTGCCCCAGCACTTGACCGCGACCGTCTGGCCGCCGATCGGGTTGCCGGAGCCCGGCTTGATCACGACCGTGGTGACCCCGCCGGACAGCGCGTCGGCGAAGCCCTGGTCGGCCGGGTTGATGGCGTCCAGGGCGCGCAGCCGGGCCCCGTTGGGGTCGGTCATCTCGTTGGTGTCGTTGCCCGCCCAGCCCTCGGCCTCCTCGTACACGCCGAGATGGCCGTGCGCCTCGACGAAACCGGGCAGCACCCAGCCGCCGTCCGCGTCCACGACGGTGGCGGAGTCGGGGATGGTCACGTCCCGCCCCACGGCGAGGATCTTCCCGTCGCCGACCAGGACGGTGCCGCCCTCGATGGGATCTCCGTCAACCGGCACGACATATCCGTTGATGATGGCGAGAGTCATGGCGGCAACTTACCGTTGCCATGCTTTCCCCCGTAAAGCCTGGACCGATAACCAGATTTCGGGCATGCTTGTCGAGATCTTCAGTCAAGGCCAATCGAAAGGGACGTACTGGTGCGCATGCCCGCAAAGGCAATCCTTCTGACGGCGGCGATCGGTCTCAGCGGCGTTCTCGCGACCCCGGCGAACGCCACGGCCGCGAGCACTCCGCAGGGCGTCTGCGGATCGGGCTTCGGGCTCGTCACCGGCGGCGCGAAGCCCGTCAAGACCCAGGGCGGCAAGCGCTACGGCACGGTCTACCTCCTGTACAACCGCGGCACCGGCCAGAACTGCGTGGTCACCATCAAGTCCAGCTTCATCGGCTCGAAGACGCAGATGAGCGCCAGGCTCACCGTCATGCCCAAGCCGGTCAAGGACGACAAGCAGGACCCGATCGTGCGCATGGACGCCGGCAAGTTCGGCCAGTACGCCGGGCCGGTCAAGTACTGGGCCAAGGGCGCCTGCGTGAAGTTCTGGGGCACGATCCAGGGCACCGACGGGTCCATCGCCGGCGGCGGCCGTACCAGCTGGGGCAACTGCGGCTAGGGGCCTCCCGCGCGGGTAGTCGTGCCGCCATGCTGACTGAACTGTACGAGCGCTGGCTGCTCGAACTTTGGAACGGCGACTTCCCCCTCGCGCACGACCTGGTGACCCCCGAGTTCGTCGGCCACTGGCCCGGCGCGGACGTGCACGGCCCCGACGGGCTGATCGAGGCGATCCGGCAGGGCCACGAGCCGTTCGACGACGTCCGGGTCACGCTCGACGTGGGCCCGGCCGTCGACGGCGACCTGGTCGCCGCCCGGTGGACGTTCACCGGCGCCTACCGGGGCGGCCTGCCCGGCGCGAGCGCCCCGCCGGGCACCCCCGTCTCCTTCTCCGGGCACGACCTCCTGCGTGCCACGGACGGACGATTCTCCGAATACTGGGTGATCTCCGACGTCCAGTCGTTCTCCCGGCAACTCGGGATAGGCTGACATATTCGCATCACGACGGGGGTCGAAGGATGTCACAGGAGGCAATGGGGGCGATGGGCTCGACGGGCGCACAGCCGCTGGAGCTGCCCGAGGAGGACCTGTCGGCGCTGCTCGCCGGCCAGCGCTTCGGCGCGCTCGCCACGAACGGCGGCGGCGGCCGTCCGCTGTTGTCCACGGTGGTCTACACCTGGGACCCGCCGCGGCGGGTGGTGCGGATCTCGACCGTCGCCGACCGGCTGACGGTGCGCCGCCTGCACCAGGACCCCCGCTGCGCGCTCTACGTCACCAGCGACGACTTCGGCTCCTACGCCGTCGCCGAGGGCGAGGCCGAGCTGTCCCCCGTGAGCGACCGGCCGGGTGACGAGGTGGGCCTGGAACTGCTGGCCATGCAGCCGTCCTTCGGTGACGCCGCGGGCGAGCTGGCGTTCCTGCACCGGATGGTCGCCGACCGCCGGCTGGTGGTCAGGATCCAGGCGAGACGGCTCTACGGGGCCCTGCTGCCGACGCCCTGACCGCGCGCCGCCGGTTGTAGGCCACCATCGCCACCACCAGCAGGATCAGCGCCAGGTCGATGGCCGCCGACCAGCGCATGGCCCGCGCGTGGTGGCCGCCCTCGGCGACCGCGAAGTAGACCGCCCCGATCACCGCCACGCCGCCCGCGCCGGCGAACTGCTGCGCCGTGCTGAGCACGCCCGACCCGATGCCGGCCTGGTGCGGCGCGACCTCCACCAGCGCCGCGCCGATGAGCCGCGGCAGGACCAGGCCGTTGCCCGAGCCCACGAGCATGAGCGCGACCATGACGTACGGCAGCCCCCACCCGGCCCCGGCCACCAGCAGCGCCAGCCCCAGGGCGGTGACCAGGCCGCCGATCATGACGACGACCAGCCCGTACCGGCCGACCAGGCGGGTGCCGAGCAGCGAGGTCACGGTGAACAGCACGCCCATCGGCGCGAAGGCCAGGCCCGCCTGGAACGCGGTGAGCCCGAGCCCGCTCTGCAGCAGCAGCGTCAGCGTGAACATGAACGAGGCGAAGTACGCCATGAACGCGACGATCGCCCCGACGCCCGCCAGGTAGGAGTGGACCTTGAGCAGGCCGAGGTCGAGCACCGGCTGCCCGCCCCGGGCGGCCAGCGTCCGCTGCCACCACCAGGTCAGCGCGAACACCGGCGCGCTCGCCGCCATGGCGGCCCACGTCCAGGCGGGCCAGCCCAGGCTGTTGCCGAGGCCGAGCGGCACCAGCAGCAGCGCCAGCCCGGCGGCCAGCCCCGCCGCGCCCGGCAGGTCGAACGCGACGGGCTTGTGCGGGTCGGCCTCGGGCAGCAGCCAGCGGGCCAGCGGCACGACGACCAGACCGACCGGCAGGTTGATCAGGAAGATCACCCGCCAGCCGAGGCCGAACACGTCGGCGGTGAGCAGCAGGCCGCCGAGCACCTGGCCGGCGATGGAGCCGAGGCCGCCGGCGGCGCCGTACCAGCCGAGGGCGCGGCCGCGGCGCTCCGGCGGGTAGACGGCCGAGATCATGGCCAGCACCTGGGGCACCATGACGGCGCCGGCCAGGCCCTGGAGCAGCCGGGCGGCGACCAGCCAGGCGGCCCCGGGCGCGAGGCCGCACAACACCGAGGCGACGGTGAACCCGGCCACGCCGAGGACGAACAGCCGCCGGTAGCCGTAGCGGTCGCCGAGCCGGCCGCCGGTGATCATGCCGGCCGCGTACGTGAAGGCGTACCCGGCCACGATCAGCTCCAGGGCGGCCGGACCGGCGCTCAGGTCGTGCTCGATGGCCGGCGCGGCCACGTTGACCACGAAGAAGTCGAACTGGGCCATGAACCACGCCGACAGCAGGACCGGCAGCACCCCTCGCATCTTGTCAGGCTAGATCAGACAGGCCCTTGCAAGTTGAGTGGGAGGGGCTTACGATCCGCGTAATTGTTAGGAAACTTTCTTTAAAGAAAGGTCCTTGACGTGCGCCGATTAGTCACCCCCCTGATCGCCGTCCTCGTGATCATCGGCATGTGCACCCTTCCCGCACAGGCCGCGAGCCGCCTCATCGCCACGTTCTCCCTCTCCGGGAACACCGGCACCTTCCTGGTGAGCAACCCGGGCACGACCGCCGTCAGCGGCTGGTCGATCGTCTTCGAGCTGCCGTCCGGGGTCACCGCGAGCAACCCCCAGAACGCCACCATCCGCCAGAACGGCACCAAGGTGACGCTCACCCCCGCTTTCTACATCAACACCGTGCAGGCGGGGAAGAACACCGAACCCTACAGCCCCAAGGTGACGCTGAGCTCGGCCGTCCAGCCGACGAGCTGCCTGATCAACGGCGCCAACTGCGACGGCACCGGCGGTGACCCGCCCGCCAAGCCGCCGGTCAGCGCCACGTACGACGTCAACGGCACCTCGGCCAAGTTCATCGTCGCCAACAACAGCACCACCGCGCTGAACGGCTGGTCGATCGTGTTCGAGCTGCCCGCGGGCGTCACCGCGAGCAACGCCCAGAACGGCTCACTCACCCAGAGCGGGCGGACCGTCACCCTGACCCCCGTCCACTACAACACCACCGTGAACGCGGGCGCGACCACCGAGCCCTACAGCCCGAGCTTCACCGTGAGCACGGCCAACGCCGAGCCGACGAGCTGCCGGATCAACGACGTCAACTGCGACGGCACCCCCGACGCGCCGCCCGGCGCCCCCGGGAACCTGCGCTCGCCGGTCAAGACCACCAAGACCGTCTCCCTCGCCTGGGACGCCGCCACCCAGGGCAGCCTGCCCATCGTCGGGTACGAGATCTACAACGGCTCCGCCCTGGCCGCCTCGGTCACCGAGACCTCCGGCACGGTCTCCGGCCTGACGCCGAACACCGAGTACACGTTCACCGTCAAGGCCAAGGACCGCAAGGGCACCCTGTCGGCCGCCTCCGCGCCGCTGAAGGTGACCACCCGCAACCCGGCCGACGACTCGCAGGCGCCGTCGGTGCCGTCGGGACTGCGCAGCACGGCCAAGTCCTCCAGCAGCGTCACGCTGGCCTGGACGGCCTCCACCGACAACACCGGCGTGGCCAACTACGACGTCTTCGCCGGCTCGACCCTGGCCACGACCGTCACGGGCACGACGGCGGTCGTCTCCGGCCTGTCCCCCTCGACCGAGTACTCCTTCACGGTCAAGGCCCGCGACCTGTACGACAACCTCTCGGCCGCCTCCACCCCGGTGAAGGTGACGACGTCGGACATCGTCGAGACCGGGTACGCCCGCGTCGGCTACTTCGTCCAGTGGGGCATCTACGGCCGGCAGTACTTCGTCCGCAACCTGGACACCACCGGAGCCGCGGCGAAGCTGACCCACATCAACTACGCCTTCGCCAACATCGACCCCAAGAACCTGACCTGCCTGCAGGGCGTCACCAAGGGCACCACGTCCGACCCGCAGGACCCGAACCAGGGCGACGGCGCCGGTGACGCCGAGGCCGACTACGGCAGGCCGTTCAGCTCCGCCCAGTCGGTCGACGGGGTCGCCGACACCGGCTGGGAGAAGCTGCAGGGCAACTTCAACCAGCTCAAGAAGCTCAAGGCGAAGTACCCGAACCTCAAGGTGCTGATCTCGCTGGGCGGCTGGACGTACTCCAAGTACTTCTCCGACGTGGCGGCGACCGACGCCTCGCGCAAGAAGTTCGTGTCCTCCTGCATCGACACCTACATCAAGGGCAACCTGCCCGACTACAACGGCAAGGGCGGTCCGGGCACGGCCGCGGGCATCTTCGACGGCATCGACCTCGACTGGGAGTGGCCGGGCGCCGAGGGGCACGCGGGCAACCACATCGGCCAGAACGACAAGGCCAACAACACGCTGCTGATCGCCGAGTTCCGCCGCCAGCTCGACGCGCTGACCACGACGACCGGCAAGCGGTACCAGCTCACGGCGTTCACCCCGGCCGACCCGGCCAAGATCGCCGCCGGTTGGGACCTGCCCGAGGTCGCCAAGTCGCTGGACATCTTCAACATCCAGGGCTACGACTTCCACGGCGCGGGCAGCGACAACTCCTGGGAGCCGAACCGCACCGGCCACCAGGGCAACCTGTACCTCGACGCGGACAGCCCGTACAACCCGGACTTCAGCGTCGAGAAGGCCGTGGACGTCTACCTCCAGGCCGGCGTCAACCCGCGCAAGCTGACCATCGGCCTGGCCTACTACGGCCGCGGCTGGCAGCAGGTGACCGACGGCGGCAAGGCGGGCGAGTGGCAGGACGCGCACGGCGCGGCTCCCGGCCAGTTCCAGGAGGAGGCGGGCACGCGCGGCTACAGCAACCTGCTCGCCATGGTGCCCGGCTGCACGATCCGCCACGACGAGGTCGCCGTCGCCACCTACTGCTACACCGGCAACAACGGGCAGTGGTGGACGTTCGACGACGCCTGGTCGATCGGCAAGAAGACGGCCTGGCTGAAGAGCAAGGGCCTGCTGGGCGCGATGATCTGGGAGATGTCCGGCGATCCGGGCGTCCTCACCACCGCGCTGGACGCCGGCCTGAAGTGACCCGGGTTCGGTAACACCGTTCGGTAACTCGTTCGGTGACAGCTGAGGGCGGGCCGCCGCGGGCGGCCCGCCCTCAGGCATGTCCGCGTGTCGAAGCCTCATCGGATGGGCACCGCTGCGTTACTCTGCCCTCAACTCACGGTCATCCTCGCTGGTCATGGTCGGGGTTGTCGGTCTCTCCCCCACCGAGGAGATCCATGTTGCGGCGACTCGCCCTGTTCCTGCCCCTCGCCCTCCTCCCCCTGGCCTCCCCGCCCTCCTCCGCCGCCGCTGTGACCACAATGGTCAACGTCGCCCATCGGGGCGCCTCGGCGTACGCGCCGGAGAACACCGTCGCAGCCTTCCAGCTCGCCGCCCGCCAGGGGGCCGACCTGTTCGAGCTGGACGTCCAGGAGACCAAGGACCACGAGCTGGTCCTGATGCACGACACCACCCTCGCCCGGACCACCGACGCCGAGCGCGCCCTGCCCGGCCTGGCCCCCTGGCGGGTGCGCGACCTCACGCTCGCGCAGATCCGCAGGCTGGACGCGGGCTCCTGGTTCGACCGGGAGTACACCGGCGAGCGGGTGCCGACTTTGCAGGAGGCGCTGCGCGCGACGGCCGGGTCCCGCGCCGGCATGCTGCTGGAGGTCAAGGAGCCGAAGCTCTACCCGGGCATCGAGGCCCGCATCGTCCGCGCGCTGCGCGCCGAGCCCTCCTGGCTCGCGCCGGGGCGGCTGGTGGTTCAGTCGTTCGACTGGGACTCGATGCGCGCCTTCCACCGGCTGCTGCCCGAGGTGCCGATCGGGCTGCTCGGCACGCCCAGCGCCGCCGCGCTGCCCGGCCTGGCCAGGTTCGCCGACCACGTCAACCCGCCGTACGCCGCGCTCACCCCTTCGTACGTCAAGCTGGCCCACGAGCACGGCATGAAGGTCTTCGCCTGGACGGTCGACAGCCCCGACGTCATGCAACGCCTGCTGACGTACCAGGTGGACGGCATCATCACCGACAAACCCGACATCCTGCGCGACCTGCTGACCGGAGCCTGACCCCGGAACGCCCGACCGGAACCTGACCCCCGAACGCCCGACCGGACCCCGCCCCCCGGAAAGCCGATGAGGGGACCCGTTCCCGGGCCCCCCTCATCTCAGTTCAGCGTGGATCAGCTGCAGCCGCTGGTCGAGCCGCAGCCCTCGCACACGTAGCAGCTTCCGGCCGGCCGCATCTTGGTGCCGCAGGTCATGCAGAGCGGCGCGTCGGCGGTGAAGCGCTGGTGGCTCTCCAGCGTCAGCTCCCGGACCGGCTCCTCCTTCGGCTCCTCCTTGGGCTTCTCGATGGGCGCCGACTGGGCCAGCGCCTCCCGGTCGACCGCCTCCGCCAGCGCCGCCGGGTCCTCGCCGCGCTGCTGCGCGGCGCGCTCGGCCGCCGAGAAGATGCCGAGCGCCGCCCGCTCGTCGTAGGGCAGGTGGTCGAGGGCCAGGCGGCGGAAGATGTAGTCCATCACCGACGTGGCCATCCGGATGTCCGGGTCGTCCGTCATGCCCGCCGGCTCGAACCGCATGTTCACGAACTTGCTCATGTACGTCTCCAGCGGCACCCCGTACTGGAGGCCGATGGAGATCGCCACCGAGAAGGCGTCCATGACGCCCGCCAGCGTCGAGCCCTGCTTGGACATCTTGAGGAAGACCTCGCCGAGCCCGTCGTCAGGGTAGGACGAAGCGGTCATGTAGCCCTTGGCGCCGCCCACGGTGAAGCGGGTGGTCATGCTGGGACGCTGGTTGGGCATGCGCCGCCGGGTCGGCCGGTTGACCTCGATGACCTTGACCTCGGGCTCGGCCTCGACGGCCTTCGGCTCGTCCTTCTTGGCGCCGTTGCCGGCCGACAGCGGCTGGCCGACCTTGCAGTTGTCGCGGTAGACGGCCAGCGCCTTCAGGCCGAGCTTCCAGCCCTCCAGGTAGACCTGCTCGATGTCGTCGATCGTGGCCGACTCCGGCAGGTTGACCGTCTTGGAGATCGCGCCGGACAGGAAAGGCTGCGTCGCCGCCATCATCCGCACGTGGCCCATCGGCGCGATGGCCCGCTCGCCCATCGCGCAGTCGAACACCTCGTAGTGCTCCTTGCGCAGGCCAGGGGCGTCGACGACGTGGCTGTGCTCGCCGATGTACTCGACGATCGCCTCGATCTGCTCCTGCTGGTAGCCGAGCTGCTTGAGCGCCCGCGGGATCGTCTGGTTGACGATCTGCATCGAGCCGCCGCCGACCAGCTTCTTGAACTTGACCAGCGCGAGGTCGGGCTCGATGCCGGTGGTGTCGCAGTCCATCATCAGGCCGATGGTGCCGGTGGGGGCGAGCAGGCTGGCCTGGGCGTTGCGGTAGCCGTTCTTCTCGCCGACCTTCAGGCACTCCGACCACTGGCGCGACGCCTCGGCGTGGATCTTCGCGTCCATGGTGCCGACCGTGCGCAGGTTGTCGTTGGCGGCGGCGTGCTTGCGCATGACCCGCTTGTGCGGCTCGGCGTTGCGGGCGTAACCGTCGTACGCGCCCACCACGCCGGCCAGCTCGGCGCTGCGCCGGTAGGACACACCGGTCATCAGCGACGTGATCGCCCCGGCCACCGCGCGGCCGCCGTCGGAGTCGTAGGCGTGGCCCGTGGCCATGAGCAGCGCGCCCAGGTTGGCGTAGCCGATGCCGAGCTGGCGGTAGGCCCGCGTGGTCTCGCCGATCTTCTCGGTCGGGAAGTCGGCGAAGGTGATCGAGATGTCCATCGCGGTGATGATCAGCTCGGTCAGCTTGACGAAGTCGGCGACGTTGAAGGTGTTGTCGTCCTTCAGGAACTTCAGCAGGTTGATGCTGGCCAGGTTGCACGAGGAGTTGTCCAGGTGCACGTACTCCGAGCACGGGTTGCTGGCGGTGATCCGGCCGGTCTCCGGCGTGGTGTGCCAGTCGTTGATCGTGTCGTCGTACTGCACGCCCGGGTCGGCGCACTCCCA
The DNA here is from genome assembly GCF_042878785.1 of Nonomuraea sp. NPDC003560. Taxonomy (NCBI): domain Bacteria; kingdom Bacillati; phylum Actinomycetota; class Actinomycetes; order Streptosporangiales; family Streptosporangiaceae; genus Nonomuraea; species Nonomuraea sp. NPDC003560. Next base: position 140,426 of record NZ_JBIAOF010000001.1, on the reverse strand, counting down.
GGCGGCCTTGGCCATCTTGCGGAACAGGTCCTTGGCGTCGACCTTCTCGATGACCTCGCCGGTCAGGCGGGCACGCAGGCCGAACTGGTCGCCCTTCTCCACCGCGCGCATGAACTCGTCGGAGACGCGCACCGAGTTGTTGGCGTTCTGGTACTGGACGGAGACGATGTCCTTGCCGCCCAGGTCCATGTCGAAACCGGCGTCACGCAGCGCGCGGACCTTGTCCTCCTCGCGCGCCTTGGTCTCGATGAACTCCTCGATGTCGGGGTGGTCGACGTCGAGCACGACCATCTTGGCCGCCCGGCGCGTCGCGCCGCCCGACTTGATCGTGCCCGCGGAGGCGTCCGCGCCGCGCATGAAGCTGACCGGCCCGCTGGCCGTGCCGCCGCTGGAGAGCAGTTCCTTGGACGAACGGATGCGGGACAGGTTGACGCCCGACCCCGAACCGCCCTTGAAGATCACGCCCTCTTCCTTGTACCACTCCAGGATCGACTCCATCTGGTCGTCCACGGAGAGGATGAAACAGGCGCTGACCTGCTGCGGCGAGGCGGTGCCCACGTTGAACCAGACCGGCGAGTTGAACGCGAAGACCTGGTGGACCAGCGCGTGCTTGAGCTCGTGGTCGAAGATCTCGGCGTCCTCGTCGCTGGCGAAGTAGCCGTGCTCGACGCCCGTGCGGGTGTAGACGCCGACCACCCGGTCGACGAGCTGCTTCAGGCTCCACTCGCGCTGCGGCGTGCCGACGGCGCCGCGGAAGTACTTGGTCGTCACGATGTTGGCCGCGTTCACCGACCAGAACTCGGGGAACTCGACACCCCGCTGCTCGAAGTTGATCGAGCCGTCGCGCCAGTTCGTCATCACGACGTCACGGCGCTCCCACTGGACCTCGTCATACGGGTGCACGCCGGGCTTCGTGAAGATCCGCTTCATCCTCAGCCCCTTCCGCGGCCGCTTACCCCCGCGCGCCACTGAACCGCTGGCCGTGTCCGTCATGACTCCCCCTTCTCCGCCTTCAACTGTGAGATCTCGGCCTCGAAGTCCGCCAGGCTCTCGAAACCGCGATAAACCGATGCGAATCGCAGGTAGGCCACCTCGTCCAGCTCCCGGAGCGGGCCGAGGATCGCCAGGCCCACCTCGTTCGACGGCAGCTCGGCCGCGCCCTTGGCCCGGATGGCCTCCTCTACCCGCTGCCCGAGCTGGGCCAGCGAGTCCTCGCTGACCGGCCTGCCCTGACAGGCCCGCCGCACGCCCGCGACGACCTTGTCCCGCGAGAACGGCTCCGTCACCCCGCTACGCTTGCTCACCATCAGCAGGACGGTCTCCTGCGTGGTGAACCTGCGCCCGCACTCGGGACAGGTGCGCCGGCGCCTGATGGCCGCGCCGTCGTCCGTGGACCGGCTGTCGATGACCCTGGTGTCAGGGTGGCGACAGAACGGACAGTGCACGGCTTCGCCTCCTCGACCCGCCCGGCCCACCACACGCGTAAAACCCTCGCCGCGGTACGCTCGCGCACGCCCCACGGCTCGCCATGGTGCGGTCACGGAAACACAAGGTGTGGTGAACCGACATCGGTGTAACTACTAGATGTTGTGGTCCAACCGTAGAAGCGCGCGACCATGAACGCAAGTTGAGCAACACCGTGGAGCTGAAGTCGCTGATCAGCCCCCGCGTCACACGAGCCCCGGGCGTGTCGCGTCGGCCGGCCCCCTCGCGCGCCTCACCCGACCGGCCCCCTCGCACCCGACGGCGACCAGCCCAAACAGGCCCCACAAAGGTACCGGAGCCCACAGCCTCCCCCCACCTCCCACCACCCCCGAAGCCCCCTCCTCTACCCCCACAAAACAACCCGGAACCCCCACCCGGCCTTCGCTTGCCCCCGCCCTTTTGCTTGCCTCCCCGTCTTCCGCTTGTCCCCTGGCCTTTCGCTTGCGTCCCTGCCCTCCCCACGACCTGGCCGACTCACCGGGCGCCCTTGCTGGGCCGCTTCCCTTACGCGTGCCACCCCCGAAGCCCCGCCCACGCCCTCGGGGTCCGCTTCCTGAACCCAACGCGTTGGCGAGTACTGAACGGCCCCCCACTCAGCGGCTCCCGCCTCCTTGAGCCCGCGCGGGGTGTGCCGCCTTCAAGGGCCCCTGTCGGACCCGCTTCCCTGCGCCCTGAGCCCCGCCCCTGAGCCAGGCACGCGGCCACCGCGCGATCTTCGGCTGTCTTCACAAGCTCCGAAGGATCACGCGGTGGCCATCCCCATGCGACCCAACGCCTCAAGATCACCCAGCGACACTGGAGTCGTGGATGGTCACCCCACGGGGTGGCGGACGGAGCGCGTCACGGGCACTTCGCGCGCATCGTGGGGCTCCAGCCGTTGTGCACCACGTACTTGCTTCCCGCGTAGTAGCTGACCTGGCCCTGCAGGCGGTAGGTGAAGGTGTCCCCCCGCTTGCAGCCCTTGTACAACGTCCTCTTGCCCGCCCCGTACCAGGAGGCGCTGGAGATGTTCTGCCAGCCCCACCAGCGCTTCCGCTGAAGCATGATCTTGACGCGCTGGTTGCTGGAGCAGCCGATCGCCCAGCCGGTCGCGGCCACGTGTCCCTTGCGCATCTCCGGACGGTACACACGCACCTCACGGCAGGACATCGTCGCCGAGCCGGCCGCCGCGGTGGCCGTGGTGACGGCGGTGAGGGAGGTCTGGGCGCTGGTCTGGACGGAGGCCTGCGCGGGGGTACCCGCGGTCAGAGCCGCGGCGGCGACCGCCGCACCGACGACCATCGTGTTGAACGTTCGCATCGAGTTCTCCTTGGTGCTCGTCGTACTGGACACCGCGAAGGTAGCCAGGCCGATGTTGAGAACCTGTGGAGTGCCTGTTGAGCGACCGCTCGACTAGCTGTCCTCCAGTGACACATCGCGATCACGGTTGGGATCCGCCCTGACAGTGGCGGTGTCGGACGGCTGCCTGATGACAACGCCATCAGCCTGACCAGCGCACGACGTCCGTGATCGTGCAGGTCGAGGTCAGGATGAGCACGGCCGGTAACCGCCAGCTCTGAAGGGCCGTCACCAAGACGCGGTCATCAGTACTGGACGGCCCGGCGGCGGCGATGGCCCCAAGCAGAGCCAGCGCGAGCATGGCCAGCGCGAGCATGGCCAGGGCGAGCATGGCCAGGGGGAGCATGGCCAGGGCGAGGTGCCGGTGCCAGGCCGTCCGGCGCGCACCTGGTGGGGGCCCAGGCCGGCCTGGCCCGTGGGGCAGCTTGGAGGGACTCCTCCCCCCGTTCCCTTGAGGCCAGGCCACCTGCCCGCTTTCCGCCTTCCTGAGGCCATGCCAGCCCGCACCCGTTCCCGCGGGACCCCGTCTGTGCCTGCTTGCTAGGGCCAGGGCCCATCAGCCTGGGCCCATCCCTGGACACCCATGAGGTCGGCCCTCTGGAGCGCTACCCCTTGCGCCCAGCGTCCGGCGATCTCGCGCAGGGAGTGCCTTCAGCCGACCTCCGCCCCTGGCTACCCCGCCCGGCCGGGCAGCCCAGCACTCACGGCCGCGCGGCCGGCCACCCCGACGCCCACAGCCGAAGCGCCGGGCGCCCCGGCCCCCACAGCCGCATGCCCGGCCGCCCGCGTCCCGAGCCAGAACCCGCCCAGGGACAGCAGCACCATCACCACCACCAGCAGCACGATCCGCCCCCGACGGGTCAGCCGCACCGGAGGAGCCGGAGCCTTGACGCCGGCCCCCGTAGGAATCACCCCGACACCCCGCCCACGGCCCCGCCGCAACGTACGGCCATCCCGCACAAGCCCCGCACCGTCACCGGCCGGAGCACTTTCCGCCCCCACAACACGTCCCAACATCTCCCGCCCCCCGCGAGCCTCACCGTCACCAGAACCCCCGTTCCTCCGCGCCCCCCGGCGCCGCGAGCCCCCCGGCCCGCTCACCACCTGCCCCCGATCCCGGCCCTTGGCCTCCCCAGAGCGCCGCCCCCGTACCGAGAACCGCGCCGCCGCCCGTCCCGACCGCCGCCCCTGCCTGTCCGACCGCTCGGCCGACTGCTCGGCCGACTGCTCTGAGCGCCGCCCTGGCTCGCCCGGCCGCTCCACCAACCGTCCCGAGCGTCGCCCCTGCTTGCTGGACCGTTCGGCGGCCTCCTCCCGGCGCCGCCCCTGCTCGCCCAACCGCTCGCTCCTCTTCCGGCGCCGCCCCTCTGCTTCGGGCTGCTCGGTCGAGTCACCTGAGCGGCGCCTTCGCGTCTCGGGCCGGGCCGTGGGCTCACCAGAGCGCCGCCTGCGAAGCTCGGGCCGGCCCGTGGCCTCCCCTGGACGCCGCCGTTCCCAGGGGCGGTCCGCCCGGGCCTCCGCCCGGCGCTCCCGCTCCCCTTCCGGCACGATCGCCGAGTTCCGGCCCGCCGGTCGCGCCGCACGGCCCCCCTGACCTCGCCTCCCCGACGCCTCCGCCAGACCTCGGCTTCCTGACACGTCGGCCTCGCCGCGCCTGCCCGGCCCCTCCGCCTGACCTCGGCCTCGCCGCCCCTCCGTCTCGTCTTCCGGACGTCGTCCGCTCGCTTCGGGCGGCCGTCGGCGCCAGGGGCCGGGCTCGGGCGGGCGGGCGCGGGGTTTTGTCACGTCCGTGCCGGGGGTGCCCTGTTTGCCTTCGGGACGGCGGCCAGTCAGCGTGTCGTCGGCGAGGGGCCGTCCACCGCCCTCCTGAGGCAGCGTCCGGTCGGCGTCCGTGTCCGTGTCGGGACGCGGGGAGGGGACCAGCCACAGCCGGGGGCGGCCCGAGCCGTGGACGGCTCCCCCTGAGCCGCCGGCGCGACGCCGCCGGGTGTTCGAATCGGGAGCCGGTCGTTTTCCCGGATTTTCGTGGCGGCCGGAGCCGGTGTGCGGGTCGTCCCCCCGTCGGCCCGCGCCCCGGGTGGCGTCGGCGATGAGGGTGAGCCGGTTGGCGTCTTCGCTGGTCGGGTCGGTGCTCGGGGTCGTTCGCACGATTGACCTCCCGCCGTCTGGCCCGAGGAAACGGCCAAAATAAGATCAGCAAATCGAACACGGTGTCGATCGAACTCCCGTACGATGTTGTACACCACGCTGGCGACAATTTCGAGGAAGACTCGAACAATTGTTTGAAGATGATCTTCAACAGCGATACGGTCGCTGTGTGCGACATCAAGACCACGGACCGGGAGGTTCGCCGGTGAGGCGGGCCGCCGCCAGGCGAGGAGGAAGAGCATGAGCGAGCGGGAAGACGCTAACGGGGTCACAGACCTCGCGGTGCGCCGACGCGACTCCCTGGGCCTGACGCCCAGGCAGCGCAAGATCCTCGAAGTGATCCGCGATTCGGTGCAGCAGCGCGGCTACCCGCCCTCGATGCGCGAGATCGGCGAGGCCGTGCAGCTGACGAGCACGTCCAGCGTGTCGCACCAGTTGACCGCCCTGCAGCGCAAGGGATACCTGCGCCGCGACCCGCACCGGCCGCGCGCCCTGGAGGTGCGCCTGCCCGGCGAGCCCGTGTTGTGGGTCGACCCCGACGCCACCGACGACGAGGCCCCGGTGAGCCGGCCGACCGCCGCCTACGTCCCGCTCGTGGGCCGCATCGCCGCCGGTGGCCCGATCCTGGCCGAGGAGAGCGTGGAGGACGTCTTCGCCCTTCCCAAGCAGCTCGTCGGCGAGGGCACGCTCTTCCTGCTCCAGGTGGCCGGTGACTCGATGATCGAGGCCGCCATCGCCGACGGCGACTGGGTGGTCGTCCGCCAGCAGCCGGTCGCCGAGAGCGGTGACATCGTGGCCGCCATGATCGAGGGCGAGGCCACGGTCAAGACGTTCAAGCGCAAGGACGGGCACGTGTGGCTGGTGCCTCACAACTCGAACTACGAGCCCATCCCCGGTGACGAGGCCAGCGTGCTGGGCAAGGTGGTGGCCGTCCTCCGCCGCCTCTAGTCCTCCGCCGGCCGACCCTCCTCCCTGAGGCTGCGGCCGCCGTTCGGTTTCTCCGCGATCCGGCTTCCCTCGCACGGGGGCTGTGGTCGTCGGCGCCATGTGGCGATTCCTCGCAAGTCGCACGCACCGAACGCCGCCCTCCACGCGAGGCCCTTCCACCCCGGCCTCGCGTGGAGGGCGGCGTCGCATCACCCGCTCGCCTTTCTCCCGGGACGTTCCTTCGGGCCCCGGAACCCAACGCACCCAGCCCCGCGCCCCAGACGGCAGGCACCAGACGGCAGGCACCGGCATCAGGCCCCCCATACCGCCACACCGCAGACTCCTAGACTGTGCCCGTGACCGACACGAATGCCCCAAAAGAGACCCCCGCCTCCAAAGAGTTGAAGGACCTCAAAGAGACGCATGACGGTCTCAAATGGGCAATCACCGCCCCCGGTGTCATCCCCGCCTGGATCGCCGACATGGACCTGTCCACCGCCCCCGAGGTGATCGAGGCCCTGACCCGCCGCGCCGCCGGTGACCTCGGCTACCCGACCTGGCTGGACAAGCCGCAGGCCGGCCCCCTGGCCGAGGCGTTCGCCGAGCGCATGGCCGTCCGCCACGGCTGGACGGCCGACCCCTCGCACGTCCACACGTTCAGCGACATCAACCAGGCCCTCCAGGTGCTGCTGCACCTCTGGACCGAGCCGGGGGACGGCGTCGCGCTGCACACCCCCGCCTACCATCCGTTCCTGACGACCCTCGATGTCATGGAACGTCCGCTCGTCCCCATCCAGCTCGAACCGGACGGCGACGCGTGGCGGTTCGAGGTGCCCGACCTGTCCGGCTGCCGGGTGCTGCTGCTGGTCAACCCGCAGAACCCGACGGGCCGCGTGTTCACCCGCGCCGAGCTGGAAGGGCTGGCCGAGCACGCCGAACGCCACGACCTGCTGGTGCTGGCCGACGAGATCCACGCCGACCTCACCTACGCGCCCCACCGGCACATCCCCTTCGCGACGATCCTCCCCGAGCGCACGGTCACCCTCACCTCGGCCACGAAGGCGTTCAACCTGGGCGGCATCCGCTGCTCGGTCGCCCACATCGGGCACGCCGGGATCCGCGCGGCCCTGGCGGCGCAGCCGCCGTTCCTCTTCGGGTCGACGCACCTGTTCGGGGTGGAGGCCACGGTCGCGGCCTGGCGGCACGGCGACGCCTGGCTGGACCGGACCCGGGCGCTGCTCGACCGCAACCGCCGGCTGCTCGCCGAGCGGCTGCCGGACCGGTTCGGGTACCGGATGCCCCAGGCCACCTACCTGGCCTGGCTGCACACCGGGCAGCCGGGCATGGCCGAGCTCATCGAGCGGGAGGCCCGGGTGCGGCTCAACGACGGCGCGTCGTTCGGGCCCGGCGGCGCGGACTACGTACGGCTGAACTTCGCGACGACCGAACCGGTGCTCTCGGAGATCCTCACCAGGCTGAACTGAGGAGGGGCCCGGCGCTCTTCGAGGCGACGAGGCCGAACCGCCGTTCCCCCGAGATCCGCCAGCCTGAGGGGCGGCCCCGACGGGCCGCCCCTCAGGGCGGTCAGCTCAGCGGCGGCAATTCCGGCGGGGTGGCGGCCGGACGCTCCTCCAGCGCGGCGAGCGCCAGCTCGACCGCCTTCGCCAGCTGCGGGTCGCGGCCCGCCACCCGGTCCTGCGGCGTGATCACGACCTCGACGTCGGGATCGACGCCGTAGTTCTCCACGCCCCAGCCCGGCCCCTCCAGCCAGAACGCGTACCGCGGCTGGGTCACCACGGTCCCGTCCACCAGGGAGTAGCGCGAGTCGATGCCGATGACGCCGCCCCAGGTCCTGGTGCCGACCAGCGGACCGAGGCCGCGGTTCTTGATCCCGGCGCTGACGATGTCGCCGTCGGACCCGGCGAACTCGTCGGCGACGGCCACGATGGGCCCGCGGGGCGAGTCCTCGGGATAGCGCATCGGCTCGTAGCCGCGGGCCCGCGCCCAGCCGGTGACCTTGCGCGACAACTTCTCCAGCACGAGCTCCGACAGGTGCCCGCCGCCGTTCTCGCGCACGTCCACGACCAGCCCCTCGAAGGCCATCTCGGTACGCAGGTCGCGGTGGAACTGCGCCCACCCCGAGGCCACCATGTCCGGGACGTGCAGGTAACCGAGCCGCCCACCGGACGACTCGCGGACGAAGGCCCGCCGGCTCTCCACCCAGTCGTGGTAGCGCAGCTGGCTGTCGTCGGCGAGCGGGGTGACGACGACCCGGCGCGTCGAGCCGCCGGCCGCGGGCCGCACGGTCAGCTCCACGGGCTGGTCGGCGGTGCCGGACAGCAGCGCGAGCGGGCCGCGTACCGGATCGACCGGACGCCCGCCCACCGCCACGATCGCGTCGCCGGGACGGATCGCGACGCCGGGCGCGAGCAGCGGCGAGCGGGCCGCGTGGTCGGAGGTCTCGCCCGGCAGGATGCGCTCGACCCGCCAGGTCCCGTCCTCGTCCTTGGCCAGGTCGGCGCCGAGCAGGCCCTGGCGGCGGCGCGGGTCGTTGACGCCGTCGTGGCCCCTGGCGTAGGCGTGCGAGGTGCCGAGCTCGCCCTGCACCTCCCACAGCAGGTCGATCAGCTCGGAGTGGCAGCCGAGGCGGCTGACCAGCGGCTCGTACCGGTCGAGCGTGGCCTGCCAGTCGTGGCCGCCCATGTCCTCGCGCCAGAAGTGGTCGCGCATGAGCCGGCCGGCCTCGCGGTAGCCCTGGAGCCATTCGGCGACCGGGTCGATCTGGACGGTGATGCGGTCGAGGTCGATGGTGACGACCTCGTCGCCCTCGCCGGCCGCCCGCGTCTGCAGGCCGTTCTTGCCGTTGGTGACGAGCCTGGTGCCGTCGCCGCTGACCTCGAAGGCCCGCACCTCCTTGCCGAGCTCGGCCTTGGCGCGCTTCTTGAGGTCGTAGCGTTCGAGCACGGTCTCGTTCACCGGCTCGGTGCCGTCGCCGAGCTGGCCCGTCAGGGGGTGGCGGAGCCAGAGCAGCGCGTCCTTGGCGGTCCTGAGGTTGCCGTAGCGGCCCGCCGGCACGGGTACGGGCACCACGCGGGAGGCCAGCGCCTCCGGGTCCACCTCGGTACGCGGCGGCGCGTCGTCCTTCTTGTCGTCCTTGCCGGGCTTGTCGTCCTCCCCGTTGAACCCCCGTCCCTGCAACGAGGGGTCGAACGGCGACGGCGTGGCGGCCTGCAGCGGCACGATGTACGGCCGGCAGCCCGCCGGGAACGACAGGTCGAACACGTGCGCGTCGTACACCGGGTCGAACGTGCGCACCGACAGGAAGGCCAGGTGCTTGCCGTCCTTGGTGAACACCGGGTCGTAGTCGGAGAAGCGCAGCGGCGTCACGTCGATCACCGACGTGCCGTCCACGCGGCCCATCTTGATCTGCGACAGCGGCTCGTGGTCCGGATGCACCCAGGCCAGCCAGCCGGAGTCCGGCGAGAAGGTCACCCCGCTGATGTCGCCCTGGGTGGTGCGGTCGAGCTCGCGCAGGTCGCCCGACTCCAGGTCCACGACGAGCAGCCGCCCGTCGTGCGTGGCCACGGCCGCGTGCTTGCCGTCGGGGGCGGCGGTCAGCTCGAGCACCCTGCCGAGCTGCCCGCCGGCCAGGCTCCTGATCTCGCCGCCGGGGGTGCCGATCTCCAGGCCGTCCTCGCCGCCGGCGTCGGAGACCCACACGGCCCGGCCGTCGGCGCCGAGGGCGCGCGGCAGGCGTACCCGCACGCCGGGTTCCACCCGGAGCGCGCCCGCGGGCCCGTCGCGGTGGGTCACCCAGTGCGCGGTGCCGCGGATCTCGACCGCGCTGGCCCGCCCGGTCGTGTCCGGGGAGAAGGCGCCGACGCGCGTGGGCGCGGGGCGGCGCGCCCGTCCCGGCCGCGGGCCGCCGAGCTTCACCTCCAGCTTGTACGGCTCGGCGTCCAGGCTCTCCAGCAGCCACAGGTCGCCCGCGTGGCTGTAGATCACCCGCTCGCCGTCGCTCGTGGCGTGACGGGCGTAGAACTCGTCGTGGCTGGTGTGCCGGCGCACGTCGGACCCGTCGGGAAGGGCCGAGTAGAGGTTCCCCACGCCGTCCGCGTCGGACAGGTAGACGATCCGGTCGCCGACCCAGTTCACCGCCCAGTGCTGGGCGGGGCTGTCGGCGAACAGCCGGACGAACTCCCCGTCGCCGTCGGCGTCGACCCAGATCTTGGCCGCCGTGCCGCCCCGGTAGCGCTTCCACTGGGACGGCTCGCGCCAGACCGGCGACACCGTGGCCACCTTCGCGCCGCTGACGGCCGCCTCGCCGACCCAGCCGTACGGCAGCCGCTCGGCCGGCCCGCCGTCGAGCGGGACGGCGTACGCCCACAGCCGGGTACGCGACGCCTCCCCGGTGGAGCTGACCGCGAGCACGGCTCCGTCCGCGGTCCAGCCGCGGACGCCGGTCATGGCGTTGCCCCAGTGCGTCAGCCGGGTGCCTTCGGCGCCGTCGAGCTCGGCCGCGAACACCTCGGGGGCGCCCTCCTTGCCGCTGGTCCACGCGATGCGCGAGCCGTCGGGCGAGAAGCGCGGGGTGGAGACCGGCACGCGGTCGGCGGTGAAGCGCCAGGCCCGGCCGCCGGCGACGGGGGCGAGCCAGACATCGTCGTCGGCGACGAAGGTGACCAGGTCACCAGACAGATGTGGATATCTCAGGTATGCGCCATATGTCACAGCTAGACACTAATGCGAGACACCAAACCAGCTAAAGATTTTCTCTCAGAGCAGCGGTCCACCGTCCGCGAACAGCCAAGACCGTCCGATGTCCCGGATGTGCGGGGAACGGCAGGGAAGGAGCCAATCGCCAGAAATCACACGCTGTGAGGAATCATGCGATTTTTCGTCCGCCCACACCAGATCCCGGGCCGCCTGGCCGCCGCCGCCATCATCCTCAACTCCGGGATCGGCAAGACCAAGGCCGACGAGCAGACGGCGGCCGGCCTGCACGGCATGGCCGCGGGCACGTACCCGTTCCTGCGCGGCCAGGACCCGGTGGCCTTCACCCGGCTGCTGTCGAAGGGCGAGCTCGCCCTCGGGGCCGCGCTCGTCCTGCCGTTCGTGCCGTCGTTGCTGGCCGGCGCGGGGCTGACCGCGTTCGCGGCGGGCCTGCTCGGGCTCTACCTCAGGACGCCGGGCATGCGCGAGGAGGGCAGCCTTCGCCCGACCCAGCAGGGCATCGGCCTGTCCAAGGACCTCTGGCTGCTGGCCATCGGCCTCGGGCTGGTGATCGAGGAGCTGCGCAGTGACGATTGATCTCCGGACGCCCGACCCTAATCCGGACAAACCTGGGTAGCCCGACCACATGGTACAAATCGGCTACACCTTGATGTCCGAGCAGACCCCGGCCCGCGAACTGGTGGACTACGCCGCCACCGCCGAGCGCGTCGGCTTCGACTACGCGGTCATCTCCGACCACTACTTCCCGTGGATCGAGGAGATGGGCCACTCGCCGTACTGCTGGTCGGTGCTGGGCGCGGCGGCGCAGGTGACCGAGCACCTGCCGCTCATGACGTACGTGACCTGCCCCATCATGCGCTACCACCCGGCCGTGGTGGCGCAGAAGGCGGCCACGATGGGGGTGCTGAGCGAGGGCAGGTTCACCCTGGGCCTGGGCGCCGGCGAGAACCTCAACGAGCACGTCGTCGGCGAGGGCTGGCCGCCGGTGGACACCAGGCACCGGATGTTCGCCGAGGCCGTGCAGATCATCAAGGAGCTGTTCAGCGGCGAGTACGTCACCTACCAGGGCGAGTTCTTCGACGTCGACTCCGCCAAGCTCTACGACCTGCCGGACGAGCAGGTGCCGATCGGCATCGCCGCCTCCGGCGGCCGGTCGGCCGAGCTCGCCGCGGAGCTGGGCGACGTGCTGGTCATCAACGACCCGATGCCCGAGGTGGTGCAGCAGTTCCACGCCGCGGGCGGCCAGGGCAGACCGGTCTACGGCCAGCTGCCCATCGCCTACGACACCGACCCCGAGGCCGCCAAGGAGCGGGCCCACCGGCTGTGGCGCTGGTCGGGCGTCGGCGGCTGGAAGGTCATGGCCGAGCTGCCCGGCCCGGTGAACTTCGCCGCCGCGGCCGGCTCGGTGCGCCCCGAGGACGTCGCCCAGAGCGTGCCCTGCGGCGACGACCTGGACGCGGTCGTGCAGGGCGTCAGGAAGTTCGCCGACGCCGGGTACACGCACGTGGCGCTCGTGCAGATCGGGCACGACCAGCAGGAGCCGTTCTTCGACTGGGCGGAGAAGGAGCTCCTGCCGGCCCTGCGCCGGATCTAGCCGCCTACGGGACGATGTTGACCAGCTTGGGCGCGCGCACGATCACCTTGCGCGGCGCGCCCTGGAGGTAGCCGGACACCTTGTCGGAGGCCAGGGCCAGGGCCCGCAGCTCGTCCTCGGAGATGTCGGGGGCGACCTCCAGCCGGTCGCGCACCTTGCCCGCCACCTGCACCACGCACGTGACCGACTCCTGCACCAGCAGCGCGGGGTCGGCGACGGGCCAGCCGGCGAAGGCGACCGGACCGGTGCGGCCCAGGCGCTCCCAGCCCTCCTCGGCGACGTAGGGCGCCACCAGCGACAGCATGACGGCCAGCGACTCGGCGGCCTCGCGCACCGCCGGGTCGGCCGCGCCGGGACCGGAGTCGATGGCCTTGCGGGCGGCCGAGGTCAGCTCCATCATGCGGGCCACCGCGACGTTGAAGCGCTGCGACTCGACCAGCTTGGTGACCTCGTCGATCGTGCGGTGGGTGACCTTGCGCAGCTCGGCGTCGCCGCCCTCGAACGACACGCCCGGCTCGGCGGTCGCCTCCGACATCACGCGCAGCACGCGGGCCAGGAACTTCTGGGAGGCGGCCGGCGAGACGTCGGCCCAGTCGATGTCGTCCTCCGGCGGACCGGCGAAGATCATCGTCAGGCGTACGGCGTCGACGCCGTACGCGTCGATCTGCTGGCCCAGGTCGATGCCGTTGCCCAGGGACTTCGACATCGCCTTGCCGCCGTTGATCACCTGCCCCTGGTTCAGCATGCGCAGGAACGGCTCGGTGAAGCTCACCATGCCCATGTCGTGCAGGACCTTGGTGAAGAAACGCGAGTACAGCAGGTGGAGGACGGCGTGCTCGATGCCGCCGACGTACTGGTCGATCGGGCCCCACTTGCGCACCTGCTCGGGGTCGAACGGCCCGTCGGTGTAGCCGGGTGAGGTGTAACGCAGGAAGTACCAGGACGAGTCGACGAACGTGTCCATCGTGTCGGTGTCGCGCTTGGCCGGACCGCCGCACTTGGGGCACTCGACGTTGACCCACTCGGTGGCGCTGGCCAGCGGGGAGACGCCCTTGGGCGCCAGCGCCTCGCCGCGCAGGTCGGGCAGCGTGACGGGCAGCTGCTCGTCGGGGACGGGCACCTCGCCGCAGTCGGCACAGTGGATGATCGGGATCGGCGTGCCCCAGAACCGCTGGCGGGACAGCAGCCAGTCGCGCAGCCGGAAGTTGACCGCGCCGGTGCCCCGGCCCTCGGCCTCCAGGATCTCGATGATCTTGGCGATGGCCTCGGCCTTGGTCAGCCCGTCGAGGGGGCCGGAGTTGACCAGCGTGCCCTCGCCGGGCGTGGCCTCGCCGGTCTCGCCGGGGTCGGCCAGGCCGGTGTGGACGACGACCTTGACCGGCAGCTCGAACTTCCTGGCGAAGTCGAGGTCGCGCTGGTCGTGGGCGGGCACGGCCATGATCGCGCCGTGGCCGTAGTCAGACAGCACGTAGTCGGCCGCCCAGACCGGGATGCGCTCGCCGCTGACCGGGTTGACCGCGTGGCGGCCCAGGAAGACGCCGGTCTTCTCCTTGTCGGTGGACAGGCGCTCGATGTCGCTCAGCTTGGCGACCTCGGCGCGGTAGGCCTCGAAGGCCGGGCGCTGCTCGTCGGTGACGATCTCGTCGGCCAGCGCGGCGTCGACCGCGACCACGAAGAACGTGGCGCCGTACAGGGTGTCGGGACGCGTGGTGTAGACGTGGACCGGCTCGTCGCGGCCCTCGATCTCGAACAGCACGTCGGCGCCCTCGGAGCGGCCGATCCAGTTGCGCTGCATGGTCAGCAGGCGCTCGGGCCAGCCGTCGAGCTGCTCCATGTCGTCCAGCAGGCGCTGGGCGTAGTCAGTGATCTTGAAGTACCACTGCGTCAGCTCGCGGCGGATGACGTCGGCGCCGCAGCGCTCGCACTTGCCCGCCACGACCTGCTCGTTGGCCAGCACCGTCTGGTCGTTGGGGCACCAGTTGACCAGGCCGCCCTTGCGGTAGGCCAGGCCGCGCTCGAAGAAGCGGTTGAACAGCCACTGGTTCCAGCGGTAGTACTCGGGGTCGCTGGTGTGCAGGCGGCGCGACCAGTCGAAGGAGATGCCGTAGCGCCGGAAGGAGTGGGCCTGCGTCTCGATGTTGGCGTAGGTCCACTCGGCGGGGTGGGCGTTGCGCTTGATCGCGGCGTTCTCGGCGGGCAGGCCGAAGGAGTCCCAGCCGATCGGGTGCAGGACGTTGTAGCCCTGCTGCATCCAGTAGCGCGCGACGACGTCGCCGATGGCGAACACCTCGCCGTGGCCCATGTGGAGGTCGCCCGACGGGTAGGGGAACATGTCGAGCATGTAGCGCCGCTCCCGGGTGTCGGCCGCGTCCTCGCTCGCCCGGTAGGGCTCCTGTTCCTCCCATCGCTGCTGCCACTTGGCCTGCAGCGCCTGCGGGTCGTACTCACTCACGGCTACTGTCCTTCTGGCTTGACTCGGACCCATAAGAAAACCCCTCGTGCACGACGAGGGGTAGCCGCGACGGCGAGACCTCTCAGGGCCGTCGCGGCCCGCTAAGAAGCAGGGTCGCGGAACGCATGTGTCAAGCCTAGCGCACGTCTTCGACGGAATGCAGATACTCCGGGGACCGGCGCAGGCACAATAGACCCTTCAGGTCCAGCGAGACCTGATGGTGATGTATCCGTTGTGACCTCATATGTCCCTTTAGAATACTGTCGTCGCGTGGTGTACCCAGCTGAGCCAGATCGACCGGAGGGCGACCTGCCGCTGCAGGATCCGCCAACCGATCCGCGCGGCTTCGCTCGTTTCGCTGCGAAACCAGCCGTATCTCCTGGAAAATCCCATGAGATCATGCCTGGTACGTCAAATCCGGATATAGCGGCACATCCGGACACAACCTCGGGAGGGCCGGCAGCAATGGCAACGGAGAATTCCGCGAGCTCCGGAGCGTCGCACCTGCCACCGTCCTGGCCGGAGGTCCGCAACGACGTGCCTTCCTCCTGGCCGTCCGGCGGGCAGGAGTCCTCCGGCGTGCCGATGTCGTGGCCGGAGGCCGCCCCGGCCCAGCCGTCCTGGCCCGAGGCCCCGCAGGCGCCCTCCTGGCCCGAGCCGCCGCGCCCCGACCCCTCCTGGCCCGACGTCCCGCGCAACGATTCGTCGCGGAACGACTCACCGCGCAACGACTCGTCTCGCAACGACTCCCGCGCGCAGCAGCGGGGCGGCGACGCGTCGTGGCCGGAGCCGGCGCGGCCGTCCTGGCCCGACCCGCCCCGGCAGGAGCAGGGCTGGCCCGAGACCCCCCGCCAGGAGGTTCCCGTCTCCTGGCCGGAGCAGCAGCAGCCGGCCCAGCCGCAGGACCCGGTGCCCGCCTGGTCGCAGCCGCCGACGCCGTCCCCCGGCGCGTGGTCCAACCTGTCCACGCCGGCGCCCTGGCCCAACAGCCCCGCCCCTGCCCCCTCCCCCGCCCCGTCGGCGTCCGCCGCCGACCCGCTGGACCGCACGGTCACGCTGGGCCGCGCGCCCGGCCCGCTCGACGCCCCCGTCCAGCCCGCGCCGTCGCCGCTCGACGGCCCCGGTGGACCTGGCGGACCTCGCGGACCTGGCGGGCCTGGCGCGCCGTCCGCCGGCCCGGCCGACGAGCACACCGTCATGTACGGCGGCCGGCAGGCCGACACCATGGTGGGCGACCCCGCGATGCCCCCGGGCCCGCTCGCGGCGGCCCACGTCGGAGCGCCCCCGGCCGGACCGGGCATGCCCGGCGACGGCCACCCCGACCAGCCGCGCCCCGGCTCCAACCTGAACCGCGACCCCTCCGACCCCGACCGCCGCTTCGTGACGGCCGGTCAGATCAGCGGCTCGCGCACCCCGCCCCCCGACCGCCAGCAGGAGCTCTGGAACAACGTCTTCGGCGACGAGTACCAGGGCGGCGACCACGACTCCCTGGACGACGAGCCGGGCAAGCCCATCTGGATCTACGCGCTCGGCGGCTCGGTCGTGATCGCCCTGGTCGCGGCGCTGCTGTGGGCCTTCCTCGCGGGCCCGCTGGCCGGCGAGGACACCCCTGAGGGCAAGACCGCCTCCTCCCCCACGGCCTCGGCCGGCCCCACGAAGGCGGGCACGGGCAAGCGCTCCACCACGATCCCCGCCCTGCCCAAGTACCCGGGCAAGGCGTCCCCGGTGACCGGCCGGGTCGAGGACGCGGCGGCCGGGGTCTCCCTGCCCCGCCTGGGCGGCAGCTGGCAGCTCGACCAGCGGGCCACGGTCAAGTCCACGTTCGGCTACGACACCCGCCAGTACACGGAGGTCGCGCCCGACAAGTACGCCCAGGTCATGTCGGGCCCGCTGCCGGCGAACCTGTCCTCCCTGTACCAGGAGGACGACCTGGAGCCGGTCATCCGGCGCATGGTGCTGCAGGCCCGCAAGGACTTCTACCCGGACGGCAACAAGGTCAGGAAGATCGCGCAGCAGCCGATCAAGGTGGGCGCCTCCACCGGCCGGCTCATCGCCTACGCCATGACCGCCGGCACGGAGAAGGCCACGATCGTCACGATGGCGGTCAACACCGGCGGCAGCGTGCCCGCCATCGTGTTCGTGTCGATCCCGGACGAGGGCAAGCAGCTCCTGCCGGACATCCGTACCGTGATGAACCAGCTCAAGCTGAGCGCGCAGTCCTGAGCCCCGGGCGCCGCCGCGCCCGGCTCAGAACGTGCACTCCATGTGCTTGATCCCGTTGATGAACGAGGAGTGCAGGCGGTCGGGCCTGCCGCCCTCGATCTGCGGCACCCGGCGCAGCAGCTCGCGGAACATCACCGTGATCTCCCGCCGGGCCAGGTGGGCGCCGAGGCAGAAGTGCGGCCCCGGCCCGCCGAAGCCGACGTGCGGGTTGGGGTGGCGGGTGATGTCGAAGCGGTACGGGTCGGCGAACACCCGCTCGTCCCGGTTCGCCGCCCAGTAGAACAGCACCACCTTCTCGCCGGCGCGGTAGAGGTGGCCGTTCATCTCGTGGTCGCGGGTGACCTTGCGGCGCATGAAGTTCACCGGCGAGGCCAGCCGGACGATCTCCTCCACCGCCCCGGGAGCGCGGCCCTCGACGTCCTCCAGCCACAGGGCGCGCTGGTCGGGGTTCTTGGTGAGCAGGCGCAGGCCGTAGGAGATGGCGTTCCTGGTCGTCTCGTTGCCCGCGACCACCAGCAGGATGAAGAACGACCCCAGCTCCTGCATCGTCAGCCGCTCGCCGTCGATGTTGGCGTTGACCAGCGAGGACGTCAGGTCGTTGGTGGGGTTGGCGGTGCGGTGGGCGGCGAGGTCCTGGACGAGCTGCTGCAGCTCCATCCCGGCGGTGAGCAGGCGGGTGGCGAGCTGGTCGAGGTCGCCACCGGTGTACTCGGGGTCGAAGCCGCCGAGGATGATGTTCGAGCGGTCGAAGACGAACCGGTAGTCGCGCTCGGGAATGCCCATCATGTCGCAGATGATCTTCAGCGGAAGGCGCGCGGCCACGTCGGTGACGAAGTCGCCGCCGGGACCGGCGGCCACCAGGTCGTCCACGATGCGCACGGCGGCGGCCTCGACGTCCGACTCGAACTGTTTGATCATCTTGGGGGTGAACGCGCGGGAGACGATCCTGCGCAGCCGGGCGTGCCGGGGGTCGTCCATGTTGATCATGGAGCCGAAGTACTCGGTGAACTCGGCGGGCATGTCGGGGATGTTCGTCGCGCCGCCGTCGCCGGAGCAGAAGACCTCGGGGTTGCGGCTCGCCTCCAGGATGTCGGCGTGCCTGGCCAGCGCGTAGTAGCCGGGCCCCTTGGGCGCGACGGCCATCTCCATCTCCTCGAAGAAGGCCGGCGTCTCGCGGGCGCGCAACCGGTCGAACGCCGCCTCGCGCTCGCTCATGGGCCTGGCCCAGAAGTTCCGGTCCGAAAGGTCGAAGTCCAGGACGGTCATAGGGCCATCATTCGGAAAGCGACCACTTACGTCAATGGGTTCGACGTACACCGTACGTGGCTGCCCGAAAACCGGTGGCTCGCGCCGTCGGGGCTTTGTAGGGTGCCGCGCATGACGTTCTTCTTCCTCCTCGGCTAGCGATCCGCCGGCGGGCCGTGGGCTGACCCACCGCCGGTGATGCGGGGCGGCCTGCCGCCGTCCCGGGTCGCTACGTGGGAGAAGAACAGTTGCTCACCTTGGCGGTGGCCAGGGCGGTGCGTGGCACCGAGCCCCTGGTCGCGGCGGAGATTCGGCGTGCCCGTCTCGGGGTCGTCGTCGGCGTCCGCCATCGGGAGGTGTGGTTCGAGGTCCGGCCCGGCGCCGGGCTCCTGGGATTGCGCACCGCGGACGACGTCCTGCTGGCCGCGGCCGTGGTGGACGGGGTCGGCCACGGCCGCTCCGCGCTCGCCCGGCTGGCGCGGGCGGCCCGCGGGATCGACCTCGGCCCGCCCGGCGGCCCCGACGTCGAGGTCTCGGCCTCGTTCGTGGGACGCCGCAACTACACCAGGCACGAGATCGAGGACGCCGTCGGGACCGAGCTGGCCCGGTCGTGGCGCCTGCGCTACCACTCCCGGCGGGACGGCGGCCGGCCACCCGCGGGGGCGACGGCGTGGCGGGTGACGATCGAGGGCGACCAGGCGGTCATCGCCCGGCGGGCCGGTGACCGGCCGCTGCACCGCAGGCCGTACAAGACGGCCTCGATCCCGGGCACGCTGCACCCGCCGCTGGCGGCCGCGATGGCCCAGCTCGCCGGGCTGGGCGCGGAGGGCTTCCGCGGCGTCGTGCTCGACCCCTGCTGCGGGGCGGGCACCACACTCATCGAGGCCCACGCGCTCACGCGCGCGCCCCACACCGGGCCCGCCGGGCCCGCCGGGCTCGCCGGGCTCGTCGGGGGTGTCGGGTTCGTCGGGTTCGACCGCGACCCGGCCGCCGTCGCGGCGGCCGCCGCGAACGCGCGGGCCGCCCCGCCACTGGACGGTCCGCGCCCGTTCCGCTGGGGGCTCGCCGACGCCGGACGGCTCCCCGTGGCGGACGGAAGCGTGCGGCGGGTGCTGGTGAACCCGCCCTGGGGACGTCAGGTGCCGCCGCGCGGCCTGCTCGGGCCCGGCCTGGACCCGTTGTGGCGGGAGGTGCGGCGGGTGCTGGAACCCGGTGGTCTGGCCGTTGCACTGCTCCACGACGATCCCGGCGCCGGCGGGACACCGGGCGGCGCGCCGCGCGGGTTCACGATCGAGCAGGCGCTCCCGGTGAGCCTGTCAGGACGCCACCCGGTGATCACCGTACTCAGCAGGCGGGACCGCGCCGGCCGAGGTGCCACCCGGTGATCGCCGAGGTCAGGAGGCGGGGCCGAGCCAGTCGAGGATGAGGCGGTTGACCTCCGCGGGCCGTTCCAGGTGCAGGAAGTGGCCCGCGTCCGCCACCAGCTCGACCCGCGACCCCGGCGGCAGGCTGCCGGCCGCGTCCTTGGCCATCTCCACGCCCATGCACCCGTCGCGCTCGCCGTGCAGGTACAGGACCGGGCCCGCGGTGGCGGGGTCGACGTCCGGGTAGCGGCCCGAGGGGGGCGTGGTGCCGAGCGCGGCGCGGTAGTACCCGATGGCCGCCGCCATGTTGGCGGGCTCGCCCAGGCTGCGCCGGACGAACGCCAGGTCCTCGGCCGGGTCGTGGCCGGGCGACCAGTCCCGCCACAGCCGGTCGAGGAAGGCCGGGTCTGCGGCGGCCGGCTCGGCCAGCACGGTCTGGAACAGGAAGATGTAGAACGACCGCTTGAGCTGCTCGTACGCCAGCAGCCCGGGAAGCTGCGCGCCCGGCGGCGGCACCCCGAGCGCGACCGCCCGGCGGAAACGCCCGGCCAGGGCGTAGGCGGGGAAGGCTCCCCAGTCGTGCCCGACGATCACCGCGTTCTCGTCGCCGCCGAGCTCCTCGTGCAACGCGCGCACGTCGGCGACCAGGGCGGCCTCCTCGTACGCGCCGTCGGCCGGGATCTCGGTGGGCGCGTAGCCGCGGCTGAACGGCGCGACGGCGCGGTAGCCGCGTCCGGCCAGCTCGGGCATCAGGTGCCGCCAGGTGTGCGCGGTGTCGGGGAACCCGTGCAGGCACAACGCCAGCGGCCCCTCCCCCACGGTCAGATACGCGAACTCCACACCGTTGGCGTGGATCGTTCTGATCTCCATGACTGCGAAACCTAGCATTCGCCTCCTTCCGGGAGTACCACTGCACAAGGGGCCTTTCATCGTGAGGAGCAGGCATGCGACGCGGATGGGTTCTCGCTCTCGCCTCACTGACCATCGTGCTCGTGGTGGTGGACCTGACCGCCGTGACGATCGCGCTGCCCGACATCCGCGCCGCCCTGGGGGCGAGCCTGCCCGAGGTGCAGTGGGTGGTGGACGCGTACGCGCTGACGCTGGCCGCCGTCCTGCTGCCCGCCGGGGTGCTGGCCGACAGGTACGGCCGCCGCCGGATGCTGGCCGTGGGCGTGACGGTCTTCACGGTGGCCTCGCTGGCCTGCGCGCTGGCCCCCACGGCTGCCCTGCTGGACGTGGCCAGGGGCGTCCAGGGCCTGGGCGCGTCCGCGCTGTACGGCACCACGACCCCGCTGATCGCCTCGGTCTACCCGGAGGGCCCGGCCCGGGGCCGGGCGCTCGGCATCTTCAGCGCCGTCTCCGGCCTGGCGATGACGCTGGGCCCGGTGGTGGGCGGCGTGCTGACGGCGACGTTCGGCTGGCGGGCCATCTTCCTGATCAACCTGCCGATCGGCGTGTTCGTGGTGGTGGCGCTGCGGCAGCGGGTGCCGGAGTCGCGCGGCCGGGGTCACCTGGACCCGCTGGGCGTCGTGCTGATCGCCGCGGCGCTGTTCGCCGTCATCCCGGCGCTCATCCACGACGTGCCGCTGCTGCTGGTGGCCGGGCTGGCGCTGCTGGCGGCGTTCGTCTTCGCCGAGCGGCGGACGGCGACCCCGATGATCGACTTCGGGCTGTTCCGGAACCGGGTGTTCGCGGTCGGCTCGGCCACGACGCTGCTCATGCTGGCCGCGCTGCTGGGCGGGTTCACGTACCTCACCCTGTACGTGCAGGGCCCCCTGGAGGCGAGCCCGATCGAGGCCGGGGTGCGTTTCCTGGCCTTCAGCGTGGCCGCGGTCATCGGCCCGATCGCGGTCGGCCAGGTGCTGCACCGCTGGCCCATGGGCGTGCTGATCGCCGCCGGCCCGGCGCTGATCACCGTGGCGCTGCTGGTGATGGCGATCCCGGCGGCCGACCGGTGGACGCCCATCATGGCCGGGCTGTTCCTCGGCGGCCTGGGGCTCGGCGCGGGCAACGTGGTGGCCAACCAGGTCGGCCTGACCGCGCCGATGGATCAGGTGGGCATGGCCACCGGGACGGTGAACACGCTCAAGCAGGTCGGCACGGCGGTGGGCGTGGCGGTGCTGGCGGCGCCGTACCGGTCGGGGGTGTCCACGATGTTGCTGGTGGCGGCCGGGCTGGCGCTGGCGGGCGCGCTGCTGCCGCTGGCCCTGGCGGGCGGGCGGGTCAGTCGCTCTCCGGCCAGTCCCAGCCCAGCTGGAGGAACAGGCCCAGCCGGTCGCTGACCGCGCGGATCTCGCTGATCCGCCCCTCGCGCAGGGTGACCAGGAAGATCGCCTCGACGTCGAAACTGCGCCCGGTGGGCGTGGGCATGCGCGGGTGGGTGCCGGAGTGCGTGCCGGTCATGCGGAGCCGGGCGACCAGTCTGTCCCCCTCGGCGACGACCTCCTCGACCTCGATGTGGAAGGGGTCGAACGCGTCGAGCTGCATCCGGATGCCCTCGAAGGCGGCGCCGGGCTCGTCCGGCTCGCCAAAAATGATCTTGTTGTGGTCGACGACGTCGGGGGTCAGATAGTCGCCCAGGTCGTCGAGGCGGCGTTCGTTGACGGCGGCGAAGAAGTCGGTGATCACTGTCGGCCCTCTCTCTTACGGTGTAAGACAGCAGTATCTTACGGTGTATGAGAGAGCGGATGTCAAGGGAGCGGGTGCTGGAGGCGGCCCTCGAACTCCTCGACCGCGAGGGCGCGGCCGGGCTGTCCATGCGCAAGCTGGGCAAGGAGCTGGGCGTGGAGGCGATGACGCTCTACTACTACGTGCCGAACAAGGACGCGGTCCTCGACGGGCTGGTCGAGCTGGTGCTCTCGCGCGTCACGATCGAGCCCTCCGGCGACTGGCGGGGGTGGATGCGGGCGTTCGCCGAGTCGATCAGGGCCGAGCTGCTGCGGCATCCCGCGCTCATGCCGGTGGTCGCCATCCGGCCGGTGGCCACGCCGGGAGCCCTGGGCATGGTCGAAGGCGCCGCCGCCGCGCTGACCCGGGCGGGCTTCACGGCCAAGGAGGCGCTGCACGTCATCAACGCGGTGTCGACGTTCGTGATCGGGCACACGCTGGCCGAGGCGG
Source organism: Nonomuraea sp. NPDC003560 (assembly GCF_042878785.1). Classification (NCBI taxonomy): domain Bacteria; kingdom Bacillati; phylum Actinomycetota; class Actinomycetes; order Streptosporangiales; family Streptosporangiaceae; genus Nonomuraea; species Nonomuraea sp. NPDC003560. Next base: position 117,799 of record NZ_JBIAOF010000001.1, on the reverse strand, counting down.
GACCGGACAGCCCGCGGCAGCCCGACCTTGACCTGGCGGACCATCCGGTGCTGGCGCGGGCGGTCGCCGACGGCCTCGGCACGCCCGAGGACCACCGGGAGCGCTTCGAGCTGGCCGTGGCGGCCCTGCTCAGCGGATTCGCGCCGCGAACCCCTGAAGGAGGCACTCCAGCCCGAACTCGAACTGGTCGGCGAAGCTGAGGTCGTCGGCCTCGGCCACCCGCCGGTTGAACTCCGGGTAGGCGCCGGTGGCCATCACCTCGCGGACATAGGGGCCGATCGTCGCCCGCCACTCCTCCTCCGACAGCCCCGTACGGCGCAGCGCCTCCTGCTCGGCCAGCTCCTTGGCCACCGCGCCGAGCACGTAGTCGCCGATCACCCCGATCACGGCGGCGGCCCGGGTGATGTCGGAGGTCAGCGGCCGGGCCGCGGACAGCGCGTGCTCCACCCGCCGCAGCGAGTTGGGCCCGAGCGCCGGCCTGCTCGTCATCAGCGCGGCCAGCCACGGATGGCGCAGCACGCCCGCGCGCTGGTCGCGGGCCACCCCGGCCAGGTCGGCCCGCCAGTCTCCGGTCAGCGGACCGGGCTCCCCCTCGCCCCACACCGCGTCGACCATGAGGTCGAGCAGCTCGTCGCGGTTCTCCAGGTAGCGGTAGAGCGAGGTGGTGCCCGACTTGACCTCGCTCGCCACCCGGCGCATGGACACCGCGTCGAGGCCCTCGGCGTCGGCCACCGCGATCGCGGCCCGCACGATCGCCTCGACGCTCAGGGCCTGACGTTTCGGCGCGTACGGCTCGCGACTCCACACCAGTGACATCCGGCTCCCCCCTCTGGCCTTCATCGTACGCCCGTGGTTACAGTGTGCCCATGACGGAAACAGTGTTCCCACAAAACGCCGACGTCCTGATCGTCGGCGGCGGCAGCGTCGGGCTGAGCGCGGCTGTCTTCCTCGCCCGCCACGGCGTGCCCGCCCTGGTCGTCGAGCGCGAGCCCGGCCCGCGGGCGCACCCCCGCGCCACCGGCATCGGCCCGCGGACGGTCGAGCTGCTCCGCGAGGCCGGCCTTGAGCGGGCGGTGGACGAGGTGGCCATCGACATGACGAACGCGACCCTCGGCAAGATCACCGTGGACACGCTGGCCGGCGCCGACCTCGCCGCGATCGCGGCCGGTCTGCCCGCCCGGACGCGGATGTTCGACACGGCGGCCTACAGCCCGGCCCGGCTGCGCGGCATATGCCCGCAGAACCGGCTGGACCGGGTGCTGCTCGACGCCGCCCGCGAGCGCGGCGCGCACGTCGCGTACGACACCGAACTGCTCTCCCTGGAGCAGGACGCCGACGGCGTGACGGCGGTCGTGTCCGGCCCGGACGGGACCCGCACCCTGCGCGCCCGCTACGTGATCGCCGCGGACGGCGTGCGCAGCGGGGTACGGGCGGCGCTCGGCATCGGCGTGACCGGCCCCGGCGCGCTCGGCCCCGAGCTGCACAACGTCATGTTCCACGCCGACCTGAGCCACCTGACCGACGGGTACGGCTTCGCGCTCGCCGAGCTCACCACTCCCGACGCGCCGGGCATGCTCATGGCGATCGACGGCGAGACCGAATGGGTCTTCCACACCGCCCAGGAACCGAGCCCCGACCTGCTCAGGACCGCGATCGGCGACCCCGGGCTGAAGGTCGAGATCGTCAGCGTGCTCGGCTGGCGGGCCCGCGGCCAGGTCGCCGACCGGTTCCGCGAAGGGCGGGTCTTCCTGGCCGGCGACGCGGCGCACGCCGTGCCGCCGACGGGCGCGTTCGGGCTGAACACGGGGGTCGCCGACGCCCACAACCTGGCCTGGAAGCTGGCCCGCGTGCTGACCGGCCGGTCGGCGCCCGCACTGCTGGACACCTACCACGACGAGCGGCGGCCGGTCGCGCTGCTGGCGCTGGAGCAGTCGCGGCTGCGGATGCGGGACCTGCGGATGCACTTCGGCTCCGGCCCCGAGGCCGCCCGGCTCAGGGCGGCGGCGGGCGCGGTGAACGCCCCGATCGTGCACGTCGGTTACCGTTACGGCGGCGCCTCGGCGGTCGAGGGCCTGCCCTCCACCGAGGACGTGACGCTCTGCCTCGACGGCTCGCCCGGCTCGCGGCTGCCGCACGTGTGGATCGGCGAACGGTCCAGCCTCGACCTGGTCGGGCCCGATTTCAGTGTGTTCACCGGCGCGCCGGTGCCCGACCCCGGCGTCCCGGTGCACGTGGTCGAGGGCTGGCCGTACGGGACCGTGCTGGTGCGGCCGGACGGGTTCGTGGCCTGGCGCGGCGCGGACGACGACCTGGCCGAGGCGGTCAGAACGTGTACGGCAGGTGCTTGATGCCGTTGATGAAGTTCGACAGCAGGAAGTCGGGCTCGCCGGCCGTCCTGATACCGGGCAGGCGGGTGAACAGCTCGCGGAACATCACGCTCATCTCCCTGCGCGCCAGGTGGGCGCCCAGGCAGTAGTGCGGCCCGGGGCCGCCGAAGCCGACGTGCGGGTTGGGGTCGCGGGTGATGTCGAAGACGTCCGGGTCGGTGAAGACGGACTCGTCGCGGTTGGCCGAGTTGTAGAAGAGCAGCACCTTGTCGCCCTTCTTGTACGGCACGCCGTTCATCTCGTGGTCCCGGGTCAGCGTGCGGCGGAACTGGATCACCGGGGTCGCGTAGCGCACGATCTCGTCGCACGCCCGGCCGACGCGCGCGTCGAAGTCGGCCAGCAGCAGCTCCCGCTGGCCGGGATGGTCGGTGAACAGCTTCAGCCCGTAGGCGATGGCGTTGCGGGTGGTCTCGCTGCCGGCCACCACCAGCAGGATGAAGAACGACCCCAGCTCCTGCGGGCTGAGCCGCTCCTCGCCGCCCACGAGCAGGCTGACCAGGTCGCCGGTCGGGCGTTTGCGGCGCTCGTCGCCGAGGCGGGCGGCCATCCGGTTCAGCGAGTAGCCGGCGCGCAGCAGCTTGGCCAGGCCGCGGGCGACGTTGACGCGGCTGAAGTTCGGGTCGATGCCGGTGTACTCGGGGTCGGCGTTGCCGAGGATGACGTTGGTCCGCCGCAACACCAGGTCATGAAATTTCGGCGGAATCCCCATCATGTCGCAGATGACCCGTACGGGGAGCCGGGCGGCGACCTGCGCCACGAAGTCGCCCGGCCCCTGCTCGATCGCCTCGTCCACGATCTCGGCGGCGGCCCTGGCCAGGTCCTCCTCCATCTTGGCCAGGATGCGCGGGGTGAAGGCCCTGGAGACGATCCTGCGCAGGCGGGCGTGGCGCGGGTCGTCCATGTTGATCATCGAACCGAAGTAGACGCTGAGCCAGCGCGGCATGTCCGGGATGCTGTTGGAGCACGGCTCGCTGCTGAAGACGGCCGCGTTCCTGCTGGCCTCGGTCACGTCGGCGTGGCGCACGAGGGCGTGGTAGCCGGGCCCGCCGCCGATGAACGGCACGGTCTGCTCCGGCACGAAGAGGGGCCGTTCAAGCCGGCGCAGGCGGCGGAAGGTCTCCAAGCGGTCCGCCTGCGGCAGTCCCCAGAACGGTATCTGCGAGATGTCCAGATCCGCGGAGAGCGTCATACCGTCCAAGCCTTGGGCAAGTGCTCACTTACGTCAAGGTCCGCCGCATCGCGGCTACCGGTCTCCCAGGATCAACTCGGAGCCCTTCTCGCCGATCATGATCGCCGGGGCGTGCGTGTGGCCGCGGTTGAGCGTCGGCATGACGGACACGTCCACCACCCTGAGCCCTTCGAGGCCGCGCACCCGGAGCGACGGGTCCACGACCGACCCCTCGTCGGCGCCCATCCGGCAGGTGCCGACGGGGTGGTAGAGGGTCTCGCCGCGTTCGCGCACCCACCGGGCCAGCTCCTCGTCGCTCTCCGGCCCCCAGTAGGGCGCCATCGGGCCGCCCGCGTACCGCTTCATCGCGCTCGTCGCGAACACCTGCTTGGCCGTCTTCAGCCCGGCGACCAGGCGCTTGACGTCGGCCTCCGCGCTCAGATAGCCGGGGTCGATCAGCACGTCGCGGCCGCTCAGCCCGACCCTGCCGCGGCTCTGCGGCTGCAGCAGCACGACGCCGACGGTCAGGCCGTGGCCGGTCGGCGGGGTGAGCCCGTGGTCGACGAACGGGCCGGGGGCGAAGACGAGCTCGATGTCGGGGGCGGGCTCCTCGGCCGAGGTCCGGACGAAGGCGACCGCCTCGCCGACGTTCGTGGTCAGCATGCCCGAACGCAGCACGATGTAGCGCAGCAGGTTCACCAGGGACTCGGCCTTGGTCAGCGTCACCGGCTCCTTGCACTCGACGTACACGCCGGAGGCGAGGTGGTCCTGGAGGTTCTTGCCGACCTCGGGCAGCTCGCGCACGACCGGCACCCCCGCGTCGCGCAGCTCATCGGCCGCGCCCACCCCGGAGCGCATCAGCAGGTACGGCGAGCCGATCGCCCCCGCCGACAGGACGACCTCCCTGGCCGCCCTGACCAGGGTGCCGCCGCTGTGCTCGATGCCGACCGCGCGGGAGCCCTCGAACACCACGCGGTCCACGGTCGCGCCGGTGAGCACGGTGAGGTTCGGCCTGGCGGCGGCCGGGCGCAGGTAGGCGTCCGCGGCGCTCCACCTGCGGCCGCGGTTCTGGGTGACGGGGGTGGGGCAGTAGCCCTCGTTGGAGCGGCCGTTCAGCTCCGCCAGCCGGGTCAGGCCCAGCTCCTCGCAGGCCCGCAGGAAGGCCGCCGTGGTGACGTTGGGGCTGCGCAGCTCGGAGACGTAGAGCGGACCGGAGGTGCCGTAGACGCCGCCGTGGTTGCTGCCGACGCGCTGCTCGGCCCTGGTGAAGTAGGGCAGGACCTCCTCGTACGTCCAGCCGGGCACCCCCCACTGGTCGTAGTCCTCCTGGCAGCCGCGCACCCACATCTGCGCGTTGAGCGAGGACGAGCCCCCGATCACCCGGCCCCGCGGCCAGTAGAGCTCGCGGCCGGACATCTCGCCCTGCTTGGCCGTCGTGAAGTTCCAGTCGTAGTCGGTCTTGAACAGCTTGGCGAAGCCGGCGGGCATGCGGATCTCCAGCTTGTCGTCATGCCCGCCCGCCTCGACCAGCGCCACCGACACCGACGGGTCCGCCGACAGCCGGTTGGCCAGCACGCACCCGGCGGACCCCGCTCCGACGATCACGTAGTCGTACTGCATGAGCACTCCAGGGGGCTAAGTAACCTGCCACTTGCTTACTCCAGGTGAGCTTTCGCGTCCATATGCATCTGTAACCTTGGTTACCTACCGGTCGGTATGGGGTGATGCCAAGATGGCGGGCAAGCGCGTACAGAGGAGGAAGGCGTTCATGCTCAACTTGTCGGTCGTCCTGGAGGACAGCGCCAGAAACAACCCCGACGGCACGGCGATCGTCTTCGGCGACATGCGCCTGCCGTACGGCATGATCGACACTGTCGCCCGCCAGGTGGCGAACCTGCTGGTGTCGCGGGGCATCGGCAAGGGCGACAAGGTGGCGCTGGCCTGTCCCAACCTGCCGTACTTCCCGTTCGTCTACTTCGGCATCCTCAAGGCCGGCGCCACCGTGGTGCCGCTGAACGTGCTGCTGCAGGGCCGGGAGATCGCCTACCACCTCGACGACAGCGACGCCAAGGCGCTGTTCTGCTTCGAGGGCTCGCCGGAGCTGCCGCTGGGCGAGCGCGGCAAGGCGGGCTTCGAGGCCGCGGACGGCTGCGAGCACTTCTTCGTGCTGCCCGCCACCCCGCTGGCCACCGAGTCCCCGTACGGCGAGACGGTGTGGGCGGCGCTCAACGGCGTGCCGGCCGACTTCGAGACGGTGCAGACCGACCCCGAAGACACCGCCGTGATCCTCTACACCTCGGGCACCACGGGCCAGCCCAAGGGCGCCGAGCTCAGCCACCAGAACATGCTGATGAACGCCCTGATCAGCGACCGGATGTTCCCGCGCAGCGAGGGCGGCGACACCTACCTCGCGGTGCTGCCCCTGTTCCACTCCTTCGGCCAGACGACCGTCATGAACACCGCCTTCATGCGCGGCGCGACGGTCGTGCTGATGCCGCGCTTCGAGCCGGGCGAGGCCCTGGAGCTCATGCGCAAGGAGAGCGTGACGACCTTCGCCGGCGTCCCGACGATGTACTGGGGCATGCTCACGAAGATCCACGCCGAGGGCGCCGAGGTGCCGCGCAGCCTGAAGGTGGCCGTGGCCGGCGGCGCGTCCTCGCCGGTGGAGGTGCTGAAGGACTTCGAGCAGACCTTCGGCATCGGCATCCTGGAGGGGTACGGCCTGTCGGAAACCTCCCCCGTGGCCAGCTTCAACCAGCTCGGACGGCCCACCAAGCCCGGCACGATCGGCACGCCCATCTGGGGCGTGGAGATGAAGCTGATCGACGGCGACTGGAAGACGGTCGAGGGCGAGGGCCCCGGCGAGATCGCCATCCGCGGCCACAACGTCATGAAGGGCTACTACGGCCGCCCGGAGGCGACGGCCGAGGTGCTCAAGGACGGCTGGTTCCGCACCGGCGACATCGCCACCCGCGACGCCGACGGCTACTACGCCATCATCGACCGGGCCAAGGACATGATCATCCGGGGCGGCTTCAACGTCTACCCGCGCGAGCTGGAGGAGGTGCTCATGACCCACGAGGCGGTGTCCCTGGCGGCGGTCGTGGGCGTCCCGCACGAGTCGCACGGCGAGGAGGTCAAGGCGTACGTCATCCGCACGCCCGGCTCGTCGGTCACCGAGGACGAGCTGATCGCCTGGGCCAAGGAGAACATGGCGGCCTACAAGTACCCGAGGATCGTCGAGTTCCGCGACGCCCTGCCGATGACGGCCACGGGCAAGATCCTCAAGCGCGAGCTCCGCTGACCGGCCGCGGCGCGGGCCCCGGCCCGCGCCTTCCGGCCGCGCCGCCCGCTGCGCCGATCACCGAGCCGACCGCTGAGCCGACCGCTGAGCCGATCACCGAGGCCCGCCCGCTCGTGCTGTTCGACCTGGACAACACGCTGATCGACCGGCTGGCGGCGTTCCGGCTGTGGGCGGCCGAGTTCGCCGCGGGGCGCCGGCTGGGCCCGGACGCCGTGGACTGGCTGGTACGGCTGGACGCCGACGGGTCCGTGCCGATGGACGCCTTCTTCGCCCGCGTACGCGAGCGCTTCGCGCTTGCCGAGCCCGTCGAGGAGTTGTGGCGGGCCTACCGGGCCAGGCTGCCGTGGCTGGTGGAGTGCCGTGCCGAGGTGCTGGCGGGGCTCGACCGGCTGCGGGCGGCGGGGTGGGCGGTCGGGATCGTGACGAACGGGATGGCCGACAACCAGACGGGCAAGATCCGGCGTACCGGGCTGGCCGAGCGGGTGGACGGGTGGGCGATCTCCGGCGCGGAGGGCGTGCGCAAACCCGGCGCGCGGCTGTTCCGGATCGCCGCCGACCGGTGCGGAGCCGTGCCGGCGGGCGGGTGGATGGTGGGCGACGACCCGGAGAAGGACATCGCGGGCGGACGCGCGGCCGGACTGCGGACGATCTGGATCGACCGCGGGACGGGCGCGGCGGCTCCCCCGGCGGACCTCACGGTGGACGACGTGCTGGCGGCCATGGAGCTGTTAATCGGGATGCCCGGCGGCGAGGGCGGTCGCTAATGTGGCCGGATGCGTGACAAGCCCGCGGATCTGGACGAATCGCTGCTGGCGCCCGCCCTGGAGGCGTGGGGGATCAAGGCCGTCGGGCTGGCGCACGCGCCGGTGGGCTTCGGCGACCACCACTGGATCGCGACCGGCGCCGACGGACAACGCTGGTTCCTCACCGCCGCCACCCTGCCCTCCGCACCGAATGCCCCCCTCCCCCGCGAGCCACGGGCGGCCGGTGGCCTGGGCGAAGGGGCGCGGGTGGCGTTCGGGGAGCTGGGCCGGGCGCTGGAGACGGCGGCGGCGCTGTCAGCGACCCTGAAGTTCGTGGTCGCGCCCGTGCCGGACCTCGACGGCGGCGCGCTGCTCCGCCCGCTCGCCGCCCGGTACGCGCTGAGCGTCTTCCCGTTCGTCGACGGCGTCACCGGCGGCTTCGACGACGAGCCGGCCGAGCACGACCGCGCCCAGGTCATCGACCTGCTGGCCGAGCTGCACGGCACGCCCCCGCCCCCATCCACCCCGTCCCGCCCCCTGCAGCCGGCCGGACGGGCGGCGCTGGAGCGGGCCCTCGACGAGACCGGCCGCCCGTGGACCGGCGGCCCGTACGCCGAGCGGGCCCGAGCCCTGCTCGACCGGCACGCCGGAACCCTGCACGCCCGGCTGCGCGACTTCGACCGCGGCTGCCGCGACCTCGGCCCGCCCGTCGTCACCCACGGCGAACCCCACCCCGGCAACGTGCTCCGGCACGAGGACCGCTGCCTGCTGATCGACTGGGACACCGTCGGCCTGGCCGTGCCGGAACGGGACCTGTGGCTGGTCGCCAGGACCCCCGGCGACCTGGCCAGGTACGCGGCCGCCACCGGCCGTACGCCCGACCCTGCCGCCCTGGCCCTCTACCGGCTGCGCTGGAGCCTCGACGACGTGGCCCAGTACGTCGCCCTGTTCCGCGCCCCGCACGGCCACACCCGCGACGCCGAGCTGAGCTGGCACTTCCTCACCCGCACGCTCGACGGCCTGGCCGCCGGCGGGCCCTCCGCCCGCTGAGCGTCCCCGGCGGTCAGGCGCCGAGCAGTTCGGCGAGCACCGCGGCCTCGCTGATCTCGGGCTGCCTGGTGGCGGTGAGCAGGGTCAGCGGGCCCTTCCCGGCGAGCTCGCGCAGGTGGGCGACCGCCTCGGCCCGCTCAGGCTCGGCCAGCTCGTCCCGGTAGCGGTCGCCGAACTCCGCGAACCGGTCGGGGTCGTGCCGGTACCAGGTGCGCAGCTCGGTGGAGGGAGCGACCTGCTTGCACCATTCGTCGAGATGGGCGTCGGCCTTGGCCAGCCCGCGCGGCCACAGCCGGTCGACCAGCACCCGCGCGCCGTCGTCCGGCGCGGGCTCCTCGTAGACCCGGCGCACCCGAATCTTGTTCCCAGCCGTCACCGTCCGCCCCTCCTTCCGGCCGTGAGACCACGCTACGCCGGGCGACGCCAAGCGCCGTTCAGGGACCCGGCCGGGGGACGTCTAGGATCCGGGGTGTGGACGAGCCGATCCCCGACGCGCTGCTGCCCGTGCTCCGCGACCTGCGCGCCACCTGCGGGGTGCGTCCGGACCTGCGGGAGGAGACGCCGCTCTGGGGCGGCGAGCGGGTGCTCATGCTGTTCGCGCCCGACGGCAGCGGCGTGGGCCTGCGCCTCGGCGTCGCCGGCGGCCCGGCCGAGCAGGTGGCCGACCTCGCCGACCAGGCGCAGGAGTGGGCGGTCGAGGCGCTGTGGGGTCAGGGGCTGCCCGCGGTGTGGCCGGAGTGCCCCGAGCATCCCGGCACCCACCCGCTGGCCGCGACGGTGGTGGACGGCGTCGCGACCTGGTCGTGCCCGCGCACCCGCGCGCCCGTCACCGCCGTGGGCCACCTCTGACCCCGGACACACCCAGGGGGCCGGCCGCTCGGACCGCGCCTTGGGGCGGGGTGAGCCGTGGGGAGAGGGCGATGGGCCCTCTCCCGCCCGTCACGGCCAGTTGACCGCCGGGCGCAGCTGCACACCGGACCGGCCGTCGTCGTCGAGCTTGACGCCCAGCACCTGGTGCAGCTGGACCTTGTTGCGCTCGAAGCCCACAATGCAGCCCGCCATGTACAGGGCCCAAACCCTGGCCGTGCCCATCCCGACCTCCTGGACGGCCTCGTCCCAGTTGGCGTCGAGGTTGTCGCACCAGTGGCGCAGGGTCTTGGCGTAGTGCTCGCGCAGGTTCTCCTCGTGGCGGATCTCGAAGCCGATGTCCTCCATCTGCCTGATCAGCCAGCCCACCGACTCCAGCTCGCCGTCGGGGAAGACGTAGCGGTTGATGAAGCCGCCCTTGTTGAACGTCTTCTCCTTGCCCGTCGGACGGGTGATGCAGTGGTTGAGCAGCCGGCCGCCGGGCTTGAGCTTGCCGTAGAGGAACTCGAAGTACGACGGGACGTTGTCCTTGCCGATGTGCTCGGTCAGGCCGATGGAGCTGACCGCGTCGAAACCGGTCTCCCGCACGTCGCGGTAGTCCATGAAGCGCACTTCGGCGAGGTCCTGGAGGCCCTCGTCGGCGATCGCCTTCTGCGCCCACTCGGCCTGCTGGCGGCTCAGCGTCACGCCCAGCGCCTTGACGCCGTAGTGCTTGGCGGCGTGGATGACCATGCCGCCCCAGCCGCAGCCGACGTCGAGCAGGCGCATGCCCGGCTTGAGGTCGAGCTTCCTGGCCACCAGGTCGAACTTCGTGTACTGGGCCTCCTCCAGCGTCGCGCCCTCCTCGGGGTAGGTCGCGCACGTGTAGGCCATGGACGGCCCCAGCACCCACCGGTAGAACCGGTTGGACACGTCGTAGTGGTGGTGGATCGCCTCGGCGTCACGCTGCTTGGCGTGCCGCGAGCCGAGCCGGGCCAGGGCGCTCTGACGCACCTCCTGCGGAGGCGGCGGCACCCGCATCAGCAACGGCTTGACGCCCAGCGACCGTACGGCGGCCAGCTTCTCGCCCGCGGTCAGGTCGTTGGTGGTGATGTTCCACATGCGGTCGAGCAGGGTGTACAAGTCGCCGTGCACATCGATGTGCCCCGAGATGTACGCCCTGGCCAGACCCAGTTCCCCGGGGGCCTGTGCCAGGTAGGCCACCGCGATGGGCGACTTGACCTCAAGACCGAGGTCGGCGCCGTCGGGACCGGCCTTGCTGCCGTCATAGGCCATGAACGAGATGTTCGCGTCAGAGCCGACGATCTTCTCAAAGATGCTTGCGAGAGCCATGCTCACCTTCCCCGTACACACTTTTCGTACAGGTCCAGCAGGCGACCGTTCGGGTCGTATTCCCGCTTGACCGGCCAATAAGCATCACCGTTGTACAGCTCCCAGAACTGCTCACGGGCGTAGAAGGAGGTCGAGTAGAGCGACTTGTGGCCGTCCAGCTCGTGTACCGAGTCCTCGATGAGCCTGTTGTAGTAGCCGTCGAACTGGCCGCGGGGCAGCGGGACCATGCCCCAGAAGCCGAAGTTGACGTAGAGCTTCCCGGGCTCCAGCGGGTACAGCGGCCACTGGGAGCTCGACCGCAGCGGGCACATCCAGACGGGGGTCATGCCCACCTTGTCGTGGAAGAACTCCAGGAACTGCGCGCCGCGCTCGACCGGCACCTCGACGTCCTGGATGACCGACTCCTGGACGGGCTGGTCGCGCCAGCGGTCGATGCGGGCGGTCAGGCCGGTCCGCCGGTCGAGGGCGACGAGCCTGCGGTAGACGTCGGAGCGCATCCAGCGGCGCGGCATCAGCGAGCGGACCACCGGCTGCTGCACGCCGAACGCCCGCGAGCACCAGAACCAGTCGGTGTCCCAGCGCCACAGGTAGTCGTGGATGCTCAGCCAGTCGCGGCTGCGCTGCCTGATCGACTGGTAGTAGATGCGCATGCCGGTGTAGTCGGAGACGTAGGGCGCGCGGTCGGCGAAGCGGCCCAGCGTGATGTACATCTCCTCCGGGTCGAAGAAGACGCCGTCCACGAAGTCGACCTGCTCGCCGTCGTGCACCATGCTGTCGCAGATCTCCTGCATGGCCAGCATGCACTTGGCCGCGTCGGTGAACCTGATGTGCGTCAGGTGCACGTACGGCTGGACCTTGCGGAGCTTGATCCGGATGCGCAGGGCGTAGCCGAGCGTCCCGTAGGAGTTGGGGAAGGCGCGGAACAGATCCTGGTGCTCGTTGTCGTCACGGGCCACGACGATGCGGCCGTCGCCGGTGAGGATCTCCAGTTCCTCGACCGACTCGTGCGGCAGGCCGTCCCGGAAGCTGGTCGACTCGATGCCGAGGCCGGTGACGGCGCCGCCGAGCGTGATCGTCTTGAGCTGCGGCACCACGTACGGCATGAGCCCGTGCGGCAACGTGGCCTCGACGAGGTGCTCGTAGGTGGTCATGCCCTGGACCTCGGCCGTCATCGTCGCCGGGTCCACGCTGATGACCTCGTCGAGGTCTCGGGCCGACAGCTTGGCCGTCCTGCCTCCGTCACGGAACCTGAACAGGTTGGACGTGGACTTGGCCAACCGGGGAGCGGCGTCGCCGGGGATCTCGGCGTAGGACTGCCGGATCTGCTCTACTGCCCGTTGGTGTGTCGACATCGTCGTCGTCACGGAAGCACCCCCTTGAGCTGGTAGAGATCGTCCGTAAGACCGTATCTCCCGCAGCCCGCCTCGAACAGACCGGGGTCGTTAAAGACACGAAAACTGTTCATCGTGCCAGGTGAAACGCCTATGTGGCAGGCAAATGCGGAAATCTACGTCGAACCAGGGGTGAGATCCCATTGAGCACGGCACGCACCTCTCGTCCCTCCAGTGCCGCCGTGAGGTTGTCCAGCACGGCCGTGAGCAGGCGCGTCGTCGCCTCGGGCGTCACCCCGGCGGCGTGCGGCGACAGCAGCACGTCCGGCAGATCGCGCAGCGGGTCGCCGGCGGGCAGCGGCTCGGTGTCGAACACGTCGAGCGCGGCCCCGCCGAGGTGCCCGTCGCGCAGCGCGGCGACCAGCGCCGCCTGGTCGACGACCCCGCCCCTGGCCGCGTTGACCAGCAGCGCGCCCTGCTTCATGCGGCGCGGGTCGATCAGCCCGCGGGTCTCCTCCGACAGCGCGATCACCACCACCAGCACGTCGCTGGCGGCCACCAGCGTCTCCAGGTCGGCGCGGCCCGGCGCCTGCCGCGGGGACCTGGTCCAGTAGGAGACCTCGCAGCCCAGGGCGCCGAACAGGCGCACGCAGTTCTCGCCGATCGGGCCGTACCCGACGACGCCGACCCGGCGGCCGCTCAGCTCGCGCGGGCGCAGGCCCTGCTGCGGCCACTCCCCCGCGCGCACGGCGGCGTCGGCGGCCCCCAGCCGGCGCGACAGCGACAGCGTGGCGGCCAGGCACCACTCCGACACCGCGACGGCGCTGACGCCCGGCGTGTTGGCCAGCGGCACCCCGGCCTCGGCCAGGGCGGCCAGGTCGTGGCCGTCGACGCCCACCGAGGGCTGCTGCACGAAGGCCAGCGCGGGCGCGTGCTTGACCGCCTCGGCGTCGAGCACGAGCGTGGAGGTCCAGTCGCCGAGCACGATCTCGGCCTCGGGCAGCGCGGCCAGCAGCCCGGCCCGGTCGCGGGTGGCGGGCACGCGGACCGTCACCCGGTCGCCGAGCGGGGCGAGCAGGCCGCGCGTCGCCTCCTCGGGGAGCGGCGGCAGGGCGAGCAGGTTCCAGGGGCTCATGCCTTCACCGTAAAGCTGTCGATCACCTGTCGCATCAGGGCCCTGTTGCGCAGCCACTGGTCCTGGGTGACCGTCCAGGACAGGATGTAGGCCGTCTCGCCGGACACCACCGCGCGGCGCACCTCGTGGTAGGTCATGCCCGGCCTGATCCAGTGGGTGCCGGCGGCGCTGGCGGCGGTCCAGGAGAACTCCCACTCGACCGCCTTGACGCCCCGGTGGTTGACCACGCGGCGGCCGCGGCTGATCACCTCCTGGCCCTCCTGCCGCAGCGTCTCCTCCGAGTCGCGCAGGATCTGGTTGGCGTCGAGGCTGGAGTACAGGGCCTCCACGCCGAGGTGGGCGTTGCCGTCGCGGCGCGTCCACTCGGTGACGGACTCGCGCAGCGCGCCCCGCCAGCCGATCGGGCGCAGGATCGACCAGCCCTCCCGCGAGGTCCACGCCCGTACGGCCGGGCGCACCCGCCGCACGGTCGGCGTGGGGGTCGCCGACGGCGTCCGGCTCGTCGTGGGCTGCTGCGAGGGTGACGGGCTCAGCGGGCTGGCCGCGGCGGCCGGCTGGGCGGTGCGCGGAGCGCCCTCGGCGGGCGTGGCGAGCTTGAAGTAGGCGACCGCGCCGCCCGCGACGACCACGACGGCGGCGGCGGCCACGGCCAGCACGGCCCGCCCGCGCCCGCTGCCCGGCTTCTTCTCCGGCAGGTCGGTGTAGGCGGGCTTGGCCGCCACCTCGATGGCCGCGAGCAGCCGGTCGGCCTCCTCGGCGTCCACCCGGTCGGCGGGCTCCTTGCGCAGCAGGCCCTTCAGGATCGGGTGCATGACCGGCGGGATGCGCCGGTAGTCGGGCTCCTCGTTGAGCAGCGCGTTGATCGTCGCCATGGCCTCGCCGCGGTCGAAGGGCGAGCGGCCGACCATCGCGGCGAACAGCGTCGCGCCGAGCGACCACAGGTCGGAGGGCGGTCCGGCCTCGTCCGCGCGCACCCGTTCGGGGGCCAGGAAGCTGGGCGAGCCGGTCACCATGCCCGTCCTGGTCAGCGAGGCGTCGCCCTCGACCGTGGCGATGCCGAAGTCCATCAGCACCGCGCGGCCGTCGTCGGCGAGCAGGATGTTGGCGGGCTTGACGTCCCTGTGCAGGATCCCGGCCTCGTGGGCGGCTCTGAGCGCCGACAGCACCTGGCGGCCCACGTCGGCCGCCTGCCGCACGGGCAGGGCCCCCGAGGTGGCCACGACCTCTTCGAGCGAGGGGTGCGCGACCAGCTCCATGACGATCCAGGGCCGGCCGCCCTCCTCGACCACGTCGTAGACCGCGACCACGGAGGGGTGGTTGAGCTTGGCCGCCGTACGGGCCTCGCGGGCGGTGCGCATGAGGTGGCGCTCCTGCTCGCCCGGCGACAACCCCTCGGGCAGCAACACCTCCTTGATGGCCACCTGCCGGTTGAGCAGCGTGTCGTAGCCCTCCCAGACGACGCCCATACCCCCGCGGCCCAGTTCACGCCGTAACTGGTAGCGCCTGGCGACAAGCCGGTTGCTCTCCGAAACCATGTCCTACCCCTGTAGCGGCGCGAGCGCCTGCTGCAGACAGCCGCTGGACGCCGGCGATCTGTAGACCACCCGAACAGTGGGCAAGTTTCCCATACCTCCCACGAGTTCGCGGGAAGGACGCAAAAGGCCGCTTGCCACGACTTGCCGAATGTTGTTCTACTGAGGCAGGTTCGGAGCCGTGAAGCCAACCGTTTGCCTGTGCGACTGTCGAGGAGATGTCCATGTCGAAGGGTAGTGGCGGCCCGCTGGCCGGAGTGCGCGTGCTGGAGCTCGCGGGGCTGGCCCCGGGGCCGTTCGCCGGGATGATGCTGGCCGACCACGGCGCCGAGGTGCTGCGGGTCGACCGGGTGCAGGCCGTCTCCGACCGACCTCGTACGGACGTCATGGACCGCGGCAAGCGGACGATCGGCCTGGACCTGAAGTCGCCCGAGGGCGTGGCCGCCTTCAAGGAGCTGGCCCGCAACGCCGACGTGGTGATCGAGGTCTTCCGTCCCGGCGTCGCAGAACGGCTCGGCATCGGCCCCGCCGACCTGCACGCGGTGAACGAGCGGCTGGTCTACGGCCGGATGACCGGCTGGGGCCAGGACGGCCCGCTCGCGCCCACCGCCGGCCACGACATCGACTACATCGCGATCTCCGGCGTGCTGTCGATGCTCGGCCGCGAGGGCGGCAAGCCGACCCCGCCGATCAACATCCTCGGCGACTTCGCCGGCGGCGGCCTCATGCTCGCCTACGGCGTGCTGCTGGCCCTGTTCGAACGCGAGCGCACCGGGAAGGGCCGGGTGATCGACGCCGCCATGGTGGACGGCGCCGCCCTGCTGTTCTCGATGTTCTACCAGGCCGCGCAGAGCGGCTTCTGGGGCCCGCGCGGCACCAACCTGCTCGACACCGGCGCCCCCCAGTACGACACCTACGAGACCGCCGACGGCGGCTTCCTGGCCGTCGGCTCGCTCGAACCGCAGTTCTGGGACGCCATGGTGAACCTGATGGGCCTGACCGGCCTGCCCGACCGCGACGACAGGACGCAGTGGCCCGCGCTCAAGGCCCGGCTGGCCGAGGAGTTCGCCAAGCGCACCCGCGCCGAGTGGGAGGCCCTGTTCGAGGGCTCGGACGCCTGCGTCTCGCCCGTCCTGTCCATGGCCGAGGCCGCGCGGCACCCGCACAACGTCGCCCGGGGCACGTTCGCCGAGGTCGGCGGCGTGACCCATCCGGTGCCCGCACCGCGCCTGCTCGGCGTGCCGGACCCGGACCTGTCGCCAGCCACCCGCCTCACGGACCTGTCCGCGTGGGGGCTGCCGGCGGCGGAGGCGGAGAAGCTGCGGGAGCAGGGCGTGCTGGCCTGAGCCTTCGTCAGGGGCGGGACGACGTCGCCGGGCGCGCGTGGGCGGCGTAGTCCTTGAGCCGGATCGAGTCGTGCAGGCGCACCCCCTTGCTGCTGATCCTGGTGGCGGCCCTGGTAAGGGCGACCGGCAGGTGGCTGACCAGGCGGATGCCCTGGGTGAGCGCCCACACGTCGAAGCGGCTCCCGGGGACGATCCCCCTGGCCGCGCGGCGGGCGAAGGCGCGGCTGCGGCGCACGTACTCGCCGATCTCGGCCTCGTAGGCGGGGTAGGCCGTGCGGTGGTCGCCGCCGTGCGCGGCCAGCTCGCCCGCCAGCACGTACGCCCCCACGACCGCCAGGCTCGTGCTGCCGCCCACGGCCGGCCCGGGGCAGTAACCGGCGTCGCCGGCCAGCGTCACCCGGCCGCGCGACCAGGAGTCGAGCCTGAGCTGGGTGATGGAGTCGAAGTAGAAGACGGACGTGCGGTCCACCTCGTCCAGGATCCTGGGGACCTGCCAGCCGAGGCCGCCGAACCGCTCGCGCAGCAGTTCCTTCTGCCGGGCCACGTCCCGGTAGTGGTAGTCGAGCGGCTCGGGCGTCCTGAACAGGAAGCCGGCGCGGGCGTCGTCCATGTGCGCGGCGCTGTAGACGGCGGCCATGTAGCCCTCGCCCGCCAGGGCCTCCATCCGGCCGTCGAGGCCCAGGAAGTCGGGGACGGAGGCGACGGCGAGGTACGCGCCGATCCAGGTGGCGAAGCGCTCCTCGGGGCCGAAGGTCAGGCGGCGCACGTTGGAGTGCAGTCCGTCGGCGCCGATCACCAGGTCGAAGCGGTCCTGCCGGCCGCTGTCGAAGCGCACCTCGCCGTCCTCGGCGATCGAGGCGATGGAGTCGCCGAAGACATAGGCGGCGTCGCGCCGGGTGGCCTCGTGGAAGACCTCGCTCAGGTCGTCGCGCATGATCTCGACGTGCCGGTCGGAGACGGCGCTGAGGATGCGGCGCAGCTCCAGCTCCACGGGCCGCGCCCGGCCCTCGCGGTGGACCCGGAGCCAGTCGGTCCCGGTCTTCTTCGCCATGACCGGCTCCAGGAGCCCCATCTTCTCGACGATGTCCATGGCGGGCCGGAACAGGTCCACCGCGTGGCCGCCCGACTTCCTGAGCGCCGGGGCGCGTTCGACCACCGTGACCTCGAAGCCGTACCTGGTCAGCCAGTACGCCAGCACCGGCCCGGTGACGCTGGCTCCCGAGATGAGGACCTTCATGGCCTCCTCCTTACTTAACGGTTGGTAAGTCCACGCTAGCACGCGTCCTTACTTAACGGTAGGTAAGGGATAAACTTCAGGCATGCCCAGTGACACAAAGTCCCGCATCCAGGCGGTGGCCCGCGAGCTGTTCGCCGAGCAGGGCGTGCAGAACACCAGCCTGCGCCAGATCTCCGACCGGCTGGGCATCACCAAGCCAGCGCTCTACTACCACTTCGCCTCACGCGACGACCTGGTGCGCAGCATCGTGCAGCCGCTGGTGGAGGACTTCGAGCGCTTCGCCGCCAGGCAGGAGCCCGGCGACCCGCGGGCGCTGCTCGACGACTACTTCGAGCTGATGTGGCGCCACCGCGACGTGACCGGGATGATGGTGCGCGACATCTCGATCCTGGCCTACCTGGACCTGGGTCAGCGCATGTTCGAATGGCGGCGCGAGCTGATCGCCCTGCTGCTCGGCCCCGACCTCACGCGGGCCCAGCAGATCCGCGCCACACTGGCGCTCGGCGGCATGGCCGACTGCACGGTCGAGTACGCCGGCCTCCCCCTGGAGGAGGTCAAGCCGACGGCCGTCGCGGCGGCGGCCGAGGCGCTCGGCCTGTGACTCCCCGGGCCTAGACGGCCACGTAGAGGTCGGCGCCCTCGAAGTGATGGACCTCCAGGTCCGTGGTGAAGGCGCGGGAGGGCTGGCCGCCCGACTCGGTGTGCTGCCACACCTGCTGCCACGCCTCGATCAGCGCCTGCGGCAGCTGCCCGCGGGCCGTCAGCCGGATCGACTTGGCGGCCGGCACGCGCACCGCCACCATGCCCTCGGGCAGGCGCGGCACCGTGCGCACGCCGATGCCGACGATCTGCGTGTAGGCGCCGGTGTGGTCGCTCTCGTAGTCGGTCAGCACCGCGTAGAGGTTCTCGTCGATGCGGCCCGGCACGTGCGCGAAGGCCCCCGGCGCGCCCGCCCGCTGCCACAGCGCGGGCAACGCGGCCCGCGCCGGATCCGCCTCGTCGGCGTTCGTCGTGCGTACGGCGAAGCCCACGACGGTCAGCTCGGCCCGTTCGACGATGTCCACGACTTACCTCCCCCAAATGTGTCCCCGGCCGATCATAAGCCCCGGAGAACGGGGGAAACCCCTTGTTGGACCTGTCACCCCATAAGATGGATGAACGTGAAGTTTCTCAACGACCAAGAGCCTCGTTACGATTTGACTTACAGCGACGTGTTCATGGTGCCGTCGCGCTCCTCGGTCGGATCGCGGCTCGCGGTCGACCTCTCCACGAACGACGGCACGGGCACCACGATCCCCATAGTCGTCGCCAACATGACCGCGGTCGCCGGCCGCCGCATGGCCGAGACCGTGGCCCGCCGCGGCGGGATCACCGTGATCCCCCAGGACATCCCCCTCGACGTCGTCGCCGACGTGGTCGACTGGGTCAAGAAGCGCGACCTGGTCCACGACACGCCGCTCACCCTCACCCCGCACGACACCGTGGGCGAGGCGCTGCAACTGCTGCCCAAACGCGCCCACAACGCGGTCATCGTCGTCGACTGGGACAACCGGCCCGTCGGCGTGGTGACCGAGGCCGACTGCCAGGGCGTGGACATGTACACGCAGCTGTCCGAGGTCATGTCGAGCGAGCTGCTCACGCTGCCCGCCGGACTCGACCCGCGCGGCGCCTTCGACCGCCTGCACGAGGGCCGCCACCGCCTCGCCCCCATCGTGGACGACGAGGGCCGGCTGGTCGGCATCCTCACCCGCACGGGCGCGCTGCGGGCCACCCTCTACCAGCCCGCGCTCGACGCCCAGGGCCGCCTGCGCATCGCCGCGGCCGTCGGCGTGAACGGCGACGTCGCCGCCAAGGCCAAGGAACTGCTGGAGGCCGGGGCCGACTGCCTGGTCGTGGACACCGCCCACGGCCACCAGGAGAAGATGATCGCCGCCCTGCGCGCCGTCCGGGCGCTCGACCCCGGCGTGCCGGTCGCGGCGGGCAACGTGGTGACCGCCGAGGGCGTGCGCGACCTGGTCGAGGCCGGGGCCGACATCCTCAAGGTCGGCGTGGGGCCGGGCGCCATGTGCACCACGCGGATGATGACCGGCGTCGGGCGGCCGCAGTTCTCGGCGGTGCTCGAATGCTCGGCCGAGGCCCGGCGGCTCGGCAGGCACGTCTGGGCGGACGGCGGCGTCCGGCACCCCCGTGACGTGGCCCTGGCGCTGGCGGCCGGGGCGTCCAACGTGATGATCGGCTCGTGGTTCGCCGGCACGTACGAGTCGCCCGGCGACGCCCGCACCGACGCCGACGGGCGCAAGTACAAGGAGAACTTCGGCATGGCCTCCTCCCGCGCCGTACGGCTCAGGACGGCCGAGGACTCCGCCTACGACCGGGCCAGGAAGGCGCTGTTCGAGGAGGGCATCTCGACCTCGCGCATGTACCTCGACCCCAAGCGGCCCAGCGTGGAGGACCAGATCGACGGGATCGTCGCGGGCCTGCGGTCGTCGTGCACGTACGCGGGCGCGGCGAACCTGGAGGAGTTCCACCAGCAGGCCGTCGTCGGCATCCAGAGCTCCTCCGGTTACGCCGAGGGCATGCCGCTGCACCAGAGCTGGTGATCCACCGGCGCCGGTGACGTGCCCTTTCTCCCGGCTTCGGGCGGCCCGGCGCCGGGAGAAAGGGGCGGGCATGAACGACGGCCGTACCCCGACGGCATAGAGTCGTCGGGTTATTGTCATCGTCAACAGGAGCACATTCGTGGCACTCGAGAAGCCCGAGATCGACTTCCCCGAGGGCAACCCGCCCGCCGACCTGGAGATCGTCGACCTCGTCGAAGGCACTGGCCCCGAGGCCAAGCCGGGCCACAACGTCAGCGTCCACTACGTGGGTGTCTCGTTCTCGTCCGGGGAGGAGTTCGACGCGTCGTGGAACCGCGGCCAGGCGTTCGAGTTCCCGCTCGGGGGCGGCCGCGTCATCGCGGGCTGGGACCGCGGGGTCGCCGGGATGAAGGTCGGCGGCCGTCGCAAGCTGGTCATCCCGCCGCACCTCGGTTACGGCGACCGCGGCGCGCCGCCGCGCATCAAGGGCGGCGAGACGCTGATCTTCGTGGTCGACCTGCTCGGCGTCAGCTAGACCGGGAACGGGCGGGCCGCCGACGGCGGCCCGCCCGGCTACCCCTGCTTTGGAGAACCCGGCACATATCGGGTGGGGAAATGTCGGCGTGGTGAGGCACGATAGCGGTGTGCTTCTGATCGACGTGGTCCGGACCTCCGACGCGGTGACGCGCACCTCCGCACGGCTGGGCAAGGTCGGGCATCTGGCCGAACTGCTCGCCCGGGTCGGCCCGGACGAGGCGGAGATCGCCATCGCCTACCTGTCGGGCGACCTGCCGCAGCGCCAGATCGGCGTGGGCTGGCGCTCACTGGAGGACGTCCCGCAGCCCAAGCTCGCCGCAACCGCCACCCTCACGACCGTCGACGCGCTGCTGACCCGGATCAAGGCCGTCTCCGGCCCCGGCTCGCAGGCGGCGCGCAGAGCGCTGGTCGCCGAGCTGTTCGCCGGGCTGACCAGCCAGGAGCAGCAGTTCATGCGCAGGCTGCTCAACGGCGAGCTGCGCCAGGGCGCCCTCGACGGCGTGATGATCGAAGCGCTGGCCAAGGCGTCCGGCGCGCCGTCGGCCGACGTGCGGCGGGCGCTCACCCTGCGCGGCTGGCTGCCCGCCGTGGGCGCGGCGGCGCTGACGGGCGGCGTGGCGGCGCTGCACGCGTTCAAGCTGGAGGTGGGGCGGCCGGTCTCCCCCATGCTCGCCGGCAGCGCGCCCAACGTGGCCGCCGCGCTGGAGAAGGCCGGCTCGCCCGCGTCCCTGGAGTGGAAGCTCGACGGCGTACGCGTGCAGGCCCACCGCTCGGGCGCGCAGGTGCGGGTCTTCACCCGCACTCTCGACGACATCACCGCGCAGGTGCCCGAGCTGGTCGAGGCGGTGCTCGGGCTCGACTCCGCCGACCTGGTGCTCGACGGCGAGGTCCTCGCGCTGCGGCCGGACGGGCGTCCCCACCCGTTCCAGGTGACCGCGAGCCGCGTCTCCAGCAAGACCGACGTCGCCAGGCTGCGCGAGCAGACCCCGCTCAGCGTGTTCTTCTTCGACGCGCTGCGCGCCGACGGCGCCGACCTGCTCGACCTGCCGTACTCGCAGCGCCAGGAGGCCCTGGCCCGCGCCGTCCCGCCCGGCCTGCTGACGCCGCGGCTGATCACCGCCGATGTGGCCGAGGCGGAGAAGTTCTTCACCGACGTGGTCAAG
This sequence comes from Nonomuraea sp. NPDC003560, assembly GCF_042878785.1. Taxonomy (NCBI): domain Bacteria; kingdom Bacillati; phylum Actinomycetota; class Actinomycetes; order Streptosporangiales; family Streptosporangiaceae; genus Nonomuraea; species Nonomuraea sp. NPDC003560. The sequence goes on along the minus strand of NZ_JBIAOF010000001.1, from coordinate 96,088 downwards.
GCGGGCCACGAGGGCCTGGTGGTGAAGTCCCTGTCCTCCCCGTACGCGGCCGGCCGGCGCGGCGCGGGCTGGATCAAGGTCAAGCCCCGGCACACGCTCGACCTGGTCGTCCTGGCGGCCGAGTGGGGCCATGGCCGGCGCGAGGGCAAGCTGTCCAACCTGCATCTGGGCGCGCGCGACCCCGAGGGCGGGTTCGTCATGCTCGGCAAGACGTTCAAGGGGCTCACCGACGAGCTGCTGGCCTGGCAGACCGAACGCTTCCTCGAACTCGCCGACGGCCCCACCGACGAGTGGGCGGTCAAGCTGCGGCCCGAGCTGGTGGTGGAGATCGCCTTCGACGGCGTGCAGCGTTCGCCGCGCTACCCCGGGGGGATGGCGCTGCGGTTCGCCCGGGTGCTGCGCTATCGCCCGGACAAACGCCCCGAGGACGCCGACACCGTAGACACCGTCCGCTCCCTCATGCTCTGACCACACCGCACAGACCCCTTGGAGGCAAGCGAGGGGTCACCTGCCGCTCCCGTCGCTTCCCCCTGCACACACTCCCGAACGCGCTGCACATCCGCGCCCAACAACCGCCGCCCCACCGCCTTGCCGACAGACCCTCGCACCCTTCCCCGTACGGAACTGCACACCCAAGAAGCAGGCTCAGCGGCACGCGAGCGCCGACGAGCACGGGGTGGCCCCCGCCTCGCCACCAATCCCCCGCACACCCTCCTCGAACGGACTGCGCACCCAAGAACAGGCACCGCGGCGAGTGCGGCGGCGAGGAGGAGGCTGGCCGTCTTGTCGCCGTGCGCTGCTGTTCATGGCGTGAGGATGCCCTCGGTCTCGACCTGAGGGGCGGGTGGGCCGTTCGCGGCCTTAGATCAAGGTCAGCCCAGTTGCGGCCTTAGATCGAGTTGCGCCTGTTTGTGGGCTTCGGTCGGGTTGGCCTGAGGCGTGGTGTTAGACGAGTTCTGTCGTTCTCCGGAAAGCCCAAGATCCTCGGCGTACGCTCGGCGTTCTGGGCCTCTTGCGCCCTTAAGTGAGATATGTCACTGTATGTCGCATTAAGTTGTCTTTACCTGCTGTTTGTCGCATATGTTCGTCCTCGCCCGCCGGATCCCCCATCCCTTGCGGGCGGACAGGCCGTCACACGCCTCCCACCCCCCATGACCTGGCCTTTCCCTTTCCTGTCCCCTAGCTAGGACCGTGGTTTACCTTGGGCCAGCACTCCCACAAATCGTCCCCCAACGACCGCAAGCTCTCCCCGGGCAAGCGCCGCTGGACCGCCATCGCCGCTGGGGCCGCCGTAGTGGCCGCCGCCTCGACCACCGCCTGGGCCGCCGTCGGCAACGACGCCCCCGGCACCACCGCCGCCAAGGACGCCGCCACGGCGACCACCTCCACCGGCACCCCCAACCCGCCGGTGGCGGCCAACGTCTCCCAGACCAGGACCGCCACCCCGGTTCCCAAGGCTTCGAGCCCCAGCGCCTCGACCTCCACTGCTTCGGGGCCGAGCGCGAAGGGCGTCCCGAACTCCCCGCACGGCGCCAACCCCGCGCCGAAGGCCCCCGCCGCCGCCCGGCCCGACGCCACCGAAACGTCGGCATCCGACACAGCCTCGTCCGACACGGCGGCATCCGACACAGCGGCATCCGACACGGCAACGTCCGACTCGGCGAAGAAGACGACCAAGACCGTCAAGCCGGTCAAGCTCCGGGCCACGAAGCCGAAGGTCCGCGTCCTGTCCTCCGGGACGTGTGGCGCCTCGTACTACGGCGAGCCCCAGATGACGGCCAGCGGCGAACGCTTCAACCCCTCCGCCATGACCGCCGCGCACAAGACCCTTCCGCTGGGCAGCCGTGTCCGCGTCACCAACCCGCGCAACGGCTCGGCGGTCACCGTACGCATCAACGACCGCGGCCCGTACGTGGGCGGCCGGTGCCTCGACCTCTCCAGGGCCGCGTTCGACGCGATCGGCAGCCTGGGGGCGGGCGTGATGACCGTCCGCTACGAAGTCCTGGCCCGCTGACCGCGTTCGGTCTCTCTCCTCGGCCCCGCCCCCGCTCATTCGTCCCTGGGGGCGGGCCGGGCCCTCCACCGACACCGCCCTCCACGAATCCCACAAATGCGCCGATACTGGCTGCCGACATCCCAGCCCGATCGCCGGTCTCTATCGGAGGGCTGGGGAGTCGAGGAAATGGAACCGCGACATCGGGATCGGGGTGTTCGGGGGGCGGAGATCGGTCACCCGGGGACCGAACCCGGAATGTCGGGGCTGCGACCGGAATGCCCGGAGGGCTGGAACCCGAGGACTGGGCCCCCGGATGTCCGGGAGCTGCGACCATGCCGCGGGGCCCGATCCGGATCTCCCCGGGCCTCGCCATTCCCGGACGTCCCCCGACATCCCGCAGGCCCGCTCCCGGACGGCTCCCCGATCGCAGTCCCGACACCGCGGTTCCGATATTTTGGGCCCCCGACCCGAGTCTCCGGGCACTTGGCATCCCCAAATGTCCCGCAACATCCCTCGGTCCCGCTCCCCGGTCTCGAGCCTGATACCTCAAGGCCCTCGACCCGATATTCCCCCGCCCACCCGCATCCCCGGATACCTCGATGCGGTGCCGATCCCGTGATCCCTCAGGCATCCCGACCCGAAATCCCCGGACCATGATTTCCCGGGGACGCCCCCGATGTCCCTGGACGTCCCCCGACGTCCCTTGGTCCCGGTACCGCGTGTCTCGGCCCCCGGTCCCCCCCGACATCCCTTGAGCCCGATCTGAGTTGCCCGGGTCTCGGCATCGCTTGGTCCTGATCCAGATCCTCGGACGTCGCGATCCACCTCTCGGATATCCCCCCGACATCCGCTGTCCGCGAGGCCCCCGCCTCTGCGAATTGCGCGTCCGTCTATTGGCCGGCACCGCGCGTCGGCTTTTCTCCAACCCGTGCGCACGCCGCCGTTTCGTCGAGAGCAGGCTCCCCCGCGTGCTGCCGGGAGGCGTTACTTGACCAGGCGGACCGTCAGCGGGTAGCGGAAGCTGCTCTCGGCCAGGGCCGAGATGCCACCGACGATGCCCAGGACGACGGCGCCGACCCAGATCACCGGCAGCAGCACGATGCCGATGACGGTGAGCGGCAGGATGCAGGTCGCCCCCACCACGGTGAGCTGGAAGTTCAGGGCCTCCAGCGCCTGCCGCCGCAGGTACGGAGAGGTCTTGGCCGCCGTGAGCAGCAGGATCAACGGGCCCACCACCGGGATCCCGATGGCCATCAGCAGGTGGCCGAAGGCGGCCTGGACGCGTTCGTTGCTCTCCGGAGCCCGTTCCGGACGGACCGGACGGGGCATCGGCGGCGCGAATCTCGGCACCGCCATCGTCCCGTACAGCTCGTTCATGATGGGCATCAGGTCGCCGTGCGTACGCGCGGTCATCGCACGTTCCAGCCGGTCGTCGAACTCCAGCTTGTCGAAGCGGCCTTCCGCGTAGGCAGCCTTGACGTGCTCGACGACGTGCTCTCGGTCCTGGTGGGTGACGCGCAGATGAGCTGGCGGCACCTGTCCCGGCCCGGGGGTCTTGGGTACCCCAGCCATGATGGTCATGCCTCTCCTTGGAATCGGCAGTCAACTTTCATACTGCGTCCTCGGAGCCGGACGTGCCATCGGGAGAAACCCCGAGCTGTCCCCGAGATCATCCCCGACACCGGCGCTCCGGACGGTATAAAAAGGATCCATGAGATGGCGAGACCGCTACGGTATCCGTCGGCTGCGCGGGCAGAAGATCGCGCGGTTCGACCGCGAGGCGACCGATGCCGACATCGAAGCGCTCATCGCCTTCGCACGTTCGCGGCGTGGCGTCGAGTTCTACGTCGAGCCTGAGACGTTCGCCACCGACACGACCGCTGTGGCGGTGGCCGACGACGGCGAGTGGACCAGGCGCAGGGTCGGGTCGCCCGCGGTGATCCACAAGGTGGCCCGAGATCTGGCGTTACCGGTGTACGACGTGCAGCTGACGGGCTATCCCCCTCGGATGCGTGCTTACAACGAGCGCCGGCGCCGCGAAGAAGGCAGCCTGTAGTTCCGGCGGGAAGGGTGCTGGTGGAGGCCACCGGCACCCTTTCTTCATGCGCTCCCGACCGGCCCCCGGTGCCGGTCGGGCCCCGGCGGGGGCGGGACGTCGTCGAGCAGGCCGAGCATGGGGATCAGCCAGCCGCCGTTGGCCGGCCCCATGGCGGTGTCGAGCTCGGCGGGGCTGGGCAGGCGGTCTCGGACGACGGCGGGTGAGAGCAGGCTCTGCAGGGCGTGCATCAGGAGATTGGCCATCGAGTAGTGGGGGTCGGTGGTGAGGGCGCGTTCGAGGGCGATGGTGGCCAGGATGTTGTCGCCCGTACGCCAGGCCGCCATGGCCAGCAGGGAGGCGGCCGGCGGGACGAAGCGGGGCTCCAGGCGGCGGGTGAGGTCTTTCCACAGAGGCAAATGGGCCTCGCGCATCATGGTCCAGGCTTCGTCGCGGACTCTGATCACGGTCAGGGCCAGGCCCAGGCGGGCGGCTGCGATGTCGTCGAGGCGGAGGCCGTCGGCGTGCGCGGTCAGGGTCGCGCGGACTTCGGCGAGCGCCTCGGCGACGTAGCCGCGGGCGAAGGTGTCCAGGTCCGGGGCGGCCACCAGGCGGGCGCGGACCTCGGCGACGGCGGTGGCGGTGGCCTGGCGCATCGCCATGCGGACCGGGCTGGCGGCGGGGGCGATCGTGCGTTCGAGACTGCGGCGGTCGGGGAGGGCGACCAGGCCGCGCACGGTGGCCTCGGCGGCGATCTGGCTGGTGGTGGGGTCGTACGGGGTGCCTTCGGGCGGGCAGCACCGGGGCAGGTCGCAGACGTAGGACCAGTAGCGGCCTTCGTGGGCGCGGAGCGCCTCGCCCACGCGGATCTCCGATGCGGCGGCGAGCCGCCTGGCCTCGTCGACGGCGGGGGTGACCGTGTCGCCTCTGCCGTAGCCGACGATGACCAGCTCGGTGACGCCTTCACGGGACAGCAGGCCGGGGAGGGGGTCGAGGGTGCCCCGGGGGAACGGGAGGTCCCACCGCGCGGCCACCTTGGCCTGGCCCCGGTGGAGGCCGACCACGACCAGGCTGTCGTGGGGGTGGAAGCCGACCAGGTAGGGAACGGCGGCCAGGATGTCGGCCGGGCTGGTGAGCGTGAGGCAGGGGGCCGGGGCGTTGGTCGTCATGAGCGTCAAGGGTGCCGGGGAGGCACGCCTCGCGAACGCCCGAGCGCGGTTCTGTGGATGACGAGCGCCCCGACGGCCCACCCTGTGGACGACCTCGCACGAATGGAACAAACCGGCAGATCAGGCGGCGAAGCCGGAGACGGGGATCAGGCGGGTGGGGGGGTTACGCCTGTGGGGTTACGCCAGTGGGGGGTCACGCGGATGGGGTCACGTGGGTGGGGTCGGGGGGTGGGGTGGGGGTTGTGCGGGCGCGTACGAGGAGGGCGGCGCCGGCCACCGCGGCCGGCATGGCCACCACCGCCACGAACGGCACCAGGAACAGCAGGAACCCCACCACCCCGAACCCCAGCGTGGTCGCCATGTTCCGGCGCAGCAGCGCGAACCGTTCCTTCCTGGCCACCCCCCGCCTTTCGAGGGCCAGCGTGGTCAGCTCGACCGTCAGGAAGAACCCGGAGACGAAGGCGCCGACCACGGGCACCACCGTCTGGCCGATCACCGGCACGAACCCCAGAAAGAACAGCGGCACGGTGAACAGCAGCACGTAGAACAGGGTGATCAGGCTGTCCCTGATCGAGCGGGGCAGCGTACGCCACCACGGCTGCTCCACCGCGCCGGGCAGCGGGTCGGCCTCGGCCGAGAGCCGTTCGTAGAACGGCTCGCCGATCGCCAGCGTCAGCGCCGTGAACGTCAGCACCGCCAGCGCCAGCCCGCCGAGGAAGATCGCGATGCCGACCAGCGTGCGGAACAGGTCGGCCCAGCTCCACGAGTCGGCGAACGGGGTGAAGAACTCGGCCACGTCGCGCGCGTGGGTGCCGAGCAGGATCAGCGCCGCCACGTAGACGGCGAACGCGATCACCGCCGGGATCAGCCCGAACAGCCACCACCGGCCGTGCCGCGACACCCATCCGAGACCCTGGAAGAAGAAGCCGACGCCGGCGGCGAAGTCGCGCAGAGATCGCATGCCCGGCAGGCTAGCGCCAGAACGACGTGACCGCGTAACCCAGCTCGTCGAACAGCTCGCGCAGCAGCGGCAGGGACACCCCGAGCACGTTGCCGTGGTCGCCCTCGATGCCCTCGACGAACCAGCCGCCGCGCCCCTCGATGCTGAACCCGCCGGCCAGGCCGAGCGGCTCACCGGTGGCGACGTAGGCGGCGATCTCCTCCTCCGACGGCTGGCCGAAGCGCACCACGGTGGTGGCCACCTGCGCCGCCTGCCGGCCGGCCGGCACGTCGATCACGCAGTGGCCGGTCACCAGGCGGCCGGTGCGCCCGCGCATGATGCGCCAGCGCTCGACGGCCTCCTCGGGGGTGCCGGGCTTGCCGTAGGGGCGGCCGTCGAGTTCGAGGATCGAGTCGCAGCCGATGACCAGCCCCTCCTCCAGCCCGCTCGCGACGGCCTGCGCCTTGGCCTTGGCCAGGACGAGGCTGAGCGCCGCCGGCGAGTGCGCGGAGAAGGCGTCCTCGTCGACCCCGGAGACGATCACCTTGGGGTCGAGGCCGGCGTTGCGCAGAACGGTGAGGCGGGTGGGCGAGGCAGAGGCCAGAACGATCACCGTCCCAGCTTACCGAAGGCCCGCGCGGTCACCAGTCGTGGTTGGGGGTGCCCCTCGCGGGCTGCCGGTCGGCCGGGTCGTACGGTCCGCCCTGGGCCGGGACGGCGCCGCCGAAGATGCCGCTCAGCAGGCCGTCGAGCAGATGGCCGAGGCCACCGGGCAGCGAGGCGTGCTCCTCGCGCAGGTCGGCGGCCAGGGCGGAGGCGTCCATGTTGGCCTTGGCGGCGCGGCCGGCCAGGAGGGACATGACCATGGGGGCGACCAGCGGGAGCAGCCGCATGATGGTGCCGGAGCTGACGCCGGCCAGTTGCGAGAGCCCGGCCGCGGCCCGTTCGGTGCCCTGGCCGCCGAGGACGTGGCCGAGGATGCTGTGGCCGTCGCGGGTCAGGGAGGCCACGTCGCCGTTGAAGGGGTCGGCGTCGACGTGGTCGTCGAGGGCGCCGCGCAGGGCCTCGGCGCCGTCGGGGTGCTCGGCGTTGCGGGCCATGCCGCCGATCACGGTGCCGGCCACGGCCTCGACGACCTTGCGCGCCGTGGCCGTGTCGGTGCCGAGCATGCCGGCGATCTGGTCTACGCCTGAGTCGCCGAGCTGGGTGAGAAGCTCGTCATTCAGTGTCAAGGCAGTCCCCCGATCCGAGTCGCGGGAGACGTTCCCCGGCCGTGATCGAGGCAAGGCCGGGGTTCCCCTAAGTCTCGGGAAAGGCGGGTCTCCCGCGGGGCTCAGTCGAGGGCGGGCTGCTTGCTGCCGCTGGCCAGGCCGGCGGCGGCGTACGCGCTCGCCTCGTCGAGCGTCTCGTGTTCGAGCAGGGCCGCCACGATGCCGTCGAGCCGTTCGCGGTTCTCGGTGAGCACCTGGACGGCGCGCTCGTAGCACTCGTCCACGATGCGCCGCGCCTCCTCGTCGACGGTGGCCAGCGTGGCCGGCGACGCCTGCGGCGAGGAGCCGTCGTTGGGCAGGATGGTCAGCGGGCCGATCTTCTCCGACATGCCCCAGCGGCCCACCATGCCGCGCGCGATCATGGTGACCTGTTCGAGGTCGTTCTCGGCGCCGGTGGTGATGATGCCGTAGACGACCTGCTCGGCCGCCATGCCGCCGAGCGCGCCGGTGATGCGCCCGCGCAGGTACGGCTCGTCGTAGGCGTAGCGGTCGGTGTCGGGGGTGGACAGCGTGACGCCGAGCGCCCGGCCGCGGGGGATGATCGAGATCTTCCTGACCGGGTCGGCGCCGGGCTGGAGCATGCCGAGCAGGGCGTGCCCGGCCTCGTGGAAGGCGGTGCGGGTGCGCTCCTCCTCCGGCATCACGATGCTGCGGGCCGCGCCGAGCTGGAGCTTCTCCAGTGCGTCCGCGAAGTCGGACATGTCGACCTTCTCCTTGCCGCGCTTGGCGGCGAGGAGTGCGGCCTCGTTGACCAGGTTCGCCAGGTCGGCGCCGGTCATGCCGGGGGTGGTCTTGGCGATGCGGTCGAGGCTGACCTCGCCGTCGAGCGGCACGCCGCGCGAGTGGACCTCCAGGATGGCCGTGCGTCCTGCCGCGTCGGGCAGGCCCACCTGCACCGTGCGGTCGAAGCGCCCGGGACGCAGCAGCGCCGGGTCGAGGATCTCGGGCCGGTTGGTGGCCCCGATGACGATCACGCCCTCGGCGCCGGAGAAGCCGTCCATCTCGGTGAGGATCTGGTTCAGCGTCTGCTCGCGCTCGTCGTGGCCGCCGATGCCGCCCGCGCCGCCGCGGGCCCGTCCGATGGCGTCGATCTCGTCGATGAACACGATCGAGGGCGCGACCTTGCGGGCCTCCTCGAACAGGTCGCGGACGCGCGAGGCGCCCACGCCGACGATCATCTCGATGAACTCGGAGGCGCTGGCCGAGAAGTACGGCACCTTGGCCTCGCCCGCCACGGCCCTGGCCAGCAGCGTCTTGCCGGTGCCGGGAGGACCGGCGAGCAGCACGCCCTTGGGCAGCTTGGCGCCCAGCCGGCGGTACTTGCCGGGGTCCTTCAGGTAGTCGACGACCTCGACGAGCTCGTTCTCCACCTCGTCGATGCCGGCGACGTCGTCGAACGTGACGCGCACCTTGTGGGCCTCGACCGGCTTTGCGGCCTTGGACTTGCCGAGCCCGCTCAGGCCGCCGCCCATCATGCTGGCGCCGCGGCGCATGATCCAGATCCACAGGCCGGCCAGCAGCAGCACGGGCAGCAGCGACAGCAGCAGGTTGGAGAAGAAGCCGCGGGTCAGCGGCTTGGACGTGGTCTCCACCTGGGCCGACTTGAGCTGCTGGTCGAGCTGGTCGGTGTTGGCGAAGGCGGGGATCTCGGTCTGGAACTTGGTGTAGGACTCGTTGCTCTCGGGGTTCTTGGCCGCGCTCCTCAGATCGCCTTCGACCGACAGCCCCTGGGCGTAGATGTCCTTGACGTTCTTCGCCTCGACCTGCTTGGTGAACTCGGTGTAGGAGATCGTCTCGACCGAGTTGTTGTCGACCAGGGAGGAGACGACGAAGAAGCCCGCGTACACCACGAGCAGGGTGACGACGAAGCGCCACCAGTTGATCTTCGGCCGCCCGCCTGGCGAACCGGGCAGGCCTTCCGAGCGCCAGGGCGGCTTGACCTTGCCCTTGTTCGGTGCCTGCGGCGGTCCAGAGCGTTCCACGGCGTCACTCCCCCACATCGCCGCATACATGATCTTTCTAGCCTAGAACACGCACTCCTGAGACCACGCGGCCAATATCACGCCAACGCTTCCTCTGCGAGTCAGGCACTGTGACGAACGCAAGTCCTGGCTTGCTCATTCCCCCGTCCATCACCACGACGGCCGCTCGGGAGGAATGTTTGCCGTATTTGACGCGGTATACGAGCATCCATCCGGTTTTAACCCGTTGTGAGGCGAGCCAACTGATCTTGGAGCCCTTGGGGTGGTGGTTGAGCGTCCAGCGCGCGGCCAGCAGCGCCGTGTCGCGCGGCGACTTCTGCTCCATGATCGGCAGCGGGCAGGTCACCAGCATGCCGCGCAGCCTGCCGCCGCGCACCGCCGGCAGCACCTGCTTGCTGGTGAACGGCGCCGCCCCGTGCGTCTTCCACGGCTTGCCCAGCCGGGGCACGGCCAGGCCGGTGCGCCGGTCCTTCACCAGCCGTTTGGCCGGCCGGGGCAGGGCCATCCGCTTGACGCGGCCGGTCAGGCGGGGCACCCGCGGGTCGGCGTACAGGGCCTGCATGGCGGTGTAGCCGGGCGCGAGCGAGGAGCCCGGCGACGGCGTCGGGGTCGGCGTGAGAGCGGACGTCGGCGTAAGGGAGGACGTCGGCGTGGCGGACGACGTCGGCGTGGGGGTGGCCGACGGCGTGGGGGCCGGCGCGGAGGAGGCGGGTGCGGACGAGGCGGGTGCGGCCGGCGGCGCGGTTACCGGCCCCGCCACGACCTCGTCCGGCCCGGACGGGAGCGCCAGGACGATCACCGTGGCGCCGACCGCCACGGCCGCCACGACGGCGAGCCCCCGATATATCGACCGCATCCGGACATCGCCGATGCGGGAGCGCCTGGGCGGTGAAACAGGGTTCGCAGGGCGGTCTGTGGTTCTCACTCGTGAACCCTCGGTCTCATCTTCCCCATGGAGCACGACGGGAGCGTACGACATATCCCGCCATTGCGTGTGTGAAGCGACCGAAGTGCAATCATGGCGGGGTGGAACAGGTGGAACTGCGGTTCGGCGAGGACTCCCGGTTCGCCCAGACGCACACGAATCTCTCCGCGGTCAGGTGGGAGCCGTCGGGACTGTGGGTGGCCGGCGACGAGACCGCCACCGTCGAGCGGCTCACCTGGACCGGCGACCATTTCGGCGACGAGCGCTCCTTCTTCCTGGCCGACTACGTGGACCTGCCCGCCGGACGCTTCGACGAGGCCGACATCGAGGGCCTGGCCAGGGCCGACGGCCATCTGTGGGCGGTCGGCTCGCACAGCCTCAAGCGCCGCAAGGCCAAGCCGGGCAGCCCGGAGAAGTCGATCAGGCGGCTGGGCACGGTCGTCCGCGAGGAGAACCGGTTCATCCTGGTCCGCCTGCCGCTGGACGCGACCGGCGAGCGTCCGCTGCCCGGCGCGATCCTGTCCGGCGAGCGCAACGTCGCCGCCATGCTGTCCGGCGACCGCCATCTGGCGCCGTTCCTGGCGCTGCCGGGCAAGGACAACGGGCTCGACATCGAGGGCATCGCGGTCGTGGGCGAGCGGGTCTACCTGGGGCTGCGCGGGCCGGTGCTGCGCGGCTGGGCGGTGGTGCTGGAGATCCGTCCCGTGGACGACGGCGGCGGCCGGTTACGGCTCGACGGCCCGTACCGCAAGCACTTCCTGGACCTCGGCGGGCTGGGCGTGCGGGACATGTGCCCGCACGGCGGCGACCTGCTGCTGCTCACCGGGCCCACGATGAGCCTGGACGGCCCGGTCCGGGTCGTGCGCTGGCGGGAGCGGCAGGGCGGCGGGCTGGTGCCCGCGCACGACCTGGAAACGGTCCTGGAGCTGCCCTACGGCGTCGGCGACGACCATCCGGAGGGCCTGGCCGTGCTGCCCGACGGCCGGCTCATGGTCGTCTACGACAGCCCGTCGCCCGCCCGGATCACCCCGGCGGGCGGCGTGCTGGCCGACGTCTTCACGATCTAGCGACCCGCCGCAGGAGCCAGGGCGCCTCGGCGACGAACGTGCACGAACCCGGCTCGATCTCGGTGAACCCGGCGTCGCGCACCACGGGCAGCCCGGCGGCCACCTTGGCGTCGAAGTCGTCCCTGCCGGGCGCGGCGCGCACGGAGACGGCCAGGCCGTCCGCCCGCCAGGCGGCCCGCTCGGCCTCGTCACTGGCCCACCAGGCGAGCTGCGCGGCATGCCCGGCCTGGGCCATGGCCTTGCCCGCCGACATGGTCAGCACGGGGTTCTCCCACAGGACCGGTGGGCCGGAGGGCGGGTCGCCGGGCTCGGCGGCGTCCCTCAGCTCGGTGCCGCCCACCTGGAGCCGGGCCAGGTCCTTGGGCCAGGCGTCGAGCGGGACGGGCGGGTGCACCCGCACCTCCGCCGTGCGGTGCTCGACCGTGCGGCCGGGGAGCGCGGCGGCCCTGCGCCACTCGGCGCCCCTGGCGCGCCGCACCACCTTGCGGATCTTGCCGGTGGACTGCCAGGCGTGCAGCTCGGCGGCCCACTCCCCCGGGTCGTCCAGCAGGCTCAGCACGGCCATGGCGGCGGCCTCCAGCGCGTCGGTGCGCTCGGGGGGAGCGGCCCTCTCGATCCTGACCACGAGGGGGAGGACCATCAGTTCGGTCTCGTTCATCACCGTCTAGCATGCCGGATGGCCAGGGACATTCCCGCGGCCAGGAGGCAGAGGGCGCCGGCGGCGTACCAGGCCAGGTCGTAGGCGCCGAGGTGGTCGCGGGTCAGGCCGGCGCCCACGGCGGCGACGGCGGCGCCCACCTGGTGCGAGGCAAACACCCAGCCGAACACGACCGCGCCGTCCTGGCCGTAGATCTGGCGGCACAGGGCGACGGTCGGGGGCACGGTGGCCACCCAGTCCAGGCCGTAGAACACGATGAAGATCAGCATGCTGGGCTCGGTGGTGGCTGCGAACAGGCCGGGCAGCAGCATCAGCGACAGGCCGCGCAGGCCGTAGTAGACGCCGAGCAGCAGCTTGGGGTTGACCTTGTCGCTGAGCCAGCCGGAGGCGACCGTCCCGGCGATGTCGAAGATCCCGATGATCGCGAGCAGGCCGGCGGCGACCGGCTCGGCCATGCCGTGGTCGTGCGCGGCGGGGATGAAGTGCGTGCCGACCAGGCCGTTCGTGCTCATGCCGCAGATCGCGAAGCCGCCGGCGAGGAACCAGAAGGGCCGCGTGCGCGCGGCCGAGCGCAGCACCGTCAGCGCCCGCGCCGCCGCGTTCCCGCCGGCCGGCCGGGTCCGTACGGCGCCCGTCTCGGCGCCGAGCGCCGTCGTGCCCACCTCCTCGGGGTGGTCGCGCAGCAACCACCAGACGAACGGCACCACCGCGAGCGCGGCGCCCGCCACCGTCAGGGAGGCCACCCGCCAGCCCGGCCCCTCGGCGAGCCAGGCCAGCACGGGCAGGAAGATGAGCTGCCCCGTCGCGCCCGCCGCGGTCAGGATGCCGGTGACCAGCCCCCGGTGCCGGACGAACCAGCGGTCGGTCACCGTGGCGGCGAACACCAGCGCCATCGACCCGGTGCCGAGCCCGATGAACACGCCCCAGAACAGCAGCAGGTGCCAGCTCGCCGTCATGATCACGGTGAGCCCGCTGCCCACCGCGACCAGCAGCAGGGCCAGCGACACCACGCGGCGCATGCCGAAGCGGTCCATCAGCGCGGCGGCGAAGGGCGCGGTCATCCCGTAGAGCACCAGGTTGATCGACACGGCCAGCGAGATCGTGCCCGTGCTCCAGCCGAACTCGTCGTGCAGCGGGGTGATCAGCACGCCGGGGGTGGCGCGGAAGCCGGCCGCGCCGAGGATGGCCACGAAGGCCACGGCCGCGACCCACCAGGCGCGATGGATCCGGCGGGTCCGCGTGGGGGCGGGGGTGGTGCTCAACGTCATGCGCCAATCCTGATTCATCGCATTTTGACGGCGCGAGTGGCCCGAAAGCCAATATGTGCAAGAATCGGGCCATGGCCCATCGTGTCGCGGTCGTCGTGCTGAACCACTTCGCCCCGCTCGACCTCGGCGTGCCCGGCCAGGTCTTCGAGTCGGCCGAGACGCCGGACGGCGAGAAGCTCTACGAGGTCGTGACCTGCTCCCCCGACCGCGAGCCGGTCCGCTGCACGGCCGGTTACACCGTGCTGCCCGACCACGACCTCGACGTGCTCGACACGGCCGACACGGTGCTGGTCCCCGGCATCCACGCGGGACGGGCGATGAAGGACGGCACGATCACCGCCACCCTGCGCGCGGCCCTGCAAAACCGGCCGCGGGTCATGTCGATCTGCACGGGCGCGTTCGTGCTGGCCGCGGCGGGTCTGCTGGACGGCCGTCCGGCCACCACGCACTGGCGCGAGGCGGCCCGGTTCGCCGCCCTGTTCCCCCAGGTCAAGCTGGACCCCGACGTGCTTTTCGTGGACGACGGCGACGTGCTGACCTCGGCCGGGGTGGCGGCGGGCCTCGACCTGTGCCTGTACGTGATCAAGCGCGACCACGGCACCGAGGTGGCCAACCGGACCGCCCGCCGCTGCGTGATGCCGCCCTGGCGGGACGGCGGCCAGGCGCAGTACATCGAGCGCCCCCTGCCGCACGACGGCGCCGGCGGCACCGCCGCGACCCGCGACTGGATGCTGGCCCACCTCGACGCCCCGCTCGACCTGGCCGTGCTGGCCGCGCACGCCAGGATGAGCGTGCGCACCTTCACCAGGCGCTTTCGCGAGGAGACCGGGATGAGCCCGGCCAAATGGCTCTCCGGCCACCGCGTCCGCCACGCAAGGCGGCTGCTGGAGACCACCGACCTCGGCGTGGAGGAGGTGGCCAGGCGCTCCGGCTTCGGCACGGCGGTCTCGCTCCGGCAGCACCTGCACGCGGCCGTCGGCGTCGCGCCGCTGACCTACCGGCACACCTTCCGCAGCTCCTGAGAGCCCCTACTCGAACAGGTCGGGCTGCTCGCGCACGATCTGGTCGTGCAGCGGCTGGTAGTTGATCCAGCCGACCAGGTCGTTGCCGATCTGCTGGTGGGTGAGCGCGGCGTTGTCGGGCTCGATGGGCACGACCTGCCCGGCGGCCTTGGCGAGGAGCTGCACCTGGGCCGAGCGTTCCATGGTGATGAACCACCAGGCGGCCGCGTCGACCGTGTCGCCGACGGTCAGCAGGCCGTGATTGCGCAGCACGAGGGCCTTGTTGCCGCCCAGCGTCGCGGCGATGCGCTTGCCCTCCTCCAGATCGGTCACGACGCCCGTGTAGTCGTCGAACAGCGCGTTGTCCTGGTAGAAGGCGCAGGCGTCCTGGGTGATGGGCTCGATGGTCTGGCCGAGCGCCGACAGGGCGCGGCCGTGGATCGAGTGGCTGTGGGCGGCCGCGACGACGTCGGGACGGGCCTGGTGCACCTGCGAGTGGATGGCGAAGGCGGCCTCGTTGACGTGGTAGCGGCCCTCGACGACCTGGCCCTCGTGGTTGACCAGGATGAGGTCGCTGACCCTGACGTGCTTGAACGACATGCCGAACGGGTTGACCCAGAAGTGGTCGCTCAGCTCGGGGTCGCGGGCGGTGATGTGCCCGGCCACGCCCTCCTCGAACCCGAACCTGCCGAAGATGCGCAGCGCCGCCGCGAGGCGTTCCTTGCGGTGCCGCCGCTCCTCCTCGATCGTCTCGAACGTCGGCGGCAGGCGGAAGATGAGGTTGTCCGGCATGGCTCTCCTCGTGCACAGAATGTTGTTCTGACCGCAGACTAACGCCTGAACGGCACGCCCGCCGTCCGCGACCTGGCGAGGATCACCAGGGCCTCGCCGAGCAGGCCGACGCCGATCGACAGCGGGATCGAGCGAACCTCCTCGTGCATGCCGGTGGCCAGCGCCAGCGCGCCCACGCCGAAGCTGATCGCGAACGTCACGACCCACACGACCAGCGTCCGCCAGGTGTAGCGCTGCCAGAGCACGCCCTCCTTGGGGAAGACCTGCGTGGTGGCCGCGCGCATTGCGCCGAAGGCGACGCCGATCAGGGCGGTGACCGCCAGCCACATGATGTCGAGCGCGGTGGGGCGCAGGTCGAGCAGGCCGTGGAGGCCGATGCCGATGAGGATGACCGGCGGCGCGTACACGTCCTTGGCGACGAGCGGCTGGCCGATCATGCGCCGGGCCACGGAGTAGACGACGAGTGCGGCGATTAGTAGCACGTCCATGCTAAATAAATTAGCAGGGCCGTGCTATAAAGGACAACATGCCGAAAGTCGTGGATCCCGAGGCCCGCCGCGACGAGGTGGCCGACGCCGTGTTCCGGGTCGTGCGCCGCGCCGGATTCGAGCAGGCGTCGCTGCGGAACGTGGCGGAGGAGGCCGGGCTCGCCATCGGCTCGGTCCGCCACTACTTCGCCGGGCACACCGAGCTGATGACCTTCGCGATGCGCGCCTCGATCGAGCGGATCAGCGCGCGTCTGGAGGAACGCGTCGGCCCGCTGCTCGCCGCGCGGAACGGCGAGGAGCGGGCCGAGCTGGTGGAGCAGATGTTGTCGGAGCTGCTGCCCCTGGACGAGCCGCGGCTGGAGGAGGCGGCGGTCTGGCTGGCCTTCACGACGGCCGCGCGCACCCGGCCGGAGCTGCGGCCGCAGGCCCGCGAGGCGTACGACGGCATGCGCCGCCTGGTCGGCCGGATCATCGAGGGCATCGCCGCGCACGGCCGCCTGGACGCCGACGTCGAGGTGGAGACCGAACGGCTGTGCGCGCTGATCGACGGGCTCACGGTCGAGGGCGTGCTGCACCCCGAGCGGATGACGCCCGGCCTGATGCGCCGCTGTCTACGCCGCCACCTCGACACCCTTGCCGAACCAGGTCTCTAGCGCCTGCGTCAGCGTCTCGTCCGGCGTGCCCGCCCAGGCCACGTAGCCGTCGGGGCGGACCAGCACGGCCTCGGCCGGGCACGACGGCACGGTGACCGTCTCGACCCGCTCGTGCCGCACGCGCAGCTCGCCGGTGCGGTCGAGCAGCAGCGGACGGGCCCGGGAGGCGGGCTCGGCGGGCAGATCGGCCAGGAACCGGCCGGCGAGGGGATGCCCGCTGCCGGGCGTCGGGTAGGGCAGGTCGGAGCCCGCCATGAGCGCCGCGACGCGCCGCCGGTTGGCGTCGTCGTCCAGCAGCTCGGCGAACAGCGTGCGCAGGGCGGTCACGTCGGGGCCCGGCGCGGCCAGGGCGAGCTGGGCGCTGGAGTGCAGGGCCACCCGCTCGGCGGCGGGCCTGCGCTCGGCGTCGTAGGTGTCGAGCAGCCCCTCGGGCGCCCAGCCCTGGAGCTCGGCGGCCAGCTTCCAGGCCAGGTTGGCGGCGTCCTGGAGGCCGAGGTTGAGCCCGGGGGCGCCCATGGCCGAGTGCACGTGGGCGGCGTCGCCGGCCACCAGGACGCGGCCCGCCCGGTAGCGGTCGGCCACCCGGGTCTCGCGGCCGTTCAGCCGCCGGAGCAGGTGGGGGCCCTCGCCGGTGGGCGGGGCGAGCGGCAGGTCGGCCCCGAGCACGCGGGCCAGGCTCGCACGCAGCTCGCCGATCGTCATCGGCACGTCGTCGCCGGGGACCTCGCCGCCCCACTCCATCGCGGTGACCGAGAGCTCGCCCGGCCCCGTGGGCAGCATCGCGTACGCGCCGCGCTCGGTCCGGTGCCAGGTGTAGAGCACGAACGCGCCGTGGCCGGGCACCTCCATCTCGGCCGTGCCGGGCCGCACGACCGCCCCCGGCACGGTGACGTGGGCCGTGCGGCTGACGACGTCGGGCGCGCTCACCCCCGGGAAGCCGATGCCGGCCCGCTTCCTGACCAGGCTGTGTGCGCCGTCGCAGCCCACCAGGTAGCGCGTCCGCAGCTCGAAGGGGCCTTCGGGGCCCGTCACCGCGAGCGTGACGCCCTCGGCGTCCTGCTCGAAGCCGGTCAGCTCGTGGCCGCGCCGGATCTGCCCGCCCAGCTCGGTGGCCCGCCGCTCGAACAGCTCCTCCAGCTCCGGCTGCCGGACGGGCAGCGCCCGCAGCGGGTTGCCGTCGAGCCCGGCCAGGTCGAGCGGCATGGCGCCGAAGACGAACGCGGGCACCGGCGCGGGCGCCGCGGCGAGCCCGCGCTGGTGCAGCAGGCCGACGACCTGGCCGATGATGCCGTTGGCCTTGGGCCGGCCGCTGCGGGCGGGCAGGCGTTCGAGCACGACGGGCCGGACTCCGGCCAGGCTGAGCTCGCAGGCCAGCATCAGGCCGTTGGGGCCGGCGCCGGCGATGACGACGTCCGCGACCGCGGCGTCTGTCGAGGTCATGGGGTCTCTCCTTCGGTTCTGGGGTGGGGGGCGGGCAGCCCCGCGGCCAGGCGGTGCAGCGCCTCGCGCAGCACCGGCACCAGCGGGACGGGCGGGTCGGAGCGCAGCCAGTGGCCGACGGCCACCTGCACGGCGGCGCTCACCGTGGCCGCCACCAGGTGCGGGTAGAGGTCTTCGTCCGGGTCGGTGCCCGTGCGCTCGGCCACGGCCGCGGCCAGCTCGCCGTCGGCCGCGAACTGCGCCTTCAGCGCCTCGGCGCGCAACGCCGGCTCCTCGGCCAGCAGCCTGGTGAGGGCCAGCCGGTCGGCGTCGGGCGGCCCCGGGCTGGTCAAGGCGTGTTCCCAGGGCTCGGCGACGGCCGCGATCAGCGCCTCCCACAGCGGCTCGGCCGCCGGGCGGGCGCGCAGGACGGCCACCGTCCGCCGGACGCGGTCGGTGTGGCGGGCGGCGAGGGCCTCGTACTTGCTGGAGAAGTAGTTGTTGAACGTGCGCGGCGACACGCCGACCAGCTCGGCGACGTCCTC
The DNA here is from genome assembly GCF_042878785.1 of Nonomuraea sp. NPDC003560. Lineage (NCBI taxonomy): Bacteria > Bacillati > Actinomycetota > Actinomycetes > Streptosporangiales > Streptosporangiaceae > Nonomuraea > Nonomuraea sp. NPDC003560. The sequence goes on along the minus strand of NZ_JBIAOF010000001.1, from coordinate 77,879 downwards.
CACCCGGACGTTCTCCAGCCCGCGCTCCAGGGCCAGCCGGAGCGCCGCGTCCATCAGCGCCTCACGGGTCGCCTGCTTCTTCCGTTCCCTCAAACCGGTCACTCTTTCAGAGTACGCATTTTTTCTGATCACGCAATCTTTCTGAATGAGCAATTCTTTACCTAACGGCCGCACGATCGAGCAGGCGTTAGATTGGAGAGATGTCCACCACGCTGACCATGGAGTTCGCCGGCACGGTCAGGGCCGACCGCTCCGGGCCCGTCGACCGGCTGCGCGACGCCGCCGCGATGACCGAATGGCTCCGTGAGCACGCGGCCGACCTGGACCTGCCGCCCGGCTTCACCGCCACGGAGGAGTTGCGCGAGCAGACCGTACGGCTGCGCCAGGCCGTCCGGGCGCTGCTGGCCAGGGCGATCGCCCCGGAGCCGCCGAGCGTCGCGGACGCGGCCACCCTGCCCGGTTTCGCCGAGTCGCTGTCCCTGGTCAACGCGACCGCCCTGGCCGCTCCCACGGCCCCGCAGCTGTCGTGGACCGGCGAGCCGGCGCTGACCATGGCCCCCGCGACCAAGGCGAACCCGTCCACGCGCCTGCGGGGGCGGCTCGCCGTCGCGGCCGTGGAGTTCCTGGCCGGCCCCGACCGCGTCCTGCTCCGCACCTGCGGGGCCCCGCGCTGCGTGCTCTATTTCGTCAAGGAGCACCCGCGCCAGGAGTGGTGCTCACCGGCGTGCGGCAACCGCGCGCGGGCGGCGCGGCACTACCGGGAACACAAGAAATAGCCCTCTCTAACGCCAACGACCCACTTTTGCCGTTATATTGATTTCTAACGGCCAATCAGTCGTGCAACCGTTAGACGAGGAGAGTCGCATGTCATTCCGGACCGGGCACGTCGGGCTCAACGTCACCGACCTCGACAGGTCGAAGGAGTTCTACGGCCGCGTCTTCGGCTTCACCGTCGCCCACGAGTCCGCCGAGGACGGCCGCCGCTACGCCCTCCTCGCCCAGGACGGGAAGCTCGTCGTCACGCTCTGGCAGCAGAGCGACGGCCGCTTCCCCACCGCCCTGCCCGGCCTGCACCACCTGTCCTTCCAGGTCGAGGACCTCGACGCGGTGCGCAGGGCCGAGCAGGTCATCAGGGAGATCGGCGCGAAGCTGCACCACGACGGCGTGGTCCCGCACGGCGAGGGCGCCTCCTCCGGCGGCGTGTTCTTCGAGGACCCCGACGGCATCCGGCTGGAGATCTCCGCCCCTGGCGCCGCGGGCGACCGTCCCGCTCCCACGGCCGGCGCTCCCACCTGCGGATTCTTCTAAATGAGACATCCGGGGGAGATCGCCGTCCAGGCCCGCGCCGGGGTGCGGACGCCGGGCGCGCTCGGCAGCTCGCGCACCCGTCCCGAGATCCCCGAGGTGGCCGCCGCGTTCCTGCGGGCCCAGCACCTGCTGGTCGCGGGCGCGGCCGACGACCTCGGCCAGGTGTGGGCCGACGTGCTGACCGGGCAGCCGGGGTTCGCCGACGCCGACGACGACCGCACGATCACCGTCCGCGCCCTGCCCGCGGCGCCGCTGCGCGGCCTGTTCACGGCGGAACGCGACATCGGGCTGCTGGCCATCGAGCCGCGCACCCGGCGCCGGATGCGCGTGAACGGCACCGCCGTCCAGGCGGGCGGCGGCCTGGTGATCTGGACGGAGCAGGTGTACGCCAACTGCCCCAAGTACATCCAGGCGCGCGAGCCCACCGCCGCGCCCGGCGTCCCGGAGGTCGTCGGCGGCGGGACGCGGCTCGCGCCGGGCCACGTCGAGTGGATCGAGCGGGCCGACACGTTCTTCATCGCCACCCGCGCCGCGGGGCTGGGGGCCGACGTCTCCCACCGGGGCGGCAACCCGGGGTTCGTCCGGGTGAGCGGGCCGGGGTCGCTGGAGTTCCCGGACTACGTCGGCAACTCGATGTACATGACGCTCGGCAACCTGGAGCTCGACCCGGCCGCCGGGCTGCTGTTCGTCGACTGGGACGCCGGCCGGACCCTTCACCTGACCGGCCGGGCGGAGGTGGACTGGGCCGCGGAGCAACGGTCGGTGCGGTTCGAGCTGACCGCGTACACGGAGGTGGACGGCACGGTCGGGGCGGGCTGGACCCCGCCGGAACTCCACCGCTTCAACCCGCCCGTCACCCGCTGACGACGGGCGGCGGGCTCAGAGGTTCTCGGGCATCGAGGTCATGCCGTTCAGCAGCGGGACGAGCTGTTCCTCCTCGTAGTCCAGGTGGGCCTCCAGCTCGGCGGCCAGCCGGTCGAGCTCGTCGCCCGCGCTCGCGTCCGTGCCGGCCAGGTCGCGGACGCGGGCCACCAGCCGGGCCACCACGCGGTGCTCGGCGCCCAGCCGGGCCAGGACGTCGGCCAGCTCGGGACGCTCGGCGGCCAGGTGCGGGAACAGCACCGCGTCCTCGCCCTCGTGGTGGGCGTGCAGGGCGGCGCAGAAGGCCAGGCAGTGCGTGCGCAGGTCGAACCCCTCGCCGCCGGCCCGCAGACGTGCCAGCTCCCGCCGGAAGCCGTCGTGCAGCTTCACCAGTTCGTCGCCCCACGCGATCAGGCGCTGTTCCGCGCTCATGCCCACGCCACCGCCCTCGCCCGGTGGACGGCCGCGAACACGGCGGCCAGCAGGGCGGCCCCGGCGGCGACGCCGAAGCTCCAGCCCGCTCCCCCGGCGGCCGACACGGCCGCGCCGACGGCTCCGGCCAGGCTGCTGCCCACGACCCTGACCAGCGCGTTCACGCCTCCGGCCGCGGCGGTCTTGGCCGGTTCGACGTGCTCGACGGCCATCGTGCCGAGCGCCGCGTACACCAGGCCGACGCCGAGGCCCAGGACGGCGGCGGCCCCGTACAGGTCGGCGGCGGTGTCGCGGAAGACCACCAGCCACACCGCGGCGGCGGTGACCAGCGCGGAGCCGCCGGAGACCAGCGCCGCGGCCGGGAAGCGCCGCATCAGCGGCCCGGCCAGCATCGAGACGGCGAGCATCAGCACCGTGGTCGGCAGCAGGTACAGCCCCACCTGCAGCACCGAGGCCCCGAGGTTGCCCTGGGCGACCGCCGACAGCGTGGTGATCGCCCCGAACAGCGCGAACCCGATGAGGAACGAGGCCACCGTGGCCCCCACCGTGCCCCGGTGCAGCAGCATGGGGATCTCGATCAGCGGCGCGGCGGTGCGCCGGGCCGTGACCACCCACGCCACCGCGAGCACGACCGCCCCCGCGAGCAGGCCCAACGTCGGCGGCGACGTCCAGCCCCAGGCGCCGCCCTTGCTGATCGCGAGCAGCAGGCAGACCAGCCAGCCGGCGACGAGCACGGCCCCCACCAGGTCGGGACGCCCCGCCCGCCCGGCCGGCACGGCCTCCCGCACCAGCGCCGCCACCAGCACGAAGCTCAGCGCGCCCAGCGCCGCCAGGATCCAGAACATGGCCCGGTGGTCGCCGCCGACCAGCCCGGCCAGGATCATGCCGCCGCCGCTGCCCACGCCGATCGTGGCGCTCAGCACGCCGATCGCCGTGGCCAGCCGGTGGGCGGGGACCGCCTGCCTGGCCAGCCCCATGGCCAGCGGGAGCAGCGCGGCGGACACGCCCTGGAGCACCCGTCCGGCGACGACCGCGCCGAGCGCGCCGGACAGCGCGGCGACCGCCGCACCTGCGACGAGCAGGGCGAGCGCGGACAGGGCGACCGGGCGGCGGCCGTACATGTCGCCGAGCCGGGACAGCAGCGGGATCGCGACCGCGCCGGACAGCAGGCCGGCGGTGAGCGTCCAGGAGACGGAGGTGGGTGACGCGCCGAACTGCCTCTGGAGCAGCGGGAGCATCGGGACGACGACGGTCATCTGGAGTGACCCGACGGCGACCGCGAACGCCAGGACCACCACCGCCGTCCAGGGAGATGTCTTTTTATACATGTATAGAAAGTAACATGACGGCATGCCCGCACGCACTGGAAGGCCGCCCCGGATCTCGCGGGCGGACATCGTGGCAGCGGCGCACCGGGTCATCGAGGCCGACGGCGTCGGCGGGCTGACCATGCGCAGGCTGGCCAAGGAGGTCGGCAGCACGCCGATGGCGCTCTACCACCACGTCCGCGACAAGGAGGAGCTGCTGCTGCTCCTGCTCGACGAGTACGCGGCCGGGCTGCCGCGCCCCGACCTGCCCGCCGACCCGCGCGAACGGGTGGTCGCGGTGGCCCTGGCCATGCGCGACGCGGTGGCCGGCTGCCCCTGGGCGGTGGACGTGCTGCGCGCCGACGACCTGCTCGCGGTCGGCGCGCTGTGGTACCCGGAGAAGATCATCGACGCGGCCCTCGGCGCGGGCCTGACGGCCGAGCGCGCCGTGCACCTCTACCGGATCATCTGGCACTACACGGCGGGCGAGATCGCCGTCCGCGCGGCGGCCGGGCGCAGGCGCGAGGAGGGCGGGCCGACCTACCGCGACCAGGTCTTCGCCGGCCTCGACCCGGCCGCCCTGCCCCGCCTGGCCGAACTGGGCGGCCGCTGGGCCGAGCTCACCGCCGAGGACACCTACGAGCTGGGGTTGCGCGCGCTGGTGGACGGCCTTCTCCCCCGCCCCGGCCAGACGGCGACGGGTTGAGTCAGGGGCCGAAGGCGCGGCGGTAGGCGGAGGGCGAGGTGTGCATCGCGCGGGTGAAGTGGTGGCGGAACGTCGCCGGGCTCTCGAACCCGACCGCCGCCCCGATCTCCTCCACCGGCACCGCCGTCGTCTCCAGCATCGGCAGGCTCGCCGCCACCCGCTGCGAGATCACCCACCGCAGCGGGCTGGTCCCGGTCTGCCGCTTGAAGTGCCTGATGAACGAGCGTTGCGACATGTGCGCCACCGCGGCCAGGTCCGCCACGCCGATCGGCTCGGCCAGGTGGTCGAGCGCCCACCCCATCGCCCTGGCCACGCCGCCGTCGTCGGCCACGGGCGTGACGGCGGCCTCGATGAACTGGGCCTGACCGCCCTCCCGGTGCGGCGGGACGACCAGGCGGCGGGCGACCGCGTTGGCCACGTTCGGCCCGTGGTCGTTGCGTACCAGGTGGACGAGCAGGTCGAGGCCGGCGGCGCTGCCCGCGCTGGTCAGCACGTCGCCGCCGTCCACGTACAGGACCGAGGGGTTGACGCGGACGGCGGGGAAGCGCCGCTGGAGCAGGTCGGCGTACCTCCAGTGGGTGGTGGCCTCGCGGCCGTCCAGGAGGCCGGCGGCGGCCAGCGCGAACGCGCCGGAGCAGATCGACACCATCCGGGCGCCCCGGCCGTGGGCCAGGCGCAGCGCCTCGACCAGCTCGCCCGAGACCTCGCCCCGGACGTCGGCCACGCCGGGCACGATCACCGTCCCGGCCCCCGCCAAGACGTCGAGCCCGTGCGCGGCCTGCATGGTGAACCCGCCGACCACGCGCAGCGGCTCGGCGGTCTCGGCGCACACCTTGAGGTCGTACCAGGGGACGTCCAGCTCGGGCCGGGGCAGCCCGAAGAACTCCACGACGCACCCCAGCTCGAACGGCGCCATCCCGTCGAAGGCCAGCACGGCGACCGTGGGCAACCGGGCGGGAACCGACAGCGGAACCGGAGGCGGAACCGGCGGCCGGGCGGGGGCCGGAAGCGGGGCGGCGGAGGTCGAGGGCGGTCGGCCGGAGGTCGGAAGCGGCACATACGCATATTAACCGCCCATATCCGGCGCCAGCAGGTTAGCGCTCCGCTCCCTGCGGCAGGAGTGATATATGCATATTTCGGGGGTAGAGACCGTTTTCCCCGATCACCGCTACGAGCAGGCGGAGATCACCGAAGCGTTCTCCCGTCTGACGGACTGCGACGAGGAGTTGCTGCGGCGCTTCCACGCGGCCACCGGCGTCGTGGGCCGCAACCTCGCACTCCCGCTGGACGGCTACACCAAGCTCGACTCCTTCGCCCGCGCCAACGCCATGTACGTCGAGATCGCCCTCGACCTGGGCGAACAGGCCGTCCGAGGCGCCCTCGAAAAGGCCGACGTGCCGCCGGGGAAGATCGACCACCTGCTGTTCTGCTCGACCACCGGCCTGGCCACGCCCTCGCTGGACGCCAGGCTCGCCCAGCGCCTCGGGCTGCGCGGCGACGTCAAGCGGGTGCCCGTGTTCGGCCTCGGCTGCGCCGCCGGGGCCTCGGGCCTGTCGCGCCTGCACGACTATCTGCGCGGCTGGCCGGACCACGCCGCCGTGCTGGTCTGCGTGGAGCTGTGCTCGCTGACCATCCAGCGCGACGACTCCTCGATCGCCAACATGATCGCCAGCGGCCTGTTCGGGGACGGCGCGGCGGCCGTCGTGGCCACCGGGCGCGGCCGGGGCCCCGAGGTCGTCGCCACCCGCAGCAGGCTCTACCCCGACACCGAGCACCTGATGGGATGGGAGGTGGGCGACCACGGCTTCCACATCGTGCTCGACGCCGACCTCACCCACTTCGTGGACCAGGTGCTGGCCGACGACATCAGGGCCTTCCTGGCCGACTACGGCCTGACCCCCGACCAGGTGCCGACGTGGATCTGCCACCCCGGCGGCCCCAAGGTCATCGACAAGATCGTGCAGAGCCTCGACCTCGATCCCAGGGCCCTGGACGTGACCTGGCGGTCGCTGCGGACGTACGGGAACCTGTCGTCGGTCTCGGTGCTCCACGTGCTCCAGGAGACCCGCGGGCACCCCGGGCGCCCCGCCGTCCTGATGGCCCTGGGGCCCGGCTTCTCCGCCGAACTGCTCCTGCTGCACTGGTGACGCGACCGGCCGACGACCGGCCCGACAACCAGGCGACAACCGGGCGACGGGCGGGGCGAAGGCCGATAACGACCGGGCGACGGCCGGTAACGGCGGGGCGACGGCGGCCTCCTCCAGGCCCGCGCGACCGTCCGCGGCGCACATCCCCGCCCACCTCATCGATCCGGATCTGTCACAACTGATCACGTGACGATCGCGGTTTGTGCTCGCTTGCGTCTCCGGCCCGGCCGCTGCCACACGGATCTCCGTCATAGGACGCGGAGGTGGTTGTGATGAGATGTCGCCCCTTAGCCGTTCGTCCCCTGGCCGTCAGCGTCGGGCTCGCCGCGCTTCTCGGACTCGCCGCGTGCGGCGGCTCCGGCGGATCGTCCACCGGCAGCGCCGCGCGGGCCCCCCTGTCCGACACACAGCGTCAACCCGCGCCGAGCGCGTCCCCGGCCGGCACCCAGGAATCCGAGCAGGACACGACCAAGGCGCAGATCTCCACCTTCGCCCTGGACGTGGACACCGCCTCGTACGGCTACGCCCGCCGTACGCTCCAGGAAGGGCGCTGGCCCGCGCCCGGCGAGATCCGCCCCGAGGAGTGGGTCAACGCCTTCGGGCAGGACTACGCGCAGCCCTCCGACGACGGCTTCGCCGTGCACGTGGACGGCGCCCGGCTGCCCGGCCGCGACGAGGCCGTGCTCCGCGTGGGCCTGCAGACCCGCGCCTCCGACTCGGCCGCGCGCCGCCCGGCCAACCTCACGTTCGTGGTCGACGTCTCCGGCTCGATGGCCGAGACCGGCCGCCTCGACCTGGTCAAGTCGGCCCTGCACAAGCTGCTCGACCAGCTCGCGCCCGGCGACCAGGTGTCGCTCGTGGCGTTCAGCGACGAGGCGGAGGTGCTGGCCTCCATGACGCCGCTCACCGCCAGGAGCCAGCTCCACGCCGCGGTGGACGAGCTGGACACCGCCGGCGGCACGAACCTGCAGAGCGGCGTCCTGGCCGGGTACCGGGAGGCGTCGCAGGCGTTCCGGGCCGCCGCCACGAACCGGGTCGTCCTGCTCTCCGACGGCCTGGCCAACCAGGGCGACACCGAGTGGCGGTCCATCGTGGAGCAGGTCAAGGAGTACGCGGGCAAGCAGGTCACGCTGCTCACCGTCGGCGTCGGCCGCGACTACGGCGACGAGCTGATGGAGCAGCTGGCCGACAACGGCGACGGCATGGCCGTCTACGTGGACTCCGAGCAGGAGGCCGAGAAGGTCTTCACCACCCAGCTCCCGGCCACCATCGAGGTACGGGCCCGCGACGCCAAGGCGCAGGTCGTCTTCAACCCCTCGGTCGTCGAGAGCTACCAGCTCATCGGCTACGAGAACCGCGCGATGTCGGCCGAGGAGTTCCGTGACGACAGCCGCGACGGCGGCGAGATCGGCCCCGGCCACTCGGTCACGGCCCTGTACGCCCTGCACCTCAAGCCGGGCGCGCGGGGCCAGCTCGCCCAGGCGACCGTGCGCTGGCAGGACCCCGACACCCGGGCGGCCTCCGAGGCCGGCAAGTCGCTGCGGGCCGACGAGCTGAACGCCTCGATCTGGACCGGTACGCCGGTCCGGCTGCAGGTGGACGTGGTGGTCGCGGCCTTCGCGGTCTACCTGCGCGACAGGAAGGCGTTCGGCCTGGACCTGCCGGCGCTGCGCGAGCACGCCGGGCGCCTGGCGCGGACCTCGGAGGACCCGATGGTCGCCGAGCTGGTCACCCTGATCGACAAGGCCCGCTCGGTCGGCTGACCGCCGACCGGGAGTCAGGCGGGGTCGGGGGCCGGCCGGGAGGCGACGAAGCCCTGGTGGGGCGAGCGCGAGACGGGCAGTGTGCCCGCGTAGAGCTCCCCCACCAGCGGCATGGGCTCGGGGTGGCAGAACACCGACGAGCCCGTGCGCAGGATCGCCGGGCTGTTCAGCACCAGCGGCAGCCCGGCCAGCAGGAACGGCAGCGCGTTCGCGGCCTGCTCGGGGGTGAGCTCCTGGCCGCCGACGCTCGGCAGCACCGCCGCCACGCACCGGGCGCGGAACGCGGCGTCCTTGGCGGCCAGCCGCTCCAGCTCCCGCCGGGAGCGCCGGTAGGCGCGGTTGCCGGCCAGCTCGTTCCAGTCGAAGACGGTGGCGTTGGCCGCGCCCATGCCTTCGAGCACCCGGATCACCCGGTTGCGCGTGTTGTTGGCCGCCGACCGCGCCTTGATCAGCGCCGCCCCGGACGGCAGCCCGCGCGCGACCAGCGTGCCGGCCAGCTCGACGCCCGGCACGAGCACGTGCACACCGGTGAACGTGCGGGTCGCCCACTCCAGCAGGCTGCGGATGGCCCGCAGGGTGAAGAACCCGTTGAACGCGCTGACCTCGACGACGGCATGCTCACGAGCGGCGAGGATCTTCGCGCACCGCGGGGTCAACGGGACGGCCTGCACGCTGGACATGGCACGGAGAGTAGCAAGATTTGACTCAGCGTATGCCTGGTACGCGCATGTGTGTGGCGGGTCCCGGAGTCCGATACACTTGTGACCGCAGCAAGGGGCTATGGCGCAGTTGGTAGCGCGCCTCCATGGCATGGAGGAGGTCTGGGGTTCGAATCCCCATAGCTCCACCCCTCATCCACCCGGGTGTTCGCCCGGGTCACTTCCTCTCCCGCAGCTCGTAGTCCAGGGTGTAGGAGTGCGAGCCGTCCGGGGCGATGATGATGTTCATCCGTCCCGTGATGCCGGTCAGCTCGCCGACGCCCGAGTCGGGCACGATCGTGATGGTGAGCGACTGGCCTCCGCGGTCGCTCAGCGCCTGGTGCGCCACGACGAAGCCGCCCTTCCGGCCCTCCAAGGTGCCTTCGATGCGTTCCAGCGCCACGTAGGCGCGCGAGTCCTCCACCGGGGTCGAGGCCACCATCAGATGGACGACGCTCGTCCCGGTCAGGTCGCCGTGGAAGGTCTTGGTCATGCTGACGAGGCCGAGCGCGACGCCGTCGCGGTCGTCGAAGGGCGGCTTGGCGTCCCAGCCGGCGGTGTCGAAGGTTCCCTGTGCGGTCATGGGAGACATCCTGCCGGTCTTACCTGTCAGTTTCCGTCAGGTACCGGCCAGACGTTCCACGACGGGCGCGAAGGCGTCGATGAACTGGGCGTTCACCGTCACGTACGAGATCCCGAGCCGGTCCCTGCGCCGCCGCAGGACGTCGGCCATCTCGTCGGGGGTGCCGGTGAGCAGGCCGGTGGCCTCGGGGCCGAGCGGGCCGAAGCGGCCGGCCAGCCAGGCGGGCGGCTCGCCGCCGGCGGCCACCAGGTTCATGCCGAGCTCCAGGTCGTGGAAGCGGTCGCCGGCCAGCTCGTACAGCTCGTCCAGCTTGGCGGCGACCTGGTCCTCGGTGTGCTGCGGCGGCACGCCGAGCGCCACCGTGTCGGCCGTGCGCGCGGCCAGCCCCAGCACGCGCGCGCCCGTCGCGGCGACCAGGATCGGCACGTCCTTGACCGCGTCGATCGTCGCGGCCAGGCGTGCCACGCGCTCGGCCGGGGTGCCGAACGGCACGCCGAGCGCCGCCGCGTCCTGCTCGGCGCCCGGACGGCCGGCGCCCAGCCCCAGCTCGAAGCGTCCGCCGGTGAGGGTGTGCAGGGTGGCGGTCTCCCAGGCGACGGTCTCGGGCGTGCGGTACGGGGCGCTGATCACGTACGTGCCGACGCGCAACGTCGTGGTGACGGCGGCGGCCGCGGCCGCGGCGGCGAACGGCGACAGCGTCCCGAGCGTGTCGGGGACGAGCAGGGTGGCGAAGCCCAGGCTCTCGACCCTGCGGGCCAGCCCGGTCCAGGCCTGCGCGGTGGGGGCGTAACCGGCGACGGCCCCGAATCTGAACGGGTGATCGGTCATGCGCTCCACGATGCCGCGACGACCCGGCCGGCACATCGTCCGCCGGACCGGTGGCCCGCTACGACGGCGGGCGCATGCCCGGCGCGGGCCGCTACTCCTCCGGCAGTAGCCGGACGAAGTCGTTGGCGAACTTGCCCGCCGGGTCCAGCCGCCCGGCCAGCTCGCGGAAGCCGGCGGGGCAGCCGGGGCGGCGGGTGAACAGCTTGCCCCAGTGGGGCCGCGGGTCGAAGGGCGCGAGCGTCCGCTCGACCAGGTCGATCGCCGGGAGCACGGTGGCGACGTCCCTGATCCAGGTGAAGTGCACGCCGACGCTGTCGCGGTCGCGGAAGGGGCTGAGCCACAGGTCGTCGGCGGCGATCGTGCGCACCTCCGAGATCTGCAAGGCCGGGCGGACGCGGTCGCCGACGGCGTACAGCTCGCGCAGCGCGGCGACCGCGTGCGCGCGGGGCAGCAGGAACTCCGACTGGAGCTCGTCGCCGGCGCCGCTCGGCGGGGCGTCGGGCCGGAAGTGCGGCAGCCGCTCGTGCCAGGGGCCCGGCACGCCGAGCTGCGTGGTGCAGGCGTCGGCGGGCATCCCGGGCAGCGGGTGGCGGGGTTCGGGGGCGGGGCGGGTGCCGTGCCAGGAGCCGGCGGTGAACTCCTCGTGGCGCTTGAGCCAGATCCGGGTGTCGCGCCAGTCGGTGAACAGGCTGACGCTGTAGCCGTTCGCCATGATGTCGTCGAATCCGTCGAGCGCGTCGGGCGTCAGGCCCTCGCGGACGTACTGGCGCAGCTCGAAGGCCGGTACGAGGTCGAGCGTCAGCGTGTGGACGACGCCGAGGGCGCCCAGCGAGACGACCGCGCCGGCGAAGTCGTCGTCCCCGCGCGACAAGGACAGCAGCGAGCCGTCGGCGGTGACCAGCTCCAGCCCGGACACGGCGGCGGCCAGGCAGCGGTTGGCGTCGCCGGAGCCGTGCGTGCCGGTCGCGACCGAGCCGGCGACCGAGATGTGCGGCAGCGAGGCCATGTTCTCCAGCGCGAACCCGGCCGCGTGCACCGCCTCGGCCAGCCGCGCGTACGTGGTGCCGGCCGCGACCCGGACCTTGCGCGCCGCGCTGTCGATCTCGACCGTCGCGGGCATGCGGTCGAGCACGACGAGGTCGCCGGTGGTGTCGGCGACGTCGTTGAAGGAATGACCGCTGCCCAGGGCCCGCACCCGGTCGCTCTCGGCCACCAGGCCGCGCAGCTCGTCGAGCGAGGCGGGACGGTGGACGGCCCGCGCCCGGAAGGCGGTGTTGCCCGCCCAGTTGGTCAACATCACGGCTTCACCCTATTCATCCGGTTTCCCTTGCCGACTCCCCCGCCCGTCACTACGTTCGGCCCCGTGCTGTATCTGTCCGAGGCCATGGGCCTGGCCACCCTCGTGTTGTGGCTCTACTGCCTCTTCGACGTGATCACCACGCCGGACGCGGTCTGCAGGAACCTGCCCAAGATCGTTTGGGTGCTGGTGGTCCTGCTGTTCCCGCTGGTCGGCTCGGTCATCTGGCTCGTGGCGGGCCGTCCGGAACGCGCCCCGCAGGCGGCCTCGCGCCCGAGCGCGTTCCCCGAGTACGACCGCCCGGGGCGGTTCGCCGCCACCGACCCCGACGACGACGCCGAGTTCCTGCGCCGCTGCCGCGAACGTGCCGAGGAGCAGCGCAGGAACGCCCCGAAGAAGCCGCCGGAGGACTAGAAGCCCTGGGCGAGCCGGTAGTACGCCTGGTTCCAGCGCAGTTCCTTGGTGAACTGCGCCGTCGTGGTGTCCTTGTCGATCACCAGCAGCTCCACGCCGAGCATGTCGGCCAGGTCGGTCAGCTCCTCGCGCCCGACGGCCGTGGACAGCACGGTGTGGTGCGGCGCCCCGGCGGTCAGCCAGGACTCGGTCGAGGTGCGCAGGTTCGGCCGCGGCGACCAGACGGCGCGGGCCACGGGCAGCTTCGGCAGCGGCTGCGGCGGCGCGACGACGTCGATCTCGTTGGCCACCAGGCGGAACCTGTCGCCCATGTCGGCCAGGCCGACGACGATGCCGGGGCCGGGCGCGGCGTCGAACACCAGCCGCACCGGGTCCTCCCGCCCGCCGATGCTCAGCGGGTGGATCTCGCACGACGGCGTCCCGGCGGCGATGGACGGGCAGACCTCCAGCATGTGGGCGCCGAGGATGAGCTCGTTGCCGGGCGTCAGGTCGTAGGTGTAGTCCTCCATGAACGACGTGCCGCCCGGCTTCATGGCCTTGAGGGTGCGCAGCAGGACCGAGGTCTTCCAGTCGCCCTCGCCGCCGAAGCCGTAGCCGTCGGCCATCAGGCGCTGCACGGCCAGGCCGGGGAGCTGACGCAGGCCGCCGAGGTCCTCGAAGTTCGTGGTGAAGGCGCGGAAGCCGCCGCGCTCCAGGAAGCCGCGCAGGCCGAGCTCGATCCTGGCGGCGTACCGCAGCGACTCGTGGCGCTCGCCGAGCAGCTCGGGGGCCACCCGGTACAGCTCGGCGTACTCCTTGACCAGCGCCGACACGTCGGCGTCGGAGGCCGCGTCCACGGCCTCGACCAGCTCGTTGACGCCGTAGGTGTTGACCGAGACGCCGAAGCGCAGCTGCGCCTCGACCTTGTCCCCCTCGGTCACGGCCACGTCGCGCATGTTGTCGCCGAAGCGGGCCAGCCGCAGCGCCCGCACCTCGGCCACGCCCCTGGCCGCCCGCGCCCACGCCTCGACGCGCGCGCCGACGGCCGGGTCGCTGACGTGCCCGGCGACGGTCTTGCGCGGCACGCCGAGCCGGGTCTGCACGAACCCGAACTCGCGGTCGCCGTGCGCGGCCTGGTTGAGGTTCATGAAGTCCATGTCGATGGAGCTCCACGGCAGCTCGACGTCGGCCTGCGTGTGCAGGTGCAGCAGCGGCTTGCGCAGCGCGTCGAGGCCGGCGATCCACATCTTGGCCGGGGAGAAGGTGTGCATCCAGGCGATGACGCCGGCGCACTCGTCGTCCGCGTTGGCCTCCAGCATGACGCGCCTGATCGCGGCGGCGTCGGTCAGCACGGGCCGCCACTGCACGGGCACGGGAAGCTGTTCGGCGATGCGCCGCGACTGCTCGGCCACCTGGCTCAGCGTGTCCTCGCCGTACAGTCCCTGGCTGCCGGTCAGAAACCAGATGTTCAACGCGGGCTCCTCTGTCCGTAGACGTTCTGATAGCGGTCGTACAGGCGGTCGACGTGGGCCGGGCCGATGGGCAGCGGCGTGCCGAGCTGCCTGGACACGTGGACGGTGCGGGCCACGTCCTCGCACATCACGGCGGCCTTGACGGCGGCCTTGGGGTCCTTGCCGATGGTGAAGACGCCGTGGTTCTGCATGAGGACGGCCGGCGAGCGGTGCCCCTTGAGCGTCTGCACGACGCCCTGGCCGATGGAGTCGTCCCCGATCAGCGCGAACGGGCCGACCGGGATCTCGCCGCCGAACTCGTCGGCCATGGCCGTCAGCACGCACGGGATGGCCTCGCCGCGGGCCGCCCACGCCGAGGCGTAGGTCGAGTGGGTGTGCACGACGCCGCCCACCTCGGGCATCTCGCGGTAGACGTAGGCGTGCGCGGCGGTGTCGCTGGAGGGCGCGTGGGCCCCCTCGACGAGGTTGCCGTCCAGGTCGCAGACGACCATGTTCTCCGGGGTCAGCTCGTCGTAGGAGACCCCGGACGGCTTGATGACAAACAGGTCCTCGCCCGGGACGCGGCCCGAGACGTTGCCCGCGGTCCAGACGACCAGGCCGTAGTGCACCAGTTCGGCGTGCAGCCCGGCGACGGTCGCTCTCATTGCCTCGTGGTTCACTTGGCGGCCTCGTTCCTGATCGCGCGGAGGGTGTGCAGCATGCGCCCGTCCCCGAAGTGGTCGTGCAGCTCGCGGTACTGGGCGTACAGGCGGTCGTAGGCGTCGGCGCGGGCCTCGTCCGGCACGTACGCCGCCCGCGTGCGCTTGCCCATCGCCGCGGCGGCCTCCTCGATGCCCGGGTAGGCCCCGGCGGCGACGGCGGCGTGCACGGCCGAGCCGAGCGCGGGGCCCTGGTCGGAGCCGATGACCGACAGCGGGCGGCGCAGCACGTCGGCGTAGACCTGCATGAGGAAGCGGTTCTTCAGCAGCCCGCCGGCGACCACGAACTCCTCGACCGGCACGCCGGACTTCTCGAACGTCTCGACGATCATGCGGGCGCCGTACGCGGTGGACTCGATGAGCGCGCGGTAGACGTCCTCGGGCCTGGTCGCGAGGGTCTGGCCGACGATCACGCCGGACAGGTCGTGGTCCACGAGCACCGAGCGGTTGCCGCCGAACCAGTCGAGCGCGACCAGCCCGTGCGCGCCGACGGCCTGGCGCTCGGCCAGCTCGGTCAGGCGCTCGTGGCCGTCGGTGCCGAAGGCGTCGACGTACCAGGCGAAGATGTCGCCGACGGCGGACTGGCCGGCCTCGTAGCCCCACAGGCCGGGCACGATGCCGTCCCGGACGACACCGCACATCCCGGGCACCTCGGCCAGCCGGTCGCTGGGCATGATGTGGCAGGTGGAGGTGCCCATGATGGCCACCATCTGGCCGGGTCGCACAGCGTCCGCGGCGGCGGCGGTGACGTGGGCGTCCACGTTGCCGACGGCCACGGCGATGCCCTCGGGCAGGCCGGTCCACCCGGCCGCCCGCGCCGTCAGGACGCCGGCCAGGCCGCCGAGGGGGGCCAGGGTGACACCGCCGACGTCGTCGCCGACCACGCCGGTGGCCAGTTTGCCGGCGAAGCCGGAGAAGCCCGGGTTGAGCGCGGCGAGGAAGTCCTCGGAGGGGTAGCTCCCGTCCTGGAAGACGCCCTTGTAGCCGGCGGTGCAGATGTTGCGGCTCTCGACGCCGGACAGCTGCCAGACGATCCAGTCGGCCGCCTCGATCCAGCGCTCGGCCCTGGCGTACACCTCGGGGGCCTCCTCCAGGACCTGCAGGGCCTTGGCGAACTCCCACTCCGAGGAGATCTTGCCGCCGTAGCGCGGCAGCCAGCTCTCGCCCCGCCGCGCGGCCAGCTCGTTGATGCGGTCGGCGTGCGGCTGGGCGGCGTGGTGCTTCCACAACTTCGGCCAGGCGTGCGGCTGCTCGGGCGTCTCGAAGCACAGGGGCGTGCCGTCGGCCGTGGTCGGCAGGACGGTGCAGGCGGTGAAGTCGGTGCCGATGCCGATCACGTCCTCGGCGGCGACCCCGGCGGCGGCCAGGGCCCCGGGCACGGCCACGCGCAGCACGTCCAGCCAGTCGCGCGGCGACTGCAGCGCCCAGTCGGGGCCGAGCCGCACGCCGGTGCCGGGGAGCGTGTGCTCGATGACGCGCTCGGCGTACTCGTGGACGGCGCTGCCCAGCTCCGCGCCGTCGGACACGCGGACGACGACCGCGCGCCCCGACAGCGTGCCGAAGTCCACTCCGACCACGAACTTGTTAGCGTTCACATTGCACTCCAGAGAGTTGTCTGTTCGCCTGCCGGCTATCGGGCCGGCGCGGTGCTGGACCTGACGACGAAGCTGGGACGCACCACCATGCGCTCGTACGCCGCCGGCCCGGCGTCGATCTGCCGCAGCAGCACCTCGATGCAGTGGCGGCCCACCACGTCGAAGTCCTGCCGGACCGTGGTGAGCGGCGGGGAGAAGAACTCGGACTCGGGGATGTCGTCGAAGCCCACGACGCTGATCCGCCCGGGGACGGGCACCCCGGCCTCGCTGAGCGCGCGCAGCACGCCCAGCGCCATCTGGTCGTTGGCGGCGAACACCGCGGTGACCCCGTCCATCCCGGCCAGGCGCCGGCCGGCCGCGTACCCGGCGCGCGGGCTCCAGTCGCCGGGCAGCGGCTCGGGCACCGGCCGGCCGGCCGCCTCCAGCGTGGCCCGCCAGCCCTCGACGCGCCCCTCGGTCTCCAGCCAGTCGGACGGCCCCGCGACGTGCCAGACCGTCTCGTGGCCCAGGTCGAGCAGGTGCCGGGTGGCGAGCCTGGCGCCCTCGACCTGGTCGATGCAGACCGCGGAGACGTCGGCGCCGTGCGCGCCCTCGACCACGACCGCGGGCACCCCGGCCGGCAGGCTCTCCAGCGCGGAGGCGGCCGAGCGCTGCGGCGCGACCACCACCACCCCGTCCACGCTCTGCTCGGCCAGGTAGTCGAGCGCGTCGCGGACGCTGGCCGCGTCGATCGACTTCAGGCTCACGATGCTGACGAAGTACCCCGCGGTCCTGGCCGCCTGCTCGATGCCGTAGACCATGCTGGCCGGGCCGTACAGGGTGGTGTCGAAGCTCACCACCCCGAGGGTGCGCGACCGCTTGGTGACCAGCGCGCGGGCGACCAGGTTGCGCCGGTAGCCCAGCCGGACGATCGCCTCCTCCACCCGGGCGCGGGTGTCGGCCCGGACGTTCGGGTGGTCGTTGAGCACCCGTGAGACCGTCTGGTGCGACACGCCGGCCTCCTTGGCCACGTCGGCCATGACCGGCGGACGCGGCCTGGGGCTCGGTACCACGGGTTCTCCTTTCGCGGGGCTTGCCGGGGCCTGCGGCGGTCAGCGGGAGGCGCCGGCGCGCCGCTTGGTCCACACGTCGAACGCGACGGCGGCCAGCAGCACGGCGCCCTTGACGAGCATCACGCGCTCACTGGGCGAGCCGATGAGCGACATGCCGTTGTTGATGACAGCCATGATCAGACCACCGGTGATCGCGCCGACGACCTTGCCCACGCCGCCCTGGACGGCCGCGCCGCCGATGAAGGCGGCCGCGATGGCGTCCAGCTCGAAGCTGTTGCCCGCGGTCGGGCCCGCCTGGTTGAGCCGGCCGGCGAAGATGATGCCGGCCACGGAGGCCAGCACGCCCATGTTGACGAAGATCCAGAAGACCACCGACTTGACCTTGACGCCGGACATGACCGCCGCCTGCAGGTTGCCGCCGATGGCGTAGATCTGCCGGCCGAAGACCGTGCGGTTGGCCATCAGCGAGTACGCCAGCACCAGCGCGGCCAGCAGCACCAGCACCCACGGCAGGTTCTTGAAGCGGGCGAGCTGCACGACCAGGAACAGGATCAGCGCGGCGCCGGCCGCCATCTTCAGCGCGAACACGGCCATCGGCTCGACCGACTGGCCGTAGCCCCTGCGGGCGTTGCGGGTGCGCCACTGCGCGGCGACCATGCCGCCGATCGCGACCAGGCCGATGAGCAGGCTGAACAGGTCGGCGCCGCCCAGCGGGCCGAGGCCCACGTTGCCGAGGTAGCCGTCGGTGAAGCCGTTGGCCAGCGTGCGGACCTGGTCGGGGAACGGGCCGATGCCCTGGTTGCCGAGCACGGTCATGGTGAGCGCGCGGAACAGCAGCATGCCGGCCAGGGTGACGATGAAGGCCGGGATGCCGAAGTAGGCGATCCAGTACCCCTGCCAGGCCCCGATCAGCGCGCCGGCGGCGACCGTGATCAGCAGGGCCAGCGGCCACGGCAGGCCCATGTTCACCATGAGCACGGCGGCCAGCGCCCCGGTGACCGCCACCACCGAGCCGACCGACAGGTCGATGTGCCCGGCGATGATGACCAGGATCATCCCGATCGCCAGGATCAGGACGTAGGAGTTCTGGACGATGATGTTGGAGATGTTCTGCGGCTGGAGCAACGCGCCGTCGGTGAGCACCGAGAACAGCACGATGATCAGCGCGAAGGCGATGTAGATGCCGCTCGAACGCAGGTTCAGCGACATGCCGCCCAGCGACACCCGGCCGGGCCGCCGCGGCGCTCCCCCGTCGCCTCCCGCGCCGACCTGCACGTCGGCGGGCGTGATGCTGCTCATCGGAGCTACTCCTGTCCCTTGGTCATGAGATGCATGAGGCTTTCCTGGGTGGCCTCCCGGCGGGGGACCTCGCCGGTGACGCGACCTTCGGAGAGCGTGTAGATGCGGTCGCACAGGCCGAGCAGCTCAGGCAACTCACTGGAGATCACCAGCACGGCCTTGCCCTGGTCGGCGAGGCGGTTGATGATCGTGTAGATCTCGTACTTGGCGCCGACGTCGATGCCGCGGGTGGGCTCGTCGAGGATGAGCACGTCAGGTTGCGTCAGGATCCACTTGGAGAGCACGACCTTCTGCTGGTTGCCGCCGCTCAGCTTGCCGACGACGCTGTTGACGCTGGGCGCCTTGATGTTCATGCTCCGGTGGAACTCCTCGGCGACCTTGTACTCCTCGTTCTCGTTCACCCAGCCGCGCCGGGCCAGGCCCTTGAGCCCGGCGGCGCTGATGTTGCGCTTGATGTCCTCGATGAGGTTGAGTCCGTACCGCTTGCGGTCCTCGGTGGCGTAGGCCAGGCCGTGGCGGATCGCGTCCTGCACGTTGCGGATCTCGATCGGCTCGCCGTCCTTGAAGACCTTGCCGGAGATGTGCACGCCGTACGTGCGGCCGAACAGGCTCATCGCCAGCTCGGTGCGCCCGGCGCCCATCAGGCCGGCCAGGCCGACGATCTCGCCCCTGCGCAGGGTGAGTGAGGCGCCGTCCACGACCTTCCGGCCTGGCTGGCTCGGGCTGTGCACCGTCCAGTCCTCGATCCGCAGCACCTCCTCGCCGATCGTCGACTCGTGCGGCGGGAAGCGGTTGTCCAGCGCGCGGCCGACCATGCCGGAGATGATCCGGTCCTCGGTGACGTGGTCGGTGGCCATGTCCAGGGTCTCGATGGTGCGGCCGTCGCGGATGATCGTGACGGAGTCGGCGATCGCGGTCACCTCGTTGAGCTTGTGCGAGATGATCACGCAGGTGATGCCCTCGTCCCGCAGGCCGCGCAGCAGGTCGAGCAGGTGGGCCGAGTCGTCGTCGTTGAGCGCGGCGGTCGGCTCGTCGAGGATGAGCAGCTTCACCTCCTTCGACAGCGCCTTGGCGATCTCGACGAGCTGCTGCTTGCCGACGCCGAGGTCGGAGACCGTGGTGGTGGGGTTCTCCTGGAGGCCGACGCGGCGCATCAGCTCGGCGGCCTCGTAGTTGGTGCGGTTCCAGTCGATGAAGCCGCGCCTGGCGCGCTCGTTGCCGAGGAAGATGTTCTCCGCGATCGACAGCTGCGGGCTGAGCGCCAGCTCCTGGTGGATGATGACGATCCCGGCGTGCTCGCTGTCGCGGATGCCGGCGAACTCGCAGCGCGCGCCCTCGAAGGTGATCTCGCCTTCGTAGTCGCCGTGCGGGTAGACCCCGGACAGCACCTTCATCAGCGTCGACTTGCCGGCGCCGTTCTCGCCGCAGATGGCGTGGATCTCGCCGCGCCGGACGGCCAGGTTGACGTCCTGCAGCGCCTTGACGCCGGGGAACGTCTTGGTGATCCCGCTCATCCGCAAGATGTGCTCGGTCATATGCCCCTCGCTCAGGTGTGGGAAGTGCCCCCGGGGGACCGCGGTCCCCCGGGGCGGGCCCTTACTTGAGCTGGTCCTCGGTGTAGTAGTTGCCGCCGACGATGATCTCCTTGTAGTTGCTCTTGTCCACGATCACCGGGTCGAGCAGGTAGGAGGGGACGACCTTGTTGCCGTTGTCGTAGTCCTTGGTGTTGTTCACCTCGGGCTTGCCGCCCTTGAGGACCGCGTCGGCCATCTTCACCGTCTGCTCGGCGAGCTTGCGGGTGTCCTTGAAGATGGTGGAGTACTGCTCGCCGGCGATGATCGACTTGACCGAGGCGAGCTCGGCGTCCTGGCCGGTCACGACGGGGTAGGGCTGGCCGCTGGTGCCGTAGCCGGAGCTCTTGAGCGCCGACAGGATGCCGATGGACAGGCCGTCGTACGGGGACAGCACGCCGTCCACCTTGGTGCCGCCGGTGTAGGTCTTGGTGAGGATGTCCTCCATGCGCTTCTGGGCCGTGGCCGGGTCCCAGCGCAGGATGGCGGCGGTCTTGAAGTCCTTCTGGCCGCTCTTGACCAGCAGGGTGCCGTCGTCGATCTTGGGCTGGAGCACCGACATGGCGCCGTTCCAGAAGAACGTGGCGTTGTTGTCGTCGGGCGAGCCGCCGAAGAGCTCGACGTTGAACGGGCCCTTCTTGCCGTCGTCCACGCCGAGGCCCTTGAGCAGCGAGGTCGCCTGCTGCACGCCGACCTTGAAGTTGTCGAAGGTGGCGTAGTAGTCGACGTTGGGGCTGTTGCGGATCAGGCGGTCGTAGGAGATGACCGGGATCTTGGCGTCGGCGGCCTGCTGGAGCTGCGAGGTGATCGCGGTGCCGTCGATCGAGGCGATGATCAGGAGCTTGGCGCCCTTGGTGATCTGGTTCTCGATCTGGTTGGCCTGCGTCGGGATGTCGTTCTCCGCGTACTGGAGGTCGACCTTGTAGCCCAGCTGTTCGAGCTGCTGCTTGACGTTGTCGCCGTCGTGGATCCACCGCTCGGACGACTTGGTGGGCATCGTGACGCCGATCAGGGCGCCCGCGCCGCCGGCGGCGGCCGACGTGGAGGCGTCGGCGTCGACCGTCTTCTGGCTGGAGCCGCAGGCCGTCATGGTCGCGGCGAGCGCGATGGCGGACACCACGCCCCCGATACGTCCCAACCTCATGTGGCACTCCTTGCAATGGGGGTTGCGGCAGCGGAATGTGAGCGTTAACTGCCGATCTTGCAGAGGACTCAGTCACAGAACGTGCCGAATCAGAACAAAGTTCTCGCTTCGTTCCCGCCGATTGTTATCGCTAACAAAGACGATGTCAACGGTTGAGCATAACCTCACGGAAACCTTTAGGTAACTTTCGCGGCAGTCTCCTCGCAGGTCAGCGCCTTGGGCGCGCGCTGAAGATCCGTTGCAGCACGATGAAGACGAAGAGCAGCAGGCCGATGAAGATCTTGGTCCACCAGGAGCTGAGCGTGCCCTCGAAGCTGATGATCGTCTGGATCAGGCCGAGCACCAGCACGCCGAGCACCGTGCCGAGCAGGAAGCCGCTGCCGCCCGTGAGCAGCGTGCCGCCGATCACCACGGCGGCGATGGCGTCCAGCTCCATGCCCACGGCGTGCAGGCCGTAGCCCGAGAGCATGTAGAACGACAGCAGCACGCCGCCGAGCGCCGAGCAGAAGCCGCTCACCGTGTAGACCGTGATCTTCGTCCGGCCCACCGGCAGGCCCATGAGCAGCGCCGACTGCTCGCTGCCGCCCGTCGCGTACACGGCCCGGCCGAGCCGGGTGTAGTGCAGCACGTACGCCGCCACCAGCACGACCCCCACCGCGATGAGCACACTCGGCGAGATCCACAGCCCGGCGAACAGGTCGATCCTGGTCTGCGCGAACGCCGTGAACGTCGGGTCCTCGATCGGGATCGAGTCCGTGCCGATCGTGTAGCACAGCCCCCTGGCCAGGAACATCCCGGCCAGCGTCACGATGAACGGCTGGATGTCGAAGGCGTGCACGATGTACCCCATCACCAGCCCGAGCCCGGACCCGACGGCCAGCACCACCGGCACCACCACGTACGGCGGCCACCCCGGCCCCGACATCAGCGACGCCGAGATCATCGTGGACAGCGCCACCACCGACCCCACCGACAGGTCGATGCCCCCGGCCAGGATCACGAACGTCGTCCCCACCGCCACCACCAGCAGGAACGCGTTGTCGATGAAGACGTTGAGCACCACCTGCCCGCTGGCGAACCCCTCGTACCGGAGGCCGCCGACGACGAACATCGCCACGAACAGGCACGCCGTCACCAGCACGGGCAGGTGCCGGGCCGGCAACGCGACCCGGCCCACGGTCATGGTCGTCACAGGGTCACCCGCACTTTCTCCTCGGGGGCCGGGCTGGGCGGCGCGCTGCCGCCGCGCCGGCGCAGCGCCTTCGCGCGGAACGACGGCGACTGCACCAGACAGACCGCCGTCACGACCAGCGCCTTGAACAGCAGGGTCGTCTCGGGCGGCACGCCGATGGAGTAGATCGTCGTGGTGAGCGTCTGGATGACGAGCGCGCCGGCCACGGTCCCGCCCAGCGAGAACCGGCCGCCCGACAACGAGGTGCCGCCGATCACCACGGCCAGGATCGCGTCCAGCTCGATCCACAGGCCGGCGTTGTTGCCGTCGGCGCTGGAGACGTTCGAGCTGATCAGGATCCCGGCGATGCCCGCGCACAGGGCGGCGAAGGCGTAGACCATGATGACGATCCCACGCGACCTGATGCCCGCCAGCCGGCTGGCCTCGGCGTTCCCGCCGACCGACTCGATCAGCAGGCCCAGTGCCAGCCGCCGGGTCAGGAACGCGGTGACCGCCAGCACGACCGGCACCAGCAGCACCCCGAACGGCACCGCCAGCAGATACCCGCCGCCGATCAGCTTGTACGACGGGCTGTTGACCGTGATGATCTGCCCGTCGGTGATGAGCTGGGCCAGGCCGCGCCCGGCCACCATGAGGATCAGCGTGGCGATGATCGGCTGGATGCCCGCCTGCGCGACCAGGAACCCGTTCCAGGCGCCGAGCAGCAGGCACAGTCCGAGCGCGAGCGCCACGGCGGCGAGCACGCCGGCGTCCTCGCTGATCCGCAGGCAGGCCAGCGCGCCCGAGATCGCCACCACCGAGCCCACCGACAGGTCGATGCCGCCGGTCGCGATGACCAGCGTCATGCCCAGCGAGACCAGGATCAGCGGCGCGCCGAAGCGCAGGATGTCGATCAGGCTCCCGTACAGGTGCCCGTCCCTGACCTGGACGGACAGGAAGCTGGGGGTGAAGAACACGTTCAGGGCCAGCAGCAGCGCGAGCACCGCCACGGGCCACAACAGCCGCCGCATCAGGGCCGCCCTCCGCTCGCGATCGTCTCCATCAGCACGTCCGTGGTGAGGGCTTCGTCGTTGGGCAGCTCGGCCACCAGCCGGCGGTCGCGCAGCACCTCGACCTTGTGGCTGAGCCGCAGCACCTCCTCCAGCTCGGCGGAGATGAACAACACCGCCATGCCGCCGTCGGACAGCTCGGCGACCAGGCGCTGGATCTCGGTCTTGGCGCCGACGTCGATGCCGCGGGTGGGCTCGTCGAGGATGAGCAGCCGGGGCTCCAGGATGAGCCAGCGTGCCAGCAGCACCTTCTGCTGGTTGCCGCCGCTCAGGTTCCGCACCAGGTGCTCGGGGTTGGGCGGGCTGATCCGCAGGGCCTTGACGTACCGGGCGACCAGCTCGTCCTGCTGTTCGCGCGGCACCGGCCTGGTCCAGCCCCGGGTGGCCTGGAGCGCCAGGATGATGTTCTCGCGCACGGTGAGGTCGGGGATCAGGCCGTCCTCCTTGCGGTTCTCCGAGCAGAAGGCGATCTTGTGGTTCATCGCCGCGCGGGGCGTGCGCAGCGCGGCGGGCGCACCGCCGACGGACAGCTCGCCGCCGCTCGCGTGGTCGGCGCCGAACAGCAGCCGCGCGACCTCGGTACGCCCCGAGCCGAGCAGCCCGGCCAGCCCCACGACCTCGCCCTCGTGGATGGTGAGCGAGAACGGCTCGACGGCCCCGGCCCGGCCCAGCCCGCGCGCCTCGACCAGCGGGCGGTCGAAGACCCTGGCCTCGCCGTGCAGGCGGTCGAGCGCGGCCAGCTCCTGGCCGATCATCTTGGCGACCAGGTCGAGCTGGGGCAGCTCGCGGGTGAGGTACTCGCCGACGAGCCGTCCGTTGCGCAGGATCGTCATACGGTCCGAAATTTCGTAGATCTGGTCGAGAAAGTGGGAGACGAAGAGGATGGCGATGCCCTCCTCCTTGAGCCGCCGCATCACCCGGAAGAGCTGCCGCACCTCGTCGGCGTCCAGGCTGGAGGTGGGCTCGTCCAGGATCAGCACCCGGGCCTCGATGTCGACCGCCCGCGCGATGGCCACCATCTGCTGCACCGCCGGCGAGTACGCCGACAGCGGCGCCGAGACGTCGATGCTCAGGTCCAGCCCGCTCAGCAGCTCGCCGGCCCTGGCCCGCACGCGTTTCCAGTCGATGCGCCCGAACCTGCGCGGCTCGCGGCCGATGAAGATGTTCTCGGCCACCGACAGGTTCGCGCAGAGGTTGACCTCCTGGTAGACCGTGCTGATGCCGCCCCGCTGCGCCTCGGCCGGGCCGGCGAAGGCGACGGGCCGCCCGCCCAGCTCGATCGTGCCCGAGTCGGCGGGATGCACGCCGGTGAGCACCTTGATCAGGGTGGACTTGCCGGCGCCGTTCTCGCCCATGAGCGCGTGCACCTCGCCGGGCAGCAGCCGCAGGTCCACGCCGTCCAGGGCCTTGACCCCGGGAAACTGTTTGCCGATCCCGTTCATCGTCAGGACCGGCACGGGTGCGGCCATGCGCCTCCCCTTCCGCCTGAAGGGGCCGGGCCACCGGGCCCGGCCCGCACGATCAGTACTGACGGCTGGACAGGACCTGCTTGGCCTGCTCCTGCGTGAACGTGGTCTCCTCGGTCACCACGCGGGCCGGCACCTGCTCGCCCTTGACGACCTTCTTGGCCAGGTCCATGAGCTGCGGGCCGAGCAGCGGCGAGCACTCGACGATGTAGTTGATCTTCCCGTCGGCCAGGGCCTGCATGCCGTCCTTGACGGCGTCGACCGTGATGATCTTGATGTCCTTGCCGGGCACCTTGCCCGCGCCCTCGATGGCCTCGATCGCGCCCAGGCCCATGTCGTCGTTGTGGGCGTAGAGCACGTCGATGTCCGGGTTGGACTTCAGGAAGGCCTCCATGACCTCCTTGCCCTTGGCCCTGGTGAAGTCGCCGGTCTGCGAGGCGATCACCTTGAACTTCGGGTCGGCGCCGATGACCTGGGCGAACCCGGCCTTGCGGTCGTTGGCGGGGGCCGAGCCGGTGGTGCCCTGGAGCTCGACGATGTTCACCGGGTCCTTGGCGTCCTTGTACTCCTGCACCAGCCACTGACCGGCCTTCTTGCCCTCCTCGACGAAATCGGAGCCGAGGAAGGTCTTGTACAGGGAGGTGTCCTTGGAGTCGACGGCGCGGTCGGTCAGGATGACCGGGATCTTCGCGTCCTTGGCCTCCTTGAGCACCGTGTCCCAGCCGGACTCCACCACCGGCGAGAAGGCGATGACGTCCACCTTCTGCTGGATGTAGGAGCGGATGGCCTTGATCTGGTTCTCCTGCTTCTGCTGGGCGTCGGAGAACTTGAGCGTCACGCCCGCGTTCTTGGCCGAGTCCTGCACGGACTTGGTGTTCGCGGTGCGCCAGCCGCTCTCCGCGCCGACCTGGGCGAAGCCCATGGTGATCGAGCCGTCGCCGCTGCCGCTGCCGCCACTGCCTCCGCCGCAGCTCGCCACCGACATCGCGGTGAGCCCGGCGAGCACCAGCGCCGAGATCCTTCTGAACACGTGGGGGGTTCCCTTCTCATGTGAGCGCTAACAACCGAAACCGGCTGCCGGCGCCTTCCTGCCTCGGGGGCCTGCGCGGTCCCGTCGGGCCGTGCCCGTCTCGCGTACCGGCGACCGCGGGGCGCCAGGAGGCGGGCCGCCACCTCGCCTCCTCGGCCGCGACCGAGGGGAGACGACCCCGGACCGATCCCGCGATCGCTCCTTTCCTGGCTTGGCCACGACTGTGAACGTTAACAAGCACATCCGTCAAGAGTCCTCCGCATCACGGTCACGTCACGCCGGACACCCCTTGACTCCAGGGGTGTTCCCTCCCTAACGTGACGCCGATCACCTTTGTTAGCGGTCACTCCGACTGGTAGCGCTAACAGTCCCTCGTCCGAGGAGCCCCCCATGAAACGAACCGTCCCGGCGCCGGGAAGCCCGCGGCCTCCCGGCCCGCCGCCGCCCGTCCTCAGACCGGCACGACGCGGTGGTGGGTGGTGATCCGGCCGTCGTCGTCCAGGACATGGAAGACGAGCCCCGGCGGGAGTTCGTAGTCGGCGCAGTCGGCCAGCGTGGTCGCGCCCTCCCACGGCAGCCGCAGCGTGGACACCACGCCGGGGGCGGCGAGCAGCGGGCGGCCGGCGAAGGTGGTGGCCGCCGCGGTGTGGGCGTGGCCGACCAGCACGGCCGTCACATGCGGGTGCCCGGCCAGCAGGCCGGCGAGGCGTTCCGGGGTCCGGAGCATGATCGTGTCGACCGGCGAGTGCAGCGTCGCGGGCGGGTGGTGGAAGGCCACGAACACCGGCAGGCCGCGTTCCGCGCCGAGCACGCCGTCGAGCCAGGCCAGCGTCTCGTCGTCCAGGTGGCCCTCGGGCCGGCCCGGGACGGAGGAGTCGCACAACACGTAGACGGCCCCGCCGGTGCGGTGGACCCGGTTGACCGGCCCGGACGCGGCCGGCTCGGCGAGCAGCACCCGCCGGAACTCCTCGCGGACGTCGTGGTTGCCGGGGCACACGAGGACCGGGTGGCGCGAGGTCAGCAGCTTGCGCGCCTGCTCGTACTCCTCGGGCAGACCGTGGTCGGCGATGTCGCCGGTGACGAGCACCGCGTCGAGGTCGTACGGGAGGGCGTCCAGATAGCGCATGACGGCGTCGGCGCGCTCGACCGACCGCTCCGAGCCGCCGAGGTGGATGTCGCTGAGATGGGCGATCACGAGCATGGGCAGAACTTCCTTTCGAGGTACGTCCTCGACGGTAGCCGCCCACCGGCCCACCCGTAAGATCCGGTTTTGTGGCGAAACATTGGGCCAGTTCCGGAGTTGACCTGCATCTGGAGCTCGATCCCGCACTCGGGCGGCGGCGGGCCGTCGAGGACGCCCTGCGCGCCGCCGTCCGCGACGGGCGGCTGCCGCCCGGCACCCGCCTGCCCTCGACCAGGGTGCTCGCGGCCGGGCTCGGCCTCGCCCGCGGCACGGTGAGCGCCGCCTACGACCAGCTCACCGAGGAGGGCTACCTCACCACCCGCCCGGGTTCGGGCACCGAGGTCGCCGACGCCCTCCCGCCTGCCCCCGCGCCGATCGGCTCCCCTTCCGTCGCCGGGCCGGCGCAGCCGGTGCACGACCTTCGTCCCGGGCAGCCGGACGTGTCGGCCTTCCCCGCGCGCGCCTGGCTGCGGGCCACCCGCCACGTGCTCGCCGCGGCCCCCGCCGACGTCTTCGGCCCCTGCGACCCCCGGGGCCGGATCGAACTGCGCACCGCGCTGGCCGGCTACCTCGGCAGGACCCGCGGCGTGCGCACCACCCCCGACCGGATCGTCGTCACCACGGGCTTCGTCCAGTCGCTCAACCTGCTGGCGGGCGTGCTCGGCGCGGGCCCGATCGCCATGGAGGACCCGGGCCACGACTTCTACCGCGACGTCCTGCGCCGCGCCGGCCGCACGATCGTCCCCCTCGCGGTGGACGGGCAGGGCGCCCGTACCGGCGACCTCACGTCCGGGGTGGCGGCCGCCGTGCTGACCCCGGCGCACCAGTACCCGACCGGCGTCCCGCTGGCCCCGGCGCGCCGCCGCCTGCTGCGCGAGTGGGGCGGCCCGGTCATCGAGGACGACTACGACGGCGAGTTCCGCTACGACCGCCGTCCCGTGGGCGCCCTCCAGGGCACGGCCCCCGACCAGGTCGTCTACTGCGGCACCACCTCGGAGTCGCTCTCCCCTGCGCTGCGCCTGGGCTGGATGGCGCTCCCGCCCGCCCTGGTGGGCCCGGTCGCCGAGGCCAAGCTGCACGCCGACGCCCACACCGGGGTGCTGGGCCAGCTCGTCCTGGCCCGGCTGATCGACGACCACGACTACGACCGGCACGTCCGCGCCGCGCGGCTGCGCTACCGCCGCCGCCGCGACCTGCTGCTGTCGCGGCTCGGCCCGGGACCGGACGCCCCGCTGCCCGGCGCGCGCCTGCCCGGCGTGGCCGCCGGCCTGCGCGCCCTGCTGCTGCTCCCGCCGTCCGGGCCGGCCGAGTCCGCCGTGCTGGCGGCCTGCGAACGGCGCGGCATCGCCCTGCGCGGCCTGAGCCCGCTGCGCCAGACGCCCGGCCCCGGCGGCCTGCTGATCGGGTACGCCGCCCCCTCCGAACGCGCCTTCCCCGCCGCCCTGGACGCCCTCGCCGACGCTCTGACCTGGGCATCGGCCGAGGGAAGCACTTCCAGCGCCGAAAACCCCGATATTTGCGGCCTTTCCGGGTAGTTGACCGGCTCTCACCGACCTCGACGGAGGAGTCCGATGAGCTGGAGCTACCGCAAGACGATCAAGCTGGGCCCGGTCCGGCTGAACCTGTCCCGCGGCGGCGTTGGACACAGCTGGGGCAACCGGCTGTTCAGGGTGACGCGTACCGCCGACGGCCGCCGTACGCTGTCGGTCAACCTGCCCGGCGGCTTCCACTGGCGCAAGACGCTCAGCGGGCGCTGACCCCCCGCCGGAACGACGGGCCGGAGGCGCGCGGCCTCCGGCCCGTTCCCGTCTTCCCGGGACGCCGCCCGGATGATGATCTGTAGGCATGAACGCCCACATGACCCCCGAGGAGTTCCGCCGCCACGGCAGGCAGGTCGTCGACTGGATCGCGGACTACATGGCGGGCATCGAGTCCCGTCCGGTGATGTCACGGGCCGAGCCGGGGGACGTCCGCCGCGCGTTGCCCGCCGAGCCGCCCGAGCACGGCGAGCCGTTCGAGGCCGTCCTGGACGACCTGAACACCATCCTGCTACCCGGCATCACCCACTGGCAGCACCCCTCCTTCTTCGCCTACTACCCCTCCAACGCCAGCGGCCCCGCCATCCTCGGCGACCTGCTCTCCAGCGGCCTCGGCGTGCAGGGCATGTTGTGGGTCACCAGCCCCGCCTGCACCGAGCTGGAGACCGTGGTGGTGGACTGGCTGGCGAGCCTGCTCGGCCTGCCCGCGCACTTCAGGACCGACGCGCGCGGCGGCGGCGTGATCCAGGACTCGGCGTCGAGCGCCTGCCTGGTGGCGCTGCTCGCCGCCCTGCACCGGGCGAGCGGCGGCCGGGTCACGCGCACGGGCGTCGCCGAGCGGTACACGATCTACGTCTCGTCGCAGACGCACTCCTCGCTGGAGAAGGCCGCCCGCGTCGTGGGCCTCGGCTCCGACGGCGTACGGGTGGTGGACGTGCACCCCCGTACGCTGGCCATGGACCCGGGACGGCTGCGCGAGCTGATCGCGGCCGACAAGGCCGCCGGCGCGGTCCCCGCGATGGTCTGCGCCACCGTCGGCACCACCTCCTCGGCCGCCGTCGACCCGGTGCCGGAGATCGGCGAGGTGTGCCGCGAGCACGACGTGTGGCTGCACGTGGACGCCGCCTACGCCGGGGTCGCCGCCGTCTGCCCTGAGTTCCGCGGGCTCAACGACGGCGTGGCGGAGTACGCCGACACCTACTCCACCAACCCGCACAAATGGCTGCTGACCAACTTCGACTGCACCGTCCTGTGGACGGCCGACCGCGCCCCCTTGCTCGGCGCGCTGTCGATCCTGCCGGAGTACCTGCGCAACGCCGCGACCACGGCCGGCTCGGTGGTCGACTACCGCGACTGGCAGATCCCGCTGGGCCGCCGGTTCAGAGCGCTGAAACTGTGGTCGGTGATCCGCTGGTACGGCGCCGAGGGCCTGCGCGCCCACATCCGCAAGGGCGTCTCCCTGGCCCAGCACCTGGCCGCCCTGATCGCCGCCGACCCCGCCTTCGAACTGCACGAGCCGCACCCGCTCGGCCTGGTCTGCTTCCGCCCCCGCTGGCCCGGCCTGCCGCCCGCCGACGCCGACGCCGCCACGCTGCGCCTGATGGAGACCCTGAACGCCGGCGGCTCCCTCTATCTGACGCACACCGCGATCGGCGGCCGGATCGTGCTCCGCATGGCCGTCGGCGGCCCCGCGACCGAACTTCGCCACGTCGAGCGGGCCTGGGCCGACATCCGCCGGGGCCACGCCGCCCTGGCCGGGGAGACCGCCGGGGAGACCGCCCGGGAGACCGCCCGCGACGACTAGATCGGCAGCCCCGCCTGGGCGGCCAGCGTGCCGAGGACCCTGGCCAGCACGGCCCGGTCCCGCGGGCCGAGGCCGCCGGTCAGCTCGGCGTCGAGCTCCAGCGTCACCTCCAGGCACCGGCCGAGCAGCGCGCGCCCCTCGGCGGTGAGGTCGAGAAGCTGACGCCGCCGGTCGCCGGGGTCGCGCACCCGGGAGATCGCGCCGAGCCGTTCGAGGTGGTCGGCCAGCGTCACCACCAGGCTCGGCGCGACGCCCATGGTCTTGGCGACGTCGAGCTGCGAGGCCGCGCCGCGCGCCTCCAGCAGGGTCATCAGCCCGACGTGCTTGGGCTTGAGGTCGAGCGGGACGAGCGCGGCCGTGAACCGCTCGGTCAGGATCGCCCCGAGCGTCCCGATCCTGAAGGCCATCGTCCCCGCCACCGACACCGGCTTGACTTCGTCCACGTGCACGATGGTAGCGTCGATACATCATTCAGAGCATGAATGATTCGACGGCCCGTCGCGTCCGCTGCGCGACCGCTCAGGGGCGGCGGTTCAGGCCGTGCTCGTAGGCCCAGATGACCGCCTGGACCCGGTCGCGCAGCCCGAGTTTGGCCAGGATGCGGCCGACGTGGGTCTTGACGGTGCCCTCGGACAGGAACAGCGCGCCCGCGATCTCGGCGTTCGTCTCGCCCCAGGCGATGTGCCGCAGCACCTCCCGCTCCCGCTCGGTCAGCGGGTCGGGCCCGGCGTCCGGCAGGTGCGGCGCGACGTGGTCGAGCAGGCGGCGGGTGGTCGAGGGGGCGATCACCGCGTCCCCCCGGTGGACGGTCCGCACCGCGGCCAGCAGCTCCTCGGCGGGGGCGTCCTTGAGCAGGAACCCCGACGCGCCGGCCCGCAGCGCGGCGAAGGCGTACTCGTCCAGGTCGAAGGTGGTCAGGACGATCACCTTCGGCGCGCCGGGGGTCGTCAGCAGCCGCCGGGTCGCCTCCACGCCGTCCATGCGCGGCATGCGGACGTCCATGAGCACCACGTCCGCCGTCACCGCGCGCAGCCCGGCCAGCGCCTCCACCCCGTCGCCGGCCTCCCCCACCACGCGCATGTCGTCCTGGGCGTCGATCACCATCACCGTGCCGGTACGCACCAGCCGCTGGTCGTCGACGACGTACACGCCGATGGTCATGCCGGGTACGGAAGGCGGGCCTCGACGACGAACCCGCCTTCCTCCTCCGTCCGCACGTCCAGGGTCCCGCCCAGCGCGGTCACCCGCTCGCGCATGCCCGCCAGCCCGTTCCCCGGCCCGTCACCGCACGTCGTGGCGGAGGCGGTGCCGCCCGTGTCGCCGCCCGTGTCGCCGCCCGTGTCGCCGGCGGTGATGCGCAGGGCGTCGTCCGTCCACTCCAGCCGGAGGGTGCTGCGCGCGCCCGCGCCCGCGTGCTTGAGCGTGTTCGTCAGCGCCTCCTGCACCACGCGGTAGGCGACGAGATCGGCCCCCGGCCCGAGGGGACGCGGCGTGCCGCGGACGATCTCCTCGACGGGCAGCCCGGCGTCCCGGGTCCGCGCCACCAGGTCCGGCAGGCCGGTCAGTCCGGGCGGCGGCCCGTCCCCGGGCGTGGCGCGCAGCACGCCGACGGCGGCCCGCATGTCGGTGAGGGCCGCGCGTCCCGTCTCCTCGATCGTGGCCAGGATCTCGGCCGCCCGCGCGGGCGCGAACCGGCCGCCCCTGGCCTGGGCGACGATGACGGCCAGCGCGTGGGCGACCACGTCGTGCATCTCCCTGGCGATCCTGGCCCGTTCCTCGGCGGTGGCCCGCGCCGCGGCCTCGCCGGCCCGCTCCCGCAGCAGGTCGAGGTGGGCGAGCTGGGTCCGCCGGTACAGTCCGAGCCCCCACGCCGCGACCACCACCGCGGCCAGCAACGCCAGCAGCAGCCACGGCTCCGGCCCGAGCCCGGCCGCCGCGACGCTGGAGTCGGTCGCGAACCTGGCCGCCGCCGCCCCCGCGCCCGCCAGGCCGACCACCAGCGGCGGGTGCCGCCGGGCGTGGGCGGCGCAGGAGTAGACCGCGAGCGGGAACAGCGCCGACGACGGCAGCACGAGGAACAACCCGGTCACCGCGACCTGGACGGCGAAGGCCGCGGCGACCACGAGGAACGCCCACGTCCGCCGCCGGTAGGCCACGGCCGCGTGCGCCGCCAGGCAGGCCCCCGCCAGCAGGGCCGCCCGCACGCCGGGCGCCGACAACACCGCCACCGTCAGCGAGAGCGGGAACAGCGTCACCCCGGCGACCAGGGCCAGGACCACGTCGGCGCGGCGGGGCGTCATCGTGCCGTCGTGCGCTGGTAGGAGAGGGTGGCCCCGGCGACCGCGAGTCCGAACAGCAGCCAGCTCCCGTACACGACCGCGACCGCCGCCACCGTGGCCGGCTCGGACAGCGGCACCGGTCCCTGGGTGAGGCCGAGAAGCTGGGAGAACGTGCCTAGAACGGACATGGCTCCCATAGTGGTCAACATGGCGGCGCCCGTCCAACCGCCGGCCAGCACCAGCCGCCGCGGCAGCGACCGTCCCCACCTCTGCACGAGGGCCAGCGAGCCGACCGCGCCGATGACCAGCATGATCGTCTCGCCGTACGGGAAGCCCTCGCCGTAGTCCGCGGGGCGCAGCAGCGTGCCGCCCGCCGACCAGTAGAGCTTGGCGAGGGGGTAGACGAACCCGAGGGCGAACGCGGCGTACCCGAGCCAGGGCCCGCTGGGCACCCTGACCCGCGGCAGCAGCAGCGCGCCCAGCAGCGCGCAGCCCGCCAGGCTGAGCCCGCGCAGCGCCATCCCGGGCCAGTCGACCTGCGCGAACTCCCCGGCGGGGATGCCGGTGAGCGCGAAGAAGGCGCGGAAGACGTCGAGCACGAGCCCGCCCGCCGACCACAGCAGCAGCAGGGCGGGCAGCAGCCCCGCCGGATGCGGCCGCACCACGAAGACCGCCCCCACCCCGGCGGCCAGCACGGTCACCCAGTGCGGCGCGAACCCCATGGTGTACGGCAGCCCCGGCAGCGGCGCGAGCGCGAGCGCCACGACGAGCGCGAGGACGGAGAGCGCCGAGATCTGCAGTCGTTGAAGTCGCATGCCCTCGACGATCGCGGCTCCGGCCCGCCGCCCGCGTCTCCCCCAGGTCCGGACAAGAGGTGACCTGAGAGGTATTGACACGGCCTGGCGGAGACATGAAAAAAGGTGACGCCCTCGCGGACGCCACCTCTTTCTTCTGTGGAGCTATGGGGATTCGAACCCCAGACCTCCTCCATGCCATGGAGGCGCGCTACCAACTGCGCCATAGCCCCTTGCGATCACCAAGTGTATCGGACTTCCGGACCCCTCGCGTCACGCCGGATCCCGCGCCCCGGCGGGCCGGAGGAGCTCTCCGGCCCGCCCCGAACGGCGTGGCGTCAGGCGGCGCGGCGGGACGGGATGCCCGCCTCCCTGACCAGCGCGGCCACGTCGACCCCGGCCTCGCGGAGCAGGCGGCCGGCGCCGTTCGCGCCGTCGGCGAGCAGGCCCCACAGCAGCCGTTCGCCGGTGACCGGCCCCGGCTTCCACATCGCCACCTCGATCACCTTCCTGGCGTGCATGGCCAGCGGGATCGTGCCCAGCGGCCCGTCCAGGGCGACGCGCAGCGGGCGCAGCCGGGACCGGCGCAGGGCCCACTGGTCGGGCGCGTCCGTTCCGGCCCGGGTGCGGCGGTGCACCTCGTCGAGGTCGATGCCGAGGGTGGCCAGCAGCGCACGCGCGTCGCCCAGGTCGACGCGGGCGCGCAGGCCGGCATCGGAGGCGGTGAACGACGACAACGAGAACGGCCGCACCTCGGCCACGCCCAGCAGCAGGAGATCGGCGTCGAGCGTGGCGCGGTGGGCGTCGAGCGCGAGGATCCCGGCCCGGACCACCGCCCGGCGGGCGCCTTCCGTGAACCTGTCGAACACCTGCTACCTCCCCGTTCTGCGGGCGTGCTTGCGATGGGCGGACTGCCGCCGGACCCCGAGCGCGCCGGCGATCTGCTCCCACGACCACCCCGCCGCGCGGGCGTTGCTGACGTGGACCGCCTCCAGCTCCTCCAGCAGGGCCCTGAGCGCGGCCACCGCCGCGAGGCCCGTTCCGGGGTCACGGTCGGCTGCCGCCCCGGCCAGTTCGGTGACGTCCATGGTGTCAGCATGTGCTGACAGAGCGCCGCTTGTCAACACATGCTGACGCCTCAGAGCCGTTCGGCCAGGTCGGCGAGGACGGGCAGGGCCGCGGCGAGGCGTTCGCGCTCGTCGGGGGTGAGGGAGTCGACGGCCGCGGCCAGGCGTGCGGTGATCACCTCTTCGCGGCTGACGAGCGCGGCGCGGCCGGAGCCGGTGATGGCGGTGATCACCCGCCGCCGGTCGGCCGGGTCGGGCTCGCGGGCCACCATGCCGCGCTGATGGAGGCCGCCCAGGACGGTGCCGATCGCCTGGGCGGTGATGCGTTCCAGGTGCGCGAGCTGGGCCGAGGTGTGCGGCCCGTCCCGGTCGAGGCGGGAGAGCACGGCGAGCTCGGTGAACGACACGTCGTCACCCGAGGCGTTGGTGTAAAGCTGCCGGATGCGGCGGGCGAGCCGCCCGACCGAGATCCGCAGTTCCTTGGCGAGCACAAAACCAAGTCTAGCTTTATCAATTCAGCTTTGGTAGTTTCCCGGCACTATGTGCTACGACAACGACGCCGCACCACCGCGCCCGCAACCGCCGATCACCGGCACCCGCTCCGCCGACCTCCGCCTGGCCTCCGCCGACGGCACGTCGTTCGCCGCCTACGAGTCCCGTCCCGACCGGGTGAGCGGGCCCGGCGTCGTGATCCTCCCCGACGTCCGCGGCCTGCACGGCTTCTACAAGCAGCTCACCGTACGGCTGGCCGAGCAGGGCCATCCGGCGCTCGCCCTCGACTACTACGGCAGGACCGCCACCGACGACGACCGGGGCGAGTCGTTCCAGGTCATGGCGCACATCCCCAAGCTGACGAGGGAGAACATCCAGGCCGACCTCCAGGCCGCGACCGAGCACCTGGGACGTCCGGCCGTGGCGCTCGGCTTCTGCATGGGCGGCCGGAACGCGTTCTTCGCCTCGGCGCCCAGGTTCGGGCTCGCCGGCGTGATCGGGTTCTACGGCGCGCCGGGGATCGCCGGCCCGTACGGCCCCGGCCCCACCCAGCACGCCGCCGAGCTGGGCGCGCCGATCCTCGGTCTGTTCGGCGGGGCCGACGAGGGCATCCCGGCCGAGCAGGTGGCGGAGTTCGGGGCCGCGCTGACCGGGGCCGGGGTGGAGCACGAGATCGTCGTCTACCCGGGCGCCCCGCACGGCTTCTTCGACGAGGCCCACGACGAGCACGAGGCGATCTGCGCGGACGCCTGGCGCCGGGTCCTCGCCTTCCTGGCCGCGAGAGCCTGACACGGGCCCCCGCCTTAAGGGCCCCCGTAGTAAGGGCCCGCTAGCCGCAGGTGGTGCGCATCGTGAGGGCGGCTTCCTCCAGGGTGAACGCGACCTCGACCGTGTCCAGCTCGGCCGTGTCGCGCACGTGCGTGCCGCCGCACGGGATCGACGCCTCGCCCTCGGGCAGCGAGCAGTGCCAGGTGCGCAACGCGGTCAGACCGGGCCCCGGCACGTCGAGCCGGACCGGCGCCCGGGCCGCCACCCATGTGCCGAGCTGCTCGTTCACCCGCCGGGCCAGCCCGGTCAGGTCCAGGTCGTCGGCGGAGAAGCCCTTCTTGCGCAGCGACTTGCCGAGGCGGTATTCGTCCACGCTGCCGTGCGGCACGATGCGCGAGGAGGTGATCGCCGTCTGGTCGAAGTCGGGGTGGCCGAGCCGGTCCAGCTGCACCTCCTTGCGCCACCTGTCCGCCAGCGCCGCGTTGAGCGCCAGCGCGGCCAGGTGGCAGGCGGTGTGGCCGGCCGAGAGCGCCGCCCGGTATCCGGCGTCCACCTCCAGGTCCACCTCGGCGCCGACGGGCAGCGGGGTGTCGGTGACGTGGACGACCAGCCACTCCCAGCCCTCCGCGCCCCGCCGGACCGGGATGGACTCGCCGACGAAGATCTCACCGTCGTTCGACTGGGC
This sequence comes from Nonomuraea sp. NPDC003560, assembly GCF_042878785.1. Classification (NCBI taxonomy): domain Bacteria; kingdom Bacillati; phylum Actinomycetota; class Actinomycetes; order Streptosporangiales; family Streptosporangiaceae; genus Nonomuraea; species Nonomuraea sp. NPDC003560. The sequence continues at coordinate 41,378 of NZ_JBIAOF010000001.1, read as the reverse complement.
CCCTGTCACGCAGTCGAGGACCGGCAGCTCGCCGATCGTCCCCCGGTCTGCGGGCTGGTCGGGCCAGGTGTGGTCGAGGGGGTGGAACGGCGTCTCGGCGGTGACGAGGCCGTGCCGGTCCCCCACCGGCACGGCCCCGACAATCGGGGAACGGCCGCTGACCCGGCCGTTGGGGAAGGTGACGACAGTGGATCTCACCTGGTCATTGTGGCAGGGCGGCGCTCGTCCTCCAGATAGCGGTCACGGCCGGCGTACAGGCCGGTGAGGAGCTGGACGGCGATCACGCCGAAGATCAGCACGTACGTCAGCGACCAGCCACCGGTCATCTGGTAGATCACCCCGACCAGCAGCGGGCCGGCGCCGGCGATGAGATATCCGGCGCTCTGCCCGAAGGCCGACAGCGCGGCCGTGCTCTCCGGCGTACGGGTGCGCAGCCCCAGCATCACCAGCGCCAGCGGGAACGACCCCATGCCGACCGCCACGAACACCACCCAGACCATGGCGGTCGAGGAGGGCGCGAACCACAGCCCGAGGAAGCCGATCGTGTAGAACACGACCAGCCCCACGACGACCGGCCGCTGGTCGCGGAAGCGCGCGGCGATCGTCGGCACGAGGATCGAGACCGGGATGTTCAGGGCGGTGAACACGCCGAGCATGATCCCGGCCTGCGAGGAGGTGTATCCCCCGTCGGTCAGGATCGTGGCCAGCCATCCGAACATGATGTAGGCGATCAACGACTGGGTGCCGAAGTAGATCGCCACCATCCAGGCGAGCCTGCTCCTGAGCAGGGTCGAGATGCCCGCGTCCCGGCTGCCCGTGTCCCGCTCCGGCTCACTGCGCAGCAGCGCAAGCCACGGAATGGCGGCCACGGCGGCCAGGGCCGCCCACACGCCGAGCGCGATGTGCCAGTCCCCCGACGCGCGCTCGATCGGCACGGTCGCGGCGGCGGCCAGCATGGTGCCCGCCGCCAGGGCCGTGGTGTAGACGGTGGTCATGATCCCGGTACGCGCGGGGAAGTGACGCTTGATCAGCGTCGGGATGAGCACGTTGCCGACGGCGCCGCCGGACAGCGCGACCGCGCTGCTCAGCAGGAACACCGGGGCCGACCCGACCAGCGACCTGACCAGCATGCCCGAGCCGAGGGTGACCAGCGCGAGCAGCAGCAGCCGGTGCTCGCCGATCCGGCGGGCCAGGGTGGGGGTGACCGCGCCGACGCCGGCGAAGGCCAGCACGGGCAGCGTGGTGAGCAGGCCGGTGCCGACGCTGCTCATGCCGAGCGCCCCGGCGAGCTGGTCGAGCAGCGGCCCGACGCTGGTGACGGCCGTGCGCAGGTTCAGCGCCGCCAGAACGATGCCCAGCACGAGAAGCCAGGCCAAGGGGGCGGTTCTGCCTGTTCTGCCACGGGCCTCTTGGGCTAGCACGCTCATGCTGGTCATGTCCTCCACTCATCAAATCATGGGACGAATCACCACCTTAACAGGACCGAAATGTCCCTTTATTCCTGGACATGAGAAAGCCCCCGGGGCGGGGGCTGAGATTCTCGGGGGAGATCCCGTCCTACAGGACCGGGCTCGGGCCCTCCGGGGGCTGGTTGCGCGGGGGAACGGGGCCGGGGGGCGGCAGGGTGCCGCTCGGCGGGTAGTCGCCGCCGCCGACGGTGCCGGGCGGGACCGGCGCGCCGCTGTCGCCGTAAGTGGAGCCGTGCTCGTGATGGTGCTGGTGGGCGCCGGGGACGTCGCCGCGCCAGCCGCCCGTCTCGCCGCCGCGCGACTCGATGAACGACTTGAACCGCTCCATGTCGTTCCTGATGCGCAGCCGGACGATCTGCAGCGCGTCGCCGACGGTCTCGACGACGCCCTCCGGGTCGTACTCCATCTGGAGGGTGACCTTGGTGGTGTCGGCGTCGATGCGGTGGAAGGTGACGACGCCCGCGTGGTGCGGCGAGTCCGTGCCGCGCCAGGCGACGCGCTCGTCGGGGTGCTGCTCGGTGATCTCGGCCTGGAACTCGCGGCGGACCCCGGCGATCTCGACCACCCACTCGGTGAGCGTGTCGGAGATCTGCTTGACGGACTCCACGCCCTCCATGAACTCGGGGAAGCTCTCGAACTGGGTCCACTGGTTGTAGGCCACGCGGATCGGGACGTTGACGTCTACTGAGTGCTCGATCGTGCTCATGGGGTCTGTCCCTGCCCGCGCACGCCCGGCGTTAACGCCTGCGCAGCAGCCAGTAGAGCCCCACGAAGGGCAGCACGAGCGGGATGAACAGGTAACCCTTGCCGTACGACGACCACACCGTGGCGTCGGGGAAGGCCGCCGGGTCGGCCACGCTCGCGGTGCCGATCAGCAGCACCCCGGCCAGCTCGATGACGAGCGCGCCGAGCGCGAGCCGGCGGGCGCCGCGCACGAGGGCGACGGTGAGCACGACGTAGACCAGCGCGGCGAACGCCGACAAGGCGTAGGCCAGCGGCGCCTCGCCGAACCTGGTGGCGATCTGCACCGCCGCCCGTGCCCCGGCCGCCAGCGAGAACAGCCCGTAGACGGCGACCAGCGCGCGCCCGGGGCCGGTGCCGATCGGGGCGCTCACGCCACGCCCTGCCAGATCTGCAGCAGCCGCGCGTTCATCACCGCGATCGCGAACCCGGCCACGACCAGGATCGCCGTGCCCCACCGGCTGCGCTCGGCCAGCGCGAGGAACACCCCGGCGGGCGGGATGAGCACCTGACCGCCGATGTACCCGAACAGCGTGGCCTTCTCCGGCGGCCCCTCGCCGCCGCTCACCGCCGCGATCACGAACCCGGCCTGCACCAGGATCGCCACCTCCAGCACGGCGAAGCCGACCAGCAGGACCATGCCCATGGGCCGGTCGCGGACGGCGACGACCAGGCTCGCCAGCATGAGCAGCAGTGAGCCGACGATGACGATCGTGGCGACGGTGGTGTTCATCGCGACACAGGTTAGCGCCCGTGCGGGTCGCCCTCGCCGCCGTCCCGCTGGTGCCGGTCGCGCTCATAGGATCGGGGACGTGCAGAGAATCCTCGTCAGCGCCTGCCTGATGGGCCGCCGGGTCCGCTACGACGGCGGCGCGAAGACCAGCGCCGACGCCCTGCTCGCGGGCTGGCGGGCGGAGGGCCGGCTGGTGGTCTTCTGCCCCGAGGTGGCGGGCGGGCTGCCCGTTCCGCGCCCGGCGGCCGAGATCGAGGGCGGCGCGGGCGGGGCGGCGGTGCTCTCCGGCGACGCCCGCGTGCTGGCGAGCGACGGCTCCGACGTGACGGCCGAGTTCGTGGCGGGGGCGCGGGCCGCGCTTGAGGCCGCCCGCTCGGCCGGGGTCCGGCTGGCCATGCTCAAGGAGGGCAGCCCCTCGTGCGGCGCGCTGGCGATCCATGACGGAACGTTCGGCGGCCGGCGGGTGCCCGGCCAGGGGGTGACCACCGCCCTGCTCGAAGCGCACGGCGTCCGCGTGTTCACCGAGGACCAGCTGCCCGAGGCGGCCGATCACCTGCGCGATCTGGAGGCGTAGAAGGCCCCGGCCAGCCCGGCGGCCAGCAGCACCGCCATCGTGTCGTGGAACCAGGTGCTCAGCGCCGTGGCCGCCGACGGGTGCAGGGCCAGCGCCAGGATGCCGATCAGCACGCCGCCCAGCGCCCCCGCGTGGGTGTGGACCAGGCCGTCCCAGGCCCACGGGCGGCGGGTCAGCGCGCCGTGGCCGCCGGCGAGCAGGCCGAGGGCGCACAACGTCTCCACGACCACCGCGGGCGGCACGACCGGCTGGGACAGCGGGCCGACCGTGACGCCCGAGTGCAGCAGCGCGGCCCCGGCGAAGATCAGCGCGTAGGCCAGGGAGAGCACGCCGAGGGCTTTGCGCAGTGCGTCCATGGGCTACACGCTCGCATCGCGGGGGGCCGGCGGAATCGTCCTCAGGGAGAAGGCCGCGGTACGCCGCCCGTCGTAGCCAGCATGCGGCGGACGATCCGGATCACCTCGTCGATGGTCACCTGGGCGTCCCCGTCGGACTCGCAGGCCGCCACCTCGCGCCCGGCCTCGCCCATCACCGTGGTCAGCAGCACGACCAGCACGTTGCCCTCCGGCGTGTCCGCCAGGCCGAGCAGCCGCTTGTTGCCGCCGATCCACTCCCAGCCGCGCTGCCTGCGCAGGGTCGTGAACTCGGCCGGGCCGTCGTTCTCCAGGAACAGCCTGGCCACCTCGCGCTGCTCCCACGAGCCCTCCAGATAGGCGCGGGCGCCGGCCAGGAACCGTTCCTCGCCGGCGCCGGCGGTGGCCTTGGCCGCGCGGGAGGTGCGTTCCTCCTGTTCGCGCATGAACTGCTCCCACAGGGCCAGGAACAGCCCCGGCTTGCCGCCGAAATGGTGGTACAGGCTGCCGACGCTGATGCCCGACGTCTCGACGATGTCGGCGACGGTGGCCTCGGCGTACCCCTTGGCCAGGAAGACCTCGCGGGCCGCGCGCAGCAGCGTGTCGCGGGTGCCGCTGGAACGTCCCCAGCCCCGGTTCTTCATCCGGTCATTATGTACGGTCCGCCGGGTTTGATCAGGAAATCGAACTGACCTGATCAAGTGGAAACTTTCTCGCATTCCCGGGAGTCGTACAGATGCAGGGGGCCCGATTCATTTCGAAACGGGGAAAGGATTCGGCGACAATGGCTGTCGACCTGAACAACGCACAACCCCTGGCCTGGGATTCGGCCAAGCTCGACGCGGACACCAAGGAGATGCTGGACAATCTCCAGCCCAACATTCTCCGCGCGCACGTGCGCGAGCACCTGTCCGTGCTGTTCGTCAGGTTCAACGACGTCGCCGCGGGAAAGGCGTTCCTGCGGCACATCGCCGTCACGAAGATGAAGTCGGCGCGCCGGCACCTTGAGGAGGTGCGCGAGTTCGGCGCGAACGGCCGGCGCGGCACGCCGTACGTCGGCATCGGCATCAGCAAGGCCGGCTACCGCGACCTCGGCCACTCGGTCGAGGACGTGCGCAGGTTCGGCGACAAGGCGTTCCGCGACGGCATGAAGCGGCGCGGCGCCGAGCTGGACGACCCGCCGGTGACGGAGTGGGAGCCCGCCTACCAGCGGGAGATCCACGCCGTCATCCTCATCGGCGACGCCCGCCAGGACCGGGTCGAGGAGCTGCGCGAGGAGATCCTGGGCGAGCTGCCCGCAAGCGCGCGGCTGCTCGGCGAGGAGACCGGCCACGGCATGCGCAACCCCGCCGGCGACGGCATCGAGCACTTCGGGTACGTGGACGGCCGCAGCCAGCCGCTGTTCGTACGGGACGAGGTGGACAAGGAGCCGAAGGAGCACTGGGACCCCGCCTTCCCGCTCTCCAACATCCTGGTCGCCGACCCCTTCGCACCGCACCCGGAGCGGCATTTCGGCAGCTACCTGGTCTTCAGGAAGCTGGAGCAGAACGTACGGGCGTTCAAGGAGATCGAGCAGGACCTGGCCGACGCCCTCGGCCTGCTCGGCGCCGACCGGGACCGCGCGGGCGCCATGCTCGTCGGCCGCTTCAAGGACGGCACCCCCGTCACGCTCAAGCAGAAGCCGGGCGGGGGCCCGGTGGCCAACGACTTCACCTTCGACGACGACCCGGGCTCGAAGTGCCCCTTCAGCGGGCACATCAGGAAGACGAACCCGCGATCGTTCGGCCGTGAGGTCCTCATGGCCCGCCGGGGCCAGACCTACGGCGACCGCACCGACGACCCCTGGGACGACTCCCCGCCCGGCGCCCGCCCGAGCGGCGAGGTCGGCCTGCTGTTCATGGCGTTCAACAGCAGCCTGCTCGCCCAGTTCGAGTTCACCCAGCAGAGCTGGGCGAACAACGAGGACTTCCAGAACCCGGCGACCGGCCACGACCCGCTCATCGGGCAGGGAGCCCGCGACGTCAAGGTGAGCTGGCCGAAGGTGTGGGGCCGGGCCGAGCCGTCGGCCCCGCAGGCGCAGGTCGCCCAGACGATCACGATGAAGGGCGGCGAGTACTTCTTCGCGCCGTCCCTGGCCTATCTCCGCAACCTGTGACATCCGGGCCCGGCGGGGAACACCCCCCGCCGGGCCCGGCCGCCTTCTGGGCGGGTTCTAAGATCGGATCTCCGGGGGGAGATCTGACGATGTTGCGGGCGTTCTTCAAGACCGAGGCGGGCAGCACGAGCGTGCTGCTCGTGGCCACCGCCCTGGCCATGGTCTGGGCCAACTCGCCGTGGGCCGGGACCTACGAGTCGTTCTGGCACCTGCCCATGGGCATCTCGTTCGGCGACGCGGTGTTCTCCCTCGACCTGCGCCACTGGGTCAACGACGGCCTCATGAGCGTGTTCTTCTTCCTGATCGGCCTGGAGGTCTCCTACGAGGTGCGGCTCGGGCAGCTCAGGGACCGGCGGCTGATCGCCGTCCCGGCCGTGGCCGCGCTCGGCGGGATGCTCGTGCCCGCCGGCGTCTACCTCGCGCTCAACCTCGGCGGCCCCGGCGCGGGCGGGTGGGGTGTGCCGATCGCCACGGACACCGCGTTCGTGCTGGGCGTGCTGGCCGTCGTCGGCGCGCGCTGTCCCGACCCGCTGCGGGCGTTCCTGCTGACGCTGGCCATCGTGGACGACGTGCTGGCCATCATGATCATCGCGATCTTCTACACGGCCAGCCTCCAGCTCACCGCGCTCGTCGTGGCCGTCGTGCTGCTGGCGGCGATCGTACTGCTGCGCTGGCTGAAGATCTGGCGGGCGCCGGCCTACATCGCCCTCGGGTTCGGCTTGTGGGTCGCGACGCTGGAGAGCGGCATCCACCCGACGCTCGTGGGCATCGCGCTCGGCGTCCTGGTGTTCGTCTACGCCCCCAGCGACCAGAAGCTGCTGCTGGCGGGCGAGGCCGTCCAGGAGTTCACCACCGAGCCGAGCGCGCGGGCGGCCAGAGAGGCCTCGCGGCGCGTGCAGCGCGCCGTCTCGGTCAACGAACGGCTCCAGCTCCGCCTGCACCCCTGGAGCAGCTACGTGATCGTGCCGGTGTTCGCCCTGGCCAACGCCGGGGTGCGGCTCGACGGCGAGACCCTGCGGGCGGCGCTGACCTCGCCGATCTCCCTCGGCATCGCGCTGGGGCTGCTGCTCGGGAAGTTCGCCGGGATCTCGCTCGGCACGTGGCTGCCGCTGCGGTTCGGCTGGGGCATCCTGCCGGGGAACCTGGTGTGGGGACAGCTGCTGGGCGGCGCGGCGGTGTCCGGCATCGGGTTCACGGTGGCGCTGTTCATCGTCGACCTGGCCTTCGACGACCCGGCGATCCAGAGCCAGGCCAAGATCGGCATCCTGGCCGGGTCGTTGTTGTCCGCCGCGCTGGGCTGGGTGGTCTTCCGGCTGGCCTGGGACCGGGGCGGCGTCTGCGCGCCGCCCGAGGCCGAGCCCGACGAGGAGCTGCCCGACGTGCTGTCGGTGCCGGTCGGCCCCGACGACCACGTACGGGGTCCGTCGACCGCGAAGGTGACCATCGTCGAGTACGGCGACTTCGAGTGCCCCTACTGCGGCCGTCTCCACCCCGTCCTGGACGAGATCCTGCGCCGGAACCCCGACGTCCGGCTGGTCTTCCGGCACTTCCCGATCCGGACGCTGCACCCCCGGGCCGCGTCCGCCGCCATCGTCTCCGAGGCCGCCGCCGACCGCGGCCGGTTCTGGGAGATGCACGACATCCTCTACGACAACCAGCGTTTCCTCACCGACGCCGACCTCGAACACTACGCCGCCGAGCTCGACGTCGACCCCTGGGCGGACGTGGCCGGGCACGCCTCCCGCATCGCGCTCGACGAGGCGTCGGGCAAGGAGAGCGGCGTGCGCGGCACCCCCACCCTGTTCCTGAACGGCCGCCGGCACAAGGGCGGTCTCGACCTGCAGTCGATCAGCCGTGCGGTGGAAGAACTGCGCGGATCCCCGTAACGTCGCCCGAGTCCCCCTTCTGGCTGGAGTCGCCCCATGAGTTTCCTCAACATGCTCACGAACCTGCTCCCCACCCTCATCACCGCCCTGCTGCTGGTGGTGGGCATCGTCCTGATCGGGATGAACAGACGGCACGTGGGCCGCGCGGCCACCCTCGGCATGTCGGGCTGCGGCCTGCTGCTGATCGGCACGCTGATCAATCTCGTGCTGAGCATCCTGACCCAGACGCTGATCGAGTCGTACGGCTCCAGCATGATGGCCGTCCTGCCGTTCGCCTACCTCATCTCCTCGCTGTTCCACCTGGCCGGCATCGGGCTGCTGATCTGGGCCGTCGTCGCGCGCCGCGCCGCCCCCCAGCAGGAGCGGCCGCAGGGCCCCGGCTGGCAGCAGCCCCCGCAGCCGTACCACCAGCCCTACCAGCAGCAGCCCTACCAGCAGCCCGGCCCCCAGGGCGGCCCTCAGGGCGGCCCCCAGGGTGGTCCCCAGGGTGGCTGGCAGCCGCCGCAGCCGCCGCACGGCGGCGATCAGAGCGGTTACTGAGCCTTCCGACGTCTGGACCGCGTTTCACCGGCAAGTATGACAATGTCGATGAAACCCACCTCCAGAGCCGCGTCTGAGGGGATCATGAAGCGAGAGCCGCAGGAGCCGGACCCGAACCAGACCGTCCGACATCGCGTCCCGCACCCGGAGCACCCTCCCCAGGGCCCCCCGGAAGCGCCGTACACGCAGAGCCTGCCCTACACCCCCGACATGCTCCCCGACGTCCCCCTGTACGAGCCCCCGCCGCCGCCGAAGTCGGCCTGGCGGTGGGTGGTCCTGGTGGGCGGGCTCCTGCTGCTGGTCGCGGTGGTGGCCGTGGCCACGGTCCTGTGGGTGCGCGGCCAGGCGTCCTGAGGCCCGGACGAAGCCCTTCGCTCAGGACGCCCGGGTGAAGTCCATCGTCCAGTTGGTCTCCCAGGTCTGGCCGTCGTCCGCCGAGAAGGCCTGCTCCCACCTGGCACGGCGCTCGTCGACGACGGTCCAGACGAACCGGCAGCGCACCGGCCGGCCCTCGTGGGTCTCCTCGCCGTAGAACTCGCCCCGGTTCCCGGTGAACGCGCCCACCATGGGCCGGGTGTCCAGCGTGCCGGTCGCGCTGCTGGCCCAGTAGATCGACCACTGCCGCGTCGCGGGGTTGCGGACGCGCACGGTCATCCCGTGCCGGCCCTTGGTGGGGAAGGCGATCTCGTCGAAGCTGGCCGCGCCGTCGAAGTGCCGGGTCGCGACCGAGCGGCCGGGGAACTCGTCCCATTCGTCGCTGCCGGCCAGCGGCTTGAGGAGCCTGCGGTTCACCACGTCCCAGGTGCCGGCGAGGAAGTCGAAGTCGTCCATGCGGGCGAACGTACGGCCGGGTCACTGACATGTAGTGTCAGTGTCCGTGCGCGCCTCCCGCCTGGTCTCGATCCTGCTGCTGTTGCAGACGCGCGGCCGCATGACGGCCCACGACCTCGCCGAGCGCCTGGAGGTCTCCGTCCGCACCATCTACCGCGACATGGAGTCCCTGCACGCCGCCGGCATCCCGCTCTACGGCGACGCCGGGCCCAACGGCGGCTACCAGCTCCTGGCCGGCTACCGCACCCGCCTCACCGGGCTGACCACCGACGAGGCGGAGTCGTTGTTCCTGGCCGGGCTGCCGGGGCCGGCGGCCGAGCTGGGCCTCGGCGCGGTGGTGACCGCCGCCCAGCTCAAGCTGATGGCCGCGCTGCCTGTCGAGCTGCGCGACCGCGCGGGCCGCATCCAGGAGCGGTTCCATCTCGACGCGCCCTCCTGGTACCGGGACGCCGAGCCGGTCACGTACCTGCCGGCCGTGGCCGACGCCGTGTGGAACGAGCGAGCCGTCCAGGTCACCTACCGGCGGTGGAAGGCGCCGCAGGAGGTGGAACGGCGGCTGGAGCCGTACGGGCTGGTGGTCAAGGCGGGCCGCTGGTACCTGGTGGCGCGCTGCGGCGAGCACGTGCGCACCTACCGCGTCTCCCAGATCCTCGACCTGCACGCCCTCCCCGAGACGTTCGCCAGGCCGGAGGACTTCTCCCTGACGGCGTACTGGCAGGATTACCTGGCCGAGTTCGAGGCCAGGCTGCGGCGCGGCGAGGCGGTGGTGCGGCTGTCGCCGCGCGGCCTGGAACGCCTGCCCGACCTCATGACGCCCGGCGTCGCGGCGGCCGCCCGGGAGACCGCCGAGCCGCCGGACGCCAAGGGCTGGACGCGGGTCACCCTGCCGATCGAGTCGCACGACCACGCGCTCGGCGAGTTCCTGCGGCTCGGGACCGACGTCGAGGTACTGTCCCCGCCCGCGCTGCGCGAGGCCCTGGGCGCGGCGGCGGCGGAGCTGGCCCGGCGCTACGCCTGACCCGAAGGGTTGCCGCGTCTCCTACACCGCCAACGCCTGGAACACGCACGCCGTTCCAGGGCCGGGCCTCTTCGGGGCTCGGCCCGCCGAGTTGATTCGCCGCGAAAAGCATGATCTGATCCCAGATCAGCGTCGCAGTGCACCCGGCCAGGAGACCGCCGCGGGCATGGAGGCGCCGTGACATCGGACACGACCATGAACGACTTCCCCGAGCCGGCCCGCCGTCTGGCGGCCTTCGGCAACCAACTGATCGACGTGCACCTCCGGCTCCGCGAAGAGCTGGCCAGGCTGCGCGACACCGCCGGCCGCGGCGGTTCCCTGCGCGACCTGCGCACCCACTGCCTGACCTTCTGCTCGGCGATCACCACCCACCACACCGGCGAGGACGCCACGGCCTTCCCGGTGCTCGCCGCCGAGTTCCCCGAACTGCGCCCCGTCCTTGAGGAACTGCGCCGGGACCACGAGCAGGTGGCCGTCATCCTGCGCGACCTGGAAACCCTGCTGACCGCCGACGCGCCCGCCACCCGTGACGTGCGCACCGAGCTGGACGGCCTGTCGGCCCTGCTGGAATCGCACTTCGTCTACGAGGAGAAGCGGATCGTCGCCGCCCTCAACGCCCTGCCCGCCACGACGTGGGGCGCTCCGGCGTTCCTGGACTGACGCGCGGCCGAGCCTGACTGCCCGGACCAGGGAAACAATCTGTGTGGAGCTATGGGGATTCGAACCCCAGACCTCCTCCATGCCATGGAGGCGCGCTACCAACTGCGCCATAGCCCCTGGTCACCGCTGCGGGATCACCCGTTGCGGCGCTCCGAGAGCATATAGCCATCCGCGCCCTTTCGCCTAATCGCCCGGCCGCCGGCCCCGCTGCGCCCGTGCCACCAGCACGGCGAGCCCGTCGAGCTGCCCGCGGAGCCCGAACTCGAAGACGGAGTCCAGGTCCAGATCCACCGCGGGATCCGTGACCACCTTCGCCAGAGTCGGGAAGGCGCCGGAGGCGAGCAACTCCGCCATCTCCCCTTCGTGCTCGCTCAGCCAGTCGTCCTCGGTCACCCCGGTCTCGGTACGCGCCTGCAGCTCCGCCTCCAGGGCCACGGCGGCGCCCCGGACGAAGTTCACCAGGGACACGACGGCGTGCAGCATGGTGCCGGCGTCGAGGCCGAGCCCGTCCAGGGCCCGCAGCAGCCGTTCGGTGGACGCCATGCCGTTGGGCACGAGCTGCGGCCGGGTCAGCGAGACCGCCTGCGCCAGCCACGGATGCCGCAGGTGCACCCGCCACAACTGCCGCAGCTCCAGCTCCAGCCGGGCCCGCCAGTCGCGCGGCGGTTGCCCGGCGGGCGGCTCCTCGCCGTAGACCGCGTCGATCATGAGCCGGACCAGCTCGTCCTTGCCCGCGACATGCCGGTACAGGGACATGGCCGAGGCGTCGAGCTCGGCGGCCAGGCGGCGCATCGACACGGCGGCCAGCCCCTCCCGGTCGGCGACCCTGATCGCCTCGCGCACGACGCGCCGCGCGGTGAGGTCCTGCGCCGGTCGCCGCACGGGCCCGGCGACGACGGTCCCGACCCCCGGCACGGCCCGCGTGAGCCCCTCCTCGCGCAACCTGCCGAGGGCCCTGGTCGCGGTGGCCATCGCCACGCCCCACTCGCGGATGATCTGGCGGGTCGAGGGCACCTTGTCCCCCGGCGCCAGCTCTCCGGCGGCGATGCGGTCGCGCAACTCCGCCACGATCCGCAGATACACGGGCCGATCCACGGCCACCCCTTCCGCAGCACTAGTGCACCAGGCTCGGCGCACCCGGCGGCACCTTCTCACCGCACTAGTGCGCCGGGCGACCCTCTTGCCTGCTGGAAAACCCGAACCTACGGTACGCGTACAACGTACATGGCGCACTACCCAGGGAGGCATCCGTGCAGACCGTCCTCATCTCCGGCGGCGGCGTCGCCGGGCCCACGCTCGCCCACTGGCTGGCCCGCCTCGGGTTCCGGCCGACCGTCGTCGAACGCGCCCCCGCCCTGCGCACCGGCGGTCAGGCCGTCGACTTCCGCGGCGCCCCGCAGCTGGAGGTCCTGAAGCGCATGGAAGTGCTGGACGCCATCAGGGCGGCCCAGACCGGCATGGGCGACATCGCCATCGTCGACGGCGACGGCAGACGGCTGGCCAGGCTGCCGTCGGAGGTGTTCAGCGGCGACGTGGAGATCCTGCGCGGCGACCTGACCCGCATCCTGAACGAGGCCGCCCCCGCCGAACGCCTCCTCGGCGACTCGATCACCTCCCTGACCGAGCGTCCCGACGGCGTGCACGTGACCTTCGAACAGGCCGCGCCCCGCACGTTCGACCTGGTCGTCGGCGCGGACGGCATCCGCAGCAAGGTACGCGAGCTGGCCTTCCCGGCCGCTCCCCTGCGCCATCTCGGCTTCTACGGGGCCGTCTTCTCCGTGCCCGGCACGTACGGGCTGGACCACGACGGCCTGATGCACAACGTGCCGGGCCGCTGCGCCACCATCGTCCGGACGAACGGCCGGACCAGGGCGTCGCTCGACTTCGCCACACCCCCGCTCGACGTCGGCCACCGCGACCAGGCGGCGCAGCGGGCCCTGGTGGCGCGGGCGTTCCGGGGAGTGGGCTGGCAGGTCCCGTCCCTGCTGGCGGCCATGGACAGGGCCGAGGACTTCTACTTCTGGCAGGCCGCCCAGGTCGTCCTGCCCCGGTGGTCCTCCGGCCGGGTGGCGCTGGTCGGCGACGCCGGGTACGCCCCCGGCCCCGGCGGCATGGGCACGGGGCTCGGGATGATCGGCGCGTACGTGCTGGCCGTCGAGCTGGCCGCGGCCCCCGGCGACCACAGTGCCGCCTTCGACGCCTACGAGCGGCGGATGAGACCGTACGTCGAGGTGTGTCAGAAGCAGGCCGAGGGGGCCGACAAATACCTCGTGCCGGGCACGCGGGCGCGGATCCGGCTGCGGAACCAGATGATGCGCATGCTGCCGTACCTGCCGGGCAAGGGCATGGTCAAGCGGATGACGGACAAGGCCGCGAGCGCCGTCACGCTGCCGGACCACCCCCGGCAGGGCGCTCGCCGCCCCGCGCAGCCGGCCTGAGCCGGTCGGCTACGCCTCCGCGTCAGGGCGGTCGTCGCTGCTGATGGGCTCGGGCAGGGTGCCCGCGTTGTGTTCGAGCAGCCGCCAGCCCTGACGGCCCTCCTGCAGCACCGACCAGGAGCAGTTGCCCAGCCCGCCCAGCGCCGGCCACAGCTCCTCGGGCAGGCCGAGCAGCTCGCAGATGCCGAGCCGCAGCGCGGCGCCGTGCGAGGCGACGACCAGGAGCCCGTCGTCGTCGAGCTTGGCCGCCCACTTGCGCATGGAGGCGGCCACCCGGGTCGCGACCTCCGAGACGGGCTCGCCGTCGGGGGCCTCCCAGGCGATGTACTCCTCGGGCCAGCGCGCGGCGATCTCGTCGCGCGTCAGCCCCTCCCACTGGCCGCCGCCGCGTTCGCGGAAGTCCTTGTCGACGGTCACGTCGAGCCCCACGAGCCTGCCGAGCGCCAGGGCCGTGTCATGGGCGCGCTGGAGGTCGGAGGAGACGATGAGGGTGGGCCGCAGCGAGGCCAGCAGCGAGGCGGCCCTGGCCGCCTGCGCGACGCCGGTCTCGTCGAGCGGGATGTCGGAGTGGCCCTGGAAGCGGTGCTCCACGTTCCACAGGGTCTGTCCGTGGCGGAGGCAGACGATCCGCCTGCTCAACTGCGGGCCCGCTGCATGTTGGCGAGCATGACGCTCTCCGGCAGGCCGATGGCCGGGCAGTCCTTCCACAGGCGTTCAAGGGCGTAGAACGTGCGGTCTTCCTCATGCTGGACGTGCACGACGATGTCGATGTAGTCGAGCAGCACCCAGCGGCCCTCGCGCTCGCCCTCGCGGCGCACGGGCTTGGCGTCGGCCTCGGTGCGCAGCCGGTCTTCGATCTCGTCGACGATGGCGCGGACCTGGCGGTCGTTCGTGGCGGAGCAGAGCAGGAAGGCGTCGGTGATGACGAGCTGCTCGCTCACGTCGTAGGCGAGGATGTCATCGGCCAGCTTGTCGGCCGCGGCCTCGGCGGCGATCTGGACGAGCTGAACGGATCTGTCGGATGCGGTCACGATGCGGGTCTGTCCTCCTGTGTCGGCAGCATGCCCATATACCGAGGGTACCCTTCCAGGCCGAAACCCCTCACCCACGGCGCGGAGAGCTTCAGCCTTCCCCGTGATACAACCCTCGTTTGTTGATGTACTGCACGATTCCGTCCGGCACCAGATACCAGATCGGCTCCCCCTTGGCCACCCGCTGACGGCACTCCGACGACGAGATGGCCAGCGCGGGGATCTCCAGCAGGGTCACCCTGCCCTCGGGCAGCCCGGGGTCGTGCAACGTGTGCCCGGGACGGGTGCAGCCCACGAAGTGCGCCAGCTCGAACAGCTCGTCGGCGTCCTGCCAGCCCAGGATCGCGCCGAGCGCGTCGGCGCCGGTGATGAAGTACAGGTCCACCTGCGGGCCGTAGACGTTGGAGATGTCCCGCAGCGTGTCGATGGTGAAGGTGGGGCCGGGGCGGTCGATGTCCACCCTGCTCACGGAGAAGCGGGGGTTGGAGGCCGTGGCGATGACCGTCATCAGATAGCGGTCCTCGGGCGCCGACACCTCGCGTCCGGACTTCTGGTACGGCCGCCCGGTCGGCACGAACACGACCTCGTCGAGGTCGAAGTGATGGGCGACCTCGCTTGCTGCGACCAGGTGGCCGTGGTGGATGGGATCGAAGGTCCCGCCCATCACACCCACCCGCCGCTTCCCCTGGATCCCAGGCGCGTTCATCATGAGTCGGACCCTACGCGGACGCGGTACCCGAACATGACGGCACCCCCCTTGGTGATGTCCGCGCATCACATCCGTTGCGGACGTAGCATGCCGGGCATGACGACCACCCCGGACCGCAACCGCGTCCAACTGCCCGGCATCTCGTCCCGAGCCTACGAACACCCCGCAGACCGGTCCGCCCTGGTCGCTCTGCGTAAGTTGAGTGGGTTCGACACGGTTCTCAAGCAGATGTCCGGTCTTGTGAGTGAGCGCCGCCTTCGCCTGATGTACCTGGCGTCGTCCGTGCGCGTCAGCGAGACCCAGTTCCGCTCCCTGTACGACATGGGGCGCGACGCGGCCTACATCCTCGACCTGCACCGCATCCCGGAGATCTACGTCCAGCAGGACCCGCACGTCCAGGCCAAGGCCATCGGCTTCGACGACCCGTTCATCGTCGTCACCACCGGCCTGCTCAACCTCATGGACGAGGAGGAGCAGCGCTTCGTCATCGGCCACGAGACCTCGCACATCCTGTCGGGTCACGCGGTCTACCGGACGATGCTCGACATCCTCACCCGCCTCGCCACGCGCGTCGCCTGGATCCCGCTCGGCTACATCGGGTTGCGCGCGATCGTCGCGGGCCTGGAGGAGTGGTACCGCAAGTCGGAGCTCTCCTCCGACCGCGGCGGCCTGCTGACCGCCCAGAACCCCGAGTCGGCCAAGCGCGCGCTGATGAAGCTCGCCGGCGGCGCCTACACCCACGAGATGAACATCGAGGCGTTCCTGGAGCAGTACCAGGAGTACGACACCGCGGGCGACCTGCGCGACGGCTTCCTCAAGGTGCTCAACCTGCTCGGCACCACCCACCCGTTCGCCGTGGTGCGCGTCGCCGAGCTCGACAAGTGGCAGCGCAGCGGCGAGTACGACCGCATCATCGGCGGCGACTACCCCCGCAGGGAGGACGACGCCAACGCCCGCGTCACCGACGAGATCAAGGCGGCGGCCGAGTCCTACCGCGCCTCCTGGTCCCAGTCGCAGGACCCCTTCATCGGCGTGCTGCGCGACGTGGCCGAAGGGGCGGTGAACGCGGGCGAGCGCATCTTCAACCGCTTCTCGCGCCGCGACGGCGGCCAGGGCTGACCGGCCGGCCGTCCTCGCCGCCTACAGCAGGAGGGCGATCGCGCGCACGGCGGCCGCGCACAGGGCGACGAACCCGCCCAGCACGGCCAGTGCGCGCAGCCCTTCCCTGCGCAACTCCGGCAGCTTGCCGCCGATCCGCTCGATCTCGCGCCCGGTGATACCGCCGCACAACATGCCGAACACCACCGCCGCGACCGTCACGGGCGCCGGCTGCTGCCACCAGTCGGAGTCGATCTGACCGCCACCGGTCACCCAGAGCGCACCGCCCGACGCCACCGCGACGGGCACTCCCGGCCACACCACGGCGGTCGCCGCCGCCCCGGTCAGCGCGAACGGGAACAGCAACACGCGCAGCGCGATCCGCATGCGACGCGCGCTGCGCTTCCTGACCAGCCAATGACTCATCCAGAGCGTCCTGGTCAGCACCACGAACGCCGTCGTGATGGCGATCGAGGCGATCGGCCAGATCACCGACGTCACCACGCACGGCACCGCCAGCACCGCGAGCAGCAGCAGAGCCGTGTTGCCCGCGGGCAGCGTGGTCGGCGCCTCGCCCCTGAGCCTGGTCCGCCGGCCGTCCTGTGACCTGCTCCGCACGGCCGCCGTCGCCCGCGCGCGCGGGCCCGTCTTGGGGTCGGCGCCGGTCCTGGTGCGAGGCGTGGCGGCCTTGCCGTCGGTGTTCGTCCTGCCCCGCGGCGGCGGAACCGCGCCGTCGGCCCTGACCCGGGTCCCGTCGGCGCCGGTCCTGGCCCGCGTGCCGTCCGTGCCGGTGCGGGTGCGCGTCCCCTCCGTGCCGGTCCTGGGGCGGGTGCCCTCCGTGCCGGTCCTGGGGCGGGTGCCCTCCGTGCCGGTCCTGGGGCGGGTGCCCTCCGTGCCGGTCCTGGCGCGGGTGCTCTCCGTTCCCGGCCGGGGGCGGGGGGCGGAGGCCGGTCCGTCCGTGCCCGGCCTGGGGCGCGCGGCCGAGGCCGCGCCGTCGGCCCGGTTCCGCGCGGCGGGCGGTTCCGTCCGGTTGCGCGCCGTGGGCGGTTCCGTCCGGTTCCTGGGTACGGGCGTCTTCCCGTCCCCGCCGGTACGCGTGCGCGGCACGGGCGTCTTCCCGTCGGTGCCCGTACGGCCGCGCGGCACGGGCGTCTTGCCCTCCGTGCCGGCCCGGCCGCGGGGCGCGGGCACCTCGGCCGTCGTGCCGTTCGCCCGGCTTCGTGCGCTCTCGCCCCTGGACGCCTCCTCGGCGGCCGCGGGCGCGTCGCCGTCGGGCCCGTTGGTGGCCTTGGCCAGCCGGGAGAGCCGGTCGGCCAGCAACGCCGCGGTGGGGCGCTTGCCGGGCTCCCGGTTGAGCGCCGCCCGCACCAGCGGCAGCAGCGCCACCGGCACGCCTTTGAGGTCGGCCTGCCCGTTCAGCACCGCGTACATCTGCGCCTCGGCCGTGCCGCGCCCGAACGTGGGCCGCCCGGTCGCCGCGAACGCCACCGTCGCGGCCCAGGCGTGCACGTCGGCGGGCGAGTCGACCTGTTCGTCGGCGAAGATCTCCGGCGCGGTGTAGCCCGGCGTGCCGAGGAACGTGCCCGTCATGGTGAGCCGGGTCGCGTCGAGCACCTGCGCGATGCCGAAGTCGATGAGGACCGGCCCCTCGGTGCCCATGATGATGTTGCCCGGCTTCAGGTCTCGGTGCACGACCCCGGCCGCGTGGATGATGGCCAGCGCCGCGGCGATGCCCTGCGCCATGTGCACGAGCTGGCCCAGGTCGAGCGGCCCGCTCTGGCGTACGCGCTCCAGCAGCGTGACGCCCTCGATGTGCTCCATGACCAGGTAGGGCCGGGCACAGCTCAGGTCGGCGTCGAGCACCTTGGCCACGTAGGGGCTCTCGACCCTGCGCAGCGCGCGCACCTCGCGCTCCAGCCTGACCCGGGACATCTCGTCCTCGGCCAGGTCGTGGAGGACCTTGAGTGCGACCTGCTCGCCACGGCGGGTGGTGGCGAGGTAGACCTCGCCCATGCCGCCTCGGCCGAGCCGCTCGACCAGGCTGTACGGCCCGACCTTGCCGAGCTTGCTCACCGTCCCTCCCCGCCCGGCGCGCCCATAAGGGACACAACCCTAGCGCTGGGACGACAGTTGACGCCCGCGGCGCGCCGGAGCCGTTGAACCTTTATCGGGGTGAACGGTCGGAGAGCATGCTGTCGAGCTCGGCCGTGGGTTCCTCGGCCAGGGGCCTGCGGCCCTTCCTGCGCCAGTTGACGTGACCGCGGCTCTCCAGCCAGAGCAGCAGACGGTCGGCGCCGAACAGCACCGCGGCCGAGAAGACAAGGGCGACGACAATTTCCATGACACCCAGTCAACCGAGGCCGCGGGCCGCCGGTCAGCCCGACACGCCGACTAACCGCAAGCCGGTCCGGGCACCACAGTGCCTTCTGACGTGCGCAGATGCCCTTCTCCCGTGTAGATCCACTTGGTGGAGGTCAGCTCCGGCAGGCCCATCGGGCCACGCGCGTGCAGCTTCTGCGTGGAGATGCCGATCTCCGCGCCGAACCCGAACTCGCCGCCGTCGGTGAACCTGGTCGAGGCGTTCACCGCCACGGCCGCGGAGTCCACGAGCGAGACGAAGCGGCGGGCGGCCGGCTGCGACCGGGTGACGATCGCGTCGGTGTGCCCGGAGCCGTAGCGCCGGATGTGGGCCACGGCCTCCTCCAGCGAGCCGACGACGGCGGCGGCGATGTCGAGCGACAGGTATTCGGTGGCGAAGTCGTCGTCGGTGACCGGCACGACCTCGCCGTAACCGGCGATGCGCTCGTCGCCGTGGACGGTCACCCCCGCCTCGGCCAGCGCCCGCAGCGCCCTCGGCACGAACGCGTCGGCGACCCCCTCGTGGACGAGGAACGTCTCGGCCGCGTTGCACACCGACGGACGCTGCGCCTTGGAGTTGACCAGGATCTGCACGGCCAGGTCGAGATCGGCCTCCGCGTCGACGTAGACGTGGCAGTTGCCGACGCCGGTCTCGATCACCGGGACCGTGGAATCCTCGACCACCGAGTTGATCAGCGCCGCCCCGCCGCGCGGGATCAGCACGTCGACCAGCCCGCGGGCGCGCATCAGCTCCTTGACCGACTCCCGCGTCGTACCGGGCACCAGCTGCACCGCCCCGGCGGGCACCTGCGTGCCCGCGAGCGCCTCCTGCATGATCCGCACCAGCGCCGTGTTGGACGAGTAGGCGCTCGACGAGCCTCTGAGCAGCACCGCGTTGCCGCTCTTGAGGCAGAGCGCGGCGGCGTCGACCGTGACGTTGGGACGCCCCTCGTAGATGATGCCGATCACGCCCAGCGGCACCCTGAGCTGCCGCAGCTCCAGCCCGTTGGGCAGCGTGCTGCCCCGGACGACCTCGCCGACCGGGTCGGGCAGGTCGGCCACCTCCCGCACGGCCTCGGCGATGGCCTCGATCCTGGCCTCGTCGAGCCGCAACCGATCGATCATCGCCTCGGACGTGCCCTGGGCCCGCGCCCGCTCGACGTCTTCGGCGTTGGCCTCGACGATCTCGGCCGCGTGCGCGACCAGGGCGTCGGCGATCACCCGCAACGCCCGGTCCTTGGGCGCCCGCGGCAGCGGGGCCAGCTCGGCGGCGGCCTCTCGTGCCGCGCGGGCGACCTTCAGGAACTCCTCGGACATCGCGTGCTCCTCACTGGTGACGGGTTTCCAGTATGACGATGTCGTCACGGTGGATCAGCTCGCGTTCATATTCCGGACCGAGCGCGCTGGCCAGCTCCTTCGTGGAGCGGCCGAGCAGCCCCGGGATCTCCACCGCGTCGAAGTTGACCAGGCCGCGCGCCACCACGCCGCCCTGCGGCCCGCACAGGTCGACCGGGTCGCCCGCGGCGAACTCACCCTCCACGGACGTCACGCCGGCGGGCAGCAGCGACTTGCGCCGGCCCACGATCGCCTCGACCGCCCCCTGGTCGAGGTGCAGCCGGCCGCGCCCGGTGGTGGCGTGGGCGAGCCACAGGAGCCGCGTGCCGGGGTGGCGGCCGCCGGGGTGGAAGTAGGTGCCGATGTCGGCGCCGGTGAGCGCCTGGGCGGCGTGGGCGGCGGCGGTGAGCACGACCGGCACGCCCGCGCCCGTGGCGATCCTGGCCGCCTGGACCTTGGTCACCATGCCGCCGGTGCCGACCGCCGCGCCGTTCCTGCCCAGCTCGACGCCGACCAGGTCCTCGGGGCCGCGCACCTCGGCCAGCCGGCGCGAGCCGGGCCGGCTCGGCGGGCCGTCGTAGAGGGCGTCGACGTCGGACAGCAGCACCAGCGCGTCGGCGTGGATCAGATGGGAGACCAGCGCGGCGAGCCGGTCGTTGTCGCCGAACCTGATCTCGTCGGTCGCGACCGTGTCGTTCTCGTTGACGATCGGCACGATGCCCAGCTCCAGCAACCGGGCCAGGGTGCGCTGGGCGTTGGCGTGGTGGGCGCGGCGCATCATGTCGTCGGCGGTCAGCAGCACCTGGCCGACGCGCAGGCCGTAGCGGGCGAAGGAGGAGGTGTAGCGCGCGACCAGCACCCCCTGGCCGACGGAGGCCGCCGCCTGCTGGGTGGCCAGGTCGCGTGGCCGCGCCGACAACCCCAGCGGGCCGAGACCCGCCGCGATCGCTCCCGACGACACCAGCACGATCTGCGCCCCGGCACGCCGCCGCGCCGCCAGGACGTCGACCAGGGCGTCGACCCGGTCCACGTCGATCATGCCCTGGGGGGTGGTGAGCGAGGAGGAGCCGACCTTGACGACGACCCTCGACGCTGAGCTGATCTGTTCCCGCACGCCTGACAGCCTATCCGCGCCCCACCCCCACCCCCGTCCCGCTTTCACCCCCCGCAGAACCGCAACCGCCGCACGCCACACCGGCGGCCCCCCGTACGCCCCCCGCCCCCCGGGGGCCCGTCACCCCCGAAAGACCTCAGCGCCCCCCGCTGGACCACCGCCTCCAGCCACTTGGCCCCGTGGACTCACAGCGGTCCCCCCGCACGGCCACCGCCGCCAGACCCGCCCGCACAGAAGGGCGGCGATCCACCCACGACCACCACCCCCGGCCGCTTCACCCCCGTGGAACCCGCAGCGATCCCGCCACGAGAACCACCGACAGGCACGTTCGCGACACACCCGCCGCCTGGAGTCACCCATACAAGGGCCCCAGCCGACGGTCACCCCAAACGACGGCCACCCGCCGGCGACCACACCACACGGCATCACCAGCCGACGGCCACACCGTACGACGGTCACCTCAAACAGCGGTCACCAGCCGGCGACCACCCCATACGGTTACCAGCCGGCGGCCACGCCAGGCGGCAGTCACGCCAAGACGACCGTCACCCCCGGCAGCGGTCAGACCAGGCGGTTGTCCGAGCCGCGCGGCCCCTGCCGCACCGACTCGGCGCTGAGCGTCGGCTGCCAGTCGAAGACGTATCCGCCCTCCATCGGCCCGATGACCACCTCGGCCCCCGCCTTGGCGCCCGCCTTGACCAGCTCATCCTCCACGCCGAGCCGTTCGAGCCGGTCGGCCAGGTACCCGACGGCCTCGTCGTTGCTGAAGTCGGTCTGCCGGATCCACCGCTCGGGCTTCTCCCCGGTGACCTGGAACATGTTCTCGTTGACCCGCCGCACCTTGAACCCGGCCTCGCCGAGCTGCTTGGGCCTGATCACCAGTCGGGTCGGCTCCTCGACCGGCTTGTTGGCCCTGGCCGCCGCCACCCACTCGCCCATCGCGTACGTGAGCTCCCGCAACCCGTCGTGCGTGGCCGCCGAGATGACGAAGACCTGCAGCCCCCGCTCCTCGAACTCGGCCCTGACCAGGTCGGCCAGCTCCCGCGCGTCGGGCACGTCGGCCTTGTTCAGCACGATCATCCGCGGCCGGTCCTCAAGCTTCCCGTACGCCCGCAGCTCGGCCTCGATCACCTCGTAGTCGGTGACGGGGTCGCGCCCCGGCTCCATGGTCGCGCAGTCGATGACGTGCACGAGCATGTCGCAGCGCTCGACATGGCGCAGGAACTCGTGCCCGAGCCCCTTGCCCTGCGAGGCCCCCGGGATCAGCCCGGGCACGTCGGCGACCGTGAACACGTTCTCGCCGGCCGTCACGACCCCCAGGTTGGGGATGAGCGTGGTGAACGGATAGTCCGCGATCTTCGGCTTGGCCGCGCTCAGCGCCGCGATCAGCGACGACTTGCCCGCGCTGGGGAACCCGACCAGCGCCACGTCGGCGACGCTCTTGAGCTCCAGCATGACGTCGAGCCCGTCGCCGGGCTCGCCCAGCAGCGCGAACCCGGGCGCCTTCCGCCGGGACGTGGCCAGCGCGGCGTTCCCGAGCCCGCCGTGACCGCCCTGCGCGATCACGTACCGGGTGCCGGCCCCCACGAGGTCCACCAGCACCTCACCGGTGTTGGCGTCCTTCACCACGGTCCCGTTCGGGACGGCGAGGATCACGTCGTCGCCGTTGGCGCCGTCGCGGTTGGAGCCCTGCCCCTGCTTGCCGTTGTCGGCCTTGCGATGGGGACGGCGGTGGTAGTCCAGCAAGGTCGCGGTGTTGGGATCGACCTCAAGGATCACGTCGCCGCCACGGCCGCCGTTCCCCCCGTCGGGGCCGCCGAGCGGCTTGAACTTCTCCCGGTGGATGGAGGCGCACCCGTTCCCTCCGTCACCGGCCTTGACGTGCAGGACCACCTGGTCCACGAAGTCCGGCATCCAGCTCTCCTCCATCAAGCCCACCAGGGCAATACAAGATCAATCACAACATGGCGCCCCCGCAGGGCCCCCAGAAAACGCCTAAGGGGTGGATCGACAGGCGATCCACCCCTTGAAGCAACACCGAAGCGAAGCTGATTACTCCGCGACGGGAACGATGCTGACGGCGCGACGACCGCGCTTGACGCCGAACTGCACGTGGCCGGCGGCCAGCGCGAACAGCGTGTCATCGCCACCACGGCCGACGTTGTCGCCGGGGTGGAAGTGGGTGCCGCGCTGACGAACGATGATCTCGCCCGCGTTCACCAGCTGGCCGCCGAAGCGCTTGACGCCCAGGCGCTGAGCGTTGGAGTCACGGCCGTTCCGGGTGGACGACGCGCCCTTCTTGTGTGCCATCTCTCAAACTCCCGATCAGGCCTGGTCGATACCGGTGATCTTCACCTGGGTGTACCGCTGACGGTGACCCTGGCGCTTCTTGTAACCGGTCTTGTTCTTGTACTTGAGAATGCGGATCTTCGGGCCCTTGGTCTCGCCGAGGATCTCGGCGCTGACCGTGAACTTGCCCGCCTCGGTGGTCACATCGCCGTCGTTGACGACGAGCACCGTCGGCAGCGAAACCGAAGAGCCGACCTCGCCGGCGACCTTGTCCACCTCGAGGACGTCACCGACGGAGACCTTCTGCTGCCTGCCGCCGCAACGAACGATCGCGTACACCGCGGAACCCTTCTACTGACTCGCTGTTGACCTCAGCCGCCCCGCATCGAGGCGGCCGCCGAATGCTGCGCCTATCATTCGGCCTGTCTCAAACCGACGAACCGAGTAAGCGCGCCAACAGGGCACGTCACCTGACGCACCGATTCACCAGGGTACCGCTTAACGGTGCCCTAGGCGAACCGGACGGATCGTCGGAAGCCTGCCGAGGCTACTCGGCGGACTTGGCTCGGCGGGAGCGTCGCCGCCCTCTGCCGGAAGTCTGGCTGGCCTGGTCGTCCTCAGCCGGGACGTCATCAAGCGCACCGGTCACGGTATCACGGCTGGCGGAGTCCTTGGCCGCGGAAACCTTGTCCGAGACCGCCTTCTCGATCGCCATCTTGCCCTGCGTGCCGCGCGGCTCCGGCTTGGTCTCGACCGGCTCGGTCGAGACGATCAGCCCGCGCCCGTTGCAGCACTCACAGGCCGTCGAGAACGCCTCCAGCAGCCCCTGACCGACCCGCTTACGCGTCATCTGCACCAGGCCCAGGGAGGTCACCTCGGCGACCTGGTGCTTGGTCCTGTCGCGCGCCAGGCACTCCAGCAGCCGCCGCAGCACCAGGTCGCGGTTGGACTCCAGCACCATGTCGATGAAGTCGATCACGATGATGCCGCCGATGTCCCGCAGCCGCAGCTGGCGCACGATCTCCTCGGCCGCCTCCAGGTTGTTCCTGGTGACGGTCTCCTCGAGGTTGCCGCCCTGGCCGGTGAACTTGCCGGTGTTGACGTCGACGACGGTCATCGCCTCGGTACGGTCGATCACCAGCGAGCCGCCGCTCGGCAGCCACACCTTGCGCTCCAGCGCCTTGCCCAGCTGCTCGTCGATCCGGTACGACTCGAACACGTCGCCCTGCCCGGTGTCCCAGCGCGACAGGCGCTCGCCCAGGTGCGGCGCGACGTACTTGACGTAGTCGTCGACGGTGTCCCAGGCGTCGTCGCCCTGCACGACCAGCGAGGTGAAGTCCTCGTTGAACACGTCGCGCACGACCCGGATGGTCAGGTCGGGCTCGGCCGACAGCAGCTCGGGCGGGCTGGCCGACTTGGCCTTCTTCTGGATGTTCTCCCACTGGGCCGACAGCCGGGCCACGTCGCGGGCCAGCTCGTCCTCGGAGGCGCCCTCGGCCGCGGTGCGGACGATCACACCGGCGTTCTCCGGCATGACCTTCTTCAGGATGCTCTTGAGCCGGGTGCGTTCCTTGTCGGGCAGCTTGCGGCTGATGCCGGTCATCGACCCGTCCGGCACGTACACCAGGTAGCGGCCGGGCAGGCTGATCTGCGAGGTGAGCCGGGCGCCCTTGTGGCCGATCGGGTCCTTGGTGACCTGCACCAGCACCGACTGGCCGGACTTCAGCGCCGCCTCGATGCGCTTGGGCTGGCCCTCCAGCCCGGCTGTGTCGAAGTTCACCTCACCGGCGTACAGGACGGCGTTGCGCCCCTTGCCGATGTCCACGAACGCGGCCTCCATCGACGGCAGCACGTTCTGGACCTTGCCCAGGTAGACGTTGCCGACGTAGGACTGGCTGGCCTCGCGGTTGACGTAGTGCTCGACGAGCACGCCGTCCTCCAGGACCGCGATCTGCGTACGGTCGCCCTGACGCCGCACCACCATCATCCGGTCGACGGACTCACGGCGGGCCAGGAACTCCGACTCCGTGATGATCGGCGGACGCCTGCGGCCGAGCTCGCGCCCCTCGCGGCGACGCTGCTTCTTGGCCTCCAGGCGGGTCGAGCCGCGCACGCTCTGCACGCCGTCGGTGGCGGTCTCCAGGGAGGCGGCACGGCCGGAGCGCGGCGCGCGGATGCGCACCACCGTGTTCGGCGGGTCGTCGCTGGAGGGCTCCAGGGTCTCCTCGGTGCCGCGACGACGACGACGGCGACGGCGACGCGAGCCGGCGGCCTCTTCCTCCTGGGCCTCCTCGCCCTGGTCCTCGCCTTCCTCCTCGTCGCCTTCCTCGCCGTCCTCGGCCTCGTCACGCTCGCGCGACTTGCCGCGGCCCCGACCGCCGCGACGGCGCCGGCGACGACGGCCGCCGCCCTCCTCCTCCTGCTCGTCGGAGGTGTCGAGGTCGCCCTCGTCCTCGGCGACGGTCTCGTCGACCAGCTCCTCGATCTCCTCGATCTCCGGCTCCGGCTCGGGCCGCCGGATCACGGCGGGCTTGCCCTGGCTGGGGTCGGGGGCCTGGAACAGCGGCGCGAAGATGGCCGCGGGACGCTGGAACGCCGTGCCCGGCTCGTCGTGCCTGCGCGCGCTCAGCCCGAAGGGGTCGGCGAGCAGGCTCGGCCGGTCGACGTCCTCGTCGAGGTCCTCCCCGGCGGGCTCGTCGTCGAGCGGCTCGTCCTCGGGCAGGATCTCCAGGATGTCCTCGTCGGCCGCCTCGGCGGCCTCGGGCACGGTGACGGCCACCTCGACGTCGGAGGGCGTCGCGACGACCTCGACGTCGGCGCCCGCCGGCGCCTCCACGACGACCTCTTCGGCCTTCTTCCGCGTACGCCGCCGCTTCGGTGCCTCGGCCTCCTCCTCCGGGAGCGCTCCCGCGTCCTCCGGCTCGGCCTTCTTGGTCGTACGGCGGCGCGTCGTGGTCGCGGTGGACCGCGTGCGCGTGGCCCTCTTGGGCTTCTCCTCGGGAACGTCGGCGGCTTCCACCACGGCCTCGGCCATGGCGGCCTCGACCACACTGGCCACCTCGTCGGCCTCGGCCGGGCCACCCGCGTACGCGGGGCTCTCGCCCTCCGGCGCGCCCGGACTCTGCACCACGGGCGCCACGACCGGCTCGGCCGCGCCGGCCACCTGCCCGGCGGCCTCCCGCCGCTCGACGACCGGCGCCACGACGGGCTCCACGGCGGGTTCTGCCGACGTGCCGGCCTGCGAGGCGGCAGGGCTCTCGGCCTGCTGCGGCGCCGGCCCCTCGGGCACGACGGCCCCGGCCACGGCACCTTCAGAAACACCGGCCCGGGCAGCGGCGCCACCAGGCGCGCCGACGCCAGTCACGGCACCTTCAGGCGCGCCGGCACCGGCCGCGGCACCACCAGGCGCGCCGGCACCGGCCGCGGCACCACCAGGCGCACCGCCCACAGTGGAGGCAGCCTGCGGCGCACCGGCTCCAGCCACGGCGCTCTCGGGCGCGCCGGCCTGTGCCTGAACGCCCGCCGGGCCGCCCTCGGCGGCTCCGGCCGGGCCTGCCGGCGTTTCGGGCGCCGCCGCGCGGGCCCGGGTTCTCCGGCCGCGCCCGGCGTCGGGCGCGGGTTCGCCAGCAGCGCGCTGCACGGCGTTGGTCTGCACCGGTTGCACGTCGGCAACCGACGGCGCGGCCTGGGCGGCCGCGACGGTGATCGGGGCGGTGGCGGCCGGCTCCTCCGGCAGCTCCGGCGGAGGACCCGCCGGGCGGCTCGCGGAACGGCGGCGCCTGGTCACCTTGGGCTGTTCAGTTGTCTCCCCGTCAGGGCCAGTGGCCCCGGCGTTGGGCTCGTTGTCGAGCATGCGGGCGCTCTCCCGTCAGCTCCCGGGCGCGTCGCCGCGCCGCGCAGGAGCCCTCGTGTCTCGTTGTCCGCCCCCGCCTCCGGAAAGGAGGCGCGGGCGCCAAGTCCTGTCAGCGGTGGCGCCCCGCTCGCGCAGGGCACCTCCTTAGCCGACGACGTGCTCACCCGCCGGTCCCGCCTCGCCGCCGCGCGTCGTATCGCGGTCAAGGCCGAGCGGGTCGGCAAGCGCACCGGTACCGGCGTCGAGCGGCCCCTGCGCCAGCCTGGTCACCTCGGGGGGGACCGGCGGCGCGAAGTCGGCCACAAGGCGCAGCCCTGTGAGCACATCATCGGGTCGAACGGCAGGCGTCATGTGCCGAACAACCATGCGCAGTATGACACACGTCTGTCCTGGCACCTGAGCTGCGGTTCTGTCTGTTCCCTCGGACACCACGAGCCCCAGGACGGCCTCCCGCGCGTCGAAGCGCCGGGGGCCCTTCTTGGTGAGGCGCTCGACCTCCACGGTGCCCGCCGCGAGGAACTTCTCCACCGCCGTCTCGGCGAGCTCGCGATCGGCCCCGGGCAGGCGTACCTCCCAGTCGGAGACCTCCAGGCGGTCGGCCAGCCCCCCGGGGCCCGCCTGCACGACGTCGAGCACGTCGAGACCGGGCGGCAGTGACGCGTCCAGGCTCGACTTGACCTGCTCGGGGTCGCACAGCCTGGTGACACCGATCTCGAGGTACTCGGCCTCGCTGGCGACACCGGTCGGCGCTGCGCCCGCGTAGGAGATCTTCGGATGGGGCGAGAAGCCCGCGCTGAAGGCCACCGGAATGCCGGCACGGCGGACCGCCCTCTCGACGGCCCGCGAGATGTCGCGGTGACTGGTGAAGCGCAGACGTCCGCGCTTGGCGTAACGCACGCGAAGGCGCTGCACCGTAGGCGCGGGCGGAGGCCCGTCGGGAACAGGTTTCAGAGCTTTGCGTCCTTCCCTTGTCAGAGTTCCTTCTCCCAGGATAAGCCGCCGCGACACGTGTATGTGTACGCCGTGACACGGCTCGCCCACTGAGCGCGCTAGACCACGGTGAGAGGAAGGAGCTTGCGCCCTGTCGGGCCTATCTGGATCTCGGTGCCCATGGTCGGGCAGACCCCGCAGTCGTAGCACGGGGTCCAGCGGCAGTCTTCGACCTCGCCACCGGACACGGCCTCCTGCCAGTCCTGCCAGAGCCATTCGCGGTCGAGCCCGGCGTCGAGGTGGTCCCACGGAAGGACCTCGTTCTCGGCCCGCTCACGCGTGGTGTACCAGTCGACGTCGACGCCCGCCTTCTCGGCGGCCTGCATCCATCTGTCGTAGGAGAAGTGCTCGCTCCACCCGTCGAACCTGCCGCCGGCCTCCCACACGGCCCTGATCACCGCGCCGACCCTGCGGTCGCCGCGCGAGAGCAGGCCCTCCACGATGGACGGTTTGCCGTCGTGGTAGCGGAAGCCGATAGCCCGGCCGTACTGCTTGTCGCCGCGCAGCGAGTCGCGCAGCGCCTTGAGCCGCCGGTCGACGGTCTCGTGGTCGGCCTGCCCGGCCCACTGGAACGGGGTGTGCGGCTTGGGCACGAATCCGCCGATGGAGACGGTGCAGCGGATGTCGCGGCTGCCGGTCGCCTCGCGGCCCGCCTGGATGACCTTCTTGGCCAGGTCGGCGATGCCGAGCACGTCTTCGTCCTGCTCGGTGGGCAGCCCGCACATGAAGTAGAGCTTCACCTGCCGCCAGCCCTGCGAGTAGGCGGTGGTGACCGTGCGGATGAGGTCTTCCTCGGTGACCATCTTGTTGATCACCTTGCGCATGCGCTCGGAGCCGCCCTCCGGGGCGAACGTGAGACCCGAGCGCCTGCCGTTCCTGGAGAACTCGTTGGCCAGGTCGATGTTGAACGCGTCGACCCGGGTCGAGGGCAGGGACAGCGAGGTGTTGGTGCCCTCGTAGCGGTCGGCCAGGCCCTTGGCGACCTCGCCGATCTCGGAGTGGTCGGCCGAGGACAACGACAGCAGGCCGACCTCGTTGAAGCCGGACTCCTTGATGCCGTTGTCGACCATGGCTCCGATCGTGGTGATCGAACGCTCCCGCACCGGACGGGTGATCATGCCCGCCTGGCAGAAGCGGCAGCCGCGCGTGCAGCCGCGGAAGATCTCCACGCTGAACCGCTCGTGCACCGTCTCGGCCAGCGGCACCAGCGGCTTCTTCGGATAGGGCCACTCGTCGAGGTCCATCACGGTGTGCTTGTGCACCCGCCACGGCACGTCGGACCTGTTGGGCGCGACCCGCTTGATGCGCCCGTCGGGGTGGTAGTCGACGTCGTAGAACTTGGGCACGTAGACGCCGCCGGACTCGGCGAGCCGCATCAGCAGCTCGTCGCGCCCGCCGGGACGCCCCTCGGCCTTCCACTCACGGATGACCTCGGAGATGGCGATCGAGATCTGCTCGCCGTCGCCGAGCACGGCCGCGTCGAGGAAGTCGGCGATCGGCTCGGGGTTGAAGGCCGCGTGACCGCCGGCGAGCACGATCGGGTCGTCCTCGCCCCGGTCGACCGCGTTGAGCGGGATCCCGGCGAGATCGAGCGCGGTCAGCATGTTGGTGTAGCCCAGCTCCGTCGAGAACGACAGGCCGAGCACGTCGAAGGCGCGCACCGGCCGGTGCGCGTCGACGGTGAACTGCGGCACGCCCTCGGCCCGCATGAGGGCCTCCAGGTCCGGCCAGACCGCGTAGGTGCGCTCGGCCAGGGTGCGGGGCAGCTCGTTGAGGATCTCGTAGAGGATCGCCACGCCCTGGTTGGGCAGCCCGACCTCGTAGGCGTCCGGGTACATCAGCGCCCACCGCACGTCGGCGGAGTCCCAGTCCTTGACGGTCGAGTTGAGCTCACCCCCGACGTACTGGATGGGCTTCTGCACCTTGGGCAGCAGCGCTTCCAGGCGGTGGAATATCGACTCGACAGGCATACCGTCCAGGGTAGCGGCGCGCGGACGGTGACAAATCCGGCCCGCCGGCGGACGGCCCCCGTTACGCGCTCAGTTGAACGACTGCCGCCGCACTCTGATGGCCAGAAGCAGCCCTACCGCCATGAGGTTCGCGAACGTGGCAGTGCCGCCATAGGACACGAAAGGCAGCGGCAGACCGGTGATCGGCATGATCCCGATCGTCATCCCGACATTGATGAACGTCTGGAACGCGAACCAGCACACGATCATGCCCGCGACCAGCGTGCCGAACCGGTCGTCGCAGTGCCTGGCGACCTTCAGCCCGCGCAGCAGCACCACGCCGAGCAGCAGCACCACGGTGACCGACCCGATGAACCCGAACTCCTCCCCCGCCACCGTGAAGATGAAGTCGGTGTGCTGCTCGGGCACGAACCGGCCGGTCGTCTGCCCGCCGCCGAAGAGCCCCTTGCCCAGCAGTTGCCCGGAACCGATCGCGATCAGCGACTGCGTGCTGTTGTAGCCCACCCCGCGCGGATCGACCTTCGGATCGACGAACGCGGTGAACCGCGCCACCTGGTACGGCTCCAGCAGGTTGAACCAGAACACGCAGAACACCCCGGCCGCCGCCACGAGCACCAGCCCGACGATCCACCGCTTGCGCACGCCTCCGATCACCAGCCCCGCGGCCGTGATCACGGCGAGCACGAGCGCCGTGCCGAGGTCGGGCTGCAGCATCACCAGCCCCATCGTGATACCCGCCGCGACCAGGGCCAGCGTGATGTCCAGGGCGCGCGGCCGGTCGCTGCCCTCGGCGGGCTGGGCCAGCAGCATCGCGATGATCAGCAGCAGCCCGACCTTGGCGAACTCCGACGGCTGCACCGCGAACCCGCCTCCGAGCAGGATCCACGAGTGCGACCCGTTGATCGTCGCGCCCAGCGGCGTGATCACCAGCGCCAGTCCCACCAGCGACACCAGGAACACCAGCGGCGCGTACGCCCGCATCGCCCGATGGTCGACCATCGCCACCACGGCGCACAGGGTGACGCCGATGACCTCGTTGAGCAGGTGTTTCTTGACCAGCCCGGTGGCGCCGGGCGCCCACGTGCGGGTCGAGGACCACACCAGCAGGGTGCCGATCAGGCACAGCCCGGCCACCGCGACCAGCATCAGCCCGTCCATGCGGCGCACCACCGAGTGCTCGCCGATCGCCCGCTGGATGAGCGAGGGCCGCCGCGCGGCCACGGCACGGTTCATTGGTGGATCACCGTCCCGTCGGGCGCGAACTTCGGCAGCTTGGTCGGGAGTCTTCCGCCGGGCACGGCGGCCGGCTGCCCCTTGAAGCCGTAGATGCCCTCGTAGATCTCGCGTGCGGCCGGCGCCGCGGTCGAGGCGCCCATGCCACCCTGCGACACCATGACGACCACCACGAACTGCGGATTGTTGGTGGGCGCGAACGACGCGAACCACGAGGTGTCCTTCTTGCCCCACACCTCCGCGGTACCGGTCTTGCCGCCGATGCGCACCTTGTCCATCGGGAAGCCGGTGAACGCCCCCGCCGCGGTGCCGTCGGAGGGCACCTGGCTCAGCGCGTTCTTGATGTAGTTACGCTCCTTGTCGCTGATCGGCAGCTTGCCGACCACCGGCACGTCGATGGTCTTGACCACCTTGCCGTCGGGCCTCACCTGCGCCCACCCGATGCGCGGACTGCGGACCTTGCCGTCGCTCACCAGCGCCATGTACGCCCGCGCGAGCTGCATCGGCGTCACCAGGACGTCGCCCTGACCGATGGCGAAGTTGGCCGAGTCACCGGGCCGCAGCAGGAAGCCCTCGGTGCAGTTCTCCAGGGCCAGGCGTTTGAGGAAGTCGGCCCGCGCCCGGTCCTTCTCCTCCGGATATCCCTTGCGCGACCGCTCGCAGCTCGTGGCGCTGGTGCGGTTCCACAGGTCCTTCTTCCAGGCCCGGTCGGGGATGCGCCCGGAGGACTCGCCCGGCAGGTCGACCCCGGTCGGCCGGCCGAAGCCGAAGGCCCTGGCCGTGTTGGCGAACACCTCCTTCGTGCGCTTCTTCGGGTTGCGCCCGCCGTCCTTCAGGTACTGCTCGTACGCCGCCCGGTAGAAGATGGTGTCGCACGACTTGACCAGCGCCGTGTGCAGGTTCATCTGCCCGAGGCCGATCCCCCGGAAGTTGCTGAAGGACCGGTCGCCCACCATGTACGCCCCGGGGCAGTCGTACGTGCCGTTGAGCGGATACCCGGCCCGCAACATCGCCGACACCGACGACACCTTGAACGTCGAACCGGGCGCGAACTGCCCGTTGATCGCCCGCGACACCAGCGGCTTACCCGACTTGTCCGACAACAGCCACTGGTAACCCTTGGCCGAGATGCCACCGGCCCAGATCTCCGGGTCGTACCCCGGCGCGCTGGCCACCGACACCACCCGCCCGGAACGCGCGTCGAGCACCACCGCGGCGCCGCCGTCGGCCCCGGGCGCGTTCTTCATCGCGTTGGCGAGCGCCTTCTCCGTCACCGCCTGCACCCGCGCGTCGATGCTGGTCACCAGGTGGTCGCCGGCGACCGGCGGCACCTGCTCCTCGACCCCGAGTGCCTTGCCCATCCGGTCGACCTGCACCCTGCGCAGCCCCGACTTGCCACGCAGCGCGTCGTCGTAGACGTACTCGATGCCGTCGCGCCCGGCCAGGTCGACACCGGAGAAGCTGGCCTTGAGCCCCTCGCGCTTCTCCAGCTCCGCCTCGGTCACCGGCTGCAGGTAACCCAGCATCTGCGCCCCGGCCCGTCCGCCCGGGTACTGCCGGACGGAGTGGATCTCCGCGGTCACCCCCGGGAACTCCTCCTGCCGCTCCAGGATCTGCAACGCCTCGCGCGTGTCCACCTTCTCGTCCAGCGGAACCGGCTGGTACGGCGACCCCGTCCAGCACGGCTTGCCCACCCCCGGCCCGCAGGGCGTGATGCGCTGCCGCAGGTCCTTGACCGGCCGGTCGAGCACCGAGGAGAGCCTGCGCAGCACGCTCATCCCCCCGCCCGGCATCCTGTTCAGCTTCGTCCGGTCGACGGACACGACCAGCGCCGTCCTGTTGCGCACCAGCGGACGCCCCGACGAGTCGAGGATCTGCCCCCGCACCGCGGGCACGATCACCGTGCGCGTCCTGGTCTCCATCGCCCTGGTCACGAACTCCTGGCCGCGCACGACCTGCACCTGCCACAGCCGTACGGCCAGCACGACGAGCAGCAGCACCACCAGGACGTGCAGCACCAGCAACCTGGTACGCATGCGGATCATGTCGAGTACCTCGGCTGTCTCCCCCGGGTGGCCAGCCAGATCACCACCGGCGCCACGATGAGCGTGTAGAGAACGGTGACGGGCACCTGCTGGGTCAGCGTCGCCAGCGACACCCGCGGATCGGACAGCAGCCCGGCCACCCCCACGGCCACCAGCGGCGCGATCAGCACGCACAGCACGACGGTCGTCGCCGGCCCGCCCGCGCCACGCCCCGCCACATAACCGACCACGGCCAGCACGAACGCGTACTGGCCCATCAGATGCGCCGTCGGCGGCACCAGGTCCACCAGCAGCCCCGAGAAGAAGCCGACCATCGCCCCCGCCACCGGCCCGCGCTCCAGCGCCATGCCCACCACCGCCAGCAGCACCAGGTCAGGCGCGCCACCCGCCGGCAACGGCAGCCGGTTGACCAGCATGACCTGTGCCAGCAACGCCAGCACCACGACCATCGCCCCGATCACCGCGCCTCCGTCCCCGCCGAAAGCAGCACGCTTCTCATCCCCCGATCACCACACCAGCAGCGGCCTCGCCGGAGGGCGTGCCGTCGCCGATCACCGCGCCCCCTCCTTGACCGGCAGGACCGCGTCACGCGGATCCCGCTTAGGCCCTTCGACCACCACGCCGACCACGTCGAGCGCCGTCAGGTCGGCGAACGGCCTGGCGTAGGCGATGCGGGTCAGCTCCCCCGGCGTGGACTCCACCCGCTCGATCACCCCGATCGGCACCCCCGGCACGTACGGCCGCCCGTTCTTGGAGCCGAAGCTGACGATGCGACCGCCCCGCTCCATCGGCGCCGTCGAGTCGAGCAGCCGGAACTGCACGAGCCGCCCGTTCTCGCCCACCCCGTGCACCACGCCGATCTCCTGGCCGCCCTCCAGCCGCCCCCCGGCGGCCGAGGCGGGGTCGCTGAGCAGCACCACCGTGGAGGTGGCCGACGAGGCGTGGATGACCCGGCCGACCAGCCCGTCACCGTTGAGCACCGTCATGTCGGGACGCACCCCGTCACCGGTGCCCACGTCGATCTGCACGCTGTCCTCGAACCCCGGCTGCCCGCGCCTGGCCACCACGTTGGCCGTGACCACCTTGTAGCCGCCGGTGCCGGAGAGGCCGAGCAGCTTCTTCAGCTCCGCCGAGCGGGTGGCGTCGAGCGTGCTGGAGGACAGCCCGGCCCGCAGCCTGGCGTTCTCCTCCTGGAGCTGCTCGATGTGCCGCTGCGCGCTGGGCGCGCTTGCCAGGGCGTGCAGGAAGCCGCCGACGGGACGCACCACGCCCCCGCCGAACCGCTCGGCCGCGCCGAACACCCAGGCCCCCGCCGAGCGCAGCGGACGCAGCGGTGAGCTGTCGCCCGCACGATGGTCGATGGTCAGGACGACCAGCGCCGCCATCAGCAGCACTCCCAGGATCAGCCGGGCCCGGCGCGAGTCTCTCATCAGTGCCGCGACTCCGGAACGAGCACCTGCTGCAGGGCCTCGAACTCCTCGGCGCACTTGCCCGAGCCGATGGCGACCGAGTCGAGGGCGTTCTCCACCAGGTGGACGGGCATGCCGGTCTCGGCCTTGACCCGCTCGTCGAGCCCCTTGAGCAGGGCACCGCCGCCGGTCAGGGCGATGCCGCGGTCCATGATGTCGCCCGACAGCTCGGGCGGGCACTTGTCGAGGGTGGTCTTCACCGCGTCGACGATCGCGTTGACCGGCTCCTCGGTGGCCTTGCGGATCTCCTCGCTCGACACGATGATCGTCTTGGGCAGCCCGCTGATCAGGTCGCGCCCCCGCACCTCCGCGTGGGTCTCCTCGCCGTTGGGGCAGGCCGACCCGATCGCCATCTTGATCTCCTCGGCGGTGCGCTCGCCGAGCATCAGCGAGAACTCCTTCTTGGCGAACGTGATCACCGCCTGGTCGAGCTCGTCGCCGCCGATCCTGATCGACTGGCTGGTGACCACACCGCCCATCGAGATGATGGCCACCTCGGTGGTGCCGCCGCCGATGTCGACCACCATGTTCCCGGTGGGCTCGTGCACCGGCAGCCCGGCCCCGATGGCGGCGGCCATCGGCTCCTCGACGATGTAGACCTTCCTTGCGCCGGCCTGGTATCCGGCTTCCTTCACCGCGCGCTGCTCGACGCTGGTGATGCCGCTCGGTACGGCGATGATGATGCGCGGCTTGGCGAAATGGCGTCGTCTGTGCACTCGTTGGATGAAGTAGCGCAACATCCGTTCGGTGACGTCGAAGTCGGCGATCACGCCGTCCTTCAGCGGGCGGACCGCGACGATGTTGCCGGGCGTACGACCGATCATTCGCTTTGCCTCGATGCCCACCGCCACGATCTTGCCTGTGGTGGTGTTGATCGCTACGACTGACGGCTCATTGAGCACGATGCCCCGGCCACGCACGTATACCAACGTGTTGGCGGTGCCCAGATCGACCGCCATGTCACGGCCGAGAAACGCGAGCTTGCTGCCCATGGGGAACGGAGCCCTCCGTATCGTCGTTCGCGAATGACTACGGATCGAATTCGAATCGTAACGTGACGTACCCACCAGTGAGCGCAATGAGCCCTCGCGCTCCACAAAAATCTCCAGCCCCTACCTCAACCTGGATTTTGCCCGAATTGCACCCACACGACCGGATCAACTGCGCCCGCGCCTGCCAGACTCGGTGAACGCTACAACCCGCCGCCGACAAAAAGACGCGCCCGCACGGCGTGAAGCCGGCGGGCGCGCGGGTGAAGCTGACTGCTAGAAGCGGTCGGGGAAGAAGATCTTGATCTCCCTGGCCGCGGACTCGGGCGAGTCGGAGCCGTGGACGACGTTCTCGCCGATCTCCAGGGCGTGGTCGCCGCGGATGGTGCCGGGGGCGGACTTGACCGGGTCGGTGGCGCCGGCCAGCGCGCGGAAGGCCTCGATGGCGCGCGGGCCCTCAAGGACCAGGGCCACGAGCGGCGCCGAGGTGATGAAGTCGACCAGCTCGCCGAAGAACGGCTTCTCGGCGTGCTCGGCGTAGTGCGCCTTGGCGGTGTCGGCGTCGAGGGTGCGCAGGTCCATCGCCACGACCTTGAGGCCCTTGCGCTCCACGCGGGCGATCACGTCACCGATGAGGCCACGCTTCACCCCGTCGGGCTTGATCAGGACAAGAGTGCGCTCGGACACGTGTGGTTCTCCTTTGAACAGATTCGGGTCGCGGCTACGGGCGCCTGGCCTGACCACGAGGGCGCTCCGCGGGGCACGGGCCCTCGCGTCGCCATAGCCGTCGCTCAGCTTACCGTCCGCACCCACACCCTCGGCGCCACAGGCATGACGCGCGCGGGCGAGGACTTCAGGACCGCTCGCCGTCCTCCGGGGAGGGCGCCTGCGGCGGCACCGCGGGCACGGGCTCGGCGGGCTCGTCCTCCTCGGGCGCGGGAGAGCCCTCGGGTACGACCGAGCCCCACGTCGTGACCGGCTCCTGCGCCGCGGCCCCGCGCTCACGACCGGCCCCGACCGCGACCTCCGCCGGCTCCTCACCGGACGGCGGCTCCTCCTCCCGGGACGGCCGCCGCCCCATCACCGCCGCCAGCACGATCACGCCCACCAGCAGGAACCCGCCGATCAACGCCCACCAGTGCAACGCGCCCACGAAGCTGTCGACCAGCTCCTGGCGCGACCCGACCCCCTCCAGCATCCACATCTGCACGCCGGTGCCCAGCAGGTAGCCCGCCAGCACCCCGGCGACGCCCAGCGACAGCCCGAACGCCGCCGCCCCGATCCCGACCTCGCCGAGCGTGGCCGTGACGGCCACGGTCGCGCCCACCGCGAGCAACGTGAACGGCACCGCCAGCACCAGCCCGTCGGCCGACGGGACGACCAGCCGCACCGAGCACAGGCCGACCACCATCGCCAGCAGCCCGAGCGGCGCCGCCAGCCGCCCCACGCCCTTGGCGAACATGCGCACGCCCACCCCGGCGACGACCGCGAGCACCGCCGCCACCCCGAACGGCGTCCACAGCCCGCGCAGCCCCGGCCCGCCCAGACCGCCCATCTCCACCAGCGTGACCTGCGCCGTGCTCGGCAGCAGCACCACCCCGACGGCCACCATCGTGTACGCGTGCGTGCGGCCCTCCGCCCGGCCGATCGAGCCGAGCGCCAGCAGCCCGGCGATCGCCACCCCCGCCAGCAGGATCACCGGGACGACGCCCCACCCCGCGCTCGCCGTGCTGACCGCCACGACCGCGATGGCCGCCGCGGGCACGGCCGCGAGCAGCAGCCGGCTGCGCTCCCTGGCGTCCGGCGCGGGCGCGGGCGCCCGCCCGGCGAGCCTCCAGACCAGCAGGTACGCCGCCGCCAGCGCCAGCGCGACCCCGGTGGCCATCGGGTACGGCTGCAACGTGACCTTCCAGCTCGTCACGTCGACCAGCGGCCAGAGCGCGAGCGCCTGAGCCTCCAGCAAGCTGACGCACAACACCCCGGCCCACAGGCCGCGCAATGCGGGCGTACGGTCCCAGACCGCCACCAGCGTGGCCGGCACGATCAGGCCGCCACCGACGCCGCGCAGCACGCGTACGACGCCGACGACCAGCTCTGAGGCCGCGTATCCGCCCGCCGCGTCGGCCACCGCCACCAGCGCGAGCCCCGCGACCAGCACGTGAGCCACCTTCATCCGCCGCAACGCGACGGCCGCGAGCGGCACCGTCAGCATCAGGGCGGGCAGCGCCAGCCCGTGCGTACGGCTCAGCCCGATCTGGTCGAAGTCGCCCGGCAGCAGGTCGGCGACCACGGACAGCGTGTTGGGTATCGTGACGATCGCCAGCGGCAACGCCACGAGGACGAGCAGCCCGAGCACCACGTCGAGCAGCCAGGAATGTCTGAGGCCAGCCGGAAGCGGCGACCGTTGAATCGGGGGGACGGCCATGTAGGCCGACTTTAGCGGGAAGTCACGCCCTCGACACGGCGAGCTACGATAATCGCGGTGATCCACAGCGCCGCGAAGATCGCGCCGAGGAAGAACATGGTCGGCACGATGAAGCCCGTGGCGATGGCCAGCACCTGGATGACGCTGCCCATGACGTATCCGAAGGGCCGTTTGAGCAGGCCCGCGGCGACCACGCACAACACCAGCAGCCCGATGCCGACCGCGACGGCGAGCGCGGGGGCCACGCCGCCCACGGTGATCGCCACCGGCGTGATGAGCCCGGCCACGATGGCCTCCATGCCGAGCA
Organism: Nonomuraea sp. NPDC003560; assembly: GCF_042878785.1. Classification (NCBI taxonomy): domain Bacteria; kingdom Bacillati; phylum Actinomycetota; class Actinomycetes; order Streptosporangiales; family Streptosporangiaceae; genus Nonomuraea; species Nonomuraea sp. NPDC003560. The sequence goes on along the minus strand of NZ_JBIAOF010000001.1, from coordinate 2,765 downwards.
CGCTCGCGCCGAGCCTGCGCATGCCCGGTGTGACCTCGAAATTCATCTCACACCATCCGCCTTGAGCAAATGCCGGGCATCTCCGGCAGTCACCACCGAACCGGTGATGAACACCCCGGTCCCGCTGAACTCGCCCTCCGCGTCGGCGATGCCGATGCCCCTGTCGATGGCCTCGTCGAGCCGCTCGACGACGTGCACACGGTCCTCGCCGAACAGCGGCACGGCCAGCGCGGCGAGCTCCTGCGCCGACAACGACCTGGGCGAGGAGTTGCGCGTCACCACGATCTCGTCGAGCATCGGCTCCAGCAGCTCCAGCAGGGTCTCGACGTCCTTGTCGCGCATGACGGCGACCACGCCGATCACCTTGGCGAAGTCGAACGCCTCGTGCAGCGCCTCCAGGCTCGCCTCCAGCCCGCCGGGGTTGTGCGCCGCGTCGATCACCACCGTGGGCGTATGCCGTACGACCTCCATCCGGCCGGGCGAGGCCGCCTGGGCGAACGCCTGGCGCACCAGATCCGCGTCGAGCGGATCGTCGCCACCGGTCAGCGCCTCGACGGCGGCCAGCGCGCACACCGCGTTGCTGGCCTGGTAGCTGCCGTAGAGCGGCAGGTAGATCTCGTCGTAGACGCCCTTGAGCCCGCGCAGGGTGAGCAATTGCCCGCCCATCGCCATCTCCCGGCCGAGCACGCCGAACTCCAGCCCCTCGCGGGCCACCACGGCGCCGACCTCGGCCGCGCGGCGTATCAGCACCTCGGCCGCGGCCAGCTCCTGCTGAGCGAGCACGGTAGTGGCGCCCGGCTTGATGATCCCGGCCTTCTCCCCGGCGATGCTCGGGATGTCAGGACCCAGACGATCCATGTGATCGAGGGAGATGGGCGTGATGACCGACACCAGGCCGTCGGCGACGTTCGTCGCGTCCCACGAACCGCCCATGCCGGCCTCGATGACCGCGACGTCGACCGGCGTGTCGGCGAACGCCGCGAACGCCATGGCCGTCAGCAGCTCGAAGAACTGGATGCGCCGGTGCCCCTGCGCGTCGGCCAGCTCGACGTAGGGCGCGATCTCCTCGTAGACCTCGGCGAAGCGCTCCTCGCTCAGCGGCTCGCCGTCGACCGTGATGCGCTCGCGCACGGTGACCAGGTGCGGGCTGGTGAACCGGCCCACCCTGAGGTTGCGCTCGCGAAGCAGCGCCTCGGTCAGCCGCGCCGTGGTCGTCTTGCCGTTGGTGCCGGCGATGTGTATGACCGGGTACGCCCGCTGAGGCGAGCCGAGCAAATCCATGAGCGCAGCGATCCTGTCGAGCGTCGGCTCGAAATCCCACTCGACGCCCCGCTCCAGGATGGCACGTTCAACCGCACGATAATCCACCCCTCAACCCTACTGACCACGCGTAGCGGTCTGGACGCGGGGCAAACATATCGTGAATCGTATAGAAAATTAGAGGGTACTCACCTCCGCCGCAGGGTGCCACCTTGGAGAACAGCCTGCTCTACCCCCCAGCAGGCGCTTTCAAGGAGGCCATCGTGGAAGGCGAGAACACTCGCGAGGAAAGGCAGCGCGGAATCACCAGAAAGGCGCTGTTCAAGGCGGCTCTCATAGCGACACCGGTCCCGTTCCTGATCGGCGAGGTGCCGGCCCTGGCCCGCACCATGGCCGGGACCGGCCAGCAGCTGGAGCCCACCCCGTTCTGCGACGACGGTGACGATCTCACGATCTCGCAGACCGAGGGCCCCTACTTCAAGCCCAACTCCCCCCAGCGCTCGACCCTCCCGGGCTCGGGCACCCCGCTGACGGTGAGCGGATACGTGTTCGGACTGTCCTGTCAGCCACTGGCGAACGTCCTGCTCGACTTCTGGCAGGCCGACACCAACGGCAACTACGACAACGTCACGTACAACTTCCGTGGGCACCAGTACACGAACGCCCAGGGGGCCTTCAAGCTCACCACCATCGTGCCCGGCCTCTACCCCGGCCGTACCCGGCACATCCACGTCAAGGCGCAGGCTCCGGGCCGTGGGATCCTCACCACGCAGCTCTACTTCCCGGGCGAGCCGCGCAACAACACCGACAGCATCTACGACCCGAGACTGCTCATGAACGTCCGCCCCGTCGGGTCGGGGAAGGAAGCGACGTTCGACTTCGTGCTCAACGTGCAGGGCGTGCCACCCACACAGACGCCCACTCCCACGCCCACGACTAGCCCGTCTCCGGGCGGCGGAACCTGGAAGGTTGGGGTGACCTACCAGGCGGGTGACCAGGTAACCTACGGCGGGTCGACGTACCGGTGCCTGCAAGGGCACACGTCAATGGCCGGTTGGGAGCCACCCAACGTGCCGGCTTTGTGGCAGCGCGTCTGACCCACTGGTCCCCGAACGCAAAAAAGGGCCACCCCGGCTGCTGGGGGTGGCCCTGTTCGTGTTGTCATGCCGGTGAATGCGAAAGGGCCCCACACAAGCGTGTGGGGCCCTTTCGAAAGATTGTCCGGCGGTGACCTACTCTCCCACACCCTCCCGAGTGCAGTACCATCGGCGCAGAGAAGCTTAACTTCCGGGTTCGGAATGTAACCGGGTGTTTCCTTCCCGCCATAACCGCCGTAACCCTATGAAACAAACAAACAGAACTGTTTGCTGTCTCAGAATTGCCTAGTGGACGCGAGCAAAAAAGCTTTGAGGTCAAGTCCTCGGCCTATTAGTACCGGTCAGCTCCACACATTACTGTGCTTCCACCTCCGGCCTATCAACCCGGTCGTCTACCGGGAGCCTTAC